>NZ_JAGXJN010000001.1:0-716025 GCF_019091455.1 Chitinophaga sp. GbtcB8
CCATAGAAACCTCCCGCTCACAAATGGAGCTGCTGGAAGCATTTTCAGCTTTCCGGTATCCGAATGAGATAGGGCCTGGCGTATATGATATTCACTCACCACGCGTACCAAGCATTCATGAAATGACGGAGCTGCTGGAAAAAGCCGTGCAGTTATTGCCGGCGCGCAACATCTGGGTAAACCCGGACTGGGGCCTGAAAACCCGCAAGTGGCCGGAAACCGAGCAGGCGCTGCGTAACATGGTGGCAGCTGCGCAGAATATGCGTGCAGCAGTACCGGTATGATGATGATGTGCAGGTGTGCAGATATGCAAATGTGCAGATGGATTGAAGCGAATAGATGATGATGGTAATGTAAGGATTGTAATAAATTCATTACATTTATTCTACTAATTTTCGTGTTCAACACATTTGCACATCTGCATATTTGCACATTCGCATATTAAGACTATGGCCTGTCACGAAACCGTTACCTGTCCCAGCTGTAAAACTACTTTTGAGTGCCGTGTAGGTACTATTCTGCGCTGCCAGTGCCAGGATGTACCGCTTACGGAAGATGAGCGCCAGTACATTGCAGAACGTTTTTCCGGATGCCTGTGCGCTTCCTGTTTGCAGGCCATGAAATCCAGCTACAAACAAGAAAAATTCAAACAGCGGTTACATAATATTTTCAACTTATTTGGAAAGCGATAAACGAATGTCATACGAAGCACAGATTGCCCGTTCCGTTACCCGTATTTATAAAGCTGTTTTCCCGAATACGGTAAACCATTATGATACTATGTTTGGCGGTACCGCCATGCAGTTAATGGATGAAGTAGCTTTTATTACAGCTACCCGTTTTTCCCGTATGCGGGTAGTAACCGTATCCAGCGACCGTATAGATTTTAAGAAACCTATTCCGCATGGCACTATTATAGAATTGATCGGGGAAGTAATGCATGTAGGTAAAACCAGCCTGCAGGTGCGGGTAACTGTATATGTGGAGCAGATGTATTCCAATCACCGGGAGAAGGCCATTGAAGGCACTTTTGCCTTTGTGGCGATCGATGATCAAAAGCGGCCAACAGCGATTGTGCTGCCGCCGGAGTGATAAAAAAAAGTCCTGCATCTAAGACGCAGGACTTTTTTTTATACACTACTCAATTCGTGATTAACTATTTTATTTCTACAAGCTCTATTTCAAAGATCAGATCTTCACCAGCCAGCGGATGGTTGGCATCCAGTGTAACAAATTCAGTGCTTACACTGGCTACTTTTACCGGGAATACCTGGCCCTGTGCATTGCTCATTTGCAGCTCCATACCTATTTCCGGTTTCAGGTCGGGCGGTATATTAGCTTTAGGAAAATCCATGATCAGCTCATCGTTCTTGGGGCCATAAGCCTGATCCACAGGGATTTCCAACCTTTTTTTGTCGCCTACCTGCATCTCGAGTACGCCACTATCAAAGCCTTTGATCACCATGCCGGCACCTACTTTAAACTCCAGCGGGTCTCTTCCTTCAGAAGAATCAAACGTAGTACCGTTGATTAAAGTACCATGATAATGTACACGTACCGTATCCCCGTTTTTAACTGTTTGCATAACGAATAATAATTAAGTGTTAACAGATGATGTCTGCTGCAAGGTAAGGAAAAAAGATCATGGCGCACAAGCTGAGCAATCCGTATTTTTACACGCCTGTTATGCATTGGTGCTGATAACATGACTGATACTGCCGGGCTGGCAGCCATGTTCACCCAGGCCCGCCTGCCATATGCCTGTATGGTTAATATGAGGCAGTATCGTAGCGTAACATAATGTTATAAGGCTACTTGTAATTATAAATTTTTAATTATTTATTATAAAAGATGATCGAGAAACAAGACCTGCGCATTGTGTTTATGGGTACACCTGATTTTGCAGTGGCATCACTGGATATATTGGTACAGGAAGGCTACCAGATTGTTGGAGTGATCACGGCGCCGGATAAACCCGCTGGGCGTGGCTTACAGCTGCAGGAAAGCGCCGTAAAGAAATATGCAGTAACGAAAGGACTAAAAATATTACAACCGGAGAAGCTGAAGAACCCGGAATTCCTGGAAGAATTAACCGCCTTAAAGGCGCATCTGCAGGTGGTAGTGGCTTTCCGCATGCTGCCGGAAGTAGTATGGAATATGCCGCCCCTGGGTACTATTAACGTACATGCGTCCCTGTTACCTGACTACCGGGGCGCTGCGCCTATTAACTGGGCTATTATTAACGGCGAAAAGGTATCCGGCGTTACTACCTTTAAACTGCAGCATGCTATTGATACGGGTAATGTGCTGTTCAGCGCACAGGTGCCCATTAGCGATGATGAAACAGCCGGTGAGCTGCATGATGACCTGATGCAGACCGGCGCACAGGTACTTTTAAAAACCGTAGCAGCCATTGCAGCCGGTACCGCTGAAGAGCAGCCGCAGCCCGCGCTGGACCCGGAAAAGATAAAACATGCTCCCAAGATATTTAAAGAAGACGGGCGTATTAACTGGCAGCAGCCTATTGACAAGATCTATAACCTGGTGCGGGGCCTGAGCCCCTACCCCACTGCGTGGACCACCCTGCAGGATAAACAGCTGAAAATATTTAAAGCCTCTAAAGAACATGCTACCCCTGCCGTAGCACCCGGCGAGCCGTTAACAGATAACAGATCTTACCTGAAAATAGCCGCCAGTGATGGTTACCTGGTATTACAGGAAATACAGCTGGAAGGAAAAAAGAAGATGGAGATTGAGGCTTTCCTGCGAGGGTTCCGGCTTGGTAATTAATAATCAGGTACATAAAAAAAGAAAGGCTGCTCATTACTTTGAGCAGCCTTTCTTTTATGATCTGTGATTATTAATTCTCGTAACTCAGCTCACAATAGAACTTCGTTTCATTAGTGCCCAGGGCTTCAATGGCAGAATCACTTAGCTTGATGATCAAACCGGCGTTCTGCTTCATTTGCGGGATGGCTTCCAGCACTTTGGCATAAATGGATTTACCATTCAGCGGGTTGGTAACTTTTATAATGGTGCCACGGGAAGCGGAGTTATGCAGGGCATAATACTTACCTGCACCGGCATTGCTCTTAAACCAGGAGCCAGGGCCTTTTTCAGTGGTTGGCTTTTTACCGGAAGTTTGCTGCGAATAGATCTGCTCAAAGCTGGAACCGGATGGCGCTGGCGGCGGCGTGCTGGCTGCGGGAGCGGGAACTGGCGCAGGCGCCGATGCATGCGTTTCGCTGGCACTATTGTTATCGCTTTCTGTAGTATTGCTGCTTACCGGCGGCGCAGGCGTAACTACCGGGGGAGCCGGTGTTAGTACGGGAGCCGGAGCAGGATCGTTCTTTACAACAGTAGTGGTTTCTGTTACCGGCGGTGCAGGTGCAGGGCTGGCAGGTGTAGCAGCAGGAGTAGTAGACGGCGGTGCTGCAGCAGGTGTATGAGATGCGATCACGGCGCCATTGACAGTACCTTTCACATATCCTACTATCAGATAACTGTCTTTCTGTACACCATCGCCCGTCAGATTATTCCAGTGGCGGACGTTATCCAGCGACACTTTATTATAATTAACGCTGATGCGGTACAGGGTTTCTTTTTCCAGTACTTTATGATATACCGGGTGGCCGGCTGCTTCACCGCTTTGTACAAAGTTGCCTTTGTTCAGCGGGATCTTTACGCTTTGACCCAGCTGTAATCCACCATCAAAATTAAGATTGTTCTGTGCGGCAATTTCTTTGGGGGGCACGCTGTAGGCGCGTGACAGGCTATAGAAGGTCTCTCCTTTTGTTACAGTGTGCATTAAATACAGATCAGGAGCAGTGCCCTGTACCTCTAATATGTCCTGTGCCTGTACACCTGCTGCACCTAACATAATTCCCATGATAATCAACAATGATCTGACCATACTGACTCTTTTTATAATGCTAAACGCATTTTCCGGCAACGAATATATGCGTTAAAATTGATAAATTTTGATTCTCCGCCGGTGTGAAAACCTCAAATCTCTTTTAAAATACGGAGTTCTTTAGGATAATAATTGTTGATGCGGTTAGGCAATATCTTGGCCCATCCCAGGGGCATTTGCTCATATACCATCAGCGCCCAGCCCTTTACATCAGTGGGTACTGCCGGATCTTCCTTACGCAGGTATTGTAAGGCTTGTACTTTATTCAGCGCTACCTGCGGTATGTTGGCAGCCAGTAAAGTGCTCATGGCTAACTGGTGGTCCGGTACCAATTCTTTCGCAGTCAACTGCCCGGCTTTTACGCCGGCTTTCCGCAAATATAACTGTTGTTGCAATACGGCCACTGCGGGCGCCAGGCTGGCGGGCAAAATAATCGCATCGCCCTGATGCTCCATTAAGAACATTTCTGCCGTGGTATTCAACCAGGGGAATACTTTATCCTGCTCTTTTTTAGATAACGCTGGCAGGCTGTCTTTTAGTTTGCGGGAAGCCACCGGATCTGCGCTGGTCTTGCGGAAACAGGCAATAAAAAAACCTTCGCCCATTACCTGGTCCGGGTAAAAACGGTAACCTTCACAATTTCGTTTATCCGACCTGGTGGTTACAATATGCCAGCCTGCCGGCACCTGCAAGGGTATATTTTCAGCTTCCAGCTCTGTTGATAACCAGTCCAGGATAACTTCATCTTCTTCTTTAGAGTAAGAACAGGTGGAGTAAATGAGCACGCCATTCTCTTTCAGCGCAGGCCACGCATCAGCCAGGATACGCTGCTGGCGCTGGCTGCAAAGCGTTACATTTTCCGGCGACCATTCCTCCACTGCTTCGGGATCGCGGCGGAACAAACCGGAGCCTGAACAGGGCGCATCTACCACCAGCACATCAAAAAAGCCGGGCAGGCGGCCCATATCCCGCGGATCATTGTTCGTAACCACCACATTCTGCGCACCCCAGCGGCTAATATTATCTGCCAGCAAACCGGCACGGGCGCGGATCACTTCATTGGCCACCAGCAAACTATCTGCAGAAAGTAAAGCCTGCAGCAGCGTGCTTTTACCACCCGGTGCAGCGCAGAGGTCCAGTACCTTCAAAGGCTGCGACAGATCGCAGGTTTGGCGGATGGCATATTCCAGGAACATAGACGAGGCTTCCTGCACGTAGTATGCGCCGGCGTGAAAAAAAGGATCGAGCGTAAAGGATGGACGTTGCGGCAGGTAATAACCGTACTGCGACCAGGGCACCGGGCTTACCGGCGCAGCGCTGAGCGACTGTAATACCTGTGCTGCTGCAGCAGCATTGTGCACTTTAGCCGGGTTCAAACGCAGGGAAGTAACCCGCTCTCCGCTTGCATGCATCTGTAAAAATGCTTCCTCGTTATAACCCGGAAGCCCCCGCAAACCGGCTAACAGCGCAGGAGGTAAATATGTAGACACTAGAAATTCTTTTCGCAAAAATAATTAATAATGAATAATTAAAAATCAATAGACATAGTGCCGGTACTGCGCGTAACAACAGCCCTGCGATTATTAATTATTCAATTATTAATTAAACCTGTTTGATCTCCGCGATCAGCTGTTGTAATACCTGCTTGGCATCCCCGAACAGCATAGAGGTTTTGGGTTGAAAGAAAAGATCGTTCTCAATACCAGCGTAACCGGGTTTCATGCTACGCTTATTTACGATCACCATTTTGGCGGTTTCCACTTCCAGGATGGGCATACCGTATATAGGGCTGTCGGGGTCGTGTTTAGCTGCGGGGTTCACCACATCATTAGCACCTAAAACCAACACTACATCTGTAGTAGGCAGGGAGGCGTTGGCCTGCTCCATTTCCAGGAGCTTATCGTACGATACATCTGCTTCTGCCAGCAGCACGTTCATATGCCCCGGCATACGGCCTGCCACCGGGTGAATAGCATACAGCACGCTTACCCCTTTTTCTTCCAGCTGTTTTTCCAGCTCATGACAGGCATGCTGGGCCTGCGCTACGGCCAGCCCATATCCTGGCACGATCATCACTTTTTGTGCATATGCCAGCACCACTGCCGCATCTGACAAAGAAATAGCTTTGTATAATCCCTGCTCCTTAGCCACACCGGCTTTGGCGCCTCCAAACGAGCCAATGAGCACATTTTTCAGGGAGCGGTTCATAGCCTTACACATTAAAATAGTAAGGATGGTACCTGCAGAACCTACCAGGATACCACCGGTAAGCATTACCTGGTTGTTATATAAAAAACCTCCGCAAGCTGCAGCTACGCCGGTAAAAGAGTTCAGCAGGGAAATTACCACCGGCATATCTGCACCGCCAATGGGCATCACAAACAATACTCCGTATAACAATGCTAACACTAATACAATGTAAAATAAAATGTGGTGGTGCACCTGCAATCCGTCATTACTCAAAAGCAGCCATACAGCGCAAATGACCATTACGGCCAGCACTACCTGGTTCACAATATGCTGCCCCTTAAATGCAAAATCTTTGATACGCCCGTTCAGCTTTCCCCAGGCAATCATGCTGCCGGCAAAGGAAACAGCGCCTATCATTAAACCCAGTAAAATGGTCAGCAGCTCTCCGGTTGTTACCACATTCTCACTTAAATGCCGGAACTCTATTGCAGAGATCAATGCCGCGCAGGCCCCGCCGGTACCGTTGAACAGGCTTACCATTTCCGGCATGGCGGTCATTTTCACCTTTTTTGCAGCCAGCACGCCTATTACGCCGCCAATGATCAACCCTGTGAAGATCCATCCATAATTATGCAATCGCTCTCCGTTGTGCTCATACAGGAAGATGGTGCCCAGGATAGCCAGCGTCATGCCGCCGGCCGCTATCAGGTTGCCTTTGCGGGCAGTAGCCGGATGGCTGAGCATTTTTAAACCAATAATAAATGTAACAGAGCCAAGCAGGTAAATGATGGATAACACGCTGAAGGACATACTCTATTTTTTGGATTTAAACATTTCCAGCATCCGGTCCGTAACCACAAAACCGCCCACCACGTTTAATGTACCCAGTATTACGGAAAGGAAACCCAGTATCAGTGCAATGTAATTATCTGCTTCTGCCTGCCCCATAACAATAATAGCGCCTATGATCACTACCCCATGAATGGCATTGGCGCCGCTCATGAGCGGTGTATGCAGTACTGCAGGTACACGGGATATTACTTCTATACCCAGGAAAATGGACAGAATAACGATGTAGATGAGCTCAATATGTTGGTGAATGAATGACATGGAATGCGGTTTTTTAATTTTTACTTTATACTTCCTCTTTCAATCCGCACAGCGCTTTTACTCTTTCATTGGTAATAACACCATTATGCGTGATACAGGCGCCCTGCACAATATCATCTTCAAAATCCGGCACGGCCTGGCCATTGCGGATAATGAGCTGTAAAAAGTTGAACAGGTTGCGGGCATACAGTTTGCTGGCATCTGCCGGCATAACAGCAGCCAGGTTAGAGTTACCGATAATGGTAACGCCGTTATGCAGGATGGTGCTGTCGTTTTTTGTAAGCGCCGTATTGCCGCCGGTAGCGGCTGCCAGGTCTACGATCACTGCGCCGGGCCGCATGGTGTTCAGCATTTCCTGTGAAATAAGCTGTGGCGCCGTTTTGCCGGGTATTTGCGCCGTGGTGATCACAATATCCGCCTTGGCAATGCTGGCGGCTATTCTTTCCTCCTGTTTACGTTTATACGCATCCGTTTGCTCTACAGCATACCCGCCGGCGGCCGATGCATCTGCCGCACCTTCCACTTCAATAAAGCGGGCGCCTAAGCTCATTACCTCTTCCTTCACAGCAGGGCGGGTATCAAACACCTCTACTACCGCGCCTAAACGGCGAGCTGTGGCAATGGCCTGCAAACCCGCTACCCCGGCGCCTAAGATCAATACTTTGGCGGGGGCAATGCTGCCTGCGGCAGTCATGAACATAGGGAAATAACGGCTATAGGTATACGCTGCCAGCAACACCGCCTTATAACCGGCAATGTTAGCCTGGGAGCTTAATACATCCATACTTTGGGCACGGGTGGTACGGGGAATGCTATCCAGGCTGAAAAGTGTGAGCTGGCGGTCAGCTGCCTGCTGCATTTGCCGGGTATTATAAAGAGGCTGGTACACACCGGCCAGTATTTTACCGGGCTGCATGTTTTCCCATATAGCCGGTTCCGGTAGTTGAATGCTGAGGATAAGGTTGGCCTGCTGTACAATTTCAGCTGCCGGTTTAATGATGGCGCCGGCCTGCGTATAGGCATCATCGGGGTGAAAGGCCAGGGCGCCGGCATTGGGCTCCACCCACACAGTAACAGATTGCTGGCTTAGTTGCTTTACGACTTCCGGTACTAAAGAAACACGTTGTTCGCCTGTTTTTTCTTTGAGGACACCTGCAATCATCTGTGAAAATTTATTGATGAAATTTAAAGAAAAAACAGCAGGAATGGAAAAGAAAGTTGGAAAGCAGCGTAAGCCATTAGCTATTAGCTGTTAGCCGTTAGCAGTTAGCGCTGGCAGGCCTAAAGAGCACGGCAATTGAATAACACTTGCACTGTAGCTGCCAGGGCGCATGCACAAACAGGGAGTGGTAACCTGGATACCCATACTTATTTCCCCGGAAAAAATTTCCCCGGATCTGTCCAATTCCGGTTTGCCCGGTCATTATTGTAATGAACCACAAACTTATACCACCATGGACAACGCTATTAAATATCAACAATCAGCCACTGCGTACCGCGTACGTACCATTGCCTACTGGCTTGTTACCGGTTTCCTGGCCTTTGAGCTGGCCTATGGCTCTACCTGGGACCTGCGGCAAATACCCTATGTACGGGAGGTGATGACGCAGCTGGGCTACCCTGCCTATATACTGCTTATTATCGGGTTATGGAAGCTGCCCGGAGCCGTGGTTTTGTTGATACCAGGCACTCCCCGCCTGAAGGAATGGGCGTATGCAGGCACATTTTTCATTTTCTCCAGCGCCTTTGTCTCACATCTGGCAGTGGGTGATGTTAAGGGAAGCATCTGGCCGGCTATTTTCGGCTCGCTGACGGTTGCCTCCTGGTTCTTACGGCCGGCCTCCCGCTGTATAATGCCTGTTGCTGCCGCTCCTGCTGCGCAACCGGCAAAATGGAAGTCCATCTCATATTGGGCTACCATTGTGATCCTTGGATTTGTGCTGTTGTCGGGTGGTGCAGGGGAAATGTTGCATTTATGGGGTACTGTAGAAGGCACTGTGTATCATTTGGGGTATCCCCTGTATTTCCTCACCATCCTGGGTATCTGGAAAATACTGTCTGGTATAACGCTGATCGTGCCGCGTTTTCAGTTATTGAAAGAATGGGCGTACGCGGGAATTGTGTTTAACCTTACAGGAGCAGTGGCTTCCCATATAGCCATTGGCGATGGCATAGACCATTTTATTGCGCCCCTTATATTTGCAGCTGTGGCTATGTTTTCCTGGTGGCTGTTGCCGGCCAACCGCAGGCTGCAGTGATCGTGCACAAAGAATGTAAAATGCAAAATTCTAAATATAAAATGTAAAAGGGAAATGCCGCGACCGGAACCTGCCTAGGTATCGCTGCATTTCCCTTTTACATTTATGATTTTACATTTAAGATTTTACATTCTTTCCATTACACCATTTTCTCTGCTAACACGCCCGCCTGCTGAATAATTGCCGGTACTGCTACGCCGCTAATGTAATTGCCGCTGATATGTATGCCGGGATATTGCTGTTCAAAAGCCTGCACCGCCATGCGCAGCTGCCGGTGGCCTACATTCAGCTGTGGAATAGCTTTATCCCAGCGGGTGAATTCCTGCAGCACAGGGGCCTGGGTTATTCCCAGCAAAGCCGTGAGCTCGCTCACAATGGTTTGCTGCAGCGCGGTTTCATTCATTTCATCAAAAAAATGCTCCTGCTGTACGCCGCCGGTAAAAACAGTCAGTAATACTTTATCATCCGGTACACGGGAGGGAAAGATAGCTGAATTACAGATAGCTCCCAGGAAATGCAGCTGCGCAGCATGCGGCACCAAAAAGCCAAAACCTTCAGGCAGCTGCTGTACGGCCGCCCGCTCAAAACCAACATGCAGCACACCCATGCGGGGGTAATACAGCTGCTGCAGTAAATGTGCGGCAGCAGCATCCAGGCCCTCTATAACCGGTGCCGTGGCATAAGAAGGTGTAGCAAAGATCACACGGCCTGCCTGTACCGTTTCCGTTTGCCCGTTACTGTTATATTGTACGGTATAACCTTCCGCGGCAGCCGTAATGCCGGTTATACGGCTGTTGTAACGCACCGGGGTGTTCAATAATTGCTGCAAACGATCCGTCAGCACTTCGTTCCCACCCTTAAAGGCAATAATTTTGCGGCCGCCCATCATACCTTTGTTCTTAAAGAGGCCCTTGGTTACGCTGCCATACTCCTGCTCCCATTTGGGTAAAAAGGGCAATACTTCCTGCACAGATAAACGCGCAGGGTCTCCAGCGTAAATACCGGACAGGATGGGATCAAACAAATAATCGCTGATCTCTTTATTAAAACGGCGCTGTACAAAGCTGGCCACGGTTTCCTCACCAGTGGCCGGTTGCGGCTTCCTGAAACGTTCGGTGAACAGCCGCCATTTAGCCCTGCCACTAATGTATTTAGACGATAATATTTTTACAGGATTGGGAGATACCGGGTGTAAAGCCCCATCACGCACCAAAAAACGGTTCTTACTAACCGCAGCCGCTTCCAGCACCTCAGCTTCCAGCCCGATCTCTTTGAGAAAGGCCATGGTAGCCGGTGTGGCGCCAATAGAATTAGGACCGGCATCCAGCGTAAAACCATCCTTTTTAAAAGTGCGGATCACGCCACCGGGCGTATTACCTGCTTCCAGTAACAGATAAGGAAGGTTACGTTTCTGCAGTTCGTAGGCAATGGTTAAACCGGTTAAACCGGCGCCGGCGATAAGGATGGTGTTGTTCATGAGGAAGGTTTTTTAAGCTGGCAGCCGCCAGTAGGCAGTCTGAGGACGATGCCTGATGCTACTGTAACTACCTGCTATAATTCCAGGCACGTAAAAATTTCAATACGATCTACTCCCCAACTGCTAACAGCTAACTGCCAACTAACTTAGCTACAGCCTGTACCCACAGCGGATGCACATTCAGGCAGGGGATCATGGTAAAGCTATCTCCCCCATTGCTGATAAAGGAATGTTTACCTTCCACGGCAATCTCTTCCAGCTTTTCCAGGCAGTCAGATACAAAAGCAGGGCATACCACCAGCAGCTTCTTTTTACCTTCTTTGGGCAGCTCTTCCAAACGCGCTGCTGTATAGGGCTGCAGCCATTCTTCCCGGCCCAGGCGCGATTGGAAGGATACGCTCCATTTATCAGCCGGCAACCCCAGTTTGGCTGCTACCAGCTCTGAAGTATTTTTCACCTGGTGGCGGTAACAAAACTCATGGGCCGGTGATTGCACATGGCAGCAATCATCTACCTGCAGACAATGTTTGCCTGTTATATCGCCTTTTCGTATATGCCGTACCGGTACACCATGGTAGCTGAACAGCACATGATCATAATCCTGCTGCAGGTAGGGCCGCATGCTTTCCGCTACTGCGTTAATATAATCAGGTTCATCAAAGTAAGGCGGTATAACGGTAAGCTTGAACGGGTATTTTTTCTTTTTATACACCTCTTTGGCGTATTCCGCAGCCGTTTCGTAAGACGACATGGCATAATGCGGGTACAAAGGCAGCAGGACCACCTCTTTCAGCTGCGGATTTTCTTTCAGTAATTTATCATATGCAGCTGCGGGCGAGGGCGTGCCATAACGCATGGCTATTTCTACAGGCATCTGCAGATCATGCTGCACAGCCTTTTGCAGTTGTTTGGTTAATACGATCAATGGAGAACCTTCTTCCCACCAGATGGAACGGTAAGCCTCTGCCGACTTAGGCGCACGCCGCGGCACAATGATGCGTGTAACCAGCAGCCAGCGGAATAGATAAGGATAATCTATTACCCGTTTATCCATCAGGAATTCGTTCAGGTAACGCTGTACATCGGGAACCGAAGTAGAATCAGGCGATCCCAGGTTCATAAGCACTACGCCTACATCAGATCTTGCTTCCATTTATCAGAAATTGTTGCAAAAGTAACGGTTCTATCATGCGAATAAACAATGAAATGTCATACAATTGTTAGAATACAGGCGCAATAAAGCTGATAAAAATCATTTTTTAAGAAGCCTTAGTACCATGAGGAGAAATGACACACTAATGACCAGCTACATGCCTTTTGTTACTGCACTTGCCAGTATTTTTGCAGCCGGAAGCTTATATATTAAAATGCAGATTGCGTATTCAAAAGATATTACCAATTTTCATAGTATTGGGATCAATTACAAAAAAACAGATGCTGCTATCAGGGGTTTGTTCGCCATTAACCAGGCGCAATACCTGAGCCTCCTGGAGCATGCGAAAGCTGCGCAACTGGATGATCTCTTTGTACTCTCCACTTGTAACAGAACAGAAATATACGGGTTTGCACCCGATGCACAACAGCTGATGGACCTTGTATGCAAGGTAACCAACGGCGATTGTAACCTGTTTGCACAACTGGCTTATATACGTTCCGGTGAAGATGCGGTAAAACACCTGTACCAGGTAAGCACCGGCCTGGATTCACAAATACTGGGCGACTATGAAATTGTAGGGCAGATCCGTACGGCCTCCCGCTTTGCCAAGAACCATGGCTGTTTGGGCGGGTTCTCCGAAAGGCTGGTGAATAGTGTTTTACAGGTATCCAAATTAATTAAGAACGAAACAGGACTGAGCGCTGGCACAGTATCCGTGGCATTTGCCACCATACGCTTACTGGAAAAAAAGGTGCCGGATATACAAAATAAAAAGATCGTACTGGTAGGTGTAGGCAAAATAGGCCGTAACACCTGCAAGAACATGATCAGCTACCTGGGCACACAGGATATTACCCTCATTAACCGCACGGCCACTGTAGCCGAAGACTTTGCCTGTGTGCACGGTTTAAAGTTTGCACCATACGAAGAAATGGTGCCGGTACTTCAACAGGCCGATGTAATACTGGTAGCCTCCAATGCACCGCATCCTACAGTGCTGGCATCCCATTTACAGGCTGCTACGCCTAAGCTGGTCATAGACCTCTCTATTCCCTTTAACGTGGAACCTGCTGTGGGCGGGCTTTCCCATATAGAGCTGGTAAATGTGGATGAATTATCCAGGGTACAGGATGAAACCCTGCAGATGCGCCAGAAAGAAGTGCCCCGCGCACAGGAGATCATAGAAGAGCATATGGCCGAGTTCCTGTACTGGTATAAAATGCGCAAGCATGCCGTGGTATTAAAAGCAGTAAAAGATAAGCTGCATGAAATACATACGCGCGAAATACAGCAGCAGAAGAACGGCGCCCAGTATGACCTGGAAGATGTAGAAGAAGTATCTTCACGCATTATACAAAAAATGATCAACCTGATGGCAGGTAAAGTACGCAAGGAAACCGAAAAAGGCGACCTGTATATCTCCATGATCAACGACATTTTCGAGACCGGCATAAAACAGGATTAATACAATTCATGCAAAAAGAAATACGGATAGGTACACGGGAAAGTCAGCTTGCCCTGTGGCAGGCTAATTTGGTAAAGGATCTGTTAGCAGCACAGGGGTTTGCCACCACGCTGGTGCCCATAAAAAGCGAAGGTGATATTGACCTGGTTACCCCTCTGTATGAAATAGGCGTACAGGGTATTTTCACCAAAACACTGGATATTGCCCTGCTGAACAACCGTATAGACATTGCAGTGCACTCCCTGAAAGACGTTCCCACCCAGCTGCCAAAAAATATTATACAAGCCGCCGTACTGGAAAGAGGCCCTGTAAAGGACCTGCTGGTATATAAGCAGGATACGGCTTTCCTGGAACAGCCCGGTTATACAGCCAATGTGGCTACCAGCAGCCTGCGGCGTAAAGCCCAGTGGCAGCGGCGGTTTCCGCAGCACCAGATCCATAACCTGCGCGGTAATGTAAACACGCGTTTGAAAAAGCTGGCAGACGAGAACTGGGATGCCGCTATTTTTGCCGCCGCCGGTTTAGAGCGTATTCATTTACGCCCGGCACAGTCCATTGAGCTGGACTGGATGCTGCCCGCACCTGCACAAGGCGCAGTGGTAGTAGTGTGCCGGGAAGATGATACTTTTTGCCGGGAGGCCTGCGCCCCCTTACACCATACTGTAACCGCGCTTTGCACACAAATAGAAAGAGATTTCCTGCGCACTTTAATGGGCGGCTGTACTACGCCCATCAGCGCATATGCACATATAGAAGGTGATACCTTACACTTTGCCGCTGAACTCAGCAGCCTGGATGGGCTTACCTTCCTGGAAACCCACCGGCAGGTACCGGTACAACAAGCTGCTGACCTGGGAAAAACCGCTGCTGAAGAAATATTGGCAAAAGGCGGCGACAAAATAGTAGCCGCTATCAGAGATGCAAAATAAACGCCCCCGCATATTATGCACCAGGCCTTTGCCGGAAAGCCTGCTGGAAATGGCAGCCCGGGAGGGTGTGGATATAACAGTGGAAGTGTTTACAGCAATACATCCCATTGTATCAAAGGAAGTATGGGATATTATATTTCCATTATTGCAGCAGCGCATTACCCTGGTATTCACCAGCGCACATGCGGTAGAGATACTGGAAAAACATTACCTGCACCAGCCGGATACGTACTATGTGCCGGGGCGGCTATGGAACATTTGCTGCCTGGAAACAGGTACCCTGGATGCAGTGAAGGAAGCGCTGCCGCAATGCACCATCAAGGCCACTGCAGCCAATGCTACTGCGCTGGCCAATGCCATTACCGCATTAGGAGATGTGAGAGAGGTATATTTTATTTGCGGCAAACAACGGCGGGATGAGCTGCCCGGCATATTGCAGCAACACAACATAACCGTGCATGAATTAGTGGTGTATGAAAATGCTGCCACACCGGCAAAGCTGGATGCTGCTGTTTATGATGGCATTTTCTTTTTTAGTCCCAGCGCAGTACAGAGCTTTTTTTCGGTGAATACACTGCCTGCAGCTACTGTTTGTTTTGCCATAGGCGAAACCACCGCAGCAACATTACGGACTGTGACCAACAATAAGATCGTTATCAGCGGAAGCCCCAGTGCATATGCATTGCTGGCTGCTGCTACAGCATATTTTAACAAACCTTAACTGCAACGAATGAGCGCTTTGAAGAATGACCTTTTGCTGAGAGCTTTACGCGGAGAAAAAACAGAACGCACACCCGTATGGATGATGCGCCAGGCCGGCCGCTACCTGCCGGACTATATTAAACTGCGCGACAAATATTCATTTTTTGAACGCTGCGAGAACCCGGAGCTGGCCACGGAGATCACGGTAATGCCTGTAGAGCAGGTAGGCGTGGATGCCGCTATTATATTTTCAGATATACTGGTAGTGCCGCAGGCCATGGGGCTGGAAGTGCAGTTAATAGAAAAGTTAGGCCCTTTATTACCGGCCCCCATTAAAGGCGCTGCTGACCTGAAACGGGTATGCGTGCCTGATGTAAAGGATAAGCTGCATTATGTATTTGATGCGCTGCGCCTTACCAAACAAACCCTGGCCGGCCGCGTGCCGCTGATAGGTTTTGCCGGCGCCCCCTGGACACTGCTGTGTTACATGGTACAGGGCAAAGGCTCCAAAACATTTGATGAGGCTAAAGGTTTCTGCTACCAGCAGCCGGAAGTAGCGCACCAGCTGCTGCAAATGCTGACTGATACTACCATTGCCTACCTGAAAGAGCAGGTAGCTGCCGGCGCCGACCTGGTGCAGCTGTTTGATTCCTGGGGTGGTTTACTGAGCCCGGAAGATTTTGAAACATTCTCTTTGCAATATATGCGGCAGATAGTGGCGGCGCTGAAAGAGGTGTGCCCTGTGATCATGTTTGCCAAAGGCGCCTGGTTTGCGCTGGAAGAAATGGCAGCCACCGGCGCACATGGCTTGGGCATAGACTGGAGCATACAGCCACAGCGGGCCCGCGCTTTTGCAGGCAACAATGTAACCCTGCAGGGCAACTTTGATCCTGCCAGGCTGCTGCTGCCCATCCCGGAAATTGAAAAGGCCGTAAAAGCTATGTTAAAAGCCTTTGGCCCGCAGCGGCATATAGCTAACTTAGGCCATGGTATTTTACCGAATATACCGGTTGATCATGCAAAGGCGTTCGTGAATGCTGTAAAGAACAATTAATAATCGCAAGGCAGGCCTTCACCTGATGTACCTGCACCACGATTATTAATTCTTAATTAAATTGGAACCCATGTCTATAAAAGAGTCCTTCATATCATTTATTCACGGCTTACAGGATGAAATATGTACTGCGCTGGAAGACATTGATGGTAAAGCAAGCTTCCGGGAAGACCGCTGGGAGCGGCCTGGCGGCGGTGGCGGCAGATCGCGGGTAATTGCAGATGGCGCAGTGTTTGAAAAAGGCGGCGTAAATACTTCTGTAGTGCACGGCGCTTTGCCGGAAGTAATGGCCCAGCAGTTTGGCGTGCAGGACAGCCAGTTTATGGCTTGTGGTATTTCATTGGTGATACACCCGCTGAACCCTTTTGTGCCTACCGTACATGCTAACTTCCGTTATTTTGAGCTGTATGATAAGGAGGAGAACCTGAAGGATTGCTGGTTTGGCGGCGGCGCAGACCTTACACCTTATTACCTGTTTGAGGAAGATGGCAAACATTTTCATCAAACCTTTAAAAATGCCTGCGATCCTTTTGGGAAAGAGTTATACCCGCAGTATAAAAAACATTGCGATGAATATTTCATCAATAAACACCGCAATAACGAAGCCCGCGGCATAGGCGGTATCTTTTATGATTACCTGCGGCCAGATGCCAGCAGAAGCGCTGAACAGCTGTTCCGGTTTGCACAGGCTAATGGCAATGCTATATTACCGGCTTACCTGCCTATTGTGAAAAAAACAAAAGACCTGCCTTTTACTGCTGCGCATAAAGACTGGCAGGAGTATAGGCGCGGCCGTTATGTGGAGTTTAACCTGATCCACGACCGCGGCACCCTGTTTGGCTTAAAAACCAACGGGCGTATAGAATCTATTTTAATGAGCCTTCCGCCCCGGGCCCGCTGGGAGTACGACTATCATCCGGAACCGGGCAGTAAGGAAGCAGAGCTGCTGGAATATTTAAAACCCAGGGAATGGGCTAGTTGATGTGCAGATATGCAAATGTGCAGATGTGCAATGATTAAATAAGTTGATTTAATTTACTGATTATGATACGCAGAAACAGAATACTCAGAACTTCTCCGGCTATACGCGCCATGGTAGCGGAAACAATATTAACGCCCAGCGATTTTATTGCCCCGTTATTTATAACAGAAGGAGAAAATGTGCAGGAAGAGATCAGCTCTATGCCCGGTTATTTCCGCTACTCGCTGGAAAATACCGTGAAAGAAGCCAAACTGTTGTGGAGCATGGGTATTAAAAGTGTATTGCTGTTCATTAAATGTGCAGATGAGCTGAAAGATAATTTAGGCACGGAAGCGGTGAACCCGGAAGGGCTGATGCAGCGTGCCATCCGGAGCATTAAACACGCTGTTCCGGAAATGGTGGTGATGACAGATGTAGCGCTGGATCCTTACTCCTCCTACGGACATGACGGTATTGTAAAAGGCCAGGAAATTGTGAACGATGCCACAGTAGAAGTGCTGGCCCGCATGAGCCTGAGCCACGCACAGGCCGGCGCCGATATTATAGCGCCCAGCGATATGATGGACGGCCGCATACTGGCCATCCGCAATATATTGGAGGAAAATAATTTCGACAAAGTGGGTATTATGGCCTACAGCGCCAAGTATGCCTCCTGCTTTTACGGCCCCTTCCGCGATGCGCTGGATTCCGCACCCGGCTTTGGCGATAAGAAAACCTACCAGATGGATTATGCCAATACCAAAGAAGCTATCAAGGAAACCCTGATGGATGTGGAAGAAGGCGCTGATATTGTGATGGTAAAACCCGCCCTCTCCTACCTGGATATTATACGCACTATTAAAGATCGTGTAAACGTACCCGTTAGTGCTTACCATGTAAGCGGCGAATACTCCATGGTAAAGGCTGCTGCTAAAATGGGCTGGCTGAATGAGGAAAAGGCCATCCTGGAAATACTGACCAGCATTAAACGCGCCGGCGCTGACCTTATTGCTACCTATTTTGCCAAGGATGCGGTAAGATTATTGCAGGCATAACATAACTATGTTTCACCCTTCACAACAAACACCATGTATTTTCAAAGTAAACTGTTATTTGAAAAGGCGCAGGAGCTGATCCCCGGCGGGGTAAATTCACCGGTACGTGCGTTCAAAAGTGTAGGCGGCACGCCCATCTTTATGAAACACGCCAAAGGCGCTTATATGTATGATGTGGATGGTGCACGCTACCTGGATTATATTAACTCCTGGGGCCCCATGATCTTAGGCCATGCCTATGAGCCCGTGGTAAAGGCTATACAGGAATATGCCACTTACTCCACCTCTTTTGGCACGCCTACAGAGCTGGAAATTAAAGTAGCAGAGCAGATCGTGAAAATGGTGCCTAATATAGACCAGGTGCGTATGGTGAACTCCGGTACAGAAGCCTGCATGTCGGCCCTGCGGCTGGCGCGTGGTTATACCGGGCGTAACAAGTTCATTAAGTTTGAAGGTAATTATCATGGCCATGCTGATGCATTCCTGGTAAGCGCAGGCAGCGGGGTGGCCACACTGAACATACAGGCCGTGCCCGGCGTTACGCAGGCCGTGTCGGAAGATACTTTAACAGCGCCCTATAACAACCTGCCTGCTGTAGAACAGCTGATAGCAGATAACCCGGAGCAGATAGCCGCCATTATTGTAGAACCGGTAGCCGGCAACATGGGCTGTATACTGCCACAGCCGGGCTTCCTGGAAGGTTTGCGCCAGCTGTGCGATGCCAATGGCATACTGCTGATATTTGATGAGGTAATGGCCGGCTTCCGCCTGGCCCGTGGCGGCGCGCAGGAGCTGTTCAATATAAAGGCTGACCTGGTAACCTTTGGCAAGATCATTGGCGGCGGCATGCCCGTAGGCGCTTTTGCCGGCCGCAGGGAAATTATGCAGCATATTGCACCTGCCGGTAAAGTGTACCAGGCCGGTACGCTTAGTGGTAACCCCATTGCCATGATAGCCGGTTATACCGTGCTGCAGATCCTGGATGAACATCCGGTGATATACAGCCGCCTGGAAGAGAAAAAAGATTACCTGGTAAAAGGAATGCGCGAAGCCCTGGGCGCAGCGGGCATTGTACACCAGATCAACCACGTAGGTTCTATGCTCAGCGTGCATTTTGCAGAGTACCCCATTATTGATTTCAGCGCTGCTTCCGGAGCCAGTAACGAGCTATTTAAACGTTTCTTCCATGCTATGCTGGAAAGGGGCGTGTACCTGCCGCCTTCTGCTTTTGAAAGCTGGTTCTTAAGCAATGCGCTGACCCAGGAGGACCTGGATTTCACCATAGATGCAACAAAAAAGGCTATCAAAGCCATTACAAATAGTTAACAAATCAATCCAGTGCAGCGTGAAAAGTCCCGGCCAATGTGCCGGGATTTTTATTTTTTGGCTGCAGGGAACACCTGCACGTTATCACCGTCATATTCCAGCGTTTCGCCGGGCTGCAGCAAACGGTCGGGCAGCTTTTTATCTTTGAAATGAATGTGAATGTGCCCGTTATTCAGCGTAACCCGTACCTGCTGCTGCTGGGCTTTTACGCCAAACTCAGTGCCGGTGGCTATAATGTCCAGCGGAGCAGTGTGTACTACAAAAGGCCGTAAATGCTGATCTGCTTCCTTTTCCCGTACTACGGAAAAAGCAGCTTCCCCTTTCAGCCACACTTCCCGCTGCGCCCGTTCATTAAAATGCTGGCGGTAACGTAAGGTAGAGCTGGCATCCAGCAATACTTCGGAAGCATCCGGCAGCAGCACTTTACGGTTGCCGGCATCACCGGTGCGCACCTGCACCATGTTCATGCCGAACCATTGCCATAAAATAAAGGAAAGCACAAAGAGGATTACAGCAGCCGCCCACATCCACTTGCCGTACCAGAACTGGCGGCGGATCTTATCATAGAACGTGGGAGGAACATCGAGAGTTTGTTCTTGATTCATAATTATGAATTACGAATGATCAATTATGCATAACATTTTTGATCTAGGTTCATTATGCACAACTAACGTTGCGTAATTTACAAAAAAGCATTTATTTATGATGTTTGAATAACCAGGGCACTAATCCGGGTTCTGCGAAAGCATTATCCCAGCTGTTATGGCCTACACCAGGGTATTCTGTATACTTAACTTCTCCATGCAGGCGTTGCAGCTCCGCATAAAAATCGCGGGAGAATTGTACCGGTACCACGGGATCAGCGCCGCCATGAAAGATCCATACGGGTATTTTTTTCGCATAATTGGCTGCGGTGCTTACATTACCAGCCCCGCAAATGGGAAAAGCAGCGGCAAATACATCCGGGTAGCGGGCTATCATATCAAATGTACCCATACCGCCTAAAGAAAGGCCGCCAATGTACACCCGCTTGGGATCTACCTTACCGGATGCCAGCAGACTGTCCAGCAGGGCTTTCACCAGCGCGCCCGGTTTGGGCTGTGGCACATCTGTTGGAAACTCTGCACCGCTAACCTTACCCGAAGTATCCCGTTTTAGCCGGAAAGGCGCCCAGGTCATATCCGGCGGGCATTGCGGGAATATTACAATAGCCGGGAATGCCTGGCGGAGGGAATCTTTCAGGAACAGCGCGCCGCCATGCAGCAGCTGGGCCGCATTATCCCTGCCACGCTCCCCGGAGCCGTGCAGGAAAATAATAACCGGGTATTTTTTATAACTATCGTAATGCAAAGGCTCCAGCATACGGTATTGCAGGGTATCGCCATCTTTGATAAAGCTTTCGCGGCTATACGCGCTCATATCCACATCCTGGGCCTGCATATAAAATATATTCGTAAACGTTAGCGCAAATAGTAAGAGGTAACGCATGGGGAAAGTTTTGTTTAATTTACGAATTATCAATTACGAAATGCGAAATAGGTTTACCACAGGGAAAATTTTGCCTGTGAATGCACGGCTTTTCCATATGATCTGCTCAGTTGTAATTGATAATCCGTAATTAATACTTCAGTATGAAGTGTTGTTTGACCTTCACTTCCGGCATAAAAAATACCAGCCCAATGAAAAACAGGTCAATGGTGAGCGTTACGCGGGGATGCTGCTGAATGGTAGCCCAGGCTTCTTCCATGCCCGGTGTCCAGTGAATATCGTCAAAAATAAACAGCGATTGGTCGTGCGCCTGGGTCAGGCACTGTTCAAAATAAGCCAGGGTAGGGTCTTGACGGTGGTTGCCGTCAATAAACACCCAGTCCAGCCGGGGCTTTTCCTTCAGCAGGGCGGGCAGCACATCATCAAAATTACCGGTGCGCTGTTGTATATTCTTTATATCCAGCAGCTCAAAGTTCTGACGGGCACGGGCGGCAATATTGGGACAGCCTTCGATGGTCAGCACCTGCGCATCTGGTTTTGCCAGGGCCATATAAGCGGTGGAAAGGCCCAGGGAGGTGCCTAATTCCAGCATGTATTGCGGTTGCAGATATTGCACCAGGCGGTAGAACAGCTGCCCGAATTTGGGCGGTTTGGCTGCATAACGGGCAATGTCGCTTACTTTACGTACAGTACCGGCGCCGGTGAGTGAGCCGGCTCCCAGGTCCGTAACTGTGAGCTCCTCTCTGGTTTGCAGCAGCTGGCGGCGCAGGGCCTCCACCTCCTTGAATAGGTTAGGCTTACTTTTATCGCGCAGTACTTCTTCTATCAAAGCATACACAAAAGGCGAATGCACATCGTGCCGGTTGCCCGCGGTAAAATAGTAGCGCAGGTATTTTTTAGCAAATTCAAACTTGTGAGCCATCATCTGATTTACGATTTCAGATTTACGATTTTAGATTTTGCCTTGTACGTATGGTGTACGCTGTAATTTAATCTAAGACCGTAAACTGTAAATCTATAACTGTTTATCAGATCTACGATCTTAGATCTTTGCCTTATCCGCTGCAATTCAATCTAAGATCGTAAATCTAAAATCTAAAATTATTTAATAGATCTTCCCCCTGATCCATCCCCAGCGGTGCAGGCAATGCTGCAGCGATACCCGCAACACGCCCAGGCCATAGATACTGCTACGCCGGAAATTAATGCTGGACGCTTCTTCAAAATACTTGGTCGGGCAGGTAACCTCCCCTATTTCATACCCTTTCATGAAGATCTGCGATATCATTTCATTATCAAAAATAAAATCGTCGTCATTGTCCATGTAACGGATGTTTTCCAATACTTCGCGGGAAAAAGCCCGGTAACCGGTATGGTACTCGCTCAGCTTCTCATTAATAAGAATGTTCTGCGCCAGGGTCAGGAACCGGTTAAAAAAATATTTATAGATGGGCATACCTCCTTTCAGGGCGCCTTTTCCTAAAATGCGTGAGCCTAACACTACCGGGTATACCCCGTTTGCAATAATACTGCACATGGCCTGTATTAGCTTAGGAGTGTATTGATAATCAGGATGTACCATAATTACAATATCAGCGCCCAGCTCCAGGGCTTTGTTATAACAGCTCTTCTGGTTACCGCCATATCCCTTGTTATGGTCATGGCGGATAATATGCTGAATGCCCAGCTCCCGGCCTACCTGCGCGGTATCGTCCCGGCTGGCATCATCTACCAGCACCACCTCATCTACAATGTCAAATGGGATCTCCTTATAGGTTTTTTCCAGCGTTAATGCTGCATTATAGGCTGGTAGTACCACTATTATCTTTTTACTATTCAGCATAAAAAGTGGCCGTTTGGCCTGCAAATATAACAGGAAACCTGGCAATCCTACCTATCAAATAAAATCGTACTATCTTTGCAGCGGAATTTATTTTTGGCACCATATTTTCTTAACATATTGTTAATAAAAAGCGAACACTGCATGAACTTGCTTTATATGAAAAATGCTTCAAGATGTGTTTCCCTGTTTTCACTGATGATAAGTGGCATTGTGACGGCCCGGGCCCAGGAAAAACCGAAAGCAGATACGGTGCCGGTAACGGTAACACAGCCACAGGAAATGCGGACCAATGTCAGAACAGCCGATACCACCATCCGGAGGCTGATTGAAGACCTGCAGAAAGTAGCAGACAGCGACCGGCAAAATTCCAGCGCCATTCAGGGTTTATTGCAGGGAAAGGAAATAGATAACCTGACTAAATACGAGCTGATTAAGAATAACCTGATCAATGCCAGTGAAACCTACTACTTACTTAACAAAAAGATAATTGACTTAAAATCACGTACCACTACCAATAACCTGGACGTGTTCATTACTGCGTTGAACAACCCGGAAAGTAAAGAGCTGGGCTTTTCTTTCAGCGACCGTATTGTAGAACTGGTAGAAAAAATAGTGCTGAAAGGCAATGCGGATAAAGGCGAAAAAAATGGCAAAATAGTGGAATCCACTAAATCCATTATCAACAGCCCTATTTTCCAGAGCTTTACCTCACTCACTCCCCCCCTGGCAATTGCCAACTCTGTAATGAACTTCCTGCACAGCGTAAGCGTGAATAATAAACAGATTAACCAGAAAACGCTGCAGGAATTTGAAAAAGAGCTGAATAAATACGTAGTATACTATACGGCATTAAATGATGCCAACCAGAAATTTGAGTTTGGCCTGAACTTTAACAAAGACCAGCTGACCCTGTTGCAGGATAACCTGTATGATCACCTGATGTTCACTGCCAGCGCGCTTAAATTCCAGCTGCCGCAGCGGGGCAACAAACCCATTGGAGAAACCATGAATGATTTTTTCCTGGACTTCAAAAAAGAAAAGGTAGTGGATTTCTTTGGCCAGCTGGAAACCAAGTATTCCAAAGGCAAACGGATAGATTATGAATTGCTGCTGCGCGAAAATCCGAACCTGAAAGAAGTGAATAACCAGCTGGAAGACCTGATCCTGCAAACCAAACGTTTTGAGAACCTGTATAACGAGTACTTTACCCTGCTGGATTCTTATTACAGCAAAGTGAACAGCTCTCTGAAAATAGCACAGGATAACGGTTTGGCGGCACAGAATGTCATTGACAGCAAGCAGGCAGAGTTCCGTAACCTGAAGAATGAAGCAGTGGGCGATATACAGGCTTCCATAAACATTAAGGAGCTGTATAACAATACGGATAAGGTAAAATACCGCTACAGGATATTTTAATTTATATTTCAGATATTACATTTTAATTAGGAGTCCTGCGTACTTAGAACGCAGGACTTTTTTTTGTGAAGAACCTAATCGTAATTATAGATATTATCGATACCTTTAACCTATAAAATAGGGAACAATGACCACTGTACAACTGGAATACATTGTAGCGGTAGATACGTACAGAAGCTTTGTGGTAGCAGCAGAAAAGTGTTTTGTTACACAACCTACCCTGAGCATGCAGATACAGAAGCTGGAAGATGAACTGGGTATCAAGATCTTTGACCGGAGCAAGCTGCCGGTAGTACCAACAGAAATAGGCATCTCTGTAATAGCGCAATCCCGCGTAATATTAAAAGAAAGCTCCCGCATCAAGGAAATTATTGCAGGCCATAAAAAAGAGATCCAGGGCAACCTGAAAGTAGGTATTATTCCTACGCTGGCCCCTTACCTGCTGCCACGCATTCTTACGGGCTTCATGAAAAAATATCCCAAGGTTAAGCTGGAAATATGGGAATATCCCACAGAACAGATCATGCAGCAGCTGAAGCTGGAGCTGCTGGATTGCGGGCTGCTGGCCACTCCCCTCCATAATCCCAATCTGGAAGAGCAGCCGCTGTTTTATGAATCCTTTGTGGTATATACCGCTAAAAGCAATGAGCTGTTCAGCAAAAAGTTCATTAAACCGGAGGACCTGGATGTAAAAGAAGTGTGGCTGCTGAATGAAGGGCATTGCATGCGCAACCAGGTATTAAATATTTGCCGTGATAAATTTACCATGGGCGAGTACAAGAACCTGGAGTATAATACCGGTAGTGTAGAAACCCTGAAAAGAATGGTGGACCTGAATGAAGGATATACGATCTTACCAGAGCTTTCCCTGCAGGACCTTAGCACCCGCCAAATGAACATGGTACGCTATTTTAAGACACCGGAGCCAGTGCGGGAGATCAGTTTGGTCACTCACCGCTTTTTCATTAAACAGGCATTGATCGGGGCCTTTAAAAAGGAAATACTGTCGCAGGTACCGGAGAAAATGAAAGTGCAGAAGCAAAGAAGAGTAGTGGATATTGTACCGGAAAAGGTGCTGAAAGCGGAAAGCTAAAAGCATAAGCCAGGTACATCACTGAAAATAATAGCAATAAAAAAGCATAAAGCTCCTGCAATCGCTGCATTCGCTTTATGCTTTATGCTTTATGCTTTTTGCTTTATGCTTTGTGCCTATTTAACAGGCGTATAATACTTCATTGCCTCCGGCATCAGCTGTTGCAGCTGCTGCACACGGCGGGCGTCACTGGGGTGGGTGCTTAAAAGCTCCGGTGGTTTTTGTCCGCCGCCGGTATTAGCCATACGCTGCCAGAAGGGAATGGCTTCCTGCGGGTTGTAGCCGGCCATTGCCATAAAGATCACGCCCAGGTGATCGGCTTCCAGCTCATTCTGGCGGGAAAAGGCCATCAGCCCCACATTACCGCCTACGCCAAAAGATTGTAAAAAGATGTTCTGCGCCTGCGGGTTGCGGTTCAGCGCTACGGAACCGGCTACCTGTATACCTTGCGCTATCAGGCCCTGGCTCATACGCTCATTACCATGGCGGGCAATGGCGTGCGCAATTTCATGGCCCATTACGCAGGCCAGCGCAGTCTCATTCTGCGTAACCGGCAGCAGGCCGGTATACACAACTACCTTACCACCCGGCATACACCAGGCATTTACTTCTTTATTATTTACCAGGTTAAATTCCCATTTATAGGTGGAGATCTCTTTGCCGGCATTATGATCGTTCATGTAACGGGTTACCGCACCGGCTATGCGTGAGCCTACCCTTTTAACCATTTCAGCATCTTTACTGGCCGCAGGGGAAACCGCTTTGTTCTCCGTTAAAAAGCTCTGGTACTCCTGCAGTGCCATAGACTGCATTTGACTTTCGGGGATCAGGTTCAGCTGACTGCGGCCGGTAATAGGCACCCTGGTACAGGCAGCCATAAATCCCAGGCCGGCAGTTAAAAATAAAACAGTCTTTTTCATGGGTGAAGTCATTTGTTTTTTCTTGGACCAACTATACCAACTCCTACGCTACAGGTTCGCATATTTCTGAATAACAATCCAGGATGATTGTAAGTTGGTTCAGTGGCAAAAATACTTAGTGCAATCGGTATGCCAAACAAACAGGGTCAGCAAATTTTCGGGAATCATGCAAAACCGCTATCAAAGCAGGTATGCAGGTTGCTCTTTTATGAAAAAGAACCACCTGCACTACCTGGCAGTGATATTTGATGTATATAAATAAGTGGAACTTATATCAAAAGGAAAGATGATCAGGGCTTACGGCGGAAACCCCTTCTGTTTTTGAACAGCGGCACCTTATTCTCGTTACCGGTAAGCAGGCGCGCAATGTTCTTCTGGTGGGTTAGTACCACCATCAAGGCTACCGCTATAGCAAAAATGCGGTAAAAAACCTCCGGTTCGTTAAAGATGTAAAGGATCAGGATCGGGAATGCAATACTGGCTATAATAGAGCTCAGTGATACATACCTTGTAAAGAACAGGATCATTAAGAACACGCCTACACAGCAAACGGCTACAATAGGCTGTATGGCCAGCACCAGCCCAAACAGGGTGGCAATACCTTTACCGCCTTTGAAACCGGCCCATATCGGAAAAATGTGGCCCACTACTGCGGCCAAACCTAACCCGATCTGGAAGTTTACGAGCTGTGTTAAATGATCTGAGTTCTGATAATAGGGTAAAAGATAGGAAAGCCTGACTGCTATAACTCCCTTCAGCATATCCACCACCATTACAAAGGCTCCGGCTTTAGGGCCCAGCACACGGAAAGTATTGGTAGCACCGGCATTGCCGCTGCCATACTCCCGTATATCCATACCAAAAACCCCTTTGCTAACCCAAACGGCGGTAGGCACTGATCCTATGAGATAGGCACATATAAGGAATAACAATTCTATCATCACAATAAGTTAGAATGCTAAGATAACGAAAATCTGCGCCAAAATTAATAAAATATTATCTTTTTCTTTAACACGAAAGTTGAATAATTCTTGTTTTTTACGATTGTTAAATATAATTATTTTTTCATTCCGCTACCAGTCTTATAGCCAGCCAATTATCCTTCTCTACCTGTTCCAGCCTCTGCAGGCCTGCTTTTGCGGCACTTTCTAAAATTATTTTTTCATCCTGGGTCATAATACCACTTAACAGCAGCTGCCCGCCCGGGTTCAACAGCCTGCGCATGCTGGTCATGAATTGCAGCAGAATATTACGGTTAATGTTGGCGAGTATAATATCGTAAGGGCCTTCCAGATCTTCCAGGCTATCTGCCTGCCAGATATTTACCTCTACCTGGTTGCCAGCTGCATTTTCTTTACTATTCTCTACTGACCAGTCGTCAATGTCGATGGCATCTGTTTGTGCGGCGCCCATTTTTTGCGCCAGTATGGCCAGTATGCCGGTGCCGGTTCCAAAATCAAATACCTTTTTGCCCGCAATATCCAGCTGTTGCATAAGCTGTATCATGGAAAAGGTAGTGGCATGGTGCCCGGTACCAAAAGCCATTTTAGGCGTGATCACTATTTCATGCTCCAATGTTTGTGTAAAGGGTGCATGAAAACCTGCACGTATGCCGCAAAAGCTGCCTACAACCACCGGCTCAAAATTGCTTTCCCACAGGGCATTCCAGTTCTCCTGTTTGATCTCCTCTTTCGTATAGGTAATACCGTAAGACTGCAGCAGGTTATCCAGTGCTGCAACATCAAAATCTGTGGTGGGTATGTAGGCTACCAGGGTGCCCGGCCGCTCTTCAAATCCTTCGTAACTGATCTCAGTAAGCTGCGCTACCAGTACATCTGCAAGTTCGGGTGCACAGGCTATTGTGATGGCTATGTGTGACATGGGAGCGAAGGTAATCCGTAATTCCCAATTAGTAGTCTGAGTATTCTGTCGGATACAGGAACATAATATCCTGGTGAGATACATTATGCTGGTACTCCGGCAGGGCGGATAACTGCTTCCAGGCCGGGTCGCTGCCAAAGGATTTCCAGTGCGCCTCGCGGGCAGCTTTATTCTCAAAAGTGGTCAGGTACATGAGGTTGGGCATATGGCTGCCGCTGATCACCTCTCCATAAAACACGGCGTTAAAGTTCAGGCGTTTGAAAATGCCTACTTCATCGCCTTTATTAAACATTTGTACCTTATTGCGGTATAATTTTTCTGTAGGGCCTTCGTAGCTGCGCAGCTCATAGATACGCTCTTTCTTAGGGCCGCTGAGCGCCGGCAGCTCCAGCTGCGGATGGGCGCTGAAGGCCTGCAGCAGCATGATTTCCATTCTCGTATAGGGGGCAGCGTTATAGGCTGCATCCAGGTATTCCGCACCGGCCGTTCCATGTTCCTTACTGGCTTCCAGCTGTTCCGGCAGCTGCTGGAACTGTTCCAGGCGCTTGTAAGGTATCAGCACATAAATACGGCGGTCTGCAGCCGTATCATTGCCTACCGGCTTAAATACGCCTACTTTGGAAATGCCTGCCTTGTGTACGGCAGGTAAAAAAGCCTGTTCAAGGTAATGATCTACCGTGCTTTCCTGTGCAGCATCTTTCACATGATAAACCCTGATCTCGTAGAACTCACGCTGCGGCGGTTTTGCGGCAGCGTTAACAGATGATTGCAACATGCAAATGAGGATGGTAATACATAAGCCCAGGCTTCCGTTTAACGATCTCCTGAATGATCTTGACATTGTACAGTGTAACATGAAATTTATAAATTGTGTAGCGGCAAACGGTTGTCCAATTTAATAGTAAACCCCAGATTTTTTCAGTGAAATATTACAAGCGGCAATATAATAGGGACTAATTGTTAAACGCTGGTTAACGCGCCGTTTTTCTCATAAAAAAAACAACCGCCCCTAACGGAACGGTTGCTTTCTATAAAAAGATAATTACTGCTTATTATTCGTCGTCACCAATAAACTGTGCAGGTGCATCATGTTCTGGTCTGGGAGGGCGCGGGCCACGGTCGCGGTTATCACCACGGTCGCCACCACCACGGGGCGGACGGCCACCACCGCCAAAGCGGTCACCACGATCACCGCGGTCGCCACGATCGCCCCGGTCAGGACGGTCGCCTCTTTCCGGGCGCTCAGGCCTTTCCACATAACCTTCCGGTTTTGGCATCAGCACACGGCGGCTCAGCTTAAACTTACCGGTTTTGGGATCTGTACCCACCAGCTTCACTTTTACCTTTTCGCCTTCTGACAGTACACCTTCCATATTTTCCAGGCGTTTCCAGGAAACTTCAGAAATGTGCAGCAAACCTTGTTTACCAGGCAGGAACTCTACAAACGCACCGTAAGGCATTACTGATTTTACGGTAGATTCGTATACTTCGCCCACTTCAGGAACAGCTACAATACCTTTTATCCAAACCAGGGCTTTATCCAGGCTCTCTTTCTGTGCAGAGAAGATGCTTACTTCGCCGGTTTCACCAACTTCTTCAATGTTGATAGTGGTACCGGTTTCGCGCTGGATCTCCTGGATCACTTTACCGCCGGGGCCTATCACAGCGCCAATATATTCGCGGTCAATGATCAGTTTCTCCATGCGTGGTGCATGCGGTTTAGGTTCCGGACGCGGTGCCGGCAGGGTGGCATACATGGCTTCCAGGATGTGTAAACGTCCGCGCAGGGCTTGTGCCAGCGCCTGGCGCATTACATCCATGCTTAAACCATCTACCTTAATATCCATCTGGATACCGGTAATACCATCGCGGGTACCGGTTACTTTAAAGTCCATATCACCCAGGTGATCTTCATCGCCCAGGATGTCTGTTAACACAGCCCATTTACCGTCAGATGCGCGGGAAATTAATCCCATAGCCACACCGGATACGTGTTTAGGCAATGGTACGCTGGCATCCATCAGCGCCAGTGAACCGGCACATACGGTAGCCATGGAAGAGGAACCGTTAGATTCCAGGATATCAGATACTACACGCACAGTATAAGCATATTCGCTGCCCGGCATCATTTGTTTCAATGAACGCATGGCCAGGTTACCGTGCCCTACTTCCCTACGGCCGGGGCCGCGCATCGGTTTTACTTCACCGGTTGAGAAGGGAGGGAAATTATAGTGCAGAATGAATTTTGAATATTTGGAGGTAGCAGCGCTTTCAATCAGCAGCTCATCATCCGGTGTACCCAGGGTAACGGTGGTGAGGGATTGTGTTTCACCGCGGGTGAACAGGGCGCAACCGTGCGGGGAGGGCAGCAGGTCCACTTCCATGTTCAGGGGACGTACCTGGTCCAGGCTACGGCCGTCCAAACGAACGGATTCATCCAGGATCATGTTACGCACCACTTCTTTTTCCAGGCTGTGCAGGTATTTACCTACCAGTGGCTGGTCTTCTTCCGGCAGCTCGTCTACGTTCAGGAAAGTTTCCAGCTCTTCGCCGATCTGGTGGAATGCATCGGTACGTTCGTGCTTACCCATGGCAGACTTAGCTACCTGGTGAATGCGCTCCTGTGCAAATGCCGCTATTTTAGCTTTCAGCTCTTCGTTGGTGTGGGGCTTTTCATACTCGCGTTTTGCAGTAGCACCGGCTAACTGGCGCAGCTCTTCCTGTGCCTTTACCTGTGCCTGGATCGCAGTGTGTGCTACCTCGATGGCTTTGATCAGGTCTTCTTCGCTACATTCCTTGCTCTCACCTTCCACCATCATAATGTTCTTGGCAGTAGCGCCTATGATGAAGTCCATATCGGCTTTCTCCATCTGTGAGCGGGTGGGGTTGATCACCATCTCACCTTCTACACGGCCTACTCTTACTTCAGAGATGATCTCCTGGATGGGCACATCAGACACGGCCAGGGCAGCAGAAGCAGCCAGGCAGGCCAATGCATCCGGTAATACTTCCGCATCGGAAGAAATGAGGGTTACCAGCACCTGTACCTCACATAAATAATCATCGGGGAACAGGGGGCGCAATGCGCGGTCTATCAAACGGGAGATAAGTACTTCGTAATCAGACAGTTTGCCTTCGCGTTTAAAGAAGGAGCCGGGGATACGGCCTGCTGATGCAAATTTTTCCTGGTAGTCAACAGTTAGGGGGAAGAAACTTTGTCCTGGTTTTGGTTCTTTATTCGCTACAACGGTAGCCAGTAATATACAATCGCCCAAACGTACGGTAACGGCGCCATCAGCCTGGCGGGCCATCTTGCCTGTTTCTATGGTGACGATGCGGCCGTTTCCTATATCTAATTTGACTGAAATAGGCGTTAGATTCATAATAAGTGAAGATTAAAAGGTATACCTAAAAAAAAACTATTCCCAACCTAAATGAAGTTGGGAATAGCGCTATAACATGAAAATCGTTATTTTCTGAGACCTAACTTCTCGATCAGTGCTCTGTAACCAGAGAGGTTAGTTTTGGACAGGTAAGAAAGCAGGCGCTTTCTCTGACCTACCATTTTCATCAAACCGCGATTGCTGGCGAAATCTTTTTTATTAGCTTTCATATGGCCGGAAATGCTGGTAATACGCTCTGTCAGTAAAGCTACCTGAGCTTCTACAGAACCTGTATTCTTTTCGCTTCCACCAAATTCCTTGAATATATTGGCTTTCTTTTCAACAGTTAAGTAAGACATCTTAATAAATAATAAAAAATGATAAAGTTTTTTCGTCGCTATTTTTCCGGTGCAAAGGTAAATTGAAAATTTGGAATTAACAATTTAACCCCGATTTCACCTGAATTAATGATTAATAATGAATAATTAATAGTCGTAGATGCATGTCCGTCAATTAATTATTAATTCTTCATTATTAATTCCCTATACAAAATTGATGGCTGCATTATCCGTCACCTGCCCGTTTTCCGTGCGCAGCACCCGGGAAGGGAACTTTTGCAGCACAATATAGTCATGGGTAGCCATTACGATGGCGGTGCCATCTTCCCGGCAAATGCGGAACAGGAGCTGCATAATACCGTCGGAGGTTTCCGGATCCAGGTTACCGGTGGGCTCATCGGCCAGGATCAGCTTGGGAGAGTTAAGCAGGGCACGGGCAATATCCACACGCTGCTGTTCGCCGCCGCTGAGCTCATAAGGCATTTTAAACCCTTTGGTGCCCAGGCCTACCTTATCCAATACATCGGCAATCTTATCTTCCATCTGCTTCGGATCCAGCCAGCCGGTGGCTTTCAGCACAAATTTCAGGTTATCATGCACATTACGGTCTGTGAGCAGCTGAAAATCCTGGAACACCACGCCCAGGTTACGGCGCAGGTAAGGCACCTTTTTCCAGTCCATTTTTTTCAGGTCAAAGCCTACTACCTGCCCGGCCCCTTCCCGCAGGGTAAGGTCGCCGTACAGTGTTTTCAGCAGGCTGGACTTACCGGTACCGGTTTTGCCGATGAGGTACACGAACTCGCCTTTGTTCACCGCAATATTCACATCAGATAAGATCAAAGAGTTGCCCTGGTATATGTTAACGTTGGATAGTTGTAAGATCGGTTGCTCCTCCATTTTGTAGTCCTGTATTAATTAACTGATTAACGCCAACAAAAATAAATGAATATAGTTGTGAACGGAGCATTTTATAAAAAAACTAATAAAATAGTTGTTTAACTAAACTATTAGTTATAAGTTTGGATAAATGAAATCATATGAGCACACCTTCCGTAAAAACCCTCACCAAAGCTGAGGAACAGATTATGCAGGTGCTCTGGCAAAAAGGGCCTTGTTTTGTAAAAGAGGTGATTGAGGAGCTGCCGGAACCCAAACCACATTACAACACCACCTCTACCCTGGTGAAAATCCTGGTAGAAAAAGGCTTTGTAGATTTTAAGGCATATGGTAAATCGCACCAGTACTATGCGCTCATCAGCAAGGATGAATACAGCCACAAAACCGTAAAACAGCTGGTAAAGGGCTATTTCGAAGGCTCTTACAGTAACCTGATCTCCTTTTTCGTAAAGGAAAAGGACCTGAGTGTAAACGACCTGGAAAAACTGCTGAAACAAATTAAGGACGCTCAAAACAAATAAGCTATGGAACTGCTGCTCTCCTACCTGCTTAAGATGATGGTATGCTCCGGCATCCTGTATGCCTACTACCACCTGGCCCTGCGCAACAACCGCTTTCACCAGTGGAACCGGTATTACCTGCTGCTGGCTACTTTACTGTCATTATTCCTGCCTTTGCTGCAATTACCATCGCCTTTTGAAGGTAAACAGGCGCCGGCCTTTACCAATTATGCCACGCAAATTATTACGCTGCGGGAATTTATTTTACCGGCTACACCCGTTACCGTGGTGAATTACCTGGGAATATTGCAGCTGGCCTATGGCGGGGTAGTGCTGTTATTACTGGGCCGCATCTTATACGGCTGCTGGAAAATACAGCGGCTTATTCAACACAGCCGGGTACAGCACCTGCGCCCTTACCACCTGGTGCAAAGTGAGCAGGTACAAATGCCCTTCTCTTTTTTCCGTTACATTTTCTGGAGCGGAAATATTAATCCTGACAGTACGGACGGGCAGCAAATACTGCAACATGAGCTGGCCCATGTAACCCAAAAGCACAGTGTGGACAAGCTGCTGATGGAGCTGGTGTGCGCCATAGGCTGGGTTAATCCCTTCTTTCACCTGTTTAAAAGGGAGCTGGCACTGGTACATGAATTTATTGCCGACCAGCAGGCAGCCGGCAGCCAGGTAGCGGATTATGCGCAAACTATTTTACAGGTAATGCTGCAAAGCAAACAGCTTTCCATGACCAACAACTTCTTTCACCCGCCTATACAACGCAGGATCAATATGCTTTTAACACAAAAATCAAATTTTACGCTCATGAAAAAATTTATTGTATTCCCAATACTGGCTGCCCTGGTTATTTTCATTGGCTGCCAGCAGAATAACGATGCGGCTGTGCCGGGAACAAAAGATATTACCATGGAGGAGCTGAAAGCTATGGATGGTGCTCAGATCAAGTCCATTAAAGTCGATGGTAAAACCATGATAATCACTACCGACGATGGCAGGAACTATCGTGTCACCGATTACAAGCCAAGCGATCCGACACAGAAACCGGATACAAAAAATGAAGTATTCACTTTTGTAGAGAACCCGCCGGTGTATCCTGGTGGAGAACAGGCCCTGGCAGCGTATTTGAGCAAGAACATCCGTTATCCCAAAACAGCGCAGGAGCAAAATGTTTCGGGAACTGTATTTGTGCAGTTCGTAGTACAGGCCGATGGCGTTATCAGCGATGTACATACTGTAGGCGCCCCTAAAGGCAGTGGTTTGGAAGAAGAAGCCATACGGGTGGTGAAGGAAATGCCTAAATGGACGCCAGGCACCCAGCAGGGCCGAAAAGTAGCGGTGCAGTTTAACCTGCCTATCCGCTACACCCTTCAAACATCTATGAATATGATACGGCCCTTTATGCTGTTCGGCAAACAGGGTAATTGCTAAAAATAACTACGGCAGCTATTTGTGTAAACAATAGCTGCCGTAGATTTCTCAACATAGGGTTAACCCCAATTTTTTTATTCGTATACAAAAGCGCCGTACTCACTTTGCACGGTTACCTTCTTAGCCGGCGCCGCTTCCACCCTTCCTACCACCTGTGCATCTATATTAAAGCCTTTGGCTATTGCAATAATACCCTCTGCAATATTTTCCGGTACATACAGCTCCATGCGGTGCCCCATGTTAAATACCTTATACATCTCCTGCCAGCTGGCGCCGGATTGCTCCTGTATTAAACGGAACAAAGGCGGGGCGGGGAACAGGTTATCTTTTATTACATGCAGCTGATCTATAAAATGCAGCACCTTGGTTTGCGCGCCCCCGCTGCAATGCACAATTCCATCTATCTGCGAACGGTATTTGGCCAGCACCTGCTGTATAACGGGTGCGTAGGTACGTGTGGGTGATAATACCAGCTTACCGGCATCTATGGCTCCAAAACCGGGAATATCAATTTTATCTGTGAGCGTTTTTTTACCACTGAATACCAGTTCCTCCGGAATGCCGGCATCAAAGGTATCCGGGTAATCCCTGGCAATGGACTTGTTAAACACATCGTGCCGGGCGGAGGTAAGGCCGTTGCTGCCCATACCACCGTTGTATTCCTTTTCGTAAGATGCCTGCCCGTAGGAGGCTAAGCCTACTATTACATTACCGGCCTGTATCCGGTGATTGGAGATCACATCGGCCCGTTTCATACGGCAGGTAACGGTAGAATCTACAATAATGGTGCGTACCAGGTCGCCCACATCGGCGGTTTCCCCGCCGGTGGAGTAAATGCTGATGCCATGGCTGCGCAGCTCTGCCAGTATTTCTTCCGTACCGTTGATGATGGCGGCAATCACCTCGCCGGGGATCAGGCGTTTATTACGGCCTATGGTAGAGGAAAGTAATATATTTTCCGTAGCGCCTACACACAGCAGGTCGTCAATGTTCATAATAATAGCATCCTGCGCAATGCCTTTCCATACATCCAGGTTACCGGTCTTTTTCCAGTAGGCGTAGGCCAGGGAGGATTTGGTACCGGCGCCGTCGGCATGCATAATGTTACACCAGGCTTCATCGCCGCCCAGGATATCAGGCACTATTTTACAGAAAGCCTTCGGAAACAGCCCTTTATCAATGTTCTTAATCGCATTGTGTACATCCTCCTTATCGGCAGAAACACCGCGTTTAGAATAGAGATCTTGCGTCATTTGTTTGAATGATATTTGACCTGAAAAAGCGTTTTATACCTAAAAAAGTACCTTTTTAGAACTTTTTTAGAACTGCAAAAGTAACAGATTCCCCCCAGTTACCTATCCGAATCGTACAAATCCCAAAAAACTGGGTTAGATTTGCACGGCTTTAGACCGTTATTCAGATTTATGCAGGTTCACAGGGATCTATCACATTTGCCGGCTTTTCGTAATGCAGTGATCACTATTGGTACGTTTGATGGTGTGCATACCGGGCACCGGTATATATTACACCAGTTGCAGGGAACCGCTGCGGCTGTAAACGGGGAAACCGTAATTGTGACCTTTGACCCGCACCCACGGGAGGTTTTATTTGCCGGTGATAAAAAGCTGCACCTGCTCACCACTCTGCCTGAAAAAATACAATTACTGGATAAAGAAGGTATTGACCACCTGGTGGTGGTACCCTTTACCAAAGCCTTTTCCGAACTTTCTGCCCGCGCTTACCTGGAAGATTTCCTGATAGCCCGCTTTAAACCGCATACCATTATTATCGGGTATGATCACCGCTTTGGGCACAACCGCGAAGGCGGCCTTGAGCTGCTGGAAGCAGAGCAGCAGCAATACGGTTTTCAGCTGATAGAAATACCGCAGCAGGTAGTACACGACCTGTCTGTAAGCTCTACCAAAATACGTGAACGCCTGATGGAAGGGAATATAGCCCTGGCTGATGAGCTGCTGGGGTACCCCTATTTCCTGGAAGGCACCGTGATACATGGCGATAAAATGGGGCGGCAGCTGGGTTACCCCACCGCTAACCTGCAGCTGCCGGATGCGCGCAAGCTAATACCCTCTGAAGGGATTTATGCAGTAAAAGCTACCCTGAATAATGAACCGGAAATAATAAAAGGTGTAATGAGCATAGGTACCCGGCCTACTTTTAATGGTACGGACCTGCGCCTGGAAGTGCATCTCTTTAATTTTGACCGGGATATTTATGATGCGCAGCTGCGGGTGCAGTTCATTGCATTTATACGGCACAACCTAAAGTTTGATAATGCCGCTGCGCTTATTGCGCAAATGGATAAAGACTGTGTGGAAGCGAAGAAGATTTTATAATGTGCAGCTTAACTCATTACTTTATACATCAGCTCCTTCATTAACTCTCCATCCTCTACCCCGCTATCATTAATACCTATACTGCGCAGGTTATAGGTGTGCAGTAACAAAATAGCTTTTTCCGTGCCTTCTGCACCATACTGGCGGGCGGCCTGCATATAGTCCTTTACAAAGAACGGGTGCACACCCAGGGTGGATGCAATTTCCTTTTCCCCGCCTTTTACGCCAAAGATCAGGTTTACCTTACTGAAAAAGTTATACAAGGCAGGGATCACCATTTGTACCGGACCGGCTTTGGGGTTAGCGGCAAAATAGTTAACAATGCGCATTACCTTGATAAAATCCTGCTGGCCTACGGCATTCTGCAGCTCAAATACATTGTATTCTTTGCTGATGCCTACATATTTTTCAATATCCGCTTCATCAATCTTTTTTTCATTGGGCAGGTTTACCAGCAGCTTATCTATTTCATTAGCAATACGGGAAAGGTCGTTGCCAATATGATCTACCAGCAATATGCCGGCTTTCTGGGAAATAGCGCGGCCCATTTCCCTTACATACACCTCTACCCAGCCGGGCAGCTGGTTATCGTATAGTTTTTTAGTGCTCAGCAGCACTCCTTTGTCCTTTATTAATTTGGCCATTTTGCTGCGCCCATCCAGCTTTCCCTGTTTGTGGGCTACTACAAAAATGGTGGAATCCAGGGGGTGATCTATATAGGGCTCCAGCTTCAGCAGGTCGCGCATGGCCTGCGCTTCTTTTAATACAACTACCTGTTTTTCTGCAAACATAGGGTAGCGGCGGCAGGCATTGATCACGGCGCTCCAGTCGGCATCTTTTCCATACAGGACGGTGAGGTTAAACCCTTTCTCTGCTTCATCCAGCAGCTTATGCTCGGCATAGTTGACCACCTGGTCTATAAAAAAATCCTCCTCCCCTTCCAGCCAGTAAATGGATTTAAATTTCTTTTGCTTCCAATCTTTTAAAATATCCTGGTATTCCATGAAATGATTTACGGTTTGTAGTCCATTCTAGTGTTATACGATCACTACATCTTCCTCCTTTAAAATTGGTACCCCTTTAAAGCGCTGCAGCAATTGCCCTACGGCTACTACATCTTTCTGGCAATAGGTAGCAATGCGGGGCAGGTTACGTTCCTGCCAGTAAACGCTGGCCACCATGCTGCCGTCTATATCATCCTTGGGGGTAGGAATGCCCAGGATGGTGGTGAGCAGCTTCAGGGAAGTATAGTTCTTATAATCTCCAAAGCGCCACAGGTGCAGGGTATCCAGCATAGGCACTTCCCAGGGCTTAAAGCCATGCAGCTGCAGGCATGGGGGCAAAGATAGCTGATGGATAACAGAACGCCTACAGATGTATGGAATATCAAACTCCTTAATATTATGTCCGGCAAACAGGAAGCGCGGATGTTTGGCGCAAAATTTATTTACCAGGTCCAGGAAGCCGCTTAATACCACTTTTTCATCATCATCATAAATAGATTTGATGCGCAGCTGGTAACGGCCGCCTTCTATGGTGAAATAACCTGCTGAAATGCAGATCACTTTTCCAAACTCGGCAAAGATCCCGGCTTTTACGGCAAAGTCGCCGGCGCCTGTTGTTGAATCTGGCGCAGTTTTTGTTATTTTCTCCATCCAGAGGTGCTGAAGCGCCTCGGGTAAATCGTCGAAAGTAGCCACAGCGGGGGTTGTCTCTATATCGAGCAGTAATAACTGGTCTAATGCGATGTTAGGTAGCACTGAGAAAATCCTGTTTAAAAGTTTGTGAATTAAAGAATTTTAAAAAGCTATTTTTGCATAATTATTTTTAACCATATAACAATTAAACATAAAACAAACAACTATGGCTGAGAACACATTTAACACGCCTGCTTCCGGATCATCCGGCTCTGAAAAACCGCGTAGCCGTAACGGACTTATATACGGAATTTTAATTGCAGCACTGGCGGGTACGTGGATCTATATGTTGTACGACAAAAATAAGACCAGCGAAACTATTGTACAACAAGGCACTCAGATCGATTCTATTTCATCATCAAGAGATGCATTACAGCAGGAATACAATGCTGCCAACGCACGTCTGGACGATTTGATCTCCCAGAACAGCCGGATGGACAGCCTGGTAAAAACCAAAGATAAAGAACTGGCTGATATGAAAGCCAGGATCCACAGTATCCTGTCTAACAAGAATGCTACTCAGGGTGAACTGGCTGAGGCCCGCAAGCTGATAGAGCAAATGAAATCAAATATAGCCGGTTATCAGGAAACTGTTGAACGCCTGGAAGGTGAAAAACTGGTACTGGCCGGTGAAAGGGATGTAGCCCGTAAGGAAAGGGACTCTGTAGGTACGGTAAAAGACAGCCTGAATAAACAGGTGAACCTGGGTTCCGTATTACACGCCAGCAATATTAAGCTGCAGCCTTTACAGGTAAAAAAGAACGGTAAGGAAGTAGAAACCACCAAAGCCAAACGCGCAGATATGATGCGGGTTACCTTTGACCTGGATGAAAACAGGATTGCTCCCACCGGCGACAAAGAAATTTATGTAGCCATCTCTTCTCCCGACGGTTCTCCGCTGGCTGTAGAAGCACTGGGTTCCGGCCGTTTTAGCCTGGATGATGGTACTGAGAAATTATATACCGCCAAGAAAACCGTTGCTTACACTAAAGGTGAAAAACAAACCGTAAGCATGGATTGGAAACAAAATTCCGATTTTAAACCGGGCGATTACAGCGTTGAGATCTATCATAACGGTTTCCGCATCGGACAAGGTAAAGTAAGCCTGAAGAAAGGCGGTTGGTTCTAGTTGATTTAGTTTTAGCCGATATAAAAAAAGGGATTGCCTATGACGGGCAATCCTTTTTTTATGGAGAAAGCCGAAAGCAAAAAGCTGATTATGTTTTGCACCATTGAGCGGTTGGCGCTAAGCCGTTAGCTATTAGCTGGTAGCCGTTAGCCCCGGCTTTATGTTCTGAAGCCGCTTCCCAGTATTGGGGGGCTATGGTAGATAGTTTGGTATTGGTATCTGCATTCATGCAAGGCATTAAGCTTTCTGCTTTATCCTTTACGCTTTCCGCCTCCCCATTTTGTTAACGATTAGTTATTGCCAAATCGTATATATGAAAATAAACCTAATTTGAACTTCTTTTTTCTCCTATGTGACCGGATGTTGCTGTTGCTTAGCCTTGCTTTTAAAAGAAAACCAGTGCGCTCAACCTGCGTGAATAAAGAGGAAATCCAAGACTGAAAATAACCGGAGATACCTTAAAAAACCAAACTGCATGGCGGATTCCAAATCAGTGTACGTTATAGACGACGACGAAATTTTCCATTTTATTATCAGGAAGTTGTTTCTACAATGTGGTAAGGACCCCAATAACCTGCAAATCACTTCCTTTTACTCTGCTGAAGACGCGCTGGAACAATTGCGCCGGCCCGGGCCCCTGCCTGCACTAATCATTGTGGATATTAACATGCAGCCCATGAACGGATGGGCCTTTATGAAAGTTTTCGGGGAACTAAAACATACCCTGCCACAGCAGATCCCCGTAATAATGTGCTCTTCTTCTATTGATGATAAGGATATACAGCAGGTAAATAATACGCCAGAGCTGGCGGCTTATATTACCAAACCATTGGATAAAAAGAAGCTGGAGATCATTGAGAAATACCTGTAGATGTGCAAATTATAAATGTGCAGATGTGCAAATTAAAAGAGCGAAAGCGCATAATGCACTTTCGCTCTTTTAGTAATTATTATTAGCAACTTTTAATTCATCTGCATATTTGCACATCTGCACATTAATTACGCCGGCTGCACATTCATATACATCTCTTCCCGGAGCGCTTTCACGCGCGCATCTTCCAGGTATTCATCAAAGGTGGTTAACCGGTCAATAATACCTTTAGGCGTAATTTCAATAATGCGGTTAGCTACGGATTGCATAAACGTATGGTCATGTGTGGTGAACAGCACAATACCTTTAAAGTTGTTCATGCTTTCGTTAAAAGACTGGATGGATTCCAGGTCCAGGTGGTTGGTAGGTTCATCCAGTATTACTACGTTGGGATCCTGCAGCATCATACGGCTGGTCATACAACGCACTTTTTCACCGCCGCTCAATACACTGGTCTTTTTCGTGATGTCATCACCGCTGAACAGCATTTTACCCAGGAAACCGCGCAGGAAGGGCTCATCCACATCCGTTATGTGCGGGGGTACAAACTGGCGTAACCAGTCCATCAGGTTCAGTGATTTATCTGTAAAGAACTTGGCGTTATCGTTAGGTAAATAAGCTTTGGTAACAGTAGTGCCCCATTCAAACTTACCGCTGTCGGCCTGCGCTTCGCCATTAATGATCTCAAAGAAAGTGGTAAGGGCCAGGTGGTCTTTAGACAGGAAGGCGATCTTATCGCCTTTATTTACCGTAAAGCTTACGTTGCTGAACATGGTGCGGCCGTCCACAGCTTTTTCCAGCTTCTCTACGTTCAGGATCTGGTTACCTACTTCGCGCAGCTGCTTAAAAATGATGCCCGGGTATTTACGGTTGGAGGGCTGGATTTCTTCGATCACCAGCTTTTCCAAAGCCTTTTTACGGGAGGTAGCCTGCTTGCTCTTAGATGCGTTGGCGCTAAAGCGGGCAATGAAGTCCAGCAGGTCTTTCCGCTTTTCTTCCATCTTCTTGTTCTTATCAGACATCTGGCGGGCGATCAGCTGGGATGATTCATACCAGAAAGAGTAGTTACCGGTGAAGATCTGGATCTTACTGCGGTCCACATCTGCCACATGGGTACATACGGCATCCAGGAAGTGACGGTCGTGGGATACTACTATTACGATATTCTCATAACCGCCCAGGAAGTTCTCCAGCCAGCCAATGGTTTCTACGTCCAGGTCGTTCGTGGGCTCATCCAGCAGCAGGATGTCCGGGTTGCCGAACAGGGCCTGCGCCAGCAGCACGCGCACTTTTAAGCTACCGCTGATCTCTTTCATCAGTACACTGTGCATTTCTTCCTTCACACCCAGGTCGCCCAGTAAGGCGCCTGCATCACTTTCTGCGGTGTAGCCGTCCATTTCGCCAAATTCGCCTTCCAGCTCACCGGCGCGTATGCCATCCTCTTCTGTAAAATCGGCTTTGGCGTATATGGCATCCCGTTCCTTAGCTATTTCCCATAAACGCTTGTTCCCCATCAGCACGGTATTGAGCACGGTCACTTCATCAAACTCAAAGTGGTTCTGTTTCAATACACTCATTCGCTCACCGGGGGTAATTTCCACGTTTCCCTTATTGGGTTCTATTTCCCCGGATAAGATCTTCAGGAAAGTGGATTTACCGGCGCCATTGGCCCCGATAACGCCATAACAATTCCCTTTGGTGAAATTGAGGTTTACTTCGTCAAACAATACGCGCTTACCGTAAGAGAGCGTTACATTTTTAACACTGATCATGCTGGCTAATGAAATTTAAGGCGCAAAGTTACGAAATAGGGGGTTAAAAAGCATATTACTTGAAAAAAGCAAATTCCGGGGGTAATTGCACAGGCAGGATATTTGATTAGGTAAGGGCATGATGCCTACTACCACCCCACATGAACAGGAAATGCGCAAAGAGCTGCGCCGCTGGCAAAAGCAGATGCAGCGGGGGCCATCCCTGCCGGGGCGGCTTGCCAAACGGCTGCAGGACCGTGTGAACAACTGGATCCCGGAAAAAGTGCACAAGGCCTTTACGGTTGCCATCAAACAAATGACCCGGGCTGTACTGTACGGCGCAAAATTTATGACCCCGGAGCCGCAGCCGGTACAGGACCTGGTGCTTACGGAGACCAAAGTACTGGAACGTATCCGGTATTATAAAACCACGGCTGCCACAGAAGGCGCCCTTACCGGGGCTGGCGGCATTTTACTGGGGCTGGCAGACTTTCCGCTGTTCCTGGGCATTAAAATGAAAATGCTGTTTGATATTGCGGCTTTATACGGGTTTGATGTGAAGGATTATAAAGAGCGCTTGTTCCTGTTATATGTTTTCCAGGCTACTTTCTCCAGCCAGGAGCTGCGGAACAAAACCTATCCCCTGCTAGCCAACTGGGATCAATATAGCAAAGAGCTGCCTATGGACATTGATACTTTTGACTGGCGCCGATTTCAACAGGAGTACCGTGACTATATTGATATTGCCAAGCTGCTGCAGCTAATGCCCGGTATTGGCGCGGTTGTAGGTGCGTATGCCAACCATCGCCTGACCGATAAATTGGGGCGCAGCGCTATGAATGCTTACCGTATGCGTTTATTAAAGGTTTAAGTATCTTTATCCCTCACTCACTCTTCTAACGTATGACTACCTACGAGCAAATCTTTGAGAACAACAGGAAATGGGTGGCCAGCAAAACGGCTACCGATGCGGAATTCTTTGAAAAGCTGGCGCAGGAACAAAAGCCGGACTACCTGTATATTGGCTGCAGCGACAGCCGGGTGCCTGCCAATGAGATCATGGGGCTGGATGCGGGCGAAGTGTTTGTGCACCGTAACATTGCCAACCTGGTGAACAACATAGACCTGAATATTATGTCGGTGATCAACTATGCAGTGCGGCAGCTGGAGGTAAAACACATTATTGTATGCGGGCATTATAACTGCGGGGGCGTAAAAGCAGCCATGCAGCCGGAAGACCTGGGCCTGCTAAATCCCTGGCTGCGTAATATACGGGATGTGTACCGCCTGCATATGGAGGAGCTGAACAATATAACGGATACCCACGAACGCTATGGCCGGCTGGTGGAGCTGAATGTGCAGGAGCAATGCCTGAACGTGATAAAAACAGCGGTTGTGCAGCAATCCTATATTAGCAAAGGCTACCCTACGGTACATGGCTGGGTGTATGACCTGCATAATGGTTTGCTGGTAGACCTGAAGATCGACTTTGAAGGTTTGCTGCATGAGATACAGAAGATCTATGATCTGACAGGGAAAGGAATGCAATTTTAGATTTACGATTTTAGATCTATGCAAGGACTTATTGGCGTATTTGATTCAGGTTACGGCGGATTAACGGTATTAAAGGAGATCATAGCCGAACTACCGCAATATGATTATTTATATTTAGGCGATAATGCCCGTACACCTTATGGCAACCGCAGCTTTGAAACCATACATGCATATACGTTAGAATGTGTGCAGCACCTTTTCAGGATGGGCTGCCCGCTGGTGATATTGGCCTGCAACACGGCATCTGCAAAAGCGCTGCGTACTATTCAACAAAAAGACCTGCCTCATATTGCGCCGGACCGGCGCGTGCTGGGCGTTATACGGCCTACTACCGAACTGGTAGGCACCTTAACGCAAACCGGCGAAGTGGGCATACTGGCTACCAACGGTACCGTAACATCCGAATCCTACCCGATAGAGATCAACAAATTTTTTCCGCAGGTAAAAGTGCACCAGGAGGCCTGCCCTATGTGGGTGCCCCTGGTAGAAAATAATGAACATGAAAGCAGCGGTGCGGATTACTTTGTAAAAAAGCACCTGGATCATATACTGGGCATAGCGCCCGATATTGATACCCTGGTGCTGGGCTGCACCCATTATCCTTTGCTGATGCAGAAGATAAAGGAGCATTTGCCCGGCGGTATTACCGTATTATCGCAGGGTAAGATCGTAGCGCATAGCTTAAAAGATTATTTACACCGGCATCCTGAAATGGAAACGCGTTTGAGCAAACAGGGTACGCAAAAATTCTATACTACGGATGATGCGCAGCTCTTTGACCGGATGGCGGGGATCTTTTTTGGAAAAACTGTGCAATCGGAGCATTTAGCGCTGTAGCTGGTGCAGTCCATAGCCGATGGTCCATAGTCCATTGCCTACTGCGTATGAAGTGTTGCACAAGAACAGGTAAGTATTAATAAGGTTTATACTAAAAGAAAAAGGCGGTTATGCAACCGCCTTTTCTCGTATTACTTCTATGCTGTAGCAGGCCATGAATTAAAAACCTCACTTCCCTTCCAGCTTTAGCAAAAACGCCTGCTCCAGGGCTGTTTTCTTTAATGCGGCAAACCTTCCGGAAGCACCGCCATGGCCGGCTTCCATGTCGGTTTTCATGAGCAGCAAGTTATGATCTGTTTTTAGCTCGCGCAGTTTGGCCACCCATTTGGCAGGCTCCCAGTATTGCACCTGTGAATCGTGCAGGCCGGTAGTAACCAGCATATTGGGATAGGCTTTCGCTACTACATTATCATAGGGAGAGTATAACTTCATGTACTCATATGCATCCTTGTTCTTGGGATTGCCCCATTCATCAAACTCACCGGTAGTAAGCGGAATGCTTTCATCCAGCATGGTGGTAAGCACATCTACAAACGGAACGCCTGCAATTACGCCATGCCAGAGGTCTGGCCGCAGATTAGTTATGGCACCCATCAGCAGGCCGCCTGCGCTGCCGCCCTGGGCATAGAGGTGGTCCGGTGAGGTGTAATGCTGCGCTACCAAATGTTCTGCACAGGCAATAAAATCGGTAAAGGTGTTCATCTTTTTAAACAGCTTACCATCCTCATACCAATAACGGCCCATTTCTTCACCGCCGCGGATATGCGCTATAGCAAAAGCAAAACCACGGTTCAGCAAACTTAAACGCGCGCTGCTGAATGCAGGTTCTGTAGTAATGCCGTAAGAGCCGTACCCATACAGCAACAGCGGATGTTTGCCGTTCTTCTCAAACCCTTTTTTATATACAATAGAGATAGGCACTTTTACGCCATCTTTTGCGGTGGCGGTTAAACGTTCTGTTACATAATCTTTGGGATCATAACCGCCCAGCACTTCCTGCCGTTTCTTTAACTCGCTTTTGCGGGTTTCCATATTATAATCGTAGGTAGAGGCGGGTGTGGTCATGGAAGTATAGCTGTAGCGCAGCTCTTTGGTATCCAGCTCCGGGTTAATGCTGATGCCGGCTACATAGGCCGGTTCATCAAAGTGCAGGTAATGATCCTGGTGGTTTTGCAGGTTCATGATGTGCAGCTGTGAAAGGCCATCCTTACGCTCCGCCAGCACCAGGTATTCACGGAACACTTCAAATTCTTCCAGCAATACATCTGCACGGTGGGGGATCACTTCTTTCCAGTTCTCTTTGGAAGTCTTATCCAGCGGGCTTTCCATCAGGCGAAAATTTTTTGCATCCAGGTTAGTGCGGATGTAAAAACGATCGTTGAGCGGTTCTATATCATACAACAGATCCTTCTGGCGCGGCTGAAAGATCCTGAAGCTGCCTTCCGGTTTGGATGCATCCAATATGCGGTATTCAGCAGAAAGTGTGCTGGTAGAGGCGATCATGATGAACTGACCGGATTTGCTGCGGCGTACATCTACATCAAAGGTTTCATCTTTTTCCATGTACACCTGTTCATCCTTACTAACTTCCGTACCCAGCTTATGGCGCAAGATACGCTCCTCACGCAATGTTTCCGGGTGTTTGCCGGTGTAAAAGAAAGTCTGGTTATCATTGGCCCATGCCACATCTCCGCTGGTTTCAGGAATGGCATCCGGTAAAATGTTGCCGGTAGCCAGCTCTTTTACCCGGATCACATATTTGCGGCGGCTTACCGTATCTACCCCAAAGGCCAGCAGTTGGTTATCCGGGCTTACGGACAGGCCATTCACATGGCAATAGGCGTGCCCCTGGGCTACTTCATTTACATTCAATATTACTTCCTCTGCTGCTTCCAGGCTGCCTTTTTTACGGCAGTAGATGGGATATTCCTTACCGGTTTCAAAACGGGTGTAGTAATAATAACCATTCTTCATGTAAGGGGCGCTGGCATCGGTTTCCATAATGCGGCCCTTCATTTCTTCATACAGGCTTTCCCGTAGTTTCTTCTCCGGTTGCATGATGGTATCCAGGTAAGCATTTTCTGCCTGCAGGTAAGCGATCACTTTCGGATCGTTCCTGTCATTCATCCAGTAGTAATTGTCCGTGCGGGTATCTCCGTGTATGGTAAGCGTCTTGGGTATTTTAGGCGCTACCGGCGCTGGTACATTCGATTGTTCCGTCATAGTGTTCTTTTTCTCCTGACAGCCTAAAAGGCTAATGCATAATAATGCGGTAAAACCTGGCGTGTGCTTCATATAGGAATGTAAATTAAACAATTTGCATGCTTTCCGGGTTCCAGTGAATGGGCTGCTTTTTAAAGTAGCTTTCATTGGTAAGCAATGCCGGGCCGGCGGCGCGCAGGCCAAAGGTGGCGTCTTCCACAACAGCTTTGCCGGAGCGCATAGCTTCAAAGAAATTCACGAAATGATCCTGACGGTCATCATAACCGGCAGGTGCAGCGTACTTACTTTCAGACCTGTCTCCTTTGCGCATGGCTTCGGGATATTTGGTATTGTACTGCTGTACATAGGCTTCCTGCTGCGCTTTGGTGAAGGTGTTATATGTATCCCACCCGCCATAACCGGGAGCTTCCGGCAGCTTATGTTTTTTGATCTTAAAATCGTTCCAGCCCATTTCCAATACGCCTTCTGTTCCAATAAAACGGGTGTATTGCCCGCCACCGCCGCCATCTGCAAAGTTCACCCGCAGGGTGGTCTGGAAGGCAGGATGCACCTTGGTTTCAGGGTAGTCAAAAATAGCTATTACTACATCCGGCACATCGCGCCCATCTTTCCACTGTACTAAATTGCCGCTGGCAAAAACGCGGGAAGGGCCTATGGAGCCGGTAATGTAGTGCAGGCCGGTGATCAGGTGCACAAACAGATCGCCGGGAATGCCGGTGCCATATGCCTGGTAATTGCGCCAGCGGAAAAACCGTACGGGATCAAAAGGCACTTTGGCGGTATCTTTTAAGAAGGTGTCAAAGTCAACGGTTTTGGGGCTGGCATCCGGCGGTATGGAATACTGCCAGGCGCCCAGCGCATCATGCCTGTCATAACAGGCTTCCACTACATTCAGCTGTCCTATTTCGCCGGCCTGGTATCTTTTACGCGCTTCTACCATGGCTATGCTGCTTACGCGCTGGCTGCCTACCTGGAACACTTTGCCGGTACGCTTTTGCGTGGCTATTACCTGGTGCCCTTCTGCTATCTGCTGCACCATGGGTTTTTCGCAATACACTGCTTTACCTTTTTCCATGGCGTAAATGGAAATAGTATCGTGCCAATGGTCCGGCGTAGCTACTATTACCGCATCAATATCTTTACGGTCCAGCAGCTCCCGGTAATCGCGGGTGGTAAATACATTGCTGCCGTATACCTCCTTTACTTTCTGCAGGTGACCATCATACAGGTCAGCAGCGCCAACAAACTCCACACCGGGTACTTTCAGCGCGGTATCCACATCGCCAAAGCCCATAATACCCATGCCTACGCAGGCCAGGCGTATCTTATCGTTAGCGGATATACGTTTTTCGGGTTGTAATATATGTATATGTTCCCTGCCCAGGGATGCCAGGGGGCCGGCGCCTATTAAAGCAGCGGTGCTGCCCAGTTGCCGGAGGAATTTTCTGCGGGAGTTGTTAGACATAACGTTCCTGATTTTAGGTTAGACGTGGATAGACTGTATAATAATAACGAAAAAAACGGAACTTCTGTAACCGCTGCTGAGGAGTGGTAAAACAAAACAGGCTGCCCCGTTTATAGCGGGACAGCCTGCGGCTTATAATATTTACCTGGCGGCGTTACCTATTTTTCATAGGTAAAACCAGCGCGGATAAACTCGCGGTTCAGGCGGGCAATGTTAGTGAGGGAGATCTCTTTCGGACATTCTGCTTCGCAGGCGCCGGTGTTGGTACAGCTACCAAAACCTTCTTTGTCCATTTGAGCTACCATGTTCAGCGCACGGGTAGCTCTTTCCGGCTCGCCCTGCGGCAGCTGGGCCAGCTGGGATACTTTAGCAGATACGAACAGCATGGCAGAGGAGTTCTTACATGCTGCCACGCAGGCACCGCAACCAATACAGGCTGCTGCTGCAAATGCGGCATCGGCTTTATCTTTCGGGATGGGAATAGCATTCGCATCTACCGCGTTACCGGTGTTTACGGATATAAAACCACCTGATTCAATAATGCGGTCAAAGGCGCCACGGTCTACCGTCAGATCTTTCAGTACCGGGAAAGCTTCTGCTCTCCAGGGTTCTACGGTAATGGTATCGCCATCTTTAAAGGCGCGCATGTGCAGCTGACAGGTAGTAGTACCTGCCCAGGGGCCATGTGCACGGCCGTTGATATGCATGGAACACATACCGCAAATACCTTCACGGCAGTCATGGTCAAATGCTATCGGTTCTTTTCCCTCGTTGATCAGGCGTTCATTCAACACATCGAACATTTCCAGGAAAGACATTTCAGAAGAGATATCTTTTACCTGGTAAGTTTCAAAACCACCCTGAGCTTTTGTATTTTTTTGCCTCCACACTTTTAATGTGAGGCCCATGGTATAATGTTCCATTGTTATGGCTGTATTACTCAATAATAGAATTAGATTATTTGTACGAGCGCTGTGTAGGCTTACACTCCTCAAATACGAGTGCCTCCTTGTGCAATTCGTAGGTGCTATCACCTTTGTATTCCCAGGCGGCTACGTAAGCGAAGTTGGCATCGTCGCGCAGCGCTTCCCCTTCCTCTGTCTGCGATTCTTCGCGGAAGTGGCCTCCGCAGGATTCGCGGCGGTTCAGGGCATCAAGACACATCAGCTCACCCAGTTCCAGGAAGTCGGCCACACGGCCTGCTTTTTCCAGCTCAGGGTTGATCTCGTTGGCCTCACCGGGTATGCGCACATCTTTCCAGAACTCAGCGCGCAGCGCTTTGATCTCTTCAATGGCTTCTTTCAAACCCTGCTCATTACGGGCCATGCCGCATTTCTCCCACATGATCTTACCCAGCCTTTTGTGGAAGTGATCCACTGACTTGCTGCCTTTAATATTCATTAAGCGGTCAAGAGTTTCCTGTGCCTGCTTTTCTGCTTCCACAAAGGCCGGATGGTCTGTGGGAATAGCTTTGGTACGGATCTCATCGGCCAGGTAGTTACCAATGGTGTAAGGTATTACAAAGTAACCGTCGGCCAGGCCCTGCATGAGTGCGGATGCACCCAGGCGGTTAGCGCCGTGGTCAGAGAAGTTGGCTTCACCTAAAGCATATAAACCAGGTACGGTGGTCATCAGCTCATAATCCACCCACAGGCCGCCCATGGTATAGTGCACGGCAGGGTAAATGCGCAACGGCACTTCGTAGGGATCTTCGCCGGTGATCTTGGCCAACATATCTAACAGGTTACCGTATTTCTCTACTACTACTTCTTTACCCAGCTGGCGGATCTGGTCCGGTGTTGGGTTATGCAACCCGCGTTTGCCGGCTTCTATTTTGCCATAACGTTCCATGTTAGCGGCAAAATCCAGGTACACGGCCTGTTTGGAGGTACCTACACCATAACCGGCACCGCACCTTTCTTTGGCAGCACGGGAGGCCACATCGCGCGGTACCAGGTTACCAAAGGCGGGGTACCTTCTTTCCAGGTAATAATCCCTTTCGTCTTCAGGTATATCGCTTGGTTTACGGGTATCGTTCTGTTTCTTGGGCACCCATATACGGCCGTCGTTACGCAGTGATTCTGACATCAGCGTTAATTTGGACTGATGATCGCCGGAAACGGGGATACAGGTTGGGTGGGTCTGTGTAAAGCAGGGGTTACCGAAGTAAGCGCCTTTTTTAGTTGCTTTCCATGCTGCAGTTACGTTAGAACCCATGGCGTTGGTAGACAGGTAGAACACGTTACCATAACCGCCGCTGCACAGCAGCACGGCATGGCCAAAATGGCGTTCCAGCTTACCGGTAGTAAGGTCGCGGGCAATGATGCCGCGGGCTTTCCCATCTATCTTCACTATATCCAGCATTTCATGGCGGGTATACAGGGTTACGTTACCCAGGGCCACCTGCCGCTCTAATGCGGAGTAGGCGCCTAACAGCAGCTGCTGGCCGGTTTGGCCGGCGGCGTAGAAAGTACGCTGTACCTGTGTACCACCAAAAGAGCGGTTGCTTAACAGGCCACCGTATTCACGGGCAAAGGGCACACCCTGTGCCACGCACTGGTCTATAATATTAGCGCTTACCTCTGCCAGGCGATGCACATTGGATTCGCGGGAACGGTAGTCGCCACCTTTTACAGTATCGTAAAATAAACGGAAAACGGAATCACCATCATTCTGGTAGTTCTTGGCAGCATTAATACCACCCTGTGCTGCAATACTGTGCGCACGGCGGGCACTATCCTGAAAGCAGAATGCTTTTACCTTGTATCCTAATTCGCCTAAAGAGGCCGCTGCTGAAGCGCCTGCCAGGCCGGTACCCACAATGATTATTTCCAGACTGCGTTTGTTAGCCGGGTTCACCAGCTTACAATGTCCTTTATAATCTTCCCATTTACTATTTAACTGGCCGGCAGGAATTTTTGCATCCAACATAATATGTCAAAAATTTGAGAGTAAAGCTTGAAATTATTTGAAAAATATTACCACCGGAATAGCAGCAAAACCAATAGGGATCAGGATGCCAAACAGCCATACCCCTATGAAATTAATTAAGCCGTTGTATTTAACATGGTTTAAACCAAAGGTCTGGAAGGCGCTTTTGAAGCCGTGTACCAGGTGAAAGGACAAACCGATCATACCGATCACATACAAGGCTACCAGCCAGCCTTCCTTAAAGGCATACTGTACTGTGGAGTACAGGTCCTTTACCGGTTCGCCGGTGGCGTCGTAGTTAATGGTGGGTACATTGCCGAAGTGGAATTTCCACCAGAAATCGGCCAGGTGAATAATGATGAAAATGAGCAGGATGCTGCCCATAACAGCCATCTGGCGGCTAAACCAGGAAGAGGTTTGGTTACCCGGGTTAATTGCATACTTCACCGGGCGGGCCTTACGGTTACTGAAAGTAAGCTGCAGGGCAATAATGGCATGCAGCAGGATCACGATCTTTAAGCCCCAGGCAATAAACTGGATCAGGCTGTTGTGCCCCATGAAGGCGGCGTAGCTGTTAAAAGCTTTGCCCCCATCGTTGTACAGCAGCTGGACGTTACCGGCCAGGTGCACCAATACGAAGCTGCAAAGGAAAAAACCGGTAGCGCCTACTAATATTTTTTTGCCAATAGAGGTATCGAAGAATTGTGACCACTTCATATAAAATACTGAGCTTCCTTATAAGTAATATGATAAAATTCCTAAATGTCGGGCAAATTTAACGCAGGAAAAGTTAAAAGCAAATGATATTTCTCAGTTTTAGCTAATTAAGTCCATGATCCATAGCCGATGGTCCATAGAAGTTTCCGATATATCAGTTTGCAGGTAAAATGTCCTTAATGTACACTGCCATGGACTATGGACCATGAATTATGGACATTTTGCTACTCCAACCGCCGCATCATGACATTATCGATGAGATTATAGAGGTGCTGGGGCTGGTAGGTTCTCCATTTGTCGTTTTCAAGGAGGTGTACATAGTTGTCCAGGCGGGCCCTCACAAAGTCGTGTTTGGTTTGTTCGGGCATGTTCAGGCTCACGATCCAGCCGCCCTCGTCCTTAATATCATCCCACCATTCCTCATAATAACAATCGTCTGAGGAATGAAAATTCATGACATTTTCTGTAATGAGAATAAATTTGTTAATGCCTTCGGCTACCATAACATCTATGATCTCCCTTTTCAGGGTCATAATATCATTTTCAATGGCATCATTCCATTCTCCCAACAATTCTATAATGGCAAAGTTGAACTGGTAATCTGCAAACAATACTTTCAGATACAGTGTGCGGGAGCCAAAATCGTCCCACTGCGGATGTACGTAATAGTTATATACGGTATTGGTAAATTCAAATTCGCTGTACTCCCTGCCATAGAAAGGCGATAGCTCATCTTCTTCCGCTGCGTACAAATGCCGCCAGTTATAATATGGTTCTATATCGTGCATGGGCTCTCAATCTACTCTCCTAAAGTTACGCCATCTTGCTATATTCTTCTACCGCCTTTCTGACACTGCCGGCCTTTAACAGCAGGTCTTTAGCGGTCTCATATTCGCTGAGCTGCAGCTTTTCCATCAGCATTTTTACGCCTCTGTCCACCAGCTTATCATTGCTCAGCTGCATGTTCACCATTTTATTATCCTCTACCCTTCCCAGCTGGATCATTACTGCGGTAGAGATCATATTTAATACCAACTTTTGCGCGGTGCCGCTTTTCATGCGGGTGCTGCCGGTTACAAACTCCGGGCCTACCACCACTTCTATGGGATAATCGGCGGCGGCGGATAATGGCGCGCCGGCATTACAGCATATGCTGCCGGTAACCACTCCCTCCTGGCGGCACTTTTGCAGGGCGCCAATTACATAGGGCGTGGTGCCGCTGGCGGCAATACCTATTACCACATCTTTTTCTGTGACGTTGAATTCCTGCAGGTCTTTCCAGCCCTGCTCCCGGTCATCTTCTGCAAATTCCACTGCCTTGCGGATGGCGGCATCCCCACCGGCAATAATGCCTATTACCAAACCATGCGGTACGCCAAAAGTGGGCGGGCATTCCGATGCATCCACAATTCCCAAACGGCCACTGGTACCGGCGCCCATGTAAAACAGGCGGCCACCGGCCAGCATTTTATCTGCGATGGCTGCTACCAGCTTTTCTATCTGCGGAATTACTTTTGCTACCGCCTGGGGCACCGTTTGGTCTTCTTTATTAATATTGGTCAGGATCTCCGCTACGGTCATCTTTTCCAGGTGGCGATAGTGGGAAGTTTGCTCCGTTACTCTTACAAAGGACATTTCTATTTTAGATTGTAGATTTTAGATTTACGATTTATGCTGCTTACAGCTTACTACTTTTTACGCCTGCTTCCTCATGGTATTTTATTAAACCGTCCATAGGATTGCGTAATACAGATCCCAGCTGCAGCTCATACAGCTCGCACAGGGCCTGCAGCACATCCCGGAAATGCCAGGCTATGCTACCGGTAAAATGCAGCGGATGCGTCCAGCTTTCGCTGTACTTATAGATATGGTTAAAGAAAAAATCGTTCAGGCCATCTTCCAATATATTCTCTACAATAAAATGCCCGCGGTTCTCGCCCAGGAACACGGAAAAGCCGGCCAGGTAGCGGTTAGCCATGGGTTTGCGGTACACATTTTCCAGGATCTCATCTTTATTGGTATGGTACTTTGCATCAAAGCGCATTTGCAGCTCCTCGTCAAAAGAGTTATAACAATAATACTGCAGCAGCTTCCGGCCCAGGTAAGCGCCGCTCCCCTCATCGCCCAGTATAAAGCCCAGGCCTGGGTTATTATGCGCAATACGCTCACCGTCGTAATAACAGCTATTGGAACCGGTACCCAGTATGCTGGCTATACCGGGACCGTGCTGGCATAACGCGTGGGCAGCGGCCATCAGATCGTGTGATACCGCAATATTTGCATGGGGCCATACGGCGCCCAGGGCTTCCTGCATGATCTGCACACTTCTGGGCTGCGAACAGCCGGTACCGTAGTAAAAGATCTCTTCTACTTCTACCCCCGGGGGCATTTGCGGCTTCAGCTCCTTTTCCAGCACCTCACGCACCTGCTGGGCGTTAAGGAAAAAAGGACTGATGCCCTGTGTTTGATAACGGAAATGATCACTTGGAGTTAACAGGCTCCAGTCTGCCTTCGTAGAACCACTATCCGCTATCAGCTTAACCTTTACAGGCATATCCGTTGATTTATGAAATTAATGTAGCAGAATATAATTATGCTATTTTTGTCACAATTTAAACAAATCGGCCAATTTATAATTTTAGATTTACGATTTCAGATTTTAGATTTGGTAATGCGTTCTCCGCTCCAGGCTAATCTAAAATAGTAAATCCAAGACCGTAAATTGATTGGGGCTCAATACAGGAATTATGTCAAACAATAGAAAGCTGAATGTTTTTTTACCCCTCTTATTTGCAATTGTGCTGGCGCTGGGAATGTACCTGGGTCATAAAATGCCCGGAGCGCAAAGTGGAAGTACCGTACTTTTTAGCCGGGGCGGCCGCAGTGCTTTACAGGAAACCATGGACCTTATTAAAGTAAAATACGTGGATACCTTAAAGGTAGACGACCTGCAGCAGGAAGCCATAGATGGTTTATTATCTCACCTGGATCCGCACTCCATATACATACCGCCTACCAACCTGGCAGAAGTGAATGAAGACCTGGAAGGTAATTTTCAAGGTATTGGCGTAGAGTTTAACATTACGGATGATACTGTGAATGTAGTGGCTGTGCTGGCCGGCGGCCCTTCTGAAGCAGCCGGGGTATTAACAGGCGATAAGATCCTTAAGGTGAATGACAGCCTGCTGGTAACCGGAAACGGCATTACATCCGACAAGATCCGCAAGCTGCTGCGGGGACCTAAAGGATCTGAAGTAAAAGTAACCATGCTGCGCCGTAACAAACAGGTGGACATCCGGATCAAACGCGGCGTGATTCCCCTGTACAGCGTGGATGCCAGCTACCTTATTACACCCAAGATAGGTTATATTAAGATCAGCAAATTTGCAGCTACCACTTACCAGGAGTTTATGGACGCCCTGCGCAAGCTGCAAAGACAGGGTATGGAAAAGCTGGTAATAGACCTGCGCCAGAACCCCGGCGGCTTCCTGGATGCTGCTACCCGTATTGCTGATGAGGTGCTGGATGGTAATAAACTGATCCTTTATACAAAAGGTAAAAGCTACCCGCGTACAGATTATAAATGTGAAAAACCCGGGTTGTTTGAAAAAGGCGCCCTGGCAGTGCTTACGGATGAAGGCTCCGCCTCTGCCAGCGAAATACTGGCCGGCGCCATACAGGACTGGGACCGCGGGATGATAATAGGCCGCCGTACTTTTGGTAAAGGCCTGGTGCAGGAACAGTTTGACCTGAGCAACGGAGGCGCGTTAAGATTAACCGTGGCGCGTTATTACATTCCCTCCGGCAGAAGCATTCAAAAATCTTACAGCAACGGCCGCGAAGCTTATGATGAGGATATTATGAACCGCTATACGCATGGCGAGCTGTTAAACAAGGATAGTATTAAACAGGCAGATACCATCCCGTATAAAACGGCCAAAGGCCGCGTGGTATATGGCGGCGGCGGTATTACCCCGGATATATTTATACCTTTTGATACTTCCCGCTTTTCTGCGGTATTAACGGATATGTACACACGTAATACATTCAGCAACTTTGCCTACAAGTATTACAATGCCCACAGGGATGTGCTGAACCGTTATAAAGATGCATCCGGATTTACCCGGCAGTTTGCGGTAACGCCGGAGCTGTATGATGATTTCCTGAGTTATGCCCGTAAAGACAGCATTCATACAGAGCGGATAACTGCTAAAGATGAAACGGAGATCCGCGACCGTATTAAAACCATGCTGGCAAGGCAGCTATACCGTACCGAAGGTTTTTATGAAGTGATCAATGCCGGCGATCCGCTGGTAAAACGCGCGGTAACGGAATTAGAGAAAGCAAAAGAATAGATTAACATTTATAAATAAAAAGGGTGAAAGGCAGGCACTGCTTTTCACCCTTTTTATTTACGCCATCTGCTAAAAATACAAAGGCCATTCCATGCGGAACGGCCTTTTAATAACTTCTTGCAAGAAAGCTACAATAACTTCCTACACAATTAGTGATGTGCAGCGCTATCAGCAGCGGCAGCAGTTGTGTCAGCTAAAGTTGAATCAGGAGTAGCTACTGAAGAATCAACGGGAGCAGCAGACAGGGTGTCAACAGCTGTAGTTGTAGAATCAGTAGTTTCTGAAGATGCACCGCTGTTACAAGCTACGAAGGTCATACCTGCGGCGATGGCGAACACGAATAATTTTTTCATACTCTGTAAGTGATTAGTTTTAAGATCACGCAAATTTATATAAATAAATTTGAATATAAAATATGTATTTTTATAATGTGTTATACTTGTGGACTTTCTCCCCAATAATTACTTCTTCCTGAAGAATATTCTTAAAGGAACGCCCTGAAAATCAAAATTTGAGCGTATCTGGTTCTCCAGATAGTTCCTGTAAGGTGGTTTCACATCATCCGGCAAATTGCAGAAAAAGGCAAAAGCGGGGGTATATGTGGGCAGCTGCGTTACATATTTAATACGTATAGGCGTGCCCCTTACTACCGGCGGGTGGTAAGATTCAATGGCCTTTAACATAATATCATTCAGCTTGGAGGTAGGTATTTTTTGCCTGCGGTTCTCATATACCTTCAGGGCCTCTTCTATAGCTTTGAAAATGCGTTGTTTTTCCGGTACAGAGGTAAAAATGATAGGTACATCTGAGAACGGCGCCAGTCTTTTCTTTAGCTCTGCCTCATAATCGCGGGCGGTATTGGTTTCCTTTTCTATAAGGTCCCATTTATTTACCAGCACCACCATGCCTTTGGCTTTTTTAACAGCCAGGCTAAAGATGGCGAGATCCTGTGCAGTAATGCCTTTGGTGGCATCCAGCATCAGCAGGCACACATCTGCTTCGTCCATGGCCTTAATAGCGCGGATCACGGAATAAAATTCCAGGTCCTCATGTACTTTGTTTTTGCGGCGTACCCCGGCGGTATCTATCAGCACAAAATCTTTCTGGAACAGTTTGTAGTGGGTATGAATAGTATCGCGCGTAGTGCCTGGTATATCGGATACAATGTTGCGCTCCTCTCCTACCAGTGCATTCAGCAAAGATGATTTACCTACGTTGGGCTGGCCGATGATGGCTATTTTAGGCAGGTCGTCATCTTTAGGCTCTGCCTGCAGCTCTTCAGGGATCAGGGTGGCCACTTCATCCAACAGCTCACCGGTACCACTACCGGTAATGGAGGAAAGGAAGTAGATCTTTTCAAAGCCCATGCTGTAAAATTCGGTAGCTTCCAGCAGGCGCTCCCCGTTATCTACCTTATTGATGACGAGGAATACCGGTTTGGAGGAACGGCGTAACATATCTGCTACTTCCGCATCCAGGTCGGTAATGCCGGTGGTTACATCGCACATGAACAGCAGCACGTTGGCTTCTTCCATGGCTATTTTCACCTGCTTGCGGATCTCCCGCTCAAAGATATCTTCACTATTAGCTACAAAACCACCGGTATCTATTACGTTGAATGTTTTACCGTTCCAGTCGGCAATACCATACTGACGGTCGCGGGTAACGCCGCTTATATCATCTACAATGGCTTTGCGCTGCTCCAGCAAACGGTTGAACAGGGTAGATTTACCCACATTTGGACGACCGACGATGGCGACTGTAAATCCTGACATAACTTGTTTAATTACGAATTGCCAATTACGAATTACGAATGGCCTGCAACGGCTGCTTACATTCGTGATCCTTAACTGATCATTGAAAATTGATTAATATCCGTATTCCCTTAAGAATGTTTCGTTATCCCGCCACTTGCTTCTTACTTTCACGAAGAGTTCCAGGAAAACTTTTTGTCCTATGAATTTTTCAATATCCTGGCGGGCCAGAGTACCTATCTGGCGGATTGATTTTCCTTTTTCTCCCAGGATGATGGCTTTCTGCGTTTCGCGTGTTACCACTATCTCTGCGGTGATCTTTACCAGCGTTTGTTTTTCCTGGTACTGGGTTACAACGACGGTTGTATGATAGGGAATTTCTTCCTGAAATAACTGGAAGATCTTTTCACGGATCATCTCGCCTACAAAAAAGCGTGTAGACTTATCCGTTAAAGTATCTTCCGGGTAAAAAGGCTCGCTTTCCGGCAGCAGGGCTACGATCTGGTTCAGCAGCTCTGAAATGCCTTTTTTCTGCACGGCAGCGATGGTCACCACCTTTGCTTTGCCCCAGGCTTCGCACTGGGCCTGCACGGCAGCCAGCGGTTCCTTTTCGAGCACATCCATTTTATTCAGCACCAGGATGCAGGATGCTTTCAGCTTCAGGGAATCAAACAGCTCCAGGTTCTCTGCCACATTATCTTTCACATCCATGATCAGCAAAGCTACATCTGCATCTTCCAGGGCGGATTTTACCGCGCCCATCATTTTCTCATGCAGTTTGTACTTTGGATCAATGATGCCTGGGGTATCTGAAAAAACGATCTGGTATTCCGGTGCCGTAACAATGCCGGTAATGCGGTGGCGGGTGGTTTGTACTTTCGGGGATATAATAGCCAGCTTTTCACCTATGAGGGCGTTGAGCAGGGTGCTTTTACCTGCGTTGGGCTTACCGAAAATATTTACAAATCCTGCTTTGTGCATTGCTGTAATTTTTTCCGTTAAGGGTTTTATAAGGCCTTAACGAAATAAAATAAAAAAAGCCGAATTACTCCGGCTTTTTAAATGTTTTTGTAGTGATGAGAGGATGTTGAACTTCCGGCCACCGACCTACGGATGTCTTATTTCTCTCTTAAACAAAAAATCCCGACCTCTGCCGGGACTTCTCTTTTGTAGCGAGGAGAGGATTCGAACCTCTGACCTTCGGGTTATGAGCCCGACGAGCTACCTCTGCTCTACCTCGCAATGTGGGTGCAAATGTACGGGGATGATTTATTACTGCCAAATCTTTTTCAAAAAAAGTTTGAAGCGATTTAAATAAGCCAACAGAAATCATACCAGTCCTCTGTTATTTATTTAAAATTTGCCAGTTGGTTTATAAGCAAACCCGTGCCTATAGAAATTGTAAAGCTCAGGAAAGTACCTATGAGCACGTATTCTGTATGTTTCCTGGAACTAAAGGGCCGGACCGGTACTAAACTGGTTCCATCCGGTTTATCTACCAGGCGTAACAATGATTTAGCGGTCATTAAAAATCCAATTGCAGCGAACTGGCCTGTATAGACCAATGTTAAAGCCAGGATACGTTCCAGTATACCAATCCACTTGCCTGCATCCTTCAGGCTATCCTCCGTATTTATTTCTGTCAGCCACCGCTTTGTTATAAACTGAATAATAATACTGGCCGGGCCTATTACAACCAGGTACCCCAGCAAGTATGCCAATAACCTGTAATTAACGGATAATAAGCTCCAGGTATGGGGTATCCTGTTCCATCCATTAACAATGGCCAGCCATACCAGTACCAGTATAATAACATGCAGCAGCTGATCCGCTATAAACATAAAAAGAGAGCTGCCTTTCTTTTCCAGGGATACTTTTATGCCATCTATAAATACATGGCTAAGAGTAATGATCAGGATGGCCCACCATAATGACGGGCTCCATAATACCACCGCAGTTGCCAAACCTGTAACCAGCCCGTGGTACCATAAATATTTTGATTTCCAGGTATGCGCTTGCTTATCATTTACCCATTTATTGGGCTGCAGCAAAAAATCTGTAGCACAATGAGCTAAGAGCAGGCGTAGCAGGATGGTCACTTCTTCCGGTGTGAAAAATGTCATTACTTTATCAGGTTTTGCATGGTCTTTTCAAAGTAGGTTACTGTTTTTTCAATTGCATTCCACTGCGCAGTTTTTTTCCTTTGCGTAACTGCGGAAGGGCTGATGCTAAGTTTCTCCGCTATTTCCTCATCTTTCCAATCTTCCAGCTTATATAAAATAATCTCCGCCTGGTTTTGCGTCCATTTTTCTATCAATGCGTCCAATAACAGGACAATGGGTGTTATTTGCTCATTAAAGGCGCTGTCAAAAGTTTTCAGGCCAAGCTTTTGCCCCAGGCCCTTTAGCAGGTCCAGCCCTTCTCCTGAAAGCTGGAATGCCTCTCCATCGGAAGTGCTTACTTTATTCTTATTGATAAAATCTACCTGTCCTATTCCAACGGACAACCGGATATCAAATCTTGCATTTAAGTATCCTTTTAAGGAGGCGCCTCGTTTACCCCGCTGCTTTTTTTCTGCTGCAGTGAGGTAGGCCTTAAAAAAAGCTCTTATCATTAAAGCTACCCTCAGGCTGTTAGTAGGTTTACGCACTTCGCATTGAAAGCTATCGCCCCTGTATACTTCAAAGCTTTTAAGCCATTCCTTTTTAGATGCTTTTAAAAAAACGTCAAAGTCAGCATATAATTTTTTCCTGGCTTCCGGATCAATGCCCCGGGAATTAACAACATCACCGGTAATTATCGCATATACCTTATCCATACTCCAAAAAGCCGTTTATTAAGGCTCCAGCCTAAAGATAGCTAAAATTAAGGCTGGAGCCTTAATCTTAGGAGGAATTTCGGCAAAAATTTAGGCTGGAGCCTTAATTAGGTATGAATTAAGGCTCCAGCCTAAATTAAAGATGCTTGCGTTTATTGCCAACTTAAAAACAAGATCAGCTCTGGAAAGGGCCGGATCGTTTAATACATTAAACAATATTGGCCCTTCAATAATTTAACCGCAACATAAAATAAGACCGGCCCTCGACAAGGCGGGTCGTCTATTAATCGTTTACAACTCAAAATACTGACCGGCTAACCCCTTAACCGGTCAGTATAATAATACCAACCCTGGAAAAGGCAGGCGGTTTTCTATGAACTACAATCAAACATTTTAATCACATCCATGCCCTGCACGCTTCCCGGCAGCTATAGTAAATACGTTAATAGCTTAAAGTGAACCAGCCTTTGAAAAAGCCGGTCTGTTCCTTTCATGTAAAACATAATCCTCAAAAATAAACCCAGGTCATGCGCCGGCAAAACCGGCAGCATGCCATAAACAATCACCAACCCTGGAAAAGGCCGGCCAATCATAACCATATGATATGAAAACCAAACTTCCAGGCTGACGCTTATACGGCAGCTGCAATATTTTAATAGTATAAGGTAATACCGGCCCTGGACAAGGCCGGCCGGTTAAATGAACAAACCATTGAACAAAAAATTCTCCACTACCGGTTATCCCGGCAGCAGTATATAACAAGCTAATAACAGTCTGGTAATGCCAACCCTGGAAAGAGCCGGCCTCATATGCTATGAATTACATAACACCTCTAAAACGGTAAATCATCCGCCGGTTGTTCCTGCAGGGCATCATCTTCTAAAATGCCTGCGGTGGCAGCTTTGGAGTGATCATCATGACGGCGGCCATTTAATAGCTGCACGTTGAACACACGCAGCCTTAGCTGGCCAATAGCTTCATTAGCGCTGTTCTTATAAGCATCTGCTACCGGTGTCCCTTCTACATACACTTGTGTGCCCTGCGTTAAATAAGGGGCCATGTTCACACGGTCCCAGAGGGCACAATCTACCCAGGTAGTTCTTTCCTGGGGCACACCTTGCTGACTTTTGAAACGCTCTGTGTGAGCAACGCTGAAGCTTAATACGGTCTTTCCTGCGGCTTCTCTCTGTACGGCATCTTTGCCGAGATAGCCAATGATCTGCAGTTTAATCATTAGTTAAAATTTAAATGGTCGGTTAACGATACGGTTAACTGGTTAGAAAATAGGGTGAAATAAAAATCGAGAGAGAGATGAGGGATGGAAATTAGTATAAAATAATTAACCGGAAAAATATTTTCTTTTTTTTAATACTACAGATATAACTTTGTGCTGTTATAATTCAACTAAAGGGGTGCCTTACTGTCAGGCTGAGATCACACCCATTGAACCTATGACCAGGTAATGCTGGTTAGGAAAAACATAATAATGAAACAATCCTTACTGCTTTTGTGGCTGCTTGCCAGCACTACTGTGCTATATGCACAAAAAACTATTTCCGGTACCGTTACTGATAAAACCAAGGGCCAGCCATTAACGGGCGTTTCCATTATTTTACAGGGCAACAATAACAACGGCGTGCTTACGGATGCCCATGGCCGGTACCAGCTGAAAGTACCGTCCAAAGGCAGCTACCGCCTGCAGGCCAGCTACCTGGGTTACCGCACTTATATTACTACGCTGCAGGGCAGCGATGCGGTGAACGAGCTGAATATACCCCTGGAAGAGACCGGGTTATTTGTGCAGCCGGTGGAGATCAGCAGCCTGCGCGCCGGTAAGAACGCGCCTTTTACCACCTCCAGCTTAAATGCAGAAGATATTAAAAAGCAAAACCTGGGGCAGGACCTGCCACTGCTGCTGAACCAGTTGCCGGGTGTTGTTACCAATTCCGATGCAGGTAACGGCGTCGGCTATACGGGATTACGGGTGCGCGGTTCTGATATTACCCGTATTAACGTTACCGTAAATGGTATTCCTATTAACGATGCAGAATCATCCGGGACCTTTTTTGTGGATATGCCCGACTTTGCCTCTTCTGTAAACAGCATACAGCTGCAACGGGGTGTAGGCACCTCTACCAACGGGGCCGGGGCTTTTGGCGCATCCCTGAACCTGAGCACCAATGAATTCCGGGATAAGGCCTATGGAGAGATCAGCAACAGCTATGGCTCATTTAACAGCTGGAAACACACGGTAAAAGCCGGTTCCGGTTTGATCAATGATCACTTTACCATTGATGCACGCTTATCTAAGATCAGCTCTGATGGTTATATAGACCGGGCCAGCTCTGACCTGCATTCTTTTTATACCTCTGCTGCTTATATTTCTAAAAAGACAGCCATTCGCCTGAATGTATTTTCCGGTAAGGAAAAAACCTACCAGGCCTGGAACGGGGTACCGGAAGCGCTGCTGCATACAGACCGTACCTACAACTCTGCCGGCACGGAGAAACCCGGTGCGCCTTATGATAATGAAACGGATAATTACCAGCAGGATCATTACCAGCTATTCCTGAACCAGGAAATAAACTCAAAGCTGAACTTTAACGTGGCCCTGCACTATACCAAAGGCAAAGGTTATTATGAACAATACAAAGCGCAGCAGCTGTTTGCCAGTTACGGGCTTAGCTCACCAGTGATAAACGGATTGCCGGTAGATACTACAGACCTCATTCGCCAGCTATGGCTGGATAATGATTTTTACGGTACTGTTTTCTCTGTGAACGGTACCGGCCAAAAGCTGAACTGGAGCTTAGGCGGCGGCTGGAACCGCTATGAGGGTGGGCATTACGGCAAGATCATCTGGGCACAATATGATATTGATAAAGACTATAAATACTATGACCTGGATGCGGTTAAAACCGACTTTAATATTTACTGGAAGGGCGAATTTAAATTAACGGAAGCCATTCGCCTGTTTGCCGATCTGCAATACCGCACGGTACGTTTTAACATAGATGGTTTTGAGGATAACCCAACATTAATACAGCACAATACCTATAATTTCTTTAATCCTAAAGCGGGCATTTATTATTACCTGAACACCAGCAGCCAATTGTATGCTTCTTATTCCATAGGTAATAAAGAGCCGAACCGCGATGATTTTGAAGCGGGGCTTACACAAACGCCTAAACATGAGAACCTGCAGAACATAGAGGCAGGTTATGTATTCCGTAATAACCGTGTGAATGTACAGGCCAATGCCTATTACATGTATTATAAGAACCAGTTGGTGCAAACCGGTAAGCTGAATGATGTAGGCGCTTATACACGTACCAATATTCCCAAAAGCTACCGCGCCGGTGTAGAGCTGCAGGGCAGCGTAAAGCTCAGTGAAGTATTTACATTTGGCGCTAATGCCGCTTTTAGCCAGAATAAAATAAAGAATTACACGGCCTTTGTTGATAATTATGATACCGGCGTGCAGGATACCGTGCATTACGGCAATTCAGACATCTCCTTCTCCCCCAGCGTGGTAGCGGGTTATACGCTTAGTGCCAAACCGGTAAAAGGCCTGGATATAGATGTGATAGGCAAGTATGTGAGCCGCCAATACCTGGATAATACCGGCAGTAAAGAACGCAGCCTGAACGGGTATTATACTAATGATGTACGCCTGCGCTACAGCATTCCACAACCGCTGTTTAAAGAGCTGGGATTACAGGTGGCGGTTAATAATATTTTCAATAAAAAGTATGAACCTAACGGCGCCAGCTATACGTGGATTGAAGGTGGAAAACTGGTATCAGACAACTATTATTACCCAATGGCGGGAACGAATTATATGGTGGGGCTGACCGTAGCGTTTTAGGAAATTACGGATTGAGTATCCTATAATAAAAAATGTCCTGCACCAAAAGTTGCAGGACATTTTTTATTATAACTTAATTAACCCGCTACCAGCTGATTAACCGCGGCGTTTACTTTGTTAAACGGAAATTCATTCAGCACTTCATCCATTAACGCTTTTACCTGTTCTGTACATAAGTTGCCAATGCTGCCCGCATGCGTGTGGTGTACTTCTTTAGCCGGCACAAAGGTTCCTTTTTCAATATCCATTCCTACCTGTTTGTATGCTTCACGGAAAGGCACGCCTTCCAGCACCAGCTTATTCACTACTTCCACGCTAAACAGGTAGCGGTACTTTTCATCGTCCAGGATGTTTTCCTTTACCTGCATATTGTTCAGCATTAAACCGGCCATCTGCAGACAGCTGCGCAGGGTTTGAAATGCAGGGAACAGGTTCTCCTTCAACAGCTGCAGATCGCGATGGTAGCCGGATGGCAGGTTGGTGGTCATCATAGCTATCTCATTGGGCAGTGCCTGCAGCTTGTTGCCATAAGAGCGGATCAGCTCCCAAACATCGGGGTTCTTTTTATGCGGCATAATGCTGGAGCCCGTGGTCAGCTCATCCGGGAAGCTAATGAAGCCAAAGTTCTGGTTCATGAACAAACAGGCGTCCATGGCCATTTTAGCCAGGGTAGCACCTAAGCCGGCCAGCGCAAAGGCCACGATCTTCTCTGTTTTACCACGGCCCATTTGGGCGTATACTACATTATAGTTAAGCGTTTCAAAACCTAATAAGGAAGTGGTTAGCTCACGGTCCAGCGGGAAAGAAGAACCATAACCGGCAGCAGAGCCCAGCGGATTTTTGTTTACCACTTTATAGGCGCCCTGCAATACGGTAAGGTCATCTACCAGGCTTTCTGCATAAGCGCCTAACCATAAACCGAAAGAGGATGGCATAGCTATTTGCAGGTGGGTGTAACCTGGCAATAAATGAGATTTATATTGTTCACTCTTTTGCTGCAGCAGGTCAAAAAATACTTTTACATCCTGCACCAGGGTTTGCAGCTCATGGCGCAGAAATAGTTTAAGATCCACCAGCACCTGGTCGTTGCGGGAACGGCCGCTATGAATCTTTTTACCTACTTCGCCCAAACGGCGGGTAAGCAGCAGCTCCACCTGGGAGTGAATATCTTCCACGCCTTCTTCCAGCGCAAAATTACCGGCCTGGATCTCTTTATAGATGTTCTTTAGCTCCTGCTGCAGTACAGCTAATTCTTCAGCTGTTAACAGCCCTATCTTTTGCAGCATGGTGATGTGCGCCAGGGAGCCCAGCACGTCAAAGGGCGCCAGGTAAGTATCCATTTCACGGTCCCTGCCCACAGTGAATTGCTCTACTGCAGCGAGGGACGCTTTATCTTTTTGCCATAGTTTCATAAGCTACGATTGATGGGGCGTTAAAAGTTATATTTCGCAAATACCCGCTCTTTGATCTCCGGCCATTCTTCTTTCAGTATGCTAAAGTAAACGGTATTGCGCAGGCGGCCGCCATTCACTATCATATGATGGCGGAAAATGCCTTCCTGTTTGGCGCCGATGCTTGCAATAGCATTGCGGGATTGTGTGTTCAGCTCATCTGTTTTCAGCTCTACCCTGTTCAGGTCCATCACTTCAAAAGCATGCTGCAGCATGGCAAACTTCATGGCTTTGTTTAAACCGCTGCCATGCAGGGCTGTGTCTATCCAGGTAGCGCCTATCTCTGCCCGCTTGTGGGCCGCCGCTATATTCATAAAACGTGTGCTGCCGGCTGCCCTGCCTTCTTTTTTATCAAAGATCACAAAAGGCATTTCTGTTTTTTGCTCCCTTAAGTCCAGTGTACCCTGTATATAATTCACCAGGTCGGCCTTCTGCTGCAGGTTCACAATACCTACTTTCCATAAAGCAGGCTGTAATGCTACGGGCAGCAGTGTTTCCGCATCTTCTAACTGCAGGGGGCGTAATAACACCCGTTTATTTTCCAGTACCGGATAAAAGTTCATCTTATAAAATTTCTGACAGCAATTTAATATAGGTGTCAATGCCCTGGTTAATCTCTTCCAGGTAGATAAATTCATCGGCCGTATGTGAGCGGGCAGAATCGCCGGGACCTATTTTAATAGAAGTAGCAGGGATCAGCGCCTGGTCTGAGGTGGTGGGTGACCCGTACCAGGTTTTACCCATACGCATACCTGCCTGCACAACAGGATGATCCAGCGCAATGCCCGAAGGCCGCATACGCATGGAGCGGGGTGCTACTGTGCAGCTAACATTTTGTGTTATGACAGCCAGCACCTCTTCCAGTGTATACTTATCCGTTACCCGCACATCTACCACAAAAGAACAATCTGCCGGCACTACGTTATGCGCTTTATTTGAGGTATTGATCACGGTAACCGTCATCTTTACCGGGCCCAGTGTTTCCGATACTTCGGGGAACTGGTATTCACGGAACCAATTAATATCCTGTAAAGCTTTGTAAATAGCGTTCTCGCCTTCATTACGGGCAGCGTGGCCTGCTTTACCATGGCTGGTGCAGTCCAGCACCATCAGGCCTTTTTCAGCAATGGCCAGCTGCGTTTGCGTAGGCTCCCCTACTATGGCTAATGTTATGGGCGGCAGCTGTGATAAAATGCTTTCTATACCATTGGTGCCGCTCACCTCTTCTTCTGCAGTGGGCGCTATTACCAGGTTATAACGCAGGTTGGGCTGCTCATAATAATGCAGGAAGGCAGCAATAAGGCTTACCAGGCAACCGCCTGCATCATTGCTTCCGAGGCCATATAATTTACCATCCACCACATCCGGGCTAAAGGGATCCCGGGTATATTGCGGGTTAGGTTTTACGGTATCATGGTGGGAGTTAAGCAGCACTGTGGGTTTGGACGGATCAAAGTACTTATTCTGCGCCCATATATTATTGAGGTGCTGGTTATACGCAACACCTTTTTCTGCCAGCATAACACCAATAAGCTGCGCGGTGCCTTGTTCTTCCCTGCTAAAGGAAGGGGTAGCAATCAATTGTTTTAAGAGTTTTACGGCATCCTCGTATAACTGTAGGTTCCACATAAGTTAGCATATTAAAGTACCTGCTACTGTACCGGTAGTGTTGCTCCGTACATCTGCCGCATGGCCTATCAGCACTTCCTTTACCCCGCTTTCAATGGCGGAGAAAGCATTTTCCAGCTTGGGCAGTATGCCGTCTGTGAGCACCTTTTGTTCCAGCAGCTCCGCATAAATGCTGCGGTTGATCAGGTTTATAACCGCGTTATCGTCCTGCGCATCACGCAATACACCTTTCTTTTCAAAGCAGTAGATGAGGCGTACCTCATAGTGAGCTGATAGGGCAATGGCCAGTGAAGAGGCAATGGTATCTGCATTGGTATTCAGCATCTGCCCATGCGCATCATGCGTTAAGGGAGCGAACACCGGCGTTAATCCCGCATCCAGCATAGCTTTCAGCGGCCCAACATTCAGGTTTGCAGTATTGATATCTCCTACAAAACCATAGTCGATTTCCTTTACCGGCCGTTTTACAGCCGGTATTACATTTGCATCAGCACCCGTCATACCAATGGCATTACAGCCAACCGCCTGCAGCTTGGCCACCAGCTGTTTGTTCACCAAACCGCCGTATACCATGGTCACTACATCAATGGTAGCAGCATCGGTTATGCGGCGGCCATTTACGTAGTTTGATTCGATCCCCAGCTGGTCACCGATGCGGGTAGCTATCTTCCCACCGCCATGGATCAGGATCTTAGGCCCTTTGATGGCTGCAAAATCTTCCAGGAAGGATTGCAGCAGCGCCGGGTTATCAATCACATTGCCACCTACTTTAATGACGAAAAGCATATACGGATCAGCGTTGTTGTTGTTTTAATATTTCACTTAATACTGCCTGGGCTGCCCATACGCGGTTGCCGGCTTCCGGTATTACAATGGACTGCGGCCCATCCAGCACTTCATCTGCAATTACCACATTCCTTCTTACGGGCAGGCAGTGCATTACCTTAGCTTCGTTGGTATGCTGCAGCTTTTGATTGCTCATCATCCAGCTGCTGTCTGTGCTGATAATGTTACCGTAATCACTATACGAAGACCAGTTCTTTACATACACAAAGTCTGCGCCTTCCAGGGCTTTGTCCTGGTTGTATTCTATTGGTGTGTTACCGGTAAATTTTTTATCCAGCTCATAACCTTTGGGATGCGTGATCACAAAGTCCGCTTCGCCCCAGGCATTTATCCACTGGGCAAAAGAGTTAGGCACGGCCTGCGGCAATGCTTTTACATGCGGCGCCCAGGTCATTACCACCTTGGGTTTACGTGGCTGCTGCCAGCGTTCCTTAATGGTAATTACATCCGTTAAGCTCTGCAAAGGGTGCAGGGTAGCGCTTTCCAGGCTTACCACCGGTACCCCGGCGTATTTAATGAACTGGTTAATATATTTCTCTGTGTAGTCTTCTTCTTTATTCTTCAGGCCGGGAAAGGTACGGATGGACAGTATATCAAAATACTGGCCCATTACAGCAGCGGCTTCCTTCACATGTTCTGTGGTGCTGCCGCTCATAATAGCGCCATCATTCATTTCCAGCGCCCAGCCTTCTTTATCAATATTAAACACTACTACTTCCATGCCCAGGTTCCTGGCGGCTACCTGTGTGCTTAAGCGTGTTCGCAAACTGGGGTTCAGGAATATCATGCCCAGCGTTTTGTTAACGCCTAATGTTTTGTCCCTGAACGGGTCCTGCTTGTAACCCAGTGCTGTCTCCACTAACCGCGGGACACCTGGTACATCATCTACGGAAATAAATTGCTTCATTGCTGCAATTATGGTGTGTTTAAAATATGAAAAATGAAGTAATTAATATTTTAACAGCTCATCCCGGAAAGCGGTCAGGAACTGGTCTGCATGCGCCTGTGTTAAAGCCAGTGAAGGCAGCAGCCTTATTACATTCGGCTTTGCTTCGCCCGTAAAGATCTTATGTTTAAATAACAAGTCTTTTCTTACCTGGTTCAGCTCTTCCGGTAATTCAATACCGATCATCAGGCCCCGGCCCCTTACTTCTTTTACATGCGGCAGCTGTTTCAGCTGTTCCATGAGATAGCTGCCTACTTTGGCTGCGTTCCGGATCAGCTGCTCCTGCTCCATTACTTCCAGCACTGCCAATGCTGCGGCGCAAGCCAGGTGATTACCGCCAAAGGTAGTGCCCAGCATGCCATAAGCCGGCTGAATGTGTGGGGCAATGATGATGCCGCCTACCGGGAAACCGTTGCCCATACCTTTTGCCATGGTGTAGATGTCGGCATTGATGCCGGCATAATCATGGGAAAAGAACTTACCGCTCCGGCCATAACCGCATTGTACGGAATCTGCAATGAATACGGCATTGTTAGCATCGCACAGGCTCCTGATCTTTTGCAGGAAACTTTCGCTGGCTACATTAATACCGCCTACACCCTGGATGCCTTCAATAATTACGGAAGACACTTCATATTGCTTAAAAGCCGCTTCCAGGGCCTTTTCATCCTGCCAGGGCAGAAACACTACGTTATCGGTTTCATTTACCGGCGCAACAATTTTCGGATTGTCGGTAGCGGCTACTGCCAGGGAGGTACGGCCGTGAAAAGATTTTTTGAAGGCAATGATCTTCTTTTTACCGTTGTAGAAAGAAGCGAGCTTTAATGCATTTTCATTGGCTTCTGCACCGGAGTTACACAGGAAGAGCTGATAGTCTTCCTTACCGGATACTTTACCCAGCTTTTCTGCTAACTGCTGCTGTAACGGGATCCTGATAGAATTGGAATAGAAGCCTACTTTCTGTAGCTGATCAGTGAGGCGTTTTACATAATGCGGATGGGTATGGCCAATGGAAATCACTGCGTGACCGCCGTATAAGTCCAGGTATTGTGTGCCTTTATCGTCCCATACATTAGAGCCTGCACCTTTTTCAATAGTAATATCGTTGATCGGATAAACGTCAAATAATTTCATGATGTGTTTGTTGGCGTGATGAGCGCATCACGCATTTGAAAGAGAAATTTGTTACAGTAACATGCATGGTCCTGGGTTTGAGTCCCAGCGGGATCACGCTTAAAACACGATCGATTTCAGCTTTAACCCGGCCGTTTCTTCCAGCCCGCATATCAGGTTCATATTCTGCACCGCTTGTCCGGAGGCGCCTTTCAGCAGATTGTCCTCTATGGAGTGGATCACCAGCTTGGTGCCGATCTTTTCTAACTGGATCAGGCATTTGTTAGTGTTCACCACCTGCTTCAGGTCTATCTGCTTATCACTGACATGCGTAAACGGATGCGGAGCATAATATGTTTTATACAACTGAAGCGCCGCTTCCAGGGTGAGGTCACTTTCCAGGTAGGAAGTAACCCAGATACCCCTTGGATAATCGCCCCGTACCGGTACAAAATTAATATTGCCGGTAAAGGCAGGCTGCAACAGTTGTAAGCTTCGTCGTATCTCTTTCAGGTGCTGATGGGTAAGCACTTTATAAGTGGAGACATTATTGGCGCGCCACGTAAAATGCGTGGTGCTTTGCAGGCTTTGGCCGGCGCCGGTAGAACCGGTGATGCCGGTGGTATGTACTTCCTGCAGTAAACCCGCCTGTGCTAAAGGCAACAGCCCCAGCTGGATGGCGGTGGCAAAACAGCCGGGATTGGCAATGTTCTGCGCTGTTTTTATCTGATCCCTTTGCATTTCCGGCAGGCCATATACGAACTCCCGGCCCGGCAGGCTTTCACCTAAACGGAAATCCTGGCTCAGGTCTATTACCTTAACGGAAGGTGCAATGGTATTAGCTTCTAAGAATTTTTTTGACTCGCCGTGGCCCAGGCAAAGGAACAATACATCTATATCATTACTAAGGTCAGCGGCAAAGCTAAGCTCTGTTTCTCCCAGCAGATCGCCATGTACGGCATATAAAAGATTACCGGCATTACTACGGCTATGTACAAACGTAATTTCCACGTCAGGATGGTTGAGTAAGATCCTGATCATTTCCCCACCGGTGTAACCGGCGCCGCCTACTATGCCTGTCTTTATTTTAGTACTTGCCATTGTAATCTTTTTTAGCATAAAGCGGAAAGCATAAAACAAAAGCTTCCTACCTTATGAATTTATATCCGATTTCACATTATCACTACGCAGCGCTTTAATAAAAGCAATCAACATAGCTTTAACCTCATTCACCTGTTTATTGATCTCGTTATAAATATCATCTTTTATATATCCTAAATCAAAGCTTAATAGTGCACAGTATTCTGTTTCATGTGCTGATCCCAATGCCTGATCTAAAAAACGTGCAAAGTCTCTTTCTGTTAATCTTCCACATCCTTCTACAATATTTAATGGTATACTATAAGCAGCACGTTTGATCTGACTGGATAAAGCGTATGTTTCTTCTTTAGGAAAACATACTACTACTTTTGTATATATCATTTGCGTTAACAAATGAGCTTTCTTCCATATTTCAAGCTTTTTATAGTCTCTCATATTTTTGGGGTGTTGGTTTGCTTGCTTTATGCTTTTGGCTTTAAGCTTTCGGCTCCGTATTCACCTGGTGCCAGATCATAGTCTGGTTACCGAATATTTTGCTGAAGCCGCGTACGTCTTCGCCGGACCAGCCGCTGTTCATTTCGCCGTACTTGCCAAACTTGCTGCTCATCAGATCGTACGGTGATTCAATACCTGTTACCTGGAAACGGTAAGGCAGCAAGGTTACAAAAACCTGGCCGGTTACCTGCTGCTGGGAGCTTTCCAGGTAAGCTTCTATATCCCGCATTACAGGGTCCAGGATCTGGCCTTCATGTAACCAGTTGCCGTAAAACTGCGCCAGCTGGTCTTTCCAGCTCAGCTGCCATTTAGTGAGCACATGTTTTTCCAGCGCATGGTGCGCTTTCAGGATCACCATGGGAGCAGCAGCTTCAAAACCCACGCGGCCTTTAATACCAATAATAGTATCGCCTACATGTATATCGCGGCCAATAGCAAATGGCCCGGCTATGGATTGTAAATATTGTATGGCTTCCGTGGGATGACCAAATGTTTTATCGTTCACACCCACCAGCTCTCCTTTTTCAAATTTGAGGGATACTTGCTCCGGGTCCTGTTTGGTTAGCTGGGTGGGGAACGCTTCTTCCGGCAGCATGCCGTTAGAGGTAAGCGTTTCCTTACCACCTACAGAAGTACCCCAGATACCTTTATTAATAGAGTACATGGCTTTTTCAAAGTTCATCTGTACTCCTTTGGATTTCAGGTAGTCTATTTCCTGCTCCCGGCTCAGCTTCAGATCACGTATAGGCGTAATGATCTCTACACCCGGGATCATGATATGGAAGATCATATCAAACCGCACCTGGTCGTTACCGGCACCGGTGCTGCCGTGCGCTACAGCGGTAGCGCCTGTTTCCTTCACATATTCTGCAATGGCCAGGGCCTGGCTCATGCGCTCTGCGCTTACGCTTAAGGGATAGGTATTGTTCTTCAGCACATTGCCAAACACCAGGTATTTGATCACCTTATCATAATAAGAACGTACGGCATTTACTGTTTTGTGGCTCTTTACACCCAGGCTGTAAGCGCGTTTTTCTATTTCCTGTAACTCCTCATCGGTAAAACCGCCGGTGTTCACGATCACAGAATACACTTCATACCCCTTCTCTTCTGTCAGGTATTTTACACAGTAGGAAGTATCGAGGCCTCCGCTAAATCCCAGTACTACTTTTTTACTCATTATTATGGTTCTGATGGTTAGGTGGTAAAATTGCTAAATTATAGTTGAAACAGCACCATTAAAACAGGTTGAACAAAAAGAATTTCTTTTTGATGTTGCTGGCTGTGCCGGTGTTACCGCCTTTCAGCAGCACATATCTTTTATACCGCAGCCAACGCTCAAACAGGCGGAAGTTCTCTTTGAACGCCCGTTGTTTCTTTGGATGCAGCATATCAATATTACCATTGGCGGCTACCATCATTTGCGGCTGCACGCTTACGGTTCTATGTTCAGTGGCGGCTCTGTCGCGCATGGCTTTTTCTTCGGCTTCCTTCAGCTTCTGTGCGGGATCATAGAGCATACCAGTGCACAGGCAGTTCTTACGGTCTTTGGCCGTGAGAATGTCAAAGTTCACACAGCTGCGGCAGCCTTTCCAGAACTCCTCATCATCTGTAAGCTCAGAGTAAGTAACGGGTTCGTAACCTAATTCTGAGTTGATCTTCATTACGGCCAGGCCGGTGGTAAGACCAAATATTTTGGATTCCGGGTATTTTTCCCTGGACAATTCAAAGATGCGGTGTTTAATTGATTTAGCTACTCCATGGCCGCGGAAGGCCGGGTTCACGATCAGACCGGAGTTGGCAACAAACTTCCCATGGCTCCAGGCTTCAATATAACAAAAGCCTACCCATTCGCCCTTTGCCGTTACTGCTATTACAGCCTTTCCTTCATCCATCTTCAACTCCACGTATTCGGGTGAGCGTTTGGCAATACCGGTGCCACGCGCTTTGGCGGAGGATTCCATCTCGTCGGTGATGGTTTTTGCATAAATTTTATCGTCGGGAGTAGCTACCCTAACGATGATATCTGTATTTTCCAACTTTCGTAAATTGAAAAAAGTGAACCAATAGTGTTAAAATGAACTGCCTTATGTGGTCAGGAAAAATAGAAATCACAAATGATGGGGGTGATCATTGTGCGATAGCATGCCAATATGTTAGACGAATGCTATCAAATGCGAGGTCGTCGGGAGAGATATTTAAAGACATTACACCCAATAGAGTACATGCCTTCCATCAGAGAAGGATGATACGCAGAGATGTTGGTATGGGTCGCAAAGTTTTCCAACTTCAGTTCAGCATTAAATTGTGAAACAAGTGTCTTTAATTAATTCTCCGCAAAATTATAACATATTCTATTATTATCCGACAATTTTTTTTGCCGTGACAATACTTTAACATAATTGAAAAACGGACTGCCTTTCAGGATAACTCCCAAGACAATCCGTTTATAATGAATTATTTATTTTTTTACTTTGTTAACACTTCCAATTCGGCTACGCTGGCATCATGGTCCGTTTCAAAAGCAGGTTCCAGCGCTACCAGTTTAATATAGCGGGCAGTAACGGCCTGCGGGAAGCGGATGGTTTGCTGAACAGGGTTGTTGCGGATGTTATCGAAACTGCCGGTGCTTACCGGCTGGCCCCACTCCTTCCCATCGTTACTTACATAAAAAGCATATTTATAAATAATACCGCTGAAAGTGGTATGCGCATCCCGGTACGGCAGGTAACTGAACCCTTTCAGGCTCAGGCTTTCTCCCAGGTCAATGGCCAGCTCATAGGGGTAATGGCCAAAGGCGCCTTTGCCGGAGGTCCAGTAAGTGTCCGGGTTGGCATCTATGGCGCGGGCTGCAGTTTCTACCTTACCATCTGCTGCCAGCACTTTCCATTTGGACTGGGCCATATTAAAGCTGGCGCTGATGGTGGAGCTGGCTGTTTTACCTTTGTGAATGAAGGCTTTAGCTTTTACCACACCACCCTCAACCAACGCAAACGGCTGGCTGTAACGCGGGGAAGTAAAGGCAGGCTCACTGCCATCCAGCGTGTAGTGCAGCTCCGGATCAGGAGAAGCGCAGGTAATGGACAGCAAACCTTCTTTATCGCGTTTGATCTCCGGATCTGCCAGCAGGTCGGGGGCATTATATAATTGTACTTCGCTGATGACCGGGCAGGCTTTGGCATCCTTTATATTAATGCGTACCTGGGTGGTGGTAGTGGCGGGCACCCGCAGCAGGCGTTTATGCCCGATGGTGGTTTCATTGGCTACCTCTTTGTAAGCGCCATCCTCCAATACCTCTACGGTAAAGGCTTTTACGCGCTGGCCCAGGGCAATGTACTCCTGTAATACCACCCGGTTAAAGGTAACCGGTTTGGCAAAGGTGAGCGTAATGCCGGCATTCTGCACCCCATCAGGCGTAGCCCAGTAGGTTTTGTTGTTACCATCTACCAGGTAACTGGCCTTAACGGCGGTATTGTTCTTACGTATATCGGTTACTATTACTTTGGCGCTGCGGGCCAGGTTATTTTTAAACGTGGTTTCCAGCAGGCGTCTGAACTCCATGAGGCGGGTAGAGTCATTGGCGTTGATAAGCCCGCGGCGGTCAACCGGCACATTCAGCAGCAGGTTACCGTTGCGGCCTACAGATGCGTTGTAGATGTCCAGCAGCTTGGCTACACTTTTTACCTTGTCGTTGGTAGCTTCACTGTAAAACCATCCCGGGCGGATGGATACATCACATTCCGTGGGCACCCATTTTTCGCCGTCTTCATCTCCTTTATTAAGAGTGGCCTGTGAGGGCGCTTTTTTACCGGGCTCATAACCGGTTACATTCAGGGTGCTCCAGTTAGTAGTGCCTGCATAACCATCTTCATTACCTACCCAGCGGCAGCCGGGGCCCACATCACTGAAAATTACTGCATTGGGCTGTTCGCGGTATACTACGCTGTGGAACAGCTGCCAGTTATATTCCTGTTTTTTTCCATTGGGCCCTTCCCCGTTGGCGCCATCAAACCACTGTTCAAACACGGGGCCGTAGCTGGATAATACTTCATTCAGCGTTTTGGCAAAGATCTGGTTATACTGCGGAGTGCCATAGGCCGGGTGGTTACGGTCCCAGGGCGACAGGTACACACCGAACTTCAGGCCATATTCTTTACAGGCGGCGGAAAGTTCTTTCAGCACATCGCCCTTGCCATTTTTCCAGGCACTTTCCCGTACTGTATGGGTGCTGAATTTACTGGGCCACAGGCAAAAACCGTCGTGATGTTTAGCGGTGATGATGATCCCTTTCATACCGGCCAGCTTAGCGGTACGCGCCCATTGGCGGGCATCCAGCTGGGTAGGGTTAAAGATCCGGGGGTCTTCATCGCCATGCCCCCATTCCCGGTCGGTAAAGGTGTTAGGGCCAAAGTGAATGAACATATAATACTCCATATCCTGCCAGTTCTGCTGGGCTTTGGTAGGGAGGGCACCGTAAGGTTTGATGGTGGACTGGGCTACTGCTGCGTTGTAGCATAATAGTGCGCCTGCCAGGAATGTTGCTGCTTTTTTCATCATACACTGTCTGTCGTAGTAAGTAGTAAATGTAATATACGATAAACGTACATCGGTGGCATAGTGAAAATCAATCCAATATTTGTTAAAAAATGCGGAACGCTAAATGCTGAATGCTAAACGCTTAAAGCCTTAGAGGATTACCGGATTGTTATTTTGCTTTAGGCTTTTATGCTTTGGGCCTTCCCCTTTATGCTTTTTTGTTTGCTTTATGCGTTCAGCGTTTAGCGCATTTATTGCACTTGCACGCCTTCTTCAATACTCGTTACATAGATCTCCGGCGCCTTGCCGAATTTTTGTTGATAACGGTCGCGGATATACGTTGCGTATTCTGCTACCTTATCTTCCTGCACCAGGTTAATGGTGCAGCCGCCAAAACCCCCGCCCATTACGCGTGCGCCGGCTACTTCCGGGCGTTGTTGCGCCAGCTCTACCAGGTAGTCAAGCTCAGGGCAGCTTACTTCATACAGGCGGCTAAGGCCGTCGTGCGTGGCATACATCAGCTTACCAAACTCCTGCAGGTTGCCTTGCTGCAGGTAATCACAGGCCTGCTGCACACGGGCTATTTCCGCTATCACATAGGCGCAGCGTTTATATACAATGTTATCCAATTTGTCTTTTACAGCTTCCAGCATATCCATGCTGGCATCGCGCAGGGACTGCACCTGGGGATAAGCAGCCTGTAATATTTTTACGCCGGCTTCACATTGCTGGCGCCGTACATTATATTCAGAAGAGGCCAGGGAATGGTGCACCATTGAGTTACAGAGCACAATCTTCTGGTTAGGAAAGTTAAATGGATAATAAGTGTAGGTAAGATCGCGGCAGTCCAGCAGCATTACCTGATCTTTTTTTCCGTGCAGGTTCGCAAACTGGTCCATGATACCGCATTGCACACCGGGAAAAGTATGTTCTGCCTTTTGCCCTATGAGCGCCATATCCATACGGGATAACGCATAACCCATTAAATGATCCAGCGCGGCTATCAGCCCGCCTTCTACAGCGGCGGAAGATGAGAGGCCTGCGCCTACCGGTACATCGCCTGCTATTACACAATCAAATCCCGGTACTTTATAACCGCGCTTTTGCAGCTGGTCTACTACACCCAGCAGATAGTTGATCCATCCCGGTGTGGGTTTTACCGCATCCAGGTTAAAGCTTACCTGCTCTTTATTAAAGGCAGCATATGCGTTGCATTTGTTGGTGCCGTTCAATGCTACTGCATAAATAATACGTTTGTCGATGGCGGCAGGTAATACAAAACCATCGTTATAATCCGTATGCTCTCCGATTAAATTGATCCTGCCGGGAGAGCTTACCAGCACGGGTGTGTTGTTAAATAATTGAATGAACTGATCCCTGGTTTGTTGTAGCATCTTAATTAGATAGAAGATATTAAATGTATAAAGTACGCCTAAAAATAAGCTACCGCGGTTAATATCCCAACTGTAATAAGGGAAGGCGGTGAAAAGGAAGCGCTGAAGGGTTGGAGTACTACCTGACTGGCTATGGAGTGCTATCATATATGAGTATTAGTACAATTATAGTAAGATCATTCTCACATACCTTGTGGACTTGACGTGGACTTGATGTGGACTTGATGCGGGGATGAGGTGGAAAATGGCTGGCAAATACAAAAGGAAAAAGCCCGCAGATCAGTGATCCACGGGCTTTCCGGTAGTTGAATAACAAGTCAGAAAATACTTAGGCCTTCGGTTTTCCTACCTTATGGCCTGCTATTGCAAAATACAGAATGTAAGCGTAACAGGGCAGCATGCAATATAAAAATGCCTGGCGGAAATTAATACTTTCGGAATGCAGGAAACCCATCATACCATCTTTATTAAACAAGCCACCATACACCTGCGGTAACACGCCGCCTCCAACAATACCCATTACTAAAAGGCCGGCGCCCAGCTGGGTGTATTTGCCCAGCTTATCAATAGCAAGAGGCCATATGGCAGGCCACATGAGCGCGTTGGCTAAACCTAATAACGCAATGAAAGTTACGGCCGTATAACCATCTGTAAGGTAAGCGCAGGTGGTAAATATTAAACCCAGTATAGCGGAGATACGTAAGCTCATACTCTGGGAAATAATCTTAGGGATGGTAATGATGCCTACCACATAACCTACCAGCATGGCGGCCAGTGTAAAGGAGGTAAAGTATTTGGTTTTATCCAGGCTCATACCCATCTGGGTGCCATAGGTACCGATCACGTCTCCGGCCATTACCTCTACTCCTACATATAAAAAGATACACAGCACACCTAATAACAGGTAGGGATATTGCGTAATGCTGGTTTTTTCTGTACCAATGGAACCTGTGTCGTTTCCGGATGTATCTATTTCCGGTAAGGAAGAGCGTTTAATAAAGAAGGCAACTATCACCAGCACAATGGCCATTATAATATAGGGGCCTATTACGCGGGAAGCCAGGCTATCCAGCAGCAGCGATTTTTGTGCGGCATCGGTAGCGGTATTGATCTGCTCTTCCAGCGCGGTAGCATTCTTTAATACAATGGTGCTTAATACCAGCGGCGCAATAATGCCGGCTATCTTATTACAGATACCCATAATGCTTATTCGCTTAGCTGCGCTTTCAATAGGGCCTATAATACTTATATACGGGTTGGAAGCCGCCTGCAGCAAGGTAAGGCCGGCGCCCTGTACAAATAAGCCGGTCAGGAACATACCAAAGCTGCGGGCATTGGCGGCGGGCAGAAAAATAACCGAACCAACAGCCATTACCACCAGGCCCAGTGCCATACCATTCTTGAAGCCTACCTTTTTAAGGATGAATGAAGAAGGTACTCCCAGGAAAAAATAAGCTAAAAAGAAGGCGAAGGTTACCAGCAAAGCCTGGCCTATACTGAGTTCGCAGGCTATACGCAAAAATGGGATCAGCGTACCATTCAACCAGGTAACGAATCCAAATACAAAGAATAAGATCCCAATAATAGTAATCGATTGCACATAGCTGGCTTTCTTCTCCGGCAATGCAGCAACGGGCGAGTTTGACGACATAGATATAACTTAAAATGATGAAAAATATATAGATTTTGGTTCACTGTAACACGAACTTAAACAACTATTCCGGTATTTTCTAGCCCCGGAAGTGGTATTTTTCCGGTTTTTTCATTCACTATCATTTTTAGATAATTTTCTATAATCTGCGCGCTAAAACGTTTTTGCATAATATAAAAATTCAAGAATTTATTTTTATTTTAGAAAATCTTAAAAAATAATTTATACATTTATCGGGTAATAAACCATGGTAATTAAACACGTTTATGGCTGAACAATCAAAGCAAGGTACACATCCCTCCTTTTCCGTACTTGTTCTCGTTTTTTTCTTCTGGGGGTTTGTGGCCGCATCTAACAGTATCTTTATCCCGTTCTGTAAAGCGCATTTTGATCTAACCCAACTGGAATCCCAGTTAATTGACTTTGCTTTTTACGGCGCGTATTTCATCGGTTCCTTATTGCTCTATCTTTTTTCTGCTATCCGCGGTGTTGATATCCTCAACAAGATCGGTTATCAGAAAGGGATCATTTATGGTTTGCTGATATCCGTTGTAGGCGCGGCTGCGCTGATAGGTGCAGTAAACCTTGGTAACGGCATGGCTAACAAGTCCGGCGCGTTTTACCTGATATTAGGAGCTTTCTTTATTGTAGCACTTGGGTTCTCATTGCAGCAAACTGCCGCTAACCCGTTTGCCATTTTATTAGGTGACCCTTCCAAGGGTACGCACCGTTTAAATCTGGCTGGTGGTGTAAACTCTTTTGGTACTACCATCGGACCTATTATTGTAAGCATGCTGCTGTTTGGCAGCGCACAGGGTGGTGATGCTTCCAAAACAGACATCAGCAAGATCAATACTTTGTACATCCTGCTCATTGTATTGTTCCTGGTAGCAGCCGGTATTTTTGCATTGGTAAAAATGCCCAAAACCACCGGTGATGATGAGCATTTTGAAAAATCAAGCAAAGCCAGTGGCGCGCTGGTAGGTATCACTGCTATGTTTGTGCTGATCATGGTTGGCATTACCACGCAGAATGCATTACCGTTTTTCATTGCCGGTATTGTTGGTATCCTGGCTGTTTTATTTTATGCTAAAACCTCATCACAAAAGAACGGCGAAGGCTGGGGCGCTATGAAGTACCCACAGCTGGTGCTGGGCATGATCGCTATTTTTGTGTATGTAGGTGTGGAAGTATCTGTGGCCAGTAACATGGGCGCGCTGCTGAAACATCCGGGTTTTCTTACTCCTGATGGTTTAGCTGAATCACAGATCGATCCTTACATTTCCCTGTTCTGGGGTAGTTTAATGATCGGCCGCTGGACGGGCGCCATTACGGTGTTCAACGTTTCCAAGGCAACGCGTAAGCTGTTATTTGTGATCGTACCTTTTATAGCTTACGGTGTTATCTTAGGCGCCAATGCCTGGAAAGGCAACGACATCAGCGCACTGTATCCATATGCTGGTGTGATCGTAATACAGATCATCGGTTTCTTTGCCGGACAGGAAAAACCCGCCAAGACCTTAATGATCTTTGGCTTACTGGGCGTAGCCGGTATGGTGGTAGGTTTATTAACCACCGGAGCAGTTGCTACCTTTGCTTTTGTAAGCGGTGGCTTATTCTGTTCCGTAATGTGGCCTTCTATCTTCTCCCTGTCTATTGCAGGTTTAGGTAAATATACCAGCCAGGCTTCTTCTTTCCTGGTAATGATGATCTTAGGCGGTTCCCTGATACCACCGGTACAAGGCGGATTAGCAGACACCTCACTGGGCATTCATGCCTCTTATATTATACCAGCCTTATGCTTTGCATACCTGGCTTTCTTTGCATTTAGAGTTAAAACTATTTTAAAATCTCAGGGAATCGATTATGAGTCAGCAATTAGTAGTGGGCATTGATATTGGTGGTACCAATACCAAATTCGGCGTTGTAGACCGCAGAGGCAATATTCTGTGTGATGGCCGTATGTTAACTAACCAACATGAAAATGTAGCTGGTTTTTTGGACGAGCTGCATGAGCACCTGTCTAAACTGATAGACCAGGCAGGCGGCATAGATAATATCAGGGGTATAGGTGTGGGCGCGCCCAATGGCAACTATTACACCGGTAATATTGAGTATGCACCAAACCTTCGCTGGAAGGGCGTTATACCACTGGCTAATTTGCTGGGAGAGAAATTTGGTTTGCCTACTGTATTAACCAATGATGCCAATGCGGCTGCATTGGGAGAATTGATGTATGGCGCTGCGCGCAGCATGAAAGATTTTATTGTGATTACCTTAGGTACAGGCGTAGGCAGTGGTATTGTTGCCAACGGACAGCTAATATATGGTCATGATGGTTTTGCAGGTGAGCTGGGCCACTGTATAGTGATCCCCGGCGGCAGGTACCACCCCGGTACCGGTGCGCACGGATCCCTGGAAGCCTATGCTTCCGCTACCGGCGTAACCAACACTGCGCTGGAATTCCTGGCTAACCGCCCGGAAACCAAGAGCACGCTGCGCGATCTGAAGAAAGAAGATATTAACTCCAAAACCGTGTTTGACGCGGCTATGGCAGGCGATCCGCTGGCCAGGGAAGTATATGAGTTCACCGGTAAAATACTGGGTGAGGCATTGGCCAACTTCGTTATGTTCAGCAGCCCGGAAGCCATTATATTATTTGGCGGCTTAACCAAAGCCGGTGACCTGATCATGAAACCGGTACGGGAACATATGGAACTGAACCTGTTGCCTATTTTCCAGAATAAAGTGAAGCTGGTGTTCTCTGAGCTGAAGGAAAGTGATGCCGCTATTTTGGGCGCGAGCGCACTGGCGTGGGAGATGAAGGATTGAATGGTCCACAGCATAGTGCGACAGGGAAGTATGACGCGAAAGGGCTGGTAATGGGGCTGTTATGGTCCATAGCCGGGTGAGAAAGGAAATGGAAAGCTTGTGGAGGATTGTAACGGAAGTGGGATTGAACAAATAAAATAAATACAGTATCTTTCGATCCATATTATCTTATATGCAAGATCGTAGAAACTTTTTAAAAGCAGCGGCCCTTGGTGCCGCTGCTTTCTCTTTAGACGGAGTAAGCGCTGCACCTGCCAGCGCAGCAGGTAAAACCGTAAAGGGGAAACCCATCGTGATCTCTACCTGGGACTTCGGCATCCCTTCCAATAAGGCTGCCTGGGAAGTGCTGAAAAAAGGCGGCCGCGCGCTGGACGCCGTAGAAGCAGGCGTGCAGATACCGGAAGCTGATCCGGCAGTAACTACTGTAGGTTATGGCGGCTACCCGGACCGGGATGGCTATGTAACCCTGGATTCCTGTATAATGGACGAGCTGGGGAACTGCGGTTCTGTAGCTGCCCTGGAGCATATTGTACATCCTGTTTCCGTGGCCCGTGCCGTAATGGAAAAAACACCGCATGTAATGCTGGTAGGCGAAGGCGCACTGCAGTTTGCGCTGGCCAACGGTTTCAAAAAAGAGAACCTGCTAACGCCGGAATCAGAAAAAGCCTGGAAAGAGTGGCTGAAAAAATCTGAGTACAAACCGCAGATGAATATAGAGAACAAGTCATATAACGCTAACGGCACTACGGCATTTAGCCCGCTGCAGTTACCGGGCAACGTATATAACCACGATACCATTGGCATGCTGGCTATGGATGCGCAGGGCAACCTGTCCGGCGCCTGCACCACCAGCGGTATGGCGTTTAAAATGCGTGGCCGTGTGGGCGATTCTCCCATTATTGGCGCTGGTTTGTATGTGGATAATGAAGTAGGCGCCGCAACCTCTACCGGTGTGGGTGAAGAGGTGATCCGTATTGTAGGCAGCCACCTGGTGGTAGAGCTGATGCGGCAGGGATATTCGCCCGAAGCGGCTTGTAAAGAAGCTGTAAAACGTATTGTGAAAAAGAGCCCGCAGAAATCAAAAGAGATCCAGGTAGGTTTCCTGGCCCTGAATAAAAAAGGGGAGTTTGGCGCTTACTGTTTGCAGGAAGGTTTCAGCTATGCCGTGTGTACAAGCGATACCAGGAATGAGCTGATAAAAGGGAAACATTTTTATTGAGCTGGCAGTGAGCAGCAGTATTGAGGTACTCCGGACTGCCAACAGCCAACTATTTTAACAATCATGAGCATTACCTTAGAAATATGCGCCGGTTCCGTGGGTTCCTGCATAGCTGCCCAGGAAGGGGGCGCACAACGCATTGAGCTGTGCGATAACCTGCTGGAAGGCGGTACAACCCCCAGCTACGCTACCATAGCAGTAGCGCGGGAAAAAGTGCAGATCGCCCTGTACCCTATTATACGCCCGCGCGGGGGTGATTTTTTATATGATGCCCATGAGTTTGAAGTAATGCAGCGGGATATAACCCTATGTAAACAGCTGGGCTGCGATGGCGTTGTAATAGGCATTCTTACCCCGGACGGACGGGTAGATAAAGAAAGATGTAAAAAACTCACAGACCAGGCCTGGCCCATGGGCGTTACGTTTCACCGTGCCTTTGATATGACGGCAGACCCGCTGCAGGCCCTGGAAGATATTATTGAAATTGGCTGTGAACGTATCCTTACTTCCGGGCAGCGTAATACTGCAGCCGAAGGTACTGCCCTGCTGAAAACGCTGGTACAGCAATCACAGGAGCGTATAGCCATTATGGTAGGCTCCGGTGTACGGGCCCATAATATTGCCACTCTTGTAAAGGAAACGGGCGCAGCGGAATACCATACCTCCGCCAAAGCTTACGTGGAAAGCGGTATGACCTATCGTAACCCCAATGTGAGCATGGGCGGCATTCCCGGCGTACCGGAATACGGTATTTCCCTTACTCAGGCTGCTGAGGTAAAAAAGATCAGGGAGGAAGCGGAGAAAGCTTACCGGGAAATGTTGTAAATTGGATCAAACGAAGTAAGAGATCAGAGGAATAAGAGGGTAAGAAGTCAGAGATCAAAGGTAAGAAATAAGAGACCAGCATCTATATCTATATTGAAACAGAGATAGGAAAATGAATACTTCCTTCTTCAATTATCTGATAAACTATGAACCGTTACCTTATTATCCTGGCACTCTATTGCTGCAGCTGGCCGTTACTACTACCTGCGCAAAATCTGAAAGTGCTCACCTACAACATTCATCACGGCCAGAACAACCAGGGCGCCGTAGACCTGCAAGGCATTGCCAACGTTATACTGGCCACTAATCCTGACCTGGTAGCCCTGCAGGAAGTAGACAGCGCTACTACCCGCGCACAAGGCACTGATCAGCTGAAAGAACTGGCTTCCCTTACCGGCATGTACACCTATTTTGCAAAAGCAATGGATTATGAAGGCGGCGCCTATGGCACCGGTATTCTGTCCAGAATGCCTATTACCGCTACAGAACGTATAGCCTTACCTGGTAATAAGGACAGCGAGCCGCGCGTAGCCGGCATTATTACCCTGCAGCTGCCCGGCGACAGCCTGCTGCAATTTGTAAGCGCGCACCTGGATGCCAGCGATGAACCCACCGACCGTATAAATCAGGCTACTGCCCTGGTACAGCGTTTTACCAATGCCAAAACACCTGTAATACTGGCCGGTGATCTGAATGCCGCACCTACCGCCAAAGAAACCGGTATTTTAAAACAGCTGTTCACCGATGCCACCCAGGCAGCCGGCCCTACCTTCCCCGCAGATACGCCTACCGTAAAGCTGGATTATATACTGCTGTATCCCAAACAGCGTTTTAACGTTACGGCCACCCGCGTAATACAGGAAACCGTTGCCTCTGACCACCGGCCCCTGGTAGCTGAGCTGGAAATAAAAGAATAAACCGTTATACTGAAAGTTGTATCTTCGGAACCGTCTTTTATACCACCCATCAACCTGGCTGAAATAACATTTATGAACAGAACAATGAACCGTAAACGGGCCCTGTTACCCTGTGTAATAGTACTCGCCCTGGCAGGCCTGACCGCCTGTACCAACAACCAACAGGGAGCAGCACCCAAAGGCAAGGTAAGCATCATACCCATGCCGGTAAGCGTGCAGGAAACGCCCGATTCTTTTCTGCTGGACAAACAAACCGTGCTGGTAGCCACCACCCCGGACGATAAACAATCTGCAGGCCTGTTCAATGCCTGGCTGAAAGAGCTGACCGGTTATGAGCTGACCGTGGCCGAACAGGGCGATAAAAACGCCATTGTGCTGCATACCGGTACAGACAGCAGCAAACATGCAGAAGGTTATACCTTAAAAGTAGGAAAAGACCGCATTGACATTAACGGCAACGACGGCAGCGGCACCTTTTACGGCATACAAACCCTTATACAATTATTACCGGTTGAAAAAGGCAGCACCTTATGGATACCGGGCGCTGATATTAATGATTATCCCCGCTTCCCTTACCGCGGGCTGCACCTGGATGTAGGCCGCCACTTCTTTTCCGCCGACTTTGTAAAGAAATATATTGACCTGCTGGCCATGCATAAGATGAATACTTTTCACTGGCACCTTACGGAAGACCAGGGCTGGCGTATAGAGATCAAAAAATATCCGCGCCTGCAGGAAGTAGCTTCCAAGCGCAAAGAATCCATGGTAGGGCATTACAATGATCAAAAATTTGACGGTAAACCTTACGGCGGTTATTACACCCAGGAAGAAATAAAGGATGTGGTAGCCTATGCCACCGCACGCCACGTAACCGTAATACCTGAAATAGAAATGCCCGGCCACTCCCTGGCAGCATTAACCGCTTACCCTTACCTAGGCTGCACTGGCGGCCCTTATGAAGTAGGCACCAAATGGGGTGTGTTTGAAGATATTTATTGCGCCGGCAACGACAGCACCTTCCTGTTCCTGCAGGATGTGCTGGATGAAGTAATGGCGCTGTTCCCCAGCAAATACATACATATTGGCGGCGATGAAGCCCCTAAAACACGTTGGGAAAAATGCCCCAAATGCCAGAAGCGGATGAAGGACGAAGGTTTGAAAGATGTGCATGCGTTACAGAGCTACTTTATCCAGCGCATGGAAAAATACCTGAACAGCAAAGGACGCCGCATTATTGGCTGGGATGAGATCCTGGAAGGCGGCCTGGCACCTGATGCCACTGTAATGAGCTGGCGCGGGGAAGAAGGCGGTGTGGCAGCAGCCAAACAAAAACATGATGTGATCATGACACCAGGCAACTACTGCTATTTTGACCACTATCAATCCAAAGGAAAAAATGAGCCCGTTGCCATTGGCGGTTATACACCGGTAAGTGAGGTATACAGCTATGAGCCTATACCTGCCGGCTTAAGCAAGGAAGAAGCCACCTATATTAAAGGCGCGCAGGCCAACGTATGGTCTGAATACATGCCCAACGCGGAGCACGTAGAATACATGGTATACCCGCGCGCCACAGCTATGGCAGAGGTTTTATGGAGCCCTGCTGAAAAACGTAATTACGATGATTTTGTGGAAAGGCTGAAGCAGCACCTGCACCGTCTGGATATGAAAAAAGTGAACTATGCCAAACATGTATTTGAAATACGCGGTGAGGCAGACAGCACTGCCGGCGGTGTATCCGTAAAGCTGGACAGCAAGCTGGATGGCGGCAAGATCTTTTACACTACAGATGGCAGCGCGCCTAGCCCTAAGGGCACCGCCTATACCAATCCTATCGTGATAAACAAGGCAGAAACCATCCGCGCGCTGGTGTTCCTGGATGATAAGCCTTACGGCAATGAGTACACGCAACCATTTGTGTTCCATAAAGCATTGGCTAAAAAAGTTACCCTGGCGCAGCCGCCTAATGGGAACTACAACCCCGGCAGCCCGTTTGCATTAGTGAATGGTATTGAAGGTGTAAAGGAATACAATGATAACCAGTGGTTTGGCTACAGCGGCAACAACATGGAAGCCACCGTGGACCTGGACAGTGTGCAGGACATTCATTCCGTGGGTGTGAACATTCTGAACGCCAAGGGACCGGGCATATACCCGCCCAAACAGGTAACTTTCCTGGTATCTGACGACGGACAGCATTTTAAGGAAGTATATAAACAAACTACCTTTGCCAAAGAAGGCATTAACCAGGTACGGGCGCCTTTACAGCAGGTAAAAGGCCGTTATGTGAAGCTGGTAGCCCAGAATGCAGGCACTATACCGGCAGGCGCAGAAGGCGCGGGCAGCAAGGCCTGGCTTTTTGTGGACGAGATAATAATTAATTAATGTGCGGATATGCAAATGTGCAGATGTGCAGATACGGGGAGCCGGAGCTGCATATTTGCACTCCTGCACATAGGTTTAGCGGCTGGTTTTGTTAAACAGTTGCTAAAAAAGCTACCAGATTAGCACATTTTTATTTAATTTTCCGGCTCGTTTTTTAAACGCCTCTAATCCAAAACATCACTTACCATGACGCTTAATCACCAGGAGATCGAACTGATTGACAGTTTTGAACAGATAGCCGTGGATATTCATCCCACAGCTAAGGAAGGATCCCGCGCAGTAGCACAGGAAATAGCAGCACTCATCAAAGCAAAACAAGCAGCCAAAGAAACATGTGTACTGGGCCTGGCCACCGGTTCCACACCCAAGTACCTGTATGCGGAGCTGGTGCGCCTGCACAAAGAAGAAGGCCTGAGCTTTAAGAATGTAGTCACCTTTAACCTGGACGAGTATTATCCCATAGAGCCGGATGCCCTGCAGAGCTACAACCGGTTCATGAAAGAGCAGTTATTTAAACATATAGATATACCGGAAGGCAATTATTTTGTACCGGACGGCACCCTGCCCAAGGAAAAAATGAAAGCTTACTGCGAAGAATACGAGCGCAGAATAGAATCTGCCGGCGGCATAGACCTGCAGATACTGGGCATTGGTAACAACGGCCACATTGGTTTTAACGAACCCGGCGCCAGCGTAAACTCCCATACCCGCCTGGTAACGCTGGATAACAGCACCCGCCTGGCCAATGGTTTTGAGTTCCCGAATATGAGCCAGGTACCCCGTTTAGCTATTACCATGGGTATTGGCACTATTTTCAAAGCCAAACGCGTATTGCTGATGGCCTGGGGCTCACACAAAGCCAAGATAGTACGCAGAGCGGTAGAAGGTCATTATTCCGACCAGGTACCAGCCTCCCTGCTGCAACAGCATCCGAACTGCCGGTTTGTGATAGATGAGCAGGCCGCACAGGAGCTGACCCGTTATAAAGAGCCCTGGCTTACCGGCGATTGCGAATGGACACCCAGCCTGCGCCGCAAGGCAGTAACCGGCCTGGCCATGAAGCTGGACAAGCCCATTCTGATGCTCACGGATAAAGACTACAATGAGAATGGTTTGAATGACCTGATCGTGCAATACGGTTCTGCGTATGAGCTGAATATTGAAGAGTTTAACGGCATCCGCGATACCATTACCGGCTGGCCCGGCGGCAAACCCGGCGCGCCACTGCCCAAACACCCGGAACGTTCAGAGCCTATGCCTAAACGCGTGCTGATCTTCTCCCCTCACCCGGATGATGATATCATTTCCATGGGTGGCACTTTCATACGCCTGCATGAGCAGGGGCATGATGTGCATGTAGCTTACCAGACCTCCGGCAACATTGCGGTAACCGATGAATTTGTGCTGCGCTTTATTGACTTTGCCGTAGGCTTTGAAGGTATGTTTGATATAGACAGAAGCAAGAGCTCCCAGATACTGGATGAAGCAAAAGCTTTCCTGAAGATCAAGAAACCCAGCCAGAAAGATACACCTGAAATACGCGCCATTAAAGGCCTGATACGCCGTTGCGAAGCAAAGGCCACCTGCCGTTATGTAGGTATTAAGGAAGAGAATATCCACTTCCAGAACCTGCCTTTCTATGAAACCGGTTTGGTGGAAAAGAAACCCATGGGCGAAGAAGATGTGCAGCTGACCATGAAACTGCTGCGCGAAGTGAAACCGCATCAGATCTTCTGCGCAGGTGACCTGGCCGACCCGCATGGCACCCACAAGGTGTGCCTTGACATTGTGTTTGAAGCGCTGAACCGCCTGAAACATGAGGCATTCATGAAAGATTGCTGGGTATGGCTGTACAAAGGCGCCTGGCAGGAATGGGACATCCATGAAATTGAAATGGCGGTACCTATGAGCCCCGACCAGGTGGTTCAAAAACGTTTGGGCATCTTTATTCACCAAAGCCAGAAAGATGTTGTACCTTTCCAGGGAACCGATCTGCGTGAATTCTGGCAAAGGGCAGAAGACCGCAACGCTAACACCGCCGAACTGTATGATAAGCTGGGATTACAGAAATATGCTGCGATGGAAGCTTTTGTACGGTATCATTTTATGTAAGCCATAAGGGATCACAAGTATGTATATAACGTAACACCTCCGTAAATACGGGGGTGTTACTTGTTTATAACCATATCTTTCCAAAACTTTTTTTTCACTACACCAATCCAACCATTATAAGTACCAAGGTCCTGTACGGATACACCAACCCCCTGAAACGTAGCTCAAAAACGCTCCTCTTCCGCCATCAGCAAGCGTTTCAGCCCAGCACCCATTGTTAATACAATTTAATTTCATGAACTTAGCAGGGAAGCAATGTATACTTTATAATTCCCAAAAAAGATGGCTGACAGATTCCCCATATACAAACAACTGGACACTAAAGACTGTGGCCCCACCTGTCTCAGGATCATTGCCAGGTATTACGGCAAAGACTATCCCCTGGCGCTGTTAAGAGAGTTCTGCAACATTGGTAAGGAAGGGGTATCATTACTGGGCATCAGCAATGCAGCGGAAAAAATAGGTTTTAACTCCATTGCATTAAAGATAACCTTTGATATCCTGAAAGATAATATTACGCTGCCCTGTATTGTACACTGGAAGCAGAACCACTTTGTAGTGGTGTATAAGATCACGGATAAATATGTGTATGTAGCGGACCCCGGTACCACCAAACAAAAATTAAAGAAAGAAGAATTCCTTAAGAACTGGGTAAGCACCAAAACGCAGGACCAGCCGGTAGGCGTAGTACTGGCGTTGGATGTGCTGCCTGAGTTCTATGAGAAGACCTTTGATGTACGTAAGGAGAATGAAACACGGCGCGGTTTTAACTACCTGGTAAAACACCTCGCAAAGTATAAGCTGCTGCTGGCGCAATTGCTTATTGGCGTGCTTTTCAGCACCATTCTGCAGCTGATCTTCCCTTTCCTTACGCAGAGTATTGTAGATACAGGCATTGCCAATAAAGACCTGAATTTTGTGTACCTGGTGCTGGTAGGGCAGATCATTATTTTCCTGGGAGAAACTATGGTAGGCGTAATACAGAACTGGCTGCTGCTGTACCTGGGCACGCGTGTGAATGTGGCTATGATCTCAGAGTTCCTGATGAAGCTCATGAAAAAGCCTATCAAGTTCTTTGACACCAAAAACTCCGGCGATCTGCTGCAGCGCATAGAAGATCATAAACGTATAGAGGAATTCCTGACCTCCGGCACCCTGCGCCTGGTATTTTCCCTGTTCACACTGGTGGTGTTTGCAGGCTTGTTATTGTATTACAGCCTCAGTATTTTCCTCACCTTTTTCACAGGCGGGTTCATTTTTGTGTTATGGATCTTCTTTTTCCAGAATAAGCGAAAGGTGCTGGATTATAAACGTTTCACAGAGCTATCGCATAACAAATCCAAGCTGGTGGAGCTGATCAACGGCATGCAGGAAATAAAGCTGCAGAATGCGGAAAAACAAAAACGCTGGGACTGGCAATCCATCCAGGCGCGGTTGTTCCGCATTAACATACAATACCTTTCCCTGGAACAGTTTCAAAGAGGCGGCGCTGATTTTATTAATACCAGCAAGAACATCATCATCACTTTTATGGCGGCAAAGCTGGTAATTGAAAACTCCATGACGCTGGGTGAAATGATGGCCATACAATATATTGTGGGACAGCTGAACGTGCCGCTGGCTACTTCCGTAGACTTTATCCACTCTTTCCAGGATGCCAGGATCAGTATTGAACGGGTAGGAGAAATACAGGACAGCACACAGGAAGAAGAAACAGATCCGCTGATGATACAGGCCAGCAGGGCTGCCATGCAAAGCGAATCTATACACATAGAGAACCTGAGCTTCCGCTATGAAGGCACCCACTATTTTAATGTGCTGAAGAACCTGAACCTGCATATACCCAAGGGCAAGGTAACTGCTATTGTTGGCCGCAGCGGCAGCGGCAAAACCACGTTACTAAAGCTGCTGCTGAAATTTTATGAACCCACTACGGGCGTCATTAAAATTGACCAGGAAAACCTGACCCGTATTGATGAAAAAATATGGAGAAGCAAATGCGGGGCAGTACTGCAGGATGGTTTTATATTTTCTGATACTATTGCCAACAATATAGCAGTGGGTGCTGACAGCATTGATAAAACAAGCCTGCTGCATGCCGTGGAAACCGCCAATATACGGGAGTTCATAGAATCATTACCATTAGGCTACAATACCAAAATAGGTGTGGATGGCATGGGCCTAAGCCAGGGGCAGAAACAGCGTATACTCATTGCACGCGCGGTGTATAAAGACCCTGAATATATTTTCTTTGATGAAGCCACCAATGCGCTGGACGCGATGAATGAAAGAACCATTATTGATAACCTGGACCGGTTCTTTAAGAATAAAACCGTGATCGTTGTGGCCCACCGTTTAAGCACGGTAAAAAATGCAGACCAGATCATTGTGCTGGAAAACGGGGAGCTGGTGGAATCCGGCACCCACCGGCAGCTGGTAGACCATGCCGGCAACTACTTTAGCCTGGTAAAGAACCAGCTGGAACTAGGTACCTGATCATAAAACAATAACACCAATGGATATACATGAAATGGAGATCATTAGCAATGAGGCTAATGATGCGCTTAATAAACCGCCTTCCTGGATCTTTAAATGGGGCATGCTGTCTGTAGCATTAACCGGCCTTGCTATACTGGCTTTAATGAGCATTATACCGTATACTGAAAAGCTGGTGCTGCCCGTAACGCTGGATGCCGGTCATATACCCGTGCCTGTTATAAGCCCCTATGCAGGTACCCTGACTGCTATGCATTTTAAGAACGGGGAGCCCATACAAAAGAATGCCATACTGGCCAGCCTTAGCGATAGTAGTCACATATCTGCACCGGTGAGCGGTTATATTTCCTTATACAAACACTCCTTACATACGGCACAGTTCATTAATGCCCATGATACACTTTGTTATATCATTCCCCGGCCCCCGCAAAAAGATACGGTGGAATATGTAGGTTTAATTAACGGGGCAGATGCCCATAAAGTAAAACCTGGTACGAGTGTATCCCTGTTGTTTAATGATCAGCGCATTGTGCTGGCAGGTTATATCCGGGAGCTATCCCTGGTGCCGGACCCTGACGGCAAATGCGCTGTATTTATTGCTTTACGGGATGATAGCACACAGGCTGACCAGCTGCCATTTTATGCCAGCCTGGTAAAAGGAAATGCCCGTATTATTCTCCGTGAAAGAAAGATCATCCAGCAGCTCTTACAATGATTGCTGCGCAAGGTTCATGACGGCATTCAGCACCCGGTCCTTATTATCCAAAAAGCTTTTCAGATCCTGCTGCAGCGGCAGCTGCGGCATAATACCGCGGCCAAAAGGAATGGCAGGTAATGGCTGCACATACTGTTTCACATTTACTACAGACAGCATAATGCTGATATGTGAATCCGGCAGCTGGTAGGTAACGCTGTTATGCCCGGTGTGCCCGTAATAACCACCCATGGTTTCCTCTCCCACTACTATTACCTTATCCTCGCTTCTTACCATACTGGCAAATAAAGAGGCTGCAGAAGCTACCTGCGGCCCTACCAGCAAATACACCTTACCATGAAAGGCTAATGAATTGGGCTTCCATAAGGGATTAAAAGAAGGGTTCTGGTAATACTTACCATTTACCAGGCGGTTATGTTCTTCATGGAAATTGGATTCCAGGTCCGGTATGTCACTGGAATCTTCTGCCTGGTAATATTGCTTAAAGGGCAGCTTTTGAAATAACGTATAGGCTTCCTGGTTCTCTTTATAGGGCTGGTAAGCCAGGTATGAAAAGGTAAGCAGGTCATTAGGATCATCCCCGCCCCCATTTTTACGTATGTCTACCACCAGGCTGGCAGCATGTTTTGTTTTTAACAGGGTGAACACTGAATCCAGGAAACGGCTGTAAGCCTTGTGGGAGGCAGATTCCGCATTACCTAACGAAAAAGTATTTACTGTTAGTACCGGCGCGCTGTCATGCGCCCAGGTAAAATAGTAATGGTTATCCAGCAGGGTATCCAGGTATAAAGAGTGGCGTTTTGCGTACAGCATTTCATAGGTGGTAAAGGTAACTGCAGGCAACACTGCTGTTTTTGTGGCGCGGCTGCCGTAGGGCAGGTAGGTAATGCTAAACTCATCCTGCATGCCATATTCAATGGCATAGTACCAGGGAAAGAAGTGTGTTATGCCTACTTTTTTGCCGGTGGTATTATACCCGTCTGTTGTATAATAATGCCCCAGCGTTTGCAGCAGCTCTTTTGCAGTATGGCCATTAACAGCGGTAATAATTGCGCCTGCGGGAATGCTGCCCAGGTCTGTATTTACCACCAAACTATCATGAATGATCTCCAGTGGATAGGGAACGAAACCTTTTTGCATGGCCAGGCTATCCCGCAAGGCATCAGGCAAGAATACATCATCATGCAGGCTGCCAATGTAAGTGGTAATAATGCAAAGATATTTGTAAAACTCGGTAGTGCTGGTATGCTGCTTGCCAACCAGGGTATTGTAGTAAGCGAAAATACTGTCTATGGATGATTTGCTGTGATAGTTGTATAAACCTGCATGGGTGGCCTGTAATATGTTCTCATATAATACCAGGTCGTTCAGGTAATTGCCGGCTAAGGGAGCCGGCTTTTGCGGGGCGCAGCTTAACAGGAAACAGCAGGCGGCGATAGCAAGGGTTTTAACAGGTCCGGTCATTTCCGGAAATTAGTAATTTTTTCTGATGCAATAACAGTGTTAAAGGAAAAGCCTTTAACACTGTTTGCTGTTGCTGTATTTAACGGGTACCCAGGATAGTTTCAGGACAGACCCCGCATGTATTGATCATGGTGGGATTACCGGTAGGCAGCTCCTTTATGGAGCTACCGCTTAGCTTTACAATTTTGATCTTGCCCAGTGTGAGCTTTTTTTCAATTCTCTTTTTCATGCAAAGTGGTTTAAGGTGAACAAATTATTTCCGGATGCGGTCCAGCTCTGTTGCATTACTTTTATTGCCGCTGTGCTTATCTATCTTTTTCAGCTTGCCAAAGTTCCAGCTAAGGGCTACAATAAATAAGCGGGTTTCATTGGTATTGTAAAAATGTTCGTCCAGGTTGCCTACCCTGTTTACGCCATTACTGCGGTAAGTATAGAACAGGTCTTTTACCGCCATTTTCAGGATCATTTTATTTGCTATTAATGTGTATTTGCAGCCCAGGTCTACCCGGTAACGGGCAAAGCTGCGCTGGATCACATCAATGGTGGGGCTGCGGTAAATGCCTGTGGCTTCCAGCATTAAACGCTTATTTACGTTGAACGTATTTTTAACATTGCCGGAAAAGCTAAGGATGTTGTTATTAATAGGGGCATTGTTAAACCAGGCGGTATAGCGGTCGCTCCAGGTGCTGAGGTTCACAATGCAGGTCCACCAGTCCGTGATCTCCTGCGTGGCGCTTATATCCAGGCTAATATTGCGGGCCGTGTTAAAGTTGGCAATGGTTTCCTTTGTAATGTTGGTGCTGCTGTCCAGGTAAGAGATGTACGTGAAATAATCCTTAATGGCGGCATAACCGAGCGTAAGGGTATAATCTTCCTTAAAGGTCCAGGAGGCTTCCAGCGAATGCGTGTACTGAGGCTGTACATAGGGATTGCCCTGGTAGTAAGCATAGGGCGAGCTGTAGTAAATAAAGGGATTCAGATCCTGGTAAGAGGGGCGGTCAATACGGCGGCTGTAGGAAAGGTTCAGCACATGATCCTCTCCCAGCTCTTTGGTAATAAAAACGCTGGGGAACAGCTGAAAGTAACGGTTACGCACCTCCGTTCCTGTGGTTAATGAGTAACCGTTATAGCTGGTTTGCTCGCCCCGGAGGCCCCATTGCAGTTCTGCAAATTTTGTCTTCTTATAGAAATTGAAATAGAAGGCACTAATATTTTCTTTATAACGGAAATGGTTGGTTTTACCGGCATCGGTATACCAGTCCGTGCCTTGTTTGTTTTCAAAGAGGATATCATTATCCGTGCGTACGCTGCTGGTTTTTACACCTGCTTCCAGCTTCCAGCTGCGTGGTAATATTTTAGTATAATCTGCTGTGGCGGTAAATATATCAATGGTTACGGGGCTATAACTTCTAAGCTGTTCGTCGGGCCGGGAGGGCTTTCCCTGCACATCTGCATAACTGTTCACAAAAGAGCCTTTGTTACTGGAACGGAAAGCCGCATAGTCGGCATTCACTGCCAGCTCACTGCCCAGGGAATCAAAAGTATGTTTGTAATTAATGTTGCCGGTAATGTTGTGGTAGCGGGATGAAAGATTGTTCCGCACATACAGGCTGGAATCTATGCTGCTGCTATTGCTGCTGAAATTTGTGTTGTAGGTTTCGGCAGCAGGCGCATACAGCAAAGTGGTATTGGTGGAGAGGGCAAAAGTATTATTGGCGTTCATATAATATTCAATGCCGGCACGTATGCCATCTTCCCGGCCATTGGCAATAGAAAGGCCCGCCTCATCAAAGATCAGCGGGTCCTTTCCGGTGATGGTCTTATGGCTTTTGAAGATAGCACGGTTCTTATTGTAACTGTCACTTAACCCTGTAAACAGGTATATTTTATTGTTGCGGTAATTAATGTCTGCATTCGTATTATACTTAGGATAAAAGCCGGTGGCATAGGTAAGCCCCAAAGTACCATTCATGCCTTTGATACGGCTTTTTTTGGTGCGGATATTAATAATGCCGGCATTACCGGCTGCATCATATCTGGCAGAAGGGTTGGTAATAATTTCTATTTTATCAATGGTGCCTGCGGGCATATTCTTTAACATGCGGCTGATCTCTGCGGCGGACAGGTACAGGGGCCTGCCATCCATCATCACCATAGTGCCGGTTCTGCCTTTGATATATATGCGGTCATTATCTACCATTACGCCGGGCGCGGTGGATAGGGCATCCAGCACCGTGCCGGTAGATGCCAGCGGGCTGGCTGCAATGTTGAGCACAATACGGTCTATTTTACGCTCCACCAGTTTTTTATGGCTGGTGATCTCAATTTCCTTCAGCTGTTGCTGCTTCTGGTGAGCCGTATCCGTTTGCGCGTGCGTGGTTATAGCTGCCAGCATGCATATGAGGGCAGTGAGATATTTTATAATTCGCATAGCTCAATTCCTCCTTTTGTCAAGAGTGTATGTAATAACCAGGCGCCGGTTTCCGGTGTATATACGGTTGAGAGGTCTTCCATCAGGTCCGCTGCCGGCAAGGGTTTGCCGGCATTGATCTTTTCTACCAGCTGCAGCGTTTCGGGGTAGTAAGCAATATCCGTGCTGTTGCCGCGTACAAACAGGCGCAGCTGGCTGCGTGCTTCCAGCAGGCGGTACGTAATGCGGAAAGGGTATATAACGCGCACTGCTTTATTCTTCCATTCAGCAGGGTCCATTAAAGCCACACTTTCATCGGCCGGGCGGCGTGCACCCCATCCTGCATTGCTGCTGATGGCGGTAATACGCTCCGTGTATTCCTGCTGCAGCAGCTCGCTTAAAGTAAGCGTGGACATTTCCGGCAGGGTTTGCAGCAGCTCTTCTATATGTGTAAAACTTTCCAGGGTTTGCGCATCTTTTTCCGGTGTGGTCAGGGTTGCATCAGTCATATCAATGTGGCGCGAGAGGCGTGCATTCATTTTATTGTACAGGGAGCTACGCGTTGGATTATTGAACCATACAGTAACGCCAATGGATAACTCGCCGGTGTAACCGATGTGGTATTTATCCCAGGGCATGTAATACAAGTCGCCGGCTTTAAAGGGATAAACCTGGCTATGCGGCAAAAAGGCTTCAATATCCATATTATTCTGGCTTGCATTGGGCAGCTGCTCGTAAGCTTCCTTATCCCAGTTGTACATGATCTTATCGCCAGGCCCCAGGTGAAAGTGGATCACGTTCTCCCCTCTCCTGTCCTGGTGTATACCGAACGGCGTGTAGCCGTAGTTGCCCATCAGAATATCTATTTCCATCCCATCCATAGGCACGCCCATTTTTTTCAGCAGGGGCTGCAAACAGCTGCCTAAGTATGAGGCCAGGGGATCTGAAAAGCGCTCGCCATAATTCACGGCAATACAGAACTTTTCATTGCCAAACACCCTGGCTGCCCAATGCTCCACATCTTCACCTGGCTGCGGGGGGTGCGGAAAAACGTGCTGTTTTAACCATGCCTCTCCCTGCTGCGTGTTGCCAACATACAGGCGAAAGCCGGCAAACAGCTCTGGCGCTGTAAAGATCTTGCCCAGTATGGCCAGTGCATCCAGGCTCATTTCCGCACATTTTTCGGGGCTTAAGATATCCGGTATTACCACGGTGTTGGAAAAGTGTGCGCTTTTTTCCAGGAACTCTTCCCACCATTTGCAGGAGAAGTTATTTTTAGCGGTGCACTGCTGGCAACAGGTTTTATATGATGCGTGCATAACCAGTGTTATTTAATCAAACAATGTCAATACCTCTCTTATTATAGATAAGGGAAAGGAAATACAGTCCTGCTTCTACGGGCCATTCTACCGGCAGGTAGTTCAACAGCTCATCTACCGCCAGTACTTCACCGCTGTTCAGCTGCTCTACCATGTTCACAAAGCCAATATGGTACCTGATCTCTATTTTTGAGGCGCGGGAAAATACCAGCAGCTGATCCGTTTTTTCCACATGCACCGGATACAGGCGGAAAGGGCTTACCAGGCGTACCTGTTTTCCCTGCAGGTGCATATATTCGTTCTCGTTATAACCATTTGCCTGTTCAAGCGATAAGGGCTGTGCACGCCAGCCGCCGTTGCTGGCCTGGGTCTGCATCACCTCTTTATACACCTCCTGCAGCACATCATGAAAGCTAAGGCCTTCCAGGCGCTCATCCAGCTTTAACATACTTTCCACATGCGCAAAACCGGTAAAACCATCGGGACCTGTTTCAGGGGAGGTAAGGGTAAGATCTGTCATATCCACATACTGGCGCTTGAATGATTCCAGGATGTTGTTCAGCACATCACTTTTGCTATGGTTATCAAACCACACGGTTACCCCTACTGACAGCTCATCACTAAACCCAATGTGGTATTTATTCCAGGGCATATAATAGAGGTCGCCGGTTTTAAAGGGGTATTGCTGTGCATAAGGCAGCATGGGCGCTATTTCTGTATTGTTCTGTTTTGCGCCGGGCAGCTTTTCATATTCGGCGGCATCCCAGTTGTACATGATCTTACCGCCGGGACCCAGGTGAAAGTGGATCACATTACCACCATCATGATCCTGGTGAATGCCTAAAGGCGTGTAACCATAGTTACCAATAAAGGTGGTGGTGTGCATACCATCCAAAGGCAGGCCGGTACTTTGCAGTAAGGGCTGCAGCAGGTTGGTGAGCAGCTGCGCCAGTGCGGGAGAAAACTTTTCAGCATAGTTGATGATGATGCCAAACTTTTTATCTTCAAACACGCGGGCAGACCATTGGGTAATGTTCTCCCCTGCTGTGGGGGCCTGCGGGTAAATACTACTATCCAGGTAGGCGCCATCCTGCTGTTTGCCATCCAGGTATACGCGCAGCCCGTAGGCATTGGTCTTAAAGCGGCATAATTCGCTTATTACTTCCAGCACCAGGTTATTCATGTACTGCACTTCTGCTGCGGGCAGCACATCCGGCACTACTACGGTTTCAGTAAAACCTTTTGTGCTGTTTATAAAATCATTCCACCAGGTTTCATTCATAACAGCTACCGGCTGGGGGGCTTGTGTGGGCGTTTCCATAATTTTTTATGTGGGGTTTATGGGTTACACAATTTCAATTCCTCTTTTATTGTAAATGAGCGACAGGAAATACAGCCCAGCTTCTTCCGGCCAGTCCTGCGCCAGCTCCTGCAGCAGCACATGCACTTCCAGGGTTTCGCCTGTGTTGATCTTTTCCAGGATATTTACCAGTGCGGGATGGTACCTGATCTCGATTTTGGAGGCGCGTGTAAATACCAGCAGCTTTTCTTCTGCGGTTAATACTTTATAATAAACGCGGAAAGGGGAAATGGCGCGGATGTATTTATCTGCCAGGTGCTCATACTCGTTCTCGTTATACTCAATGGATTGCTCCAGCGACAGGGGGCGCGCCCACCAGCCGCCATTGCTGTACAGCGCGTACATATACTCCTGGTACACTTCTTTCAGGAAGGTTTTAAAGGGCAGCTGTTTGTGCCTGTCTTCCAGCTTCAGCAGGGATTCTATGTTAGAGAAACCGCTAAAACCTTTCAGGTCTTTTTCCGGCGTGGTAATGGTAAGATCTTCTGTATTCACATACTGGATCTTTATGGCATCCAGTATTTTTGACATCAGCGCTTTGCGTGTAGGGTTGTTGAACCAGAGCGTTACACCCAGCGACAGCTCTTCAGAGCTGCCTACATGGAACTTATCCCAGGGCATGTAAAAAACATCGCTGCGGCCAAATTCAAACTTCTTTGCATAAGGCAGCAGGGGTTCTATTTCCATGCAGTTCTGCTTGGCATTGGGCAGGTCCTTAAACTCATCCGGTTCCCAGTTGTACATTACCTTACCGCCGGGGCCCAGGTGAAAGTGGATCACGTTCTCCCCTTTATGATCCTGGTGAATACCTAATGGCGTGTAGGCATAGTTACCCAGGAAAATAGTTACGCACATACCGTTCAGCGGCATGCCTATTTTCTTTAACAGGGGCGCAGCATATTCTGCCAGGCGTTGAGAAAGGGCATGTGAGAACTTTTCCCCGTAGTTAATGATCATACCGAACTTCTGATCACCAAAAGCACGGTTCACCCAGGTGGGCACATCTTCATCTGCCATGGGCGGGTAAGGATATACATGGTTGTTCATGTAATCCCCGTTCTTGTGCGCGCCATCAATATAGATCCTGAAATCGTAGGCATTGGTTTTACGTGTGCACAATTCGCGGATCACTTCCAGGGCCATCTGCGTCATTTCATGGCATTCCTTTTCGGAGAGCACATTTTTCACCACAATGGTATCGGTGAAATTTTTGGAGTTCTTCAGGAACTCGTCCCACCAGGCACTGTCTATTTTAGACGGCGCTGCTGGTGATGCCTTAGCGGACGGTATAATTTCTGACAACATAGTTTTACATTTTAAGCATGTGATAAAGGAACCGGTGAGCTTAACCGGCTGTTAGATAAGCCCTGTGGTTGGCTGGGTGGGTGCTGTGCCTTTTATTTTTTTCTTTTCCTTTACTTTTTTCTTTTCACTGTCTGCCTCATCTTCTTCTATTACGTTACCGCCTACCAGCTTTTCCTGTTCCAGGGGAGAAATAATTCTGGCGTTTAAGAATGCCCGGGGATTGAATTTTTCTTTTTCAGGAGTTTTCATCTTTGTGGGTTTTAAGGGTTCAATGGTATTTTTATGAGAAGGATGGATTGGCTTTATGGGCCAATCCATCCGTGGTTTGAATTATAAGCCGATGGGTATTGTTACCTCGATCTCTGTTTCAGATTTCTTGTCTTTTTTCTTTTTGGTGCCTTCTACTGCTTCAACGTTACCGCCAATCAGTTTTTCCTGTTCCAGGGGAGAGATGGTTCTTGCAGCCAGGAAGGATTTTGCGTCGAAATTTTGTTTGTTTTCCATTTTGTGTTGTTTTTGGGTGGGTGTGGTAAATAATTGTTTTAATTCCTTAGGCAGTTTCCAGGCCTACTTTAATTTTCAGCTTGGAGTCTTTCTTTTTCTCTTTTTCGCCAGCTACTTCGTCTTCGCTAACATTACCGCCGGTTAATTTTTCCTGTTCCAGCGGGGAGATAATTTTTGCTCCCAGGAATTCCTTCATGTTAGAAGGTTGTTGTTTCTGTTCCATGTTTAGATGGGTTTTAAGGGTGATAAATGCAGTTGATGATCTGATGGGGTCTTTGGGTATTTGTTTTAGCGCTAACTTTTATATCGATATTAACCTCAAAAGTTCCGTTTCAATCAATACTCAAATTTTGCATTTTATCAGCCCTGAAACAATAGCAATTACTTACCATTTTACGATGCGTGATAGCAGAATATTACTATCTGAATACGGATGCATACTTCAGCTTTACAATATTATTTTTTACTGCAAATGACAGCAATTCCCTGTTGCTGTGGAGTTTCAGCTTGTTGCGGATATTTGTTTTATGATTGTTCAACGTATTTACGCTGATGTACAACTGGTCTGCTATATCTTTTGCTTTCATGCCTGAAAGCATTAATTGCAGCACCTTTTTCTCCTGCTCTGAAATATCGTATATGGGTTCCTGTAAGGCATGCTCCTGCAGCGCAGGTTCGCCTATATGTTCTTTAATGGCAGGGCACAGGTAGCGGTAACCTTCCTGTATGGTTTCTATACAGGCCACCAGGTCGGTGAGGGAGTGGTTTACAGACAGGTAGCCATTTACATCATAGTACAGCGCCAGGTTAGCGTGAAAGTCTTCCGGCAGTATACAAACAATGCAATAGGTTTTGGGCGATCTTTTTTTGATAGTGCGCGCCAGCTCCAGGCCGCTGAAGCTTTCCGGCAGGCTTTTGTCTATGATCACAATATCGCATTGCCATACCGCCTGCCGTACTATAACGTCGGGGTTATCTGTGATATGCAGCACCTGGATACATTTTTCTTTCAGGTATTCTGCTATCAGCTTTGCACTGTTAATATTCTGCTTTAAAATAATTGCGGTTTTCATGTTGTGCATAAGTTTAAGGGTACTACAACAATAACACGCTGCTCCAATTGAGCGCTTTATCAGATATGTAGGAGAGTAATGTTAATGCAATGCCTGTTAATCCATCCAGGAGGGCTTCTTCTTTGCCGGCGTATACGCCTTTGGGTAATTCTTCTTCCAGCAGCAAAATGGTTCTTTGCAGCCAGTGTTCATATCCATCCCGGTACACCGGGAATCCTGTTTCCCGGTATAATATGCGGCAGCTTTGCGCCAGCCCCGCGGCTCCATGGCAAAAGGCGGCGGTAGTGGCCTGGGTAGATGGGCCGTCTTTCCGCATCATGCTTTGCATACCAATCAGGTTGGCTAAACGCAGCAGGCCATCATCCCCAAACAATTTAGCGGCCCGGTAAAACAGCAGCACCTCATTCAGGTCGCCGCAGCACCAGCCCATACGGTCGGGTGTTATTATTTCATGTGCATCGCGGGCAATCATGAGCGGGAAAAAAGAGTACTCGTTACGGGAGAAGTCTACATCTATTTTATGCTTCAGGATAAAGCGGATGCCTTCTTTTACGGTGTTAGCGATCAGGTCCTGGTGCGCTGAGCCGGCATGTACTTTTAACAGGGTTAATAATATGCCGCACAGGCCATGCGACAGGCTAAAGTTTATCACCTGCTTCCCGTCTACCCGGATCAGGTTATTCCTGAACCAGCAGCCGGCTTCTTCCTGCACGGCGCGTTTGCAGATCTTTTCAATTAATACATCGGCATACTGTTTTGCTGCGCCCTGCTGCCTGCCGGAAAAATATTGTACCACCCCCAAAGCGCCATGCAGGTAATCAATGTTATCTTCTTCTACAAAACCACGGGCGGTTTTAAACAGGTAATCGTCCAGGGCATCCAGCTCATTTTCTGCTTCCAGCTGCAGGAACCCTTCGCGGTGCATCAGGTTAACGGTGTAACCAAAACCTGCGCCGCCGGTGCTTAGGGACGGCCCTACCAGTGTGGGGTTGGCGGAATAAATACCGGAAAAAACCTGCTGCAGCAATTGATTGGTTTGCTGTTTCAGCGTGGCGGAGTCTGTTACCTTGTACAGGTGATAGTAATAATAAATAAGGCCCAGCTTACCCTGTGTGAAAGTATCGTTATTGCTGGTTTGCCCCCCCAGTACCCTGTTAATATTGTCCAGTTGTTTTTGCGCGATCTGTTGCATTTCGGCTGTACTCTTTATTTGCAACAAATTTATTCACGCGCCTGTGCTACTGCTAATTCTCTACACCAACCGGGAAATTATAGGGATCAAGCAGCTTGCATCACCCCATCAGCTTGTGTTTCATGAGGTCGTAAAAACTATTACGGTAGGTTTCTCCCAGCAGTATTTCTGCTTTTACATTTTTTAATACTACCAGGTTACCTTCTATGGCTACAATTTTATTCACGGATACAATGTAGGATTTATGTACCCGCAGGAAATATTTTTTGGGCAGCCTTTCTTCCAGGTCCTTCATATTCAGCAGGGCCATGGTTTTCTGGCCGGCATGGTAAATGGCTACATAGTTTTTCATACCTTCTATATAATCAATATCCCGCAGGTTAATTTTCAGCATCTTTCCTTTCAGCTCTGTTTTTACAAAAATGTAATCGTCCTCAATGCTCTCTTCATTAGGCGTTGCTGTTACGGATGATGTAACGGTATTCAGCACCCGCTGCACTGCTTTAAAAAAGCGCGGTAAAGGAATAGGCTTCAGCAGGTAGTCTACCACTTCCAGGTCAAAACCTTCTGCGGCAAACTCGCTATAGGCGGTAGTAAGGATCACTTTAGCCTTGCCCTGTATGGTGCGGGCTACATCCAGGCCGGAAAGCTCCGGCATTTGTATATCCAGGAATACAAGGTCTATCTTTTGCGTATTCACCATTTCCAGGGCTTCAATAGGGTTGGTGGTAGCTTTTACCAGCTGCAGGAAAGGTGTTTGACCAATGTAGTGGATCAATACATCTATGGCGTGTTGCTCATCATCCACTATTATACAGCTGATCATAATTATCGGGTTTACATTACAAGTTTAGGAATTACTGCATTTTCCGGGGCAACGGATAATGCGGTGGCAGCATCTGTGTTTAAGCGGATGACCAGCGCTGCTGTATAGGCATCTGCCTCATCCTTTATATTGAGGGTATATTGATCTTTGTAAGCGGCATACAGGCGTTTGCGGATGTTATCCATCCCAATGCCGTGCGATAGCTCCTTGGGACCTTTCTTCTTTCTGTTATACGTAGAAAAAAGAATGTGTTGCTGTCCGGCATCTACCTCCAGTTTTATAATCACGGGAACCTCTTTGTTGGTTAGCTCCCCGTGTTTCAGGCAATTCTCCACCAGTGTGATCAGAACCAGCGGAATAATACGTATGTTGGTAAGGTCGCCGGTAATACACAGCTCTACCTGCAGCCGGTTGCTGAAACGCAGCTGGTTGATCTTAATAACATTTTGCAGGTGCTCTATTTCCTTTCCCAGCCATACAGTGCCCTGCTCATCTTCCCCGCTGTTAAGGGAGTAACGCATAATTTCACAGAGGGTAAGGATCCCGTCTGACAGCTCCTGCGAATAACCTAAAGATCTTGCATAAAAGAAGTTAAGCGTGTTATGTAAAAAGTGGGGATTGATCTGCGCCCGTAAAAAAGCATATTCCGCCTGCAGGCGGTCCTGCTCTATCTTTAGCTTTTCCAGCTGCATAACGCCCAGCTGTTTTTCTTTTTTTACTGCCTGCGTACCGAAGTAATAACCGAAAGAGAAAAAACCATAGATAGAATATAACCATAAGGTATATACGGAGTGCCGGATAAAATCAAAAGCAGGCACTGCTTCATTCTTATTAATGAGGGGGGCTATGATATAACCGGTAATGTAGTAGATCCCATCACAGGAGAAAAAGAGCGCTATTTCTGCAAAGAAAAGCAGCAGGTATTTGCGGGTGCTTAAAAATTTTACCAGGATCCAGTAGTGCATATAAAAAATATATACACAGGGCAGTTCCGTTACAATCAGATCCAGTACGTTAATATTAAGGGTTTCACCGGGGTCAAACAACTGCCGTACAGTACCCAGCAATACGTGGATAGTCCACGCCAGCACGTGGATCATGATCACCCTGTATCTTTTTTGCCTGATAAAAAACATTGTGTACTGCTTGTTTCTAAAATACTAAAGTATTCTTACATATTCCACCCAATCCTTTACATTGGCTGGTATTTTTACCTGGGGCTGAATACCGATATTGTCTATTCGCTCTTCCGGTAAACGGTTTGATCTGGAGGTGGAATACCTTAACCGGAAAAGAGAGCAGGGCAGCCGGGTAGTAGCGGCATCTGCATAATCCACGACACCCATGGTATGCCTGCCGTACATAGTTACCTTGCTGCTCTGCCGGGCCTTAATTAAAAAAAGCTCTGTGCTGCTGGCACATTCCTCATTAATAAGTATAGCCACTTTCCGCGGATAAGCCAGTACAGTATTAAAGGCAAGGGTATCACCCGGCCACAGGTTATAAATGCCGCCCTGGTGGGCCCAAAGGTCCCGGGCTTCTTTTTTAAATACCTGCTTCATACTGTCTGATACATTGGGGAAATCCGTTAATTCGTAATAATCACGGATATTATCGGGCGTAGCCATCACAGCTGCCCCTTTGGAGATGAAAGGCCGTGTATAAAGGAGTGGCAATAAATTTTCAAAGCATAATACAGATCCGCCGCCGTTACCGCGTACATCAATAATAAAATTGGCTGTACGTTTTATGAGCGCATCATTTGCTTTAAGCAGGCTGTCTATTTCACTTTTGTAGTTAAGCATAGCACTGGGTATGGCCAGTAAGCAGGTGTTTTTATCCAGCACTTTAAAATACGGCCGGTACGGATCTGCGGCCAGTATAGCAGCTGCTTTATCCTTATCAGGATACTGCTTATACCAGTTGCCTATTCCGCTGATGGTAAGCACAGACCTGTTAACTGCCGTTATAACCGGTGTGGAAAGGATATGCGTGCGGTTATAATAGGCGCTCAGGTTATACTTACTGCCTTTTTTTTCCAGTTTCATTTTCACCTGCCCGGGCATCCAGTACAGGCTATCTGCTTTTAATACAAATGCGGTAAGCTCAGGGGAGCCGGGCTTCCGGCGTTTAATACCAATGCGGTAAGAGGCCGTTTCATCTTCCCAGATACCTTCCAGGGTATCCGGCGATGGTTGTTCATTCAAATAGCTTACCAGCTGCTGTTCTGTTACAGGCATCTGCTCCGTATTGCTGAACAGCTGGCGGATGGTGCTCTGGTGGGCAGTATCATCATTCAGCGTAACGGATACATGCCCGTCTTTAAAAAATGCTACCCAGCGCGACATAAGCAGCAGGCATGTACGCGTATCTGCTGTAAGCGCCTGCTGCTTTACGCTGTCGGTAAGCTGGTTAAATGCGTTCCTGTTCTGCGCAGTTATCTTATCGTTGTAACCTATATAGTTCGTTCTCATCTTATCCATCACTGCCTGAAAGTTTTCAGCACAACCACATTGTTGTGCGCACACCTTCATGCAAAACATACATAAGTAAAGCAGCAAAATATAACGCATCATTAATTACCTTTTTGGTTAAATGCCCTTAGAACGTGTTGTCCTTGATCTGTATGTGGTTGGTGGTTTTTTGGGTGTTACCGCATTCCGGCCGGGTAGATTCTCCATCTTCCTGTGATTTATTACCACCCACGATCTTGCTTAACTTATCGGCATCCAGACGGATAATAGTGATCTTGTTAAGCAGCAGTTTCTTTTCTGTGTTTGAAAGGGTTGTTTTCATTTGTTGAACGGGTTAAAATTGTGAGACAAAAAATTTGTTGTTATAAAATTACCTAGTAAAGCGGCCCGGCTTAAAATGGTTACATGAAACCGCTGATTGTAGGTACCAATCCGGCCCGCGCTACCAGTGACTGGTAGTGCCTGGCCAGGAAATCATACATCACCATTTCCTGCTTACGGGCATCTGCAAGGGCTATACGGTTAATCATCATATGCAGGTAGCTGGCCAGCAGGTTTGGCAAGGGCACCTGTAGTTTTCCCGTTTCCTGTAAATATAATATTTCAGCTGCCAGCGGCATCATAGCAGCAGATCTTTCCTGCAGGATGTTTATTAAGGTAAACAGCTCATGCTGCTGGTCCCGCGCCGGCTCCAGGATCCGTTCAATGTCTGCACGGTACCGGCGGTACTTCTCATCCAGCTGGCGCTTTAATGTTTTATCCATATTAAATTCTGCGGCAAAGGCTGTTTTCAGCGGCAGCACCAGGCCACGCTTTTCTGCGGCGGTTAAGCGAAAGCAGCTAAGCAGCTCATCCACGGCGCGCAATCCCCACAGCCAGCGGATATGCTCCCGCTCATCCCCGCCGGTATTTTCCAGCATGGTGGTGCAGGCTACACTGTCCAGGTGAAAAAATGTTTCCGCCAGCTCCATGCTGTTGCTGCCATAACGTTCTGCTTCCCGGTTATAGGTATCCAGCTGCAACTTGTGAATATAACCGGCTGTAATAAAGGGCTGCAGGTATTCATGCACCTTATTCATAATACCACCTACCTGTGATACTGCAGTAACGTGAAAGCGCAAACGGAGATGAAACTCCGGATCATTATACCGGATAAAGAACCATTTATCAATACGCCCGGCTTGTTCCAGCAGGGCTACCAGGGGTTTTACCGCCTGCAGCAGGATCTTATCTGCTGATCTTACGCCGCAATACAGCTTATAATACAGCCATTCGCTGCCGGGCACAAACTGCCGTTGCAGCGGCTCCTGGTAAATTTCCGTGGGGTTAACAATACCGGCGCCGGCATATGCAGGGGCCTGCCTGTTCAGCACAGCCACCAGCTGGTTCACATACCCATTGCCCTGCTGGTCTGTTACCTGCTGCTGCTGGTGAATGAACTCCCGCATTGTAAAACGTTGCCGCTGTTTTATTGTTTCCAGCCAGGTGCTTACCATCACATTATTATTAAGGTCTACCAGCAGCTCATTATCCCCATCTGCCAGCACCAGGTACTGCGGCAGGCGCCATTGTTCCCGGAAGCGGCTCACTGCTTCCTGCAAAACCGTTCCTTCCAGGGATAGCAGGTGCTGAATGTGCTGCTGCCGGAAACACCAGGTGGCCAGCTGCAGTATGGTATGCTTATAGGTAATGCGCGGCAGGAAATAATATTGCTCTTCCAGCGGTCCCCAGTCAAAGCCAAGCGCCGCCCTTTTATCCTGTGATTGCAGATCACAGAGGAAACGGTATACCGGTAATGCATTATTGGTGTAATTATGCGCGGTGCTTAAACGGGGTATGATCTCTTTTCCCAAACGGCGCGAGTGTAATACTACCCGGTCATTTTTCACGGATACATACAGGTCCTGCACATCGATCTGCTGCTCCTTATTGCGGGATGAGCGGGCCAGGTAGGGAATTTCATATTCCCTGAAAGCGGGGTGCAGCAGCACATTGCCGGTGCGGCTTTCAGGCAGGTGTATCACTTCTGCATACACAATGCCGGGGTCGCACTCCTGTTCCTGCCGCGTTATATTGCTTACCATGGTATGAATGGCGGCATCAGCATGGGCAAAACGCCCCAGCAGGCTGGCTGCGCTGGAACCGCCTGCGCTTTCAATGTAAAGTGTGCAGGGCGCATCTTCCAGAATGCGGAACATCAGGGAAAAAGAAGGCGGCAGATCATTCCAGTCAGCAGTAAGACCCTGCAGATCAGTCTCATTTATGTCAATGTTATACCGTCCGCCGGTGTATGCTTCCAGCAGCCACTTATGCCGTAAGGTTTCCAGCTGCCCCCAGGTGTAATGGTGTTCTCTTTCACGATGGCCTACCGTCACATCATCTACCAGCGGGGTAATGTTGTTGCTGCTGCTGCCGTTGATGTACCCGATGCCGGTTTCCGTATCCAGCACTTCCAGCAGGGGCATTTCCTTTTCATCATAGCGCTGGCGGAAGCGCTGTTTAAATGCCTGCAGGTCCGGATGGTTTTTGCAGGCTGCCAGCTTGTTCATTACTTCCAGCGCTTCCTGCAGCTGTTGCTGTAAGGTGATATGTATGCCCGGGCCGGCGGCTTGCTGCACCATATCGGCCTGGAATAATTTACTTTCGTCATAAGCCACTCCCAGCTCATCCAGCAATTGCATGATAAACCCGTATTGCGCTACATCACTGCCGTTGCCCGCATCCAGCGTACGCAGGCAATCATCTACCCTGCGCAGTATATCCAACGCATGCAGCACAACGGCATCCCCTTCTTCCGCTATTCTTTCCAGTATACTTATGAGCTGGTGAATAAATTCCCGGCCGGTAATAGCGGGCTCCATTTCACTTACCAGCACCTGTGCCTGTATCAATTCTTCAATAAACGCCTGTGCTTCCTTTTCTGTAATGGAGGCGGATACCAGCCGGCTGCCTAACTGCTGGATAGTAGCGCCTTTGCCGGCTGCGCTTACTACGCGCTGCAGGTATTCAGATGCCTGTACGGCACTGATCTGGTGAATACGCCTGCCGTTCGTATACAGGTATTCCACGTAACGCAGCTCATCTCCTATCGTATATACGCTGCTGTTAGGGTAGTACAGTAACTTTTGGTGAATGCCCGGCAGCACGGACAGCTGTGCTGCCAGGGCGCACAGGTAATGCATATCCAGCCGGGTATGCCGCCGCATTCCCTGCACCTTAACTGCAGTAGCTTCCCGGTTCCAGCTCACAACGCTGCAGCCGGAAAAGAGACCGAACGGCGTGCAGCGGCTGCTCATCCGGATGTAATATTTAAACAGGGAACGGGTCAGCTTTTCTATTTCTTTTTTCCCGGTTATATGCCCATCGCGCCATTTTACGCAGGCTTCATATAAAACGGGGGATGCCAGGTAAATGGCTTCCAGGAAGGCATTGTCGTGCAGCAGCTTTTGCACATCCATGCCATTGGTAAGGGCGGTTAAAGGATACCTGGGCGTTCTCAGCACCAGGCGGTCGTTAAAAGCATATAAAGGGTTCATAGCATAATTGCTTTTACGGGTAATCAAACGGAAGCGGTAAAAGGATAAACGGATACCTGTGGTTTAGGTTTTTACGTGGTCAAAAATAAAGGCCGGTTAAATTACGGATAAAGGTTTAGATATGTTTTCCTATGCTGATATAAAATACTGCTGATTAATTTCCTTCCATTCTCCGCTGCTCTTTCTCAATGCCGGTTTTGCGGTTCCTGGCGGCTTTTACGCGCTGGTTGCCAAATTTGTAAGAGAACACCAGGCGTACAAAACGTGACTCTACCTTATTTTCATATGAGGAGACAACGCCAAAGGAAGCTACATCGTATTTTGTTGTTAGTGTGTTAAAGATGTCTGTTGCGTTCAGCGTAAGCCTGCCTGCATTATGCAGGATGCTTTTAGAGATACCCGCATCTATATAGTAACGGGATTTCATTTTATAAACGCCAAAGGCCATGGGCGAATTATAGGTGGCCGACAACTCTGCCGTTAATCCCTTGGTAAGCGTAAAGGTGTTGCTGGTGTTTACATACACGCCTGCGCCGGCATTGGTAAGCTGCTCGCTGCCTTTTTCATTATACTTTGCATAGGTGGCCATTACGGTATTAGTGCTCATCCACTTATTTTCAAAAAAACCTTTTGAATGGGTAATGCTGGCATTTACGGCATAAGCAGCGCGCAGGTTGGTGTAGGTGCTGATCACCACGTTGCCGGTATCTTTCCGGTAAATGTCCGTAAGCACCTGGTTGTAACGCTGGTAGCTGAGCGTAGTGAATAATTCGTTGTTATAGGTGTAGGACAGCTCAAAGCTATGCCCGATGGATGGGCGGATGTTAGGGTTACCCTGGTAATAAAAATACTGGCTTACATAGGTTACAAAAGGGTTTACAATATTAAAGCTGAAACGCTCTATACTTTTGCGGTACGACAAACCATACTGATGTTTGGCGGACTGGTTATACATTACTGCAAAGGAGGGAAATAAATTAAACTGGTTGCGGGTATTGGTTTGATCCAATGTTAAAGAGGCGCCTTTCATATGCGTTTGCTCTGCACGCAGGCCAAGCTGCAGGTCAAACTTTTTAATGCTGCGGTCATAGCTGGCATACGCGGCAAAAATATTTTCCCGGTAAATGAAGTGGTTGGTTTTGCCGCTGTCTATTTTCCAGGTATTTGCCATTTTCTGCTCCCAGCGTATATCATTATCCGTTGTTGTAAAGGTGGTTTTCAAACCTGCTTCCAGCTTGCCTTTCCACAAGGGCTGCGTATAATCTGCCGCTATGGAGGTAATGGTATTATTGGCGGGCGAGTTATCGCGCAGCAGGTAAGGCGCTTCCAGCACTACTCCTTTGGGATCGTAAAAATTGGTAACATAATCATCGTCCCAGCTTTTGTTATAATTGAAGTAGTCCGCATTCACGGTGAGCTGTTTACCGCTGGTATCAAAATCTGTTTTGTAGTATACATTTACAGATGGGTTAAAGAGCTGCAGGTCGCCACCGGTGGCTACGGTAGAAAAGGAATCTGCTGCCTGCCCGTTGTAATCCCTTACGGAGGTGGTGCTCATTTTGCGGTAGCGGTAGTTCAGCAATCCTTTAAGCATAACGCCAACGGAGCTACGCGGATTAATATCGTAGTCGGCGCCGGCCTTAAAGGAATGATTGTTACGCTCCCTGGTTTCCCAGCTGTTTTCCCGGATGTTTGTATTAGCATCCAGCAGGCGGATGGAATGAAGATCGTAGTATTGCTTATTGTACTGGTAATCGTAATTACCATATACATTCAGCTGCTGATTGCGGTAGTTTAATCCCAGGCCGGCTACGTAGCGTGTATATTGGCCTGCGCCTATACCTGCGGTAAGCGTACCGTTGGTTCCGAAGTTCCGGTTCTTTGAAGTAATAATATTGATAATAGCGGCGCCTTTGGCGTCATAACGGGCGGGCGGGTTGCCTATAAGCTCTATACGGTCAATGTTACCGGCCGGCTGGCTGCTGAGCCATTCTTTCAGCTCTTCACCGGAAAGGCGGCTGTCCTTTCCATCTACCAGCACGGTTACTTTTTTACCGCGCAGCTCATAATTACCATTACCCTGATCTATTACGCCCGGTGCATGGGATAACACCTGTAAGGCATCGCCTCCTGCGGCTATGGGGCTCTCCGATACGTTCATGATAATTTTATCGGCCCGCATTACAATGAAAGGTTTGGCGCCCTTTACTGTTACTGCCTGCAGCTCCTTCCGGCGCAAACTGTCTGTGGACTGGGCCTGTATGCTATGCCAGCATACACAGGCCATTAGCCACATCATGGTCGCGCTTTGGGTTATTTTGGATTTCATGCAGTACGGGTTCTCCTAGAATTTTCTTAAATATATTGATACAAACCTATGTTTGTATGTTTCGTGTTAAAAAAACATTACACCAACGCTCACTTTAGCGGTACCAACCTGCGGGGCACCCTCACACGAAGGTGTGATTATACAAATAAAAATATGACAATTTCATTATTGAATCCTTCGTAATCTTTATATTTACAAAAGTCATCAACCAGAAAAGAATGCATCACCGGATGCAAAGAACGTGTACGGAAGCTTACCATCAGGATACAACAACCAACGTGTTTCAAATAGTGATCAATTAATAATTCTTACACCCTCAATTATTGTTATTTGCTATGCCCCTGGTTGATACCAGTAAAATGGCCGAGTACAAAGCATTTTATCGCGCCGTAGTATCAAGCCGCCCACCCCATGAGCGTCTGTTCTATGATCCCTATGCTGAGGCCTTTTTATCCCCCGGACTAAGATGTTTATTATGGCTGCTCAAACAGCCGCTCCTGTACCCTTTAATAAATTGGTGTATGGAAAAGCGCTACCCTGGCCGTTTTGCAACTACAGCTGCCTGTACGCGGCTGGTGGATGATCTGATCATGTCGTGCATAGAGCGGCACCAGGTAAAACAGGTAGTGATCCTGGGCGCCGGTTATGATTGCCGTGCGCACCGGCTGCCGGCTGCTGCTGCTGTGCAGTTTGTGGAAGTGGATTACCCACAGCGGCAAACCCTTAAACGGCAGGTATTACAGCAGCTTCCGCAACCGCCTATGACGCTGGTTGATTATATTCCGATGGACCTGGCCACTCAAATGCCTGGCGATGTATTACCATTACAATTGCAGCGGGCCCACTACCATACCCTGTTTATCTGGGAAGATATTCACCGTGTTTTCCCGGGTAACAATAGCGATAAAATGTTTGGTTATTTTCAGCGTTTTCCCGAAGGCACGCGCTTCATATTTACGTATGCTGCAAAAAATCCGGGCATGTTTATTGACGCTATGCCTGTAACAAGGCTGTTGCAGGAACACCCTAACGACCGGAACTATGACCAGGCCCCTGCCCGCTTCCGGGAATTTTTAGAAGCCTACGATCTGCAGCTGGAGCAGTTTACAGGCGCTGAAACTTACAGGCGGTTATATTATGGCAAACGGGCAGACCATATGAAAGGATATAAATGGTATAATGTAGCAATGGCCAGCGTGAAAGTAAAAACAATTGAGTCATGATACCTGCTATCCAACAACTAAATACCGATCTTGACAATAATACCAATCTTTTACTGGACATATTGGATACCATCCCTGCGGCTAAACTGCAGTTAAAGAATCCACGTACAGAATGGAGCATTATGGAATGTGCGGAACATATCCTGATCTCAGAACAGGCAGTAGCAAAAGCATTACAAGGCCCCTCCCACCCCCTGGAAGACCGTGCGCCGGACAGTAAGCTGGAAGAGCTGAATAAAAATTTCCTGGAATTTGACCAGCGCTTGCGCATAAGCGGCGATCCGGAAACCCTGGACGGCGGTTATGATAATATAAAAAGCTTTAGCCAGGCCTTTCGCCAGAACCGCGAGCTTATTAAAGAAGCGCTTCAAAAGGCACCACTGGAATGGCTATGTGAAAAGCTGGAACATGCCAAATTTGGCTACCTGACAAGGCTGGAATGGGCCTATTATCTCATTTACCATACGGAAAGGCATTTGCAGCAGATCAACCGGATCGAAGCAAGCCTGGAAAATACGAATCCATAAAAAATTCCCGTTATGTCATCACTGGTGCGTGCCAGGAGAACCACTGTACTTACTGCATTTTTTCGCGCGTTAGAATCCAGCAAACCATCCAGGGAACGGCTGTTCACAGATCCCTTTGCTAAAGTGTTCCTGCCTCCCTCATTAAAAATGTGGGCCTTTCTTTCTGTTTATCCATTCTTTAAATGGGCCGTACCCAGGTATATCAATTACTTCTGGCCGGGCGCGCATAGTGCTATTGTGGCCCGCACCCGCTTAATAGATGTAATGACCATCCGCGCTATACAGGACCATGGCGTGAACCAGGTAATGATACTGGGATCAGGGTTTGATACCCGTGCACACCGGCTGCAGCTGCGGGAAAGGGTACAGTTTGTGGAAATGGACCGGCCTGTTACACTGGAATATAAACAACAGCTGCTGGATAAGGTGCGTAACAAACCGCTTGTACATGTGGACTATGTGTCCATGGATTTTTCTTACCAGCAACCGCAGGACTGCATCAGTAACCTGATGAGAGCCGATCATTATAAAACCCTGTTCATATGGGAAGGTGCGGTCAATAATTTTACTGCCACCATGGGCAGGATCATGTTCGACTACTTCAAGGGTTTTCCCTCCGGCACCCGCATTATTTTTACCTATGTAATTAAAGAGATGATGGAAGACCCATCCCGCTTTCACGGCGCTGCCAGCATTATACGCCTGCTTAAAAAAGTAAAGGAGCCCTGGAACATGGGGCTGGATCCTGCTTACCTGCCGCATTTCCTGGCGGAATATAATATGGAGCTGCTGTATGATGAAGGCGCAGAAGATTTCCGCCGGATGTACTTTGGAGAAAAAGCATTACAAATGCGCGGATATGAATTTTACCGGGTAGCAATGGCTGTGGTAAAATAGTATTTTTACAGGATGCAACCATTACGTATACACTATTTTGAGCATGTCCCTTTTGAAGGATTAGGCTGTATTGAAGATTGGGCGCGGCAGCAGGGCCACACCATTACCGTTACCCAATGGCATGCGCCTACCGTTGTATTACCCGACCTGCTATCTATTGACTGGCTGATAGTAATGGGCGGCCCTATGGGAGTATATGAAACAGAGCGGCATATATGGCTGCCGGCAGAGCAGCAATACATTGCAGATGCTATAGAACAGGGCAAAAAAGTGCTGGGCATATGCCTGGGCTCACAGCTGATTGCCGCTGCACTGGGCGCTAAGGTATTTCCCAATAAAGAAAAAGAGATAGGCTGGTTTCCTGTACAATTCAATGCTACCGGCGCTTTAGCTAATGTTCTGCCACCGGAGCTGACCGTGTTCCACTGGCATGGCGATACCTTTGACCTGCCGGCCAATGCCACACGTTTTGCCAGCACTGCAGCCTGCGCCAACCAGGGATTTATATATGGTGATAGGGTAATAGGATTACAATTTCACCTGGAAGTGCGCAGCAATGATGTATTAAAAATGGTGGAGCATGATGATGATGAGCTGGTGCCTGCGCCGTATGTACAAAGCGCGGAAGCTATAGCGGACCGCAGCTCCCTGGCAGATGGAGCGAATGAGCTGATGTTTGCATTACTGGAATATATGCAGAAGGCTTAATGCTGCTATTAGCTGTTAGCTTTTAGCTTTTAGCGTCCGGAACTGAACATTGTTTGTACTGAAAGCGGACATGGCCCCATTATTAACCTGTTGATTATGAATACCGTACAAACAGGCATTCTGCTTGGAGTAGCTGGTATCTACCTGTAAAATCACCTGGTCATGTTTTCAAACTACCTGAAAGTTGCCTGGAGAAATCTTGTACGCGACAAAACGTTCTCTATTATCAATATGGTTGGACTGGCCATTGGCCTGTCCGGTTTTCTGCTGATAGCTTTGTACGTGATGGATGAGCTGAGCTTTGACCAGTATTACGACAAAGCAGGGAACATTTACCGTATTGATATGAATGCCCGCTGGGGCGGTGAGGACCTGCGAATGGCCCAGATAGGGGATCCCATTGGGCCCAAGCTCAAAAATGACTATCCCCAGGTGGAGGAATATACACGCATCTTTTATAGCCGTAATGACCCCGGTATGGCGAACAAACTGGTAGGGAAAGGCAGTGAATATATTACAGAGAGCAATACGGCCTATGTGGATTCTACCTTCTTTAACGTCTTTAAATTTCCTGCGCTTGAAGGCAATCTCCGTACTGCATTAAATGAGCCGGGTACCGTGGTGATAACCGCTTCCACCGCCGTCAAATATTTTGGTTCCACAGAGGCTGCCGGAAAAACGCTCAGCGTAAAGGAGAATGGCAGGGATGTTCCGTATAAGGTGAATGCGGTTATCAAAGATATTCCCGGGAACACACATTTTGATTTCAATATCCTGTTCTCGATGAAAAGCCTGCATTATCAGTGGGGACAGGTTGGCAACAGCAACTTTTATACTTACCTGGTGCTGAAACCGGGGCCGGGTGTAAAGGTCTTTGAAAAACAGCTGAACAGCTATATCGTGAAATATTTTACCCCTCTGCTGAAGGATTTCAATATGAGCAGCATAGAAGAATTTGAGAAAACCGGCAATAGGTTCAATTTTATACTAACACCTGTTACCCGCATCCATTTGTATTCCGACAGGCAGGCAGGCGAAGAGATGAGGCCTTCAGGCAGCATCCAATACGTGGCCATCTTCTCAGCCGTGGCCCTGCTCATACTGTTCATAGCCTGTATTAATTTCATGAATCTCACTACAGCCCGCTCCGCAGGAAGGGCCAGGGAAGTAGGCATCCGCAAAGTGCTGGGCACTGAACGGAAAGAGCTGATCCTGCAGTTCCTCTCAGAGTCTACGCTGATGGTTTTGTTGTCCTTACTGATCGCTGTTGGAATAGCCTTTCTAATCCTGCCCCTGTTTAATTCAGCGGCGGCCAAGTCCATGAGCATGGCAAGCCTTTTCTCGCCGGTGATCTTACCCCTGCTGCTGGCATTACCCTTTGTGGTTGGCCTGCTTGCGGGCAGCTACCCTGCCTTTTTTCTATCCGCGTTTAAACCGATCGAAGTATTGAAAGGCAAATTGAGGATGGGTACAAAAAGCGGTGGCCTGCGAAGCGCATTGGTGGTATTCCAGTTCACTACTTCTATTATACTGATCATCGGGACGCTCGTTGTATACAGGCAGCTTCGCTTCATTCAAACCCGCGACCTTGGATTCAATAAAGAACAGGTGCTCATTATCAACAACGCCGATGCGCTGGATAATAATGCGGAGGCTTTTAAAAACCAGGTGGTGCAGCTGCCCGGCGTAAAAAGCGGCACCCTGAGCGCCTTTCTGCCGGTATCCAATTCTTCCCGCAACGTGTGGAATGTTTTCAAAGATCCGGTTGCTGCTGCGGCCAATAGCTTTAACGCGCAGTTCTGGGCCATTGATTGCGATTACCTGGAAACAATAGGTATCAAACTGCTGAAAGGAAGGAATTTCTCGCCCGGCTTTGGCATGGATTCCTCTTCCTGGATCATCAATGAAGCAACGGCCCGGATCCTGGGTTATAAAGATCCTGTTGGAAAGAATATATATACCATCAATGATGATGGTAAGGCAACCGCTCACGCCATCGTAGGGCTTGTAAAGAATTTCAATTATGAATCCCTCCACTCTGCCGTAGGCCCTCTTATTTTTGCCCTGCATAGAAGCACAGGGCTGGCATCTTTCAAAGTGAGCACGGCCAATATCAATACCCTGGTTGAACAGGTGCAAGGTAAATGGAAGGCCATGGCGCCGGGCATGCCGTTCAGCTATCGTTTCCTGGATGAATCCTTTAATGAAATGTACCGCGCAGAACAGCGTGTAGGCGAGATTGCGATGATCTTCTCCATATTGGCTATCCTCATTTCCTGCCTGGGCATATTCGGGCTGGCTACATTTATTGCAGAACAAAGAATGAAGGAGATCGGCATCCGCAAAGTGCTGGGCGCAAGCGTTCAGGGTATTGTTGGATTACTCTCCGCCGATTTCATGAAGCTCGTAGGTATCGCCTTTGTTATTGCCGCGCCTTTTGGCTGGTGGGTTATGAATAAATGGCTGCAGAGTTTTGTTGACCGGGCAGCTTTCAGCTTGTGGATCTTCCTGGTGGCAGGTGTTGCCGCTTTGTTCATCGCATTGGCTACGGTGAGCTTTCAATCTGTCAGAGCGGCGCTTATGAACCCAACGAAAAGCCTGAAAGCGGAGTGATTGCTGTTTCAGGATACCTGCGCCTTTGGAATCAGAGCGATTGAAGGCCTTCTGTATTGCTAATATCGCCTTCCCGGAGGCCCAGTAAACGGGCTGCACCCGCCTGTTATGAAATCTATTTAGCTATTATCATCGTATCAGCAATGGTTTGCTGTTAAGCATTGTCAAGCGTATCACGCCGGGCAAAGGCCCGTTTATCCGGACCTACGGGGGCCGCGGAGATCAGAGCGATTGCTGGCCATTGAGGATCATTGAGGGCCTATAATCCGTAACTGATAATTCGTAATTTCGTCTAATGGAAACATTGGATATCCTCATCATCGGCGGAGGGCCTATAGGACTGGCCTGCGGATTGGCGGCAAAAAAAGCGGGGTTGAGCTATGTAATACTGGAAAAGGGCTGCCTGGTTAATTCATTATATAATTACCCTTTGAATATGACCTTCTTTTCTACCTCCGAAAGGCTGGAGATAGACGGCATTCCCTTTATGTCCATTAATGCAAAACCTACCCGCCCGGAAGCGCTGGAATATTACCGGCGGGTGGCTACCTCCCGGGAGCTGCACGTAAAGCTGTTTGAAGAAGTGCAAGCCATTAGCCCTAACGGAGATACCTATACGGTAAAAACTCCCCGGCATACCTACAATGCCCGGCATGTGGTGATTGCTACCGGCTTTTATGATATTCCCAACCTGATGAACGTGCCGGGTGAAGACCTGCCCAAAGTAAGACACTATTATAAAGATCCTCACTTTTACGCCATGCAGCGCGTGATTGTAGTAGGCGCCCATAACTCAGCCGTGGATGCGGCTTTGGAAACCTGGCGCAAAGGTGCAGATGTAACAATGGTGATCCGCGAAAGCGGTATTGCCAGCCGCGTTATAGCCAGATTAAAACCGGATATTGAGAACCGAATTAAGGAAGGTTCCATTAAAGCGCATTGCCATTCCGTGATCAAAGCTATACGGCCGGGTGAAGTAGAGATCTCTACCCCGGATGGTGTGGTAACAGTGGAAAATGATTATGTGATTGCCATGACGGGCTACCAGCCGAACTTCAGCTTCCTGGAAAATGCCGGTATTGAATTATCGAAGGATGAGAAAAAATATCCTGCCTATAACCCGGATACCATGGAAACCAACCTGCCCCGGGTGTACCTGGCCGGCGTGGTTTGCGGCGGTATGGATACGCATGTATGGTTTATTGAAAATTCTAGGGACCATGCGGAGAAGATCATAACCCACATTTGTGGGTAATTAAACAATATTCACTTCTCTTTCCAGCTCTACACCAAATTTTTCGTGTACACTATCCAGTACTTCCTGGGATAAGCTGTAGATCTCCTGGCCTTTGGCATTGCCGTAATTTACCAGTACCAGCGCCTGTTTGGCGTGTACGCCGGCATCGCCTTTGCGGTAGCCTTTCCAGCCGCATTGCTCAATAAGCCAGCCGGCAGCCAGCTTATGCTGCCCGTTGGCGGCCGGATAAGCTACAATATCAGGATGTGCCTGTTTTACAGCGGCAAATTGTTCCGCGCTGATAGTAGGGTTTTTGAAGAAGCTGCCCGCATTGCCGATCTGTGCCGGATCCGGCAGCTTGGAGCGGCGGATGTTGATCACCGCCTGACTAATGGCCTGTATAGAAGGCTCCTTTACCTCCATCCGCTGCAGCTCCTGTTCTATAGCACCATAGCTGGTATTGAACTGCGGATGTTTACGCAGGCGGTACGTAACAGACAGGATCACGAACTGTCCTTTGTACTGGTGTTTAAACACACTTTCCCGGTAACCGAATGCGCAGTCTGCATTGTTGAATGTTACCAGCGTACGGTCGTGCAGGTGAAAGGCTTCCAGCTCATAAAAATGATCTTTTATTTCCACGCCGTAAGCGCCAATATTCTGCATGGGGCTGGCGCCTACATTGCCGGGGATCAGGGACAGGTTCTCCAGCCCGGCATAATTATATGTTATACAGTGCTGTACAAACTGGTGCCAGTTTTCCCCGGCGCCGGCTTTTACATAAAAATATTCCTCATCTTCCCGTACCAGGGTAATACCTTTCAGCTCATTTTTCAGGAGCAGCCCGTCAAAATCCCGGGTAAATAAAATATTGCTGCCGCCGCCCAGGATCATGCGGGGAACGGCCTTCCAGCGGCCATCTTCCAGGATCTCCTGCAGCTGCTGTAGGGTAGCAAACGGGGCAAAATAACGGGCTTGTGCGGCAATGCCAAAGGTATTATACGGCCGGAGTAAAACATTTTCTGCTACCTGCATATGTGAAAATTCAATGACTTAACTTTATAATAAGACTGCAACCTACAGGTAAATGATGCCAATTGTTGGCCTGTTACTTGTAAATGTTCAGCAGTAGAATGACTATAATTAACTACGGCTGCTGCCGGTAGTTTTTTTCCCGGACAAAGATAATTAACAGAACAATGCCTCAAACAGCTATTGTAATTGGCGCTACCGGGCTTACCGGCAGCCACCTGGTGAACCTGCTGCTGCACAACCCCGCCTTTGACAAGGTAAAGGTGCTGATGCGCAAACCGTCTCTGAAACAACGGCCCGGACTGGAAAGCATTATCGTGGATTTTGAAGATGAGGAAAGTTTGGCGGCGGCCCTGCAGGGCGATGTGCTGTTTTGCTGCATTGGCACCACCAAACGCAAAGCCGGCGGCAAGGAGCAGTTCCGCGAGGTGGATTTTAATATTCCCGTGCGTTGCGCCACACTGGCCAAACGGCATGGATTTAACCAGTTCCTGTTAATGTCGTCTATTGGGGCTAATGTAAACTCCCGCTTTTTTTACCTGCGTACCAAAGGGGAGGCAGAACAGGCCATAACCCGACTGGGTTTTAACAGCATGCACATATTCCGCCCGTCGGCATTGCTGGGTAAGCGGGATGAGCCCCGCCCCGGCGATGTGTTTACGCAATACCTGGTACAGGTGTTTTATTTTTTGCTGCAGGGAAAATGGAAGAAGTACCGGGGCATCCGGGCATCCACAGTGGCTAAAGCAATGGTAGCTGCAGGGGTAAAGGGCGAGAACGGCACACATGTTTATGAATCAGATGCAATAAAGGAAATGGCGGGGGAACCGTTGTAGATATGCAAATGAGTAAATATGCAGATGTGCAGATGGAATGCCGGGCCTTATTTGCATATTTGCACATATGCATATTTGCACATCTGCACATTAAACACAGTCTACATCCGGAGTAATAATAACCGACCGGAATTTCTTCTCTGCCTGCAGCTTTACAAAATGCTCCCGTAACAGCTGTTTGGTTTGGGCGATGGTTTTTGAATCGCGTGGCAGCTTGATCAGCATTTCCTGCAAATAATTATTACGCACCCGGCTTACCAGCGGGGCTGCAGGGCCTACCAGCTGTGGGCCCAGGTGAGGTTGCAGCCAGCTGCCCAGGATCTGCGCCGCCTGCTCCACTACCAGCTGTTTCTTATGCTTGATGGTAATTTTCAATAAACGGAAAAAAGGCGGGTACCCAAAACGCTGCCGTTCCACGATCTCTGCCTCATACATGGCTTTATAATCATGCAGGCTTACATATTGTAAAACGGGGTGACGCGTATTATTGGCCTGTATCACTACCCGGCCCTGATCTTTTTTACGGCCTGCACGGCCGCTCACCTGCTCCATCAGCTGAAAAGCCCGTTCATTTACCCGGAAATCGGGGTAGCTCAGCAGGCTGTCTGCGCTCAGAATGCCTACCAGGCTCACGTTATCGAAGTCCAGCCCTTTTACAACCATCTGCGTACCCACGAGTATGTCTATACGCTGTTGCTCCAATTGCTGGATCATTTTATTATGACTGTCCTTGTTACGCACCGCATCCACATCCATACGGGCAATGCGGGCATCGGGGAACAGCTGCTGCAGGTCTTCCTCTATTTTTTCCGTACCAAAACTTTTTGGTATCAGCGTTTGGCTGCCGCAGGCCGCACAGGTGTACAGGTAAGGATACTGCGTACCGCAGTAATGGCAATGCAGCTTATCCTGGTTGCGATGGTAGGTGAGCGATACATCACATTGCTTGCAATGCGGGATCCAGCCACAGGTAGTACATAACAGGAAAGGTGCATAGCCTCGCCGGTTCTGGAACAGGATCACCTGTTTGCCAAGGGCCAGGGTTTGCTTAACCGCATCGGCCAGCATGGGGGTAAAGTTGTGCAGCATTTGCTTTTCAGCAGTAGGCTGCTTAATGTCTGCTATTTCAATAGACGGCATTTCTATGCCGCCAAACCTTTCTTCCAGGGTAACCAATCCATATTTGCCCTGCTGCGCATTAAAATAAGATTCCAGTGAAGGCGTAGCAGAGCCTAATAATACCTTTGCTCCAAACAAGCCGGCATAATAAATAGCCGCATCGCGGGCATGGTAGCGGGGTGCGGGATCCTGTTGTTTGTAAGAGGCATCATGCTCCTCATCCAGTATGATCAGGCCTATATCCCGGAACGGTAACAGCATGCCGGAACGGGCGCCCAGCACTATCTGCAGCTCGCCGCTTTTTACTTTGTTCCAGATCTCTACCCTTTCATTATTATTAAAGCGGGAATGGTAAATGCCGATCTTATTGCCAAAGTGTTTTTGCAAACGCCGGATGATCTGCGCAGTAAGCGCTATTTCCGGTAACAGGTACAGCACCTGTTTGCCGGTGGCAATACAATCTTCTATCAGCTTTACATATACCTGGGTTTTGCCGCTGGAGGTTACCCCGTGCAGCAGGGTCACCGGCTTATGCTCAAAGCTTTGCCGCACAGCCAGCAAAGCAGCTTCCTGCGCAGGGCTCAGGATAAAATCTATATTTGCCTCGGCCTTGCTGCCCGGCACACGGTCTACCACCCGTTTTTCTATCCACACAATATTTTTATCTACCAGCCCTTTCAGCTGTGCTGCGCTGGCGCCGGATTTTTTCAGCAGCTCGCTTTGTAATACCGCACCCTGTGTTTTTAACAGGTGCAGGTAAGCCAGCAGCAGCTCCATTTGTTTGGGCGCACGCCCCAGCTCATTGAACAGGGCGGACAGCTGCTCCTCCTGCTCGTAAGCGGGGTGCAGCTGCACATAACTTTCCTTCTTTTCTTTATAGGCTTCTTTCAGCTCTTCAAATACCAGGCATACCTTTTTTTCTATGAGCTTTTTAATGGTGCTGTACACATCGGCCTTGTCCAGGATCAGCTGCACTTCGCCAATACGCAGCTCTTTGCGCATCAGCAGGGCTTCTGCTATCAGGTACTCATCTTCATCCAATGAGGTCATATCATCGCCGAAGGCATCATTATATAATAAGATCGTTTCGCTGGAAAGTTTAAGATGGGCGGGTAAGGCGGCATTCAGCACCTCCCCTTCTGTACACATGTAATAAGATGCGATCCATTGCCAGAAGGATAACTGTGCCGGATATACGACAGGTTCTTTATCCAGCAGGTCCAACAGCGGTTTGGTTTTATAATCCAATGGCGCCTGCCCGTGTACTGCTTTTACAATACCGGCATACTTTTTCTGGCGGCCCAGCTGTACGGCTACGCGGCTGCCTGCCTGTATGGTATCTTCCATACCGGCTGGTATGGCGTACGTATAATTTTTGGGTAAGGCCAGTGGTAATATTACATCTGCGTATTTCATGGATCTAAATAGCCTGCTCCAGCACCGTATCCTGGTACTGGGAGTGCTCCTTCAGGGCTGTGTACATGATATTAAATACTTTGTCTTTCAGCGCAGGTATGTCTTCCATGGTAAGCCCGTCCACTGGTATGGATGGGAGGAATAACACCCTGCAGCGCCCTGGTGAGAGATCCAGCATTTTTTTATTGGAGAACCGGATACCGCTGTCAAGGTACAGCACCGGCTTTAAAGGCGTTTGTGTTTCAATGGCTATACGAAAAGCGCCGTTATGAAAAGGCGTTAGCAGCTTATCCGTTTCATTGGTAGTACCTTCCGGGAAAATAAGCACGGATACTTTCTGCTTTACCATATACATCATTTCCCGCACGCTGTTGGACCGGCCCTTTGCGCTGGACCTGTCTACCAGCACCACTGACTGTTTATAAATGAAACCAAAGAAGGGGATCTTTTTCATTTCAATTTTACCCAGGGGGCGGAAAGGTAAGCCCATCACCTTTACTGCAATACAGGCATCCAGGTAAGAACGGTGGTTTACCACGTAGAGGAAGGTACCTTTTTCATGATTATCCTCGTGGATCTTACTGACCCATATACCTACCAGCGGAAACCAGAGATGTGCCCACAGGCGCAGGAAATAAAAAGTGATATTACCTCCTTTTATTTTTCCCAGCAGGGATGCCAGGGCAATAAACGGGAGGATGAGGAACATGATCCCCAGCCATACCAACAACGCGTATACCACATATATTACCTGTATTGGTCTTAGCAACAATTTCATAAAAACACGGATCCCTGTTTAGGTGAACACCAAACCTGAAAATTAAGCAACAATTACCAATTCTCAACTACGAATTATCAAATTACAAATTACGAATACCGTATATCTCTCATTCGTAAATGTTTATCTACATATCAGTCACAGTTACAGACCCAGTGTTTGTCGAGGTCAATGCAGGTAACAACGCGGGTAGCATCGTCGCAGGGTGCAAAGACAATACGCAAATGCTGGCCTTCGTGGGAGTAACCTTCCAGCGCATAGGTAGGACAAGGGTGGTCGTGCAGGTTGGATTTAGCCAGGTCAATACGGCCCTGGGCCATGATCTCCTGTACCTCTTTTTCAGTAACATGGCGGCATTCCATCCGGCAGCGGGCATGTACGGTATATTCCAGGCGCGCGGTACGGTCAAACTCCGGTACATCGTCCACCATTTCCGGTATGGGCGGACCTTCCGTGGAGGACTTTTGCGGACTTCTCCACCATTGCCAGCGCCAGGCAATGACCAATAAAATGGCCAGTAACAGTACAGGGAAGTATTTGTGCAGTGCCCCCGGTTTCATGCATTCAGGATTGTAATGAGGTCAGCAATATATTAAACTTACACGCTTTTTCCCGCTTTTGCCCCAAAATCTGGTAAAACAACAAGTAATAAAAGTTCGTAACTTTGCCCTCCTTTATGACACAGGCAAAAACAGTGGCTTTTCATACCCTGGGCTGTAAGCTGAATTTTTCAGAAACCTCTACCCTGAGCAGGTTGCTGGAACAGGATGGTTTTGTGAAAACGGATTTTGACGGATTGGCCGATGTATATGTGATCAACACCTGCTCCGTTACCGACAATGCGGATAAGGAATGCCGGCAGCTGGTAAGGCGCATTCAGCGCCGCGCGCCGGAAAGCATGGTGGTAATAACCGGTTGTTACGCCCAGCTGAAGCCCCAGGAAATTGCTTCTATTGAAGGGGTGGACCTGGTACTGGGTGCCGCGGAAAAGTTCAATATCACCGAACACCTGAAAACACTTACCAAAGGCGACAGCACCCGCATTTGCTCCTGTGATATTGAAGATGTTAACTCCTTTCATGCCTCTTACTCTTTACATGACCGTACCCGCACTTTCCTGAAAGTGCAGGACGGCTGCGACTATACCTGTACTTTTTGTACGATTCCCATGGCCCGCGGCAAAAGCCGCAGCGACAGTGTGGAAAATGTGCTGGAACATGCCCGTACCCTGGCCGGCAATGGTGTAAAAGAAATTGTGCTCACTGGTGTAAACCTGGGCGATTTTGGCAAAGGCCTGCAAGGTGGTAAGAAACGTGAAGAAACTTTTTACGAGCTGGTACAGGCGCTGGATGAAGTGGAAGGGATTGAACGTTACCGCATTTCTTCTATAGAGCCTAACCTGCTGAGCAACGAGATCATTGAATTTGTAGCCAACAGCCGCAAGTTCATGCCGCACTTTCATATTCCTTTGCAAAGCGGCAGCAATCATATACTGGGCCTCATGCGCCGCCGCTACCGCCGCGAGCTGTATGCAGAAAAAGTAGCGCTCATTAAACAGTTTATGCCGCACTGCTGTATTGGTGTGGATGTGATTGTGGGTTTCCCTTCTGAAAGCAATGAACATTTCCAGGAAACCTATAACTTCCTGCACGACCTGGATATTTCTTACCTGCATGTATTTACTTACTCTGAACGCGCCAACACGCCTGCCGTGGATATTACTCCTGTAGTACCGGTAGCGCTGCGGCATGAGCGTAATAAAATGCTGCGTAACCTGAGCCATAAAAAGATGCAGTATTTCACTGAACAGCATATTGGCGAAACCCGGAAAGTGCTGTTTGAACAGCATCAGAAGGATGGTATGATGGAAGGGTATACGGATAATTATATTAAGGTAACCACCCCGTATAGGGCAGAATGGGTGAATGGGCTGGTGGATTGGGAGTTGAGATAAGTGGCTGGTATATAATACGTTTCACCCCATCTTTAGAAAAATTTCCATTTTCTCCGGAAATATTTCCGTATATTTACTTACAATCTAAGTATTATGAGAACAGGAAATGTGCTGGCTAAATATGAACCTTCTTTTGATAACGATATTACATTGTTATTAAGCGCTAAAAAAGGGCTGAAACCTGAAGCGGTATTTGACTTTATTACGATCTCCCAATTTTCTGCCAACCTGGTAGAACAATTACTGAATAAAACCATCAAAACTTTTACGAAATACAAGGAGCAGAACACGCCGCTGGATGCTACGGTAAGTGAGAAGCTGCTGAAGCTGTTTGCACTCTACGATAAAGGCACGCTGGTATTTGGTAACGTTGACGAGTTTAATAAATGGATGGCCTTACCCTCCTTTGGACTAGGGAACCAGGTACCCTTAGAATTACTGGATACCATTACCGGTATTGAATTAATTGCAGAAGAACTCACCCGCATTGCATACGGAGACATTGCTTAACCTATTATGATCGTTTACAGGATAACCCTGGCGGCTTACGCCGATAAACTGCTTGCTTCCGGCAACCCTGCCAGGTGGAATTCCAAAGATATAAAGGTGATCTACACAGCCGGCTCCAGAGCGCTGGCCTGCCTGGAAAATGTGGTGCACCGGAGCTCCCGCGGATTGCAGGGCAATTTCAGAACACTGTTAATTGAGATCCCTGATCATTTAAAGATCACGGTAATTGATAGAAAAGTATTACCCTTACACTGGTATAATTTTGCCAGCATGCCTTACACGCAAAATTTAGGAGATGAATGGGTAAAAGACGGCACTTCGGCCATACTGCAGGTACCTTCTGTAATTATACCTGAGGAACAGAATTATATATTAAATCCTGCTCATAAGGATTTTAGCAAGATCAAACACCTGGGTAACGAGCCGTTTGAATTTGACAGCCGTATCAAAGAAAAATAAAGAGCCCAGGAAAAATTTGGCAAAATAAAAATAGTTTTTACCTTTGCAATCCCGTCAAACAAAAGGTTGATGAGAATAGAAAAGGGAGTTTAGCTCAGCTGGTTCAGAGCATCTGCCTTACAAGCAGAGGGTCGGCGGTTCGAACCCGTCAACTCCCACACAAATACAAAGCCTTGCTACATTAGCAGGGCTTTTTCATTTATACATTGTTTCAAGGCACTCCGGCTTCTATTCACTTTTTCATTCAAGAAGCTACACAGCAGGTTGAAAGACTCGTTACCTGATCTACCATTCCATACCTTAATGGAGGCCCTCCCCTACCCAAGGTACCAACAGCTTCGCCCCCCATTTTCATGCATCAGCTTTTAAATCATTAATGTGCGCGCCGTTACTGCCTAAAAGCCGCTTTAAATAAAATAAGTGAAAAATATTTTCATCTACTTTGTATTACAAAGCACTTTTTAACTAACTTTGAAATACAAAGTACTTTATCACCAAAAACCAAGGGCGCTATCGTTGTTACATTCAACGTTCCAAAAACAAATGACTATCAGGCTGAAAGAATATTTACAAGGAACACCAGCGGGGATACTATTAAAGAACAGTTGCACTATCAAAACCTATAAAGCATGCTATCATGACACAGAACAACAATTTAAGGACACAATCAACAAATTTCATTAAACGGCCTATGCTGATTGGCGCAGGGGTTGGTTTAATACTGATCTCATTTTTTGTGTTTACAACCAGGGATCCCAAGCCGGAATGGGGCAAGCTATGGATGATCAGACCTTTAATAATTGTTCCGCTGGCAGGCTTCCTTGGCGGTGCTTTCTATTATTGGATGGCTCAATTGAGCTCTCAGAAAAAAATAAATAGACCGGTGACCTTAATATTCAGCCTGATTGTATTCATGTTTGTGCTTTGGATAGGGGTCATATTGGGATTGGACGGTACTTTATGGGATTAACAGGCACTTTCCTACATCTCCAAAACGTCCCGGTTGCGCCATGGTCCCCGAAGTCCTGAAGAATATTCCTCCATCAGATGAACTTAAATCTTTCCCCCACTCATGTGCACGGCATAAACATTGTTATTATCTTCAGGTCCCGGACGGAGATGCGAGCGTACGACCCTCCGTTACCACCCTGAAATCAACCGAATGAGCTTTTGTAAAATTTTTACCAGTCTGGCTTTACTGGCTACTGTTACAGTGCAGGCGCAAACGCCCGCCGGCGACAGCATTCAGGTAGCCATTGCTCCCAACTATGACAACGTGAGCGGCTTACACCGGACGCTTTTTGGTGAAAGCTACCGTAAGTTATGGGCGGCGCCCGTTACTTTAAAAGTATTCTACCTTTCAAAGGAAAAAGGAGGGCTTACTATTTTACAGCAAGGCGGCGGTTTGCAAACCAGGTCTTTACGCCTGCGCGATGCCAGCGGCCAGGAATGGGTATTGCGTACCATTCAGAAGTACCCCGAAAGAGCGCTCCCCAAGAACCTGAGAGCCACCGTCACCAAAGATATTTTGCAGGACCAGGTAGTAACCTCGCATCCTTATTCCGCCCTTACCGTACCTCCGCTGGCTACAGCATTGGGTATCCCGCATGCCAATCCACAGATTGTGTATATACCGGATGATCCCGCCCTGGGCGAATACCGGAAAGACTTTGCCAATGCCGTTTTCCTGATAGAAGAAAGAGCGCCCGCCGATGCAGAGGATACCGACAATACGGAAAAAGTGCAACGCAAGCTGGAAGATGATAATGATGTGCATGTGGATCAGCAAATAGTGCTGAGGGCCCGCCTGCTGGATATGTTGCTGGGCGACTGGGACCGCCATGAAGACCAGTGGCGCTGGACAAAAAAGAAAGAAAAAAAGAATACTGACTATACACCCCTGCCCCGCGACCGGGATATGGTATATTATAATACCACGGGTATGTTCCCCTGGATCGTTTCTCACCAATGGTTAAAATCCAAGTTCCAGGGCTACCATGATAATATCCGGGATATAAATGGATTTAACCTGAATGCACGTTTTTTTGACCGCTATTTTTTAAATGGCCTGAGCGAAGCCGACTGGCAGCAGCAGATCCGTTATGTACAGACTACCCTTACCGATAGCTTGATCAGCGAAGCCATACACAGGATGCCGGATACCATCGTTAAACTATCCGGGGAAAAGCTTATTAAAACATTCATTGCCCGCAGGAACGGGCTGGAAAAAACAGCGCTGAAATATTACCGTTTTATTTCCCGGTATGTGGATGTTCCTGCATCTGACAAACAGGAGCTGTTTGACATCCGCAAGCAACCGGATGGTTATGTGGATGTAACCATCTGTAAAATAAAAAAGGACGGCACCACCTCCGACACCTTATTTAAAAGAGTGTTTGATCCTGCTGTTACAGATGAAGTACGTTTATACGGGCTGGATGGCAGGGATATATTTAATGTTACAGGCAATGAAAGATCGCGCATCCGTATCCGTATGATAGGCGGCAGTGGAAAGGATACTTTCCTGGTTGCGCAGCATATGCCGGAAAAAGGACGGTTATACATTTATGACCGCGCGGATAAAGACAACTATATACCGGCGCATATTAATGCCCGGGTTAAAACATCCAATGACAGCACGGTTAACAGCTACAACCGGCGGAACTTCACCTTTGACAGGCTTGGCCCCTTGTTCTCTGCAACATACAATCCCGATCAGGGTTTGATGTTACGGGCCAACATGATGTTTGAGAAACAAGGTTTCCGTAAAGAGCCTTACGCACAGCAGCATCAGCTGATCGTTAGCTATGTTACCGGCCGCCAGTCTTTTATATTGCAGTACCTGGCTGACTATAAACACCTGATCGGCAAGAATGACCTGCGCATTAATGTGCTTTCCAGGGGCCCTCACAACCTGGGTAATTTCTTTGGACTGGGTAATGAATCTGTTTTTGTAGATGAAGGCGATAAAGAAATTTCCTACTACCGTAACCGTTATGATCTGATCAATGGCGATGTAAGATTATACCGTAACCTGGGAAAATATTTCACCGTGAGCGCCGGTATAGCCGGCCAGTTTTACACCAGCCGGGAAGCCAATAATACACACCGTTTCCTGGGTGTATATAATACTGCTTTCCCGGATCAGCATGTTTTTGATGACCGCCTGTATGCCGGGCTGATAGCCGGTGTAACGATGGACACCCGTAATAATGCCACCTCCCCTTACAAAGGTTTTAGCTGGAACACGGTGCTCACCGGCCTGCGGCAAACAAATGGCGATCATCTCACTTCCGGCAAGCTCACTTCCGAATTTAGTTTTTATACACGCCTGCTGGGCGACTCTACACTGGTGATGGCTAACCGTGTTGCAGGCGGTACCACCTTTGGCGATCCTGCTTATTTTCAGCTGATGCAGCTGGGCGGCGCGCAAATGCTGCGCGGCTTCCATACCAACCGCTTCAGTGGTAAAACGGGTGTGTATCACAACCTGGAGCTGCGCTTAAAACTATTTGATTTTACCTCTTACCTGTTACCGGGTAGTGTGGGATTGATCGGTTTTAATGATGTGGGACGTGTATGGCAACCGGGAGAAAAGTCTGATAAATGGCATGACGGTTATGGCGGAGGCATTTATATTATCCCGGCAGAACTGTTTATTGTGCAGGTGTCTGTAGGCGCTTCGGAAGAAGGCAGGTTAACGTATTTTTCTGCTGGGTTCCGGTTTTGATAGATGCGCAATGGCAGTGGCTTGCGAGCTCTTTTGAAGACAGGTCCGCCATAATTTTTTACTAAAAATTTGTAATTATCAGAAAAAGTATATCTTTGCAATCCCATCGAACAAAAAGTGATGGAAAAGTAACAAAAAGGGGGGTTTAGCTCAGCTGGTCCAGTGCATCTGCCTTACAAGCAGAGGGACGGCGGTTCGAACCCGTCAACTCCCACACAAATACAAAGCCTTGCTATAATTAGCGAGGCTTTTTTATTTTATGCAATTCCCAACTGGTTCCACGCAGCCCGGCTTTTAGCCGGAGATCTCCCAACTATCCTGCCTCCTCCCGGCATCAAGTTTGATTCAGTTAATATTCTTGCCTTTACCTTAATAAGGTTCTTATATGTTGGCTAAATAATGAGCTATGAGAAACAAAGTTTATTTAATGCTGGGATTGGCAGCAGGTGCGGCGGCATTCACTTTAACCCTTTCATCCCGTGTGTCAATACCACGTGGCGCAAAAGCAGTCTCCCCCTTTGACAAGAAAAAATACCTTGGTACCTGGTATGAAATTGCCAGAATGGATTTTAGATTTGAAAAGGGACTTGACCACGTTACAGCCACCTATTCTTTAATTGATGATGAAACCATTCGCGTTGATAACCGGGGATTTAATGTAAAAGATCAGGAGTGGAGACAAAGCATTGGTAAGGCTAAACCGGCTGGAGCGCTTTCGGAAGGAAGGCTGAAAGTTTCTTTCTTTTGTCCGTTCTATGCAGGTTATAACGTGATCGCAATCGATCCGGAATATCGTTATGCGCTGGTGGCGGGGAATAATTTAAAATATCTCTGGCTCCTGTCGAGGGAAAAAACGATGCCTCAAGAGATAAGAGAAAGCTACCTGGAACAAGCCAGGGCATTAGGTTATGATACCAACCAGCTGGTATGGACGAATCAACTGATCACAGATGAATGATTATGACAATAAGGAAGTTAAAACAGATTGGCAAAAATGAGTTTGACGTACCAACCCCCGGATAATGGTGTTAAAGAAAAACGGGGTTATTTCTTCTTATCGCCCTCCAGGTGAAAGATGTGAAGGAAACGGTGGGCAATGGGGGTGAACATTAAAGCTACTACGGATAAGAATATGACACCGCTGTAAATGGCGTAAATACCGGAAAAAACCTTGGCCCCGGCAGATTCCATGGGGTTTACAGGGCCCATACCGGTAAGGATCATGGCGGCATTCAGGTACGCATCCAGCCAGCCTAAATGGGCCAGGTAATGGTAACCGGCCATCCCTATAAGCATAGAGAAAATGATCACTAAAAAGGAAAATAGGCCATAACGCAGCAGGCGCCGTACAAACAAACGGCGGGGAAGCAGGGGCTGTGAGCGGTGTTCAAAATGCATAACCGGCTATTTTTTGCCTTTAAAGATACGTTTGAATGCCTTACCCAGCTTATTCAGGTTAGCCAGCTGCTCCTGTATAGGCGCCAGGGTAAGATCTTCCGGCTGCACGCCGGCCTCCAGGTAATCCATTTCAATCTGTTCCGGGAAAATGAGGATAATATTCGTATCGCGGAAGTAGCGGCCCAGGCGGGCAGGAATATGCTCCTGGAAAGCAGTGTACGATAGCGTGCCTTTACGGGCAGAGGCCACCACCAGCAGATCGCCGCTGCTTACTTCTTTGGAAAGCGCCTGAAAATCTTCCAGCTCCGTGGCGCCAATAGGCTTAAAGGTTATTTCTATACTGATCTTCGCGTACTGCAAAAAGGTTTCCACCGCCACTTTGGTTTTTTCAGGGCAATGGATCACCAGGCGTACGCCGATCTGTTTAGCCAGTATCAGCATTTTTTGCAGGTAATGCACAAAACCTTTTTCATACTCTGTATTGCGGGGCAGCACCAGCACCATTTTTTTTGCTGCGTTCATGGGGTGGTGGAAATCGCATACGTACACGGTTTCCCATACGCTTTGCAGCACGTTATCCAGCGTGGTACCGAATATGGAGCCAAACAGCCGGTCGGTGGTGCTGGTCTTATCCGTCCAGCCCAGGATCACGTCTGTTATCAGCAATTCTTTGGCCGCACGGGCAATACCATCCGCTACATTCAGATCCACGCGCGTAATAGACTGCACATGGCTTTCCGTTGCAGCGGCATGCATGACCGCAGCTTCCATCATTTTATTGGTAACATGGATCTTTTCTTTGGCTTCCTCATCATCCTGCACCACAGCCAGCGGGTATACCGGCGTTTGGGATCCCGGGTCTTTGATCATCACTGCCAGATCCAGCAGGGATTCTATACGCGCAGGGTTGGATACGGGCACCAGTATACGTTCCGGGGCGCCATCCGTTTCCGGTTTACGCTCTGCTTCTACTATAGCCAGGCGGCGGCCGGCATTTTCCGTTACAAAAGAGCTTACCAGGCAGGTAACAAGAATAAGCAGCACGGTGCCGTTCAGCACATTCTCATTAATAATGCCCATGTTAAAGCCTATCAATATCACTGCAATGGTGGCAGCGGCATGCGCGCTGCTTAAACCAAAGATCACATTCCGCTGCGGGGTGCTGTAGCCAAAAGAAAGCTGTGTAAAAAAGGCTGCCAGCCATTTGCTGAATAAGGCCATAACAGTCAGGGAACCGGCAATGATCAATGCCTCCTGCCCCTTCAGCAGCACCCGCAGGTCTACGATCATACCTACGCTGATCAAAAAGAAAGGAATGAACAGCGCATTCCCGACAAAAGCAATACGGTTCATTAATGTAGAGGTATGCGGTATCAGCTGGTTTAATGCCAGCCCGGCCAGGAAAGCGCCAATGATCCCCTCCACCCCTGCCAGCTCCGCCAGAAAACCGGCCAGGAACACGAGGGCTAATACAAATATGAAGTGCGAGGTTTTATCGTCCTTGATCTTTTTAAAGAACCAGCGCCCTATCATTGGAAAGATCCACAATATAATGGTGGCAAATACGGTTACCGATACACCCAGCCGTATCCAGAAATAAGTATTCAGGTTGCCGGCAGCAGCGCCGGTAATAATAGCCAGTATTAATAATACAGCCGTATCCGTTATAATGGTGCCGCCTACGGCCACTGTTACTGCTTCATTTTTAGTAATGCCCAAACGGCTGGCTAATGGATAGGCTACCAGCGTATGCGTGGCAAACATGCTGGACACCAGCAGTGTGGCCATAAAATTAAAATGCAGCCAGTAGGTGCAAACCAGGTATCCTAAAATAAGAGGAATAAAGAAAGTGAACGCGCCAAACACCAGGCTGCGGTGCCGGTTCTTGCGGAACTCCGTCATGTCCAGCTCCAGCCCGGCCAGGAACATAATGTATAACAAACCAGCCTTACCAAACAGGTCTATGCTACCTTTTTCTATGATCTTAAAGCCGTGATCGCCAATGGCCATGCCGGCTATGATAAGGCCTATAATACTGGGTATGCGGAACTTGCGCAGAATAATAGGGGCCAGCAGGATAATGAACAGTACCAGTGAAAAAATAGGCACCGGATCTTTCAATGGTAAGCTAATGTCCAGCAACAAAACCCCTCCTTTCAATACAGTCATCATGGCCTTATATTTATTCCGGGCATAAATTACTCCATTTTATGTACACAATTACATTAAAAATGTCTGAGAACCCCACACCTGCCACCTCCCGCTTCAGGGTCTTGTGACATTCATTTGTGATTTGATATAAATGATAAACACGTTGATGGATTATAGTTTTACACGGCTTATGCTGAACATATCTTTACATCGTTAACAGCACACAACAACTTAGCTAAGAAAAAGAGCATCTGAAAACCTTTAACAGAGTAAGAAAGGAGATATCCGAAAATTCCTGATCAGAGCAGGAAAAAAAATTAAAACGTTAAACTTTACAATCATGAAACCCATAAAAAACCAAGACGACGCTAAAAAATCAGATCTGCAACAGAAAACTGTTTCTGTTCTGTCTGACAACCAGCTGAATGCTATTGACGGCAAGAATGAAGAGAGCGGACCGGCCGACTACCTGTTCCAGGTGGCGGGAAAATAGCTGGGCGCCTGCCGCCGGCTTATGCCTGTCCTGCGGCACCCGGTCATTGGACGAATGCCTGTTCCTCTCGTAATAGTGCAGCCCCCTAGTATTTCCCGATAATTACTGTAATTTTGCGCAAAGCCATGAAGTAAACCATGAGTCAGCGTACCGAAACCGGCACATATAAAAAAGAATTAGAGGATGTGCTCATCGCAGAAGATGAGCAGTTCCCTTTTAGCCTTATTGTGTGGAATGATGATGTAAATACCTTTGACTGGGTGATACAATCATTAATTGAAGTATGTGAACACTCCGCAGAACAAGCGGAACAATGCGCGCTTTTTATCCACTACAACGGTAAGTATGCGGTAAAACATGGCGAATTTACCCAACTACGCCCCATGTGCGAAGCACTCCTGGACCGGGGCATCAGCGCCACCGTTGAAGAAGCCGTGGAAGGCTGAGCTGATTTACGATCTTAGATTTACAATTTTAGATTTGACGGGAGCGGATGATGGCATTTGCCTCAAATTCTTCAAATTTAATTGCAGTACATCTTATTAAAATCTAAAATCGTATATCGTATATCTAAAATCGCATGGTTTTTTCCCTTACAAAAGAGCTGGTATTTCCACCCGTGCACCTGTCAGATGATGACGGGCTGCTGGCCGTGGGCGGCGATCTTTCAACAGAGCGGCTGCTGCTGGCCTACCGTTCCGGCATTTTCCCCTGGTACAATGAGCCGCCTATTTTATGGTGGAGTCCTGATCCCCGTTTTGTATTATTCCCCTCAGAGCTCAAGGTATCTGCCAGCATGCGGCAAATACTCAAAAAGCAGGTCTTCCGTATTACCTTCAACCAAAACTTTGCAGCCGTGATCCGCGGCTGCCGCCGTGTTCCCCGTAAAGGCCAGGATGGCACCTGGATCACCAATGCTATAGAACGCGCTTACATACAGCTGCATGAGCAGGGATACGCACACTCCGTAGAATGCTGGCTGGAAGATAAGCTGGTAGGCGGTTTATACGGCATACGGCTGGGCAATTGTTTCTTTGGCGAATCCATGTTTGCCAATGTAAGCAATGCCTCCAAAGCAGCTTTCATCACATTCGTACAATCCCATAATGACCTAACCCTGGTCGATTGCCAGGTACATACAGAACACCTGGCCACCTTAGGCGCACGTTTTATAAACCGGGATGAGTTTTTGGAGTTGATTGAGTAATGGTTGATGGCCGATGGACCATGAACTGCCGTCTGTAGACAGCAGACCGTTGTCTATAGCCAACAAACCAACATGAATCCGGAAAAAAGCGTAATTTAAAATGCGCTTAGAACAATCCCATCACTCATCCTAAATTTACCACCAATGAAAAAGTTCGCTCTGTATGTATCCATCCTGGTCTTATCGGCCTTCACTGTTCAGCAGCCGGCATTAACGCGGGATGATAAGTCCTTTCTGCTGGACCAGCTGCAAAGCACCAAAACCACCCTGCTAAACGATGTTTCAGGCCTCAGCGATGCACAGATGCAGTTTAAACCATCCCCCGACCGCTGGTCTGTCAGCGAATGCATGGAACATATTATTAAGGTCGAAAAAGCCATTTTTGATCAACAGCAGGCCAGTATGAAACAACCACCCAACCCTGAAAAACGCAGCGAAATAAAGGTTACAGATTCCCTGCTCATTAAAATGATGGCAGACCGCAGTCATAAAGCCCAGGCAGCAGAAGAAATGAAACCTAAAGACATCTATACCAGCTCTTCTGCAGCCGTAGAAGCTTTTACCACTCAGCGTGATCAGATCATCAACTATGTTAAAGGTACTAATGACGATATGCGCAGCCATGTAATATCCTCCCCGCGGGGTTACATGGATGCCTACCAGTACATGTTAATTGTTGCCGGCCATTGCGGCCGCCATACGCAGCAGATTGAAGAAGTGAAAGCTGATCCGGCATTTCCGCGCTCTAATTAATAATTAAGAATGAATAATTAATAATCGTATTGAAGGAGTACATGGAAGTGTACTATGGCACTATTATTAATAACTCATTTAAACAAAAATGCAGTACTACATCCAGGCGTAGTGCTGCATTTATTATTTATCAATCATTCATAAACAAAAATGCAGTACCGGCACTCTCGCGCAATACTGCATCCATGATTATTAATTATTAATCCTTAATTATTATTTCGCCGAAGGCGCCTTCTTCTTCGCATACCCTCCCTCAAAGAAACACCTGATCCCCCGGTACGCCCCGCAGCCGCCAATTTCACGGATGCTTACCCGGCCGGCTGTGAACTGGAAGCTGATACCGCAGGAGGTTTCCTTATCCTTATACTCCCCTTTGCTGCTACCGGTAAAGTGGCCGGTGCCGCTCAGCTCTCCCTTACAGTTGCCATTGTCTTTGGAAAAGGTAATAAAGAACAGGAAGGTTTTGGCATCCTGCCCGTCGCGGATAGAAATAATGTTCATATCACCGGAAGTATAATCACCGGAGAATTTATGTTTATGCGCTAAAGTATCTATCGGGTTAAAGATCTGCCCGGGCGCCGTAGGCCCGTTAGAGTTAGTCATGATCAGCGTGATGGTCCCGTTGGCATTTGCCATGTAAAAGTCTTCCTTTAACGCGGTATTGGAGCCCACTGGTTTTTCCGTACTGGTTTTTATCACGTATTTATTATCCAGTGTAAAGCTCATCTGCTCCGGGCTGTTAGCATCCTTGCTGGCTGCCACCATACGGTTCAGGTATTTGCCTTTTTTATCGGTAAAACAGATGTATGCTACCGTAGAGGACCGGTCCACCGCTTTGATCACAAAATATTGCAATGCGCTGCCCGCTACATAAGCCAGCGGAAAATATTTCAGATGCCTGGTTTTTGTAGAGTCTGCACTGACCAGGGTATCTGTCAGAAACTGTTTCAGCACATCCCGCTGCAGGGCCAGGGAATCCGGCTGTTTTTGCAGCAGGGAATCGGCCATTAGCCGGTAAGGCGCCTGTTGTTCAGGAAATAAGGCTTTAAAATCGTCAAAGGTTACCGGGCGCCCGCCGGAGGTATGCTTGTTCCCGGAGCCGCAACCGGCTAAAATACCCACGGTTAAAAGTAGTGCCAACAGCCTGTTCATGCGTAATGTAAAATTGTTTCTTGCCGAAAAGTTAAAGATATTTTTGATATATACCGCATAGCTAATCAAAAAAAATGCCGGTTAAATGGATGAACGGAGCCTCTCCCCTCCTACAAGGGTTGGGAATACCATGTAAAATGTTTAGATTTGTCTAACTTTTATTTTAGGGTTTATGAATTTAACAGTTGCAGAGGAAAACTACATTAAGTCTATTTATAAGCTGGAAGAAGGGGCAGAAGCGGTAACTACTACGGGATTAGCTTATGAGCTGGATACCAAACCCGCATCCGTAACGGATATGGCTAAAAAGCTAAAGGAGAAAAAGCTTATTGATTATGAAAAGTACCAGGGCATTAACCTTACCGCAGAAGGTAAAAAGGCCGCCCTGCACATTATACGCCGCCACCGCCTGTGGGAATGTTTCCTGGTAGACAAGCTGGCCTTTAGCTGGGAAGAGGTGCATGAGCTGGCCGAAGAGCTGGAACATGTGCGCAGCGAAAAGCTGATCATCCGCCTCAGCGACTTCCTGGGTAACCCTACCATTGACCCGCATGGGGACCCTATTCCCGACGCACAGGGCAAATTGGGGAAACAACGCGCACAGATATCCCTGGACCAGGCCCGCACCAAACGCCTGGAAGTAACGGCCGTATCCGACAAATCAGCTGCTTTGCTGGAATTCCTGAACGCCAAAGGCATTCGCCTGGGCACCCAGCTGGAAGTAATTGAACGCTACGAATTTGATAATTCCATTGAAATAAAGATCCGGAACCAGCCCGCCTTTACCATTAGTGAACAGGTGAGTAAAAATATTATGGTTCGGCCCCTGTAAGTGAAACAAATAATTTTCTATTAAAGCTATGGATCATACTGCTACATCGCTGAGTGAAGTACATCAGAGTATAGATACCACTGCGCGGTCGCGGTGGAAAAAACTGCTATCTTTTTTTGGCCCCGCCTACCTGGTAAGCGTAGGTTATATGGATCCCGGCAACTGGGCCACAGACCTGGCCGGGGGCAGCCAGTACGGCTACCAGCTATTATGGGTGCTGCTGATGAGTAACCTGATGGCCCTGCTGCTGCAAAGCCTGAGCGCCCGACTGGGTATTGTACGCGGCCGTGACCTGGCGCAGGCTAACCGGGAAACCTACCCGCCCGTTATCAACTTCATTTTATACGTGCTGGCAGAGATAGCCATTGCCGCCTGTGACCTGGCAGAAGTGCTGGGGATGGCCATAGGCATACAGCTGCTTACCGGCCTGCCACTGGTATGGGGCGTTAGCTTTACCGTGTTGGATACCTTTCTGCTGCTGATCTTACAACGCTACGGCATCCGGAAAATGGAAGCCTTTATCATAAGCCTGGTAGCCATTGTAGGCATCTCCTTTTTAACGGAGCTGGTAATTGCCCGGCCCGTAATGTCAGAAGTAGTAACCGGTTTTGTACCCATCATACCGGATAATGCAGCCCTGTATATTGCCATTGGTATTATAGGCGCCACTGTAATGCCGCATAACCTGTACCTGCATTCCGCCCTGGTGCAAACGCGCAAAATTCAGCGGGATGATAAGGGCATTAGACAGGCATTGAAGCTAAACCTTATTGACAGCACCGTGGCCCTGAACCTGGCCTTTTTTGTAAATGCCGCCATCCTCATATTAGCCGCCACCGTGTTCTTTAAAAGCGGGCGTACAGATATTGCAGAGATCCAGGACGCGCATGAGCTGCTGGAAAAACTGCTGGGCAGCAAAGTAGCGCCCATCCTGTTTGCAGTAGCGCTGATAGCCGCAGGCCAGAGCTCTACGGTAACAGGCACCCTGGCCGGGCAGATCATTATGGAAGGTTACCTGCGTTTACGCATCAACCCCTGGCTGCGCCGTTTGATCACCCGCCTGCTGGCGATAGTGCCTGCCTTACTCACCATCTTATTAGCGGGCGATGATAAAGTAGGCGAGCTGCTGGTGTTCAGCCAGGTATTATTGAGCCTGCAATTAGGTTTTGCCATTATACCGCTCATTCATTTTGTGAGCGACAAAGGCACCATGGGCGATTATGCAATAAAGCCATTAACCAAGGTTGCCAGCTGGCTTATCACCGCAGTGCTGGTATACCTGAACCTGCGCATGGTATTTACAGAAGCCTTTAAATATATTACCCATGCAGGCAATGGCTGGGTAGATGCTATTATTATACTGTCCGGGATAGGTTTTATAGTGCTGCTGGTTATCACCATTGTATTTCCAATAATCAGCCGGTACCGGCAAATAGCCTCTGTACGCATACACCCTTCCCAGCTGCTTTCTTTAGGCAGCATGGAAAAACCACAGTATCACCGGATAGCACTGGCGCTTGACTTCAGCAAGCAGGATGAAAAAGTGATCACCAATGCAGTGGCTAACGGCAACGAGCATACGGAATATATATTGATACATGTAGTGGAAAGCGCTTCTGCCAAATACTTCGGCAGACTGTCTGACGATTTTGAAACCCGTAAAGACCAGGAGCAGCTGGATAGTTACCTGGCCTTGCTGCAGGCACGTAACATCCGCGCCCGGGGCATACTGGGCTACCGCCATCCCGCCAAGGAAATTGTGCGTATTGTAAAAGAAGAAAAAGCAGATTTTATTGTAATGGGAGGCCATGGCCATACCGGTATTAAAGACTGGATCTATGGCGAAACAGCCCACCAGGTACGGCATAACGTAAAAGTACCCGTGCTGCTGGTGCAGTAAATAATGGCATATGTTACACTGTTTTAAACCAGGCGATCAAAAACATTTTACCCGTGTAGTGCGCGAAGAAGATTGCGCTGCATTTGACAGTGGCGCTGTACACCCCGTGTACAGCACATTTGCGCTGGCGCGTGATGCGGAATGGTGCTGCCGTTTATTTGTGCTGGATATGAAGGAAGCAGATGAAGAAGGTATTGGCACCATGCTTACCGTACAACATCATGCACCGGCCAAAGCGGGCAGCATTGTGGATTTTACGGCCACTATTGTACAATTGCAGACACATACTATTGTATGCAGGTATGAGGCAAAAGTGGGCAACCTGGTTATTGCTACTGGTGAACAGGGACAAAAAGTGCTTAAAAAAGAGAAACTTCAAAAACTATTTGAGTTATAAACGTCACTTTTGGCAGTTAAAATTGATCCTAATCCCTTCTTTTCTGTACCGCTATATTACACTGAATATCAACCAGATACAACGTATCAAAACATCCTTTTAACAAAATTTTATTATAACGGTTTCTTAATCTGGCACAAAACGGAACAGCTTTTGAATTACACTATCCGAACCAAAAGTTTTATACCATGTCTAAGAATAGTTTAGAGTTTGTAAAGCAAAACATCCAGGAATTAGCTATTGGTAATTATTCCAGTTATCCGCAAGATTATGATCCTGTAAAACAGGAGACCAGCAATAATATCCAGTCATTAGCCAAAGGTTATTGGGATGTGCGTGATATGAAAGAAGTAGAACGTGATGAAAAATTAAACATCCACCTGGATGATTATATTGAATGGTCACGTGAAGCTTACCAGGATTTTATAGCACAGGATGTAAACGCATTAAACTAAGTATCTTTTTCTCTTGAAGGATAGGGCCGTCCCGGGTATTGCGCCTGGGACGGCTTTATTTTTGTTGTTATCCCTGTGGTATAACAGCAACCTCCGTTTGATAAAGCATTCCGCTATGCAGGCATTTAACATCAATATTGCACAACCCGTATTGGATAACTTAATGCAAAAGCTGCAGCTGCTACGCTGGCCGGATGAGGTGCAGCATGCCGGCTGGGAGTATGGAACAAACCTCAGCTATATGCAGGAGCTGGCAGCCTACTGGCAACAGCAATATAACTGGCGCCAACAGGAAGCAGCGCTCAACCGCTTCCCTCATTTTAAAACCCTCATTGACGGAAAAGATATTCATTTCATTTATGCACGGGGCAAAGGCCCCCATCCTGTTCCCATTATTATTACCCATGGCTGGCCGGGCTCTTTTTATGAGCTGCTGAAAATTGTTCCCCTGCTCACGGACGGTACAGATCTTTGCTTTGATGTAATTATCCCCTCAATACCCGGTTTCGGTTTTTCCGCCCGCCCGCAGGAGCCTGGCTGGACGCTGGAAAAAACCGCACACCTGTGGCATAAATTAATGACCGCTGTATTGGGCTATTCCCGCTATGCCGCCAGTGGCACAGATTTCGGCAGTGGCATTACCCGGTATCTGGCGCTGCATTATCCACAACAGCTTAGCGGCATTTATCTTTCTTATGTTGGATTTCCGGATTTTAATGCAGATCAGTCAGACCTTACTGCAGCAGAACAGGCTTATCTGAAAGAACGGCAGCAATGGATGAAACGCGAAGGCGGGTATGCCATGATACAAAGCACCAAACCGCAAACACTTTCCTACGCGTTAAATGATTCACCATTGGGATTAGCCGCCTGGCTCATTGAAAAATTTCAATCGCTGAGTGATTGTAATGGTGCTGTTGAAACACGCTTCACCAAAGATGAGTTGTTGACCAATATTATGATCTATTGGGTTACGGAAACCATTCCTTCCTCCATACGCACCTATTATGAAAATGCGCGGATACCGCCGCCGCTTAAAAAAGGTGAACGGATTGAAGTGCCGGCAGGCATCGGCCTTTTTAATGGTAATAAGCCACCGATTGAATGGGTGGAGCGCAGCCTGAATGTACAACATTGGACAGATATGCCCCGTGGCGGCCACTTTGCCGCGATGGAAGAACCGGAGTTGCTGGCAGCTGATATGCAGCTGTTTTTCCAGGCCATAAAAAACGAAGGATAAATACTATAACCCCAGCGCTGCTTTTAACCTGGGATAACCTGTTTTACTTACCGGCACCTTAGCGCCGGTTCTTAAGATGGCCAGGTGATTTTCTTTTTCATACGGCTCTATCCGGGTAACCTGGTTCACATTCAGCATGTAAGAACGGTGCACGCGGGCAAACTGCTGCGGGTCCAGCGTTTGCTCAAAAAAGCTCATGGTCTTATTCTTCAGGAAAGCACCTTCCTGGGTAATGATCTTCACATAATCATCTGCCGCTTCCAGGTAATGCACATCCTGAACGGGAATAATTTTGATCTTACCATTGATCTTTACCACAATACGGTTACTCTGCAAAGGCGATGCAGCAGCGGTTTCCAGCAGCTGTGTGGTTTGCTGCGGGGCAGCTGCCGGCGTAGCGGTAGTTTTATTACCTAACCATTTTTGCAATGCTTTTTCAAAGCGGTCTTTTGAAAAAGGTTTTAACAGGTAGTCTATTGCATTCACCTCAAAAGCGCGGATAGCATGTTCTTCAAAAGCCGTGGTAAAGATCACGGCAGGCATCTCTTCTACCAGCTCCAGCATTTCAAAGCCATTGATCTTGGGCATCTGCACATCCAGGAAAATAATATCCGGCTGGTGCTGCTGAATAGCTTTCAGCCCTTCAAAACCATCATTACATTCCTGTAATACCTGTACTTCCGGGAAGCCCATTAAATATTCCAATACTACAGCGCGGGCCAAAGGCTCATCATCAATTATGATTGCTTTTATCATGTGGTTGTGGTACTTTAATTAAGGTAGTAAAGATCTGGTCATCGGAGCTGATTTCCAGCAGGTCCTGCCGGGCAAACAGCAGGTATAGCCTGCGCCGTATGGAGCTTAATCCAAAACCGGTGCCCCGGTGCGGCTGCTGCAAAGCGCTGTCATACGGGTTTTGTACCTGCACATACAGCATATCCTGCTGTACCCAGGCTTTTATAGTAATGGTAATGGCCTCCGTGGTATCATACAAACCGTATTTAATGGCGTTTTCTACCACCGGTTGTAATAACATGGGCGGCATTACCAGCTGTTGTGTGTTTTCATCGGCCACTACTTCGGTTGATAAACGATGCCCGAAGCGCACCTTTTCAATATCAAGATACCATTGCAGATACTGCAGCTCTTCCGGCAGCGCTATCCATTGCTGGTCTTCTCTTTTTAAAGTACCCCGCAAAAAGTCAGACAGCTTCAGCACCATTTCCCTGGCTTGCTGCGGGCGTAATACGATCAGGGCATTAATGGAGTTCAGGCTGTTAAACAAAAAGTGCGGCTGTAATTGCTGCCGCAGCTTGTATAGCTCTGCCTCCCGCGATAAACGTTCCGTAGCTTCCCGGCGTTCCAGCGCTTCCTGCTGCTCTGCCATGTCATACATCAGCAGGGCGCGCAGGCCCATGCTGGTGATCACTAACCAGGCTACCAGGAAGTGTATAGGCACTGCTGCGTTTAGCCATTGCAGGTAGGCATGGTCTGCCTGGAAAAAATATTTTAACCAGCAGGTGGTAACCGCCATCCAGATACCCGTTAACACCGTGCTGTAACAAAGTACAAACAGGTATTTACCTTTCGCCGGCCGGTAATAACCCAGGTTATGTGCTATAATGGCCACCGCAGTGCCTAGTAGCAGGGTATGCACGGCACTGTCGGCCCAGGCATTAATGGTTGCCAGCTTAAACCACTGTATCAGCAGCACGCCATACAATAACAGGAACACGTAGGTGGTTACTGCTATAGTCCAGCGGAAGTACTTGTCTGATAAAGGGCGTTTTATCACAGTGGTTGTTTGTAATTAATTCTTAATTATTAATCTCAATAAAGCGGGGCTCCTGCAGCTGCGCAGATTTCATCTGCAGCCATGCTACATAAGCATTAGCATCCGACGGTTCTTCAATACGGGAATACAGCTCCATACCGTCAGACAGCTGATCCAGCGTAAACAGCTCCGGTACATTAATGAACTTCCATTCAACCAGCTCTTGTTTCTGGTTACGGAATGCATATTGTTCCTGCTGTCCTATTTCGCGGGCCTTTTGTGCGGCCTCCTGTTTTGTTTCTGCACTGATCAGGCGCAATTGCTCATCGAACTGCGGCATGTGGTTGCCACTGCCACAAATGATCTGGTACACGATTTTTGCTACAAACCAACGCATACAAATTCAATTTAAAAGGGTTTAGAATGGTACAATACAGAATATAGGTTACTGGCTTAATAACTCTTAATATCTATGCCGCCAAATACACAGATACCTTTGATCAACAGCTTTTTATCGGGGTTGGGGGCCAGCAGCTCAATGGCGCGCTTATCCTCTACCCCGCCAAAGATGGTGTTTACTTCTATTTTCACGTCCCAGTTGGAAGGTACTATCATCTCAACGCCCCCGAAAATGGCCGTGGCATCTATTACAACCGTGCCGGTAAAATCCGCCTGGGTAAGGTTAACCTCAGAACCGCCAAAGATGGAAGTAATATCACCTCCCTGGAAATTCTTGGATAATACGATCCGGTTATCGCCCCCGAAAACGGCCAGGGCATTCAGGAAATCTTCTGAGTTCTGTCCCACTACGGTTTCCTGGTAAGAGCCGGCATTCCAGCGCCGCCTGTCTTCCCGCCACTGCTTCCTATCCCCCTCCTGCAGGTAACGCTGCGGATGGTTATGGGAAGGACGTTTCGTAAGCATATATACCCCAATAACCACCAGCACTAAAGGCCAGCCATAACGGGGAAAGTCAAAATCCCAATGAATGATCTCTTCGGAAAGAAAAATACCGCCGATCAGCATCATAATAAACCAGGGGCCCCCCCGGAATTTATGCTTGATGGCTACAACGAGGCCCAGGAGTATCAGAAGCACTTTCCAGGAAAATACCCAGGAAGGCACATTCAGGTGCAGGTTCTGTAAGAAGAGGAACATACCCACCACAATAAACACTAAGCCACCCCATATGCCCTTGCTTCTTCTATGTATGATATTTTGATTTTGATTTTCCATTACTGTAAGATTGTGATGTAAAAGTATTACGGGGACGCGGGTACATCAAATGGATTTAGGCTAAAAATAGAGGAGTTCCGGTAAACGGTGGCAAAAGACCGGTGAAAATAATTTGCATGCACTTTTGTTTTACATTTAGCCTGTAAACGTTATAACCATGCATAAGTTCTTTTCCGTACGCGCCCGGGAGATCCAAGACCTGGAAAGCCAGGTAAATACCTTCTTAACCAATAACCCTGATATTGTGATCGTTACCTCCAACCAATCCCTGGTGCCGGTAGGCGACACACAGGATATCCTGTACTCCATTATTTATAAGGAAGCGCCCAAACCTACCCGTATTGGCCGCCTGGGGCAGGACTGATAAGCGCCCGGGCAGCCGTAAAACAGGCAATGATCTGCCAGAGCTAAATACCACCCCTTCCAGAGGGTGTTTTACAGGTTGTTTGCACCGCCCATCCCGGTGCATTGTCTAAAATCGTCTGCCTGAAATGTAAAATCGGTGTACCTTTGCGCTCGATTATTTCACTAAAGTCACTGTTTTATGCCGGCAGAAAAGATCATAATGACCAATGGGCAGTTAAAGGTTCCCGACCATTGTATTATTCCATTTATTGAAGGTGACGGGATTGGTCCCGACATTTGGCGGGCCAGCGTACGCGTATTTGACGCCGCCGTAGCCAAAGTGTATGATAATAAACGGAAAATTGAATGGAAGGAAGTACTGGCGGGCGAAAAAGCCTTCCAGGCTACCGGTGAATGGTTACCTAAAGCCACCCTGGATGCTTTTAAGGAATACCTGATCTCAATAAAAGGGCCTTTGACCACGCCGGTAGGCGGCGGCATCCGCCCCCTGAATGTGGCCATGCGCCAGGAGCTGGATCTTTACGCCTGTGTACGCCCCGTACGCTGGTTCAATAAAGTGCCTTCCCCGCTGAAACATCCTGAGAACGTGAACATGGTGATCTTCCGCGAGACCACCGAAGATATTTATGCCGGCATTGAATATATGTACGGTACTCCTGAAGCTGATAAGCTGCTGCGCTTTTTGCAGAACGATCTGGGCGTAAAGAATATCCGCTTCCCGGAAACTTCTTCCCTGGGCATTAAACCCGTATCCAAAGAAGGTTCTGAAAGACTGATCCGCTCCGCCATTAAATATGCCATTGAAAATAAACAGTCTTCTGTAAGCCTGGTACACAAAGGCGATATCATGAAGTTTACAGAAGGCGGCTTTAAGAACTGGGGTTATGAGCTGGCCAAACGCGAGTTTGGTGATTTCGTATATACCTGGGAGGAGTGGGAAACCACTAAAAAAGCACAGGGCGAAGAAGAAGCCAACAAACAAATGAACATTGCCCTGGCACATAACAAAATACTGATCAAAGACGTAATTGCCGATAACTTCCTGCAGCAGATCTTACTGGCCCCGCAGGATTATACCGTGGTGGCTACCCTGAACCTGAACGGCGATTATATTTCCGATGCAGCAGCAGCAGCCGTAGGCGGTATAGGCATTGCCCCCGGCGCCAACATTAACTATGTAACCGGCCACGCTGTATTTGAAGCTACCCATGGCACTGCCCCGCGCTTTGCCAATACCAATAGCATGAACCCCAGCTCCGTAATACTAAGCGGCGTAATGATGCTGGAATACATGGGCTGGAAAGAGGCCGCAGACATTATTGTACATGGCCTGAGCACCGCTATTATGCGCAAACGGGTAACCATCGACTTCTATAAGCTGATGGATGATGCCACCCTGGTGTCTACGAGTGAGTTTGCAGATGAAATCATAAAACAGATGTAATAAAGCGTAAAGCATAAAGGATAAGGCAAAAAGCTGAATGAATAATTTATTAACAAGCTTTTTGCTTTATCCTTTTATCTTTTTGCTAATTTGGATTTTATACCACGTTATAGTAATTTCCGGGTTTATCTTATTGAGCAACCATAGATAACCTTAATTAAAAACAATACCTGAAATGGCAGAAAAGATCAAAGTCGCAAATCCGGTAGTAGAACTGGATGGAGATGAGATGACACGGATCATCTGGAAATTCATTAAAGACAAACTGATACTTCCCTACCTGGATGTTGATATCAAATACTACGACCTGGGCGTTGAATACCGCGATCAGACCAATGACCAGGTAACCGTAGATGCCGCTAACGCGATCAGACAGTACGGCGTTGGTATCAAATGCGCTACCATTACCCCCGATGAAGCCCGTGTAAAGGAGTTTAACCTGAAACAAATGTGGAAATCGCCCAACGGCACTATCCGTAATATCCTGGATGGTACTGTATTCCGCGAGCCCATTGTAATGAAGAACGTTCCCCGCCTGGTGCCCAACTGGACAGCCCCTATTTGCATAGGCCGTCACGCATTCGGCGACCAGTACCGCGCTACCGACTTTGTAACCAAAGGTAAAGGCAAACTGACCATCACTTTTGAAGGTGAGAACGGCGAAAAGATCCAGCACGAAGTATATAACTTCAAAGGCGATGGCGTAGCCCTGGCTATGTACAACACCGATGAATCTATTAAAGGTTTTGCACGCGCCTGCTTTAACCAGGCCCTGTTAAAACAATGGCCGCTGTACCTGAGCACCAAGAACACCATCCTGAAAAAATACGATGGCCGTTTCAAGGATATCTTTGAAGAGATCTACGAAAACGAATTCAAAGCTGAATTTGAAAAACATAAGCTGGTGTATGAGCACCGCCTCATAGATGACATGGTGGCCAGCGCCCTGAAATGGAACGGTAACTTTGTATGGGCCTGTAAGAACTACGATGGCGACGTACAATCAGATACCGTTGCACAAGGTTTTGGCTCCCTGGGTCTCATGACCTCTACCCTGGTTACGCCGGATGGTAAAACCATGGAAGCAGAAGCTGCCCACGGTACCGTAACCCGCCACTACCGCGATCACCAGGCTGGTAAGCCTACCTCTACCAACCCCATTGCCTCCATCTTCGCATGGACCCGTGGCCTTGAATTCCGTGGCCGCCTGGATAACAACCAGCCGCTGATAGATTTCTGCCAGGCATTGGAGCAGGTTTGTATTGAAGTAGTGGAAAGCGGTAAAATGACCAAGGACCTTGCTGTATGTATCCACGGTAATAAAGTGGAGCATGGCAAACACTTCCTGTATACAGAAGAGTTCCTGGAAGAGCTGAACACTGCTCTGAAAGCTAAACTGAAGAAATAATTGAACGCATTGGTTCAACCTATAAAATGTCCTGTACCCGCAAGGTGCAGGACATTTGTTTAACACCCCTGCCCTATGAAATATACTTTACTTTTTCTGCTGCCCCTTACGATGCTGGCCTATGCCTGCCAGCCCTCCGGTGCTAACGGCCACGCCGCCACGCAGGATACTGTTGCCACTGTAAGCACCACACCGGATAGCAGCGCCCCACAACTTACGGCAGCGCGGGATACCAGCCTTGCTGATACTGTTGCTGCAGAAGATCAACCCTATGCAGATTATTACATTGTAGTAGCAGATACCGGCTTCAGTTACCAACCGTTACAGGCTAAGCTACTGCAGCTGAAAGCCGCTACCCACCTGGAAGTAGACAGTATGGGCCGTTATTATAATCCGCAGAAAAAACGCATTGTATTACCGGATGATGATGAAGATGAGATCTATGCCGGTGAATATTATCCCCGCCGGGAGCCAGGTGAATACCTTAGCCTGGAATACCTTTATGTGTACTCCCGTAACACAGAAGACAGCACCCTGGCCCTTATCAGCGGTATTTACGCAGATGAGGCAAGCGCCAATGCAGCACTACCGGCCATTAAAGCGCAGGTACCCGGCGCCTTTGTGATGAAGGGAAGCGTGTATATTGGGTGTATGCATTAGAGAGCATAAAGCTCAAAGCAAAAAGCATAAAGCTCCTGCAATCGCTGCATTAGCTTTATGCTTTTTGCTTTATCCTTTCAGCTTCTAAAAGCCTATCTTCTTCTTCAACACCTTATCCTCCCCATAAATATCATCGTAAAAAAGCAGGTGATCATCCTGCGCGCCGGCAGTAAAATAGCGGATGTAAATAGGGATGCGGCTAACGGGGATCTGTTTCTTTTCCTGCATGGCCAGCCAGGTACGTACACTGTCACGCAAAGTATTCTTATAAGAAGTATCGTCTTTTATCAGGTACATAGCCAGGCTATCCCACTTTTGCACGCGTACACAGCCATGGCTCAGTGCGCGGAAGGCATTGCGGAACAGGCCGCGGTTATTGGTGTCATGCAGGTACACACTGTACTTGTTCATGAAATTAAATTTCATGATGCCTAATGAATTATCTTCCCCGTCCATCTGCCGCAATACATAAGGGAAATGGCCCCTATGCAGCTGCATCCAGTCAATGGTAGTAGGGTCTACGGCATTGCCATCCTTATCTATTACTTCCAGGTTTTTGCTGGCCAGGTAATTCACATCTTTACGTATAGCCGGCAGCATTTCCTTAAACACAATACTGTAAGGCACGCGCCAGTAAGGGTACATTACAAAGTTGGCCATGCGCGAATTAAGCAAAGGCGTACGGGTCTTGGGCGTACCCACTATTACCCGTGATTCCAGGGCCACTGCCCCGCTATCCATTACCTCCAGCTCAAAGGCCGGCACATTCACCATTATATAACATTTAGGCAGGGTATCCGGCAGCTTACGCCAGCGGTCCAGGTTCAGGGCCACCTGCACTTCCCAGTCGTGCAGCGAGCGGTTCAGCATTTCCCGCGTTTTTTTACCTGCTACCCCATCCGGGTATAAATTAAATGCCTTTTGAAATGCTTTAATGCCATCTTTCAGTAAGATAGTATCGCCCGGGCGGCCGCTGGTATCAACAAAACCGCCTTGCACCAGCCGGTTTAGCAGCAGCTGTTTAAAGGCAAGGGTGTCTGTATAGTTCTCCGGTATGGCATTCCAGCGTTTGCTGCCATAGGTTTTGCGAAAGTTAAGCAGGCCTTGTTTCAGCGCTACATATCCTGCATGCGAAGGTTCCAGGCTGCCTAATACGGCTGCAATATTTTTTTGCTGTAATGCTTTTTGTAAAAGTGCGGTCAGTACCGTATCTGTAAAAGTAGAATCTTTGCGCAGGGTAATGCTGTCGCGCGGCGCTACCCCAAAATGCAGGTGGGTGGCCATTTTCATAAACGCGTCTGATAACATTACATCCATCTTTGCCCACTGCGCTGCATCTTTTTTCGACTCTTCACTGGTCTTAAACGTTTGCATAATAGCAGTAAGCTGCGCTGCATGGTATTGCGATGGCAGCAAGCCCTCATCCATAGCGTGTTGTACCAGGTACAACATAACATCTGCATTAGCGCTGGCCACCCCGCTGTCTGACCATTGCGGGGCATTTTGATGTTGCTGGTAAAAATATTGAAGGGCCGTGGTCATACCCTGCACACTATCTTCCATTAAACCTTTATTATCCGCCATATAATTCAGGCGGTCTGCTATGTTGCCGGTTACGGCTTCCTGCAGCTCTTTAAGGTCTTGTACGATCACACGTTCTTTGGGGGCCTTGTGGCGGCACGCTGCCAGCAAACAAACGGTTACAGCTAACAAGTAAAATAAACGATTATTACCTCTCATTGGGAAAACAGGCTCTCTTGTGATGTTTTAAAATTAAAGATTTGCAAATACTGTGCTGGGATTTTCCAGGGAGCGCGCAAAATTAGGGGGTGAAATACGCAAATTATCCGGGGAAAGATAAGGAAAAAACCATCCCTGTAATAAAAGCAGCAGTTAGGAAGTGAATAGTAAGCCTAAGCCCCTGCTCCTGTTTTACTTACAGCAATTCTTCTTCACAAAAAGCGACTGCACAAAACGTAATATACTGAGAATGGTGTGTTTCATAATTATTCCTGTTAAATAGCATCCAGCGGGCGGCGCTTCTGCTCTTTTAATTGTTTGAACTGGCTGGGAGTAAGCCCGGTTACTTTTTTAAACTGCCCGGAAAGGTGCGCTACGCTGCTATAGCCCATTTGCCCGGCTATTTCGCTCAGGTTCAGCTCATCGTACACCAGCAGCTCTTTTACCCTTTCTATTTTCTGCTGAATAATATATTGCTCAATAGTGATCTGCTCTATTTCTGAGAACAGGCTGCTGAGGTAATGATAATCTTTATGTAAACGGGTAGAGAGTAAGGAGGAGAAATTTTCTCTTAATTCAAACAGCGGGGAATGATGGATAGTTGAAATAAGAATGTTCTTAATGGCTTCTACCAGCTGCTGCTTTTTATCATCTACCAGGGGTAAGCCTTCCTTTGCCAAAGCAGCAGTAATCGATTGCAGCTGGGTAGCATCCGGTGCTGCGGCTAATACCGCTTTGCCCAGCTGTACCTCCTGCACCGGCAACCCCTCTTTTTCCAGTATGGTATGCACCACCTTTACACAGCGGGGGCATACCATATTCTTAATGTGTAATTCAAAAGTTTGCATGGCAGGTACAAAGGTAGCACATATTTGCTGTGCTACCTGAGCTCCGTTTCCTGGATACGGTCGGCCAGATCCAGTAAAAGCGACATGTTGGCGTTATAACCGCCGGCTACTTCCGGCCGGAGGTAACCATCCATATCCGGTTCATAAATAACATCGAAGCCATTTACATTTACTTTGTAGCGATGAGCATGGCCATTCAGGGGAAGTACGTCGTACCGGTTTGCATTGTGTTTGATCGTAAATGCCTTCATATGATAAAATTTTGTTTATAACCACTATCAACAAAATCTTAACAAAAGTTAAGCCAACGGTTGGTAATGGGGTTGGTTTTAGTTTGGGATCCTTAGAGATCATGAATATACGAAGAAAAGGGTATATCAGATTATTCCCCGCACATTAATTTACAAACCACCACCGCAGCCCTACGCGGATCCCGAAATTATTATACGGGTACATAGGCGCTGAAAAATTATTCATTTTCAGGAAAGTATTCAGGTTCTCTGCACGGATGTAGGCAGAGAGTGATTTTATACGGAAGTGCAGGAAAGCGGTCAGGTCCGGAAGATAGTACCGCACCTTTTGTGTATTCTGGTACACAAACTGGCCGGGCACCGGCGAGTAATCGTCCGCATAATATTCCGTGTTGTAACGGGCTTCAATACCGGTCATCAGGTTCAGGTTACTGAAAATGCGGTTTTCGTATGCAATGCGGTGGCGGGTCCAGATGGAAGGTACATTCAGCGGGCCATTGCCATGCACCTGCTGAAAAGCAAAATCCATATACCAGTTCCAGTGTTTATACCGGAAATGTTTGCTCAGCACTACCTGCAGCAGGTTAAACAACCCGCTGGACTGCGTGCTTTGCATATAACTGTCGAAATAAGTATAGTTCGTAAAAATAAAATAGTTCACCGCCAGGTTATACTTCAGCTGTTTATTATCAGCTGCAAACTGCAGCTGGGTAATGTTTTCCTTACCCAGGCCGCCATTGTACCAGCTATCCCGGCTGTAGCTGAAGAATTTGTATACATAAGAAGGCTCCCTGTTCACATTGCGGAACAGCAGGCTTACATTGCCCAGTGTTTTGTTCAGGTAACGGCTCAGCATACCGCTTACGCTATAATCGCCCACATTGCGGCCCAGCGCATACAGCTCGCCTTTGGCAGAAAAATCCCACAGGTCGTTCTTGGTTTTATTACGGTACTCCCCGTGCAGGGCCAGGTTATTGAAGTTCTGTTTTACATCATCCAGGAAATTGCCGGTAGTATGGTCAAAGCGGGCGCCCAGGTTTATAAAGTGTGCCAGGTTGCCCCGTACCGGGAACTGGATCAGCGACAGGTCATTGGAAAGCGTGCGCCACTGCTGTCTTGCGCTAATAGTGTCCCCTTCCCGGAAGGCTATCCCATAATGCTCCGTGTAATAAGTTTCACTGGGGGCATTATCGGTATACATAAAAGTATTGCCCTGTGTTTTAAAGGTGTACTGCACCCGGAACACCGGATCAAATTTGTAATACTGTGTAGTATCGTTCACGTGTATGGTATCCCCCTTGCCCCAGTCGTACTGCTGTTGTATCAGCAGGCCTGACTGGCGGTAAGATGATTTTACCGCAATGGAGGTACCAAAGAAGGAATAGGTGGGAATATCCTGGTTGCCCAGGTTTACGTTAATGGTTTTTCTTGAATTATACTTGCTGAGGCCCAGCGTATCGGCCGCAGTACCGGCCTGGCCAAAAATACCGCCATTCTCCCCCCCGTTGATCTTGTTATAATAGTAGCTCACATTTACATGGTACCGTTTGTTCTGGCTGTTGTAATTGGCCGTTACGCGGTAGTTATCATGGTTGGTGTTCTGTGTACGGAAGTAACCGGGCGAGTTGATCTTGCGGTAGTCAAATGCAAAGTTAAAGTTCTCATTCCGGTTCTGCGTATGAGATACGCCTATCATTTGCTCCTGCTGGGCGCCTACCAGGTATTGCAGCTCAGAGTAAGGGCGGGTGGTATTATAAAGGCGGGCATTTTCATGCGTAAATTCATAAATGTCGTAGGCATGAAAACCTTCATCAAAACCAGCCTGCATGCGGGGGGTGTAAATAAGGTTGCGGGCGGCATTCCCGTTATTGCCCAGGGTCATGTAACTGGCTGGTATCTGCAGGAAGTTGGCATTAAAGTCTATTACAGATGAATCCAGGCGCCTGTCCACGGGATCATTCAGGAAATGATATTTAATGGTAATGGTATCCGGCCCCAGGTTACGCTGGGAGGTATCCCGCTGCATGGTGCCGCCGCCGGAGCCGTAGTTACCAAAGCTACCGGTGTTAAATTGGGCCATTACTCCACTTACGCTTACTATCAGCAATGCCAGTATGATGAAAAAATGCCTCATTCAATAATAATATTGTGGAGCTATATGTGTCTAAAGTGATTGTATTAATTCCCTGAAGATACGCGTTAATTTGGGCGCCGCTTCAGCTGCGGCCTGCAGCACCTCTCCATGGGTGATCACATTGTCCTCTTCCCGTATACCCAGGTCCGTGATCACGCTCATGGCAAATACCTGCAATCCTGCATGAACGGCTACTATCACTTCCGGTACGGTGCTCATACCCACTGCATCGCCACCAATAATGTGCATAAACTTATACTCGGCCCTGGTTTCAAAAGTAGGGCCCTGCACGCCTACATATACGCCGGTGTGTACCGGTATATTGTTGGCAGCGGCAATTTCCTTTGCTTTGTTTATGAGGGTTTTGGCATAGGGCTCGCTCATATCCGGGAAACGGGGCCCCAGGGTATCCTGGTTACGCCCGCGCAGCGGATGTTCCGGCTGCAGATTAATATGATCGCGGATGATCATGAGGTCACCTACCTTAAAAGCAGTATTCATACCACCGGCGGCATTGGAAACCAGCAGGGTTTGTACCCCCAGCGCCTGCATTACCCTTACCGGGAAAGTAACCTGCTGCATAGAAAACCCTTCGTAATAATGGAACCGGCCGGCCATAGCCACTACCGGGCGGCCCTGCATATTACCCAGTATTAACCGGCCCTGGTGCCCTTCTACCGTAGACTCGGGAAAATGGGGAATATCGGCATAAGGGATCTCTACACGGTCGGTAATATCTTCAACCAGCCCGCCCAGGCCACTGCCCAGGATAATGCCTGCCAGCGGGCGGGTGGTGGAAAAGCCCTGTATATACTGTTTAGCAGCCGCTATTTGTTGTAATAGGTCAATCATTACGCTAAGTTGTTAGTAACGAACGTTTAAGGGTTAGCCGGCAGCTGAAAAACGCTCCCTGCCGCCAACCGTTCAGAACGGGTTACTTTTCTTGCGCGCAAAGTTATTTTTAAATTCACAAAAGCGGTGGTTTTATATTAAAATCATAATGCCCTATATATTTAAATCATAATGCCCTAATTTAGCGCCAAATTTTTGACTGATGAATTTACATGAATACCAGGCTAAAGAACTGTTGAAGAAATATAATGTACCGGTCCAGGAAGGTATTCCGGTAGATACCCCCGAGGCAGCAGCTGAAGCATACAAACAGCTGAAAGTGCAATTTGGTAATGAGTTTGCGGTTGTAAAAGCGCAGATCCATGCCGGTGGACGCGGTAAAGGAAAGATCCGCGGAACAGAGCAGAACGGTGTGAAAGTGGGTAAAAATTCAGAAGATATCAAAACCATTGCCGGTAATATACTGGGCGGCGTACTGGTAACCATACAAACAGGTGCTGCCGGTAAGCTGGTAAATAAGGTGCTGGTGGCGCAGGATGTTTATTATCCCGGCCCCAACCCCATTAAGGAACTGTACCTGTCCATACTGCTGGACCGTGCTACAGGCCAGAACGTGATCATCTACTCCACAGAAGGGGGTATGGATATAGAAGAAGTGGCACACAACACGCCTGATAAAATATTTAAGGAGTGGGTATTCCCCGGCGGCCCGCTGCAACCGTTCCAGGCCCGCAAAATTGCTTTTAACTTCGGTTTAAGCGGCGAGGCTTTCAAGAACATGGTGAAATTTGTGACCAGCCTGTATAACGCCTATGTAGGTTTGGATGCCAGCCAGGTGGAAATTAACCCCCTGTTTAAAACCAGCGATGAAAAGATTATTGCGGTGGATTGTAAAATGATCCTGGACGATAACGCCCTGATGCGCCACCCTGAGCTGGAAGGCCTGCGCGATATCACAGAAGAAGATCCGACCGAAGTAGAAGCCAGCAAATTTAACCTGAACTTTGTTAAGCTGGACGGCAACGTAGGCTGTATGGTGAACGGCGCCGGCCTGGCCATGGCTTCCATGGATATGATCCAATTAAGTGGTGGCGAGCCCGCCCACTTCCTGGACGTAGGTGGTACTGCCAATGCCCAGACAGTGGAAGCCGGTTTCCGCATTATCCTCAAAGATCCCAAGGTAAAGGCTATCCTGATCAATATCTTTGGCGGTATTGTACGCTGGGACCGTGTGGCCCAGGGGGTAATTGATGCTTACCAGTCTATTGGTAACATTAAGGTACCCATTATTGTGCGCCTGCAGGGTACCAATGCAGAAGAAGCTAAAAAGCTGATAGAAGAAAGCGGTTTGAAAGTACAATCTGCTATCCTGTTAAGCGAAGCTGCTGCACTGGTGAATAAAGCCGTTAGCGCCTAATACTCAATAACGAATTGTCAATTACGAATTACGAATAGATCAAAGCGATTTGACCGGTTTGTAATTCGTAATTTTTTTTGTGCCATGCTGTTCTTTATTTTTCTTCCATCTTCTTCATTATATCCCAATTCATAACACTCCGCACTACCCCATTCGTAATTATTCATGAATGCTTCGCATTTCGTAATTGCCAATTCGTAATTAATTAATTTTCCTACCTTAGCAGTCCATCCTTTTATATACCCTGCCATCCGCGGGTAGGCGGACTTTTATACCTTTTTAAAGTCTGAGTAATGCAACGTTTAAGAGCTTTCTTTTTATTCTGCGCAGGAGCGCATGTGCCTATGTTAAAACGGGCGCCGGTAGAAACCAATAAATACGCCGGTATCGGGGGCACCATCTTTTTCACCGGCGTGCTGGCCGCTATTTCTGCCGGTTATGCTTTGTGGACCGTGTTCAATGAGCTTTGGGCTACACTGTTATTCGGCCTGCTATGGGGCCTCATGATCTTTAACCTGGACCGCTACATTGTGTCCAGTATGAAAAAGCGCGATAATTTCTGGCTGGAGTTCCGCATGGCCCTGCCCCGCCTAGTGCTGGCCATATTAATAGCCGTGGTGATCTCAAAACCACTGGAGCTGAAAATATTTGATAAAGAGATCCAGGCAGAGTTGATCACCATGGAACAGCAGGTGTTCAAAACCCAGGAAGACCAGGTGCAGGTACGTTACCAGGCCCGCATTAATGAACTAAAGGCCAGCATTGCGCTGCTGAATACAGAGATCAGCCAGCAGGCGGCCCGCAGGGATACGCTGGCATTACTGGCGCAGCAGGAGGCCGACGGTACCGGCGGCTCCCGCATCCGCAACCTGGGCCCTATTTACAAGGCCAAGAAAGCAGATGCAGATACCGCCGCCGCACAGCTGCAGGCTATTACCATCCGCAATCAGCAACGTATTAATGAATACCAGCAGCAGCTGCAATCCGTAGACAGCGCTATGAAAGCCAGCATTCCACTACGCAGCCGGCTGGACGGGCTGGCCTCCCGGCTGGATGCCCTGGGCCGCCTTACCGCCCGCAGCACACCAATACGCTGGGCCAACTGGTTTATTATGCTGCTGTTCATTGCCATAGAATGTGCGCCGGTGTTTGTAAAGCTCATCTCGCCCCGCGGCCCGTATGATGATCTGCTGCAGGAGCATGAGCATGCGTTTGAGATACACCGCAAACAAAAAATGGAATTACGGCAAATGGCCTACGAAAAGCGTATGGAACAGGAAAAGGGCGTATCCGGAGAAGGTTCACCCTATCCTGCCAGCTCCACTTCATACACAGGGCTAAACAGGTAAATGCGCCGGGTATCCACCTCCTCACAGCGGTAACGCTTGCGGATCTTTTCGCCTTTACGGAAAATGCGGCCGTCTTTGGTTTTAAACAGCTGGTGCAGGGGCAGCTGCTCTACAAAAAAATAATGCTCTTTGCGCCGGTCATAGTTCTTCAGCACCCGCATCAGGTTTTCATCCGCACAGGAGCTGGCGCCGGGGTTGTGCATACTTTGCCGCACCGCTGTTTCCACATCGGCCGGTAAAAAACCTTTACCTACAAATTGTTGCAATATTTTGGAAAACTCCTGCTTCCATTCTTTCCCGTGGGAGGCTACGCGGTTGGCATACAGCTCATACGTAACCAGGTGGGCCAGCTCATGCAGCAGGGTAATAAGAAAAGCGTATTTATTCAGGTTGCCGTTTACGCTGATGCGGTGCCCGCCCCGGCTATCAGGGTGGCGGTAATCGCCCAGCAGGCTTTTGCGCTCACGGGTAACGGTTAAATGCACCCTATGCGCGGTAATGTAGGCCATTACCGGCTCAAAGGTACCTTCCGGCAGGTATGCAGCTAATGCATGTAAGGGCGCCTCCTGCTTCACACGGGGTCAGGTTTTTCTTTTAAGCAATTGGTACAGGCTCAGTGTTTCAAGCACCGTATATACCAGGTACAGGAACATTAAGGTAAAAATGGTAGCCCGGCTTACATCCGGCCTTTTTACCAGCACATATACGGTGATGCCTATCATGCACAGGAACAGCTTACTGATGGTAGAAGCATATACCATGCGCACAAAAACCTGGTTGTTGGCTGCCGCCAGCCCCTTACGGGCCATTACATAGGAAACCCATGTGATAGCGGCCAGCACCACATTCCCCGCCAGCAGCACAGTATAGTGCATACCAGCACTTAATAGCTGAGACTTTAATAAAAAGAAAACGCCATTCAGGATGGAAAAAACTACGATCAGTCGAATAAAAAAACGGTCACTCATTCCGCCGGGTGTCTTTAATAATTTGCCACAAAAGTAGGGTTAAAGCCAGTAAAGAAAAAATGATCATTAATACAGGAAATGACCACCCGATCCATCGGTCAAGTTTATAACCAACGAATACTGCCAACCCCAATGTGGCCATCATCTGAAAAGCCAGACCGGCGTACCGTAAGAGTGTGTTACGATTACGCTTCTTCTCCGGTTGCGGCTTCTTCTGTAACGAAGGATCTTCCATTGTTTACTTCTCTGCTGCTTGCAGCGGGCGCCTCATCCGGCTCCATATAACAGCGGCCGTTAAATTTTGCGGTAGGCTCCATTTCAAAATGAGCGGTGTACACATCACCTTTTACCAGTGCATTTGATTTCAGGAACAGCAGCTCCTCTACTTTAATAATACCGGTTACACGGCCCAGTATATCAGCGCTCTGGCATACCAGGTCGCCCGTAATTTCGCCTTCCGGCCCTACTACGATCTTTGCCTTGGTAGATACCAGCCCGTTTACCTGGCCGTCAATACGAATGTCGCCTTCACAGACAATGTCCCCCTGGATAGATGTTCCACTGCCAATAATGTTCACGTTGGAAGAGGGCAGAATGGATTTGCTTTCGCCTTTAGTGCTGCGGTTGTTGTTAAACATAGGATCTTAGATTTTTATTTAGGAGGTTTTTCAATATATAGGACTGAAGATAAATAAATATTATTAATTAACCTAATAGGTACTATTGTCTACTTTAGGCACTTTTATCATTGTGGTGTCCAGCTTACCGGTAAAATCGCCATTTATCACCTGCTTAATATTGTTCAGGTACTGGTCACGCGCAATGATCGCATTCTCTAACGAATCTGTACGCATTTTTAGTTTAATGAACTCCCTTCTTTGTTTCAGATCTCCATAACCGGGAATGTAATAACGCAGGGGCGTAAATACTACCGTAGCCACTGTAATGGCCACCAGCAATACAAACAGGGTGCTAAGCGCTACATACACACTCATACGGGATAATTTAAAAGAGGTCACTTCATCATAGGTAGCATCATTCATAATCACCAGGCGGTATTTATGATGGATGCGGCCGTCCCTCCCTTTTTTATTGCGCTGTTTACCCATATTGTTTTACTCTCTCTTTACTCCGGATAAAATTAAACAATTAAATCATAAGAAGTGAAAGGTAATATGTAAATCTGAAAGAATACGTACCAAGAAAAATATTATCCTATCTTTAAAATAAATTTTCACGTAAACAGTTATAGTAGTAGCCTATACACCCGGCATCCATGAATCGCTATCGACCTTTTTTAGTATCCTTCTTTTTCCCCTGCGCTGTTGGTTTGGTGTTATTGATTACGGGTTCCTTAGCGGTAAATGCCCAGAGCAGATCGCCCCGCAGCACACAGGATTCTACGAGAATGCCCAATAACAGGCGCTCAGCACCTCCTGTAAGAAAACCGCCTGTGCCGCATGTGCAGGACAGGCGGACGCCTTCCGAAAAGATGGCGGAAAAGAAGTTTACCTGGACCCGCCGGTTCATGCAGAACATGGTAACGCGGTACAACTACTACTTTCACGCAAAAGTTAAGCTGGATGCGGTGGTGAAAAGTATTGCCCGCCAGGGATTGGATAATTATAACGACCTGCTTCCCTTTTACCCTTACAGCCTGCAGGACCTGGGCCTCAGCAAAACAGAGCTGGATTCCGTGATCCTGAAATCTTCCGTAGGCATACAGCTGCACGATCCCCGCGGTAAGTGGATAGATGATTGTTACCTGCTCATAGGCCGCGCCTACTTTTATAAAAGCGACTGGGAGAATGCCCGCAAAACCTTCCAGTACATGAACCTGGCCTTTGCGCCCAAGAATAAATCCGAATACAATACCGTAATAGGATCTACCCGCAACGATGTTATTTCCATTGCCACCAGGGAAAAACGCAAGGGCCTTTTAGGCCGCTTTAAACATAAAAAGGTGCGGAACGATGCCTTTCTGTGGAATGCCAAAACCCTGCTGGAGGAAAAGGAGTATGATGAGGTGCAAAGCCTGCTGAACGTACTGGAAGCAGATCCTAACTTTCCCCACCGCCTTTACGGGGAGCTGGCAGAGGTACGCGCGTACAGCCATTATAAACAGGGCATGTATGCAGAGGCCATGGCCCCCCTGCGCCTGGCCATTACCGCCTCCCACAATAAGGAAAGCCGCGCCCGTATGTCGTACATACTGGGCCAGCTCTATGCCCGGCACCAGCAGCCCGATTCCGCCATGGACATGTTCCGCAAAGTGATCAAACAAAAGCCGGATCCTATGATGGACCTGCAGGCCCGCCTGCAGATAGCCCGCCTGAACACCGTGAACGGGGATGCCGGTATAGAACAAAGCCTGGCCGCCCTGCGCACCATGTTAAAAAAAGAACGTTTTATCCCCTACCGGGATGCTATTTATTATACCATGGCTACCCTGGTAGCGCCCAAGAGCCCTGAAACCGCCCTGGGTTATTTACAAAAATCCCTTAGCCAGCCTGTTGTAAACCCCGTACAAAGATCATTGTCGTTTATGTTCGTAGCAGATATTTACTACGCACAGCGCAAATACCAGCTGGCCAAGAACTATTATGACAGCACTGCCAGTGTAATGCCGCCGGACTTTGCCGATGCTCCCGTGGTGAACACCCGTAAAGCCGTATTGGGCGATGTGGCGGAGAAAGTGAATGTAATACACCGGGAAGACAGCCTGCAGCGTATTGCCGCCCTGCCGGAAACAGAACGCAAAACCCTGCTGGACAAAATGGTGGCCGATATTAAAAAGGCCGCGGAAGCAAAAGCCAAAGCAGAAGCAGCCCAGCAGGAAGCAGATAATAATAGTAATAACCAGAATAGTATGCTGGCCAATAATGCCTTTGGCAATAATACTGGCCGCAATAACCCGGGCGCTGCCAATAACCAGGGCAATGACCAGGGCGACTGGTATTTTTATAACCAGGGCAGCAAATCATCCGGTTATTCAGAGTTCAGAAGGCGCTGGGGCAACCGTAAGCTGGATGATAACTGGCGCCGCAGCTCCAATACCGCAGCCAACTTTACCAATAATAATAACATAGACGCAGCCGGGGTTACCACTGATTCAGCCCATATGACCACAGCCGAAAAGCTGAAAGCATTACCGGCAGATAGTGTGAACAGCTCCCTGCTGCTGGCCGACCTGCCGCTAACACCGGAGAAGCTGGATTCCTCCAGGAGCCTTCAAATGAATGCCTGGTTTGACCTTGGCAAACTTTACCACGATAAGCTGGATGCCACAGAGCTGGCTATAGAAACATATGACAGCCTGTTGTATAAATACCCGGACCATCCCAAGAAACCCGAGGTTATTTACTCCCTGTATGTATGGCATAACAGCCTGAAAGGCCATGAAGCGCTGGCCGCTAAGTACAAGGATATGATGCTGACACAGTACGGTAACACCAACTTTGCCAATATTATTAAATATGGCGCCCTGAAAGATGTGGATGCCGACAAAAAGAAAGGGATAGCCACGGCCTACGACTCGGCCTACACCGCTTTCAAAACCGGCCGGTACGACCTGGCCCTGGAAAGAAAACGCCAGGCCGATACCACCTACGGCTTTAACTTCCTGCAGCCTAAGTTTGACCTGCTGGAAGCCATGATCATTATAAAAACAGATACTGCCGATATAGCTACAGACAGCCTGTTCCTGGGTAAAAAAGCTGTACAGGCAGTACTGGCCAAATACCCCGGCGACAGTGCCGTTCAGCAGCAGGCACAGGCCCTGCTGGATGCGCTGAACCACAAGAAGGACCTGGTAGCTTACCTGGCCCAGCTGCAGATCCAGAAACGGGAAGCCGGCGCCATGGTAGATGAAGATGTTTCCATCCGCTACCCCTGGCAAACACCCAAACCCAACTTTACGGATTCTGTAGGGTTAAAGACCAACCAACCGGTAAACCCTGCTGTGGCTAATAAGGTAACGGCTGCACCACCGCCGCCCATGAAACCTGTAACGCCGTATAAGCTGATGAATACGCCGGTACCGCATTTCGTGGTGCTCTCTTTCCAGCGGGTGAATAAAGCGCTGATAGATGAAGCACTGGAGAAATTTACCCGTTACAATGCAGCCCAGCACGCGGCAGACCATATTGAGGTAGGCAGCTTTGTGCTAACGCCCAACGAGATCATGCTGGTGTTCCGCCTGTTCCCGGATGAGAACAAAGCGCTGGATTATTTTGATGAGGTACGCACCAAGGCCCCTGTAGATATTATTCCCCGCATACGCCCCACTGATTATAATATGTTCATTATATCCAGGGACAATTTCATATTGCTTAACAGCACTAAAGACCTGCCGGGATACCAGGAGTTTTTTAATAAGAACTATGTAACGCAACAGTAGCGTCAATTACGATGGGAAAGATGGGGGGATGTAATGGGAAATGCCGACGATGGTTAACTCGTAATTCGTAATTGAATAATCCGTAATTCATTGATTTCCTTAAGGCACTGTTAAATAGCCCATAAATCCTGGCAAATTTTCATAGTTTTGCCTGATTGTTGCACTTAATTTATTTATAATATTATCAGATGAAACGATCCGTAAAAATACTCTGGACCGTGTTATTGGGTCTGTTGGGGGTTTTTGTCTTACTGTTATTACTGATCAATTTCCGGGTAATAGGCAATATGCCCTCCATGGAGGAGCTGGAAAACCCGCGCGCAGCCTTAGCCTCCGGGGTAATTGCAGAAGATGGGACCATTTTGGGAAAATATTACCAGGTAGACCGTTCCAGCTCTGATTACAACGAGATCTCCAAGAACGTGATCAACGCCCTGATTGCTACAGAAGATGAGCGCTTCTACGAGCACTCCGGTATAGATGCCCGCAGTACCATTGCCATTCCCTTTTACCTGATGGTAGGGAAAAAACGTGGTTCCAGCACTATTACCCAGCAGCTGGCCCTGAACCTGCAGTCCGATAATGCAGGTAAAAAACGCGCCAGCAACCCGGTAGTACGTGGTTTCCAGAAGCTGCAGGAGTGGCTCATAGCCATTAAGCTGGAGCGCAATTTTACCAAACAGGAGATCATTACCCTGTACCTGAACACCGTAGCCTTTGGAGATAACGTATATGGTATTGAAAATGGCGCCCGCACCTTTTTCAGTAAAGATGCCGGCCACCTTTCCATAGAGGAAGCAGCTACCCTGGTGGGTATGTTAAAAGGTAACACCATCTTTAACCCCCGCCGCAACCCCGCTGCCTCCCTGCTGCGCCGTAATACGGTAATAGACCAGATGGAGAAGAACGGGTACATTACCAAGGCAGAGGCAGAAGCTGCCCAAAGCCGTCCCATTGTACTGCGCTATAATAAAATAGACCATAACAAAGGCCTTGCTCCCTACTTCAGGGAAGTGCTGCGCGATGAGCTGAAGGATTGGTGCCAGGCACATAAAAAAGCCGATGGTTCCGAATATAACCTGTACCGCGACGGCCTTAAAATATACACCACCATCAATCCCCGCATGCAGCTGTATGCAGAGGAAGCGGTTAGCAAGCACCTCATGGATCTGCAGAAAGTATTTGCTGCCCAAAGCAACATTAAATCCGGCAGCGTGTGGAAGAACTGGCAGAAGTACCTGGACCGCTACATGAAAGAATCAGACCGTTACCTGGATATGAAAGAGGCCAATGCCTCTGACGACGAGATCAAAAAGGCATTTAACACTCCCACCAAAATGAAAGTGTTTGCCTGGAGAAGCCCCTCTGAACAAGATCTGAACGAAATTGATACGGTGATGACGCCCATGGACTCCATCCGTTATATGCGCGCCATATTACAGGCGGGCTTTATGGCCATGGACCCTGAAAGCGGTGAGGTAAAGGCCTGGGTAGGCGGACCGGATTTCCGTTATTTCAAGAACGATCACGTATCCAGAACCCGCCGCCAGGTAGGTTCTACCTTTAAGCCCTTCCTGTATTGCTTTGCCATTATGAATGGCATGTCGCCCAATACCATGCTGCCCAATGAGCCTATTACCATTGGCAACTGGACGCTGACCCGCAATTCGGAAGGCAGCGTAGGCGGGGAAATAACTATGGCCGGCGCGCTGGCCCGCTCCCTGAACCTGGTATCGGCCTACCTGATCAAACAGCTGGGCGCAAGGGCATTTGCAGATTTTGCCAAGAATAAAATAGGCTTCACCAGCGATATACCACCCTACCCTTCCATTGCGCTGGGTACACCGGAAATATCCCTGTATGAAATGCTGCAGGCCTACACCATGTTCCCGGCCCGCGGCATTATTACCAAACCTATTTACATTACCCGTATAGAAGACCGCAACGGTAACATACTGGAAACCTTTGCCCCGGTAAAACGTGAAGTGATCAGCGAGAACGAAGCCTATACCATGGTAAAGATGATGGAAGGCGTAGTAGGACCCGGCGGTACCGGTGCACGTATGCGTTTCCGTTATAAGATGGAAGGTGAGATTGCCGGTAAGACCGGTACCACCAATGATAATACCGATGGCTGGTTTATGGGTTATACCCCGCAGCTGCTGGCAGGCGCCTGGGTAGGTTGTGAGAACAACTTCCTGCGTTTTAATACCACTGCTGCCGGCCAGGGCGCCAATACCGGCCTGCCTATATGGGCGTACTTTTTCCAGAAGGTATATGCGGATAAAACGCTGAAGATAGATTCCAAGGCACAGTTCTCCATACCTCCTACCCTGCAGAATGATATTTACCTGAACTACGATTCCAATGTAAAACCAGGTGCAGAAGCAGAGGATGTAGGCTCCGGAAGCGCCAGCGATTATATTGATGTAAGCCAGTACGGCGAAGAACCTGCCCCGGCGGAAAAAGATAAAAAGGAAGCGGAAAAAGAAAAGGAACAACAGAAAGAGAAGGACAAGGAAAAAGAAGGGCAGCAGCCCAAAGCAACTTACCCGCCCCCGCCGCCTAAGAAAGATAACTGATCATTCACCAAACATACTCACAAAGGGAGGCCGTAAGGCTTCCCTTTTTTTATTGTGTATCCAGCACAAAACATTCGGTTGCATAAAAGGGATAAGGCCCATATGCTCCCCATATACACCCCCTATAAGCACACCCTTATAAGAGGGGGCTTATCTACAGCTTACTATCGGGTAAAGGTTATGTTTGATATGAGGATCCCAAACTATCATCATAAAATTATCCGCAATAAAAAAGGGAAACCTTCCGGCCTCCCTTTAATATCTTATATAATCGGTTATTAATTATTTCTTGCGCTGCTGCGGTCCCTGCATGCCCTGCTGGCGTTTCTGCATGTCCTCCAAACGCTCCTGCCACTTGGATTTGGACACTGGCTTCTTCTTATTCTCCTGGATGCGGGCGTGGATCTTGTCGTGGTTGATCACGAAAGTTTGTAATACCCACTGCAGGGCAATACTGATCACGTTAGACAGGAAGTAGTAGAATGTTAAACCAGCAGCCAGGCGGTTAAATACGCCTAACAGCATTACCGGGAAAATGTACGGCATGTACTTCATTACCGGATTGCTCTGGTCGGCCATACCACGGTTGTAGAAGGCCAGCACCAGGCTGGTAGCCGTCATCAGCAGGGTGAACAAGCTCACGTGGTTACCGTAAAAAGGAATATCAAACGGTAAGTTCATGATAGAATCGTAGGTGGACAGGTCTTTTGCCCACAGGAAACTTTCCTGCCGCAGCTCAATAGAGGATGGGAAAAAGCTATACATGGCCACCAGGATAGGCAGCTGCAGCACGGCTGGTAAACAGCCGCCCAGCGGGTTCACGCCAGCGCTTTTGAACAGCTTCATCTGGTCCATACCAAAAGCCTGCTGGTCATCGCCATGTTTTTTGCGCAGTTCATCCAGCTCCGGTTTCAGCACTTTCATTTTAGCCTGGGATACATAGCTCTGGTAGGTGAAGGGCGCTATGAGCAGGCGGATGAAGATGGTGAGCAGTATAATAATAATACCGTAGTTGCTGATAAAACCACTGAGGAAGTTAAACGTAGGGATAATGATCCATTTGTTCACATACTTCACCCAGAAGAAAATACCGGAACCCAGGGGGATAATATTCTCCAGCCCAATATCAAATGATTTCAGGGTTTTGTAGTGGTTAGGACCATAATAGATCTGTACCGGGTAGCTGAAATCATGTGCGCGGTTATACGGAATATCCAGCGTGGTAAAGGTTTGCCCTACAATGTTACCGCTTACCGGCACCTTGGTATTTACATCGGCGCTGTTAAACGGCGCATCTTTGGATGCTATCAGGGTAGTATTAAAGAACTGCTGTTTTACGCTCAGCCAGTGCAGCTTGGTGTCAAACTTCTCATGGCTGGTACGTTGCAGGGTAAAATAATCGTGCTTATCCTCAACATTGCTGTAGTGCACCTGGTTGTTCAGGCGCTCATTCTGCATGTCGTGCTCCTGGATGTGGTTTTCATTATTCCATTGCAGCTGCAGCGTATTCTGGTTAGCCGGCAGCGCTTTTTCCATACCCACGGCGTGAATGGTGTAATTCACCAGGTAGCCGTTGGGTTTCAGGGAGTAAATATATTCCAGGTATTCTGAAGCGTTGGTTACTGAAAGGCGGTAGCGCAGCGTTTGCGTACCATCTGCGCCTTTTTCAACCTGGCTCCCGGTAAAATACAGGTTGGCTGTATTTAAGGTATGATTGTTTACCGGCAGCTGCAGGGATAAGCGGTTAAAAGAGCCTTCTACCAGCATAAGCGGGCCACCGGCAGCATTTTTAAAGTCTTTTAACTGTACAGTTTCCGGCTGGCCGCCTTTATTGGTAAAGGAGATCTTTACCACCTTATTTTCCAGCACTATATTTTGCTCAGTACCAGTAGCGGCGTTGGCAAAAACACCGTATTCGCCGGCCAGTTGCGCAGAATCGGGCTTGCTGCTTGCCTGGCTGCTGGTATCTGTAAAGGTTTTGGGCTTGTTCAGGTTAGCAATGGAATCCTGCCGGGCTTTGTCCCTGAGGGCGGTGGTCTGTTGTTTCTGGTTAAAAACGATGTAGCCTACCAGTAAAACCCCTAGCAGTATAAATCCAATGACCGAGTTTCTGTCCATCGAAGTGCAATTAAAATTTAGGCAGCAAAGGTACGTGAAAAATGTGCAAATGTGCAGATATGCAAATATGCAATGATGGAAGAGGAAAAAATGTGCAAATGTGCAGATATGCAAATATGCAGATGTGCCAATGACAGAAAGGACTAATCAAAAAAAGCAGATGTACAAATGATAATCAATTGATTACCATTTGCACATCTGCACATTTCCATATCTGCACATTTTTTTATTTACGGGTGATGAACGATCTTCTTTTCGTCGGTAGCTTTAAGCTTGCTGTTCTTACCTTCTGCATACTGCTTGGCAGCGGCTATAAAGTGTACGAACAGGGGCGCCGGGCGTTCTACAGTGCTTTTCAGCTCCGGGTGGAACTGGCAGCCTACAAAGAACGGGTGGTCTGGCAGCTCTATCATCTCTACCAGGGTGCTTTCCGGGTTATGGCCGGAGGTTACCAGGCCTGCTTTCACAAAATCTTCCTGGAACTCGCTGTTAAACTCATAGCGGTGGCGGTGCCTTTCGCTGATATTCGTGCTGCCGTAGATCTGGGCTGCACGGGAGCCAGGTTTCAGCTGGCAGGCATAAGCGCCCAGGCGCATGGTACCGCCTTTGGCTGTTATCTTCTTCTGCTCCTCCATTAAACCAATTACCGGGTGGGCGGTTTCAGGGTTCATTTCGGTGGAGTGGGCATCTGTCCAGTGCAGCACGTTACGGGCATATTCTACCACAGCCATCTGCATACCTAAACAAATACCAAAGAAAGGCAGGTTGTTTTCACGGGCATACTGAATGGCCGTGATCTTACCTTCTATACCACGGTGGCCAAAACCGGGTGCTACCAGCAGGCCGTCCAGGTTGCGGAGCTTATCGCCCACATTATCAGGTGTAATATGTTCAGAGTGCAGGTTCTGCACCACTACTTTACATTCATTTACCGAGCCGGCATGTATAAACGATTCCAGGATGGATTTATAGGCATCCTGCAGCTCCACATACTTACCGATCAAACCAATGGTTACTTTGGTTTTAGGATATTTCAGCCTATCCAGGAACTCGCGCCATTTGATCAGCTCAGGTTCTTTTTCTACCGGCAGGTTCAGCTTTTTGAGGCAGATCACATCCAGCTTTTCCCGCATCATTTCCAGCGGTACTTCGTAAATGGTGCCTACGTCGTTCGCTTCTATTACCGCATCTACCTGTACGTTACAGAACAGGGCGATCTTCTTCTTCAGATCGCGGTACATAGGCTCTTCTGTGCGGCATACAATAATATCCGGGTGCACGCCATTCTCGCTCAGCAGCCTTACAGAGTGCTGAGTGGGTTTGGTTTTCAATTCTTTAGCAGCGCGCAGATAAGGGATCAGGGTGAGGTGAATGACCAGGCAATCTTCTTCGCCCAGCTCCCACTGCAGCTGACGTACCGCCTCTACATAAGGCAGGGATTCAATATCGCCCACAGTACCGCCCAGCTCCGTGATCACAATATCATATTTACCGTCCTTGCCCAGGAGCAGGATGCGGCGTTTGATCTCATCTGTGATGTGGGGGATCACCTGCACGGTTTTACCCAGGTAGGCGCCTTCCCTTTCTTTATTAATAACGGTTTGGTAAATACGGCCGGTGGTAACATTGTTGGCCTGGGAAGTAGGTGTGTTCAGGAAACGCTCGTAGTGCCCCAGGTCCAGGTCGGTTTCGGCGCCATCTTCGGTTACGTAGCATTCCCCGTGTTCATAAGGGTTTAAAGTCCCGGGATCCACGTTGATGTACGGATCAAATTTCTGAATAGTCACTCTAAAGCCGCGTGCCTGCAATAGTTTAGCCAGCGAGGCGGCTATAATTCCTTTTCCCAATGAGGAAGTAACACCTCCCGTAACGAAGATATATTTTGCCATAAAAACTAAATTCTGAAAAGATTTCCCTGACCTAGGAGGAAGCGCCGGACTTTGTTTGGTGTAATCTGTACCTGTCAAGTAGAATTACTTCCGAAGGTCAGGCAAAGTTAACACAAAATTTTTATGAACCTTCAACCTCCACCGGATTACCTGTATTAATTATCCAGAATGTGTGGATTAGCCCCTGGAATTTTGCTAAGTTTGCGGTTCGGAAGTCCATGGACCATTGTCCATAGTCCATTGCCTGTAATACGCTGCATATCAAGCGGGTAAAGGCTATGAACCACCGGCCATGGACTATGGACCAACTATAAACATATGACTATTACGCCCAAACATGCCCAGGATTCAGTGATCAGGATGACAGAGCTGGTATTACCGAATGATACCAATACTTTTGGCAATTTAATGGGCGGCCGCCTCATGTACTGGATGGATATTGCAGCGGCCCTTGCCTGTATGAAACATTGCAGCGCGCCGGTGGTAACTGCCTCTGTGGATAACATTTCTTTTGAAACGCCTATCAAGCTAGGCAATGTGGTACATATTGAAGCCCGGGTAAGCCGCGCTTTTACCACCTCTATGGAAGTGCATATGCGTGTATGGGGCGAGGATCCTGTGCAGCAGTACCGCTATAAATCCAATGAGGCGTTTATGACCTTTGTAGCCCTGGACCCCAATGGCAAGTCCCGCCCAGTGCCGGCCATTATTCCTGATACCGAAGAAGAGAAAAAATTATACGATGGCGCGCTCCGGAGAAGGCAGCTACGCCTGATATTAAGCGGCAAAATGAAACCGGAAGATGCTGGTGAGCTGAAAGCGCTGTTCTTTGAGAAAGCAGCAAAATAAGGATCACTTCATTATTTGTTGCACAAATAAATTACCTGGCAGCCTTAGCGGCTGCTCCCTTCAAACTGCCGCTATTTACGCTACATCAACATCCCATTCCCGGTAAAACTGTTCCAGGAACTGCTCCATAAAACGGTGCCGCTCTTCTGCCATTTCTTTGGCCGTATTGGTGTTCATACGGTCTTTCAGCAGCAGCAGCTTTTCGTAAAAATGGTTGATGGTTGGCGCAAGGCTTTGTTTGTACTGTTCCTTGGTCATGGCCATGTTGGGTGTAACTGCAGGATCGTACATAGGACGGTTCTTAAAGCCTCCATAATTAAACGTACGTGCTATGCCAATAGCGCCCAAAGCATCCAGCCGGTCCGCATCCTGTACCACCGCCAGCTCCGGAGAACAGAAGTCCGGACGATGGTTCCCACCCTTGAAGGAGATGTTCTGAATAATGGACACTACATGTTTGGTCACAGATTCCGGTGCATCAATAGACTGCAGGAACGCGCGCGCCTTTTCAGGCCCAACCGTTTCATCGCCATTATGAAATTTGGAATCTGCAATGTCATGCAGCAGGGCTCCCAGCTCTACTACCAGCATATCTACGTTTTCTTTGGAACCAATATGCCTGGCCAGCTGCCAAACCCTTTGAATGTGCCACCAGTCGTGTCCGCCTTCTGCGTGGGTCAACTCCTTCTTTACATAGGTTACGGTGGGGTTGATTAGTTGTGTCGATAAAGTTGTTTCAATCATACGCACTTAAAACTCTTGTTCACTATAAATATACTGAATATTAAGATGTGTTGAGCACACATAACACGATAATAACACCTTTACCGGAGCCCCTTTCGGGCCCGGTAGAAGGTAAACTACAGGGAAGCGGGAATCCTGGTTGATAAATGGATCTGCGCGTAGCAAATAATAATAATTTAATGGGGCAGATCAGGGGTTTGGCGCGGCATAAGGCGGAGCCTTTTTCGCAACTAATAGGTTTCAAGGTAAAGATCTTAGATGGCCTTAGCTTACCCCGGGACCCGTTAAGTCGAACCCCGCCTATGACCGCTACTATCTTTTTTGCTGTAACAGCAATAAAAGGAATCTTGGAAAGAACAAAGGGAACAGCGCGGGTAGCGCTGCTCCCGTCAGTTGGTTTTATGATTTTGTCTTTTGTGTAACCCTGGTGAATGCATATTTCAGCATTAGTATGTGATAATATCCGTTCACCATTGTAGCATAAAAATAGAGAGATAAATTGAATTTTTATCTATTCAAGCATTAAAATAGCAACATATTTTTAATTATAATATAATATTAGAGTTAGTCACTAAGCAATGTTTTCCACTTTAATAACTTGATTTACAAGTTTATAAATAAATTTAAATGGTGATTTAGCAAATACCCCTTTAGATCACTTGGCAGCTTAACAATTATATTATAATAATACACATATAAATAATTGGGCGGGAAATACCTTACAATAGACATCCGGTATAGGAACAACCTATTAAAAAGGATCCGGGAATAAAAGGGAGATTAATTAAAGGAAAGGATTTACTGTTCTTTTTCTTTTTCCTGCACCAGCACATCGGTGATCTTATTCAGCTGTTTTACCTTTTCGGTAAAATCGCCTTTCAGGCGGTCACGGATAACCTGCAGCTTGTTCAGTACTTCGTCGAGGGTGTCGGGAATGGCTTCCTGTAATACCTGTTTCAGGCGTTTAGCCACTGTGGGGGATTTGCCATTGGTGGAAATGGCAATTTTGAGATTTCCTTTCTGTACAATAGAGCCCAGGTAAAAATCACAGAGCTCGGGGGTATCGGCTACATTAATGAGCACCTTGCTGCATTTGGCCTTTTCCCAGATGGTATAGTTCAGCTCTTTATCGTTAGTGGCGGCTATTACCAGGCTTTTGCCGATCATATCGCCACAGGAAAATTCTTTTTGAATAAGGGTAATGGTATGATGTTGCTGCGCCAGTGCTTCTACTTCCGGTAAGAACCAGGTTGCCACCACGGTTATGTTGGCATCCGGGCAATTCTGCAGCATGGCATTTAGTTTTTCATGGCCGATGTTGCCGCCGCCTACCACCAGGGTGTGCAGGCGGTTCAGCTTAAAGAATACGGGAAACAAATGGTTCTCTTCCATGACCTGAAGTTAATTCACTTTCACCTGACAATCGTTCACATTATACTGCCATTTTTAATTCAGCAGCCAGCTTTTCCTGCATGGCCTGGAACGCTTCGTGGAAGCGCACCACCTCTCCTACTATAATAACAGCGGGGTTGCGCAGCTCATGGCTGGCAGCTATGTGTGCCAGGTCGTTCACCGTGCCTGCGCCTATTTTCTGGTTGGGCAGGGTACCGTTCTGGATAATGGCGGCCGGTGTGCTGCCTTTGCCCTGTGCGGCATAAGCAGCGGCTATTTCAGCTACCTTGCTCATACCCATTAATATTACTACGGTTGTATTGGCCTGGATGGCAAATTCAAGGTCGCGGGCAAGATTGCCGTTCTGGGTATTGCCGGTGATCACCCAAAAACCTTCGCTTACATTACGTGCGGTAACAGGTATTTTGTTGATGCCCGGTACGGCTACTGCGCTGGATATGCCCGGCACTATTTCCGTTTCAATACCAAACTGCTGTGCAAAGGCCATTTCTTCCTGGCCACGGCCAAATACAAATGAATCGCCGCCTTTCAGGCGTACCACGCTGCCAAAAGTAAGCGCGTATTTAACGATCATGCGGTTAATCTCATCCTGAGAATATACATGCATACCGGCGCGCTTGCCTACAAAGCGTTTCAGGCAGTTGGCAGGCGCGTGTTCCAGCAGTTCATTATTCGACAGCGCATCGTAAAGGATCACTTTTGCCTGCTGTATCACTTTCAAACCTTTTACGGTGATCAATTCCGGATCACCAGGTCCTGCACCTACGAGCGTTAATTTTGGAACTATTGGTAACATATACTTCTCTTTAGTGGTGAGGGACGCGGGCCCCTCACCTTTTAATAATTTATGCGTTTACGGGAACAGCGGCGGTAGCAGCTGCTTCGCGATAGGCTTGTGCCTGTTGGTAAAAATCAGCAGCCTGCTGGTGGTATTGTTTGGCAAAACTTTCAGCCGGTTCGTGCTCATTGATCTGCATTACCACTGATTTAAACCCACCTTCAATATTGATCTTACCGGTAGCTACGAAATGTTTATCAAAATCGTTGATGATACCGTGCTGTGTGTTGCAGCTTACACCTTCGCCCAGCAGCAGCGATTTAGCGCCCTGTACAAAGGCTGAATAAGCATGGTAGATGCCATCTGCATACTGGCCTACTGCCAGCGCATCGGCGCTCCAGCCCAGCTTTTCTTCTGCCTCAAACAGCAGGGTAGCTACCAGGTCTATTACCACACCGGCGCACTCACCTACGCCAATGGCCGTTGCATATTTTTCTTCATGGCCCCAATCCACAAAATCTTCATCCCGCAGGGAAGCCAGGTCTGTTAAGGGTTTCAGCAGCTCGTAAAAATAACGATCGCCCTGGCGGTCGAAATAGTCATTGAACAGCTCATCTTCCTGGCCGTTTGCATCAAAATCATTCAGCAGGGAACGCAATACATCGGGGCCGCGTTTGCTGGGTACTTTAATAACCTTATCGGCTACACGGCCTACGCCGTTACCTACAATACCACCGCCTAACAATACCTGCAAAGCGGGTAATGTTTTGCCGGCGCTCTTTAAAGAGCTGCCGTGAAAACCAATGGATGCAATACCATGCTGGCCGCAGGAGTTCATACCACCGCTGATCTTTATTTTAATATCCTTGTTGTATACCAGGTCAGGAAATTCATCGTGGATCACCTGCTCCAGCTTAGCGGCAATACCGGTGCTGCTGCTGATACCCAGGTTACAGGTATCGGTACCGGGGCATGCGGTAATATCTGCAATACTGTCAAAACCCGGTGCGGCATAACCTACTGCTTCCAGCACGCTGAACACGTAAGGTAAATGTGCAGGACGAATATATTTTAACAGTAAACCCTGGTTGGCAGTTACCCGTACATCATTTGCTATAACGGGTTTCAGCGCTTTAATCAATTCGCGGGAAGTACCGGTGCTGATGTTGCCCAGCGGCACGCGTATATAAGCGGCAAAAAAGCCTTTTTGTCTTTGCTCAAATACGTTGGTTGTTTTCCAGGCTTCATATTGCTTAGGATCTTTGATGCTGTAGGCAGGCAGCGCGGGATTTTCTTCCGGCAGCGCTACTTCTTCTTCAGTACCATCAATCACAAATACTTTTGATTTCAGGGCTTTGTGCTCTTCCTTTACCAGGCGGTCAAACTCTTCCCAACCTATTTTCTGGATCAGGAATTTCAGCCTGGCTTTGTGACGGCTGGCCCTTTCACCATAACGGTCAAATACGCGCAGTACGTTCTCTATATAAGGGATCAGCTGATCAACTTCTAAAAATTCAAAAGCGGTGTGGGCCAGGTAAGGCTGTGCACCCAGGCCGCCGCCTACCATTACTTTAAAACCCCGTACCTCTTTACCATCTACCTGGCGCACTTTAGGGATCACGCCTACATCATGCATGAAAGCCCAGGCAGTATCCTTATCGCTGGAAGAAAAGGCGATCTTGAACTTACGGCCCATATCCTGGCAAATAGGGTTGCGCAGGAAATAGCGGAAAGTAGCATCTGCATAAGGTGTTACATCAAACGGTTCATCCGGGTCAATACCGGCTTTGTCAGATGCAGTAACGTTACGTACGGTATTACCGCAGGCTTCACGTATGGTCACATCATCTTTTGCCAGCTGTGCCCACAGTTGCGGCGTTCTTTCCAGGCTCACGTAGTGGATCTGGATGTCCTGGCGGGTAGTGAGGTGCAGGTTGCTGATGGAATACTCGTCAGATACGTCAGAGATCCGGGCCCACTGCTGCAGCGTCATTTTACCGTAGGGTAATTTAATGCGTATCATTTGTACACCGGGCTGGCGCTGGCCGTAAATGCCGCGTGCCAGGCGCAGGCTGCGGAATTTTTCATCCGGTATCTGCCCTTCCCTGAACAATTTGATCTTTTTGTCCAGCTCAATGATATCTTTCTCTACAACGGGATTTTCCAGTTCTGTTCTGAAGCTTTGCATACTGATCTGATTTACGATTTACGGTTTAGATTTACGATTTATGGCGGAGGTGGTGGATCGTAAACCTGGTATCTAAAATTAAAGCCTCCCTTATGCAAGGAGGCTTTATATAAGTAATTGTAATACAATACTTTTTTCTATCGTTATATAGCTATGCCTCCTCATATAGCCTATATTCCCATAATTTTAGTAGACTAATACAAAGATATACAGCCCGGGCAGATTAACAAAACTTTTCGGGTGAAAAGCGGGCCATAAAGGATAACTATTAATTATGCGTAATAACTGCTGGTTATGGGTTGGAAGGCTCCATCTGCGCCATTTCCCAGCCAATAAGGGCTTTTTTGCGGGTAGCGCCCCAGTGGTATTGGCCGGGTATACCCTCGCGTCTGATAACGCGATGGCAGGGAATGAGCCATGCTACCGGGTTTTGGCCAATGGCGGTACCTACGGCGCGGGAGGCATCCGGGCTGCCGATGCTTTTAGCGATCTGCTGGTAAGTGGATACTGCTCCCGGCGGTATTTGCAGCAAGGCCTGCCACACCTTTACCTGGAAGTTGGTACCCTGCACCAGCAGGTGCACCTTACCGCCCGGCATCCCCCCTTCGGGGAAGATCTGCTGCATATAACCGGCGGTAAAGGCCTGGTGCGGCTCTATATTGGCAAAGGCCCAGCGTTGTTTCAGGTCCTGCAGGGCGGCTTCCTCCTGCCCTTCCTCTACAAAGCTTAACCCGCAGATACCGCGTGGCGTAACGGCTATGAAACATTTGCCAAAAGGCGTATCGTGATACCCATACTGGATGGTAAGCCCGGCACCGCTATTGCGGAACTCGTTAGGCGTAACCGCTTCCATATTCACAAACAGGTCATATACCCGCGACTGGCTGGACAAGCCTGCCCATTCTGCCGCCTCTATGAGGTTGGAAGATGCCTGCAGCTTATCTTTCAGGTAAGCGGTAGTTAGGTATTGCAGGAACTTTTTTGGGCTTACACCCGCCCAGGCCGTGAACAGGCGCTGAAAATGGAAGGGACTCAGGTGCACCTGCGCGGCTACTTCGTCCAGGTCCGGCTGCTCCTTAAAGTTTTCGGACAGGTAATCGATAGCGGTGGCAATTCGATCGTAATTCAGTTTGTCTTGTATTTCCATTGTATTTGCATTTGTAATATCGCAAAAGTAGCTGAGATGGGGAGGGTGGGCAACCTGATAATTGCGGAATCAATGTGCTGATGTGCTAATATGCTAATGTGCTGGTTGGTAGATGATGTGCGGATGGCTCCTATGGCGGTTGATATTAGCACATCAGCACATTAAGAACTATCTTTGCGGCGCAAAAAGGCATAAAATATGGTTAATACGGCGATTTTTGATATGGATGGCTTGCTGATAGATTCTGAGCCATTATGGGGCAAGGCAATGCGGGAAGTATTTGCAACGGTAGGTGTGGAGCTGACCTCTGAGCTCACTTCCCAAACCACTGGTTTACGCACCGTAGAAGTAGTGGATTACTGGCACGACTATTTTCAATGGAACGGTAAAAGCCGGGAGCAGGTAACCACCGAGATCATTGATACCGTTATTTCTAAAATACTGGCCCAGGGCACTGCCATGGAGGGCCTGCATTATATCCTGGATTATTTCCGTACCAAGGGTTTCAAGCTGGGCTTAGCTTCTTCCTCTCCCCTGCGCCTGATAGAATCCGCACTGGATCACCTGGAGATCAAACCTTATTTCAACGCCATCCGCTCTGCGGAATTTGAATCGCATGGCAAACCCCACCCCGCAGTATACCTGGCCTGCGCAGAAGCGCTGGACAGCCATCCCCTGCACTGCCTGGCATTTGAAGATTCCGTTACCGGTATGATAGCCGCCAAGGCAGCCCGCATGAAAGTAGTGGTAGTACCTGAAGCGCACAACCGTAACGATAAACGTTATGCGCTGGCTGATCTGAAGCTGGATTCCCTGCTGGCTTTTGGTGATGCGGAATTAGCGCCGTTTGTGTAATTAAGCTGAAAGCAAAATGCAGAAAGCTTAACGCAGAACGCAATCAGCGTTAAGCATTAAGCTTTCTGCGTTAAGCGTAATTCATAGTTCGCTTATCACATAATCTGATAACAATCCATAATCATACACATCATACTCACTGCCGGAAGGATAACTATTTACATTCCGCCACATCCAGGGCGATACCAGACCCGGTGCAGGTTTGTTATGATGCGGGCCAAGTGTGTTCTTTAAGCTGCCGGTAACTATTACTTCTACGGTATTGTTACCACGCTTCACCAGGGGCGTAATATCCAGCGCATAGGGTGGTATATCAATAATACCAGCCTCTTGTCCATTCACTTTTACGGTAGCTACGGTACCTTTCCAATCCTGCAGCTGTACTATGTATGTTTTACCGGCAGCAGCCGTAAACTGTTTGCGGTAGCCCATTTCCTGCCCATACAAAGGTAATCCCTGCTGTTTCCAGCTACCGATCTTTGGCGTTAGGGGTGCATGCAAGGCAAACCCATGTTGCTGTGTTTCCAGGCTGAAATCACCCAGAATGTATACGGGTTCTATTTCTGCAAAAATGCGCATAGGCGTGGCCGTTATTTCCAGTGTGTTAATGCCAGGTTGTGCGGCGTTGCTGATATTGTATACAGCAAAAGACCTGTCCAGCCACCATTTGCCGGGTATGGGCATAAGCGTTTTGCCATTGAGCTTTACTTTCCAGATATCCGGGCGCTCTGCAACGGCTTGTAATGTTTGCCGGTTAATACCCTCACCCAGCGTGAAATGATAACGCGCGGTAAGCCTGCTGCCGGTGCGGAAAGTATTCCGGTCCACAATGTTACGCTTGTACTGTACAGAGGTATTCCAGGGGTTGCCGTTTGTAAAGCCAAAGTATTTGAAAGCCTTATCGGCAGCGTTGTACACATGCTGGTCTTTATATACACTGTCACCTAACTGCACATCGCAGAAATCAATGGTCAGCACATTGGGCTGCAGGCGTTGTACGGTGGAGGGTTTGGTATTTACCGGCGTACCGGTATGTAAAGGCATATAGGCGTTACCGGTACGCATATCCTTATTACTTACAAACCATAACATGCTGCCAGCGGGCGGCAGCTTGTATTGCAGGGTAAGTGTTTCCCCATTAGCGGTAGCCGGGTAATCCCACACTTTGCCGGTGCTTAGCTCCATTAACAGCACGTGTTTACCCTTTAGCTGTACCTGTCCGGCAGCGGTTTCCTGCATGCTGGCGTTGCTCAGGAATAAGAGCTGCCCATCGTCCAGCACACGGCGGTGGTGATACAATTTGCCTTTGGCGAGATCCAGCTGCGGAAAGCTAATGTCTGGGTTGGCGGGTAATTGCGGTGTTTCCTGTACAGTTAAATGTGCGCTTTGCAGCCAGCTTTTCAGCTGCGCATTATCCGCACCATTTACCTGCTGCGGCGCCTGCAGCATAATTACTTTACCACCGGCAGCCGTGTATTGCTGCAAGAGCTGAAAGGTAGTACTGTCCAGGTTATCTGTACCTGGCGGTATAATAACCGTGCTGTATGCACGTTTGCCAATAACAAACTTGTCACCTGCTACCTTGCCATGATCTTTGATAATGTTTTCAGAGCCCAGGTCATACTCCACCTGCTGCTTTTCCAGGCTGGTAACAAATTGCTGGAACTGCTGCGCTATTTCCCCGAAACGGTTATTTGTCTTTAAGGGGCTTACATACATCCAGGCGCTGGAAGTTGGCTCCAGTATAAGGATATTGTTCTGCTGCTGCCCTCTTGACAATGCCAGCGATAAGCGTGCAAAGTAACGGTTCAGCGATCCGTAATGCGGCCACCAGGGATTGTGATAGGAGAAGGATTGCGGGTAATCATATTTACGCGCGCCGTTAATGGTCATATCTGCCAGGTGCTGGTTCAGGGTATTTACTCCCAGTACAAAAGCCCAGTCGCCCAGGCGTTTCATATCCATAAAGGTAAGCTCCCAGCCGCCGCCACCGTAGGTTTCACAAAGCGTTCTTTGCTTGCCTAACTGGTTGGCTACACTGGCCAGCTCTTTTACTGCGCGGATATTTCCAAACTGCGCGTTGGGGCTTTTTTCATCAAACTGGTTAAACAGCAGGTCTATGCCGGGGCGCTGATGCCAGGCATACATGGCCATGTTATCTCCGCCATGATTGGGATCGGGCCAGGCATGTTCCCAGTAATGGCCCGTCCATTCCAGCCCTTTTTTACTGGTGTACTGCTGCCAGGGTTTAGACCAGCCATCAATGAACATTTGCAGCAGGGTTTGACGATAGTTATGCCGTACCTTTTTCCAATCGCCTGTTTCTTCGTATAAACATGGCAGGTAGTTCTGCAGATCATAACCCCAGGTTTGGCGAAAGCGGTTAAATAATTCCGGCGACCAGCGGATGTTACCTCCTCCCTGTGTTTCAATATTGGGCTCATCGGAAAATACGCCTTTCAGGGTTTTCCCAAACTCGGTCCCGCCTATCTGCTCATACCCGCGCATGGTTACATCAATGAACTTTTCTGTTACTCCTTTTACCATCAGGTCTACATAAGAAAAACCGCCGTACCAGTCGGAGCGCTCATAGTATTCTTTGCGGAACAAATAGTAAGTACCGGTTTTGCCGCGCTCCTGGTCCAGGTGCCGGGTAATGTTCTCAAAACCCTGGCCCTGCGCTTTCAGGCAGCAGTAGAATTTATTGGCTGTATCCGGCAGCTGGGTTACTTTGATCATGTGTAACATTTGCCCCTGGTTCCAGGATGCCGGCATTTGCGCCGGTACATGCCCGCCTGCAAAACCGCTGGGGTAAGAGTTCTCGTCATAGATCCAGATATCCAGCTTCAGCTGTTTTGCCTTTTTAAGCGCGTACTGCCAGTTCTCAAACCACTCATTACCCAAATATTCTGTTACCAGCCCCGGGCGCGGATGTACGAACACACCGCCAAAACCTTTGGCCTTAAAATCCACCAGCATACTGTCAATAATGTTATGGGTAACTTTCGTGTTCCATACCCAAAGCGGCGCACTGCCGTATTGCTGATCCGGTTGTGCAAACTGTTGCTGCAGGTAGGCGTAGCTACTTTTTGACGTGGAGCTTTGCGCATGTGCTGCCATGCTGATAAACAGGATCAGCAGGGCAGCTGTATAACATTTATACGAACCATATTTCTTCATAACGGGAATTTAATTGTGATAGCAAGAACACCTTGCTCCTGTTACAGCTGCGAGGTAAAACTGTAAGTACCGGAGCCTATCATTTCCGGCTTTTTACTACCCGGCATTATGATCCTGGCCTGGGTATTGGCAGGTATGGTTACTTCCAGCGCAAACTTTTTACCTTCTTTAAACCAGGCTACCTGCACCGGGCCGTGTAATGTTTCAAAACCAGCTTTTACCCAATCCATACCTGTTACCGGGATGGGCGCTATTTCCAGCATAGTAAAACCTTTGCTGTCAGGCGCCTGGCGTATGCCTGCCAGGCCGTTGTAAAACCATTCCATCAAATGCCCCAGCATCATGTGGTTATTGGATACATAACGCAGCGCAGGCCAGCTTTCTGTAAGCGCAGTAGCGCCGTGTTTCAGCTGGAAAGCATACCCCGGTACATCATCCCGCTTATTCATATCATACAGCAGCTGTGATGCGCCGCCATTGCTTAATACGCTCACCAGGTAGTGATAACCGATATCGCCTGCGGTTAATGCGTAGTTCCCTTTGCGGATGCTATCCTGCAGGTTGCGGAACACTTTTTGCCGGTAACGCTCTTCCACCAGACCGGTGTATAACGGCATGGCATAAGCGGTTTGGCTGCCGGTGGCATAAGTGCCGGTAGCCGGGTTAAAGAACTTTTTGTTAAATGCTTTCCGTATACTATCTGCCAGCGAGTGGTAGCGGCTCACATCTGCACGTTTGCCCAATGCCGTAGCTATTTTGGCCATGGCATCTGCATCCTGGTAGTATATAGCCGTAGCCGTTAGTGCCAAAGGTGTCAGCTGTGCAATGCCCGGGTGTTTGGGGCCCATATCATACCAATCACCCAGACCGTAGTCCAGGATGTGGTTTTGGGCGCGGCTGCCCAGGTAAGCTATATAACGCTGCATCATGTTATAGGCTCTTTCCAGCACCTGTTTATCGCCATACCAGGTGTACAGGAACCAGGGTATTTGTATGCTGGCGCTGCCCCATTCCGGCGAGTCGCGGAAGCCACCGTCAAACTCCACGTATTCCGGCGCAATGTCCGGCACCAGGCCATTGGGCAGCTGCGCCTCCATCATGTCATTTACCGTTTTGTTAAAGAGGTTCAGCACATCGTAGTTATAACCTACACAGTTGCGCAGCAAATAGGTTTGTTCCAGCCAGCCCAGTTTTTCGCGGTGCGGGCAATCAGTAGCTACGCTGGCCAGGTTGCTTTTTATGCCCCAGTTAATGAGGGTAAATATGCGGTTGAACAAAGTATCGGAACAGCTGAAGCTGCCCACGGTTGGCGCGCTGTTGCGGGTATGCAAAAAGGTAATATTCTGCAGCTGCGCGGAATCACTGTCTTTGTAAGTGGCGGCAGGCTCCGCACCTTCTACCATGGCATAACGCAGGCCGTAGTAGGAAAAACGGGGCGTCCATTCCTCCGTGCCTTCACCTTTAAGGGTATACGAAAAATAGTAGGGCGATCCGCTGGCTTTCTGATAAGGCAGGTGCTCATCATCCAGCAGCTCAGCGGGCGTAATACGTACTACTGCGCCCTTTTTCCCTTTTACTTTTATGCGGATAATGCCGGAGGCATTTTGCCCGAAGTCCACCACGTACTTACCAGGCTGCGGGGTATATGTTCTTTGTACTGTAAAGCTATCCATTACCTGCAGGGGATACTCCCGCTGGGCGCGCATTTCACCACCCGGGCTTTGTACGGGCAGGGCGGCCTTCCAGGCGGCGTCTTTAAAACCGGGCCGGCACCAGCCCTGCTGCTCCAAAGTAGCGTCATAACTTTCACCTCCGTAAATGCTGGTAAAAGTAACCGGCGACGGCGTTGTTTTCCAGCTATGATCGGTTACTATTTCTGTGCTGGTGCCATCGGTGTAACGGACCACCAGCTTAGCCCGCAGCATAGGGTAACCCTGTGCTATTACCAGCTTGCGGTAGCGCTCCCGGTTTACATTAAAGAACCCATTGCCTACTATGGCGCCTATTACGTTCTGCTCCGGTTTTAACTGTTCTGTTACATCAAAGCTGTTGTACAGGCATACCTTGTTGTAATTGGTCCAGCCGGGGGTTAGGAAATCATTACCTACCTTATTGCCGTTCAGATACAGCTCATACTGTCCCAGCCCGCTTACAAATACCAGCGCCTGCTGCACCTGTTTCTGCACCAGGAACGACTTGCTAAGGTATGGCACAATGGAGCGCTGCAGGCCTTTGCTGCCCAGCTTATTGCCGTTGCCATGCACACCGGGGTATATTTTACTGCTATCCGGCAGGTTTTCATAAGCTATCCATTGCGCTTTATTCCACTCCTGCGCCTGCATAATGCCGGTAGTAAAAACGCTGGCAGCAGTGGCCGGACCTCCTTTATTGGTCCACACCTCCACTTTCCAGTAACAGCTGGCGGCGCTTTGCAAAGGCTTGCCGGCATATGGTATAAAGCTGCTTTGTGCAGATGGGATCTTACCTGAATCCCACAGGTCGGGCGTGCCGGCCAGCAGGGCTTCGGATGTTGCTGCCAGCAGGCGGTAATGTGTTTGCTGCACATCCCGGCCTATAGATTCCAGCTGCCAGCTGAATACCGGCTGCGGTACATCTACACCTACCGGTGATTGCCGGGCTTCACAACGTAGGTCCTTTATATTTACTACGGCCAGGGATTGTGCATGTGTTTGCAGCTGGGCCAATAAGCACAGGGTAAAACACACACGGAAAAAATGTTGTTGTATCATAGTTGCTGTGATAGTTTCCGGTAATTGCGGGTGAACAATTGGTTACCCATAACGTAGAAATTTAAACAATAAAACGTGGAATTGCCGCTTATGAAAATAGGGCAGGGTTTCAGCAGGGGCATCCTATGGCGTCCTAGTGGAGGTGGGGTAAATAAAAAAATCCCCCGGCGTAAAACCGGGGGATTGGTATGTGAGCTTAAAGCTTGTCGTAATTATTCGCCTTTCTTCTCTTCGCCGCCTTCGTTCTGCTTCAGCTTTTCTCTCAGTTCGGCCAGTGCACCCAGATCGCCCAGGGTAGCTTTTTCTACCTTGCTCTGGAGGTTCTTCACTGCCTTACGGGTTTTGTCAGCATCTGCTCTCTTCTCTTTGTTAACGGCTTCTTTCTCTTCTGCTTTCTGAGCTTCCCAAACGCGGGTGTGAGATACCAGGATACGTTTTTCGCTGCGATCGAATTCGATGATCTGGAATTCTTTCACATCTTCCACGTTGATGGGTTTCTCATCTTCCGTGCGCAGGTGACGGGCAGGAGCGTAAGCTTCCAGGCCGTATTGCAGCTGTACAGTTGCACCTTTCTCATCTTTCTTCACTACGGTACCTTCATGGTGAGAACCAATCGGGAAGATAGTTTCAAAAGTGTTCCAGGGATCTTCCTCGATCTGTTTGTGACCCAGGCTCAGCTTGCGGTTATCTTTATCAATACCCAGAATTACTACTTCGATCTCGTTACCTACTTTCGTGTACTCGCTCGGGTGATTGAAACGTTTGATCCAGCTCAGGTCAGAGATGTGGATCATACCGCCGATACCGGTTTCCAGCTCTACGAACACGCCATAAGGAGTGATGTTCTTCACGATACCTTTGTGACGGCTTTCGAGCGGGAATTTAGTTTCGATAGTAGCCCATGGATCTTCTGTGAGCTGTTTAATAGACAGGCTCATTTTGCGCTCGTCCTTGCTCAGCGTTACTACCACTGCTTCGTACTCTTCGCCTAATTTGAAGAATTCTTTAGCATTGATAGGCGTAGAAGCCCAGGAGATCTCAGATACGTGCACCAGACCTTCTACACCAGGCAGAATTTCCAGGAATGCGCCGTAATCTTCAATGTTCACTACTTTACCTTTCACTTTAGCACCTTCGGTGATGTGTGCGGGTAAAGTATCCCACGGATGCGGGGTCAGCTGTTTGTAACCTAAGCTGATACGTTTCTTCTCGTCGTCGAAGTCCAATACCACCACATTGATCTTCTGATCCATCTGCAGTATTTCGCTCGGGTGAGAGATACGTCCCCAGCTGATGTCGGTGATGTACAGCAAGCCGTCCAGACCACCCAGGTCGATGAACGCACCGAAGTCGGTGATATTTTTGATAGTACCTTCCAATACCTGGCCTTTTTCCAGTTTGGAGATAATATCCACTCTTTGCTGCTCGATATCGCTTTCGATAAGCGCTTTGTGGGAAACTACGGCGTTGCGGATGGCTTCGTTCACCTTCACCACTTTGAACTCCATTGTTTTGCCTACAAACTGGTCGTAATCGGTAACCGGTTTCACATCGATCTGAGAACCGGGCAGGAATGTTTCCATACCATACACGTCTACGATCAGGCCGCCTTTGGTTTTGCTGGTAACGGTACCAGTAACCACTTCGCCTGTTTTGTACACTTCCACAATACGTTCCCATGCACGTTGCTGGCGAGCCTGTTTACGGCTCAGGTGCAGGTTACCGCTGCGGTCTTCTTTTTCTACTACCAGTACTTCGATCTCATCTCCTACTTTCAGGTTCTGCATGTCGCGGAACTCATTCAGGGAGATCAGACCATCGGATTTGAACCCGATGTTGATCACTACGTCGGTTTTGGTTAAACCTACTACCAGGCCGTTGATCAATCCATTTTCTTCAATTACCTTGAAGGTGCTGTCGTACGTTTGATCGTACTTAGCTTTTTCTTCTTTGTTGTAAGAAGAAACGTTCCGTTTGTCCACGCTCCAATCGAAATCATCATGAGCGGTGGCAACGGCAACAGGTTCATTTGGTGTCGCTGTTTCTACTGCGGCAGTAGCTGCCTGCGGAGCCTGTTGTTCAGCGTTTTGTTCGTTAATAATGTTGTTTTCTTCCAAAACTTGTCCTTTTATTGTGTTTAAAATTTCCCGGGATTTCGCCCAGAACCCTTTATTGGGACGGCAAAGATACTAAAAAAAATGCAGGAAATGTAGAAAAAGGGGTATTTTTCATTTCTCCGTTAAGTAGTAATTTTCAGATATGAATGGCACTTCTTTTCAATCGGATATTCGCTACTGGCTCAAGCAAGAAAATGCGGTAAACCATCTGCTAGTCTGGAACATAGCGATCTTTGTGGTATTGGGGCTTTTGCGCCTTGTAAGCTATTTCGGCGTTTCAGACCTGGTGTTCATGTTTTCCTATAACCAGATAGTGCTGCATTCGGAGCTCGGCGTTTTTCTCCGGAAACCCTGGGGGCTGATCACTTACATGTTTGCGCACCTGAACGTTTTTCATATTTTCTTCAATATGCTGAACCTGTTCTGGTTTGGCAACCTGTTCCGCTCTTTCCTGGGCAATAAACGCATACTTCCCCTGTACCTGCTGGGCGGTATTACCGGCGGCCTGGTATATATGCTCTGCTTTCACCTGCTGCTGCCGGCCGGCACTGATACTACCATGCTGGGCGCTTCTGCCTCTGTAATGGCCCTGCTGGTGGCCTGCGCTACCCTGATGCCCAACTATGAAATAGGCCTGCTGCTGATAGGCAGCGTACGGCTGAAATGGCTGGCCCTGGCAGTGATAGTGCTGGACCTGATCTCCATTCCACAGGGTAACCTGGGCGGCATACTGGCCCATGTGGGCGGTGCGGCCACGGGTTTCATTTACATTAAGCTGCTGCAGAACGGTACAGACCTGGGTCAACCTTTTGTATGGTGTTTTGAGGCCATTGCCAACCTGCGGAGCGGTAACCGATCCGCCACCAAACGCTCCTTTAAACCCAAAAAGTCCCCCCTGAAAGTGGTAAAAAAGAACATTGTGGAGAACAAACAGCTGCGGTTAGACCAGCTGCTGGACAAGATCAATGAAAGAGGGATCGAGAGCCTGAGCGCTGAGGAAAAGATCTGGCTGGATAAACATAGCCAGGAGTAGTAATGCGCTGCGCGCAGTCCATGGCCGATGGTCCATTGCCTGCTTCAAGTGCGTTAGTGAGCGGAATTAAGAATTAATAATCACGGAGGAAGGCGGTGCGAGTAACACCGATACCCTATATTTTTGGTTCCCCATGCAATGAATTACCTTTGCCCCATCATTAAGGATGAATAGAAGTACCTCCTTTACGGAAGTACTTGTGTATGCGATTATTAATTATTCATTCTTAATTATTAATTACTCAGAAGTATGAAAACGTTTAATGTTCCCATCATTTACCGCAGCCCGCTGATCACAGCTATAAAGCAAAAGCGCAAGCAACAGGACCGGATGAAGAAGGATTTTACCCCTACCCTGCTGGATTTTGGGGCATTGAAGATATTGCTGGCGCGGCATTTTGGGTTTTGCTACGGGGTGGAGAACGCCATTGAAATAGCTTTTAAGACCATCGAGGAAAATCCCGGCAAGCGCATTTTTTTGCTGAGTGAAATGATCCATAACCCCCATGTAAATAACGACCTGCTGGAAAAAGGGGTACAGTTCATCATGGACACCAGCGGTAAACAGCTGGTACCCTGGGAAGCTTTGCAACCGGATGATATTGTGATCATCCCTGCTTTTGGCACTACCCTGGAAATAGAGGCCCGGCTTACAAGCCTGGGCATTTCCCCCGTACAATACAATACGACCTGCCCCTTTGTGGAAAGGGTTTGGAATAAAGCAGAGCAGATCGGTGAAAAGAACTATACCGTAATTGTACATGGTAAGCCGGGGCACGAAGAAACCCGGGCCACCTTTTCCCACAGCCTGCATAATACGCCTACTGTTGTGGTGAACGATATAGCTGAAGCCAAAATACTGGGCGAGTTCATGACCGGGCAACGGCCGGCATCAGATTTTGCCGGTTTGTTCAAGGGCCAGTATTCCCCCGGGTTTAATGTGGAAACAGACCTGCAGCGGGTAGGCGTAGTGAACCAAACCACTATGCTGGCCACCGAAACCCAGGCCATTGCCGATTATATAAAAGGCGTGATCATGGAGCAATACCAGCTTACCGAAGCTACTGCCGGCGAACGGTTTGCCGATGCCCGCGATACCCTTTGTTATGCTACCAACGATAACCAGAGCGCGGTAAATGGCATGTTAGCCGCCAACGCGGACCTGGCCATTGTGGTGGGTGGCTATAACAGCTCCAACACCTCGCACCTGGTAGAGCTGTGCGAGGAAAAGATGCCTACTTACTTTATCTCCTCTGAAGAAAAGATCTTATCTGAAAAAGAGATCCTGCACTGGGATTTTCACCATAAGCAGGAGTTACACAGCCTGCACTTTTTACCGGAACAAACGCCGGCCACCATTATGCTTACCAGCGGCGCCTCCTGCCCGGATGCGCTGGTAGAAGGCGTGATCCGGAAGCTGCTGACGTTTTATGGTTTGGAACATAAGGCAGATGAGCTGGCGGACCAGCTAATGAATAATTAAGAATTAATAGTGAAGGATACACATTAAAAAAGACACCCGAGGGTGCCTTTTTTCTTTGGGGCTACTCAATGCTAGTAATGCAGAGAAAAAAAGAGTTTATATTATGCGATGTATTATCGAAGTATGATCGTATTCTTTAAACAAATGTACCGGTTCCATATAGCGCCTGCAACGTGTAATTATTATCCGGCAGATAATAGTAAATAAGTGGCGTGAATTGGTGAAAATCTGGAAGTACTAAAACTGCATGGCCCTCTTCAGGAACTCTGCTTTCCGGCGCCGCGATACCTCTACCTGCGTTCCATCTGTCATAAGAGCAAAGCCACCTTCTCCCTGTATATAGGACTGCATTTGCTGCAGGTTAATGAGGTGCGAGTTATGTACCCGGAAAAAGTCCAGGTCTGATAACAGCTCCTCAAACTCCTTTAACGGGCGGGACACCAGCAGGTTTTTCTTATCTGTAAAAAAGATCTTGGTATAGTTACCTGTGGATTCACAACGTACAATGTTCTGTACCGGCATAAACACCAGGCCATTAATGGTAGGCAGGGCTATTTTACGGTGGGTCTGATGCAGGGTTTTCATGTTCTGCAGGAACACTTCCAGGGGGGAGGAGGTGGGGGTGGCGCTACGGTTGCTCTTCCTTTCCCTGCACTTCTGCACCGCATCCTGCAGCTCCTGTACGCTGAAGGGCTTTAACAGGTAATCCAGGGCATTGAACTTGATAGCTTTTAAGGCATATTGCTCAAATGCGGTGGTGAAGATCACATCAAACCACAGCTTTTCAAACAGCTTTAACAGCTCAAATCCGTTCTGGTGGGGCATTTCCACATCCAGGAACACCAGGTCCGGCTGCAGCTCATCTATCAGGCCCTTGGCTTCCCGCACACTATTTACACCTCCGAGTACCGTTACCTCCGGGCATTTTTTCTGTAACATGGTTTGTAATGCATCTATACAGTGCTGCTCATCGTCCACAATGATCGCCTTGATTTCGCTCATGCTTATAGGTTTGTAGGTTTGTAGTTTCTGCTAAAAAATATGCTCCACCGGCAGCGTTATAGCTACTTGTGTACCGGCGGGTGTACCATCTTCTGATTCCAGGTCGGTGATAGTGACGTTTGTATCCCTGCTGTTATTGATCTTACGGATCAGGTCTATACGGCCTTCTGTTACCTGCATGCCCATTGAGCGGTGTGTTTCCCCTTTTTTGGCCTTTATTTCCAGCGCTCTTTTGCGGCCGATCCCGTTGTCTGTAACCATGCAAATGAGCGTACGGCCGCTGCGCATGGTAATGCTGATGTCCAGCATACCCTTGCCTGATTTATGCACTAACCCGTGCCAGATGGCATTTTCCACATAGGGTTGTATGATCATGGGGGGCAACATTACTTCATCATCATTAATATCGTCTGCTATGTTAATACGGTATTCAAATACACCGTTGCAGCGCAGGCGTTCCAGGTCCAGGTACAGGCGCAGGGACTCTACTTCCTTGTTCAGGGAAATGAAGGTGTGCTGGGTATTGTCCAGGATCATGCGCATTAGCTTGGAGAACTTGGTGAGGTAGTCTGATGCTTCCTCCTGGCTGTTACTCCATATAAACCGGTGAATGGAGCTTAAGGAGTTAAAGATAAAGTGCGGGTTCATTTGCGCACGCAGGGAGCGCAGCTCCAGCTGCAAGGTATGCTTATTGGCCTCCAGGTTACGGTGGCGGATATAGAAAAAGGCGCCTACGGCCAGCATCAGTAAAAAACCGGCGGTAGAGAACATGTATACAATGTTACGTTTGGTGCGCAGCTCGCTGAGCTGTTTATCGTGCTCCAGGGCTTTGATCTGGATATCTTTACGGTCCACTTCATAAATGGCCCTGGTTTGGGCTAATGCCATGGCGGCGTTTTCATCCAGTATGCTATCCTTATATAACAGCGACCTGTCTGTAAATTCCAGGGAGCGCTTAAAATCACCACTGGCCTTATAATCTGCGGCCAGGGCTTTATACACCTCCAGCAGCATGGATTTAAAGCGCCAGTGCAGGCTAAGGTCCAGGGACTGCTGTATGTACCTGCGGGCTTCTTCATGTTTGCCCTGCCGGCTTAACAGCATACCTATATTCAGATAACTTTCAGCTATGTGGATCTTATCCTCCACCTTATCATTCACGGCCAGGGCCTTTTGCAGGGCCTCCATGGCATGGGTGTAATCCTTTTTTTCCTGGTAGGCATTGCCCAGGGAGTTATAACATATAGCCATGCCCGTATTATTCTTCAGCTTCTGGTTTACGGCCAGGGAACGTTTGTAGAATTCAATGGCCAGATCTATTTTGCCCAGCCCCTGGTAAGCATATCCAATGTTGCCCAGGTTAATGGCCTCGCCCAGCTCATTTTTGTTTTTTTCTTCCAGCTCCAGGGCTTTGGTAAAGTGGCCGATGGCGTCTGTATATTTTTCGGTAGAGAGCTCTATGTTGCCAATACTGTTAATGGCTACGCAAACACTGCGTACATCATTAGCCCTTTCTGCGGCCTGCAGGGCCCTGAAATGGTAATCAAATGCTTTCTGCAGCTGGTCCATACGCCGGTTATCCACACCTGCATTGTTAAGGGATATGCTGATAAGGCGATCGTCCTTTGTTTCCTCTGCGTACTTAATTGCTTTTTCGTGATAGTCGTTAGCGAGGATATATTCTGAGCGGTTCCTTTTGGCGGTGCCTACTTCATTATATACATTGGCCAGGCCCCGTGAGTAGCGGATGCGTTGTCCAAGGGTAATGGCTTCCTGAAAAAAAGCATTCTCTTCTTTCCTGCCGTCAAAGAAACGGGCCATTGCTTTGCCCTTTGCAATATACCAGTTCACTTTGCCGGAGTCATTTGGCAAGGCTTTGGCGGAATCAAGCGTACGATTTACCAGCAATGAGTCTTGCCCCCGTAAACGCCCATTTGCCCATAAGGTCAAAATCAATAAAATACAGGCACCTTTGCTGAACATGGATCAGTAGGGATAGAACTTACACAATTTAAGTAATTAATCACTAATTAAGACTGAATAATTAATACTGTAGCGCATTTGCACCTTTGTCCCCAATTTTTGACCGTAACCGGCATTAAATGTTACCGGTTCACGGGATTGATAAAAAAGCGAAAGGGCGAAAGAATTCGCCCCTTCTTCCTATTAACCGAATACACCTACTGAAAACATGAAATAAGACTGAAAAACAATCCTATTCCACATTAAGTTTTAATAATAATAACAGCCGTCCTGGCAACCTGTCCAGCCGTTAATTTTATATAGATAAAAATTTCTATTATCGGTTAATAGCAGAGGTCTTTTGGATACAGTTAGGCTAAAATCTTCCAAAACACATTATAGTCATCGTTATACTGCACCTATTTCCTGCCCTGCTTAATATTTAATCATACCAAACACGTGCACACAACATTTTATTGCGCGCCCAAAGATCAAGCATGGCTTTTACACATGGATAAGGTGGAAAATTATGTACGGTAGGAGATTCTAAAGGATGTGGTAAATTATTGGAGTGATCCGCAGGTCAACGGATTCAAAACAAATTTATAAAACCTTTCTTTAAAATGGAAAAATATTTACACTGCCGGCATAAATATTTATATTTCAAGGTGTATTATGAGGTCAGGATGACTGCACCATCATGGCATCCTCTACCCACTGCAGAGCTAACAGCAGCTGTTCTTCCATGCTTAATTGGCTGTTATCCAATATAATAGCATCTGCAGCTTTGCGCAGCGGGCTTATTTCCCGGTTAGAATCTATATAATCCCGCAGCTCCAGGTTTTCTTTTACTTCCTGGATAGTGATGCTCTTATTTTTTGCGTACAGCTCTTTAAAACGGCGTTCTACCCGTATGGCGGTATCTGCTGTCATGAAGATCTTCAGCTCTGCTTTAGGGAATACTGTAGTGCCTATATCCCGGCCATCCATTACGATCCCCTTCTTCTCTCCCATTTGCTGCTGCTGTGCTACGGCAAACTCCCGTACTTCTTTCACGGCAGCTACCTCGCTCACTTTTTCAGCTACCAGCATATCCCGGATCAGGTGCTCTACATTTTCACCATTGAGGTAAATGGAGGCCTGGCCTTCATTGGTTTCATCGTATTCAAATTCCAGGTGAATGTTTTGCAGGGCTTCTTTTACAGCGGCAGTGTCTGACCAGCTTACCTGGTTTTGTATGAAGTAGAAGGTGATAGCCCGGTACATAGCTCCGCTGTCAATGTACACGTAATCCAGCTGCCTGGCCAGCTGTTTGGCCAGTGTGCTTTTTCCACAGGAGGAGTAACCGTCTATCGTTATAATGATCTTCTTCAAAACCGGGTGTTTGTACAAAAGTAAGAAAAAAGCGAAAAGGTGAAAGCATAAAGCATAAAGCTGAATGCAGCGGATGATGATGATTACAAAGATGGCGGATCTAGTAATGCAAAAAGCTGAAGGCCTGCGCAGTGGTGTACACTGCTTTATGCTTTCAGCTTTTTGCTTTATGCTTTTACTGTTGTCCCAGCACTACCACCTTTGTGCGGTAAGCTACTGCCTGGGTATCCTTATGGTACAGCACCAGGTAGTACAGGCCGGCCGGCAGCTCTTTCACCAGCACATCGCCTTCATTCTGTATATCATACTGGCGCAGGATCTGGCCCCAGTTATTGATCAGCTGCATATGCAGTGCCTGGCGGATGCCGCGGATGCGTACTTTAAACTGCCCAAGGTTCGGGTTGGGATATACATCTATCTGGATCAGCGGCGGTACGGCCCTGATCACGGAGTACACTATCTGGCCATTTCGTCCTATCACTTTTATGCGGTAATAGGTCCAGCCATCATAGCTGTTGTTATTATCCTGGTAAGTGTAATCCAAACGTTTATTGCTATAACCACCAGGGGCTTTGGTAGGTACCCTGCCAATGGTGGTAAAGGCGGTATCATCCTCAAAGCGGCGCTCTATTTCAAACACGTAGTTATTTACCTCCTGGCTGGTGCTCCATTCCAGGTGCACCTTATCCCAGGCTAAACGCCAGGCCTGAAAATCGATGATGGTAGCTGGCGGGCGCAGGGCGGTGAACAGTACGGTTTTGGAAAAATATTCGTTGGTGAGCAGGCCGTCAGTAAAGCTGCGCAGGTGCATGGTGGCCCCGCTCATAGGTACGGTAGTAAGCGTACCTGCCTGCGGCTGGTATTGCAGCGTGCTGAGCTTATCCCAGGCGGTTGCATTATAATGATTAATATAGCTGCTATCCCGGTACGTAGCATAAATAGGCATTTCCATGCTGTTCATGTGCTGCAGGATCACATCTGTAGGTGCGCTGCCGTTTTGCAGGTGGCCTATATTCCAGGTTTTGGTAATAAAGGTATCCTGCAGGGCAGTACCACCACTGGCGGCCGTATAAATGCTGTCGAACACGCGTACCTTAAACATATCTGCCGTGCCCTGGTATGCCAGCGCTGCCGGGGCATAGTTATTTACATCTGTACCTACAGGGAACACTACCCTGCCTGAAGTGCCCATCAAACCTTCCCGGTAAAGAAAACCGCCTACTGAACCGGTACCTGTTACCACAAAACGCTGATCACTGTAACCGGTAATGGTGCCGGGCGACTGGTGGCCTACCACCAGGTTCCAGCCGTTCAGGAAAATGTGCCCGTTGCTGAAGCTAAGGGTACGGCGTACTTTCAGATCACTCAGATCATCCAGCAGCAAACCGGAGGGGTTATTAAGCTCTAAGTTAGGGAAGCTGGTACCTGTGCCGCTGGCTACGTTGTAGTTGCCAAACACGGTTTGCTGGCCCATATTGCCGTACAGGATATTGTTGGAGGAAAAGCGGAATATACCACCGGTACCACTATTACCGCCTGTTTCATCAGGCAGCGTAGCTGCGTTACCGTTGGTCCACTTCTTACCCAGGAAGTATAATAAGGAATTAGGATTGGAGCCCAGGGAACCCTCCTGCTGCATGTTGCCGAAAACGGCTACAGGAGCATTGTTGCCGCCAAACATCCAGACCTGGCCGCCGGGGGGAATGTAGGTGCCCTGCTGGGCTAAGCCAAGGGTGGCTACACCAAGTAAGCATAAGGATAAAAGATATTTGAGCGCTTTTAGTTTCACTATAAGATCTGTTCCCTGTGGTTAGAATTGAGCAAGGATATACCAGTTAGTGCCATCTGACTGGATTGTCCAGGATCTGTTTGCCGTTGCTGTAAAAGTCACCCCATTACCTCCGTTAGCCGTTGCAAGGTTGCTACCATCCAATGTACCGGTGGTGGATTTAATATAAACAGTACCGGTTGCGGATACACGTTTTACAACATAGATCCTGCCGGCACAGGTGCTGGCAGCAGGTATATTAATTGTTGCATTACCGGTACCTGTTTTTATAAAAGTGTAATCATCTGCCGTTAAAGTAGTATTAGTACCGGACCTTATTGGCATTGAAAGGCTGCCTCTCACATCTAAAGTACTTGCAGGCGTATTAGTGCCAATCCCCAGCTCTTTACTGCTATTATCCCAGTGCAGATTTGCATCATCCTGCCTTACTTCTGTAGTCGCATCGGTGGTTGCACCGGCAAAAATAAGCCCTCCATTTGTGAAGATGTTATCACCATGTGTAGTAACCACCTTATACCAGGGATTACCTGCATTTGAAGTAAGCGGTGCGGTATTACCAGCCCATTCTTTTACAGCAAAGCCATTTTTATCAAAGTATAACTGCGTGGTAAAGGCGCCATTCTGGAAGGATAATACGCTGTATGCAAAAGCGGTGGTTCCTAAAGGCCCGTTCGTTACCACCCCTGTCATTGGATTCGGGTTGGACCATATTTTCATGCGGTAGTTGGCATCCGGCGCATCTGCATTACTGATATCATTTGTAAGCAGCGTACCATAAGAAGCGCCGCCGGTAATATCCGGGGCCGGCAGCCATAAACTCCTGGTTGGATTCCATTTCAACACGTCGCCGGTACCTGGTACAGAATCCAGTATGTTGCGGTTCTGGAACTTGTTAGCATTCCAGATGTTGCTTGTGTTATTTGCAGTTAAAGTACCGGTGGCAATTCCCAACGTTGTAGTGTTTATAGCCATGTTGGCAATATCTCCATTGGCATCGCGGCCTAACAGGCTGGCGGGTGTACCTGCGCTACCGGTAAGGCGCATATCTCCCTGCACTTCCAGCTTACGTACAGGTACGGCATTGGTGCCTATGCCCACTTTGCCGCTCTGTAAACGCATCATTTCGGTGAAGGTAGTTGTTGCGTAGTTATAACTTTTGAACAGGATAGGCTCGTCTCCATCATCGCCAATAATAAATTCAAAACCGCCATTGTTGGCAGTGCCGGTGGCGCCCATCTCAAAATAATCAGTACCGGCGGATGCGCCTTTGATGCGGAAGTTACCGTCCGCAGTGGTCCACATCTTGGGTTTATAGAAGCTAACGGCAGCGGGTACCTCAAACTGCAAAGCAGAGCGTACCCAGGTTACCTTTTCATCATTATCTGTGTAGTCCGGGTACGTTTCTGTTAAACCTAAGGTCTGGCGGCGGCCAAACTCCAGGTAAGGCTGGCTGTTGGAGCGCAGGCTCATCTTTTTATCGTCTGTGGTACCCAGGAAGTTGAGGGTCTGATCTACCCCGGCATTACCGGTGATCAGCCAGTTATTGGCCCCCGCGTTGGTGGTTACAATAACATCTCCATTGTTATTAATGGATAATACCTTGCTGTTATAAGCCTGCACAGTGGCAGTGCCCAGATCTTTTAAACGTAAACCGGAGGTGCCGGTAGCCGCTGTGGTGCCTGCTACTTCCAGCTTATTGTTAGGGGTATTGGTGCCAACGCCCAGGCGGCTGTTGGCAATATCCCAGAAAAAGTTTGTGTTGTTCTGCGCTACGTTAGTGCCATTCATAAACAGCACTGAACCGCTGGCCAGTGAGGGAAGCCCTAAAGTGCCGCCAATACTGCCATTGCCGCTAATAGAAAAACCGGCCGTTTGTGTACCGGCGCTCAGGTTTTGTATATAGTCATTTAATCCTACACCGCTACCCAGCTTTTGCCAAATACCGTTTGCGCGTACCCGTAATGATTTGTCTGGTGTAAAGTAAATGATGGTTCCATCCAATGCGGTATTCAAAGGCGCAGAAAGCGTATCGGAGATACGTGTTAATAATAAGCCCTGTTTGGTACTTTCCAGCTCCAGCAATGCAGATTTCTGTATTACAGTGGGGGTGGTACCCAGCTTAAGCTGTTGCGCCTGCAAAGCAGTGCTGATGCAGAAACACAGGGTGGCCAATATAGATAGACGGATAGGTAGAACTATTTTCATCACAAACTCGCTTGCGTATGGTTAGGGAAGGCTACTTCATAAAAACGGGTTAACAGGAGTGGCTATACGCCGCTCCTGTTAACAAACCGTATTTATTATTTCTTAATGATGTACCAGTTGGTACCATCAGTTTGCAGTGTTACGTAAGTCCAGGCGTTGTAAATGGTGTAGTTGGTACCACCTTCAATCTGTGCGCCGGTAGGCGTGATAGTTACAGTGTTGTCGATGTTATCTGTACCGGTAGTTATTTTCTTAATGGTATAGATACGGCCTTTCATACCGGTAGGGTTGGGCAGGGTAACGGTTACCGCTGCTGCAGGATTTACCAGTACGGTGTTATCTGTAGCTGTTACAGTATAGTTAGTAGTAACTGTGGTGATAGACATAGATACAGAACCTTCTACCTGGAAGGTAGAGTTAGGCCTTGTTGCAGCACCTACTACTACTGAATCGCGGAACTGTTTGCTGCCGGCAAAAGCCTGGTCAGGTTTACCATTGATCACACCACGTGCAGTCAGTGACGCATCGGGAACGTTCAGGGTAATTACGTTAGCTACGCTGGTGCTATCTAAAGCAACATCAGTACCGGCAGTACCTGTTTTCAGGGAAATGCTGGGGCCTGTAAGGCTGTTCAGCTTCTGGATGGCGCCGTTGAAAGCAGCATCGTTCAGTGTTTTCTTTAATACCAGGCCGCTGGCAGTACGGATCAGCACATCATTTTCAGCAGTAGCAGCATCGGTAAGCGCGTTGGTGATGGTAAGCGCACCGCCTAAAGTAGTAGCACCGCCTAAGCCGGTAGTGCCGGTTACGTTTAAGTTGGCACCTGCCACTAAATTATCCTGGAAGGTTTTTGCACCTGCAAAGGTCTGTGCAGCAACTGATACAGCACCAGGATTGGTAGCATCAGCGGCATGCAGCACCAGGGAAGCCTGGGGACCTGTATTGTCTATGGTTAAACCACCGGCAACAGGTGTGGTAGAGAAAGTACCTATTACGATAGCTTTCTGTGCGTTGTTCAGCTTAGTCCAGTCAGCACTTGTTAAAAGACCTCTTGTTTTAGTACCATCCTGTGTAGGGATATCAAAAGTATGTGCGGTACCGGTAGATGTGATGGTGAAGTCGTTACCGGCAGAACCGGCCACCATTGTTTGCACATTACCTGTTAACCCATTCAGGCTGCTGATAGCGCCAGTGAAGGCGGAAGCAGAGATGGTACGGCGCATTACAGAACCACCGGCGCCTAATACCAGCACTTCCAGATCGCCAACAGCGCCTACAGTTACCTGTTTCAGCTGCACATTACCGGCAGTGGTTACGCGGATAGCTTCTGTATTGTTTGCACGTACAGAAAGCTCCTGGGCATCGCTGGTACCAACATAGTTATTGGTTGGGTTGGTGCCTGCGTTACCGGTTAATCCCCAGTTACCTAAAGCTGATGATGAATTAGCCATCATTTCCCAGTGGCCGCCCTTTCTAACATACAGGCCAACGTTAGGCGCCAGGGCCAGGTAAATGATCATACCATCCGGGGGAGCCGGGGTAATTGCATTGATAGCCACGGTATCTGTAAGGCGGGGCAGTAACAGACCCTGCCGGTCAGATTCCAGCTCTAACACTGCTGATTTCTGGATGTTAGTTGGATTGCTACCGACCTTTAACTGGGCCTGAACGGTAACAGAGAATAAGGCAAGGCAGCCTGCCAGGAGCAGCTTTGCTCCGATACGTAGAGATTTGTTCATGGTATAAGGATAGTTATCAAGTCAAATAATAGCTATGAGGCTTTACCTCATAGTGTTGTGGTTTATTAATCCAATAGAATTTGTCCGGTAAAACCGTAAAGTCTCACTAAGCACATTGCTGTACTTAAATATTGTCCACTGTTTGTACTACTCTCTCACTGATTGTTGCAGCGGCGATGCTGCCAGCTGGTGATGTACTTCCTATTCAGGCCATTCCGTTAAATAGTTGTCACTGTTCACTACGATGGAAGGAAATACTGCCTTAAATGGATAAAGCATATGGCTAGATCAACTCATTATTTAAATAAGCAATAACTTTCATATGACAAAAATGAAATATTTAACTCGTGTATAAAATGGTATTATGATGTCATTTTACTGAATATATTTAGTTAAGGGGTATATGTTTAGCCGCCAATTAACAAGCGCTTAACAATTGATAATGAGGATAAAAGGTCAGTTGTCCTGACTAGTTACCAACTTAATATGTTGATAATCATACTATCTCTTTTGCACAAAATCGTATAATTATATTATACCAATTTGAGTAGTGACATAACATATATGTGTTATAACAAGGGTTAAAATTGCCTTTCGGAAAAGAAAAAATCCCGCCCAGCTTTACGCTGAGCGGGATCTAAAATTATCCTGATAACTAATTTACTTACTTAGGCTTCCGATTTTTCGGACTTGTTGCTTTTAGGCAGATTCTTGATCGTAAAGATCAGCTTCTGATTTTCCTTATCCAGGTCAGCTACCAGTATGTCCCCGTTATGGATGTTCATATTGAGGATCTCTTCTGCTAACGGATCTTCCAGGTATTTCTGGATGGCCCTGTGCAACGGCCTTGCGCCAAACTGTGCATCGTAACCCTTTTCTGCCAGGAAGCCTTTGGCCTCGTCGGTCAGCTCCAGGCTGAAGCCCAGGTTGTTCAGGCGTTTCAGCACACTCTTCATGGTGATGTCTATGATCACATAGATATGCTCCTTGCTGAGTGAGTTAAAGATCACCACATCATCTATACGGTTCAGGAACTCGGGAGAGAAGGTCCGTTTCAGTGATTTTTCGATCACGGATTTGGTGTTCTCTTCTTCATTCATCTGCCTTGTTCCGGTAGTGAAGCCCACGCCTGCACCAAAGTCTTTCAACTGGCGCACCCCGATGTTGGAGGTCATGATTATGAGCGTGTTCTTGAAATCCACCTTGCGGCCCAGGCCATCGGTTAAGATACCGTCGTCCAATACCTGCAGCAGGATGTTATAGATATCCGGGTGTGCTTTTTCAATTTCGTCCAGCAGGATCACGGAGTACGGTTTGCGGCGTACTTTCTCGGTCAGCTGTCCGCCTTCTTCATACCCTACATATCCCGGAGGCGCACCGATCAAGCGGCTTACGGAGAATTTCTCCATATACTCACTCATATCTATACGGATCAGTGAATCTTCAGAATCGAACATGTAACGGGCCAGGGATTTAGCCAGCTCGGTTTTACCTACCCCGGTTGGTCCCAGGAAGATAAAGGTACCGATGGGCTTTTTAGGATCTTTCAACCCTACCCTGTTACGCTGAATGGCTTTGGTTACCTTGGCAATGGCTTCGTCCTGTCCTACTACCGCGCCTTTCAGGTCTTCACCCATGCGGCGGAGCTTTTCAGTTTCTGCCTGTACCATCCGTTTTACGGGAATGCCTGTCATCATGCTCACTACTTCTGCAATGGCTTCCTCATCAATCGGATAGCGTTTGTGCTTCACTTCTTCTTCCCAAACACCTTTGGCACGTTCCAGGTCTTCACCCAGCTTCTTTTCCGTATCGCGGAGGGCTGCTGCTTCTTCAAAGCGCTGGCTCTTCACGACCTTATTTTTCTCCTGCTTAATATCTTCGATCTGTTTTTCCAGGTCCAGGATATTCTGCGGTACGTTAATGTTCTTGAGGTGTACGCGGGCGCCTACTTCATCCAGCACGTCTATGGCCTTATCGGGCAACAGGCGGTCTGTCATATAGCGGTCGCTCAGTTTTACGCATGCATCAATGGCATCTTCCGTGTAGGATACATTGTGATACTCTTCATACCTGGGTTTGATATTGTTGAGGATCTGGATGGTTTCTTCCACGGTGGGAGGATCTACCATTACCTTCTGGAAACGGCGGTCCAAAGCACCATCCTTTTCAATGTACATACGGTATTCATCCAGTGTGGATGCGCCAATGCACTGGAGCTCGCCACGGGCTAATGCCGGTTTAAAGATGTTGGAAGCATCCAGTGAGCCTGAAGCGCCACCTGCTCCTACGATTGTGTGGATCTCATCGATGAACAGGATCACATCGCGGTTCTTCTCCAATTCGTTCATGATGGCTTTCATCCTTTCCTCAAACTGGCCGCGGTATTTGGTACCGGCTACCAGCGCTGCAAGGTCCAGGCTTACCACGCGTTTGTCGAACAATACGCGGGATACCTTTCGCTGTACAATGCGTAAGGCTAAGCCTTCAACGATAGCGGTTTTACCCACTCCCGGCTCGCCTATCAGGATCGGATTATTCTTTTTGCGGCGGGAGAGTATCTGGGATACCCTTTCAATCTCCTGCTCGCGACCCACAATCGGATCTAAGCTGCCACTCTCGGCCAGCTTGGTAATGTCCCTGCCGAAATTATCCAAAACGGGTGTTTTGGATTTAGTATTAGCCTGCTTGCTTTTAGAAGCAAAACTTTTACGTTCATCTTCGAATTCTTCCTCTCCAGGATCGTCGAACTCGGCTTTAGGATCTGCGGACTTAACAAAGCCCAATTCGTTTTTAAAAGTATCGTAGTCCACGTCAAACTGTTGTAAGATTTGTGTACAAACGTTTTCCTTATTCTTGAGAATAGACAGCATCAGGTGTTCCGTTTCTACGGTAGGGCTTTTGAGGGCCTTTGCCTCGAGTACGGTAACCCGGATAACTTTTTCTGCCTGCCTTGTAAGCGGAAGACTATTGATATTGGCAATGTTCTTTCCTGTCTTGTCTTTTACGGCTAACTCCACCTCCTTGCGCAATTCATAGAGGTCCACGTTCAAAGCCTGCAGAATTTTTACTGCGGTGCCTTCACCCTCGCGAATAATGCCTAGCAGCAGGTGTTCTGTGCCAATGAAATCATTTCCCAAGCGTAAAGCCTCCTCCCTGCTGAACGAAATGATCTCCTTTACTTGCGGTGAAAAATTCTGGTCCATTGTGAGATTATTAAATTATTAAAACCCTTACGGGGGCTTGTTTATACAATATTAGCAAATAATTTTGATTCTTTTCTTCTAACACGTTAATAGTATAAGATTTACTTTTGTGCTGAGTATGTTGGAAAGGCTGTGTTAATACTTACGGAGAAAGCGATCTAAAAGTTGCCGGTCTCTTACAGAATTTTCGCAGAGGTTCCTTCAGTTACTACTAATGTACTAAACAAGTTCCAAGCATCATGAAGTTCAAAATTGATACCAAAGAAAAAATACTCATTGTACACCCTGAAATTCCCCGTTTGGATGTTAATTTGTCAGTTGAATTTGCAAGATCTATCACCGATCTGCCGGAGCTGAAAGACCGCAATCTTATACTGGATATGGCATTGGTACCTGAGATAGATGAAGCTGGACTGATGGCCATTTTAACAGTATACCAGCAGCAATATGACAGCAGGCAATCCTGCGCAATCACTGGTCTTAACAACACTTTAACAGGTATCTTACGCGAATCCTATGAAGACCTGAACATTACCCCTACCCTTGCTGAAGCGATTGATATTGTAATGATGGAATCACTGGAAAGAGAGCTGATGGAAGGTGAAGAATGGTGATCATAAAAGGCAGCAACAATGTGGTGAATGGTTAAAATGCAGTGGTAAAATAACATTAAATGACCATTACCGATGAGCCATCAACGATGCATGATGGTAACAAATGTGGATGGTTTGTGTGACTATGTAAAGCGTAAACTGCTAACTAATTACTATTTTCGGCACAGCAAAAACAATTTACGCTTACGACTTTTTACTATGTTTGCTGTTACCATTTTAGGCAATAACTCCGCGATACCCACTACTGAAAGGCATCCCACCGCACAGGTAATAACCTGTAATGAACAATTGCTGTTAATTGACTGCGGAGAAGGCACCCAGGTACAGATGACCCGCTACAAGATCCGGCGCAGCCGCGTTAAACACATTTTCATCAGCCACTTACACGGCGATCACTATTTTGGACTGATAGGCCTGTTAAACAGCTTAAGCCTTTTAGGCCGTACGGAGCCCCTTACTGTTTACGCCACGCCGGAGCTGGAAGCCATTTTACAGCTACAGCTGGAATGCGCGGCCACCCAGCTGAAGTTTGACCTGCATTTTGTGCCGCTGCGCGCGGAAAACGCCGGCGTAATAGTGGATGAAAAGGACCTGGAAGTACGTTTTTTCCCTGTACGGCACCGCATACCCTGTTTTGGTTTTGTGATAGAACAGCGGCGCAAGAAAAGGAAGATCATACCGGAACAGGCACAAGCCTACGAAATACCAGCCGCTTATTACTCCCAGCTCCAGGAAGGCGCTGATTATCAGCGAAAAGATGGCGTGCTGGTAAAAAACCATTGGGTAACCCTGCCCCCTGCCCCCAGTAAAAAGTATGTGTATTGCGCGGATACCATTTACGATGAGGAGCTTATCGCCCAGATGGAGCATGCCGACCTGGTGTACCATGAAACCACTTACCTGCATGGCCTGGCTGAAAGGGCTGCCGAACGCTACCACAGCACCTCTGTGCAAGCCGCTACCCTGGCGGCGCGGGCAGGCGCCAAACGCTTGCTGATCGGTCATTTTTCTTCCAAGTATACAGAGCTGCAGCCTTTCCTGGATGAGTGCCGGCCGGTGTTTGAAAATACGGAGCTATCAGTGGAAGGGGCTACTTTTCTCATCTAGTCCATGGTCGATGGTGAGTTAGTCCATGGTCGATGATGGGTAGGTATGATGTAGGGTTTTATGTAGGGGGGAGGAGTTGCGCACGGGTTGCGCAGCAATGTCGCACGGGTTGCACGTAGGGAAAACCCCAGTTTTACCGCAATCAGACAGGGGAAATGGGCAGGCTGCTTTTGAGGGGTAGAGGATAATGGGCCGCGGCGATAATTCCGGGAAATACCCCCTAAAAACTGTGTGGATATGAAAGAAAAAGACCTGACAAGTCTTGCGAGCCTGTCAGGTCCTGCGGAAGATCCGTTAATGATTTCTACTTATTCTTATCGAGATAGGCTTTGATCTTTTCATTCAGCCCGCTGCTTACCGGTACTACGGGCAGGCGGAAGGCCTGCTCCATTAAACCGCCGTGCTGTAAAAATGCCTTAATGCCTGCGGGATTGTTCTCTGCAAACATCAGGTCAAACGCTTCATGCAGCTTATAATGCAGGGCGCGTGCGGCCGGCAGGTCATCGGCCAGGGCAGCTTTTACCATGGCTGAAAAACCGGCGGCAAAGTAGTTGGCGGCAACGGATATTACACCATCCATACCACAGGCCAGCTGCGGTAAGGCCAGCGCATCGTCCCCACTGATCACCAGGAAGTCTTTGGGTTTGTCCTTTATGATCTGCATACACTGCACCATATCACCACTGGCCTCTTTCATGGCTACAATGTTCTCTACTTCATGTGCCAGGCGCAGCGTAGTGTCTGCCGTCATATTACGGCCCGTACGACCGGGCACGTTGTACAGGATCACCGGTTTGGGCGACGCCTGGGCTATGGCCTTGTAATGCTGGAAAATGCCTTCCTGGCTGGGCTTACTATAGTAAGGCGCTACACTGAGTATGGCTATTGCCTCATCCAGCGGGCAGGTTTCCAGGCGTTTCACCACATCGCGGGTATTATAATCCCCAATACCAACTACAACGGGTATACGCCTATTTACTTTTTCAAAGGTGAACTTTATAATGTCCAGCTTTTCTTCTGCAGAAAGCGTAGGTGTTTCTCCGGTGGTGCCTAAAGACACGATGTAGTCTATGCCACCGTTAATAACATGATCAATCAATTTTTCCAAAGCATTCCAGTCAATGCTTTCATTTGCTTTGAACGGCGTAACCAGGGCTACACCCGATCCTCTTAACTGTTCCATGAATTATTTATAAGCCAAAAAGTCTGCAAATATTAGCATTTGGCCTGTGATCTCTAAATATTTTTTAGCGTTCCTCAAAAAATCCCATGTTGCTGAATTTGTCGATCCGCTGCTCAATGCGCGTATCCGGGTCTATTTTCTTCAGTTCAGCCAGGGTTTGTTTCAGGCTGGTCTTTAAAATGGCGGCTGCTTCGTCGGGATTGACGTGCGCACCGCCTAATGGTTCTTTGATGACACCATCCACCAGACCAAATTTGCTCATATGGTCGGAGGTTAATTTCAGCTCTTCTGCGGCTTTTTCCTTGAAATTCCAGGTACGCCACAGGATGGTAGAACAGTTTTCCGGGGAGATTACGGTGTACCAGCTGTTTTCCAGCATGAATACACGGTCGCCTATGCCGATGCCCAGGGCACCGCCGGAAGCACCTTCGCCAATGATCACGCAGATCACGGGTACGCGCAGCTTTACCATTTCAAACAGGTTACGGGCAATGGCCTCGCCCTGTCCCCTTTCTTCTGCTTCCAGGCCGGGGAAAGCGCCGGGAGTATCTATGAGGGTTACAATGGGCTTGTTGAACTTTTCCGCCAGCTTCATCAGGCGCAGGGCCTTGCGATAGCCTTCCGGATTGGCCATCCCGAAGTTGCGGATCTGGCGCATTTTGGTATTCACACCTTTCTGCTGGCCAATGAACATTACGGTTTCGCCGTCCAGCTCTGCAAAGCCACCTACCATGGCTTTATCATCCTTCACATTCCGGTCGCCATGCAGCTCCACGAAGTTGGTGCACATTTTTTCAATATACGCCAGGGTATAGGGCCTATCGGGATGCCTGCTAAGCTGTACCTTTTGCCAGCTGGTAAGATGGGAATACACGTCGTTCCGGGTAGTTTCTATTTTCTGCTCATACTCTTTTACAGTGGCAGATACGTCTACGCCGGATTTCTGACCGTTTTCCTTCAGCTTTTCCAATTGTTCGTACAGGTCCGCAATAGGTTTTTCAAAGTCCAGGAATTGCATAATTAGTTTTAAAATTGATTAAAGAACGGTGTAAAGATAAAGGGTAAAAGTTTTTTTAAAAAAGATTTGCAAAATTGGGTGGCTTGTTGTTATCTTTGCAATCCCAAAACGGAACAGGTTTGCCTGTGAAGTTAAGGAGGATCGGTAGTTCAGTCGGTTAGAATGCCGCCCTGTCACGGCGGAGGTCGCGGGTTCGAGTCCCGTCCGGTCCGCGTAGTAAGACTGATACAAATAAGGCCCGCTCGGTGAGCGGGTTTTTTATTTTTTATAGGTTAAACTAAACAGGGATCAAGTTGAAATCTTGGGGGATTATAAGTTTAAGCATACAATTTAGCTAACCTGAACAAGAAGAATTCTACATCTCTGACCCCTCTCATAGTATTTCTAAAGGCTTTTATCTTAGAATTGAATGATTCAGCAGCAGCATTAACGGGTCAGCTCTCTTACAACTGGAAACTTACACAAAAATAAGCGCTCAATCCCGCCTTACACATATGTAGTTGCCCGTCAGGATACAAAAAACCAATGTTATGCCCTATAAATTTTTGAGGATAGCTATTTGCAACTCGTGAGGTTAATAGAATTTATCGAAACTTATTCGCTGGAAGAAATGGAACTTGCTTTAACCAATGGTTCTATAGTCTCAACTTCTACAACAGTGTCTCCATTAATAACCTTGATCAGACTACTGTCACCAGTTTTTTCGTATTCATCCAAATTTTCATCTTCTACAAAAGCGAAGAGATTATTGAGGACACGGTGAGTATTGTCTACAAACTCTTTTACAAATTTTCCTACAATTGGTTGTTCATTTCTATAAAAGGATACTTTAACCATTATGTCTGGTGGGAAATCCTCTACCTTTTTTATTTTAAATTTCTGGGCAATTAAAAGTTCGTTTTTGCCCAATAGTCGAATTTTACTATCGTAATACGATAAATACTTTTCCTTCGCTTCTCTGCTCAATTGGGAGTTTTCTACCATTTCATGAACACGGACACTTGAATTTAATAGTATGGCTATAATCCTGGCAGCCCTAATTGGGTTAATACCTATTTTTTTCGCAAGTTCTCTAAAATGTACTTGTCCATACCGTCCTTCCCGGGCATAAAACTCATTCTCATTATCTCCCTTATAAAGTTCTAAAGCTGTTTCTGGCCCTCCAGGTGTGTGAAGCTGAGTACACATAAGATCATACGCTTTAGCAAGCATATTATCTCCCATTGGAGATTCGATAAAAGAAAAGTTTTTCAAATGAGCATCGTCATTGGAAAAAATATAATTGAATAGAACTTGTCTAAAGAATGCCTCCAGTGCTGGGGCTGTTGCGGAAACATGCTGCGTGATAAGCGCTCCTACGTCTTCGTAAGTACCCTGGTACTTAAAATCTTCTCCATGGCTTTGCCTTGTTTTACCACTGGCTTGCGCCATATCTTCCTGCAAGTATTTTCCCCCTTCTGGTTTGATGTCAAATCTTTTGGTAATATAAGCAGGAGAACCATCTTTGAAATAAATCAATGCACTTTCAGCGGTCTCTATTCCAAATACCTGAGAGGCGATCTGCATGGTTAAATGCTCATTTTCCGGTGCTTGATCTTTGTTTAAAATGTGATCAGCAGTAGGAATTGGTTTTAATATATATTGGCCGCCAGTTTCGGTTAATTTCAACTCTTTACCGTCCAGTATCATCGAATACTTTAACTGAACACCAGAAATGGATAATTTCTTTGTTTTATTTTGGTACTCTCTATAGTTATTTTCTTTGGGGGGGTCAAAATTTAGGATATGGGATACCTTTTTGCCGTCAAATAATTTTTTACGACAATTAAGACAATAACCTTCAATATTGTCTTTGTTTCCTTTATAACATCCTGGACACATTTATTATATTCTCCTTTGTTATTTTTCTTCGATTTCTTTAATCGTGATGGCACCAATGGTATCTGTGTCGGCGGTTTTTAATAGCCTCGTGAAATCGTCGTTCTCATCAATTCGAAGTAAGCGGCACTGGATATTTTTATTTATACCCTCAGCAAGAAGCCCCGAAAAAAAGGAAAAAAGCTGGGTGCTTGTATGTTCCTTTCGCTTCTTGGGCAACGTTACACTTATGGAAGGCATTGCAGAATTATCAACATATTTATCATCGTAAGTAAACCGATAATCTTCAGGACCATGCTTTTCAAGGAGACCTGCAAGGATGTCGTTATAGTATACTTCGCCTTTCTGCATTATGTTGGTTTAACTATACTAATAATTTCAACCGTTACATCCATGCCTACTGCAATGAAAAGTTTCCGCAAAGTGTCAAACGAAGGATTGCCTACGCCCTGCTCAATTTGACGGATTGTTCTAATACCTACCCCACTTATCTCGGCAAGATCTTCTTGTCGAAGTCGGAAAAGGGCTCTCCTTTCTTGTAATTTCTCTCCAATTTGTTTAATATCCATCGGCAGTATAATGCTGATTTACCAGCAAATTTATCGAATTTTTCTCACTTTATAATTAAATAGGCATTATAGTGCCGTTTGTGTATTCTAATAGCTAAAATTTAACGATTTCATGCATAATCGGCATCATACTGCCGGTATTAATTTATTTTTGCTCACATTTTCCTAATAATAAACCTTTTGGGCGTTATAATACCGATCAACTATATGGGATATTTATCAATATTTCTTCTGCCAGATATTTTATGCAGAAACAGGTCCTGGGGAAAATTTATCTTTTTCTGCTTATGCTAACAAAAAAAGACCACCGGAATCCTATACCTGATGGTCTGTAAAAGCAATAAATCCACACTCCTGCATCAAGCCGGTATCTCAGGCTCTACCAGCTTAGCCAGCTTTTCCAGTGATTCCTGCCAGCCTAAATAACACATTTCAGCGGGTATAGCAGCAGGGATCCCTTCCTGCGTGATTTTTATTTCTGTACCTGCAACAGTTTGCCGCAGCACTACAGTGGTGGTCATTTCTCCCGGCAGGTTAGGATCATCAAATTTATCCGTATACTTTAACAGCTCATTAGGTTTGAGCTCCAGGTAAGTACCACCGAATGAATGACCACCGCCGGTTGTAAAATTCTGGAATGACATTTTATGGGTACCACCTACCGTTACATTCATTTCATGAACGGTACAAAGAAATCCATAAGGAGGTAACCAGGAAGCGATTGCCAGGGCTTCGGTAAATGCGCGGTATACTTTTTCCGGCGATGTTTTAAGAACTCTGTGTAGTGAAACATTGTTTGACATAAAATTTATTTTTGTTCCCTACTCATCTGGCTTTTCGGTTCCGCCCGTTTTTAGAGTGGTTGCTGCTCCACTATCTTTTCATTTTCAACACCACAAAGATGGCGGGAAAATTTGTTTTGAATAGCGGCTGTACCGGACTAACTGAAGGGCTATTTACGACATTGCAATTCCCCGCCGGCTCATTCAGCCCTCCCATTTGCTAAATGGCACTTCCTCCGCTCCCGCTTGTATTAAACGTTATATACGTAGAGAGGGCGGACAGATAGAGCTGGAAAACGGGGTGTATATAACAGTGTCGCGGCGGAAAAAGGAAGAGCTGCTGAAACAGTTCAGTATAAGCGGTCGGTTTTAGCCGGTTACCTGTAGTTAATTCTATTCCCTTCTGTATTTTTTAAATAGGCCACCACTGTTGCCGGGAGCTCCTTGCTTTCCATGAGAAAACTTATAGACTCCGCAACAAAATTCTTTGTATTGCTTACCTTCTGGAAGATCTCAAACAGGGCAATGGGTTCCTGGTTAAAGCTGATGCAGGTGCTGATAAAATGCATCTCGCTCACTATGTAATCAGGCTGTTTTAGTTTTTCATTAATATCTTTCAACCGTGAAATAAAATGCCGCTGCCGGATAAAGGTATTGCTATTCATAATGATGAAAACATAATCTGCATAGGCTGTTATTTTGCCATAATACTTATGATTGTCGCCTCCACTTCTCTCGATCAGGTATTCGCCCGAAGATTCTGATTTGTATATTTCAACGGATGAGCGCCAGATCCTTTCTTCATTAATTTTGTCCGGGTTATCCGGCAGATTGCGGTTAAAGGAATACCAGCATCCAATTAACTCATCCAGGAGCTTAGTATTCACTGTTGCCTTCGGAATTTCGATCTTCAGATCATTAAAGTTAAAGGCCTCTTTGTGCGAATTAATAAAATCGAAGTAGCTCTCATATCCCAGCACCTGGACAATGCGGCTTAATTTACTAAGGTTAGGCTTACTTGCCCCTTCCATGCTTTTCTTTCCTTCGTATGCTTTTAGCTTATTTATAATGAGATGTTCGTAAAGATAATTTGTACCCAGCAGATCTGCTTCCTTCCTTATTTTATGCTTCCTGTTCCGCTCCTCCAGCAACCTGTTTAGCTCCTCCGCAATGTAGGTCCACTCCGATTTTGAGACATCTTTCCAGGCATTCTTCCTGATAAAATGAGCCGCCAGAAAATTCATCAGCTTTTCAAGATGTAATAGGTCCTCTCTTTTCATAAGACGAATATAAGATAAAAACAACACTAAATAAGACGAGTATAAGACTTTTACATTCTGCTATTTTCAGAAGTTCACCATTGAAAAAAAAGGCCATGAAACCATTGCATTCAAAGATCCTGTTAACGGAAGGAGATATAAATTACCGGGAAAACGCGCTTTGGCTACGGATTGAGAATTATGTTATTGACGACGCCAATGCCGTGATCCCCTTCTCTAAAAAACTGGCACAGACGGAAAAGTGGACGGATGCTTTTACCAGGGATGCCATCCAGGAATACAAGCGGTTTGTTTATCTCTGCTGTATTGCTGAAAACGGGGCCTCACCCTCTGTTGTGGTAGACAAGGTATGGCATATGCATTTATTGTATACCACTGAATATTGGAAAAATTTTTGTCCTAATATTCTGCACCGGGAGCTTCATCATTTTCCCAACATAGGCGGTGTTACAGATCACAAAAAACATCATGACTGGTACCTGGAAACCCTGATCTTATATATACAGGTATTTAAGCAAAATCCATCTGAAAAGTTCTGGCGTATTCCCACAGCGCTAACACCTTTCCTGCTCCCTGATAAAATTGCTGCTCCCCAACAGCTATTCAAAGCATCCGGCACTAAAATAGCTCCGGCAGCTTATTACCTGACCCTGGTGATCCCATTTATATTCACCTGGTTATTATTTGGCGGATTGCCACTGCTTGACCTTTCTGCATTACAGTACTTTGTTCTTTTCACCCCTTTGCTTTTTATCACCAGGAAGCTGGTTGTGATGGATGAGGAGCGGCATCTGAAGCCCGTTATCAGAAATTTGCCGCTTTATAATCGTTATCAGCTGGCTTATTTATCAGGTGGTTATAACAATGCGTTTTTATTATTGGTAAATGACCTTGAGGAAAATAACTGGATTAAGATCCGTGATACGAAAAAAGAATTTGCAAAAAAATACTTTTCACTGATAGTTGATCAAACGCATGCTTTTGAAGATCAAAATTTCATTCAGCCTGAAGTATTGTTTCAGTCCATGGACCGCCTGTACAATAAATCAAAATTCAGTTTGTCCCAGCTGTCGCTGGCGCTCAGTGAATACCTGCATCCCATTGCTACTGTACAAACAGCGCCTCCGGAAAGGGATGCCATACTGTATCCTGTTTGGATCGTACTATCGGCTCTGAGCATCTGTTGTTTTCCTGCTGAAGAAGTTAATTTGTTTACCGGGGTTTTATATGGTATATTTTTCCTGCTGTGGATCATTTCAATTGTTGCCTGGCAAACTAAGGACAGTGATCATACTATTATGGAAAGAGCGCTTAAAAAACGGAAGGGTGCTCTTAACGATATCAAGACCTTACACCAGCAGGCAATCATCCTGCATCGTTTCAACGGTGTTTATAATATTCCTTTCTTCGAAAAGACAGCCAACTTTTTCAGGGACGAAGGCAGTTGCGGAGCCGCCCGCCCAAGTTGTAGCTGCGGTTGCTAGTAAATCATGTTATAAACATAAACAGCCGGATGGAGAATAAATATATAAGCTTCACATTTGAAGCTCTTTTGAAAAAATGGACAAAACCCCGGACTGCGGAGCCGTAATGCCACACATTATTTCAACCGCCTGCAGTAAAAGATGATGGCAGCTGCCGCCGCTAATCCGCCAACCCCTACCGCACAAAAGGCCAGGGCCGCCTTTACTAAGATCATCAGCTGCTTTTGTGCCGCTCCGCCTGCACAATCAAATAATTCCGTACATTTATGGCGTACCCCTTTTACTATCCCACTGGCCACCCCAGAACACGCAACAGCTATAATAAAGCAAAATTCAACGGTTAATGGATAGAAAAATTAAAACAATTAAATTATGCCTAAGTATGTGATCGAGCGCGAAATTCCAGGCGCAGGTAAATTATCCGCAGAACAGTTAAAAGCAGTTTCTCAGACTTCCTGTGGTGTGTTAAACAAAATGGGACCGGAAATCCAATGGGTTCAGAGTTTTGTAACCGCCGACAAGATCTACTGTGTTTACATTGCGCCCAATGCAGAAATGATCCGTGAACATGCAAAACAGGGAGGATTTCCGGCCAATTCCATCAACGAGGTGGCTACGGTTATTGATCCCACTACTGCAGAATAGTATTTCCGGAAGTAGTAGCAGGAGGACCTGCTGCTACTTCTTATTTAATGCCTCCTGTTAACTCCTTAAGCCGGTACCCCTTTAACCGGACTTATACTACGCTGCTTTGTTCAAAACAAACACCGCATTAACATGAACACGCCAATACATTACACACCTGCACCGAATGCCGCCACAAAAGCAAATACAACCGTATTACCTGCACAGGAACCCGTACAACCAACCCTGCCTGAAATGGGTGTTATGCCATTATCCATTTCCTGCAAATTAAACATCGGCGCTCCGGATGATCCATTAGAACATGAAGCCGATGCCATGGCAAATAAAGTAATGCGCATGCCTTCCGCTTCTTTTATTCAACGCAAATGTGCGCATTGTGAAAACGAGGAGCAGGTACAACGCAAGCCCTTAGCTTCCTTTATCCAAAGGAAAGGCAGCGAAGGAAGCACCCAGGCTTCCGATACGGTAAGTAGTAAGATCCAATCCTCCAAAGGAAGCGGCAGCGCTATTGACGGCGGCGCCAGGACCTTTATGGAAAACCGCTTTGGTACTGACTTCAGCGGCGTAAAGATCCATACGGATAACGAATCCGTACAAATGAACCGTGAATTGCAGTCGCAGGCATTTACGGTGGGTAACGATATTTATTTTAACGAAGGCAAATACAATCCCCAATCCGAAAGCGGCAAACAGCTGCTGGCGCATGAGCTTACGCATACCGTGCAGCAAAGTGGTGCTACCTCCATTCAAAGGTTCGCTGACGATGATCACCATGTGATAGATGAATCGGCCTTGTCAGGCATTTTTGAGGAAGCAGATATCCGCAATATTGAAAAAGGCAATAAACAACGGGATTACAGCCAAAGCCCCTATGCTTTTGTAAATGCGCTGCTATTGGGAGAATATAACCGGTTCGGGGGTTATAAGGATTATGAGCACTTTGATAATTTTGTATGGGACAGTGAAAAAGAGCGCTGGATAAGCCGGGACGAATGGAACAAAATATGGGATGAAAAAAGCCAGCAATGGGTACCCCGGATCTTACCCATCAAAGGTGAACCCACTAAAAAAACGCCTGTTGAATATATTGAAACCGAATTTCTTGCTGCGGTAGAACAAACGCCTCCATCCCCGGCAGGTTTCACCAGGATCGGCAACGCCTTCCATTCCATAGAAGATTTTTTTGCGCATTCCAACTTCTTAGAGCTTATGCAGCATGATACTTCTTTTGGTACCGAGCTTACTACGGGCTCTGTTGGAACCAGTGACAATACTTCCCTTTATTCCATAACCTCCCATGTAACCACTGGAACAACGAGTGAATTTTACGATGATAAGTTTAAAAAAGACCAGGCAGCATCTTCCACCACTTCGCACGCGAAAATAGCCAAGGATTATCCCTCTAACAAGAACCATCAGCTGGCCATCCTGTTAGCGTCGCTTGTGATCCAGGAAACCGCTATCAGCCTGAAGAACATCTTCACGTTAAAAACCAAGGCTGAACGTGAGAAAGCAATTAAAGATATTGTAATGAAACGTTTAAACTCCTATCTGCGCCCGCCTTCTGACAAAGACAAATGGTGGGAACGGTTAATAGATAAAGGAGGCAAAGCAATGGGGGAAACCAATAAAGAAAAACGGGATGAAACCATTGTAACCGTCAACCAATCGCCCTTTAGCCCATTGAGGGGCCTGGAGGCCAATAGGTTTGGCGATGTACGCGGATTTGGATATGGCAATCTGTTAATGCCTGATACGGTCAGGTTCCTTGGTAAAATAGGATCCGGCAACCTGCTTTCTATTACGGCAGATGATCTTCCCATACCATCCGTATCTTTCCCCATAGGCAGCGGCAACCAAACGTTTATAACGATCGGGAAAATATACAATTTCCCGGGGCTGGGCAGCATTGTCAATCAACCGCCTGATGGTACAAGCCAGTCCAGGGTATTGCCGGACCCGCCCCGTATAAACCAGGATCAGCCGGTAAGGCCTTTTATTGGTATTTCTATTGAGGGTAGAACGGATTTTCTTTCAGGGAAGTAATTAATCCATAAACCCTACATCATCCAGAATAATCACACCTGCCTTTGACTGGTCAAAGATCAGCTGAATGCTGCGCAGCTTATTCATTACAAAAGCTGGATGTTTCTTTTGCAAAACATCCAGGTCAAAATAAAAGAAATCGGGAATGGATTCCGCATCATCGTTAGAATTTAGAAAAGCGTATTTCGCGAGGTTCTTCTTTATCTGCGGCTGCAGCGGCATACACTCACTTAACAGGAAGCGGATATGGGATCCCTGCTGATCTGTTAATTCCAGGGTAAAATCAACCGGCTTTTTTTCGTTGTCCTTTTTATCTTCTTTAGCGGCTTTTTTCTCTTTCTTTTTTTCTGCTTTGCTCTTCTCTCCCTTCTCAACATGGAGGGAGCTTTCGTCGCTTTCTGCCAGACTGAATACCAGCGCGCGGCCATCCAGCTTTAAGCCTGCGCTGTCCGGCAGGGTGAAGGTATACTTTCCCACCAGGGAATCCACCTCTTCCCTGTTCCATCCAATATAGGCGGCACGGGAAATATGATCGCCCCACATGAGCTTATGCTGTGCTTCCCTCCAAACGCTCAGGTGTGCCGATGATATAGAAACGCCTGGCCTGGTGGCTGTTTGCAGGTTCAGATCTTCCTCATAGCGGGCTATGTAAGTGGTGCGGCTGCTCTCAAACTGGTTGAAATAAATTTGTTTGGGCAGCCATTGGCGGCCATAACGGTAATCCATAAACAGGGGTTTGTAAGCACTGTCACCCTTCAGATTCAGATCCAGGAAAGCGCTGATGTACACCTTTGCTATTTGCTCCTGGTCTTTGACCGGCATCAGGTTGGTCATGTTAAACCGGTTAATATAAGGGCTGCTGCCATCGTACTTTCCCCAGGAGGTATTGAACTGGCCATGGTTGGCATGGTGCACATATAAGCCGGCTTTAAAACCGTTGAATGAAGGGGAATATTCAATCCGCTTAAAAGGGCTTAAGCCGCCGTAAGATTGCATGTCCATATCATGCGTTCCCTGTATTACAAAATAGTTGATGTCTTTCAGCGGGGCCAGTATTGCGGCGGGTTTATATTGCCCGTCAACCGGCGCAATGGCTACATAGGCCTTGATGTTGAAATTAAAATTGAACACTTCATTTGCATTATCCGGAAAGCTGGGCAGGGTGTTGAATAAAGCGGCGTGCGACATGGCCTCTCCTCCTCTTGAATGGCCCATAAGGGCAATACGGTCCATATCTACAAGATGGTAAAAGGGATTCGTTGGGTCCTGGTTCCACTTTCTCCAAAGCTCCAGGTGTTTCAGCATCATCCATCCCCTGACGCCATTTTCCTCTTTTAATCCTCCACCTGGCAGGTCTGTAAAACTTGAGTTGAGGAAGTTCTCATCTACCGAAGCTACTATATATCCCCTGCTGGCCAGCAATTCGCCCAGATAATCATAGCCGCCTTCTGACCAGTCCTGGGCAAGATGGTTCCCATGGACTACCAGCACCAGCGGCGCAGGTGCTTTCAGATCTTTGGGGTACCATACCATAGCATTCAATGGCAATGCTGTTTGATCAAAACCAAAGTACCAGGTACGCAGCTTGCCGGATAAGCCATCCCAGGATTTAAGTAGGAAGCTGGCATCCACTGAAGGTGTTTTTATTTTTGCATCCTTACCATATATTTTGCGGCGTTTGTCTTTTCCTGAGCCATAGGTGAGGAACGATACTGTATAACTGCCGGGCTTAGACGGATCAGCAGCCTGAATAGGCTCCGGTAAATGGGCCAGGATCTTATAATCTTTTATGGGTTTAACCGGTGTGCCGGGATATAAGAAAAGGTACAGGCTGATGGCGATGCCCAGCACGCCTACGGCCAGTGAAACCAGGGTAATAATGCGCTGCTTTTTGGGCCAAACCACTCCCCGGTGGGTTTTCCAGGCGTACAGCGCACCAAAGGCTAAAGCGGGAAAAAGGATAAGGATGGAGATCAGGATCCAGCCATACGGCCCGTTGAGCCGGAAGAAAAACAGCAGGCTCAAAACAACCAGCGCCACGGCTGTTCTGAAATTGCGCGGTGTTTTGGCCACCAGCCGCACCAGCTGCCCTACCAGCCAGGCTGCCGCCACTGCTATCAACAGGTAACATAAAACACTTACCAGGTAATAACCAAAGCTGACGCCCTTTAAAAAAATGTTTGACATTGAAAGGACAAAAAAGAGCAGGGCAGCTATAAAAACACCGGTACCGGCGGCTTTCAGGCTTGCCTGGCCAGGCGCAAGCGCAAGGATGATAACCCGGATACGGTTCTTAATGCGGTTGCCAATGGAAGTGCTGTTTTTTTGCATGAGGATGGTTTGTTACGTACAAAACTATATAGGTGATCAAGATAAAAATTGTATGTATTTAGCCTGGGAAGGGGCAACATTAATGGGTACTTAACCGGGCAATGTTCTTTGCTATCATAGCTTTATCCGATTCAGAAACGGCCAGCTCCAATGCCTTTTCAAAGTGTTGTAATGCCTGCTTATTATCAATATCCGTATAAAGGTTCCCCAATAATGAATAATAAAAATGGTTATTGGTAAGCCCCAGCTTTTCCGCTTCAATAATAGCGGCCTGTTTTCCTTTTACCTTACTCAGGGCATACGTTCTGTTAAGCGCAGCAATGGGTGAATATTGCAGGATAAGCAGGTTATTATACAGCTGCAGGATGCCTTCCCATTTTTCAGTGCTGTCTTCCTTAAAGGTATGCCAATAAGCAATGCCTGCTTCCAGGTGATACTTTGTTAATACCTCTAAAGAGGATGCCTGGTGCAGAAAATACCGGCCTTTGGCAATGAGCTCCTGGTTCCAGCGCGCTGTATCCTGATCCTGGTACAGGATGGCCTCTCCTTCTTCGTTCATCCTGGCATCAAACCGCGAGGTGTGAAAACACATAAGGGCCATTAATGCATTTACAGCCGGCGTATTGGTGTTTGTATTTTCATTCAGCAGGTAGGTTAACCGCATTGCTTCTGCGCAAAGGTCTTTACGTAAAGTTATATTTTTGGAAGTAGAATAATACCCTTCTGAGAACAGCAGGTAAATGGTGGTGAGCACCATCTCCAGCCGGGTGTTAATCTCTGCCAGGCCGGGTGTTTCAATCTTGATCTTTGCTTCTTTTAGTTTTTCCTTGGCCCGGTTTATCCGCTTATACACTACCTCTTTGTTGGTTAAAAAGGCATCTGCTATTTCCTGGATGCCAAAACCGCATAACAGGTTTAAGGCAAGCGCAATCTGCGATTCTGCTGAAATAACGGGGTTACACACGGTAAAGATCATACCCAGCTGGCTGTCTGTAATGTTTTTGGGCGAGAGGTCAATTTCAATTTCGCTGCCGGTTTCCAGGCTTGCTTTATATTTTAATTCTGCTGAAAGCTTTTGTTCAAACAGGGAGTTGCGCTTTAAATAATTCTTTGTTTTGTTCTTTGCTACGGTATAGAGCCATCCCGTGGGATTATCCGGGATGCCATGCTGGCTCCATGATTCTGTTGCAGCCAGGAATGTATCGCTGACTATGTCTTCTGCTATTTCAATATGTTCAATGCCAAACAGGTAACAGAGCACCGAAACGATCTTCTGATATTCTGTTCTGAATAAATTCGGGATGAGCTGATTTCCGGTCATAGAAAAATAAAATGCCTTTGTAAATTACAAAGGCATTTCCAGAAAATAACTGCACTACTCTACGGGGGTAGCTTTCCGCACCTCTACATTACCTCCTAACAGCAGGATGGGACAGCCTTTCGCTATTTCGCAGGCTTCTTCATAATCCGCCGCTTTTATGATCACTAACCCGCCTATTGATTCCTTGATCTCAACATAAGGGCCGTTGGTGACCACCTTGTTGGGCGTTACTACTTTGCCTTTACCATCCCATCTTTGCAGGGGCCTGGCCAGCTTGTCCTGGGCAGCAATTCCGCCGAACCAGTTTTGCCAAAGCTTCAGGGATTCCTGCAGCTCATCAGGTGATGGCTGCGCTTCCTTATTCGTGAAATCTCTGCGAAATATTAACAGGAACTCGTTCATTTTATTTGTTTGTTTGGCGTTATTAAAATTGCTACAATTTAGTAAATACTTAAAAGCGGCGGTATGATCAACCAAACTGCCCTACCTGGTAACCGCCCGGAGTAGTGGGGAATGCCAGGTTAAACCGGTTCCAGGTATTAATGTTGGAAATGGCAAGCGTAAGATCGATCAGCTCTTCTTCTGAGAATTGCTGTATGGCATTATTATATACATCGTCCGGCACATGGCAGGCTGTAACGGCTTCTGCCCAGGCTAATGCGGCCTTTTCACGGTCATTATAATAAGGCGTTTCCCGCCAGGCGCTTAAACCATACAGGCGCTGTTCTGTTTCGCCATGGGCCCGTGCATCTTTTGAATGCATAACCAGGCAATAGGCGCAGCCATTGATCTGGGATACCCTGAAATCGACTAATTCCCGTAAGGAAAGCTCCAGGGATGTTTTTTTCAGGTAACTGCCAGTGGCAAAAAGTGTTTTAAGGGCATTTTGTCCTTTCTGGTGAAGATTCAAACGTTGATCCATTGCTTTAATTTTTATGTTGTTAAAGCAGAATGACAACTGAATTTCCCGGATTGGACAAAAAGGGAAATATTTTTTTTTTAAACTTTTACCCCACCACAATCTCCCCCTCCACATTTACCTGCTTTAAAAAATATTCGTCGTGCGATACTACCAGCAGCGTGCCTTTATATTCATTAATGGCATTGGTTAAGATTTCTATGTTCTGCATATCCAGGTTATTGGTGGGCTCATCTAATATGATCATATCCGGCGCCTGGTTACTGATGGTTAAGGCACAAAGCATTAACCGCATTTTTTCACCGCCGCTCAGCGCGCTGCAAGGTTTGTCCCAGTATTCTTTTGTAAACAGGAACCGGTTCAAGCGGGTCTTTACCTCATGCTCCTGCAAGGCGCCGGTATTAGCCTGCTGCGCCTGTTCGTATACGCTGAGGTTATTGTTGATCCCTGAATAATCCTGGTCAATATAAATGGCTTTAACGCCGGCCCTGTCCAGGGTTCCGGAGCGGGGTTGCAGCTCCCCTAAGATCATTTTTATTAAGGTGGTTTTGCCGGAGCCATTAAGTCCTTTAATGGCTATACGCTCACCGCTTTTTACCTGGAAGCTAAGGCCGGGTTGCCAAAGCTGCCGGTTGCCGTATCCGAAATTAATTTCCTTTGCAGTAAGCAGGATCTTTCCCTTATGAAGGGCGGAATTGTCGAGGTCCATCTTCATTTTCTCCGTACCGGGCAGCTCTTTTCGCAGCTGATCCAGCTCCTGCGCAATGGTATCCACTTTCTCCGCATGAACGCCCTTTAAACGGGCCGTGCTTTTTTCCGCATTGTTCTTAAAAGTATTCATGGAAATGGTGGGCAGGCCTGCTTTTTCCTGTTTCTTCCTGCCGCGGGCATCCAGCTTTTGCTGCCGTTCCTGCGATTCCCTTTCTGTTTCTTTTGCCTTGCGCAGCGCTTTTTCTTTGCTTTTGAGATCCTGGTCCAGCGCATCCTTCTCTACCATTTTCTGTGCTGCGTAAAAATCATAATTACCGCCGTAAACCGTGATACCGCGCTTGCTGAGCTCATAAACAGTATGCAGGAGGTTTAATAAAGTTCTGTCGTGGCTTACTACTACCAGGGTGTTGTTGGTAGTTTGTATGTAGTTATAGAGGATGTTCCTGCTAAGGGTATCCAAGTGGTTGCTGGGCTCATCCAATAAAACTATTTCCGGGCGGTGGATCATAATACCTGCCAGGAAAACCCTTGTTTTTTGACCGCCGCTTAGGGTTCCCATTTTTTGGGTAAGGTCCAGGCCGTCCAGCTTCCAGTGCATGAAGGCTTCTTTGCAGCGTTCTTCAATGGCCCAGTCATCATCCAGCAAGGCCATGTTCTGCTCTGTTACATGGCCATCCAGGATCTCTTTTAATGCCTGGAGCTTATGCTGCACCTGCAGGGCTGCTGCAATACTAAGATCGTTGTACTGGCCAAACAGCTGTGGTAAATAATAAGGCTTGCTGCCTGCTTTTACCAGGCCGCCGGAGGGCTGCAGGTTGCCGGACAGGATCTTTAACAGGGTAGATTTTCCTGCGCCGTTATTGCCTATTAATGCAATTTTATCGTGTTTGTTGATAACGAGATCTATACCAGTGAACAATAGATCCCGGTTGGGATGTGTGTAGGTAATACCCTGAAGCATCATCATCATTCCTTTCTTTAAAAAAGTAAATAATCACCAGGGCCATAGCGGCCGGCGCTGTTTATTTATTGAAAGAAAGTGAATCTCACATTAAGGTATTGTTTTGATGAGAGCTGCAAAATTAAGAAAAAAAACAATCCGCTAAAAGTCCAGGATCATCTTCATAGCAATGTTCCTTCCCATATTATAAATACCCAGGCGCCCGTTGGAAGCAGCGTTGTAATATTCAAAATATTTTAAGCGGCTTAAATTATCCTGGTACGCCACATCAAATAAATTATTTACCTGCAGCTGTAACTGTAACAAATGTTCCCGGTAATATTTAATGTGCGTGCCTGCTGAAATATTAATGAGCGTATAGGAAGGAGTAGCGGTTTCCGTATTATATAATGCTAAAAAGCGGTTTTGCGCTGCAACATACTCCATTTCAGCCCCGGCAGTAATGGTAGAAAAAATCCGGGAATTAGTACTGATCTCCTGGCTGATACTGCTTAACCATTTGGCAGGTGGTATTAACGATAAATACTGACCGTTTATTCCTTTGTTCTTATAATCCTGCTTTTTATTTACGCCGTATGTAAGTGAAAGGGTATTGTTAAAGGAAAAACCTTTCCAGGCTGCCGGGTAAATGGTGGCCGATGCTTCTGCGCCATACAGGCGGGCAGCTGCCTGCTGGTACTGGAATGTTTTATTGCCCTGCGCATCTGTTATGGCATTTCCGCCGGCATCCGTTAACTGGGTCAGGTAAATATAATTCTGGATGTTGTTGTTGAATACACTCAATGAGGCTGATATGCCTTTAAATTGGGCGCTGATGCCCAGATCCTGCTGAAAGCTGAATTCCGGCACAAAGTTCCTGTTGCCCAGGTAAATAATATGCGCGCCGGGGTCTAAACCATTAGATGCAAGCTCGGTAATAGCAGGGCTCCTGTACCCCCTTGCTATATTGGCTTTCAGGCTTATCTGCTCTGTAAGCTGATAAGCGGCCCCTATACTTAAAGACAGGCCGTTAAATGTTTTATGCAGCGCTGCAAACTGTAAGGTTGCACCGGCCGTATCCGGTAAAAATGCCTGCCGGGCAAAACCCGTAACCGTAGCGGTATCTACATAAAAATTCCGGCCTGTTACACTGCGCTGGTCATAACGCAGCCCGCCACTGATGGTTAATTTGTCCTGTTTCCATTTTCCATAGATATAACCGCCTATGTCTGACAAGCTGTAATCCGGTATTGGAAAATCAGTTGCATCTTTATTCTTATTGTTCTGGTACATACCGTTTGCCCCAATGGTTATTTCAAGCTCGGAAAAAACGGGGACCAGGTATCTTACACCATAATTGATGGTATTTAAGCGCACGTACATGCCTGCCTGTTGCGGCGCTGAAGGATGGCTGTACTCCCTGCGGATGTTTTGCTGAAAACCTATTGTGGCATCTATTTCCCCGCTTCCTAACCGGTAATGGTTATTTGTGTAAACGCGGTAATGCTGTATATGCTGGTGCAGGGGGCTCAGTGTGTAGCTGTTCAATTCACGGTTAGTTACAACCGGCCTGTTGTTGATATTGTCCTGCGCGCCTTCATACACCTGTTTGGTGAATTGCCGGGTTAAGGAATCGCGGCTGCCGTCGGGGATGCCCTGCAAATTATCATATAAGGTGGTGTTGAAGGTAGTGAAACCCTGGCCGGTAGTATAACCAATGGTAACGCCTGCATTGGCTTCTTTAAAACCGGTATTGTATACCCGGCCATCAATGGCATTGATATAATTTTTTGCCAGCCGGTATGAACCTTTTACTATCCATAACCAATGCTGGTTGCTGTATCCCAGGCGCATACCGTTACCTATTAAACCATTATTGCTTTGATACTCGCTCATTACCCGGCCATGGATCTTAGCATCCTTTTCTTTGGGCAGACTGGGGAACAGGCTTACCACACCGGCTACAGCATCGGAACCAAACATCAGGCTGGCCGGTCCTTTAATTACCTCCGCCTTGTCTATATTATAGGCGTCTACCTCAATACCATGCTCATCACCCCATTGCTGGCCTTCCTGGCGTATACCATCGTACAAAGTAAGTACGCGGTTATATCCTAATCCCCTGATAAATGGTTTGGAAATATTAGGGCCTGTTTTTACTGCATTTAAGCCTGGTACATTTTTAACCAGGGCATCAATAATATTGGGCTCAACGGTTTTGTCAATATTCCTGGACGATACGCCGGCAATTGCTACAGGGTTTTCCTTAATTAAGGTAGCCCTGGAAACACCTGTTACTACCAGCTCATTTAATACACTGCGCACAGGTTCCAGGTTAATATTCACCGTTAAGGATTGCCCTTCCCTGACAGATACTTTACGGGTAAACTTTTCATATCCTATGCTGGAAACGGTGATGGTGAAAGCGCCTTCCCGCACGCCCGTAATTTTATAAATACCGTTGCTGTCTGCAACGGCGTACTGCGCCTGAAGGTGAACACTGGCTGCAGGGATCTTATAACCCTGGCCCGTTATTTTACCCCAGACCGTAGCCCCTTTTTGGGCGCACACAGGGGTGGCCGCCCCTATTATTAATAGCGTCAAACAAAAAAGTAAGGAAAAGCGCATGTATTTTATTTGAATAGCAAAATAAACAAAGTTAGGTATATCTAACAAATAATGTTTCGTTATTTCTGTATTTTTGTAACTATGCTATCACAGACAGAGGAAAATTATTTAAAGAGCTTACTGCACCTGACGGTTGAAGACGACAGGAAAGAAGCAGGCACCAATGAGCTGGCCGCCTACCTGAGCGTAAAACCAGCCTCTGTTAACGACATGCTTAAAAAGCTGAAGGAGAAGGAATTAGTGCTTTACGAGAAATATGGCAAGATCACGCTTACGGCAGAGGGCCGGAAAAAAGCGATTGAGGTAGTACGCAAACATCGTTTATGGGAAACCTTTTTATATGAGAAGCTGTCTTTTTCCTGGGATGAGGTGCATGAAGTGGCGGAGCAGCTGGAACATATACAAAGCACCAAGCTGGTGGATAAGCTGGATGAATTTTTGAATTACCCCTTATATGACCCGCATGGCGACGCCATTCCCAATGCCAAAGGAGAATTGCCCACCACCTGGAAAAAAACGCTTGATGAGGAAGAAATAGGGCATAACTGCACCATGATTGCCGTAAAGGACAATTCAGCACCCTTCCTGCAATATGTGAACAGGATCGGGTTAAGCATCAATCACAAAATTAAGGTGATAGCCAAACATGCCTATGATGAGCTGATGGATATAGAGGTAAACGGTAAGGTTTGTAGTGTAAGCCCCCGTTTTGCCAAAAACATCGTTATTATCTGCAATGATTGTTCAAAGAAGCCAGCCTTAAAACATCCTACGCATTAGTGTTTAGCAGCATCTGCCGGCACAACCTGCATTAATCCCTGCTGGTTTTTTATCTGCAGGTATGGGTTCCTGTATTTTTCTATGAACTGTTTTTTAGCATCCCGGCAGGAAGATACTGCGCCGATGAATTTTAAAGTTCTTATATAATACCACGCAAAGTCTATTTGACCGGGTAAGAAACCGGAGCGGGCACTGGCGGGGTACAAATGATGGTTATTATGCCACTCACCTGCCACAATACCGGGCCACCACTGGTTAATGGATTTATCGTCTTCATTAAAATCAGTACCTACCACCTGCTTGTTCTCTCCTTTACCATGGCCTTCATAGTTAAAGGTCCTTACACCTACTGCCCATACAAAAGCGCCGGCAAATAAGGCTGCTACCAGGTAAAAACCGCCAATCAGGTAAAACACCGTGAACCAGAAGATCCAGCTGGCAACCGTAGCAATCACCGTTTTCAGCGGTGAGGCAACAGAGCCCCATTTTAAATACTGCTGGTAAGAATTGGCTTTTACACCTGTATGCTCCAGCATTTTTGCTGTGCGGGCATAATCCTCCTCACTCAGGTTCTTGGCAATGGGCTGGTGATTTACATCGGCCAGGAAGCAGTATAAAAAGCCGCCTTCTGCATTATACGGATCACCGGGTTTATCAGATAATGAATGGTGTACGTGGTGCGATACTACATACAGCTCCTCCGGTATCATCTTAACCACCAGGTTGGCTGTTATAAACCGCCAGAAATTATTACGGAAAGTATAGGCCTGGTGCGTACAATAACGGTGGTACCAGATGGTGCCATGTGTGCCCATGAATACCATTCCATATACAAATGCTGCTGCCAGGTACCATGGATTAAAATCATTTATTTCCATGGCAATGAAAATGAACAGGAAGGGCGCCAGCGACAGGGTACATAACCAGGAGAAAAATGGCATCCAGTTCTTAGCGGAGGCAAAAATGTTAAGCCTGCTAAAGAACTGGGAAAAAATTTGTTTGGGACTGGGTTTGTAAAAAGATCCCTGGCTGTCTTTCCAGCCATAGTCAGGTGTCTCAAGTACATTTTCTATAAATGACATATTTGGAATAGTTTTAATAAATTTTACCCCGTATTGCTTTCTGGATCGTTAAACAAATTTTTCAGATGGATGCTGAAGTGTGAAAGCCGGCCCCTGAGACATTCGTCTTCGAAAGAAATTGCTGTTGTAAACAGCATATTCCCGACGGCCCTAAGGTGAGACGATGATTGTACCTTAACAGTTAAAAAGTAAATCCAAGTGTTGTAGGTTGTTATCAAAAGAATCAGGCACGAATATATGAAATATATTGAAAATATTTTGTTAAAGTTAGAAATTGAAATACAGCAAGTTGTGCATTGCGGTAAGATGCCTATATTTGCAACACTTATATTCCTCTTTTCACATACCTTGAATTGCGGCATTTAATCTACGTGGAGATAAGATCATAAGCCTAAGCACGTAATAGCTTTCTTTGGCAGCTCATTTGCTGGGGACAATACGATGGCTATTAATCAGCTAACCTGAACAGTACAATCTATGCAACGCTCCATTATTACCGGCACGGGCGCCTACATCCCGTCTGTTGTTAAGAATAATAAAGAATTTGAATCCGGCAGCTTTTATACGGACAAACATGAGCTGATCGATCAGCCCTCGCTACAGATCATCAAAAAGTTCCAGCAAATTACGGGGATCAATGAACGCCGTTATGCGGCGGAGGGTGTTAATGCCTCTGACATGGCTACTCATGCAGGCCGGCTGGCTATTGAAGAAAGCGGTATAACACCTGAATCACTTGACCAGATCATTGTAGCGCATAACTATGGTAATATTAATAATGGCACTTCGCAAACAGATGCGGTGCCCTCGTTAGCATCCAGGGTAAAACATAATCTTGGGATCCGCAATCCCGGCTGTATTGCTTACGATCTTTTATTTGGCTGCCCGGGCTGGCTGCAGGGAGTAATACAGGCCGACATTTGCCTGCGGGCCGGTGCGGCAAAAAAGTGCCTGGTAATTGGCACGGAAACCCTTTCCCGGATGATAGACCGTTATGACCGCGACAGCATGATATTTTCCGATGGGGCAGGCGCCTGCGTTATTGAACAGCAGGAATCAGGCCCTGCCGGCGCCGGTATACTGGCTACCAGCAGCCGGTCAGATTGTTTTGAGGAGCTGGAGTATATTAATTTTGGCGGCTCCTATTTCCCGGATGCGGATAGCCATTCCCGTTATATTAAGATGAAAGGCCGTAAAGTATATGAGTATGCGCTGCGCCATGTACCGGATGCCATGAAGGAGTGCCTGGATAAAAGCGGTATACCTATTGACGGGCTAAAGAAAATATTCATCCACCAGGCCAATGAAAAAATGGACGAGGCTATTGTAAAGGCTTTTTACGGGTTATATGGCATAGAACAGGCGCCGGAATATATTATGCCGATGACCATTCAATGGCTGGGCAACAGCTCCGTAGCCACCATTCCCACCTTATATGACCTGGTGCGCAAGGGCCAGCTGGAACAGCATACGTTAAATACGGGAGATGTAATATTGTTTGCGTCTGTTGGCGCGGGGATGAATATTAATGCGGTTTGTTACCGGTATACGGCGTAGGGGTTTAATAAAAGAATTGCTCTGATATGATCTGACCATCTTTTACTTCATAGAGCATGACCTGGTTAATCTGGATCCTGCCATGTCCCTGCACCGTAATATCTATATCCCTTCCAACTGCAAAATGATTGCCACCCACAACCGGTGCAGTTGTAGAAGCACTATGAACCGCTTCGATCCGTTTCACAAAGTCTTCGCCTTTTTTGCGAACAGGTGCCTTACCTTCTGCATACCCAAAATATGGGGAGCCTGCAGGATCTGTGCTTGTAACATTCTCCGTGAAAAATTCGTCCTGGATCTCAAACCATTTTTCCTGCTGGGCCAGTTCATGGAACCGTGCTGCAACTTCCTGTGTTGTTAGTGTTTTTGTGTTTTGCATTGTTATTGTTTTTTGTGTAATTGATGATGATTAAGAAGGCTGTCCTGTTCCGGTTTCGCAATAGGATTTTAAACTTTTCATAAATAAGGCCCAGTCATAATTACAGGCAGCAAATGTATCTGTAACTGCTTTCCAGCCTCCCTGGCTAAACCGTAATAATGTTTTCCCGTTTTTTTCTTCCAGGTCAAAAGAGATGCTGGTACCAATCCATTCCTCAATTGAATTGATGCATTCCCATGCGGCTCTTTTGTTGGGGACAAGGTCGGTTACCTTCATTTCGTTATAGTATTGTCCAAAGATGAAGATATTCACAAACCCCAGTTCCGGTTTGGCGGTTGTATGCTTACACCACCATGCTTCAATACCTTCCTGTGTGGTAACTGCTTCGTAAATTTTTTCGGGTGTAGCTTTGATCACTACATTATGCCTGATGTCTGCCATAGTTTGAATATTTAATACAAAGCTACTGTCTAAATATTACTTCGGGATGTACCATTTAGACAATTTGGGGGATGGATTTGGACAGTACAATTTCATCTTATCAAGCAATGGAACCTTAACCGGTTTATGACGGATCAGGAAAGGTTCACTGAAATGGTTTAATTTTCAGGTATGATCTACACTGCAGAAACTACTATTCCAAAGTATGCTTTTGAGCCGGATAACGCTACGGGAAACAAATTTTTCCGTATCAATAAAAACGACAGTGTACTGTATTACCGGCGTTCTGACTTCCTGGTGCCGCACCGGAAAGACTATTACTTTTTTGCTTTTGTAAAAAAGGGCAGCAGCCGGCACTGGATAGACATGACCCCTTATACCTTAAAGGATAATACCTTTTACTTTACCGTGCCTTACCAGGTACATTTAAAGGAAGAAACCGCGGCCCTCACAGGCATTACGCTTAGCTTTACCCGGGACTTCCTGGCTACTGATGAAAACGACTTCCTTAAAAACCTGCCCATTATCCAGAACCCTTATAACGGCCATGCGCTGAACCTGAATGAGCCGGACCTGGCTTTTGTGGAGGACATACTGGAAAAGATCTATGCTGAATACCACGCCCAACACGACTGGCAGCATACCATGCTGTTAAGCTATACCAAAGTACTGCTGATCTATTTAAGCCGCTTGTACATGGAGCAGTTCAGCAATGTAAACCAGTTTCCGGAGCGGCTGCTGCTGAAGAAATACCTTTCACATATTGAAGACTCTTATACCCGCCTGCATGAAGTAGCCGCCTATGCGCAGCTGATGAACATTTCCGCCGGGCATTTAAGCGAGGTGGTAAAAGAGCAAAGCGGCAAACCTGCTATTGTACATATCCATGAACGTTTAATCCTGGAAGCCAAAAGGCTGTTGTACCATACCGATCAGTCCATTAAAGAGATTGCCTTTAGCCTGGGATTTGAAGAGGCGTCTTACTTCAATAAATTCTTTAAACGGCTTACCCAGCAAACGCCATTGCAGTACCGGAGCGCCATCCGTGAAATTTACCATTGAAACCATTTGAAGTGCAGTTTTGCCATTACAGGCAGGGATAACTTTGCCCTGTAAATAAAATATATGGAACCGAGCATGAGATATTTTCTTACACAGGAGCATGTTAATGCGAGGTTCCATCTGACCCGTAAAAAAATCAAATATTAACAGATGAAAACAGCACTTATAACAGGCGCAAATAAAAGCATTGGTTTTGAAACTGCCAGGCAATTAGCTGCACAGGGTTATTTTATTTTCCTGGGCAGCAGGGATCTTAAAAATGGAGAGCAGGCAGTGGCACAGCTGAAAGCCGAAGGCTTTGACCAGCTCACACTTGTTCAGCTAAACGTAGCTGATCCTGCATCTGTAAAAGCGGCCCGGGAGCAGGTAGAAAAACAAACTGCTTCTTTGGACCTGCTGATCAATAACGCCGGCATTAGCGGCGGCTTTCCGCAAACGCCTTCTACAACGGAGGTGGCTACTATCCGCGAGGTTTTTGACACCAACTTTTTTGGCGCCATAAACGTTACACAGGTTTTCCTGGATCTCTTGAAAAAATCCCCTGCCCCGCGTATTGTGAATGTAACATCGGGCTTAGGATCGCTTACCTTACACAGTGACCCCAACTGGAAATATTATGCAATAAAAGGCGGCGCTTACGGTCCTTCCAAAACGGCCCTGAATGCGTATACCGTTGCACTGGCTTATGAGCTGCGCGATACTGCCTTTAAAGTAAATGCAGTGGACCCGGGGCATACGGGTACTGATTTTAATAATCACCGCGGCCCTGGCAGCGTGGAGAACGCTGCAAAGATCATTGTTAAATATGCTTTGCTTGATGCAGAGGGCCCTACCGGGAAATACTTCAGCAATGACATGGATGGTGAAGGGGATGAAAGTCCCTGGTGATCACTTGTCCAGCTGGATCCACACCGGCGCATGATCGCTTGATTTTTCCCAGCCGCGTACCTCCTTATCAACACCGGCAGCTTTCAGGCGTTTTTCCAGGTGCGGGCTTAGCAGAAAATGATCAATACGCAAACCGGCATTGCGGTTATAAGCCTGGCGGAAATAATCCCAGAAGGTGTAGATCTTTTCACCGGGATGCAGGGTTCGTATGGCATCAGTCCAGCCCTGCGCTACCAGTTTCTTAAATGCGTCACGCACTTCCGGCAGGAACAGGGCATCATTTACCCAGCTTTCAGGCTTATACACATCCAGCTCAGTAGGCATTACATTATAATCGCCTACCAATACTACCGGTATATCCTGCGCCAGCAGGTCCTTTGCATGTGCATGCAGGCGTTTGAACCAGCTCAGCTTATAGTCGAACTTAGGGCCAGGCGCAGGGTTGCCGTTAGGTAAGTACAAACAGCCTATTAAGATGCCGTTGACAGTGGCTTCTATATAACGGCTATTCACATCGTCCGGGTCGCCGGGCAGCGCCCGCCGCAGCTCCTGGGGTTTTCCGATCTTTGAGAGGATGGCTACACCGGTCCAGCTTTTTTGTCCGTGCCAGATGGCTTCATAACCGGCGTCTGTAATAGCCTGCTCAGGGAATTTTTCCGGGGGCGCTTTTAGCTCCTGCAAACAGGCCACATCGGGCGCGGTTTCTTTTAACCAGCGCAGCAGAACGGGTAAGCGGCCATTGACACCATTAACGTTATAGGTAGCTATTTTCATGATGATGGGTGATGGGATTTATGTGGATCAGTACTTCGAATTTCGTGCCATTGGGTTATAATATTATTGCCTTTCCTTCCACCGGTTCCGACAACACGCTGTAAGTGATCGTTTCCCCGTACGCACCAAACTTATCCAGGATCACATCCAGCTCTGCTCTTGTATTTACCGTTACGCTTACAAAGAAACAATACTCCCCGGTTACGCGTACTATATCTGTTATACCCGCTATTTTTTCTGTTGCTTTTAAAAATGTATCTGTGTAGGCGTGCGGCAGCTTTACGCCTATCAATGCTTTTTCCGTGTATTGCAGGCGCCGGAAATCAATATGGGTACCAAAACCTTTGATGATGCCTGCTTCCTCCATCCGTTTTATTCTTTCGCCTACAGCAGGCGCGGTAAGGCCTATCCGGCGGCCCAGCTCTGCGTTGCTGATGCGTGCGTTCTGCTGCAGTTCATTCAATATAGCTTTATGTAATTCATCCAGCTGCATATAAATTCTTTCGGTTTGTAAGTTTGGCGAAGATATTCCTTTGAATCGAAAGCGGCCTTACGCCCTGCCGGTATTTACTTTGTGCAATGAAAACACTCACGGCTGTGAACACGGCTAACCGTTCTTTCCTGCTGGCCATTTTGGCTATCTGCTTGTTAGCCAGTGGCGGTATTTTTGTCAGGCTCAGCACCTTACCTCCTATTCATACCGGCTTTTACCGGGTATTGTTCTCCGTTTTTCTCCTGTACCCGTTTGTTAAAAGTAAATTACGGCAATTGGATGTAAAAACGATGGTCACTATTATTATAGCAGGGGTATTCCTGGCGCTGGACCTCATACTCTGGAACATCTCCTTTCACCTGACTTCCGTAGCTAATGCCAACCTGTTTGCCAATTTAGTGCCTTTTACCATGATACCGGTGGCGTATTTTGTTTTTAAAGAGCGCTTGCAGCCCCGGTTCTTTTTGGGTGTGGCTACCACTTTAGCAGGGATCTTTTTGCTGGTGTCCGGTAAAATAAATCCTACGTTCAGCAATTATAAAGGCGACCTGCTGGCGTTTGCCACCTCTGTTTTTTATGCGCTGTTCCTGCTAACGGTGTATACTATACGGGATAAGGTGGATGCGCTGACCATTATGTTTATAAGCGCGTTCGGATCCTTGCCGGTATTATTTGGGGCGATGGTTTGGCGAGAGGGGTTTTATGTACCGCAGACGTTTACAGACCTGTACCCGCTGATCTGTTTAGCGGTGTTTTCCCAAATCCTTGGGCAGGGATTGCTGAGCTATTGCATGGGCAAGCTGCCGGTAGCAGTGGCTTCACTGGTGGTGCTTACGCAGCCGCTGGTTGCAGCGGTGTATGCCTATGTACTGTTTCATGAGCGGTTATCATTTGGGGAAATGGCCGGTATGCTGGTGGCTTTAACCGGGATATTTTTTGCGAAGAAATCGTGATGCCAATGGTTAGAGAATGTAAAAATAAAATGCCGCGAAACCAGGTGGGCTTATATCGCGGCATTTTACTTTACATTTATGATTTGAAATTTTACATTCCTTTTAGTCGGCCCTATTTATCCAAATTCCACACCTTCAGCTCATTCAACTCCACACTTCCCTCTTTTGCAAAAGCTGCAAAACCAGTGGCGCCGGGCGCGGGAAAGAGCAAGGTAGTAAGCACCTGCTCCCCATCATTCACAAATACTTCCAGAGATGACTTATCAAACAGCACCTGCAATTTTATTTTATTGTTCACAGGTTGTACCTGCAATTTTTGTACATCGCCAGAAACCTTGCCTTCCTTCATATTTGCCAGGTACAGCTCATGGCTTTGGGTGTTATAACCCAGCACCGTTTCCGTACCGCCGGTTTGCTGCGCTATCTTCAGGCCAAAATCTATTGCAGTGGCGGGGGTAAACTCCGCCTCTATCCAGTTCGTGTTGGTGTTAAAGCTGTTGGCTGTATTTAAAGGCAGCTCCTGGTTATTGATAGTAACATTCTTTTTTACCAGTTTTTTAGCTGCCGGTAATTTATCCAGCGAAGCATTCAGCACTGCTGATGGCTGCTGAAATAAACGTATACCCGCAGGCGTGGTTTTTAACAGCAGGTCCCGGGGAATTGACATTTGCCCGCGCCAGGGAAAGGTGGCTGTTTCAAAAGGCATCAGCCAGCCCACCATGGTCTGGCGGCCCTCCGGCAGGTGATTGTAGGGGATAGCGGCATAAAAGGTTTTGCCATAATCCACGAATAGCTGGCTTTCCGCAGGATTATTATTGGTAAATGTTTTGCCATCAAAATCACCAATGAAGTATTGCATGCCGGTGGCGGCATCCGGGTTGCCGGATGATACCATGAGCAGCCATTTCTTTTTTGAAGGATCACCATCTACGTACAGCGGCGTTAAAGAAGGGCATTCCCAGATCTTGCGCGTATCGCCCTGGCCGCCAAACTCGCTCAACAGCTCCCAGTTTTTCAGGTTCGCAGAACTATAGAACTGTACCTTATGCTCTGCAGGTACAGCTACGGTCATCAGCCATTTGTGCTGGTCTTCCAGCCAGATCACGCTGGGGTCGCGGAAATCTTTTTTATTAATATCTACCACCGGGTTGCCGGAATATTGGGTGTAGGTTAGCCCGCCGTCATTGCTATAAGCAATGAACTGTGATTCCTTTTGCTGTTTGGGCTGATCTGCGGTATAGATGGCTACAATGGGCGCCTTGCCATTCTTACCAAAACCGCTGCTGTTCTGTTTGTCCAATACGGCGGAACCGGAAAAGATCCAGGTGGTGGTATCTTTGCTTTCCATTTCAGGAATGGCTACCGGTAAGTGTTTCCAGTGCAGCAGATCTTTGCTGGTGGCGTGGCCCCAGCTCATATGCCCCCATTTATTTTCAAAGGGATTGTGCTGGTAATACAGGTGGTATACGCCATCCAGGTAGATCAATCCATTGGGATCGTTGGTCCAGTTCTTAGCGGGTGTGAAGTGGTATACCGGGCGCCATTGAGGCGTAGGCGTGGTGGCGTCCTGCGCCTGCAGTAGGGCGGGCAGCAGGCCTACCCCGGCTAACAACATCGAAAAGAGTTTTTTTTTCATAATTTTTTTTTTGTTCCTTTTTGCTTCCCCAAAAAGGAACCAAAAAGGGGACCGCAACCGGTTACCGCCCGGTTGCGGGTTGGTACATTGATTAAGCTTTTTTGCTACTGTGGTGCCAGGCTTTGGAGCCTTGAGCTGCACAGTGTTTTATGATACGTTGTATGTTCATATTTTATGTCGCTTTACCAGCCGGTGTTTTGTTTGTATAAGCCTTTGCTGAAGTTAATCTGGTTCAGCGGTATGGGCAAATATTCATCGCGGCCTTTTTTGAAGAGCGCGTCGTTGAGATGGGCGCTGCGCGTTTTTTCGGTGGTAAAATAGGTGTTTAGATATTCTGCTGCAATGCCCCAGCGTACCAGGTCAAAAAAGCGGTAACCTTCCATGGCAAACTCCAAACGCCGCTCCCAGCGCATGGCCTGGCGGGCAAAATCCTGCGTCCAGGTGCAGTTGATGCCTGGCTGGTAAATACCCATTTTGTAATTGGATGTGAAGCTGCCATTGGATTGTTTTAACAGGCTGGTGCTGGCACCGGCCCTTTGCCGTATGCTGTTGATCAAAGGTAAAGCCTCATTTTGCCGGCCCAGCTCTATCAATGCTTCTGCCTTAAACAGCAGCACATCGGCATAGCGGATCACTTCCCAGTTCTTGGAGCTGGACATAAAAGGCGGCACCTTCTGAAAGGCAGGATCATCCGGCAATACGGCTTCTTTTAAACTTAGGTAGCTGCCATATACCTCTGGTGCGCGTGCCCAGGAACGCTGGTAAATAAACGCAGGATCGTATTTATAAGGATGCTCCGGTATGGCTACGGTATGGTCTAAACGCGGATCAAAGGTGAGGGTCTGGAAATCACTTTCCTTGGTAATGTTCACGTTGTTGAATGTGTTGAACATAGGCAAGCCAAAATTATCTGTCTTAAAAGCATTCACCAGGTTATAGCTGGGAGAGTGAAAGCCGCAGCAGCCAAAATCCTGGTTCATGGGATAATCCAGCGCATGTCCATAATCCAGGCGGCCTTTGGGTGTACCATCGTCTTTGGAATATTGAATGGCAAAAACAGATTCAGGACCGTTCTCATTCTTTGATAAAAAGTTATTGGCAAAATCTGCTGCCAGCTGGTATTTACCGGATGCCATTACTTCATCACAAAGCGCATTTACCTGCTGTAACATAGCGGCATCAATGCCGGTAACAGCATTACTTTCATTCTGCTTATAGGCTGCATACAACAGGGTTTTAGCCAGGTATGCTTTGGCCGCAAACTTATTGGGACGGCCGGTTTCAGGCTGTGTTGCGGGTAAGTTAGCTGCTGCAAAAGTGAAGTCTGCTATGATCTTGCTCCATAGCTCCTGGTCGGTATATACGCGGTTGGAGATGGTATCATAACTTGCCTTGGGCATGGTTTCATCTATGTAAGGCACATGCTTGAAAAGTATTTTCAGTAAAAAGTAAAAGTGGCCGCGCAGGAATTTCATTTCTGCCTGGCGGATGGTTTTATTGGGAAAGGCATCGTCTGTGGCGGTATTCAAACGGCCCAGCGCATCATTGGCCCGGCCTATACACACGTATAAACGGAACCATAACAGGTCAGACGAACCATTGTCTACCCGGTTCAGGGAAAAAGTTTCGTAAAAATGATAGTCGCTGATATCACCGGCGCCATCTCCGCCTTTATACGCATCGCCGCTGCGAATGTTGCCATAAGGCCACATGCTGGAATAAGGCGCGGTGTAGTGATCGTTCCCTAAACCGGCATAAGCGGCCACCACCATCTTTTCCAGGTTCTCCGGCGTATTCAGGTCATCGCCGGAAATTACGGCCTGCGGCGTTTGATCCAGGAACTTGCTGCAGGCGCCCAACAGCAGGCAGCTGCCTATAATTATATATTGAAGGTACTTCATGTTGCTGTGTTTAATAGTTTAAAAGGACAGGTTTAAACCCAGGGTGCCAATTACCGGAATGGGGTAGGCATTGTTCGGGTTTTCAGGATCAGTGGCAGTGAAAGTTTTGCTCTTTATGGTGAACAAATTACTGCCCTGCATATATACCCTGGCCGTTTGTAAACGCTTGCTGAAAAAATGCTGGAAGCTATACCCTACCTGCAGGTTCCGGAGCTTCAGGTAAGAACCGGATTCCAGGAAGTAGGTGGAGGTACGGTTCTCGTTATTACGGTCTACCAGTGTTAAAGCAGGTATGGAAGCATCTGCATGCTGGGGTGTCCAGGCATCCAGCGTACGTGCGCCCCAGTTAGTACCCGGCCATATGGAGGCAAAGTCGGTATAAGTTTTAAAAGTGTTATACACCTGCACGCCCTGGATCCCCTGAAGGAAAAAAGTAAGGTCAAAGTGTTTGTACTCTAAAGACACATTCAAACCATAGGTAAAATCAGGATCGCCTTTACCAATGTAGTTGCGGTCCTTGTCATCCACCACGCCATCGTTGTTCAGGTCTTTATAACGGATGCGGCCCAGGCCTTTGCCTATCTGGTCAGCATAATCATCTACCTCTTTCTGGGAGCGGAACAGGCCATCTGCTATGTAACCGAAGGTGGAGTTAACAGAACGCCCCAGGATGGTTTTATCCTGCCCGTTGCCGGGATAAGAGGTAAGCACCTCTGCCGGCAGCTTTGTAATTTTATTGCGATAGGTGGCTATGTTGCCGGTAACGGTTAAAGCCAGTCCCGGTGCAATGTTGCCGCTATAAGACAGTAATACTTCCAGGCCTTTGTTCTGCATAGAGGCGCCGTTCACGAATTTGGTGCCGCCCTCCCCAATCACCGCCAGGTAAGCCGGGCTAATGAGGATGTCGGATGTTTTCTTAATAAAATAATCCACGGAACCACTGAGGCGGTTATCGAACAAACCAAAGTCCAGCCCAAAGTTTGACTGTACCGTGCTTTCCCATTTCAGCGCGGGATTGCCCTGCTGTATCAGGGTATAACCGGATGGCAGCTGCCCGGAGCCTGCGCCGCCAAGATCATATGCGCTGCCGCTATCAAAATCCCAGGTAGGATCTATGCCATAAATAGCGGAGTATAAAGTATTGGTAGCATTGTTGGCAATTTCCTGGTTACCGGTTTTACCCCAGCCGTAACGCAGCTTCAGGTCAGAGATAAAGGCTACATTATTCTTGATGAAATTTTCTTCGCTCACGCGCCAGCCCAGTGATACGGCGGGGAACATACCAAAGCGGTTCTCTTTCCCAAAACGGGAAGAGCCATCACGGCGGAGGGTAACAGATGCCAGGTACCTGTTATCATAAGAATAGTTAACCTTACCAAAATAGGATAACAACGTATACCCGCTGCCGGTACCGCCGTTATCCTTGTTGGTGGAGCCTGCGTTCAGGTAGGAATAGTCAATATTCTCCAGCGCATACCCTTGCCGGCTGGCGTAAAAGTTCTGCGCCATATATTTGATCTGCTCCTCGCCCAGCAGGAAATCCAGGTGGTGTTTTTGCAGCGTTACATCGTAGGTAAGGGTATTTTGCCATACCCAGTTACCGTTGTAGTCCTGCGAGGTTTGGGAAAAATTCGTTTTATCTGACAGGAAACCGGAGGTATAAGATTTGCGCAGCGTACGCTGGTAGGTACCGTTATAGTCTATACCATAGCTGCTTTTAAAATGCAGGTTGGGAATAATTTCCAGGTCGGCGTAAGCATTGCCGAAAATGCGGTAAAAGTTGCTTTTGTTCTGCCGGTTATCTTCGATCAGGCGTACGGGATTCTGACGGTCCGTCATGCCAGGTGCAGGGCCGCCCCAGCCGCCATCCACGGTATGTATAGGTACAACCGGCTGTTGCACCAGCGCGGTAAATAAAATGTCGGACGAAGGGACCAGCGCATCTTTTATATAGGATGCGGAAAGGTTCTCTCCTATTCTTAAGCGGCCGTTAAAAAATGAATAATCGGTATTAAAACGGGCCGTGATCTTTTGCTGGTTCGTAGCTTTTACAATGCCTTTATTGTTGTACATGCCTACGGAGAAAAACGAGTTGCCTCTTTCGCTGCCGTTGGCAATGGAGATGTTATAATTCTGCAGCAGGGAGGTTTGCGCAATCTGGTCGTACCAATAGGTATCTGCCGGGTGCATGGTTTTAGCGGCATCAATAAATTCCGGCAGGTTTATTTTATTCAGCACCGGGTTATTGTAATCGCCGTTCCAGTCGTACTGGTAGATCTGGTTGTTGTTGGGATCTACATGGTCATTCACCGCTGCCTGCCAGTAGGCGCGGCCACGGCCATCTGTATTCAGGGTTTTTAGCTTTGTGCTGTAATACTGCAAAGAGGAAGAGGCATCCACATTAATGCGGCTGTAACCTTTTTTGGCTCTTTTGGTAGTAACAATAATAACGCCGTTGGCTGCACGTGAACCGTAGATGGTTGCGGCAGATGCATCTTTCAATACCTGTATGGATTCAATGTCGCTCTGGTTCAGCTCCTGCAGCCCTCTTTTGGTGGGGATACCATCTATTACATACAGCGGATCATTATTACCCAGGGTACCTATACCGCGTATACGTACGGTGGCGCTGCTGTTAGGATCACCGCTGGTGGTAATGAATACGCCGGGAACGCGCCCCTGTAAGGCTTTTACAGGATTGCCCAACGGAATATCCTTGATCTCTTTTACATCCACTACAGATACCGCGCCGGTAAGGTCTGCCTTTTTCTGGGTTTGATAGCCGGTTACAATTACCTGGTTAAGGTCTGTGGCATTTTCTTCCATTTGTATAGACAGTACAGTGCCGCCTTCCCCTGCTTTTTGTGAAACAGGCTTCATGCCGATGTAGGAGAAGTTCAGCACTTCATCCGGCGCAGCCTGTATGGTAAAGTTACCACTGGCATTGGTGATGGTATTGCGGTTGCCTGCCTGCACGGTTACACCGGGTAAGGGCATGCCGCCTTGTTTGCCGGTAACCGTACCGGTGATGTTGCGCTGTTGTGCCAGCCCCCAAAGACTGCATAACAGCAACGATGTTAAGTATAACAACTTTTTCATAATGGGAATTTGTGTGATTGTAAACAGTTGTTTTCGTGATTGTCCCTGGTGATCTATAAACTGTATTGTGGAATTTTAAGCAGGGTGGTTATTTCCGCCGGATCGTATTCCGGGCAGCCGCCTGGCCGCGATGCTACCAGCGCGCCCAGCGCATTGGCATAGGCCAGGCTGTAAGCGGGTGTGCAGCTATTGAGCTGGCAGCTGAGAAAGCCCGCCAGGAAAGCATCGCCGCTGCCAATAGTATCTGCTACGGTTACCGGCTGCACCTCCTGATAGTAGAACTGCTGCTGTATATATCCCATACAGCCTTTGCTGCCCAGCGTTACAATAATGGTATCTATATTAAAGCGGGCAGCCAGTGCCTGTATGCGTGTTTCGTTATTATCATAGCTGCCGTACCAGGCGCTGATCAGCTGCAGCTCTGCTACATTCAGCTTCAGCAGCTGGCAGTGCTGCAGCAGCCATTCCAGCGTTTCCGGTGTATACCAGGGTGCGCGCAGGTTAATGTCCAGCACTTTTTGCGCTTTTGTTTGCAGGGCTTTGTCCAGTGTTTCGCGGGAGGCTGCATGGCGCGCCATCAGGCTGCCAAATACTACATATTGCAGGTGTGGCTGCTGTAACAGGTTTTCCAGCTGCGCATTCCAGCTGATATGATCCCAGGCCACGGGGTGCAGGATATCATACTGCATATCGTTCCGGGCATCCATCCAGGCATTTACCTTACCGGTGGCATAAGTACTATCCTGCTGCACATAAGCAGTGCTGAGCTGCATTTTTTCCATGAGCTGCAGCAGGCGTTTGCCATGATCATCGTTCCCAATGCGGGATACCATGGCCACCTGCTGTGAGAGTTTTTGCAGGTGATAGGCTACGTTCAGCGGCGCACCGCCGGGCAGCTCTTTATCCGGCAGCACATCCCACAGTATTTCTCCCAGGCAAACGATATTGTGCTTTATCATAAGGTTTTAGTTTTAAAGGTTCCGTTAATGCACTACCATGCTTACTTCTATCTGTTCCAGGGTTTGGCCTTTGGTTTCCGGCATCCATTTCCATACAAATAATAATTGCAGCACCATCATCAAACAGAAGAAAAGGAAAATGTGCCCGCCGCCGATATGGCTGGCCAGGTAAGGAAATGTGAAGGCTATCACTGCTGCCATGATCCAGTGCGTAAAGCTGCCAATAGTTTGTCCTTTGGCGCGTACCTGGTTAGGGAAGATCTCTGAAATAAACACCCAGATAACCGCGCCCTGTGAAAAGGCAAAAAAGGCAATGTAGATGAGCAGGTAGGACACCACTGCAATGCCGCCGGTATGCCGGTAAAAGGAAATGGCTACCAGCCCCAGGGTGGCAATCAACCCCACAGTGCCAATAAGCATGAGCTGCCTGCGGCCTATGCGGTCAATAAAACGTATAGCGGTTAACGTGAAAATGAAATTCACGATGCCGATACCCACTGTTGATAATAAGGAAGACCCTGCGCCTAAACCTGACATTTCAAAAATGCGGGGCGCATAATATATAATGGCGTTTATTCCGGATACCTGGTTAAACATGGCAAACAATACGGCCAGCATAATGGGCGTACGGTATTTGCCGGAGAACAGCTTTTCTTTGGGCGCACCTGCCACCATCTGCTGCGATTGCCGGATGGTAATCATATCCTGCTCATAACCGGCAGGGTTAATGATCTGCAGGGTTTTCACGGCCGCAGCTTCTTCTTTACCCTGCAGCAATAACCAGCGCGGGCTTTCCGGTACCCAGCGCAATAACAGCAGGAACAATGCTGCAGGAAAAGCCTGTATGCCCAGCATCAGCCGCCAGGCATTTTCCCCGCCCTGTCCGCCAATAAGGTAATTGGATAAATAAGATACCAGGATGCCAAATACTACATTGAACTGGAACAGCGCTACCATGCGGCCACGGTACTGCGCGGGTGATACTTCTGAAATATATACCGGCGCTGTTACGGAGGATGCGCCTACTCCCAGCCCGCCTACAAAACGGCATAACAGGAACAGGTACCAGTTAGTTGCCATGGCCGTACCTACTGCAGAAACCAGGTACACAATGGCTACCAGTAATAAGGTAGCCCGGCGGCCCAGCTTATCAGAAGGGGTGCTGCCACCCAGGGCGCCCAGCACCGTACCTATTAAAGCAATGGATACAGTAAAGCCATGCTGCATTTCTGATAAATGCCAGTATTGCTGAATATCCTGCTCCGCCCCGGAGATCACCGCCGTATCAAATCCGAATAAAAAACCGCCCAGTGCTACTACAAAGGCCCAGAAAAAAACAATGTTGCTATTCATCCTTTTGGTTGTTTTTATTTTAAGGCAGGATGGGAACCTTACATGCTTTTTTCCTGTGGAAGAAGAAATCAGCCTTGTCCGGTTTCATAACGCAGATCCTGTTAATGCTTCAAACCTAGCCCTTTTCCCAGGCGGCGGCATTACAGGATAGCTTCCAATGCTTTTGAAATTGTAACAGGAGTGAATTTTGCATTTGTTGTTAATAACCAGCTAATTATAAATGCTTGTAAAAATATTATCCGGGGTAGTTTTTCAATTTTGTATCATTGTTTTTAGAAATTAGCACCAGGTTGCCATCTTTAGATTACCCGCCACGTTATATGTCATGTTAAGAACATTCCTGTTTTTTTGCTGTTTATGGGGGCTGTTATGCGGCATTAGCTGCCGGCAGGAAACAGCGCCGAAATACCGCATCGGGTTTTCCCAATGTACCGGTAACGACGACTGGCGCCGGAACATGCTGACGGAAATGAAAAGGGAACTTTTCTACCATCCGGAAATGCAGCTATTATATAAGGATGCGGAAAGCGACAGCAAGCGGCAGGTGCAGCAGATCAGGGAGCTGCTGGCGCAAAAAATGGATATACTGCTGGTATCCCCCAATGAAGCTACTCCCCTGGCGCCGGTAATTGCGGAAGTATATAATAAAGGTATACCCGTGATTATCCTGGACCGCAAAGCAGCTACTGACTCTTTTACTGCTTACATTGGCGGTGATAATTATAATATAGGAAAGCTGGCGGCAGAATATATTGCCGGGCAGTTGGGTGGCAAAGGCCGTATTATAGAAGTAACCGGGTTAAGAGGATCTTCCCCCACCATAGAAAGGCACCAGGGTTTTCATGATGCGCTGGTACGCTACCCCGGCCTGCACATGATAGCCACGCTGGAAGGCAGCTGGGTGGCGGATAAAACACAAGCTGCAGCTGCGCAGCATGATTCCGCCTTACGGCAGGCCGATGTGGTATTTGCCCAGAACGATGTAATGGCGTATAGCATGTACCGTTATTGCCGGGCAAAGGGATTAACTAATACCCGGTTTATTGGCGTAGATGCATCGCCCTACCCGGATGCCGGTATAGACCTGGTATCCCGTAGGATCTTAAGCGCATCGCTGCTGTATCCCAGCGGCGGTAAAGAAGCCATTAGCATGGCGGCCGATATTTTAGCCGGTAAAAAAGTACCCCGCAGCACATTACTGCAAACCGTGCTGATAGACAGCAGCAATGTAAAGCTGATGCGCTTACAGATAGATAAGATACAGGCGCAGCACCAGGAAATAGAGCAGCAGCAATCGCTGTTGCAGGAACAGCGCTCCCTGTACCAGGACCAGCAGCACCTGCTGCGCATTGTGGCTACTACCCTCTGCATTGCTTTTTTACTGGGCATTGTGCTGTTCTTTATACTGCGCACCAACCGCCGCATTAACCACCAGCTGAAACAGCAGCGGGATGAAATACTGCAGCAGCGCGACCGCTTAGTGGAAATGACAGCTAAGGCGCAGGAAGCCACGGAAGCGAAGTTTGCTTTTTTTACCAATGTATCCCACGAGTTCCGCACCCCGCTAACACTGATACAGGCCCCACTGGAAAGCCTGATGGGCGGGCGGCAGTTCTCCGCCACGCAAAAACACCAGCTGGAGCTGATGCACCGCAACGTGATACGGTTAATGCGGCTGGTGAACCAGCTGCTGGAATTCCGCCGTATTGAAAGCGGCAAGCTGCAGCTAAGAGTAGCAGAGCAGGACCTGCAGGTTTTTATGATGGATATTATGGAAGCCTATAAAAGCATTGCGGTAAAAAAACATATTGACTTCCGCCTTATTAACCGGCAGCCGGGCATTAAAGCCTGGTTTGACCAACACCTGTTTGACCGCGTGTTATACAACCTGCTTTCCAATGCTTTTAAATTCACCAGCGATTATGGTAAGGTGCATATATACCTGGAAAAACCGGAGCAGGCCGGCGAGGTGATCATCCGCATTGAGGATAATGGCGCAGGTATGGACGAAGCCACGCTGGCACATGCCTTTGAGCTGTTTTATCAAAGCCGGGAAACCGCGCATAAAGGCACAGGCATAGGGCTGGCGCTGAGCCGGGAGATCATTTCCCTGCACCACGGCACTATTAGCTTAAAAAGCACCAGAGGTACCGGTACTACTTTTACCCTTACGCTGCCCGCCAGCAGTACGCCTTTTGAACCGGAAGAGATCCAGCAGGAAGCAGAAAGCATGAATGTGCTGAACCACTCCCTGTTCAATTACCTGGAAGAACCGGAAGAGCAGCTGCCGGCTACCACTAATACCGGCGAACACCTGCATTCTATATTGATCATTGAAGACCACCCGGACCTGAACAGCTTCCTGGCAAGCTACCTGGGCGGGCTATACGAAGTTTTTCATGCAGTTAATGGTGCAGATGGTTTGCAGCTGGCCTTTCAGCACATACCTGACCTGATCCTCTGCGATATTATGATGCCGGAGATGGATGGCATACAGGTGCTGGAAACCCTGAAAAAAGACATCCGTACCTCGCACATACCGGTTATACTGCTCAGCGCCAACAGCAGTGAGGAGCAGCGCATAAAAGGCATGCAGCACAATGCAGATGCCTATATCAGCAAACCCTTTAACCTGCAATACCTGGCAGAGAACATCAGCAGCATCCTGAATAACCGCGCGCTGCTGAAAGACCATTACATTGCGGAGCCGGAAACCCGGGTGCATACGCCCCAGTCTAATAAGCCGGACCGCAAGTTTGTAAATGATTTCACGGCTATTGTTGAAAATAACCTGGGCAATGACCAATTTGGGGTGGATGATATTTGCCAGCAGCTATCCATTTCCAAAATGCAATTATACCGCAAGGTGAAGCAGCTGCTGAACTGTAATGTGAATGATTACATACTGGATACCCGTGTTAAAAAAGCTAAGTACCTGCTGGTAAATTCCCAGCAGTCTGTTTCGGAAATTGCCTATGCCTGCGGCTTTTCATCGCCCGCATATTTTTCAACGGTATTTAAGGCGCGCAGTCAGCAAACACCTAAAACCTTCCGGGAGCAGGTGAATAAGAAACCGGATGTGTAGAGCAGCTGTAATTACGCCATTACAGATCTTTGAGCATGGGCGGCCTGCTGTGTTACAGCCTGCTTACTTTTAAGTTTCCGGAAATACGTATACGAAACCGTTAAAATGCCCAGGAAGATGAGCGGATCAATAATGAAGATAATACCATCGCCCACAGAGAAATGCGCAATGGCAGCAGATGCCAGCGTAATGGCAAAACCTGCGTAGGCAAATTCTTTTGCCTTTGATGGTATGCCGGGAATTAATAAGGCCAGCACCCCTAATGCTTTAGCAATGGAAAGCTCTATCCGCATATAATCCGGCAGGCCCAGATGTTTGAAGGGCCCTTCTGTACGGTATACTTCCGGTCCTATGGGAACTTTGAGATTAAAATTAATAACGCTGTATACCATTACGGTGCAGATGATGCCCGTGGTGATCCAGTAAATGCGCTTGTCCTTTTTCATGATGTACTGTTTATACATAGGACAGCGCAGCTATTCATCCTGTGACAGCCTCTTAAAACGTTTCAGCTTTTCCGGGTTGGTTTGTATGTAAATGTTTTTGATCTGCTCCCCTTCCAACTCGATGGATACAATGCTTACGGCCGATGTACCTGAATAGGAAATGATAGAAGGCAAGCCATTAGCCATGGTTATTTCGCGGAAAATCTCCGGCATATCGCGGTAGTATACAGGTACTACGCCTTTCAGCAGCCTGATCACATTTTCCTTACCGTAAATGGGATTTAAAGGAGCGGTAAGACGTTTGCGGTTAAGCGCGGTTACGGTGCCGCCACCATCGGCAAACAGGGTAATATCTTCTTTCAGCAGCTGCACCAGCTCTTCCACCCTGCCTTCTGAAGCAGCCAGCAAAAAGTTCTGCAGTATTTTTTCATGGGCTTTAATATCTACTTCAAAACGGCGGGTTTCCTTGCCCAGGTTATCTTTGGCGCGTTTCAGGATCTGCCGGCAGTTATCTTCTGATCTGTCAAAGATCTCTGCCAGCTCATAATAGTCGTAGGCAAATACTTCTTTTAACAGGAAAATGGCCCTTTCCTGCGGAGTGAGCTTTTCCAGCAGCACCATCATCCCAATAGACAATGCATGGTACATTTCCACCTGCCGGTAAGCAGGGTGTGTGGCATACTGCTGCAGCGGCTCCGGCAGCCAGATGCCAATATATTCTTCCCGCTTTAAACGTGCGCTGTGCAGGTAATTAATACTTTTATTGGTGATCATTTTTACCAGGTAGGCTTTGCGGTGGCGTACATCCTCCACCGGCATTTCCATCCATTTCAGGAAGGTGTCCTGCACCAGGTCCTCCGCTGCATCCACATTGCCCAGCATGTTATAGGCGATGGAAAACAGCAGGTTTTTGTATTCAAGAAAAGTTGCTGCCCTGTAGTCCATAATTTAATTACTGCATTGGTACAAAAGTAAGACAGCATAACCAGCTGTTTTGTGACAACTTGTTTGTTATTCCTGGCAAGAGTTTTTAACTTCCCCCTTCAACCTATATTAAATACGTAAACCATGAGAAAGATTGTACTGGACTTAGCAGTTACCTTAGACGGTTTTATTGAAGGCCCCAACGGGGAAATTGACTGGTGTATAATGGATGGCGATATTATGGACGGGGAATCCGGTTTTGGCGCTTTCCTGAACAGTATTGACGCCATTTTTTACGGACGCGTAAGCTATGATCTGTGGGGGCAGTTCCAGCCGGACAGCAATGCAGCAGCGGCGGAGCAGCAGCTGTGGCAAACGGTGCACAGCAAAAAGAAATACGTGTTCTCCCACCAACCGAAAGATGATGGTAAAGCCACTTACATTCATGGGGACATTGCAGCGCAGGTAGCTGCTATCAAACAACAGCCAGGCAAAAACATCTGGTTATACGGTGGTGGTAAGCTGATCACAACGTTTATAGCGCAGGGTTTGATAGATGTGTACCGGCTGGCAGTGCATCCCGTGCTGCTGGGCGAAGGCAAACCGCTTTTTTCCGGTTTTAAGAACCGTGTGGGGCTTAGTTTAATAAACAGCACCTCTCATAAATCAGGTGTGGTTTTACTGGAATATGCAGCGGTGAAATAAATGCGTTTCCACCCCCCTGATTTGTCGGTTTCTCCCCGCCTGCGTGGTATATGCAATCCGTAGTTTTGTAAAAACATAAAACATATGAGAAAGCTTATACTGAAAGTGTCTATGTCTGTTGATGGCTTTATGGCCGGGCCTAATGGGGAAATGGACTGGTTCTTTAAAAGCAGGAGCGAGGAAGGCGCCGCCTGGCTGACGGACACGCTATGGCAGATGGGCCTTCATATTATGGGCAGCCGCACCTTTTATACTATGGCGTCGCACTGGCCTTTTTCCAAAGATGCTGTTGCGGAGCCTATGAACGCTATTCCCAAAGTAGTATTCACCAGCAAAGATAAACTTGACCTGCAAGCCAAGGGATTAAACGCACAGGCTTTGAAAGATGCTAACGCTTCACCGGATGCCCACACCTGGGCTGAAGCACAAATAGCCAATGGCGGCCTGGCTGAAGAAATTAAAAAGCTGAAACAACAACCGGGGAAAGATATACTGGCACAGGGCGGCGCCAGTTTTGTAGAAAGCCTGGTAGCCACCGGTTTAATTGATGAATACCGCCTGGTAATACATCCGGTAGTGCTGGGGACCGGCTTACCCGTATTTTCTAAATTGCCCAAGCCCACGGATCTGCAGCTGGTGGAGCATATTCCATTTAAGGCCGGCACTGTGGTGCACATTTACCGCGCCCTGGGTAATTAATAATGAATAATTAACATAGTAAACGTTGAATGCAGGAGATCGCTGCATTCAACGTTTACGTTTGGGGCTTTGTGGTTTGGGCTTTTAGCTAAATTATTTTATTCCCCTAAAATTGCCTTAAAATAGTAATATCCTACCGCGATGGTATGGCATGGATCAATTCAGCAGGGTAAAGGTTTTCTTCGCTTTCTCTTCCCCGTTAATAATAACAGACAGTTCATGCGGGCCTGCATAAAACGTACGGGTGGTAATAAGTTTAAAGGATTGTTTTCTGCTGATCACGCATTTTTCGCCGGGTGCATAGGGCCGTTCGCTGATCTTAAATACTTTACGGGCCAGCTGCCCGTTGGCTTTATTGTAGTACAGTCCATATTCCAGGCGTACAGTTTGCTGTGCGGTAAACCCGTTGGTTACTGCAAAAGAAAATTCCACGCTGCCGCCTATTTTTACTTTGGGGGTCATGATCTTAAAATCTGCCAGTATAATGTGCTTACTCTCCAGGCCATAGTGGCGCAGCATTTCCGCATGCCCTTTTTTTAACAGGCTGCGGCTGCCGTGTTTAATAATGGCATCTGTTTCTTTGCTGATGCCTTTCCATTGCCGGGCAATTTCCATTACAATATCCGGGTGGTCTTTGGAAATATCATTGAGGTTGTTGGCCACACTTCTTCTTACCCATTCATGCGGATCATTTTTCAGGTTATTCAGCAGCGGTAAAATAGCGGCCGGGTGTTTCTTCAGCTCCGGGATAGCCATTGCCCAGGGCAGGCGCGGACGGCTGCCTTCACTGGCAAAACGCCTTACCTTATGGTTTTCATGTAATGACCATTCCGTCATCTGGTTGATCATACGCTGGCCGTATTTTAAAATAAAAGGCCGCACGGCAAATTCACAGCTTACAAACTGTGTTAACCATTCAAAGGCTTTTGCGGCATGTTCAAAATCATCCAGCCCATAGGTTTCTATATAATCCGGGAAGAACATGTAGGCCAGGCTATCCTCTCCCACCCCATCTTTACGGAGCTGTGTTATGATCTTTTCAATGGACTTCACTGCTTTGGGAAAACCCTTTGGCAAAAATTCGTGCAGGGTACGGGTAGTGTGTTTCATGCGGTCCTTCCATTCCATTTCACTAAACCCGTTGCCTAACGCCTGTTTTACAAATTGTTTTTTATTGAAGTCCGGCAGCACCTTTTCCACGGAGGTTGCAAACTTATTATAAAAGCCCTGCGAGTAAATATCCTTGATCAATGCCATGATATGTAGTTGTATAGTTTGCAAAAGTAACATTTCCCGGCTGACCGCCCTGCCACCCGGCAGATTTTCCCAATTAGATAAGTTATTCTCCCGATTGCGTAAACTTTCCTTGCCTGCATACCTGATTTTTGCGGTGCTAATCAATTAAGTTATGTGTAGCTATTCCCCTGGCCGTATATCATTTCTTTTAATCACACTGTTTATTACTGTTTTATATACACCGCTGTTTGCGCGGGAGGACATTGAGAAGAATGGGAGCATCCACGGTACCGTTACTACCAGTGATGGTACGGCCGCTGCATTTGTAACCGTTCAGATCAAATCATTATCCAAAGGCACGCTTACCAATGAGGAAGGCCGCTTTTCGTTCAGCCGGCTGAAACCTGGCAGCTATACCCTGTCTGTTTCCTTAACCGGTTATGAAACTATTGAGCAAACCGTGGAAGTAGAAGAAGGAAGAACCGCTCAGCTATCTATCCGGTTAACCGTGTCCCGCAGCCAGCTGCAGGAGGTAGTGGTTAGCAGCGCACGCGGAAGGCTGGTAAATAAAAATACCGACTACGTAGCCCGCATGCCCATCTCTAACCTGGAAAACCCGCAGGTGTATTCCGTGGTAAACAAAGAGCTGCTGAAAGAGCAGGTGGTAATAGATGCTAAAGAAGCCCTGCGCAATGCAGTGGGCGCTGCACCGGTTACCTATCCTGCAGGCGGCCTGGCCATCAGCTCCCGTGGTTTTACCACCAGCGTAAATGCGCGCAATGGCATGGAAACCGTTGCCAGCCGCTCTTCCATTGACCTGGGCAACGTAGAACGGCTGGAAGTAATCAAAGGACCTTCCGGTACCTTATTTGGCGCTGCTATTTCCTCCTTTGGAGGCCTGGTGAACCTGGTAACTAAAAAACCTTTTGACACTTTTAAAGGCGAAGCCGCTTATACATTTGGCAGCTTTGGCTTACAGCGTGTTGCCGCTGATATTAATACACCCGTGAACCAGGACAAAACAGTGCTGTTCCGCCTGAACACGGCGGTGAACCGGCAGAACAGCTTCCTGAATTACGGGCATAACAATGCTTACCTGGTAGCGCCCAGCCTATCGTACAAAGTAAATGACCGGCTTACACTACTGGCCGACCTGGAATACCTGTACACCGATCAAACCAGGGTAATGTACTCACGCACTGCCGCCAATTCCGGCATTACCAACCCGGCAGATATTAAGCTGCCTTATGACCAGACGCTTTACGTAGACGACGCTAATGCCCGTGCTTTTGCCAATAAGCTTTTTCTGCAGGGGCAATACAAAATTTCTGATAGCTGGATCACCACCACCCTGTTCTCCTATGTTAGTGAAAATGCCATTCAAAGCTACCAGTACTACCCCACCTGGCTTACGGATACTACCGTAGCCAGGAATGTGCTGAACTACGGGCCTATCCATAATGACTACACGAACTTTCAACAGAATGTAAACGGCACTTTCCATACCGGCCGGCTGCGCCACCGTTTGCTGGCAGGGGTGAACTACCGTTATTTTCACGGCACGTTTAACTATACCGGCAGCAGGAACAACCGTTTCATAGATACTATTAACATCCGCAGATCCTTTACTGCACTCAGCAAAGCCCAGATAGACCAGTTTATGCTGAACTATGGCGGTATGCAGCCCTCTGCGGTTTCTGACCAGCAAACCATGAGCGTTTATGCCAGTGATGTAGTGAATGTCACTGACCACCTGATAGCCATGCTGAGCTTACGGGCTGACCGCTTTAATTATAAAGGAGTAAAAAGTACTGACGCCTATAAACAAACTTCCGTGGCGCCCAAACTGGGACTGGTATACGAAGTGGTAAAAGACCAGGTATCTGTATTTGGTAACTACATGAGCGGTTTCCAGAACATGGCGCCGGTGAACCAGCCCAATGGCAGCCAGTTAGCGCTGGATCCCATTTTTGCCAATCAATGGGAAGGCGGCCTAAAGGTGGAAGCCTTCTCTAAAAAACTGAACCTGACAGCCAGCTATTATAACATTAACATAGATAACGCCACCCGTACCGATGCAAACCTGTTCACTATACAGGATGGCAAACAAGTGAGCAAAGGTTTGGAAGTAGAATTAATAGCCAGCCCCGTAACAGGCCTGAGCATTATAGCCGGTTACGCGTACAATGACAACAAGATTATACGGGCCACGGATAAGAACATTGAAGGCAATAAGGCCGCTGCTGCGCCGGCCAATGTGGTGAATGTGTGGATCAGCTACCGCCTGCCCGGCGTGCTGAAGAACCTGGGAGTTGCGGCCGGCGGCAACTACGTGGATAAAGTTTACCTGGCTACGGACAACAAATATTTTATGCCTTCCTATACCATCGTGAACGGATCACTGTTCTATGATACTGACCAATGGCGCTTTGACCTTAAGCTGAATAATATAGGCAGCCGTAAGAACTGGGATATGTACGGCGCGCCACAGGCGTTAAGAAATTTTGCAGGGAGTGTAACCTTTAAATTCTGATGTATGACCTTTAAGAAAATATCCGGCTGGCTGCACCTGTGGCTGGGCCTTATTGCAGGACTGATAGTGATGATCATTGCGCTTACCGGCGCCATTTATACCTTTCAGCCGGAGCTGACAAAGGCAACACAACCTTACCTTTCAGTAAAAGCGGAGAACAGGCCTTTTTTGCCTGCCTCCGCTTTTAAAGCTATTGCGGAAAAACAATTGCCCGGCAAAAAGCCCATCCGCATTATGCTGCGCGGCAAAGACGAATCAGTGAACGTGATGTTCTTTGAACGGAAACAGCACCCTTACTATTACAATGTGTACATTAACCCTTACAGCGGCAAGGTGCTGGCCGTAAAGAATATGTACAGGGATTTCTTTCACGTAACGCTGCTTGGGCACCTGTACCTGTGGCTGCCCCAGCCCATTGGTCACGTAGTGAATATTTATGGCACCCTTACTTTCCTGGTTATTATCATCAGCGGTATTGTGCTGTGGTGGCCACGGAACAAAGCGCGACGCAAAACCAGCTTTAAGGTAAAATGGGATGCCTCGCCCAAACGGCTCAATTATGACCTGCATAACGTGCTGGGTTTTTATGCCAGCTGGATCATTTTGTTTGCCGTGCTCACAGGCCTTGTATGGGGATTTGAATGGGCGGCAAAAGCGGAATATTCACTATTGAGCGGCGGCAAAAGCAAACCGGTATTCCCAAAGACGAAGGTGCTGCCAGTGGCCCAGCCGGTAAAAGATCCGTTGGATAAGATCACCGCCATTGCACAGGCACAAAACCCCGGCGCCAAACGTGTGATGCTGATGCTGCCTGCAACAGATTCTGCTGCCGTAGGCGTGCGTATTTATAATGATGAACAGTTGAATTATACTACTGACCTGGCCTATTTTAATCCCTATACCCTGGAAGAGATCAAGGTGCCGCACTGGGGCAAATATTCCGAAGCTACCATAGCGGATAAGGCTGTACGTATGAACTACGATATTCACGTGGGCGCTATTGCCGGGTGGCCGGGCAGGATCCTGATGTTCCTTGCTTCGCTGATCACGGCTTCTTTACCGGTAACCGGGTTTTACATCTGGTGGGGCAAAAGGAAGAAGGATAAAAAGAAGAGCAAAGGCGCAGCAAAGAAAGCAGGCAGCGTGCAGGTGGCTTATGCTACGCCTAAGGCAGGTGTCAAAGCATAAAGGTTAAAGCAACTATTAAGCAAGGGCTGACCATTACTTTTGGTCAGCCCTTATTATTCTCTTATTTTAACAGGTGAGGTTCTACCATCTCCTTCCAGATCTGGTAACCTTTTGCACTCATGTGCAGCATGTCCGATACAAAGAGCTCAGGACGTGTTTTTCCATCAGCCGTTAGCATAGCATGGAACACATCTATGAAAACGGTTTGTTTTTCCTTGCTCAGGAAATCCTTAATGAGCGCATTGGCTTCAATGGCCTTTTGCTGGAATTTTTCCCTGGAAGGGCTGGGTTTCATGGAAATATAAACGATGGGCACATCCGGCAGCTTATTCCTGATCAGGTGAAACAGGCGTTCTGTTCTTTGCAGCACAGAATCGGCCGTGCTGGCTTCATCCGGCAGGTCGTTCTCCCCTACATATAATACGATCTGGCGCGGATGGTATGGAAAAACAATATCGTTCAGATAAAAAGTAATGTCATTTACAATGGCGCCGCCAATGCCGCGGTTCAACACCACATAACTGGCAAAGCTGCGTTCCAGGTCGTCCCACTTGCGGATGGAGGAGCTGCCGGTGAACAGGATGGGATGGGCCGGCGGGTTGTACATTTTATCAAATTGTTTGATGGTTTGTACATCATCCCAGAACCGGGGCTTATCCTGCGCCTGTAATACCGTAACAGATGCAGCGAGTAACAGGGTGTAAAGCAAAATAACTTTTTTCATACGACAGATCTCTTCTGATTAATGACTCAATGTTTACGGAGCAGCTCCAGGAACTGTTTATCCAGCTGGTGACCGTACCATTCTTCATACTGTACATCGGTACGTTTGGAATCCAGCACCCCAAAATCGCCAATAAAATTCCAAACAGCAAATCCAATTTGATGAGTGGATAAAATATCCAGCACATCGCCAAACCAGGCCATAAATACAGCATGTGGTGTTTTGTTCCAGCAGCCGCATTCCCCGCAGTGCACGCCGGTGCCTTTTGCGGCCAGCTCTATCCAGGGTTTATAGTAGTTTTCCAGCATATCGCGGCTCAGGTATTTATCGCCTACCTGTCCCGGCCACAGCGGTGCAGGGGCATGTTCCGGGTCTTTGTTAGCCCAGGGCGCCTTGTAGTGTGAGATGGCGCCCGGGAAATACCCGCGGCAGCTTTGCGCAATGTCCAGGTCTATGATCTCCGGGATAACGTTATTGCCTACACTATTGCCATCAGCAATCACCAGGTGGTTGGGATTTTCTTTACGAATGGCAGTTGCCGCAGCCTGCGCCACTTTACGGTACACGTTACCGGGAACGGCTTTGGAGGGTGAATGCTGATCGTTCATGTCTTCCCGCATGCTGGGCTCATTTACCAGGTCAAAGCTGATCTTTTTGCTGGATAAACCTTTGTACCGTTTAGCCCACAGGTTCCAGTGAAAGCAGAAAGCATCCTGCGCTGCCTGGTCTGTCCATAAATTATACGGCTCATGGAACCCTGCATTAATGCAATACCCCGGGGCACGGTGCAGGTTCAGGCTTACGTGCATATTATATTTATGGGCCAGAGTTACCAGCTGATCAATCTTTTCAACTGCCTGCTCATCTATTTTATACACCTCTTCCGGCGTAATGTTGCGGCTGCGGTCAATATTTAAATAGCTGGGATAAGCAATGGGAATACGCACAAAATCAAAACCCCAGTCGCGCATCCAGCGGAAATGATCTTCAGTAGTAGGTTTATTGGCGCCTGCGGGCTGGGGCGAGAAAAAATCCAGCAGGTTAAACCCTTTCCATTTAGGCAGCTTGTTAGTCTTAATAACAGATGGTTGTAAAGCAGCCATGGCGGCGGCACCGGCCAGACTGATACCCGCAGTTAACAGGCCGGTGTTTTTAAGAAAAGAACGACGTTCCATAACGTGAATATTTAACGTGAAATAATTATTAACCGGGTGAGCTGATGAAAATAGACAATTTCAGCCGTTAGTCAAAATACCTCCTGTATGCTTTTTACCATTTGGTAAATGAAAGCAATTCTTAGCGGCAGACCTTTGCCGTATAAAATATAAGCATCATGGAAAATCAAAGTAAACAAGGATCAGCACTGGCAGGTAAACGGGTTATTTTACTAGGCGGCAGCTCCGGTTTTGGACTGGCTACTGCCAAAGCCGCAGCAGCTGAAGGCGCGAAAGTAGTGATCGTATCCAGCAACCAGCAACGGGTGGATCAGGCCATGCAGCAATTACCTGCAGGCAGCGAAGGATATGCCATAGACCTGAGCAAAGAGGCCAACATTAAAGATTTTTTTGAAAAGGCCGGCGCTTTTGATCACCTGGTATATACGGCAGCTGAAAACATTAACCTGAACAATCTGAGTGAAACTATAATTGATAATGCACGCCAGTTTTTTGGGCTGCGTTACTGGAGCGCATTGGCAGCTGTTAAATATGGCGCGCCACATATTAATCCCGGTGGATCTGTTTGTTTAACCGGTGGTATTGCCGGTTTACGTCCAGGTAAAGGATGGACCATAGCTGCCAGCATTTGCGGCGCCATGGAAGGTTTAACGCGTGCGCTGGCTGTGGAACTGGCGCCTATACGGGTGAACAGCGTGGTGCCGGGTGTGGTGAGAACCAATCTTTGGAACAGCTTGCCGGAAGCTGACCGGGAAGGATTGTACAAAAATGTAGGAGATGCTTTGCTGGTAAAACGGGTAGGTGAAGCGGAAGAAATTGCACAGGCGTTTTTATACCTGATGAAACAGCAATTTGGTACGGGCCAGAATATGGTGATTGACGGCGGTGCGTCGCTGGTATGATCACGGCTGCCCGGGGCAGGTGCTCCGGGCAGTCTTACGGCCACTACGCATACATTTCAATAAACGCCTTCATAGCCCTCGATTGCGGCAGGTCTTTCCGGTAAACAAGTACTGTTGTTAAAGTACCCAGCTCCTTATTGATCCCATGGATCTTTATTTTGCGTTTAGCATAGTGCTGCAGCAGCAGGTCCTCTGGTACAATGGTCATGCCCATGCCGCCTTCCACAAAACTGATAATACCTTCCCAGCTATTCATTACCGTGCGTCTATAGCTTACTACTCCTTTTGCATTCAGCCATGATTCCAGCCGGGCGCGGAAGCTGCAGCCCTGGTCAAACACGATGATCTTTACCGGTTGTTTTTTCAGGTAATTTTTGAGGCTGGTATGTTCGCTGGCGGTAATGATCACCAGCTTATCCTTTTTGATCACCTTCTCCTGCAGCTCCGGCGAGGCAATGGGCGCTGCCACGAAAGCCAGATCCAGCTTATAGCTGAGCACATCGTTGGTTAACACACCAGTAAAGGCGCTTTTAACTTCAATCTCTACATCCGGGTAATGATCCGTAAAACGGTTAATAACACCTGGCAGCTTCATAGACAGGGATGTTTCCATTGTACCAATGCGGATAATGCCGCCAACCTGCGAGGTTTCCGACAGCTCTCTTTTAGCTTCTTCAATGGTTTGGCCGATGTGCCGGCAGTATTTGATCAGTGTTTCTCCGGCTGTTGTCAGCTCTACCCGGCGGGAGGTACGCGTGAAAAGGGTTACTTTAAATTCATCTTCCAGGCTTTTAATACGTGCGGTAACGTTAGATTGCACGGTGTGCATAGCTTCTGCTGCTTTGGTAAAACTACCTAGGGCAGCTACTGCCTCAAAAGTTTGCAGGTCATGTAAATTCATCTCTTTTACAGATAGTTCATATCAAAACTAATCATTTTTACTGATTAAATGGCTGGTGTACATTTGTAGGGTCAACAAAAGACATACTTACCATGACAAACACCACTGTATTTCACCGCACTGCCAAAGCCAATGGTTTAAATATATTTTACCGGGAAGCCGGACCTGCGAATGCCCCTACTGTACTGCTGCTGCACGGGTACCCTACCTCCTCTTTCATGTTCCGCAACCTGATCCCCATTTTAAGTGAGCAGTACCATGTTATTGCGCCGGACCTGCCCGGGTATGGCTATTCTGATGCAACACCGCACGACCAGTTTGCCTATACATTTGACAACCTGGCCAATACCATGCAGGCGTTTATTGATGGCCTGGGATTGAAACGTTTTGCTATTTATGTGTTTGATTATGGCGCCCCTACCGGTTACCGGCTGGCATTGGCTAACAAGGAAAAGATCACCGGTATTATTTCCCAGAACGGAAATGCATATGAAGCCGGCTTAAGTAAAGAGTGGAATCCGCTGCAAACTTATTGGCAAGACCCTTCTGAAACTAACCGTAATGCGCTGCGCGGATTTGTAGCTACTGAAATGACGCGTTTCCAATATGAGCACGGTGTAACGGATCTGTCATTAATTGCCCCTGAAACCTATACGCTGGATCAGCATTTCCTGGACCGCCCGGGCAACATAGACATTCAGCTGGACCTGATGCTGGATTACCGCAGCAATGTGGCGCTGTACCCGAAATTCCAGGAATACTTCCGTAACAGCCAGCCCCCGATATTAGCCACCTGGGGAAATAAAGATCCGTTCTTTTTACCGGCTGGTGCGGAAGCGTATAAAAAGGATAACCCGAAAGCGATCGTTAAGTTTTATGATACCGGGCACTTTGCACTGGAAACGCATTACCGGGAGATTGGGCAGGATGTGCTGGAATTTTTGAAGGGGTTAGCGGCGTAGGAGCACCTTCATTAACTCCATTATGCCTTCCAAATCTTTAACCCCTTGCTCGTAACCCAACATTTGTGCAATCATAGTATAAATATCCGCCGGCTGCTGTTCTTCTTTTCGCAGGAATTGTATGGAAGTGGCACCGGCGGATTTTGATAATTTTTTATCAGGCGTTTCTAATAATAGCGGATGATGATAGCTAGTACTGTATTGAAAAGTATTACCCGGCAGGAGTGCAGATAAATAATTCTGTGCAATGGTGGATGGCCAAAGGTCCTCTCCTCTTATTATTAAGTCTACCCCAAAGTAATGATCATCTACAACCGAGGTTAGCTGGTAAGCCGGGAAACCATCCTTCTTTCTTACAACAAAATCCTGCATGGATGGTGGTAGGATGGCTTTTATTTCACCTGTCAACGTTTGAATGCTGATCTCTTTCGTAGTATCCGTACGCAGCCGCCAGCTTACGTTTTCTTTATCCAGCGGTAATCCTTTATTACGGCAGGTACCCTGGTAAATTCCATCCGGTACCTGCGCGCGTGAACACTCACAGGCAAATACATGTTCACTTTCTTTTAACTGCTGCAGCGCTGTACGGTATAACTCCATGCGGTGCAACTGTGAATATTCCTTTTCGTATTGCGCATAATCTGCAGGGCCTTCATCCCAGGGAATGTTGAGATAATGCAGGGTATCAAAGATGTCCTGTACATACTGCGGCGCTGCCCGTTCACGGTCCAGGTCATCAATACGCAGGAGTATTTTTGCGTTGGTTTTCTTTGCCAGCGCAGCAGTGATGACAAACGACAATACATTACCCAGGTGTAAGAAACCGCTGGGTGTAGGTGCTAGCCTGGTTTTATTGAATGTTTGGTGCAGCAGCATGCGCGGGTAAATTACTATTTTTTTGCTGCCGGCTATGAAGAGGGAATTTTTTTTATCTGGATTTGTTTATTTCAGAGATCTCTATATATTTGCAGCCCGTTTAACACGGAACGGATCGGTAGTTCAGTCGGTTAGAATGCCGCCCTGTCACGGCGGAGGTCGCGGGTTCGAGTCCCGTCCGGTCCGCCTCTCTCGGAGCTAAGAGCTCCAAAAGACTGATACATTTTTAGATAGAAGCCTGTAAATCGAAGATTTACGGGCTTTATCATTTTTGTCCTTCGTTAATTTCTCCACCTTACACAAAATATTATTATCAATTCAAACCAGACCTATTTGACCTGTGCAGGTATCTATCAATAATTTTAAAGTTATCAATTTTGCGATAAATATATAAAATCATTAAATTGAGAAAATAGTAATTTTTCCTAAATGAAAAAACGCATATCTGTATGAATAGTGAGGACGTTTTGTATATATTAAGTGCTAACCCGGCATTCTTAATCCTAAGACTACAAAATACAAAGTGGATATTACCCTTACTACACAAAGCCTTTAAGGAAGATAACCGGCTATTGATCGACGAAGAATCGCTCATTCAAATAGTAGCAGAATTTCTGCTCAACCAGTCTGATGGCACAGAAAATCTCGATGAGGCCAATATACTCTTTGGCGAAAATGAAGATATCAGAAGCCGAAAATATATACTCAACTGGGTACAGAAAAGAATACTGCAAGATTTCACAGATGCAGAAGGCACAATTCAATATCAGCTAAGTGCCCATACCGAAAGATTATTCCAGTGGATTACCAGCCTGCAGAACAGGCATCATGTGGGCACAGAAAGCCGGTTTAAGCTATTATTCAACTCCCTTCGGGATATGGTGGAGCATACAGAAGATGATGCGAAGAAAAGGCTGGAATTGCTGAAGGATAAAAGAGCTGAAATAGATAAAGAAATCAAAGCTATTGAACTGGGGATAGCGCCCGACAGTTATAATAATGCCCAGGTACAGGAACGGCTTGCTCTCTTTACCCGCCTTAGCTATGAACTCATCAGCGACTTTCGCGAAGTGGAAGATAATTTCAAGCAGATCCATCGTTCCATTGTAGAACATCATACCAGAACTGAACAACATAAAGGAGCAATTGTAGGTTATGCTTTTGAAGCTTACGATGTGCTGCGTAACAGCAGCCAGGGTAAAAGCTTTTATGCCTTCTGGGATTTTCTCATCTCCCGTATGGGGCAAGAGGAATGGAAAACCCTGACAGAAGAGCTGCTGGTACTGCTCAGGGATAGAGAAATTTCCACGGATGATTTTTTTATTCAGAACGTAAAATCGCTGCTGTTACAACAAGGACGCTCCGTTTACGATGCAAACGATAAAATGGCGGATAAACTAAGCCGTATTATCTCCGAAAAAGAAATTGCCAGACACAGGAGGCTGCGTCACCAGATGTCTGCTATTAAGGAACTGATCTTCGACTTAATGAATATACCGGATATTAATTGTGGCTTGTCCATACCAGAAGAACCAGACATAAAGATGGTGATGGACAGGAAACTGCAAATGACACCTAAAAGACCGCCACCGGTAGTAATACAACCATCTATGGCGCCTGAAAAGATTACAGATCCGGAACGATTCGGCAGAATACTTAATACTACCCTTGTTGATAAAAAATATTTATGGGACAAGGTGGAACTGGCCCTGAAAATGCAAAAAGTAGCGTCATTAAAAGAAGTATTACAAATAACCCCACTAGAACATGGGCTGGCCGAAATAGTAGGTTACTTCAGATTTCTCCGGGAAAAACCGGGTAAGGCCAGTGTTGTTGGTACCGGTACAGAATTAATTCCACTGGATAAAGCACAGACCAGGTTCGTAGAAGTTCCCTTTTTATTATTTAACATCTGAACAACATGAATACAAACACCAAAATACTTCCCTTCACGCCCGTATTTATAAGACTATTAAAAGGACCATTGGAATATCTGGAGAAAAGTAACTGGGAAAAACTAATGCAACATAAACACGAACTCCAGTCTTTTCTACTCCCCCTTGGTCTGATAATGACATTGGACGAAGAGGATGGCTACGCTTTCTTAAAACATAACTTCACAGAAGATGATAATATCGGGTTTAGCTGGATACAACGCCGCGCCCTGAGCTATGAAGAAAGCATTATGCTGGTATTGCTCCGGGAAATGATGGCCGAGTTTGAAACCGGCGAATCAACCAACCGTGAACTGATCCGGAAACGAAGAGAAATAAAAGAACAGGCAGAACTATTTTTCAAAGAAAATGCCAGCCGTGTAAAATTCATGAAGGAAATAGACCGGCTCATTGAAAAAGCAGAAGAATATGGATTCCTCCATCGGGAAGAACAACACGAAATACCCGATGAACAAAGGTTCAGAATTTGCAAAATTATTAAAGCCAGGATTGGTGCAGAAGAGCTGGATGATTTTTATCAGCAGCTCCTACAGGTAAAACAATCCATCTCATCTGGCCCCGACACAGACGATCTATTTAACAATAATTAAACCCAGGACCATCGATGCAGCTAAGCGTTTTCAGTACCGATAGCCAAAAGAGCGGATTCCGCCTACAATATATGGAAGTGCTTAACTGGGGCACTTTCGATGAAACCATACATACTATTAAACCGCTTGGGGAAACCAGCCTTTTAACCGGCGCAAATGGCAGCGGCAAGACAACCTTCGTAGATGCCTTGCTCACATTGATCGTGCCTGAAAAAAGATACCGTTTCTATAACCAGAGCAGTGGCAGCGAAAAAAAAGGAGATCGCACAGAAGATAGTTACGTGTTGGGAGGCTTCGGAACCATCAACAATGAAACAAACGGATCTTCCAAAACCGAATACTTAAGAGAAGATAAAGCAAAAGCCTATAGTATCCTGCTTGTCCATTTTTCAAATGAAACAGGGCAAGAGGTCACGCTTTTCCAGGTACGATACTACCTGAATGGTGACATGAAAAAATATTACGGCCTGGCACATAAAGCCCTGCTCATAGAAAATGATTTCAAACCTTTTGACCTGAGCGGCAACTGGAAGCGGAACATCGATCAACGCTACAACAAAGGTACCCGCAAACAGGTGGAATGGTTTGATACCGCCAGCAGATATGCGCAAAGAATGGTGGAGGTATTGGGTATGCAAAGCCAACAGGCGCTTCAGCTCTTCAATCAAACAGTGGGAATAAAAGTACTTGGCAACCTGGACGAATTCATCCGCCTCAATATGCTGGAACCCAGAAATATAGAAGATGAATTTGAGGCGTTGAAAAAACAACTGCTTACCCTATTGGAAGCACAGCGGAATATTGAAAAGGCAGAAGAACAGATCCGTATGTTAACTCCTCTCAAAGAGTATTACGGGCAATTCCAGGAGCTCATTGCGGGGGCGGAAAAAAAGAAACAACTGCTGGAAACTGCCCTTATCTGGAAAAACTTTACTAAAAGAGAGCTGCTGCAAACAGCCATCAACGAAATAGATGAGCAGCTTAAAATCCAACAGGACAAACTACTCAGCACCAGAAATTTACTTAATGAATATCAAAAGGAAGAACAGGATATCAATTATCAGATACAAAACAACAAGGCAGGTCAACGGCTAAAAGCCCTTGAAACAGAGATCAGTGAAAAAGAAAAAGAACACCAATCGGCACAGCTGGCACTGTCAGAATTCGGCAGATGGTGCGAATTATTGAAATTATCCATCACGATACCTGCAAACAATGAAAACTACCAGCAGATAAAAAAGGAAAACAACAGGAAATTCCTCATCCTTGAAAACGAAAAAAGACTGAATGATGAGGATGACTTTGAAGCCAAAAACAATAAAAAGACAGCACTAGCTGATAAGGAGGCTTTTGAATACCAGCTGAACAGCCTGCAGCAAAGTAAAAATAATATCGACTACCATCTTATCAATCTGCGGAAGGAACTCTGTGAAGAACTAAGTATAGATACTGCGCAACTACCCTTTGCAGGTGAACTAATGCAGGTAAAAAGCGAAGAAGTAATTTGGCAGCCCGCTCTGGAAAAGCTTCTCCACTCCTTTGCACTCAGATTGCTTGTACCTGACAAATACTATAAACGGGTTAACAAATATGTAAACAATCATCACCTCAAAGCACGATTAGTATATACACATGTAGTAGATATTCCGTTACACCAGCATATAGAAAAAGATACTGTACCTGAGAAACTGGAGTTCCATCCTGATCATGACCTAGGTAAATGGATAGAACAGGAAACTATCCGGCATTTCCGTTATAGCTGCCTGCAAGATGAAAAAAATATAGAACAGTATGAGAGCGCCATCACGCTTAACGGTCTTATTAAAAACGGGAAACGTCATGAAAAAGACGACCGCCCTGATCGGAATGACCCCAGCCGCTATGTATTAGGCTGGAATAACGAAAAGAAAAAAGAAGCCCTGCTGAAAAAAAGAGCCGCCACGGTAGAGATCATCTCTAAAGCTGAAGAAACTATCAGCAAATGCGAAAACAAAAACAAACGGCTGAACCAACAGTTCTATGCGAATAACCGGATTAAAGACCATACAGGATTTGAAGTACTGAATGTAACTGCCATCACTGCGGCCATACAAAACCTGAAGAAACAGGTGGAAGAGCTACGTCAAAGTAATGAAGTGCTGGATGCACTGAAAAAACAACTTCAACAGGTTCAGCAACAGCGCAAAAATGCAGACGACATAATCACAGACCTCGTCCGGGAAGAAGCCAGACAGCAATTTCTCAAAGACCAGTATAACAGGGAGGTTGATCTGCTGCAACCACTGCTGCAAAATTTAACCGAAACAGAAAAAGACATACTGTTGTCTTTCCAGCAGCAATATAGCGCTACCCTTGGACTGGTAGACCTAAGCAACATTGGGGCCTGCTATGATACTTTTAAACAATCCTGTGAGAAGGAAAAAGAAGCAATCCAGGAAAATTTAGCTAAAAAAGAAAGAAATGTAGTGCTGCAAATTTCCAGGATCAAACGGCCAACCCCTGAAGTTTTAACCAGATATCCCGATTGGGGCGGAGATGTACAACAGCTGCCGGATGATCCGAAGTATGCTGCAGAATATATAGAATGGCTGGAAAAACTGACCACAGAAAATCTTCCAAAATATAAACGGGATTTCGAAGACTTCATTAATATTACGATCACACATAAAATAGCGGGGCTTAAAGAAGCATTGGATAAATGGGAACGGGACATTGATACCAGTGTTAAACGATTGAATGAATCATTGGCAGGTATTAATTTTAACAGGCTCCCGGATACCTATATACAATTAGGCAAAAGAGTATTGGGCGCCGGAACAGATATCCGTGAGTTTCGTCAGAAAATACTGGAAGCGCTGCCACAGGCTGCCAACTGGGGACAGGAAAGCTTTGAGGCAAAAGCTTTTCATTTCACTCAAAAGGTGCAGCCCCTCATTGATGAACTGGATAAAAATGAAGCCTATCGTAAGAAAGTATTGGATGTGCGCAATTGGTTCGAATTCTGGGCAGATGAAAGATTCCGCAGCAATAACGATCTCAGGAAAACATATAAACAAATGGGGCAATTATCCGGTGGTGAAAAGGCCCAGCTCACCTATACCATTCTTTGCAGCGCCATTGCCTATCAATTCGGCATTACGCGGGAAGGAAAAAACAACAAAAGCCTTCGCTTTATTGCAGTAGATGAAAGCTACAGTAACCAGGACGAAGAAAAAGCGACTTACCTGATGGAGCTATGCCAGGAACTTCACCTGCAATTATTGGTAGTTACTCCCAGTGATAAAATCCAGATAGTACAGGATTTCATTGCCCATGTACACCTGGTTCAGCGGGTTAATCATCGCAACAGTACGCTGTACAACATGACAATAAAGGAATTAAAAGATAAAATGGAACAAACGTCCTAAATAATAAAATTATCTCCATGCAGGACAAACTGTATCTCTCTCAATTAGAAAAACATTACCATACTTATCTTCAGCAGCTGATTAATGAGAGAGAATTTACACCTGTTATTTTGCGGGGTGGCCTGAAAAAACCAGATTCATGGGAAGTACTGGAACAATCCGTGCAATGCTTTCAACGATACGAAAAAAAAACGGGTACTCATGGCTGGACTATCCAATGGGAAGAATGGAACAGCAAAAAACTAAATAAACAGCGTTGGCCGGCTCAGATCCGGGTGGATCATGAAAAAGACTATCTGACTTTACTGAAAAAAGAAAAAGAGGTCACAAGATTCAAAGAACAATTATTGATCCTCATTCAATGGAATCCCAACATCCGCCCCTGGCTTGCCAAGCGGCCAGGCAAAGTACTGGAACTGGAAAATGACTGGAAAGGTCTCTGTGCAGTTATCGATTATCTTTACAACAACGCGCTTCATGAGCATTACCTTCGTGGGTTACCGGTTCCGGTACATACAAAGTTTATCAGCAAATACCAGGCAACTATTCTCTCTTTAGTAAGGCACCTGCATCCCGGCATCTGCAAACAAGACAGCGGTAACCTGGAAACCGTTTTGGGACTACGCCTGAAACCCTTCCTGTTTCCCACACGCTGGCTGGATATCTCCTTACAACAAAGTCTTCTTCCCAACATGGAATTCATTGGTCTTACACAGGAATCATTACAGGCACTCAACTGGCCCATCAAAGAAATATGGATTGTGGAAAATGAAACTACACTGTATATGCTGCCACCAAGACCCAATGCACTTGCCATCTGCTCAGAAGGTTATGCGCTCACCGGATTAAGCGATATTCCTATGTTACATCGGGCCAATCTGTATTATTGGAGTGATATGGATGAAGATGGATATAATTTGCTGAGTATGTTCCGAACACTTTATCCACATGCAAAAAGCATATTCATGAATGAAACATGTTTTGGTCTCCATGAACCGGAAGCCGAACGCCAACCGGAGAAATACAAAAGACAAGCCCCTATTCATCTCACCAATACAGAAGTAAACACCTATAACCGGCTAATGTTATTACAAGGCCGGATCGAACAGGAAAAACTAAAACTATCTTATGTTATGGACATCATATCTATGATGTAAATAAATATCCAAGCCCTGAAAAAGGCCTAACCTTTCCATAGTCAGCGTATCTGGCTGTGTAAAGCCGGTAATGTCAGGGTATTTTGATATTTTACCTAACCTATACTCCGGCAAAAAGTCAGCCGTTATCTTGGCTTGATTTGTTGGAAACATTGAAGACTCCTATTCGGATCTATCATAAAAATCATAATTAAGGTTTTAAATTTGTCATAAAGGTCAATGTATCAAAGTATAAGGTCAGGGATTTTAGTTTTCCTTTTTCAACGGTCCAGTTTTCCGAAACATTTCCATTGATCTGAACGCCGTTTGGAAATATAAAATCGTAGTTTCCGATAACGCTTGCTTTGTCGTCTTCTACAATCATTTGTTTTACACGCATTGCATCAAAGCGCTGAGAAAATCGTTTAATGATCTCAATATAGGCTTGCTTTCCTACGACCGGCTTAATATTGTTCATGTCTCCGCCAACATATTCAAAGTCGTCTGCAATTACGCTTTCCCAATCCGATTTTTCTGCAAATCCCCTGTAATAGGTTTCCAATAGTTGTTTGGTCTGTGCTGATTTTTCCATTGTTTATATTTTTTAAGTTTATAAATTTGTTGTTGCAAAACGCAAGAACCAAATTTATAAAAGATATTGCAAAACGCAACAACTTTTTTTATGGAAAAATTCAGGTCAGATTGTCCGATCAGTTGTTCCCTTGATGTATTTGGGGACAAATGGTCGCTATTAATAATCAGGGATATAATGTTGAGAAATAAAGTATCCTACAGCGAATTTTTAGGTTCGGAAGAGAAAATTGCTTCAAATATCCTGGTCAACAGGCTAACTGTTCTGGAAGCGGAGAATATACTTGTAAAAGAAGTGTCGCCTACAAATAAGTCAAAGTTTGTATACAGCCTTACGCAGAAGGGTTTGGATCTATTGCCCATTGTTATAGAAATAATGGATTGGGGTGCAAAATACAATGCAAACTGTCCACGAAAAGAGATCGGCAAAAAGATCAAAAAGGATAAAGCTGCTGTTATTAAAGAGCTAAGCCAGTCTTTGAAATCAAAGATCAGGTAGTACAGGTGCTGACCAACAAATTCAAACAGGTACACGATAGCCCCTCCCCAACTTTTTCCTGAACTACCTGACCATACAAATTGAGTTGTTTGGTAAATAAGCGCCAATAATGCCAATACCTGCTACATATTGAATATAGCAGGTACTGGCAATTGTTAAATATAAATGGCATCCGGAATTAGCATAATTACCGCCATAGCCATGCTCACAGCAATATTTTCTTGCTGATCACATCAACTTTACCAAAAATTATAGTACCCGTGAAAATTCCGGGAGGTACATTTACCGGTTCTGTAAAAACATTTTTGCCTTTATTCAACCGTAGCTGACGTCTGATAATCGTACGCCCCATGATATCCCTCAGGGAAAAATCGCCCTGGCAGTCGGTATCTGAAAAAATGAATATAGTAAGCTGGTTACCCCTGGCAGAGAGTAAAAGGCTATTATTATCTCCTTTGACGGCCAGCTTTACTTTTTCTGACAGTATTTCGTGGCCCGTTCGGTCCATGGTTCTGATCTGGTAGCTGCTGGTTCCGGATAAAGGCCTGAGATCAGCGAAATCATGCATCTTTGTTGAAGAACCTGCAGTATCAGTTCTTACCTGGCCGATTGTAAATGGCATATGTGTTCCTTCGAACCGGAGCACCTCGAAATGCGAATCAGGGTTTTCATTAACAGCCTGCCATTTCAAAATCACCTGCTTACGGTTCACATTTGCCTTCAATGCTGTAATCCGGGTTCCGGCAACCGGGACCACGCATGATGCTGATGCTGCTAGTAGTGTATCCTCACTTTCTGATGATCCGCTTACCCATAATATGTCCTCTGTTGTGGAAGCTGTGGAACGGCCTATAGCCGTAGAACCGGTCGTTGTGTTTGATCCATTCGTGTATAATCTGAATGTGACCGTGGTACCGCCGGGAAGATTTTGTAACGCTGTAATCCCTGAAAGATCCACGTGTGGCATAAATTCACCTTCCGTATTAACTGCAATCGCTAAGGTAAACGGGTTATCGGCTTTATAAAAATCAGTGCCGTTGAGACTATACTTCCAATAATAAACTTTAGCTCCGCCACCTGTTGCACGGATCTTAAAGTCCAGGCCATTTAAACTTATTTTCCGCCCGGTTTGAGCGGTTATGCTAAAACCAAAATACATATTATTGGCAATGGCGATAGCTGTATCTGCCAGATTGGAGCTTGACGGTGTTGTTGTTAAGGAAGCAAATGCCCTTGCAAGCCCGGTGGGGTTTAAACCGGCGCCACGAACCAGGGGTGTGGCAGTAACAGCACTATTTATTGTGGTCGGTGTAACATCCGTCTCGTTTCCTGCTTTTGCCGGCGTAGCTAACTGCCAGGCTACTAATTTTTCAGGCGCAATGACCACTGTGGAATTTCCATTCACTGTAAGCACATAATCTGTGGTGCTGGATGTAGCCGATCGCCCAAATGCTGTAGTGCCGGTGCTTGTGTTAGAACCGTTCGTATACATCCGGAAATAAACTGTTTCTCCTGCAGGTATATCCTGCAAAACCCCGATGCCGGATAGATCTACCGGCGGTTGTGTGTCCCCTTCATCAGCAGTGGCTGCTGACAGCACCCGCGGATTAGCGATCTTTTCAAAATTTAGCCCGTCAAGACTATATTTCCAGTAGAAGACTTTTGCACCGCCGGGTGTCACCCTTAACTTATAATTTATGTCACTAAGGGATACTTTATATCCGGGTTTAATTCCAATATTAAAGGCATAATACATCTCCTGCGAAATTGCTTCTGCAGTATCCGTAACAGCCGGTGTAGTTGGTACGCTTGTTAAAGAAACAAAGGTACGGTGCAGCACAAATGGTGCTCCTGTGGAATCAGTCGCCCTTAAACCGGCGCCCCGCTGTAAAAGACCAACATTTAAGGAAGAATCAATAAGAGAAGCCGCAGCGGAAGCTTCACCTCCGGTTCTTAAGGGTGTAGCAAATTGCCAGGCAGCCAGCTTCTTTGTGCTAACCGTGTCTTCAACAATACCACCTACAGAAAGTGCATAATCATCTGCTGTACCAGGACTTGAGACGCCGATACCCGCTATGTCTGAATTATTATCCATCCCATTAACGTATAATCTGAAATAGACCGTCTTATCCGAACCTATATGCTGCAATTCGGGATAAGCTGACAGATCGATCGTTGCCTGTGAGGTTGATTGAGCAGCATTAAATAAATAGGATTTTGCCAGGTACCTGAAGTTTACACCATCGAGGCTATATTTCCAGTACCACAGCTTCAAGGTTGGCCCGGTGGACATAAGCTTCGCATCAATCGTGGACAACGAGATCTTTTGTGATGCCTTTGGCTTTACTGTGAACTGAAAGTACAGGTTATTATTGATTGCCACCGTAGTGTCGGAGGCATAGAGCGTTGATGCAACCGAGGCAGCGGCGCCAAAGCCGCCTGGCAGCGATATACTCCCTGAAGACCCGCTCACCGTTTTGAAACCAGCTCCCCTGGTTAATGAGGAAATGTTCACGGCTGCATTGTTTATGCTGGAATTAGCGGAAACTTCCGCACCTGTACTGGCAGGACTTGCAAATTGCCAGCCCAGCAACGGTATAGTTTTTTCAGGAGAGCCCGCATTCCTACGTTTATAAATGGTAAAATCATCGATATCTAACCGCCCGTTGTTAGCGGTTCCTAATCCAAATTTATTGATCCTGAAACGTACATTCCCGGGAATGTCCATTATAAAAGTGGCTTGCTGCTTATTCAGCTGGTGAGTTGAAATTACCGGCCCTATGGCCGTCCAGGTAAGTCCCTGGTTCGTTGAATATTCCAGCTGCCATTTCGATACGCTATCGGTAGCATAGGTACTATGCTGCAGCGTGACCCTTGAAGCGCCTTCCGTAACATCGAAGTTCATTTGTAAGTAGGCAGGCACCGTGTTACGATCAATGATCCTCACCCCATAGCTTCCGCTCGTAGGTTTATCATTCGCTGAGCTTCCGCCGATAATTGCGTTGTTCAATGTCCAGGTTCCTGTCCTGAAAACAACATCACCACTTGCGTAAGAAGATTTTACCGGATCAGGGTTTTCGAAGTCTTCCGGAAATTGCCGGTATAATTCTCCTAAATCATTTTCCTTTTGGCCAAGGATCGTCATCACGGCATAATGATCTGAAGCGGTATGGCTATTAAAAAGATCCAGTAATACATCATGCTCATAGGCTTTCCACGTACTGGTCGCAAAAACATAATCGACTATCGTTCTGTCCCTTCTGTCAATATTAAAACCATTTCCGGTTCCCCGTTCTTTCTCATGATCAATCACTGCAAGGTTTTTCGTATCCTTTAACAATACGGAATTATTTAAGGTAATATAATTCGGGTCCCATTGGGTGGTATTAAGATCGCCCATAAACAAAGTGGGAGTAGTACCCGCAATTTCATTGATCTTTTGTAAGATCAATTGAACACTATTCGTCCGGGCAACAGTTCCGACATGGTCAAAATGTGAACAAAACACATAAAAATCCAGATCCGTTACCTGGTCAGTGAATTTAGCCCATATGCACATACGCGCAAATTTGGCATCCCATCCCTTTCCGGGAACATCCGGCGTTTCTGATAAATAGAAATGTCCATGTGACTGAAGCGTTAACCGTTGTGTATTATAGAGCAAGCCAACCTGAATACCAGCGTCAAAACCAATGCTGTCAAATCTTGGCAGCGTATCGATCAGGTAACCGGCCATAGATGGCAATGTTTCCTGGAGCCCGACAATATCCGGCTGGTACTTTTCAAACTGGGAAACGACCATTAATTTCCGGTCAGCCCATAAATTTCCAACGTCTGTAGCATTATCGCCTCTTAAATTGTAAGTTATGACATTAAGATGCTGAGCTTTTGCTGTAACTCCCCACAGAGAGGTCAGCAAAAGGATTGAGATCAAATACTTCATGGTTTAGTGATTTAAAACAAGGGAAATATTCTTAATCCAGATCGACTACAATATTTTGATTACCTGTTGCAGTGCTGCTTATCTTAAGATCTTTTTGTTTTGCGCCGTTTATCGTGAAAGATGACACGTGATTTCCTTTTCCCTTAACGGTCACGTTGATCATGGCTTTTCGATAGGGAATGGACGTAATGCTTAAAGAGTGAATGCCGTCAGGCAGATACGGCCTTATATATAGATCATCATTTGTGAATTTAAATCCCAACAGGCCATTGAACACCATACGCAGATAAGCCGTAGCCGACCATGTTTGATTTTTAAATGATGGCCAGTGAATGTCTTTCTCCGTTTTTCTGCGTTGCCAGCCACCATCAGGTACGCCTGAATCAGCATTATAAATTTCACGGAAGTTATAATTACCCTTGTCTTCATCCAGGGCCAAATGGGTCAAATTGTTTAACTCGGCTGTGAAGATGTCATAGTTCTTTGTGGTGAGGGCTGCATCAGCAAAAAAACCGTTCACCATTGGCCAGATCACTACATTGTGCCTGCCGGGCTTTTCTGCATCATACCGTGCAAAGGCAGGTGAAACAGAAGGAATGCCATGCGCTGAAGTAGCTGCTGCTTTTATCACACCGGCTGCTTGTTGTGGATCAACAATGCCGGATAATACAGCCAGGGAGATACCCAGGGCTTCCTGTGAACGATCAACGTTTCCCTGGCTATCGATCAGGTAGTAAAATTTATTCTCCTGAGCGTTGTAAAGATATTTCAGGATCTGTGCTTTCAGTGCCGATGCTCGTTGATCGTAAGTATGCTGCTGTCCATCTTTCAGCAGGCCGCTCATTTCTGAAAGAGCCTTATAAGCGCCAAAATAAACTGCGTTAGTACTTAAACACTTGATGGTCTTTGATCTTTTATGGTCAAGCACAAAAGACGAATTGTTCAGGCTATCATATACAGATGCGGGATAGCCGGCTATCCCGTCATTAAACACGGAAGGTCCGGTAAACAATCCGTAGGCATGATCATAAGCACTTTGCTCCAGCTCTTTCATGGTGTTCCCGGCGCACCGGTAAGCTTCTTTTAAAAACACACGGTCTCCGGTTACTTTATAGTGGTTTAGGGCTGCGAGGGTCCAAATGATCTTGTCCCAGTACTGGTGCCCGATTGAATCCTTTTTCACCGTAACGCTCCATAATGAATTCACAGCCACGCGGGGCTTTAATAAACTTGCACAGCTCCATGAATTAATTGCAATATCCCTTGTCCATTCACCGCCATAATCACCTCCGGCAGCAAGTACTCCCCGCCTGACATTAATGTCTACGGTGTTCAAAGCAAGATTAAAAGCATCAACCAGCGCTGCGTTATTGGAGCTGATCTTTTGAGCATTTAACCTAAGCGGCGCCACAATGGTTATGAATAAAACTAAAGCGGAAAGTATGTTTCGCATTATATTTTATGTTATAGATTCTTTTAAAAAATTATTGAACGTTTTCAATACTGCTTATCCAGCCTTCGGAAGGGGCTTTGGTTTCCGGCTGAGCGGAAGCGATGATTTCGAGCTTGCCGCCCGCATCGATCTCTTTCTGGGTAATGTAGATACGATTGAGCACTTTGCCATTCAGTATTACTTTTTTAATGTACTTATTGTGAAGCCCGTAATTTTTAACTTCGATCTCAAATGGATCCTTACCAATGTGGTTCAGCTTCACAGTCTTCATCAACGGCACATTCAAATAGTAAACCGGCCAGCCCGGGCAAGCCGGTGAAAAGCCACAGGCTGCAAGAACATACCAGGCAGACATAGCACCGGCATCATCATCCATAGTGCGGATATAGGCTTTAGGCTCATTTTTGTAAACCTTATCAACAAAGGGATCGATGCCCTTACTATTATCATTAAAGTAATATTGGATCACGGTGTCCGCAGCAAACCGGTGCATCAGCTCCTGCGACTTCCATGGCTGACCAGCCGCGTTGTATATTAATGGCGCCTGCAGATCCGGCTCATTGGCATGATTATAAAGATCTTCATTAAAGAACTGATCAAGCTGGGTAATGAACGCTGCCCTTCCTCCTGCGAGATTAATGAGCCCTTTGATATCAAATGGTACAAACCACCGGTACTGCCAGATAGTACCCTGATAAAGATTCCGGGCCTGGACTTTATCAATATCCCTGGCTTCCAGGTTCTTAAAATCCTTTTCCCAGTATTTTTTATAATCGCGGGCCTTTTGCATGTATTTTTCACTCAGCTCATCCCTTTTAAGGATCTTTAGGATTTCTGCAAATGCCCAGGTATCATAACTTGATTCCAGCGCTTTATCCGGTTTGGAAAAATCAAGATGATCTATTTCTTTGGCCAGTGAATCGATGATCAGATCAAATCTAACCGGATAACCCTTCCTGTATGCATCCAGTAACACTACTATAGCATGCTCGGTCCGCACAGTATTTGTCGGTTCAGTCTGGGTAGCATAATCCTGTTTGCCTGCTGTATAGAGATTAGCCAGAGAGGTTATCATTCCCCTGTATTTTTCGGGCCAGCCAACAGAAAGCATGGGGAGCTGCGTACGGTAGTTGTCCCAAATGGCCCAACCATTAAACATTGTTTCCGTACTTTTCTTTTCGATACCATCTGTACCGCGGTAAGTACCGTCCTTTTCAGAGATCTGATAAGGAGATTGCAATGTCCGGTACAGCAGGGAATAGAACAATTTCTTCTGAGCGATATCCCCGGTCACTTCAATCCTGCTTAATGCCCTGTTCCAGGCGTTGTGGCCTTCTTTGCAAAGCTGATCAAATGTGCCGTGAAAGATAGATGATCTTGCATAGTCAGTACTTACCGACGACATACTAACCCTGATCTCAACCGGATCATTTACGGTGCTGAATACACAGGTTAGCTTGTGCCCAGGCCTTTCCGTCCATGTTACCGGCTGGCTAAATTCAAGACAGTAATACAATTTATAGGTTCCTGCATTACAGGTAGTACGGGCTTCTACCCAGCCTGTTAGTGTACGGCTGGTAGTGACATGCTCCTCAGCTACGAATTTATTGGCCAGCGTATGAGCAAGATCAATGAAGTAACCGTTATTACCGGCCGGGAAGTGATAACGATGAATTCCGTTCTTCTGACCTGTGGCTAATTCAGCTACAATTCTATTGGTGAAGGTAACCTTATAATAACCTGGAGTACCCGACTGATTAATTTTGATCAGCTCTTTATCCTCTTCTTCCCCAATGAAAGGCCTGATCAATATATTCCCGCCGCTTCCACGGCAACCTACGCCCTCAAAGCGGTTGTGCGTAAATCCCAGAAAACGCCGGGCCTCGTACTCATATCCTGTATGGGTTGCCGGATAGGTTTGCGGCCCGATGCTCAGCATACTGAACGGATAGGATGCCGCTGGTGACAGCTGACCATGATCGCCCGATGTTCCTAAAAACACATTAACATTGGCTGCGGGATCCGTAACTATTGTGCGCTGAGCACCGGCCATATTTAAACCTAAGGATAAAAATATGGCCAGATAATATTTGGTATATCTCATATGCCGGTTAAATTATTTTCCGGCTTTGTGGGTTTCGCCGGTTCAATAATCGCACTTTCAGCTATATTCTGCATAGCTGTTATTACGTTCTTTTTCATAGTGGATTGGTGCGTTACCTACTGTATATGAGCAATGACTTAGCGGCCGGCTAATTGCCGGCCACCAAGTCATTGCTAACTACCAGCCAGGGTTCTGACCCAATTTGGGATTAACCTGCCGGTCGTTCTCAGGTATGGGGAATAGATAGAATTTATCATCCCAGGTACGTTTTACATTTGTGAGCCAGGTTAGCTCACCGGAAGTATTGCTGGATAGTCTTTGAGGATTTGCACCATTCTTAATTGTTTCAGCAACATTAACGTAAGTGACGCCGGGGATTGTGGTAGCTGGTTTGTCCTGGTAAAAGAGAACATCCAATACGCCATCCTCATTAAGGTCCATTGCCTGGTCTAAAGCAGGTACATAAAATCCATTCCAAACCTGCTCCATTAACGGCCCGCGTTTCCACCTTACGATATCATAAAATCGGAAACCTTCCAAAGCCAGCTCAATTCCTCTTTCCCGCCGGATCTCCAACAGAACAGGATCGCTGATGCCGGGGAAATAGTTAGCCTTCAGATAAGGGTCGGCTATCAAAGGTTTCGTGCTGGTGTTGCCCGTTATACCTGCCCTTCTTCTCAGCGCGCCTATGGTATTGTTCCAATCCTCATCAGTGAGTGTGCCAAGTTCTCCCTTAGCTTCTGCGTAATTCAATAAGACCTCTGCATAACGGATCAACGGCAATGAATTGGTATTCCGGGAACCGCCATCCATCGATGCGTCATCCATAGTCAATTTAATAGGCTGATAGCCTGTGTATGTGTAAGAAAATACAGGTGGGGCAGCTTGTTGTACGCCACCATTAGCGCGCGTGTAATTACCCATCCTTATTGTTTGCTGCAGGCGCATGTCACGGTTTTTCACCTCCTGGGGAAATGTCATGGTGCGATAACCGGCTGCATTCGTGAATGGTGTGCCGTCTATATTCAGATAGGTATTTATGAATGTACGCGTAAAGCTCAACCTGTCGCCATAAGTGGAGCTTGTCAGGTACCAGTTGGCATCATTATAAATAGCCAGGGTTGGATCAACCAGGTTTGCCAGTATTATTTCAGAAGGAATGATCGCCTGGCTGTTAAATAAATTCCGGTAGGCCTTATCCGTACCACCTGCTGTGTTTAATGCAAACCCGCCGTTAGTTATTACCTGTTCTGCAGCTTCAGCAGCGGCGGTCAGCAAAGTATTGACCGAGCCTTGCAAATTGTATCCGGTATGATATTTCCGGAAAGTACCTTCGAACAAACACACCCTGGATTTAAAGGCAAGCGCCGTATATTTGGTGATAAGGCTCCGGGTGTTATCGTTGGTTGTAATATGCGACGCTGCATAATCCAGGTCCGCCATGATAGAATCAACGATCAGGGTTCTTGGATCACGGCCGGCATACAGATCCGGATCATCTACATCAAATGGCCTGTTGATCCAGGGTACATCTCCAAAACGCTTTAACTTCTCAAAATAAAACCAGCCGCGGAAAAATCGCGCGAGTCCGATATAATTTTCCCGGATAGGTTGAGAAACGGCAGGATCTGTACAGTTTTGTATAAAGTAGTTGATATTACGCAGATCGCTCCATGACCATCCTGTGCTTTGCTGGGGGCTGAAGGCGCCGGGGCGGATGAAGTCAGGAACCGTAGTTCGCGACAGATAATCGCTCATGGCGTCACCTCTTATGATGGCGCTTGTGGTAGGTAAAATATTATAAAATGAATTGGTATACAGATCAAGACCGGATTTACTACCGAATACTGCAGCTTTATTAGCAGTAGCTTGCGGCTGCTGGTCCAGTTTTTTACAGCCAATGCTCATGCTGCCTGCGAAAAACATAAACAGCAATGGTCTGAACAATTTTTCACTAAGGATCGTCATATCAAGTGTCTTTAATTGTTAAAATGTTGCGGATAACCCAAAAGTGATTGACTTCAATATTGGATAGTTGTTGCCATTACCGGCCGACCCATCGGACAAAATTCTGTCTGAACCGCCGATACTTTCGGGATCAATGTCATGTGTATTTTTGAAGACCGGTGACCAGGTCCATAGATTTTCCCCCGACACATACATTCGTGCATCATTGAGACCGATCCTTTTAATCAGGTTGATGGGTAAATGATAACCAAGCTGGATATTCTTCAACCGTACATAAGCAGCGTTTTGAAGATACTTGGTCTGACTCTGGGCAAGCTCGTTGCTGCCTGCGGCTTTATAACCTGCAAACCTGGGGAAATAGGCATCCGGGTTTTCCGGTGACCACATTTTGTCTAACTGATTTACAGTTGCTTTAAAATAAGGGGAAGCATATTGGCCCCAGAACGTTCCGGTTGCGCCGATCGGATACCAATCGCGTTTACCTACCCCTTGTATAAACGCCCCGATGAAAAAGCCTTTCCAGTCAGCATCCATACTAAATCCAAAGGTATAGTGAGGGAGCGCGTTGCCTATGATCCGCCGGTCACCGGGATTTCCTACTGTATTATTGCCGGCATCTATTACGCCATCTCCGTTCAGATCTGCGAATTTGATGTCGCCGGGAGCAAGCGTTCCTGTATTGGACGCCTTTACAAGGATCTGTTTGGGTGACTTAGCGATATCCTCTGCTGATGTAAAATAACCGGCATTCTGATATCCCCATATCTCACCAACCTGTTGGCCAACGTAATGATCAGACAACCTTTTGTCGGGGTTATTGTATTTAGTGACCACTGCATTATAGTCTGCAAGCGTAGCTCTGAAACCATAGTTCAACGGGGCGCCGGAAACGGTAAGCCTGTCGCGCCAGGTAACCGACAGTTCCCAACCCTTTGTTCTCAGATCAGCATAGTTGCCTTTGGGAGATGCTGTTCCAAAAACAGTTGGTAATGATGGGCCCAATGTGAACATGTTAAGGGTTTTCCGTGTGTAAAGGTCTCCTGAAACAGATAGTTTTCCGTCCAGCACACTCAAATCCACGCCAAGGTTCTGGCTTCTCGAAGTTTCCCAGGTCAAACCATCAGGCAATACGCCTGGCGAGCTTGTGGCCTGCGGACGGACGCCATTTAGAATACGTCCCAGCTGGTTGATATTGAATTGCTCCTGAAACACATAGGAGTTGATACTGCCATTACCTAATGAGCCATAAGAGCCGCGGAATTTAAGGTCCGTGATGATCTTCGGCGAGATATGCCAGAAAGGCTCACCGGACACCCTCCAGCCGGCAGATAAGGAAGGGAAAAAAGCATACCGCTGATTGGAAGGGAATTTGGAGGAGCCATCGTAACGCCCATTGCCTTCCAGCAGATAACGTCCTTTATAATCGTAGTTTAAACGGTAAAAACCTCCTATTACATTCCATCTGTCCCAATCTCCTGAAGTAACTATAGACTGACCTAATGCTAAATTGATGTTGTCTGCATCCGGATAGGCCAGGCCGTTACGTTGAACAGCTGTGCTCTGAAACGTAGATTGCTCATAATTGAAACCGGCCAATACCTTCGCATGGTGCCCACCGCTCAGCTTAGGTTCAAACTCACCGTAAATATTTGTTACGAGGTAACGGGTTGGCTGGAATGTCAGGGTAATATCATTAAAGGCCGAACCCACATACTCGATCACCCCCGGTTTCCGGCTATATGGTACAGGTACTCTTTTCACAAAGGTGTTGTTATCCGTGTTCTGGAAAGTAAAGTCACCTTTTATTCTAAACTGATCATCAAGAATGCGTGCCTCAAAGCCTGTAGTGTTGCGAAATACCCTTTTGTCAAAATCATAGCCGTTCTTACCATAAACCAAATCACCAACAGTATAAGCGGCTGAATAGGTTAATGTTCCGTCAGGATTATAGAGAGGCGCTACTGTATGCGCTTCTGCCGACATATTTATCCAGATACCGCCGCCTTCACCAACATTTAACGGGTTATGATATTTCATCGAAGAATAGTCGGCATTGTTATATACTTTCAACCATGGGAATACCTGCAATGATCCTTTGGCCCTAAAGTTGTAAATATTGTAATCGTCTGAATTATATCTGAACAGGCCATCCTGCCGGTACATCCGGCCTGTTACCAGGAAGTCGGCTTTGCCACTGCTACCGGAAAGGGATAAGTTATGGTCGCTCGCCGTGGTATGGTCCTTGTAAAGCAGCTTGTACCAGTCTGTGTTTGCATAATATACATACTCACCTGCACCATTGACATCAACTTTTGGTAAGCTGGGATCCGCATCTCTTCTTTGCAGCTCAGCCAAATATTCTGCTGAAAACTTTACAGTTTTATTGATATTCTGCGCGGTTTGGGAGCTCCCATACCAGGCAGTATAAGCCTCACTAAAAAGCCTGGCGAATTGATAGCCGTTAGTAACTAACTCAGGTACAGTAGTCGGACTTTTGAATGACTGATTATAGGAATAGGTAACGCTTATCTTATCCTTCGCCGGGCTTTTAGTCGTGATCAGCACTACCCCAAAAGCTGCCCTGGCTCCATAAATAGCCGCTGACGCCGCGTCTTTTAAAACTGTGACACTTGCTACATCATTGGGATTTATACGGCTGGGATCACCTTCAACGCCGTCGATCAAAACCAGCGCATTACCTCCCTGGCCTATAGAGGTGGTGCCACGGATGTTATAGCCGGGTGATTGTATGGGCTTACCGTCTGCAGGCACCAGGTTTAAGTTAGGCAGTAAGCCCTGCAGGCCCTGCGTTAAGTTTGGCAGCGAGCGGTTTTCCAGTGCTTTGGCCGATACCTGATCAACAGCCCCGGTGAGATTTATTTTTTTCTGCGTACCATATCCTACCACAACAACCGCTGAGAGATCTGATGCTGCAGGGTTTAGCGTAAGCACCGCGGGTACGCTACCTGCAGGATATTCCTGCGTCTGATAACCGACGAAACTAAAAACAATGATGGTAGCTGCATCAGGGACCGTAATGGAGTAATTGCCTTCCTGGGTGGAGGAAACACCATCCATCGTTCCTTTCACTCTTATGCTAACGCCGGTTAACGCTTCGCCCTTCTCATTCTGCACTTTTCCATTAATCGTCAGGGCAGCTTTTATTGAAGTGACCTTTGGCAATTCCTTTTCCTTAACTAAGATCAGCTCTCCCTGGATCTCGTAAGTTAAGGGCTGATCCCCGAGGTAAGTATCTAACACCTCGGTGATGGTGGCATTCTTAAAATTAACATCCTTGGGGGAAATGTCTTTTATCTTGTTAACCGAAACTAATACGTTGTAGCTGGTTTGCTTTCTTAGTTCCCGTACAATTTGCTCAAAGGTTGTCTTCTTATGGACAAAATTTACCCGCTGAGCAAATGTTTCCGCCCGCACCTGAAACAGGGCTACGAGAATTAAAACGGCCGTTAGTTTCATAAATAATAGGAATTTATTTGTGCCGCCGGGACGCGCACAAAGAAAACGTGGATAAATGTTATACATTTGTGTTACTGGTTAATATTGAAAATTTTGTTAGCAGCAAATATCATCAGTAGCCAGGCATCAGGCGGGGGTGTTCCACCACCTCCGCTTAATTTTTGGCCGCTTGTCAGAGATCCGATCGTATTCGTTTTCTTATCTCATAGTTGGCTTAATTTATTAGTTGATCATTTACATATTATTTCCCCTTTGGTAAGACCTTGATGGTTTTTCCATCTATCTCAAACCTAACCTCGCCGGTTATTTCCAGCATCTTTAATACTTGTGATACATTCGAGTAGCGCGTGAGTCCACCCAAATAAGATTCTTTTAAATTAAATCCCTTCTGATATTGAATATCTACATCGTACCAACGCGAAACCTTTCGCATAATACTTTCGAGTGGTTCGTTATTAAATAAAAATTTATCGTTCTTCCAGGCCAAAGCATCTTCAATATCCGCGGCAACAACATTTGTAGTTGGGTTTCCGGTTGAATTAACCGCTTGCTGACCAGGTTTTAAAATTATATACCGGGATGATGTTCTAAGGCCAATGCTGCCTTCCACGAGCGTTGTTTTAATGACAGGCTCGTCATCGTATGCATTAATGTTGAATTTAGTGCCCAGATCTTCTATAACCTGACCTTTAACACTCACTTTGAAAGGCTTACGTGCATCGTGTACCACTTCAAAATAAACCTGCCCTGTTATTTGAACGCTCCGTTGATCACCATTAAATGCTACCGGATAATGAATAGATGAGGCGGCGTCCAGTATGGCAATTGTTCCATCAGCAAGTGTTAACTGGTATTTCCCACCCCGCGGCGTCTCCACGGTATTGAATAATTCGCCATTGGCAGCTGCCTGGTCACCGGTATAACTCAACTGGCCATCTTCACGTTTTGCAATGGTAACACCACCTTGTTTGGCTACGAAACCATTTTTAGTTCCATTTAACTGGACTTTTTCCCCGTTAGCAAGGGTTAGAACGGCTTTATTGCCCCCTGGAGCTATATCCTGAACTGTGTGAGCCATTTGCTTCTTAACCGGTTTGACCGGGAAAAGCAAAAAAGCTCCGTACGAGAGAATTATTATAACTGAAGCCGCTGCTGCTATTCTGGGCCAAAGCCATTTTTTCTTTGCTTCCTGCTGAACGATACCTGCCTCCGAATGGATACGCGCAAGCATCAGCCTTTTATGCTCTTGTGGTGTAAGGCCTATTTCTATAATTGTCTCCTGAGCATCGTCGCTTAAAAACCATTCGTCGAATTCCTGTTGTTCGGATACAGTAAGTTTTCCTTTCAGATAATTTCTGGCCAGCTTTTGAAGCCGGTTCCTGTTGGGAGGAATAGTCATACTGCGTTTAATTTAGGTTGCTTTAATATAAGTACCCCCCGCCGGTTAAAACCCGCAAAAAAAATAAAAAGATTTTGAAAGAAGGATTAAAGCAAAGAACCGCCCAAAAAAATGCCAGGTTCTATTCCTGTAGGGAGGAATAGTACACCATATTAAATTTGGGCCGCTTTATTATAAGTACCCCTGGTTGGTTAAAACCCGCAAAAAAAAATAAAAAAATTTGGGGGAAGAAGGATTAAAGTAAAAAGTCGCCTAAAAAACTGCCAAGTCCTATGCGCAGTTTTCGCCGGGCACGCAATAAATGGGCATCTACGGCCTTTTCCGATAAGTTTAGTTCAGCAGCAATTTCCTTGTAGGACTTATCCTCGTTTTTCAATTGATAAACTAACCGGCTCTTTTCCGGCAGCTTGCTAACAAGCATTTCCAGGCGTTCACGGATCTCCTCAAATTCCAGGTATTCCTGGGGGGAATCGCCCAGCAGACCGCTGACCTGTTCTAAATCAACCGAGCGTGAAGAAGCTCTTTTAGCAAGCACTTTAAGTACCCTGTACTTTATAGAAATAAAAAGATAATTGGCAAAATCACCGTTTATTTTAAGGCTTTCCCGCCTTTTCCACAGCGAAACAAAAACATCCTGCACAATATTCTCGGCTTCCATAAGGTCGCCGGTTTTCCGGCAAGCTAAGCTTAATACCCTGTCCCAATAACGATTGTAAAGCACGTCGAATGCGCTGGCATTACCGTCTTGCAGTAAGCTAAGTAATTTCAGATCATCAAATGTATGCAGCCCGCCCATGGTTTATAATGGTTGAATAAAGCTATAAATAATTCCCCGAAATAAACAATTGATTGTAAACTATATGTTAATTACCGTTCATCTGACCATTTATTTTTATCTTCAGCTTTGTATTTTAGCTGTGGCAAGATATAAGCACACCCCATGACAACACCCGCATTTAAAATAACCATCCACATGGTTTCCAGCCTTGACGGCATTATTGCAAAAAAAGACAATAACATCTCCTGGTTTGAAACAGCTGATCACTACGAAAAAGGAGCTACGCTCACGGAACAGGATACCAGCGAATTTCTTAAAGCAATAGATTGTTATGTAATGGGCGCCCGCACATACGAACATGCTTTGGAGCTTTCAAGATCCTATGGCTGGGCTTATGGGGATACACCAACAATTGTATTAACTCACCGGAACCTGCCTGTTGAAAGACCTAACATTGAAATTTATTCAGGTGACCTGAACAAACTGGTGAATGAACGGCTAAAACCAAACTACAAAAATGTTTGGCTCGTTGGCGGAGCAATGCTTGCCAAGGATTTCATTTGTTTAAAGCTGGCAGATGAAATAAGGTTATCGATCATGCCCATTATTTTGGGGGATGGCACCTTGTTCTTTGATCAGATAGGACAGGAACAGGCATTGCACCTAAAAGACGTGACAGCCTATAAAAGCGGGATGGTGGAATTATTTTACGAGATAAAAAAGTAACGGAACGTTTAAGGCTATCATGCCTTTTATTTTCCCTTGCTCAATTCAAAAACCGCCGCCTCAATCCAGTCTCTTCCCGGCTCCAGGCGCACGATCGGAGCTATCCCTACAAACTCATATTTAGAGTTGCGCTGTATTTAGTGATCGTTGTATTAAGTGTAAACTTACCACAGGGATCTCTTTTGACTTTACATCCCCGTAACCCATAAAACCACCTGAGCTGCAGTGATTAAAGAGTTAAGCCAGTCTTTGAAGTCAAAGATCAGGTAGCTCTCTGATGGTGTTAGTATTCCCCCAGGCAAGTATCTCTTCTGCTAACTCCGATACAGATAATTTTATCGTGTTAATGAATTCAACAATGTCAAAACCTTAAAGAGGGAAAGTGCTTCCGGAAGATCAGTAACTGAAAAGAAACGACTGTTGTCATAATGGCAACAGAGCCCATTAAAGATGCAGGAATTCTGTAAAGAAAAAGGGGTATCCTTATCCGGACTGAAGACCACTTCCTACTCCTCCAACTGAACGTAACAATTACGAAGCACTATTGTATATAAATTTTATTATATGTATCTTCAGGGCCGGGAGCACTAGCTATACAAGGGACAAATCATCATATTAATCACTATCCTATGCCTACAGAAAGATGCATGAAAAATCTGTTTTTCATTGCTTTAGCAGCGGTCACCTGCATTTCCTGCAGATCTACCGAGCTGGTTTACATTAATGTATTGAAACCAGCACCCGTGACTATACCGGCCTATATTAAAAGCCCCGGTGTTGTGAATAGAACTACCGTTACCTCACAGCATAAGACAGTAGACGCCGTTGACAAGATATTCAGCCTTGAAGGGGTACAGCTTGACAGGGAAGGAGCACAAAGCAGCGTAAGCGGGCTTACCGACGAACTGCTGAAGAACAACCGTTTCAACGATGTAAAAGCGCTGGGGGAGCTGGATCTGACCACCAATGCCCCGGGGCTTTTTTCCGCGCCGCTCTCCTGGGAAACCGTAGACAAAATATGCCGGGAACATCATGTGGATGCCCTTTTCTCACTGGAGCTTTTTGACACCGATTCAAAGATCAGCTATGCCGCTGTACCGGTTTCTTTGAAAACACCGCTGGGCAATGTACCGGGCATAGAGCACAAGGCCAGTATGCTTACCACTGTGAAAACAGGATGGAGGATCTATGACCCTGCCGGCAGGAATATCCTGGATGAATTTCCCGTTGCCAGGGACATTACTTTCTCCGGCAGGGGTATCAATCCGGCCGTTGCCGCCGGTGCACTGATCAACCGCAAAGAGGCAGTAAAGGAAGTGAGCGTACAAGCAGGGCAATATTATGCCATGCGGATCATTCCCTTCCGGACAAGAGTAACCAGGGATTATTATGTGAAAGGCACTGATAATTTCAGGACAGCCCGGCGTAAAGCGCAAACCGGCAACTGGGACGGCGCAGCTGAACTATGGAAGAAAGAAACCACGAACCCTAACAGTACCGTGGCCGGCAGGGCCTGTTATAATATGGCCATTATCTGTGAGATCAACGGGCAGCTTGACCTTGCAATCAAATGGTCGCAGAAAGCTTACGAGGAATACAAGATCCGCCTTGCGCTGAACTATATCCGTTTACTAAAGAACCGGCAGGCAGGCGATGAGCTGCTGAAACAGCAGCAGGCAGAATAATGGGTTTTATGTATGAAAAACAGAACAGCAGCGCCTTCTTACGGGCAAACTGCTGTTCCATTCCGGTGAACTAATCATTGCCTTCCACCTTCACAATTCGTATGAAGGTGAGGAAGATAATGATAACTACTATTCTATTTTCAGGCTGTTCACCGGATTCATAACAGCGGCTTTTATGGCCTGGTAGCTTACTGTTGCTAATGTTATTGCCAGCGCACCAACAGCGGAGGCTATAAAGATCCACCAGGAGAGTGTTGTGCGGTATTCATATTGCTGCAGCCATTGGTGCAGGCAATACCCTGCCAGCGGAATGGCAATGGCGCAGGATATTATAACCAGCGCTACAAAATCTTTCGACAGCAATTTCCATAGGTTAAATACAGAGGCACCCAGCACTTTACGTATGCCTATTTCCTTAGTGCGTTGCTCTGCCACAAAGGATGCCAGCCCGAATAATCCCAGGCAGGAAATGAAAATGGCAAGCATTGCAAAAAAGGTAGTGAGGTTGCCGATGCGTTCTTCATTATCGAACTTTTTGGCATATTCATCATCCGTGAACTTATATACAAAAGGACTACCCGGATTGTATTTCCTGAATACCGGCGCTATCCTGTCCAGGCCTTCCCGCATGGAGATACCGGGTTTTATCCGCACCGTTATTAAACGGGCCCAGGCCGGGTTCAGGTGAAAAATAGTGGGCCGTACCGGCTGGTAAGGCGATTCCATTACCATATCCTTTACTACGCCAATGATCATATGGTCCTGGTTCAGCCAGCGGATAACCTTACCTAGCGGTTCTTTAAAACCAGTGAGCTTAACGGCTGATTCGTTCAATATAAAAGCGCCGGTGTCTGAAGCAAAGCTCCGGGAAAAATCGCGCCCTTCTTTTATTTTCCAGCCAATGGTATTGCCAAAGTCGTGCGAAACAGCAATGGTGCCCGGGCTCACTACAATGCCGGGGTCTTTACCTTCCCATTCAACAATGTTATTAGACCATACTTGCGTAGGCGCGCTGTTGGATTCCGCCATATCGGCTACTGCGCCTGTTTCCAGCAGATCATGGCGTATGGCGTTATAATGCCCCTCCATATCCGGTGTGTTCATATCTACGGTGATCAGTCCTGCGCGGGTATAACCTACGGGCCTGTTGCGGGCATGCTCTATCTGCCGGTAAACAATAAGGGTACCCATGATGAGTGAAACAGATACGGTGAACTGTACTACCACCAGTATTTTGCGTGGAAGCGCTGCAAACCTGCCTGCACGGAAGGTGCCTTTGAGCACTTTTACCGGTTCAAAGCCGGACAAATAAAACGCGGGATAGCTGCCGGAAACAAGTCCTGCAAAGCAGGTAAAGGCCAGGGTAAATACCCAGAACAGGGGCATGCTCCAGGGAATGGCCATGGCTTTGTCTGACAGGCTATTGAAGAACGGCAGCAACAGCTGTACCAGCAGCACTGCCAGTACCAGCGCTATGAATGCCACCAGCAATGACTCGCTGAGGAACTGCGCTATAAGCTGTCCGCGGAATGATCCGATGGCTTTGCGTATGCCTACTTCGCGGCTGCGCTTTTCGCTCCTGGCAGTGGAAAGGTTCATGAAATAGATGCAGGCCAGCGCCAGCACAAACACACCTATAATACCTATAAGCCATACCATGCTGATACGGCCGCCAGAAACTTTACCATTCTCAAAGCTGCTGTACAAATGCCATTTTTCCATAGGATGCAGCAGCAGCTCCTCCTTGGAAAAATTAATATGCGGTGTGGGTACATTGCGGATCCTGGCGTTCACTTTATCAATATCCGCATGATCGTTTAGCTGCACATACAGCTGGCACATATGATTGTCCCATTGTGTCCGGGCATTTTTTATCCAGTCCTCATTGTTCCCGTTCCAGGGCAGCATCAGTTTTATATCCCGCAGGGTGGTATTATACGGCAGGTCTGCATACACACCGGCTACCTTCATATCTGTCTTATTATCCAAACGCACTAATTTATTCAGCGCATCTTCTTCTCCAAAAAGGCCACGGGCCATAGATTGGGACAGCAATACGGAGGATGGGTCTTTCAATGCATCAGCGTTGCCCTGTAACATTTTCAGGGTTAACATAAGAGGAAAGGCCTGCTGTGCCCACACGCCTGTTTGTGATATTTGTTTGTCGCCCACTGCCAGTATATGCGCTGCAGGATGTGAAACCAATGATACATATTTAAGATCAGCAGCGTATTTATCCTGCAGCTCAGTACCCATAGGAATGGAAACAGTGCCGCCGGTATAGATTTTTCCACTGTTGGTTGTATTTACCATTACCTGCGCCACGCGGTGGTATTGGTGGTGATAGGTGTTAAAGGAAACCTCATCCCATACCCATAGTCCTATCAGCAATGCTACGGCCATGCCTGCGGCCAGGCCTACAATATTGATAGCGGCATATAGTTTACTATGCACCAAATTGCGCCAGGCTATTTTAAGATAGTTCTTGAACATGGTATCAAAGGTTAGGTGAGTAACTCAAATGCAACTCACCAAGGCTGTGCCATAAAATACCATGATAAAGGCCATCAATATAAATATGTGTTTATTTTAAAATGTGTCCGGTTTTGAAACAGGCATGTTCGCTTTAGTGCAAGAGAATTTTAGCCGGTTAAGGGAAAGAGAGGTTTGCTATTTCCTGTCCAGGTCTGTTATTAATAATGGATTGGATCTTTTTAATTCTTCGATCAGCTGCTGTACTTCAACCGTAGTAGGGTTTTGTTTAATCCTTTCTACTTCTTCGTTGGTGATGCCTACCATTTGCAGGAAAGATACTTCTCCGTGAGGGGTACTGATCTTCCCCAGCTCAGGATCCAGTGTAAATACAATACCTGTAATATTGGTTTCGGTTTCCAGGCGTATAGGGCCGTTTGCCGGAATAAAATGATTTTCTTCAAACCATTTACCGCTCTGGTATACATACCTGGCCAGGTTATTCATCATCTGCACAGCCCAAAGCGGGTCGCCTGCATCACCCGCATAGGGTTTTAATCTGAAGGTAAGCTCAAAGCCCCATTTGCTGAATTCACCACCGGCCTTTTCTGTATTATAATACAGCTCCGACATGCCATAGCTGATAATATGCCTGTGGGATTCCTGTTTATCGCTGTCATAGATGCTTGCACCATCAATAGGATCTGTTCCACCTGCCACATAATGAAGGCCGCATAGCGGGCCGTAATGCCTTGGTTCTATTCCCCCGTACACGTTATCCAATGTTGCATCAATTGATAACCATCCTACGGCATCTTCTTCTGAAAATTGTTGCTTGTATTCTTCAGCTGTCATGGAATAATGAATTTAGGATACGGGCCAAAAGATAGATCGTCTGCTGCATATTCAAAAGAAGTTTTTCAAAGAACAAGCTATGAAATTGTTAACAATCCTTTCAATGGCTGCCCCATCAGGCATTTGCGGACCTTCCTAAATAATCGTTAAAAATAAATAGCTTTATAATGTTAATTTATCCCGATGCAAGACAAGTCCTTCCCTTCCCTGAAAAGAAATGCGCGTTTTGCCGGCATTCTATACCTGATAGTTATTGCCGGCGGGCTGTTTGCTCAGGTGTTCGTACGGCAGGCACTGACGGTTCCCAATGATGCCATGGCAACGGCCAGGAACATACAATCCAATGAACTATTTTATCGTTTAGGCTTTTTGGCCGACCTTATAAATTTCATTTGCGGGTTGCCGGTGATATTGTTTTTTTATCTTTTGTTTAGCCCGGTACATAAACGCAGTACCCTGCTTGCCATCTTTTTTGTGATCATCTCAAATGCTGTATTTGCGATCAATATTTTATACCAGCTCTATCCACTGCTGATTTTTGGTAACAAAGCCTACCTGGGCGTTTTTCAGGCCGGTCAGTTAGCAGCGCTGTCTGCAATGGCCCTGGATGTTCAATCACAGGGTTATGCCATCGGACTGGTGTTCTTTGGGTTTTACTGCATAATAATGGGTTATCTTATTTTTAAAACGCTTTACATACCAAAAATACTGGGGATCTTATATGCCATTGCCGGCTTATGTTATATCATCAACAGCTTTACCATGTTCCTTTCACGCGGCTTTGCCAATCCTTTGTTCCCTTATATCCTGTTCCCATCCTTCATTGGAGAGGCTGCGGTTTGTTTATGGCTTATTTTTGCAGGGATAAAAGAAAATCAGCATGAGCAGTAATACATTGGAATTAATAGATCCACAGCGCAAGTCTTTAGCATTTAAAGTTTATGCGTTTGAAGATGATGTTTATTTCAGCAGTCTTAAAAAGTATAATTATTTTTCAGTGATCCTGGTAACAAAGGGTAAAGGCATGGTGACTGCAGATCTGTCACAATACCCTTTTGATGGCACCTGCCTGATGTGTTTTTCCCTTTACCAGCCCTTTAAGATCAAAAGTGAAGGCGCATTCCAGGGAGTGATGGTTAATTTTCACCCGGAATTTTTTTGTTTGCATAAACACCGTAACGAAGTTTCCTGCAACGGCGTGCTGTTCAACAATATTTATGATTCACCGGTAACCGCTTTGACAAAGGATGAAACGGAGCTGCTGTTATCGACCATCAATGGCCTTAGGCTGGAATTGCAAAACACGGGCATTGCGCAAACCGAAGTGCTGATATCTTATTTAAAAATATTACTGATAAACGGCTCCCGGATCAAACTCTTCCAACAACAGGCGGAAGATGCATCTCTCACAAAAACACCGGTTATTTTAGACACTCTGAAAAACGCTATAGATGAGCATTTCAGCTCGCTGCACAGCGCGGGAGAATATGCAGACCTGTTAAATATATCTACAGCAGCATTAAACAGGGTTTGCAAAACACATTTCAATAAAACTTTGTCGCAGCTGATCTCAGACAGGATCATCATTGAGGCAAAACGGCAATTGTACCTTACGGACAAGCCGGTTAAACAAATTGCCTATGAGCTGGGCTTCAACGACGAATTTTATTTCAGCCGCTTTTTTAAAAACCACGTTGCCATCTCCCCACAATTTTTCAGGGATACCATTGGGTTCAACCGGGCCAATGCTTAACTAAGTTCCTGTTTGTATCAATTGTCCATGCCAAAGCACTATCCGTCCATGGACCGCTCCCCTGCATATGATGACCTTTGTAAAGTCAATGGCGATCCATGAAAACGCCCATTGAGCTTTAACATTTATTGGTCAATTTTTTAAAGTTAAAAAAATGGAAAACGCAAAATTAGTCCCGCCCTTTAGCGGGGAAACAGCAGCCCAAAAATTGCAGCTGAACGAAAATGAATGGAATACCCGCGATGCTGAAAAAGTATCTTTTTTGTACACAGAAGACGTTGAATGGTCAGACCGTACCACTTTTCTCAAAGGGAGGGCCCAGGTCAAAGATTATATGAGCCGCAAGTTTGCAGAGCAGCAGGAATATAAGATCCGGAAAGAAGTGTGGGGCGCTAAAGAAAACCGGAATGCGATCCGCTTCCAGGAGGAATGGCGCGACCGGGATGGCCAGTGGTTTCATAGTTACGGGAATGAGCAGCTGGAGTTTGATGAAAAAGGTCTTATCAGCAAACGTTTCGGCTGCATTAGTGATAAAACTATTAAGGCCACAGAACGGTCCTTATAACGTATTATTCCTTCCCTCCCACAAACCGCCAATAAGCAGCAAACCGCTGATCATAGATCCTGGACACCGGCACCAGTTTTACCGGCTTCCCATTACTGGTCTGGTCTGTTGTAAACGCCAACCTTGTTGAAGGCATTTTCTGTATCCAGCTCAGCTGCCCGGTAGTACCGGTAAGGGCGGGTACTGTTATGGTTGCGGCATAAGCCGGGGGCACATCACCGAAAAAATAATCGGTGGTCATGATCAGTGAATCAGCCATTTTTTCACGCCCCAGCTCACCGGCCAATACCAGGGGGCCATACATTACAGAAGCATACGCAGGCGCGTCAGGCAGTGGTTGCAGATGGAGCTGCATCGGCAGGTTAATGGTTACTTTATCGCCGTTATGCCAGCTGCGGTTGATCACCACAAAGCCGGTACTGTCTGGCGCTGCTGTTATGCTCTCACCATTCACTTTTACAGTGATCCCTTTGGCAGCCCAGTAAGGCACCCTGAAATGTATGGCATACCTGGCAGCTGCTCCGCTGATCTTAAACACGGACTGCTCATCATCAGGGAATGAAGTAATCTGTTCCATGCTGATACCTTTTGCTTTCCATTTTACTCTGGAGGGAATATAAAGGTTCACATACAGGTCATTTTTACTGTGAAAATAAATGGAGGATGCATAACGCACATGATCCTCCATACCGGTGCCGGTGCAGCACCAGAACACTTCCTCATTTTTACCGAATGTTTTAAAGCCACCGGGTTGCTGCGTATGGAAGTACATCATGCCGCCGGTTTCAGGATGGATAGCCGAAAGAATATCGTTATACAGCGCTCTTTCTACATAGTCGCCGAACTTAGCATGCGGATGCATACGGAAAAGATCATTGCTTAATTTAACCAGGTTATAGCTGCAACAGGTTTCGCCTGCTTTAATACCCAGCTCAGGCAATAAGGTATCAGGCCCATGATGCCAGTATTCATTGTAACCGGTACTGCCATTGCTGAAAGTACGGTGGCCGGTTACCTGGTTCCAGAAGAAATCAGCGGCCTGCAGGTAATAGGTATCCCCGCTAACCTCATACTTACGGAGGGCGCCAATAAATTGCGGGATAGTGGCATTTGCATGCTGGTAGTTGCTGGTAATATTTTTATTCAGCACATCCTTGCCTTCAGCAGCAGGTTTAATTTTGGATGTTTGCTCAAAGAAAGTAGCGGCTGTTTTATGTTTCTCATCATGGGTAATAATATAGAGGTTCAGCAGGGATTCTTCAATACCTCCTTGTTCAATAATATCCAGCACTTTCGCCCAATGTGCCTGGTCGCTGATCTTTGCTGCGCGTGCAGCAAACCAGTCGCCAAAGCGGGTGGCTACCTTCAGCGCCTGTTCATTACCTGTAAGGGTATAGGCATCCAGGAGGCCCTGGAGTATTTTATGCAGGATATAATGCGGCGCCCATCCTTCTCCTGTTTTTTCAACCCGGTCAATATCTTTTTCAGGGAAAGCGCTCAGGTACCCATTTCCCAGCTTATTCTGGCACTCCGCAAGGTTGCTTACTATATAAGTGATCCGCTGCTTTATTGCGGGCAATGGCTCCTGCGCGTACCAATAGCTAAGTGCCGACAAATAGTGCCCGGTAGTATGCCCGCGCAATGCCACCTCAGGCGCTTCCCAGCCGCCATAGGGTTTAATGGCCGGCTTAACCGGTATACCTGCATTTTTCCTGAAGGTATATAACAACCTGTCAGGCACTATAGACAACATTACTTTTTTATCCGTTTTGCCGGCCTGGAAAAAATCACCACCCGTAATGGTAACATCTTTTACGGGGAATGCCGATACCTGCTCCTGGCTCTTAACAAGGCAGGTAACAGATAGTTGTAAAAAGACCAGCAGAAAAAGATATCTCATATGCATACACGGTTGAACTGGCCCGAAATTAATGGTACACCGGTTGTTACGGTACCTATATCTTAGCAGGATCTGGTTGGTTTTTGATCGGCGTTCCGATGAACTTTTTGTTAAACAACAGGGAAGGACTACGATACTTATCCTATTGCGCTGGTGCAGCCGTAAGAATATATAATTATTTCTTTAACTTGCAGCGCCTTTATTCATGTTAATCAGTGTTCTAACATCCTTATTGCTAACGTGTAGCAATCTTTTTTATTAAACCTTTTTCTGTGGATCCCAACGATCTTTATAGCCAATTCAGAGAGTTATTTTTAACCCATTACGATCCGCTTTGTAAATATGCTTTTACGTTCCTTAAAGACAAAGAAAGCAGTGAGGATATAGTGCAGGACGTTTTTACCCGCATATGGGAGAAACACCGGGAAGTAATAAGCTCTTCAAAGATCCGCGCTTACCTGTATACATCGGTAAGGAATAGCTCCTTTACTCACCTGACCAAAGAAAATAAGCTGCCTGTTTATAGTTTAACGGATTGGGACACCGGGGAAGAAGAAGCCAGCCCCTGGGATCTAACAGCGGAACCTGAGCAACATGACAATATCAACTACCGTGAATTGCTGCAAAAGGCCATGGACAATCTTCCGCCAAAGTGCCGGGAAGTATTTCTGCTCAGCCGCTCCGGCAACCTGAGTAACCAGGAAATTGCAGATCACCTGGGCATCTCTGTTAATACGGTCAACAATCAAACCTGGAAAGCCATGAAACTGTTAAGGGCATTTATACGAAAGGCCAGCTTATGGATACCACCGGTTTTATTTATTTTTTTCTTTGGCGATAGGAGTTTTTGAAAAATGCGGGTCTTAATTACAGGAAAAGTATGACATCATTACCTGAACATATAGCAATAATAATAGAAAAACAGCTGAAAGGCCTCCAGGACAGCACAGAAATGAAAGTGCTGGATGAATGGAGAGCAGCAACAGCAGAGCATGAGCTGTTTTACCAGCAGGTGCTTAAACTATGGGAGGAATCAGGGGCCATATTGCAGGCGCCTGTTTTTGACGCGCAGCAAGCATGGCATAAGCTGGACCTGGCCCTCCGGCATGGCAAGGATGAAACAGCGCCCCTAACGCCTACCCCTCAGCCCAGGATCCGTGTTATGGTAAGGGTATTGCTGGCAGCCTGCCTCACGGGCATCCTTTTCCTTGCGGGATGGATGTTCTTCAGTAAAAAAGATACAGGCTTGCTTCACCTGCAGGCAAATGGCAAGGCTAACAAACAGCTGTCGCTTCCTGACGGATCAATGGTAGTGCTGCGTGAAGGCGCTGCCATTTCTTTTCCAAAAACGTTCAGTAAAAAGGAACGTGCGGTTACCCTCACGGGCGACGCTTATTTTGATGTTCAACCGGATAAGGACCGCCCTTTCCGCATACAAACGTTAAGGGCTAACCTTGAAGTGATCGGAACATCTTTCCTGGTGAGCAGCAATAAGCAGTACGACCGCCTGGTGGTAAGCATTGGTAAAGTAGCTTTTATAAACAGGGAAGCAACGGAGGAACGGCATATTGTCTCAGCCAGCGAAGCTGCTGTATTGGATAAGAACGGGTTTAACAAGCAGGAAGTGACGGATTCAAATTATTTGTCGTGGCAAACCGGCATTCTACAATTTGATAATACACCTATTGACCGGGTGGCTGCGGAGCTGGCAGACCATTATAACCGCTACATACAGCCGGATAGTCTATTGCTGCAACGGCCGGAGCTTTACGCCATCACTGCCAGGTTTGAGAAACAACCGCTGGAACAAGTGCTGGATGAATTGAAGCTGCTTGTTAACATCCGTTACCGCAAGCAACAGGATACTATTATTTTATTTAAACCTTAGCTCCACGGTACCAGAGTATATACCTATGTTACGCCTTTTACTTGTTTTAGCCGGCTGTCTCCTGTTATCGGATGTTATAGCGCAAAACAACCTGTTAAATACAAAGTTTCATTGCCGGGCTGCAGCAGGCAATGCCCATAAGCTATTACATGACCTTGCAGCTTATAGCAGGTTCAATATTGAATACTCCCCCGTTATACTGGATAGTACGGTAAACGTTACGTTACCGGATGGTGAAACATCCCTGGGAAAAGTGCTGAACAGGATCCTAAGCGGACAGCGTGTATCCGTGATCGAAAAAAACGATAAGATCATCATCTTACATGCTGATGCTCCCCTGCCGGCCGATGCTTTGCTGGAAAAACATATGTTATACGGATTCATTCAGCAGGAAAACAGCCTTGAACCCATCCCCTTTGCTTCCCTGCGTGAGGTATCTGCAAAGGCCATATGCGAGTCGAATGTTTTTGGCTTTTATAGTATCATGCTCCCGGCCGGCGAACATGTGCTGCAGGTTTCCTTTACAGGATCTTCTTCAAAAACCGTAACGGTAGATCTCACTAAAAATACCCAGCTGAATTTTTTCCTTTCCCCGGCCCTGTTGCCTGAAACCCAGGTAGCAGCAGGTAATATGCTGAGAAAGGATGCCAGTATTAAACTGGATAGATACCAGTCCGGCTTATACAGTAATATGCTGGGAGAAACCGATCCTGTACGTGCCCTGTATTTATTACCCGGCAATATGGAAAGCCAGGAATCAGGCGGTAAGTTATTGGTAAGAGGCGGCGATCCGGGTCAAAGTCTTTTTTACCTGGATGGCAACCAGGTATTTAATCCCGCTCATTTACTGGGCGAAGTTTCCATTTTAGGCAATACCAGTATAAGATCTGTGCAGCAATATAAAAATGATTTCCCGGCCCGGCTTAGCGGAGCTATATCTTCCGTGACCGAAATAAACTCAAAGGATGGTAATATGAACCGCTGGAGCGGGGAAGCAGAAGCCGGGCTAAACGCGTTTTCCGCTACCATAGAAGGCCCGCTTAAGAAAAACCGGACTGCAATGATGGCATCTGTAAGGCAAAGCACCGGAGATGCTTTCAACCAGGACATGTTTGCATACGACGCCAATTTTGGGGATACACATGTTAAGCTCACCCATCTTCTTAACAGGAATAATAAATTACAGCTAAGCGCTTATGCAGGCAGTGACCGGCTCCAATTAACACAGGATAGCCAGGAATACCTGCAAAAATGGAGCAATGCGCTGTTTACCGCAAACTGGAACCACGTATTAAACAGCTGCTCTTTTGTAAACACTACCTTTAATGCAAGCGGTCATAATAATTACATTGCTTTAATGTATAAGCTGCCGGAGACAAACGATATTGGAGTGCCTGTTAGCAGGAACATTGTTTTTAATAATTATTCATCCGGCAGACGGTATGAGGCAAAAACACAATTTGAGCTGGCGGTTTCGCCTGATGTACAATCCCGCTTTGGAGCAAAGTTTGAGTATAATATCCTGCACGCTTTCAACACGCTTGTTACAGAAGATTTTAAGGAAGGAACAGATGCCTTCCGGGTTATGCGCTCACCCCATTTCTCTAACCTGACGGCCTATTATGAAAATGATATCAATATAGGCGCCAACCTGCTGATAAGACCCGGTGTTCAATTTAACAGCTATAAATATGATACGTATAACTACCAGGTTTTTCAGCCAAGGTTTTTCTCCAGCTACCGCATAGATGACGATCAGCAGATCAATGTTTCCTATACACATACCGGGCAAATGCTGCACCTTGTTACCAGCCCTTACACCGGTATTAACCGGGAAGTATGGCTGCCGGCAAGCGCCCGGCTGAAGCCCGAAGAAAGCCGTATGATAAATCTTGGCTACCAGTTTAAGAACAGGCGCCTGGTGAATCTTACGGCGGATGTTTATTATAAGAAGATGAATAATGTAACCGGATTCGCTGAAAATATAAATATCCTTTTCAACGGCGATTCCGTAGAAAATAAGATCATTGCAGGTAAAGGATGGAGCTATGGGACCGAATGGATGTGCGAAAAGAAGTTTGAAAAATTTAAAGTGATCTTTTCCTACACACTTTCCTGGAGCTGGCGGCAGTTTGACAGCTCCTATAATGGTAAGCGCCAGCCCTACCGGTACGACCGGCGGAACCAGGTTAATCTCTTACTGGAATATCAACCTATAAAAAAGCTGGACCTGAGCCTGCTCTGGCATTTTAATACCGGCGGGTGGATAACGCTTCCTGCTACCGTATCCCTGGATCCGGAAAAGGATGTTATAAACCCGGGGCAGGATGTGAAGCCCCCATTCAAAGGCCCCGTCAGCAACCGGGTAAATCTTAATGCCGCCTGGTACTTTGATACAAAAAAGGTACGGCATACTGTGATTGCCGGGATCAGCGCTATTAACCAATCCGCTATGAAATATAGTACGGAGATCATAACGGAAGACAATAAAAGCTACGACCTGGATATGTACCCCCGTGAGCTCTTCAAATTCAATGGCTATTTAACCTATAAATTATCTTTTTAAATTTTTTTTCCCGGCCGATAGGAGTTCTTCAACATTTGCCGTCTTATATACAAATTGATTCACCTTAAACGAGTTTACAAACTAAAAATCGAATTTGACCATGAAAAGAATATTGATCGCATTGATGGCGTGCACTTTCCTGTTTGCCTGTAAAAAGGATGATGCTACACCTGATCCCTATAATAATAGTGATGAATCGTACCAGCCAACCAATAACATAATAGCTGACGGCGCAGTAATGTACACCAACAATGATGTAATACATGATCAGGCGCTTATAGCGGATTATATTACCCGTATGGGCTACTCACCGGAAACACCAGGCCCTAATGACCTTTCCTCTTACTCTCTGACATTTACTGGCGGTAATAACGTACTGCGGGGAAACATAAAAGCAGAGATCATCAATAAGAACGATTCGTTAATGGTGATTGCGGAAATGGATAACACCACTGATAACCCAGGCCCAAGGTCAGTTTGCGATACTTTACTGGATCTGTTGCCTAAGTATGGCCCCATGGTGGAATGCCCTACTTATTATACCAATCCATGCAGCTACCGGAAAAAATTTCCCATCCTGATCTCCAAGGGTAATTACTCTTTACCTTATTACGTTGCCATTGCCTCCACTACTACCTGGAGGCCTGTATTTGGTATGATGATGGCATTCACGAACAAGGGTTACATTGCAGGGCCTACTATGATCTCAAGCGACAGCCTTTTAATTGATAAAATAAGGAACAACACAACGCTGACCTATTATGATGATGTGCTGCAAAGGGATATCACTACGCAAAGATATGATACCATTGTAGTGCGGACAATGCACCGTCCTCTGAAAAAGTAATAATGAGCTGGGATCTGTAGCGAAAAAGGCTGTCACGTTTGAGCGTGACAGCCTTTTTTTATGGAAGATCAGTTTCTTGTATTATAAATTAAGTGAGTTTAACCGTGAAATTAAATCAGGTAAGAAGGCCTCCTTTACGGTCCAGACTATTTCATAGTCTATACCAAAATAATCATGAACAATCCTGTTTCTAAATCCACGGATACGATGCCAGTCAATATCCGGATGGGCATCTTTGAATTCAGCCGGTAATCTGTTTGCAGCTTCTCCGATTATCTCAAAATTCCTGATCACTGCATCCACGACCAGATCGTTCGCCACAAAGCCATCGTAATCCAGCCCTGTAGTGTAGGTAAGGATCTTCTTACCACTTTCAATAATATCCTGGATGAGTAATGCCGGCTTACGTTTAGACATAAACGATCTCTGGCTCTATTTCTTTGTAATATTTTTCCTTTACTCCTTTCTTGGAAACAAGGTCAACCGGCCTTTTCAATTTCTTCTCAATATAATCGGCCATATCAACAAATTCAATTCCAATAGGACGGGCAAAATCAACAATAATATCTACATCGCTGGAAGGCATAAAATCATCACGCACCACAGATCCAAACAAACCAATTGAACTGATATGAAATTTTTCAATCAGCTCTGGCTTTAGCGCAGATAAAATGTTTTTTATGGTTATAAGATCGCCCATAATACAAATATAACTTAATCGGCCCAATTTTAGGAGCTAGCGGCTACTTTACCCTTACATACCGCTCAATGATCTCACGGTCAATACCGGCGCCCTCCACTTTTTCCATTCCCCGCTGTATCAAGGTATCATTACTGATGGTAACGGTAAAATCAAATGTTTTGCCTTCCCAGTTCCGGTCTGCATAATAGTCCAGGTGTTCCGTGTAGGCATTGCCGGTAAGTGTATAGCTGCCCCCGCCTGCATCGAAATGGTATGAAGAGTCTTTCGGGCTGTTAAGGTCATGCTTTAAAAAGGCAAAATGGGAGTCATTGATGATCTTGATCATACTGGATCCCTTGGTATAATCGGTGGTAGTGCTGTCTCCTTTTGTAATGGTAGTACCGGATACCAGCTGCCAGGTACCGGTAATAGGTACCGCAGTGGTGGTGTTAGTAGTGGTAGATGATGTGCAAGACAGCAGCAGGGCAAAAGGTAATATGACAGGTAAAAGTGTATGTTTCATCTGATAAATATAAAAAATTAACGGCTTCATAACACTGGCTATTAATCGGCCAGCGGTTTTACCATAATGTCCTTAAAATAAACAGTGCTGCCGGGGTCATGGCCCTGTAATGCAAAAGTACCGGATGCTATTTTCCGGCCGCTATGGCTGGCATCCGGCTGATAACCTTTCGGCTCTGTATAATCCACTACGGTTTTGTCATTTATTTTAATGATCACTCTTTTTCCTTTTACAATAATATGCTCTGTATACCATTCATTGTCCTTTGCATATTTTTCTCTTACATCTACCACATCATATAAGCTGCCGGTCCGTTTCCAGTCTGTGTGCGAATTATTCACCTGTACTTCAAAACCTTTTTCCGGCCAGCCTTTTTCCTGGTAAGCGGTATGAAAGTAAATGCCGGAATTAGAGCCGGGCAGCGTCATTACCTGCGCTTTAAATTCAAAGTTCTTAAACTCATGCTGGTGTACATCTCCAACATAAAATAAATGCGCTACCGGCCCATTTACTTTAATAGCGCCATTCTCTATTTTAAAAGTAGAATCATGATCGCCTACTTTCCAGCCGTTAAATGTTTTTCCATCGAACAGTGAAACCCAGCCTGCACCGCCTGCATTTTTCTGGGCCGTACAAAAATTAAAGAGCAGCGCAAGGCTGCAAAAGAGGAATATTTTTCTGTGTAACATGCCATTGATGATTTAGTGGAACGTATCTAATGTAATAAAAAAGTCCGGGTAATTACCCGGACCTCTTAACTTATTTTAAAAGTGCGTTTACAATTTCAATGTTCCTTCTATTGAATCATCCAGTGTTTTTCCCATCATGGCGCCGGCAACCTGTTTCGCAAATGCTACAACTTGTCCATGTTTGGTATCCCAGTAATAACCTTTTTCCGGCACTACCCTGATCACTGATATGCGGGGATCGTCCTGCCCTTCTGTGAACCAGGTCTTAAAAACAGGCTCCCATAGCTCGGCGATCTTTGCTTTGTCCTGGCTGATGGTGGCATGGCCGTAAAAGCTCAGGAAATCCGAATGGGTGCTGCCCTGGAATAACAGCTGTACAGCCGGGTCTTCAGTTATATCAATGTTCTTTTCGCTATCCGTAGCGCTCAGGAACCAGCAGGTACCATCATCGTCTATATGTTGAACGGCCATGGGGCGTACCGCAAATTGTTTACCGGTGGTAATATGGGTGCAGAAAAAACAGGTCTTAGCTTTTTCACCCAGCTCTTTCAGCTTGTGGGCAGCTTCCATGCCCTGCAGGTTTTCCCGGTTCTTTTCGGGCTGCTGTTGGTTAATGCTATCCATGGTTTCTTTTTAAAACTGTACAAGTAAAACCATGCCAAAGCAATTATAATTAAAAGGGAGTTCAGCAATAGAGATAAGCTTTAGCTGGCTTGCTTTAAGCGGGCTAATACCTTCTTTGTTTCCTCTTTGTAAATGGTGATCAGGTGCGTACGGATGGAATCTGGTGTAGGGCTTTGTTTGCCGTTAGTAAGCAATGTAATGTTGGCCGAAGGCAATGCCGGCATATGGCAATCTATACAATTCTTTGCAAGGGTATTTGCAGGCAGCTCTACTAGTTTGCAAAAATTATGACTGGCTGTGTTATGGCAATGCATACAACGCTGGGAGAACAGCTCCATATTATTGCTTTCACTGTTATGCGGGTTATGGCAGGATGAACAGTTCATGTCATTACTTTTTATAAAACATTTGCTGGCAGTGAACAGCTGGTATTGGGTGCCATGTACATCCATTTGCGCCGTGCGCTTTGGTGCAGTAAACTCAGGAAAGAAATAATCGGACAATGCATCGCCCGGTTTAAAATCGAACATAGACTTTTGCGGTGTGCCTAAACCGGAATGACAAAGCGCGCACATATCCAGCTTTTGCCGATTCTTTAGTTCAGCTATCCGCGTCATGTACATAGCTTTCTTTTCCTGCGGATGGTCGTTGTGAAACTGTACATGCTCCGCAGCAGGGCCATGACAGCGCTCGCAGTCAATACCGTATACAACCTGGTTCTTCTCAAATGATTCTACAATGTGCACACCCTGCATGTCTGTACTTTTGCCTACCATAGAACTATGGCAGCCAAAACAGGTGCTGGGTATCATGCGGTCAAACTTAGGATGATCTGCCGGAAAACCCGGGCTGTTGGCCCAGCTATGCGCCGGTACAAAATAAGAAAGGGGCAGCTGAAAATATTTCCCGTCCTGCCAGTATAAATAGGTTTGCGCTTTCCGCCCGGAGCCTACCACAATATCAAAACGATGGTTTTCCTGCGGTACACCATTGTTGTAGGCTGCCTGGAACAAGCCGCTGTCGCGGGCTTCCATTACCACCTTTGCAGCGTTGCTGTAAGTAAAAATAGGATCCGGTGCAGTAAACGATCCTTTTACGGTAGCAGTATTGGCCGGCCTGGAAGTATGGTAATGTGCCGTGCCCATGTATGCATCAAAAATATTCTTATGGCAGCCGGCACAGGCAGCAGCGCCTGCATACTGCGGCCCCCTGAAGGCAGCATCATTTTTCTCCGTCTTATTGATACATTGTGAAAGAATAGTGATACAGGCAATAATACAGCAGGATACGTACAACAGGCGTTTATTCATAACGGTAGATGATAACCGAAATATACAACTCCTTCGTAATTATTCCTTCGCCAGCTGAATAATATCTACCCCACTAACTATATCCTTATTATAATCATTAATGGTAACGTGGATCATGGCCAGGCCCAGCTCTGTTAAGGTGCAGAAGCCATTGGGAAAAAAGCTGCGGCCAATAGGGAACATCCAGCCAATATATTTATAAAAAGGATGCACATTATGCAAGCCCTTAATAGGCTTAATAAACCCGGGTCTGAAAGCATATGCCCTATGGAAAGGCAGCTTCCGCAGGGCATTTTCTGTTTTGCCTTTTACACGCGCCCACATGCTGCGGCCTATTTCCGTACTATCTGTACCTGCACCGGATACATAACAAAAGATCATACCTGGATTCAGGCGGCTAAGGGTTTCCGCGACGTGCAAGGTAAGTGTGTAGGTGACCTTAAAATAGGCCGGCTCCTTCATTCCTACAGATGATACGCCCAGGCAAAAATAACAGGCATTATAACCGCTCAGATGTTTTTCTATGGGCGACAGATCATAGAAATCTGTATGAATGATCTCTGTAAGCTTAGGATGGGTAATGCCCAGGCTTTTGCGGTTAATAATTAAAACCGCTTCTACCAGCGGGTTTTGCAAACACTCATGTAATACGCCTTCTCCTACCATGCCGGTGGTGCCTGTAATAATAGCTCTGATCTCTTTGTTGTTCATTGGTAAAATATTTTTTCTGATGTTTCCAATTCCGCTGACCGGTGGCTGCTGCGGATTTCCGGCAGCCGGGTTATGGCCAAAAGTAGCCAAATTTACCTTGTTGCCAAACCAGCTGGCTTTTTTTAACGTTTTTCACTATTTTCATATCGAGAAAGCAGTGATTAGCAAAAACAGATAATTATCCACCCTACCTATGTATGAGTACCTAACGTTCAGGAAATTTGCTACCCAGGATGAAGCCTGTGCAGTACAGGAGCTATTAGTTGAAAATGATATTCCTTGTGTGCTGGAAGCAGACCCGGTGTTACTGCCCTCCACTTTCATAGGCCAGAACTTTGATCTTCCCTACCGTTTAAAAATACCTTCCAATTGTTTCCGTGCCGCGGATGCCCTGTTGTGGCAGCCGGTGAGCGTACAGCCGCCTGAAACGGAAAACGATTATTACTTACTGTCTTTCTCCGATGATGAGCTGATGGAGGTGATAGAAAAACGGGATGAATGGGGAACTTATGATTACGCGCTGGCCCTGCAGCTGCTGCAGGCAAGGGGCCTAACCTTAACCACCAGCGACCTGGAACGTATTAACCAGGACAGGTTCACCACACTGGCCACACCGGATAATGGCAGCACTATATGGACGGTGATCGGCTATCTTTCCGCCCTGCTTGGCGGAATGCTGGGGCTTTTCATTGGCATATTCCTTTTCACCGCTAAAAAAACTTTACCGGACGGCTCACGTATGTACGCTTACAGCCAGCATACCCGGCAACATGGGAAATACATTATGCTCCTGGGATTTATTTCCATTCCTTCCTGGATCTGTTATGCCGTATATTTTAACGGTAGTCTGCCGGGGCTGGGTACTATTTTGGGGCTGATGTCGAATGTACATTTTTAAGCCACCGGGGTATATTTTCACTCACTTTTCCAGACCTTTGCCTTTATCACCAGGATATTGAACAATGAAAAAACAATGGCGTTCGCTGAGCGATTCTGAAAACTACAGGCAGGGCAAATTTGAGAACTTATCTCCCACGCCCATGCTGGCGGAAAATGCTTCCTACGGGCAAATTATCCGTGACCAGTTCAAGCGGCCGGCTACTATACAACCTTCGCACGTTTTACCATCTGTAAAAACAAACCTGGCCACCCTGCATTCGGAAACGCCGGTGATAGTATGGTTCGGGCATTCCTCTTACCTCATTCACTGCAAAGGCACCAGTATACTGGTAGATCCTGTTTTCAGCGGGCGCGTTTCGCCCATAGCCGGTATGATGAAAGCCTATCCGGGTACGGATGTGTATAAACCGGAGGACATGCCTGCCATTGACCTGATGATCATTACCCACAACCATTATGATCACCTGAACCGCAAAACGCTGACACAGCTGAAACCCAAAACCAGTGCTTTTTACACGCCATTAGGTGTGGGCAGGGATATTGAAGATTGCTTCGGTAATGATGATGTGCGCATTACGGAAATGGACTGGTGGGAAACAGAAAATCCCATGCCCGGTATTACCCTTACAGCTGCACCGGCCCGGCACTTTTCCGGCAGGGGGCTGCGGCGCGGTACTTCATTATGGAGCTCCTTTGTGCTGCAATTGTATGGTTATACCATTTACATAGGCGGAGACTCCGGTTATGATACCCACTTTAAAACCATTGGTGAAAAGTATGGCCCCATGGACCTGGCCATCCTGGAATGCGGGCAATACGACGAGGCCTGGCCTTATATACACATGATGCCGGATGAAACGCTGCAGGCTGCTATAGACCTGCAGGCGAAGCTGCTGCTGCCGGTACACTGGGGAAAATTCACATTAGCAAATCATCCGTGGAATGAGCCCATTATACGCCTTACAAAGCTGGCAAAAGAAAAAGGCTTCCCGGTAGCAACCCCGCAGATCGGTGAACCGGTGGATATTCTGCAACGGAACAGCTGGGAAAACTGGTGGGCAGAAAGCCAGGCGCAGAATGTAAAATGATAAATGTAAAATCTTAAATGTAAAAGTGGAATGCAGCGATTAAAATTTCGCCGCATTCCACTTTTACATTTTACATTTATGATTTTACATTTTACATTCTACCACACATACGTCGCCACTGCGCCACTATCCAGCGAGCTGGTAACTATCTTATTATTGAACTGTATGTTAAATGTTTGCGCCTCGCTGCCATCATTAATAACGATGAGCACCTTTTTACCATCCTTTGTTTTAAAGGCTACGTTGTTTAACTGCCCGGGAACATTAGTGCTGATACGCACTGCGCCGGGCCGAACGAATTTAGCTGCATGTGCAATAATGTAGTAGGCTACATTCTTTTCTACCTGGTCATTAGGGCCGATGGTCACTGCACCCATACATTCTGTGCAGCCGCCTTTTGTATGCGGGTTATAAGCCGGATCAGCTGCAAGATTCCATTCTATTACATTCCTGCTCCAGTTACGGGTAGCGCCTATGATCAGGGTGCTTACATGCCATCTCAGGTTCTTATCAAATGTACCGGGCTTACCTACCCATTGCTCTGTAAAGTATAAGTGTTTTTTCGGGTAGGCATCATGCACCTTGCTCAATGCCGTAATAGGGCCTGCATACAGGTGAAACGCGCTGCCATCAATATACTGCCGGGCAGCAGGATTATCCAGCACAGTAATAGGATATTCCGGCTTGTCGGCATTATGATCGTAGATGATGATCTTTGTTTTAATACCGGCAGCTTTAAAGGCAGGGCCTAAATGGTTGCCAATAAAATCGGCCTGCTCTGCGGGCTGCATTACCATGCTGGGCACATTACCGCCATGCAAAGGCTCATTCTGCGGGGTAATAGCATCAATGGTAATACCAGCGGCCTTCATAGCCTTTATATATTTCACAAAGTATTGCGCATATACGCCGTAGTACTCCGGTTTTAAGCTGCCGCCTTTAAAGCTGTTGTTACTCTTCATCCAGGTGGGGGCAGTCCAGGGGGAGCCTAATATTTTAATGGATGGATTGAGCGCCAGTATTTTTTTGAGCACAGGTATCACATCCTTTTCATCTTCCTTTATGCTGAAGTGCGCCAGGCTGGTATCTGTTTGCCCGGCAGGCATTTCGTCGTAAGTGAAAGTAGTATCGCTGAGGTCTGATGCGCCAATGGTTACACGTAAATAACTTACGCCAATGTTATTACCGCTGGTAAGGAACAGCTCTTTCAGCAAAGCATCCTGCCTGGCAGGTGAAAGGGAATGAATTAAGGTAGCGCTGCCACCGGTAAGCGCATAACCAAAACCATCTATTTCCTGGAAGGTTTGCGCGGCATTTACCGTAATGGTGGGATAACTGTTCTTAGTGGTTTTAAATGCCAGGCTGGCGGGCTGTTTGGTAAAGGTTACCGACCGGTCTGATTTTGTAAGCCAGTAGGATACGCTGCCTGCTTTGGCCGGGCCGTCCTGCGCATATACCGTAGTTGTAAAAAGGGCGCCTAACAATAATAATACTTTCATCTTTTCCATCGTTATTTATCAATCATTTTATAAACCCGTACATAATCCACTTCCATCGCGGTGGGAAAAACATTGTCGTCAATACCCTTTTGCCCGCCCCAGTCGCCGCCTACGGCTACATTCAGCAGCAGGTGAAAACGTTTATCGAACGGCCATACCTTATAACCGGTACCTTCATTCTTAAATTCAAATATCAGCTGGTCATCAATAAATCCCTGCATGTATTGGGGTGTCCAGTCTACCCGGTACAAATGAAATGCCGTAGTAGCATTTTCAATAATTTTAGTAGCTGTTTTTTGAGTATTGATCTTGAAATAATAGGCTTCTGTATGCGCGGTAATGTGAATGTTGTTGAGGTCATACCCTACATGCTCCATAATATCTATTTCGCCCGACTTAGGCCAGTTGCCATAAACCCAGTCTGTAGGCAGCATCCAGATGGCGGGCCAGGTGCCTTTACCGGCGGGCAGCTTGGCTTTGATCTCAAAACGGCCGTACAGGAAATCGCCTTTGTTTTTAGTAACAATGCGTGCAGAGGTGTAGTTCTTTCCTTCCTTATTTTCTTTGCGGGCGGTAATGGAAAGTACGCCATTGGCCACAGATGCATTTTTAATGCTGTTGGTGTAATACTGCAGCTCATTATTGCCCCAGCCCCTGCCGCCAATATCATAACCCCATTTGGCGGAATCCGGTAAACCGCTGTAGTTAAATTCATCGGCCCATATTGGTTTTTTTTCAAACTGCCAGTGTTTGACGGGTTGCTGGGCGTGGCCAATTAATGGCAAAGCGAATAATAGTGCGAGTAATAAGTAGTTTCCTGGTGCCTTCATAACGGTATTTGTTTTTATGAAAGCGGCGGGGGAATGTAAACATTCCTGCCCGCCGGATTTCATTTCATCAAAAGTATCTCTTTTTTTTGTTCCTTTTTGCTTCCCCAAAAAGGAACCAAAAAGGGGACCGCAACCGGTTACCGCCCGGTTGCGGATGGGTACCTTGATTAAGCTTTATTGCTACTGTGGTGCCAGGCTGTTGGGCCTCTCTTGCGCCACTTTAGTCCTTGTTTTATTTGGTGCCGCCCCATTCCTTGCTTTGCTCGATTTTGGTGTTGTCCAGCTCTAAAAGGGGAATAGGTAATATTTCATTTTTACCTGCTACAAATCCGCGGGTAGCCAGTACGGTAGCGGCTTTGCCGGTGCGCACCAGGTCAAACCAGCGTTTGCCTTCGCCGGCCAGCTCTAAACGGCGCTCGTTAAAAATGTTATCAAAAGTAGCCGGGATAGCGGGTAAGCCTACACGGGCACGTACGGCATTCAGCAGCGCATAGGAGCGGGTGCCGGCCAGGCCGCTTTCGCCATTGCGCACGCGGGCCTCTGCTTCCATCAGGTAGGTATCTGCCAAACGGATCTCGTACATATTAATGCCGAAGTTCAGCTCAGAAGGGCCACCGCCGGTGCTTTTGTTAGATACACGGCCGGCAAATTTCTCCAGGAAATAACCGGTGTTGTTGTATCCTTTTTCATAAGAGGCAATACCGTTCTTTTCAAGGCTGTCAAGATTAGCAATGGTATACGGATAACGGGGATCGTTATGAATGGCATCGAACAGGTTGGTTGTAACAGGCAGGAAGCTCCAGCCGGATACATAATCAGGCGCGCCTGTTTTTAATGCCTTGTAAGCACGGGGCCCTACCATAATGCCCAGCACATTACCTTCTGAACAGGATACGCAATCCCAGTTACCGGCAGAAGTAGAGGTGAAAGACATTTCAAAAATGGATTCAGAGTTGAACTTTGTTTTCCACAGATCACCAAAATTGGCCAGCAGCTTATAACCGTAGGTAGCGCTTACATCGCCGGGGGTGGCGCCATTTACTTCCTGGAATTCTGCAATGGCCTCTGTCCACTTCTGTTCCCACAGGTATACCTTACCCAGCAGGGCATGTGCAGTGCCTTTGGTTACGCGGCCGCCTTCTGAAGCTGCACTAATGGTATTGGGCAGGTTCGTTTCTGCAATAGCTTCCTTCAGGTCTTTTTCTATCTGCGCATATACTTCCTGCGGTGTTACCTGTGATATATTATACCAGTCGTTTTTTTCAATAGGCTCCAGCGTAAGCGGTATGTTCTTGAAAAAGCGTACCAGGTCAAAATAGAAATAAGCGCGCAGCAATTTTGCTTCTGCAGTAAAACGTGCTTTGGTATTTTCATCCATAGCGGTTACACCGGGCAGCTTTTGCAGCAGCTTGTTGGCGCGGAAAATACCCTGGTAGCTGTTAGCCCAGATATCGTCCTGCGGGCCGGTTGCCGGCGTTAAGGTGTAATTGGAAATAACCTGCAGCTGGCTCACATCGTTAGGGCCGCCACCACCAGCCAGGTGATCGTCTGATGCGGCATCTGCCACACCTACCTTGGTTACATAACCATTGCTGGTCCAGGGTACTTTATCATAAATGGCTATCAGGCCGGTATAGGCTTCTGCCGCTGTTTTGTAATAATTCTCTTCCAGTATGGTGCCCCTGGGCTGTACATCCAGGAAACCACGGCTACAGGCTGCTGCCATGGAAAGACCAGCGGCCACTAATGCGATATATTTGATATTACGTTGCTTCATCTTTCAATAGTTTTAAAAAGTAACATTTAAACCTGCCATGTAAGAACGGGCCTGCGGATAAATACCGCGGTCCACACTCAATACGCCATTACTACGGTCATTACCGCCAATTTCAGGATCATAACCGCTGTAACCGGTAATGGTGAACAGGTTCTCGGCCATTATATATACACGTACTTTTGAAATGAGCGCTTTTTTGGTAAGTGTGCCCGGTAAGGTATAACCCAGCTGTATGTTGCGCATACGGAAGTAACTGCCGCTTTCCAGGTAAAAGTCTGAAGGGTTGGTAAAGTTCTTGTTCGGATCATTTACGTTCAAACGGGGAAAATCGGTGGAAGTACCTTCACCATGCCAGCGGCCCAGGGCCGTGGTTTGCCAGTTGGCATTGGGAATATCCAGCCTGCGCAGCGCCTGGAAGATCTTGTTACCGGCAGAGCCCTGACCAAATATAGTTAGATCAAATCCTTTGTAAGCAGCATTGATGGAGAAACCATATGACCAGCTGGGAATAGGGTTACCAATAAATGTGCGGTCCGCGTCACTGATCAAACCATCATTATTCAGGTCTGCCCAGCGGAAATCGCCCGGTTGTGCACCCGGCTGTATCCTTTTACCATCTTTTGTATATGCATCAATTTCTGCCTGGTTCTGGAAAACGCCCAGGGTCTTGAAACCATAAAATGCATTATACTGCTGGCCTACGGCAATACGTGTTAAGGGGTAGCTGCTGGCTACAAAAGGCACCTGGTCGTCTGTGATATATTTTACACCGGTACCCAGGTTGGTTACTTTATTTTTCAGGTAAGATACGTTGGCGTTCACACCCAGGTTCAGATCGCCCAGCTGTTTGCGGTAACCTACTTCCAGCTCCAGACCGGTGTTATCCATATCTGCTACGTTAGCAGCAGGGTTGGTGTTGGAACCTATGTAAGCCGGAATGCGCGGGTTACGCAAAATGCCGGTAGTTACTTTTTTGTACCAATCGAAATTCACGAAGAAGTCACGGAAAAGGGTGGCTTCAAAACCAACGTTGGTCTGGCTGGTTTGCTCCCATTTCAGGTCCGGGTTAGCCGGTGCATTGGGACTGTAACCTATCAGGTAGCTGCCGCTGTTGCCTATAGTATAGTTACGGCCGCTACCCAGGGTAGAGGCATAAGCAAAGTCGTTAATGTTATCATTACCTACAATACCGTAACCGCCGCGGATCTTTAAGAAATCCACTACATTGTTCTTAGGCCAGAAGTTTTCACGGGAGCTTACCCAGCCCAGTGAAAAGGATGGGAAGTTACCGTACTTGTTATTCACACCAAAGCGGGATGAACCATCGCGGCGTATAACACCCTGTACCAGGTATTTTTCATCGTAGTTATAATCCAAACGGGCAAACAGGGATGACACTGTATGATCTATACCTTCTGAACCGGATGATACGCGCTTATCGCTGGGCACATTAAAGTTCAGGGAAGCTTCTTTAAAATTGGTAGCTGGTATCTCGTAATAGGTAACGCTGGTGCCGCGGGTGTGGTTGTCCTTATAGGCGCCTTGTCCTAACAGCACCGTGAAGTTATGCAAGCCGGCTACTTTGTTATAAGACAAGGTGTTTTCCAGGTTCCAGTCAAAACGCTGGTTGTTGCTACGCAGGAAAGAAGTACGGGTGGTGTTGGTGGATGAGTTGAGGTAGTAAATAGGTGTAAAGGTTTCATCGCCCCAGAAACCTATTTTGGTACCTACTGTGGAACGCAGGCGCAGGCCTTTAATGGGCTGCACTTCTATAAATGCGTTACCTACTATGTTATGTGCCCAGGAGTAGTTGCCCAAACGGGTTTGGATATACGCTGCCGGGTTAGTAAGCTCCTGGCCTACCTGGCCGGAAATACCATACGGGCGGCCGCTGGCGTCTTTTACCACGCCCAGGTTCAGGTAAGGCTGTGCTGCTGCAACAGCAGGATCAGTTACTACGAACGGCGTAATAGGATCCATGTTGATGGCAGAGCTTAAAGGGCCGCCGAACTCATTGTTGGTATTACCCAGGCCAATGGATTTTTCGTAGGAGTAACCTACGTTCTGCCCAACGGTTACCCACTGTGATAATTTATGCGTAGAATTCAGGCGCAGGTTCACACGTTGGTATTTGGAAATATCAGTGGCTACAATACCATCCTGTTTCAGGTAACCTACGGAGCTGTAAAAGGTAGACTTTTCGCTACCGCCGCTTACGCTGATCTCATGGCTCTGGCGGGCGGCGCTGTTGTTAAAGATCACATCCTGCCAGTCAGTACCGGCGCCAAAAGATGCCGGGTTGGTAAATGGTGCGGGCTTGCCTGCATTTACAGCTGCCTCATTACGCAGGGTAGCGTATTCGGTAGCATTCAGCATATGCAGCTTTTTAGCAGGTGCAGAGGTACCATAATAACCATTATAGCTCACCTGCGTATTACCGGCCTTACCTTTTTTAGTGGTGATGAGTATAACGCCGGCGGCTGCACGGGCACCGTAAATAGCCTGGGAAGCAGCATCTTTCAGCACTTCCATGGATTCTATATCGTGCGGGTTCAGGTAGCTGATGCCGCCGTTATCCACCACTACCCCATCTACTACCCATAGCGGGTTACTGTTATTAAAGGAGGTAACGCCGCGTACACGTACGCTGGCGCTGGAACCGGGCTGGCCGCTGCTGGCAGCAATGGTAACACCGGAGGTGCGGCCCTGCAGGGTTTGTTCCAGGCGGGTTACCGGCTGGTTCTCAATATCAGCAGCTTTTACGCTGGAGATAGCGCCGGTTACCACGCTTTTCTTTTGTACGCCGTAACCTACTACTACTGTTTCCGTTAAAGCGGTTTGCGATATCTGCAGCTGCACATCCTGCATACCGGCAATAGCCGGGAAGGTATGCTGGGTGTAACCAACAAAGGATACTATCAGCTCACTGTTGCGGGGTGCGCGGATATTGTACCTGCCCTCGCCATCCGTAGCAGTACCGGTGTTGGTACCTTTTACGCGGATGGTGGCGCCGGGTATAGGCTGGCCCTTTTCGTCGGTTACGCGGCCGCTGATGCTAACAGTGGTGTCCTGCTGCATTTTAGCACCGGGGCGCACCTGTATAATGATACGTGAGCCATCAATGCTATAGAACATGGCCTGATCGCGCAGGCATTCGTCCAGCACTTCTTTCACCGTGGCGTTTTTTACCGATACGGTTACAGGCTTAGTGCGTGACAGCATGTTCTCATCATACACTATAGACATACCCGCCTGACGGGATACTTCTTTCAGCACCTTTTTCAGCGATGCGTTCTTTTCTGAAAGTGTGATCTGCTGGGATACTGCTTTTGCGCTTATCTGCAAGCAGGCTGCCAGCATTAAAAAGGCAGTCAGTTTCATAACGCAGAGCATTTTACGGGCCAGCAGGCTTTTTGCTGTAATACCATGGTCCGTGATTTGATTTTGGTATTGCTTTTCAATAACATGAGCATGCTCATGCCAGGTAGGTAGCTTCCGGGTAACGGAAGCTTTACCACTAAAGTTTAAATACATACTTTTGTAGTGTTTGGGAATGACCAGATAATAGTTCTTAACGGGACTTATTGTTTCTTCGGGAACCCAGACTTTCTGCCGGGGGTGTTGCGAGCACTTCCGGCTTTTTTCATAGGTATTGCCCCCCTTTGTGCGTGTTAGCTTGTTTCAGGCTTCATAACGTTATATATGTTTACGATCAGTTTGAATAATGCATACCCGGCCGCACGTGGTAGCGGCCAGGTATGAAATTGATGACGTGGTTTATTCTGCTGTAACCGTCAGCCGCCGCCCTTCCAGGCTAAATTTTGCGCCATTCGCTTCCAGCATATGCAGTATTTCAGATAAAGGCAGGTTTCTGCTGATACGGCCTCCAAAACGGCGGTTGCTTTTTTCATTACCATAGGCCACCTCTACATCGTACCAGCGGGCCACCTGGCGCATGATCACATTCATGCCGGCATTGTCAAACTCGAAAAAACCTGTTTTCCAGGCAATGGTTTGGTCTATATCTGCCGGGTGTACGGACATTTGACCGGTAGCATATTCCAGCACCGACTGCTGTCCGGGTTTCAATAGCTGCTGGTGCTCACCGCGCTGTACGCGTATGGCACCTTCCAATAATGTTGTATTCAGGCTTTGCTCGTCAGGGTAGGCCATAATGTCAAAACGGGTTCCCAGCACCTGCACCTGCGTATTATTAACATCTACGATAAACGGATGATCTGCGTTGTGCGCTATTTCAAAATATCCCTGTCCCTGCAGCTCCACTACCCTTTCCTTACCGGTAAAGGCAGTGGGATATTTCAGGCGGGAGGCGGCATTCAGCCATACATGGCTGCCATCCGGCAACACAATATTAAACTGGCCGCCGCGTGGCACTACCAGTATATTATAACCAATAGCTTCTTCTTTACCCTGTGCGGCATATTCCAGCCGGCCATTGCGCTGCTGCACAGTGGTTTTACCCTGCTGCAGCACCTGGTTGCCGGCGCTGTCCAGCTCCACTGTAGTGCCATCTGCCAGTGTAAGCACGGCTTTATTGGTGCCCGGCGCTACATTACTACCAATTCCACTTTTCTTATTCAGCGTCATGTTTGAAGCAATGTTGTGCGACTTATCTGTTTTATAGAACCAGTATACGCTGCCGGCCAGTAATAACATTAATATGGAGGCTACCGCTGCCCAGCGCCAGGGCTGGCGTAAAGGCACTATTTTATTACGGCTGATGTTCTGGAGCAAGCGGGCTTCTATCCGGTCGCTTACAGCGGCAGGTACTTCATGGGGCGCATTAATAACCTGTTCAAACTCCTGCTGCAGCCTGGCTAACAGGGGACGGTGCGCGTCTGAAGACTTCAGCCAGTTGTATAGCGCCGCCGCTTCTTCGGGCGTACAGCTACCTTGCAGGTAGCGTTGTAACAGTTCTTCGTAGTGGCCTTTGGTTTCAGACATAAGTGGACAACAGATACTGTTTGACACAGGTATCCAAGGTATATATATCCGAAAACCGGGTGCGAGGGTACCCCTTTCCTGAAAAAAATTTAAAATATTTTTTGCGCGAGGTATAAAAGAGTGATTACCAGTCCATGGCGGTAAATATAATTATGAATGGCCCGCATGCTTAATACCATATGTTTTTTCACTGCATTGCGGGAAATGCCCAGGATGGCCGCTGCCTCATCATAACTTTTACCTTCCTGCCGGCACAGGCGGAATACATTCAGGCGCTGGGGGGTTAAACGGCCCAGAGCTTCCTGGAATAAACGGTTGTACTCTTTTTCATTTACCATTTGTTCCGGTCCGTTACCCTGGAACTGGAGGTGCTCCAATACTTTTTCCTGTAACACCTCATCATATGCCAGCTTTTTCAGGGTTTTAAAAGCATGGTTACGGGCAATGCGGTACAGGTAGCCGGTAAAGGGCAGGGCGGGATTAATACGGTGCCTGATCTCCCATACTTTCAGGAATACATCATGCACCAGGTCCTCTGCAAGCGAAGGTATTTTGCAGATACGCAACAGGTAAGTATACAGCGCAGAATGGTACTGCCGGTAAATGCTCGTGAAAGCCGACTCATCCCCTTCAATCATCCGTGCTATCAAACCCTCCCCGGATGGTATGCTATCCATGTGTTTGTACATTTAAGAAACCCTCACGCCGTAAATTAAACAAAACAGGCAAATGTACCAATTGGCGCTGAATTGGCGGTGCAGAAAGGATCTTATATAATAAGGCTGCTTAAGCCGTTACGGGCCAGCGTAGCCACTACTATCGTATATAGTATCAATACAATAGCAACAAAAACCACTACGCTGCTGAACCAGCGGCGTACGCCCGTGCGGGTAGCCCAGGCTAAGCTGATCACAGAAGCCAGCAGGGTTACGGCCAGCAAAGTGCCCATTACGGCTAAGAAATAATGAATAATGAACGCGTTCACCACATCCGCATACGGATACCATGGGAACAATGCTGCAAAAAATGCCAGCGCAAACAGCACAATCGTTACAATGCTTATCATGGTATACCATGACTGGTAGCTGCGACTATTGATCATTACCAAAGCGCTCATACCTAACAGCAGCAGGGTAACGACGACAGGTATAATGGTAAACGTGATGGATATACCCCTATGACCTATAACCCCGTCCAGGTGCAGCCTGCTTTCCACAATCCCATCAGCGCGGTAATATCTCCAAACGCCGGTGCGTACGCCGTGATCATACTGGCCCTGTACATTCAGCACCCCATCCCGGTCAAAGCCCTGGAAAGTGCCGTGCATCTTATTATCCTGGTAATGGATAATGGAGTAAAAAGGTTTGCCCTCGCCATAATGCTGGATCTCTGTACGGTCAGGACATTGTTTTATAAACCCGCTGATCAGGCTATCATCATGATCAATAAGCAGATAGCCTTCCAGGGTACGCGTATCTATGTTCCATTTAAATTTTTTGCGGCCGTTCTCCGAATATTTCACCACAGCGTAGGTAACGCCGTTCCTGCTCACCTGCATTTCACGTGTTTTACCGTTGGGATATTTAGTGATCAGGGTATCATCCTGTGCTGCGGAGGAAAATGCAAAACACAGCATACATATAATAAGGTAACAGGACCGCATAGGAATAGGCATAGGTTTAAACTCCCTTAAAGATAATATAAAAATTAAGGGCCCGTAATGTTACAGGCCCCTGGTTATAGGATTCAGCCATAGGGAGTTAATTATTTCCAGGGGTGGGCAATGGTACCGGCCGTTATTTTCATATTTGCGTTAAGGTTAGTGCCGGTATATTTTCTGAAGATAAACAGAATAATTATCAATGTTGCATGCTTTAATGTTTTTTAATACGCGGGGTCATAAGATCATCCGGTTTGCAGGCAGCAAAAAAGCCGCTGCTGTTGCAACGGCTTTTTTAAAAAGGAAAACTCTGAGGTATTAAAAGCGGAACTGCTCTTATAGGATAGTTATATAATTAATTATGCGCATTGCCTTTATCCAGCAGCTCTGCCAGCTTCTTTTCCAGCAGCTCGCCACGCAGGTTGCGGCCTACGATCTTACCGGCAGGGTCAATGAGAAAGTTGGTGGGCACGCCTCTTACGCCGTACAAACCAGCTACTGCATTGCTCCAGTACTTCAGGTCAGATACGTGCGTCCAGCCTTCCAGGCCATCTTTTTTAATGGCTGCCAGCCACAGGTCCTTTTTGCCCGGCTGGTCAAGGGATACACTAAGCACCGTGAAGTTCCGGTCCTTATACTGGTTGAATGCCTTTACCACTACCGGGTTCTCTGCACGGCAGGGGCCACACCAGCTGGCCCAGAAATCCAGCAGCACATACTTACCGCGGAAGTCGGAGAGCTTTACCGGTTTATCATTTACATCGTTCTGCGTAAAATCAGGTGCAGTTGCGCCCATGGCCAGGCCGCGCTCTTTTTCCATAGAAGCGGCAAACTCTTTACCGGCAGGGCTGTTGCGCAGCTCCGGTGTCAAACCTTTGTACATAGGTTCCAGCAGCGTAAGGTCCATATTGGTATGCACCGCCAGCTCTTTTAAGGCTACTATGCTGAAGAAGGAGTTAGGATTTGCTGCTATGAACTTTTGCATCAGCTCCTTTTTTTCTGCTATGGCTTTATGAAAACGCGCGTCCAGGCCTTTGGTGAAATTGGTATCCCGGCGTTGTTCATCGGTAGCGGCGCCAAAATCTTTATTAATGCTGTTCATCTGCTCATCAAAAGGCGCCAGGAATTTCTTGTAGCGCTCATTTTCAGTGTTGATGGCTGATCCGGTGATGGTGCCATCTTCCAGCGTGGTAGCAGCTACCAGGGTAATGGTGCCCTTTTCCAGGTAAATAAGGCGTTTATCCGGCGCCGTTTGCGGGTTAGTTACGCCTGCGCCATCATGATCTACCATCAGCATACATAATAAAGGGCCGTCTACCTTACCCTTAAATTGAAAGGCGCCGTCTTTCAGTATGGCAGAATCCAGCATGATCTTACCCTCTTCCCTGCGGTCCAGGTAAGCTTTGGCAGGCGCATTCAGGTGGCCCAGTTTACCGTTTAATACAAAGTTGCCGCTTTGTGCTTTGGTTAGCAGAGGGAATGCTGCACAGGCAAGTAGTATCCATTTTTGCATGTTGTTTATTTATTTAAAGTTTAATCACGTAGTATAATATCCTGCGGCGATCCGGGGATGCCGTCTATTTTTTTAATGAGCTGCCCCAGCTTACCGGTACTGATGTCCAGGTAATAAATGCTGCCGCCTTCTGCGCCTGCTACCAGCAAGTTGCCGCCCTGCAATACTTTGAGCAGGGTGATCTTTTTACCGGCAGTAGTGGTTTGCAGGGGTTTAATGTCGTTGTTCAGCGGGTTATAACGGTAAATAATATCGTTGGCGCTGAAGAAGAACACCCCAATAGGCGACGACTGCCATTTAGTGCCTGCCGTTAACAGGCTGGTTCCGGGAAAGGGTCTTTTATAAGTGGTATAAAAACGCTGGGTACTGTCTGTAAAATCCACCCTGAACTTTAATTCCAGCTTTTTACCCAGGCTGTCGCCAATGGCATACAGCTCATTATCATTAAAGCGGTTCATGTAGATCATATCCATCTTCACCTGTTTGGGATCAAAGGCATCGCCCAGCACTGTATAGTTCACATCATAAAAAGTATTGGCATAAAAACGTACAAAGGCTTTGCGGTTCTTATCATACCCCAGGCAATAACTACCTCCTCTGCCAGACAGCGCTGTTTCTGTGAAATTCTCCATCAGCTGGGGGTACAGGGAGTAGCTGCCGTTAACGGGCACACCCCAAAAGCCATAGTAGGGCCAGAAGGGCGCTGTTTCTGTAGCGCCTATATATAACTTGCCGTCTATAACAGCATTGGTAGTGCCATTTACCATGTTCAGCAAATAATCTGCATGCGTAGTGGCCGGGGCATCAAAAAAATTATCCGGTATGTATTTATTCTTTTTTAAGCTGCTGGCGTCTATCTGCACACCGCCGTTCTGGTCCCCGTCATACGTGATCCAGTAGGCAGTAAGGGCGTTCAGGTAAAACATATTCTGGATAGGTACCAGCTGTTTGGCAGGGCCGGGCAGCGCCTCCTGGTTAATGGACTGGTAAATATCCGGCCGTACGGTGCCATCCGGTTTTACGAATGACAGTACTGCCTGGTTATTGTTATTACTTAGTACCAGCAGGCCTTTGGTAAATTCTGTTTGCGCTATAATGTCAAACTTGTAAAAGTATTTCATGCCGGTAGTGTTATCCGTTACGGCTAGCTGCGTGGGATAACGTGCGGCCGGCAATCCAAATACAATGCGCAGCTCCCGGCCTTCATAGTCCTGGCTGCGGGCTTCTGCGGCTACATCTATTTTCCAGTAACAGCTGTAATCATTTTTGCCGGAGGCCAGGGTTATTTTAGGTGTAATGATCAGGCTATCGCCGGTAATGGCGGTATACACGGTATCCAGGTTGCTGATCTGCGGATCCGGCAGCTCCACGTAATCATAATTGCCTTTATCGCGTGCGCAGGCTGCCAGTAACAGCAGCAGTACGGGTATATATAAAAGAGCGTATTTCAATTTTTGCATGACGAATAATTTGTTTTACACAACAATGCGGTTGCCATCCTCATCCCGGAAATAATACCGGTTATCTGCCGGGTTCAGCTCCAGCAAATACTTTCTCTCCGGGTTGGTAATGCTGTAAAAAAAGTAATTGCCGTTGGTAGTGGGCGTTAGGGTGTAACCGGCATCCGGGTTGTTCTGCACCCATAACAGGGGATCGCTCAGGAAGGCTTTAAAACGGCGGGTATAATACAGCACCCGTGGCGTAGTAGTGGCGTCACTGTTAGTAGCGGGTAGCTCCGTAGTGCCGGATACGCGGATGAACAGCTCATGTTTTACCCGGGAATACAACCCCAGCTCACCTATCCATACATTCCACCACACGGGCTTTTCCAGCCGGTTAGAGAATATTACGCGCAGGCTGTCCCAGGGTGTATAATCCACTTTAAAATCTGCTGTGGCTACCAGCATGAATTTGATGCGCACCGTTTTATTAGCCAGTTCCGGATCAGTGTTCAGCAGTATAACGGGTACGCGTGTGGTACCTGAATCTGCCGGTATGGTGTACGTATCTTCCAGCGGTTTATAATGCAGGCCGGCTACAGCGGTAGTAGCGCTATCTACTATAGCGATCTTAAACTGCCGCGCTGTTTTTACACGGCTGCCGGATATACGCACGGGCAGAAACACCGTGTCAGCAGCTTTATCAGGGAACAACGCAAAGCTGTACACGATACTGTCTGAACGTATCTGTTTGCTTGTATCTGTTATTAAGTTGAAGTACACATTATCGGTGGATTGATACCTGATCTCCTCCACCTTTTTACACGAATATAAAATACCGCATAAGAGTGCTATAGCTATGATATGCTTCATTCGTAATGTTTATCTGTTACCGTATGCAATTTCATCGTCCGGGAAAGGCAGCACCATAATAGCGCTGCTGGCCGGCACTGTGCTGCCGTTCTGCCCTGTAATGGGCATGTTCAGGCGTTTGTACATATAAAAGATCTGGCCTTCTCCATACAGCTCCTTACGCGCTTCTTTTACCAGCTCCTGCAGGAACACAGCTTTGGAGGGATCATTGCGCGTAACGCCTATGCCCCGGTTCAGGCGTACGGTATTAAAATAATCCCAGGCTTTGCCAGGGTCCGTGTCAAACGTGCATTCTGCAGCGATGTAATACATTTCGCTAAGGCGCATAGCCGGGGCCATTTGCGGATGCAGGTTATTATCCGGATCGCGGGCATATTTTTCCAGGCGCAGGTAGTTGGTAGAGCTGACTGTTTGTTCGGATAACCATTGTTTGTAACGGAAATCCTCCCCGCCTACCCCACCGGTTTCATACAGGTTGCGGCCTTCCTGTGTGGAGATATACAGGCCCCTGTCCGAATTACGGAACAGGCGGCGCAGCTCTTCTGTAGTATTAGGTATGTAAAAAGCAAACAGCAGCTCTTTGTATAATACCCGGTCTTTTTTGGTATCATCCGGGTTAAGGAAATCAGCCTGCCGGGTCCAGGGAAATTTATTGGCATTGATCACTTCCAGCGCGTTGCTAAGCGCATTGGCCTTATCACCTTTATACAGGTATACCCGTGCCAGCTGGCCACATACGGCATAATAGTTCAGGCGGTGGCGGCGCTCCTGCACAAAAAGATCGCCATTCTGTTCCGTAGATGAATCCGGGATGGGATAACCTACTTTATAACCGGCTGATACAATGGGATCGGCCGTGGACAGCAGGGTTTTGGCAGCCTGCAGGTCTTTCAGCATCAGGTCCAGGGCTTCACCGGTTGTATACATCTTGGGCACATCCTTGCTAAAGGCGGTTACATAGGGAATACCTTTGCCGCCTGCATCAACGGCAGCGAATAAACGCAGCACATCAAAATGGCAGTAAGCGCGTATGGCCAGCGCCTCCCCTTTTACCAGCGCATAGTTCACCGGTGTAAGAATTGCCTGCTGCTTATCTACTTTTTCCAGGATAAGGTTGGCATTGGCAATCACATTGTACAATCCGCGCCAGGCGCTGTCTTTACGGCTAATGAAATCAACGTCCTTATAATTATAGAGCGCTGTTTCTCTATAATGTACCGGATCGTCGGATGCAATGGTGTAGTTCTGCGCCAGCACATCCGGGAAACCGCCCAGCAGCTCTTTGCCATACAGGTCCGGCTGTGCGCAGCGGCTGTATAAACCGTTGATAGCTTCTTTAAAACCATCTTCAGTGCTAAAAAGATCATCCTGCGATACCTGCGACTGTGGCTGCACATCCAGCCACTTTTTGCAGGAGCTAAAGGCGGTTATTATTATAATTAAGATCAAATATCTTTTCATCCGTAAATAATTTTTTAGAACCTGGTTGATAATGAAAAAGTGAAGCTCCTGGCAAAAGGATACTGAATACCTCTTTCCAGCTTTACGGTGGACCAGTAAAAGAGATCGTTCATGGTAAGCGCAAAGCGCAGGTTCTTCATCTTTAACTTTTTGTACAGGGTAGCCGGCGCATCGTAGCTCAGGTATACGGATTTCAGTTCCAACCTGTCTTCCCGCTGCACAAAACGCGATGAGGTGCGGGTAAGGCTTTTATCCGTAATGTCCTTATACAGGGCATGGTCGCCAGGTTGCTTCCAGCGCAGGTCCAGCGCGCGGCTATCTACATTATACCATGGGTTGGCATTTTCAATACGGTCTACCAGGGTTTGGTTATAAATATCGCCGCCTACTTTTCCGTAAAAGTTCAGCTGCAGCATCAGGCTTTTGTAAATGAGGCTGCCGCCAAAATAACCGTCTATATCCGGTGTTTGATCGCCTACGGGTACGGTGTTCTTCACCTTATAATCATAGGTGCGGGTACCATCCTGGTTCAGGTATATTTCTTTCCCGTTCTCCGGGTCTATGCCCAGGGAGCGTACGGCATAAATGGTGTTGAGCGATTGCCCTTCCTTGTAACGCAGCAGGGGCGCGGTGGCCAGGTCTGCTTTGGCATCCTGCTGTTTATCTACCTGGTCATTGTAGCTTTTAAGCGCATCGGATATTTTAGTGATCACATTGGTGTTGTGCACCAGGTTTATGTTTATGTTGGCCGACCAGTTGCGCGTGCGCCATACGTTAGCGCGCATGTACACCTCATAACCTTTGTTCACCATCTCCCCAAGGTTGGCTTTGTATTTATCAAAACCCGTGGAGGTAGGTACATTAATATCCGCCAGCAGATCGCGGGTAAGCTTGTAGTAATAACGCGGTGAAATGTACACGCGGTCATTAAACAAACCCAGCTCCATGCTTACATCATAGTTATTGGTGCGCTGCCATTTCAGCTGCGGATTGCCATAGGCAGTAAACACAGCGCCTACGCCGGTAGAGTACCAGCTGCCCGTGTAATACTGGTAAGTGGTATTGGATAAATAGGCCGGGAACGACACACTGCCTGTTAAACCGGTAGTAGCTTTTAAACGCAGCTGGCTGATGGCGGTATGCTGCAGGAACTTTTCCTTATGCAGGTTCCAGCCAATGCCGTAAGACCAGAAAGGGGCCATGCGGGAACCCGTGCCAAACTTGGACGAGCCATCTACCCGCACGGTACCATCCATTAAGAAACGGTTCTGGTAAGAATAGTTAAAGGACAAAAAACCGCCAATGAGGCGCTGCTCCTCAATATCGCCGGTGGGCGCCGTATTATCTTCATACTTGCGGGCAAATGTGATATTGGTGAACCGGTCATTGGTAAAGCCTATAGCGGAAAAACTTTTGATGTCTGTTTTTGTTGCCTGCACATTCATCCCTAATGAAAAGTTCAGGAAATGCGTGTTTTGCAGGGCCTTGTTGTAGGTGATGGTGGCATAACCATCCACCTGCATATCATCCTGGCTGGTGTAGGTGTATTTGCCACGGTCTTTCAGCGCGTCGCCACTGTAAAAGTAGTAGTAGTTGCTGAGCGGCGATGCAAAAACATCCTCCGTGGTTTTACGTTTGGTAAGGCTTACGGTTGCATTGAACCGCAATGCATCAGTGGGTGTGTATTGTGTAGAAAAAGCGTCAATAAATTCCAGGTATGATGATTTGTTAAAACTGCCGGTGGTAGCGTCGTACAAAGGATTGAGCACAGTGGTGGTAAGGCCGGCATCCTCTCCCTTGTCATTCAAACCGCGGTAATTCCATTTATCTATTTCACGGATCAAACGGCCGGCGGAATCGCGCATGGGATAATAAGGGTTCATATTCACATACTGGTCAAAATTGCCGTATGGCGATGCCTTAGCGCTTACCTGCGACAGTGTGAACTGGTTACGGAACAGCAGCTTCTGGCTTTTAGGCTGGTAAGAAAGCGTATTACTTAAGCTGTAACGATCGCGCCCCGAGCCTTTCATAACGCCGTTGTTGGTCTGGTAACGCGCATCAATACCATACCGGATGGCAGACGAACCGCCCTGCAATGACACAGAATGTTTATGACCAAAGTCCGTAGCCACCGGCTGCGACAGCCAATAGGTATTAATGCCGCTGAGCACATTTTTCTTTTTGGCGTAATACAGCTTCTCCAGATCGTCGGCACTGCTCACGCCATTGCTGGTGTATAAACCGGCCAGCCTCTCATACTCCAGCTTTTGCGTAGCATCTAATACGTTATAGGCAGTAAGGTCCGGTGTGGTTACATTCAGCTCATAGTTATAATACAGCTCCAGCTCTCCTTCTTTAGGTGCGCGGGTTTGTATCACCACTACACCATTGGATGCTCGCGAGCCGTAAATTGCGGTAGCAGCGGCATCTTTCAGCAGGGTTACCATTTCTACCCGGTTAAAGTCCAGGTCAAAAATTGTTTCTATGCTTACCTGGTAACCATCCAGTATAAATAATGGCAGGTTGGTTACATTGGCCAGCTGCGTTCTGCTTAGCTGGCCTGCATCGCCGGTAGGTATGGCGGTAGTGCCGCGCACATTTACATTGGGCAGCTGGTTAGGATTAGCGCCTGCAATATTATTTTCCACCAAACGGAAAGAGGGATCAGAGGCCTGTATGCTTTGCAGGATGTTCTGCGGGTTAAAACGTTTCAGCTCCTCGCCGGTAATAGTAATAGCGGAGCCGGTATAACTTTCTTTCTTCAGCTGCTGGTAACCATTCACCACAAAGTCTTTCATAGACTGCACTTCTGTAAGCAGCTTAACATCAATATTGGCACGGTTACCTATTTTAACCTCCTGCATTTTATAACCAATGTAACTGAATACCAGCGTGCCATTGGGCGGTACGTTATTCAGGCGGTACTTACCATTCTCATTGGTTTTGGCGCCATTGGTGGTGCCTTTTACCACCACGGTTACGCCTGGCAGCGGCACGCCGGATTCCTCTGTTACCTGCCCGCTTACAGCAAACTGCTGCAGCTCACCGGAAGGCGTAGCTGTAGCTGAACCTATCACTGCTGCGCTCACGGGCTCCATATTAAGGTCAGAAGGAGTAATGGGATGATCGGCCGGTTTTGTGCCGGACTTCTTGTAAAGAATGTACTGGTCCTGCCCTACCTGCTCTGCTTCCAGGCCTAAAGGCAACAGGAATTTGTTGAGATAATCAATCAGTTTGGTAGCGGGATCTTTGACCGGCGGCGCATCTGCATAAATACCCTTTACCGTGTTACCAACATAGTTAATGCGTATGTTGTAACGGCGCTCCATATGGGCCAGGTGATCTTTGAGCGGCTCCTGGTCCTCTGTGTTGTTTTGTACGTAATAAACAGATCTATCAATGGCCGGGCCCTGTGCTTTACCAATGGCAGTAAGACTGCCCAATTGGATCAAAAGAGCCAAGGCAAGGCCACCACCGGTATATCCGGCGTGAATTTTCACCATAGCATTAGATTAAGGTTGGTTATATGTATTTACGAAACACTGTTACTTGTACTGCTTTTATTCCCCCTGTATTTTACTGATCCTGTATGTGTTAGCTCCTGTCTTTTCGGTATGTACATTAAACGATCTTCCGAGTGTTATAAAAAACACGGTGATATTATCCCTGGGTATAGTGCCTGTAAAGGTTTGGGCGCCCAGGCTGTCATCTTCCAGCACAATGGTAAGGCCCAGGTTATCCTGTAATGAGCGGATCACCTCTGCTACCGGCGTTTCATTGAACAGCAGTGCCGGTGTGCTCCAGGATGCATATTGCTCCGGGTTCACGCGCTGGTTGCTCAGCTCCGCGGTGGCGGCGGAGTAGGTAACCATATCACCGGGTTTCATGGTAATAGGCGCGGTGGCTTTTTTGGCGGATGTGGTATTGTTCAGCGTCAGCTTTACCACTCCGTTGCGCAGCACCACCTGTGTTTTTACCCGGCGTGTGTTCACATTAAATTCTGTACCTACTACCTGAATGCTTACATCATCGGTATGTACAACAAACCGCTGGTTATTGTAGGTATGCTGTACCGTAAAAAATGCTTCGCCCTTCAGCCACACTTCACGGGGCCCGGTACCGGCCCATTTTTTAGAAAAAGATAACGTGGAATTTACATTCAGCTTTACTACCGAATGGTCAGGCAGCTCAATGGTTTTCATTTCTCCCATTACCGTAGCGTATTGCACGGTTTTATTGAAGGAAAAGAAAATAACTGCACAGGCAACCAGCACCCCTGCCAGCAGGGCAGCGGCCGCATAAGGCCACCACCGGCGTTTTTTGTGCAGGGCTACCAGCTTAGCGCCGGTAGCTGTATGTTGGTTTGCGATGGAAATACTTTGTAATACTTTTTCCCAGGTCTGCTCCTCATCCTGCGTGGCCGGTGCATGTGCAGGGCCGCCGCCTATCAGCAGCAGCAGCTCGCGGGCCTGGTTTACAGCAGGCTGTTTATCAGGGTTTTCCTGCAGCCATTGCTCCCAGAACCGTGTAACTTCCGGCTCCTGTTCCAGCACCCACTTGCGGAAATCAGGATGTTGTAAAAAATCCTCCGTCTTAAAGTCCCTGAATGTCATCATTGGTTCTTAATAAGGTAAAGCAGTGAATGGTGAAAATCTTAGCGTGTTTTGGAAAGTTTTTTTAAAAAAAGTTTCCGCCCCTCAAAAATGGCTATAAAAACCGTTGGTGCTCAAGCACTATTAATAATAGCGGCAGCAGCTGATCACTATTTTTCTTCAGGTAATTCAATGCTTTGGAGAGCAGCACGTAGGTTGAGTTCATGCTCAGCGACATGATTTCCGCTGTTTGCTGCGTATCCAGTCCTTCGTAAAAGCGCAGGTATAAGATCTCCCGCTGGCGGCGGGGCAGGCTGCTCATCACCTTTTCCAGCTTTTGGGTACGTTCTGCGCTGGCCTGCTCGTTGATCAGGTCATCTTCACGGGAGTGCGTGAATGGCTCTTCCGTATGTTCAAACAGGCGGCTGAACACACCCTGTTGCTGGCGGCCGATCTTCCTTTTCAGGCTGGCCAGCAGGTAAAATTTAATGGAATCTGTTACGGATAAACGTTCCCGGCTTAGCCAGATGCCGGTAAACAGGTCGTGAATGCAATCCTTTACCAGGTTGCCATCTGCGTGCAGCTTCATGCCATAGCGGTAAAGGGAATGAAAATGCGTGCTGTAAATGAAAGCCAGTGCATCCTGGTCGCCTTCCATTACCTTACTCCAAAGCGCGCTATCATTCAGGCTGCCGTACAAGCTATTTAAGATTTGGTTTATTACGGTTCAGGTGTACTGGTGGTGTATTCTATCCGCTAAAGATATGAACCGGAATAATAAGATGCAACCTACTTTATCTTCACCGGCGTAACTCCTTCTTTGGTGATCTTTACAGGAGTGATCAATCCATCTTTATCAAAATGCATTTCATCAATACAAACCACGCGGTTATTGGCAGCGGTTTCAGTTAAAGGCCGGCGGTGGTACACAATATACCATTGATCCGTGCCGGGCAGCTGTATTACGGAGTGGTGGCCGGCGCCGGTAGCTACGCCCATATCCTGCTGTAATATTTTCCCGATGCGTTTAAAAGGCCCGGCAGGGGAATCGGCTATGGCATAGGCTACGGAATAGTCCGGGCCGCCCCAGCCCCCTTCAGACCACATAAAATAATATTTGCCATTGCGGATGAACATAAACGGCCCTTCCACATATCCTTTGGGCGTGATCTCCTTAAATGTAGTGCCATCTGCAAAAGGCTCAAAGCCGGTAAAATCGGATTTCAGGCGGGCAATATTACAATGCTGCCAGCCGCCGTAGATCATATAATAACGGCCATCCTTGTCATGGAACACAAACTGGTCTATAGGCTGGGCGCCGTTATGGAATTTATCGATCAGCGGTTTGCCCAGGTAATCCTTATAGGGACCACCCGGCTGGTTGGCTACGGCTACACCTATGCCACCCTTTTCCTGGTTGTTCTGAATATCGTTGGCAGCAAAGAAGAAATAGTATTTGCCTTGTTTTTCTACAATGGCCGGGGCCCACATGGCGCGTTTGGCCCATTTAATAGCGCCGCTGTCCAGTACATGCGGGTGTTTTACCCAGCGGCTCATATCGGTTGAGGAAAAGGCGTCAAAGAACACCTGGTTCTCATATTTGTCAGAATAGGTAGGGAAGATCCAGTAAGTTTTACCAAAAATAGCCGCTTCAGGATCAGCATACCAGCCACTGATCACGGGATTGCCCACCTTTTTCTGCTGTGCAACGGCTGTAGTTAAGGAGATTGCAGCACCCAGGAATACCGCGATCGAAAATACCAGTGTCTTTCTCATAGCTATTACTAATACGTTTAAGTAGTGCGCCAAAATACAACGGGAATTACTAATTGTCAATTAGTAATTATTCTGTGATTTCTCCGCTCACCATCAACCGGATCTTCTCCTCTTCCAGGTCCAGCAGGCCAATGTATTTGCGGATCAGGTCTTCGTCTATCTCCTGCTTTTTATTCAGTTTTTGCAATAGCTCACGCTGCTCTTTGATCACTGCGCCTACGGCGGCGCGGTAATGTTTGCTGGTAGTTTCAGCTGCCAGCTGCATATTTTCCGCTGCTTCATCCTGCAGGCGTTCCAGCAGGTGAATATCACTTTCATAGCGCACCTTTAAGCTTTGCAATTGTTCATTGGCGGCTATTTTCTCCAGGTACTGCTCATTTAGCACACGCAGCCCCGTATGCGCCAGCTTGCGGCGCACCACTTTTTCCTGCTCTACATAAGGCATGGGGTAATCATTGTCTTCCAGCTTTAACCAGCGCACCACTATGGGTAAGGTTAGGCCCTGGAATACCAGCGTTATCAGGATCACGGTAAAGGTGATGAAAAGAATAAGGTTACGTTGCGGAAAAGGCGTGCCATTGGTTAAGGTGATAGGAATAGACAATGCTGCCGCCAGCGATACCACACCCCGCATACCGGCCCAGCCAAAGGCCAGCGGCGAACGCCAACCGGGCCTGCTATCTGCCGTAGTAATAAATTTACTGGCAAAAACGGTGAAGGCAGATGCCCCCAGGGTACATAAAAGCCTGGCCACGATCAGCGCCAGGGAAATGATCAACCCATAACGGATAGCATCGCCCATACTTACTGTACCCAGTTGCTGTACAATAAACGGCAGCTCCAGCCCTATCAGCATAAACACAATACCATTTAATGCAAAGCCAATGGTTGACCATACATTCTCTCCCTTGAAACGGCTGCCCGGGCTCAGGATCACGTTACTGCGGGTAGACAGGAACAACCCGCCGCTTACCACTGCCAGCACACCGGAAAAGTGAAACTCTTCCGCTACTATGTACATTACATACGGCGCAATAAAGGTGAGCACAATGTCAACATTAGTAGTGGTAGGCAGCCAGCGGTGAATGGCATAAAACACCAGGGCCACAGCCAGCCCGATAAGAATACCCATAATGATCACCACAAAAAAGCTCACAATTGCCTCATGGAAAACGAATTTGCCGGAATCAATGGCGCTGTATGCAAAACGGAAAACAATTAAGCTGGAAGCATCATTCAGCAGGCTTTCCCCTTCCACTATTGTTACCAGCCGTTTAGGCACCTTAATACTTTTTAAGATAGAGGTGGCCGATACTGCATCCGGCGGTGAAATAATACCACCCAGCAAAAAGCCCATGGGCAGCGTAAATGCCGGGATCAGGCTTGAAGATATAACGGCAATTACGCAGGAGGTAAGTATTACAATGAGGAAGGCAAAACTGGCAATTACCCGCCGGAACTTCCAGAAATCTTTCCAGGAAGTTTGCCAGGCAGCTTCAAATAACAGTGGTGGTAAAAAGATCACGAAGATGAGCTCCGGGTTGATCTGAATTTGCGGCAGGCGCGGAATAAAGCTCAGGCACAAGCCGCCCAGCACCAGCACAATCGGGTAAGAGATCTTTAAACGATGCGCCAGCATAACAAGGAACAGGATCACCAGCAGCAGGAAAATATAAAGGCTAAAGGTATTATGCATAAATATGTATAAGTCAAATTCTGCGTTGGCCCTAAAATAATACAATTATCCTAATGCGCCAGCAGCCTTTATGGGCGCTCCAGCACACAACCCCGCAGCATATCTTTTTTTACAAAGGTGGCTGTTTCCGTAAAGCCGGCATCCTGCCACAGGTGTTTGAACTGGGGGTTGGCATATAATATTTTCATGGGACGCGGATGTAGTTCCAGGCTTTGTAATACTTTGGTGATAAAAGTTTCCATCACAGTGCCGTCAAAAGGGTTAAATAAAAAAACAACACCTACGCGGGATGGAATGTCGTAATAGCGGGCATCTATCCATTCAATGGTAATATGCGTGCCGGGGTGGCGGTCCTCCACTTTTTCCGCATTATCTGCAGCTTCCTCACAAAGCGCTTCAGAAAAATCTATTCCAATAATATCCTTAAACCCATACCCCGCGCCAATGGCCAGTACACGGCCACGGCCGCAGCCTACATCCAGCAGGGTAGTTTGCTTATCCTCCGGCGTTAGCTGATCAAATAAGGTGGTAGCGCTATAGTAATTCACCGGCTCATAAAAAGAAAAGTGTTTGCGTTCCTGTTCCGGTAAGTGCTCCGGCAAATGGTGAAGGCCAATAGTACGCACGCCAAACCGCCGCTCACCGCGGATCTCATGCTCAATAATAAAAATAGCTACATCCAGGCCCCAATACCATGCTAAGTAAAAAAAATACAGTACATACCGCATGTGTATAGTTTTATCTGTAAGCGCGTATACCCCACAATGGCCGTTTCATACATTGGGATCCGGGGTACCTGCTACTGTTTCATAACGGGAAGCTACGTATTGTTTTCATTATCCGGACGGATGATCATACGTAACGACTGATCTTTGCTAAAGTAAGCCACCGTCCAGTTGGCTAATGTTTTTAAACGGTTGCGGTAATTGATCAGCGACATTACATGCACGAACAGCCACATGAAAAACGCGATAATACCTTTGAAATGCAGCACTGGTTTGGGAAGGTCCGCTACTGCCTTGTTGCGGCCTATGATGGCCATAGAGCCTTTGTCGTGGTATTTAAAGGGCGTTACTGCACGGTTCAGCGCCATGGCTTTAAAGTTCTTAGCCAGGTGCTTCCCTTGCTGTATAGCTGTTTGCGCCACCTGCGGATGCCCGTTGGGCCATTGCGGCTCATGCAGCTGTAAGCTGGTATCCCCAATGGCGTAAATATTCGTGGTGCCCTGCACCTTGTTGTATTCATCGGTGAGCATGCGCTTACCGCGCCCGTAGCTGGCAGCAGGTATGCCTTCAAACATTTTTGCGGTAACACCGGCGGCCCATATAAGGCTCTTGGCTTCAATGGTATCACCATCGTCCAGGATCACAGTATCATTTACATAATCTTTTACGTGTACGTTTAACCGTATCCGTACGCCCATCCTGCGCAGCGCATCATAGGTACCTTTCTGTGACTGTTTGCTCATGGGCGATAGCAGGCTTTCGCTGCCATCCACCAGGTATATCTCACCACGTGTGCCGTGCAGCTCCGGGTAATCTTTTAACACGATAGTACGGCCCATTTCAGCCAGCATGCCGGATATTTCCACGCCTGTAGGCCCGCCGCCGGCTATTACAAAGGTGAGCAGTTTTTTACGTTCCGCCTCATCCTTAGTAATAATGGCCTTCTCCATTTGCTGCAGCATGCGGTTACGCATGTCAATAGCATCGTGCAGGGTTTTCATGGGCATGGCATGCTGTTTTACGTTTTGCATACCAAAGTAATTGGTTTCCGCACCGGTGGCAAATACCAGGTGATCATAGGTAAGCTCCCCGTTATCCAGTACTACCTTATTTTCTTCGGGCACTACCTTTACCAGGCTGCCCAAACGGAAGTGCAGGTTATTTTTATGACGGAATAATTTACGGAAAGGGTAGCTGATGCTGGAGGGTTCCAGGAAAGCCGTAGCTACCTGGTAGATCAGTGGTGGAAAAAAGTTATAGTTGTTCTTGTCAACCAGCGTAACGGTATAATTCTTATTGCCTCCCAGTGAACGCGCCAGGTTTATACCCGCAAACCCGCCACCCACTATGATAATATGCTTCATAAAACCAATTTTTGCTTTGTAATAGATCCATTCGAAAATTAACCCGGTTCCTGTAATTATTGTCGTCTAAAACATTAAATTTAAGGTACTTTCTCTTCATATTAAACCTTACTCACCGGAAATCTCTTTTTTATGGATCAGCGTATCATAAACCTCTTTGATGAATATACCCACAAGCCTTTACGGCGCGATGAATTTATTAACCGCCTCATCCGGCTTACCGGCAGCCTGGCCGCTGCCACCGCGGTTTTACCCTTACTGGAGGTAAACTATGCACGGGCGGCTACGGTACCGGAAAATACTGCCGGCATCCAGGGACAGGATATTACTTACCCCGGCGATGGCATTACCATGAAAGGTTACCTGGTAAAACCCACTACACTGGCGGCCGGCACTAAAACCGGGGCCGTAATAGTGATCCATGAGAACAGGGGACTAAACCCGCATATCCGCGATGTAACACGGCGGGTAGCGCAGGCAGGGTATATTGCCCTGGCACCGGATGCTCTGTCTGCCACGGGCGGCACACCACAGAATGAGGATGAGGCCCGCGACCTCATTGGCAAGCTGGATGCGCAAAAGAACCTGAACAACTACCTGAAAGCCCTGGATTACCTGGGCGGCCTGCCGGAATGTAACGGTAAAATTGGTTGTGTTGGTTTTTGCTGGGGTGGCGCGATGGCCAACCAGCTGGCAGTAAATGCCCCCACGCTGAAAGCAGCCGTGGCCTATTATGGACGGCAGCCGGATGCTGCCGATGTACCCAAGATCAAAGCGGCCGTGTTATTACACTATGGCGGGCTGGATGAGCGCGTAAATGCCGGTATACCGGCCTACGAAGCCGCACTGAAAGCTGCAGGCGTTAAATACCAGCTGTTTGTATACGAAGGGGCGCAACATGCCTTTAATAACGATACCGCCCCTACGCGGTATAATAAAGCAGCAGCAGATAAAGCCTGGGAAAGAACTTTACAGCTATTCAGCGAAACATTACATTAAGCGATGTTATTCATAACAAAGGGCTGTCTCATTTTCCTGAGACAGCCCTTATATTTTAGTATAACCGTAAACGTTAGTACATCTAATCAACTATCATATACTCAAATACCTTTTGCACTTTCTTTTCTTCAAACCCGTTCTTTTCATAAAAGGCATGCGCTTCCGTTCTTTTTACCTGGCAGCGCACCCGCAGCTTGTTGATATTTCTTTCTGCCGCCCACTTTTTAGCTTTCTCCACCAGCAGGCTGCCTACGCCTTTACCGCGGGCGCTGGCGGCCACTACCAGGCCGCCTATTTCACAAAAGGGGCCGGTTTCCAAACGCATGGTATAAAACACATGGATCCAGCCCACTACCTGTTCATTCATCACAGCCACATACGCCATGTCATAATTGCTCTTATCAATGGCCGCAATGTTAGTGATGGTATCCTGTACAGTTAATGGATAACCTAATTGTATAGAAAGCTCAGTGATCTGTGGGGCCTCTTTCTTAGTAGCCGCCCGTATCTGGATGGTACCGTCCATGACTCATAATTTCCATGATAATACAAAAATTTGCCCGATAAATATTTTAAAAGTATCTTAGAATGATAACCCAACCCTATTAATAACCCGTTTTTACAAACACATATCTTTTCAAGGAGCAGCCGAAAACCTTCTGACAGAGTAGGCAAATTGTTTAACCAAAAATTCCTTTGTATGAAAAAGAAAATCAAGAAAAAGCTCGACGTCAAAAAACTGAAGATCAGCAGACTGAGTGAAACAAACCAGGCCAAGCTGAAAGCCGCCACTATTCCGCCAAACACTTTCTGGTGCGAAACAGGCCCGGGCTTCTAAACCTAGCATTAAGATCTTAGGGCTGGCCCAAAAGAATGTAAAATCATAAATGCAAAATTCCAAATGTAAAAGTAGGAACCAGGTACTGACTCATGTTCGCTGCTTTCTACTTTTACATTTATGATTTAAAATTTTACATTTTACATTCTTTTGGGCCAGCCCCTGTAATTACCCCACCTTATAAAGGCTTATGCATGACTATAAACAACAGGCTGCACAAAAGGCAGCATAGCAGTTTGCAAAGCCTGCAAAGCTTTAACAGGTGCGGTTTCACAACGCCATGCCACAAAACCATCCGGCCTCACCAGCACCGCGCCGGTAGCGCTGATACCTAATATTTTTTCAATAGTACCTGCTGTAAAAGCCAGGCTGCCCTGCGCGCCAATACTGTACACGGGTACCTGCATAGTAGCCGCAGCCTGCTGCCAGCCGGCATTATCCATGCCGGTAAACAATACAAAACCTTTTCCTAACAGGTCAAGCGTAGATATTTGTTTCCCTTTATACAACACCCAAAGGTGTGGCATACGCGTACCTGGTGTACCATCCAGCGCGCGGGCCGGCTGGTATTCCTGCGTAGGCAATGCATTATCCAGCACGGCAGCAGATGTATATTTAAAGGCCGGTAATCCCAGCAACCCTCCTACATACCGCATGGTCAGGCGATGGCTGCTTTGCTGCCAGCCAAAGAACGAAGCTATTTTTGCACCTGTTACCGTGGTAATAATACTCAGTATGTTCAGGAAGTTCTTCTTCAATATTCCATCTTCATCAGACCAGTTGCCGCTTTGTACGGCATAATGTAAACCTACCGGCTGCCGCTCCGTACTGTAGGTTTGCAGCAGCGCAGGCGCTGCGGTTCCCTTCAATACAGCAGCCAGTTTCCAGGCCAGGTTATGCGCATCCTGTATGCCGGTATTAGCGCCTTTACCACCATAGGGCGTCATTACATGCGCAGCATCGCCGGCCAGGAAAACACGCCCGTGCTGCATGTTAAGCACCACCTTTACCGTAGGCTGCCAGGGTAAAATGCTGATGATGCGGATAGGCAGCCCCGGCATACCCAGCACATCCTGCAAAATAGCGGTTATTTTTTCCGTGCTAAGATCAGCGGCATTCTCTACTGCCGGATCATAATGCAGGTGAAACACCCAGCGGTTGCTGCTATTAATAGTGGCAAGCAACCCTTTTCTTGTAAGCGTTTTTAAGATCACAAGGCTGAAACGTTTGCCTTGCAGGGTGGCTGTCAGGTCAGCCTCAAAATAAATGTTCAGCAGGCTGGCAATAGCGCCCCTGCCGCAAACCGGCGCCTGCAAAGCCTCCCGCACAGGACTTTTTGCGCCGTCAGCAGCTATCATATAAGTAGCGCGTACGGTTTGTGTTTCATCCGTTTCCCGGTTACGGATCAGGGCTGTTACGCCTTCCGCATCCTGCGTAAAAGAAACCAGCTCTGTATAAAAGGCCAGCTGTGCGCCCCGTTCACGGGCAGCAGCCAGCAATACGGGTTCTGAAAGGTCCTGTGTGCAGCGGGCTGCTTCCTCAGGGCTTAATGCCATAATCTTATCTACCCCCAGCACTTTGCCGGGCGTTTTATTACCAGGTTTTATTTTTTTCAATGCTGCTACAAGACTGCTGTTCTTATAAATGCCCCAGCTATGCGCCAGGGCCTTCCCTGCATCGCGGATGGCCTCACTGAGCTGCAGCTCCCGGTACAGCTCCATGGTGCGCATATCAAAACCCCTGGCCCGGGGGTGAATGGAAGTGCCTTTATGCCGCTCAATTAATAACGGTGTAATGCCCTGCTGTAAAAGGAATAATGCGGCCGATAAACCTACCACGCCACCACCCACAATTAAAACAGGTACGTGCAGGGTGTTTGTTGTTACATTCATTTGCTGATGGATTATGTTACCGCAAAATTGCACCGGCAGCTAACCGGCAAAGGGCACCAACGGGATTTTTTTGTACCTTAAGCGGAGTAATCTGACTGGATCATGCCACAGCAGGAACAACATCCTGATTTCCCGGGTTTTGATGAGATAACCAATTTGCCGGAAAGTGAAACGCCTTACATTTTCTCCGTTTCCCTGCCGCAGGTGGATGGGCATTTCCGTCTCCTGAAAATGGGCGCCATAGCCCTTTCCGACGGCTGGATGCAGCTGAAGGACAAAAACCTGGAATATGCGGCCATGAAACATTTTAATGAGCTGCCCCTGGTAGAAATGAACTTTTCCCTGGAAGGCTGCATCCGCCAGAAGCTGGGATTCCTGGAGGAGGATGTGATATTCACAAAGGGGTACCACAATATTATGTACAACCGCGGGGAATGGGAGCATAATCAATTCATGAACGGCGGCATTCACAACACCTTTACCATTAATATTCATGCGGACCGTTTCCTGGAGCTGTTCTCTGACTACTCCTCCCCCATGGACCGGCTGGCGGAAAATGTGCTGAAACAGCAGCCTTTCCTGCTGCAGCAGCCAGGCCTGCCTTATACCCCGCAGATGTTATCCATTATTAATTCCCTGTGGAGCTGTACTTTAACCGGCGGTTTAAAACAGCTGTTCCTGGATTCAAAAATGATGGAGCTGTTGCTGCTGCAGTTTGAGCTTTTCACGCAAGCTGCGCCAGGGAGAAATACAGGCCCTGACAAAAACGAGCTGGAAAAGCTGCACCTGGCACGGGAAATACTGCTCCGTGATATACAGCACCCGCCCACCCTGGCCCAATTGGCGCGCCAATGCGGACTCAATGAATTTAAGCTGAAGAAAGGGTTTAAGGCAGCCTTTAACAATACGGTATTCGGGTACTTTGCCGCCATCCGCCTGGAACAGGCCAGGCAGCTCATTTTACATACCGCTAACACCATCTCTGAAATAGCCTACGAAACCGGTTTCAGCCATCCACAACACTTCCAGCGGGCCTTTAAAAAACACTTTGGCATCCCGCCCGGGCAGCTCCGTAAATAGCAGCAGACTTTTCCATTACAATAATCCGGGATAAGTACAACAGAATCCGTTAAATAGCCATTCTTTTACATTCATTTTCGTTGCACCTTTGCTTGTAATAAACAGTAAATAACGATTCACTTATACAGTGTAACAGTTGTAGGTTTAGGTACAGGCCGGAGTATTCTTATTCCGGTTTTTTTATTTTTATAAGCCCCATTCGTCGTTCATCACAGTTATAAACCGGTTCATCCCTTTTAACAAATCTTTTACTGCACACCGGGATTAACCATAAAATATTTTATTATTCTTTGTGGAAATAACTATTGTCAGCATCTCAATAAGTTTAACCGTCAATTCCCTTCATGAAAAAATATTTATTCATTGTTTTCCTCATAGTGCCCTGCCTGTGTTATGCCCAGCAACCTGCTGTGAAAGGCAGTGTATTGGATACGCTCAATCATCAGCAGTTATCCAACACTGTGATTGCTGTTTTGCAGGCAAAAGATTCTATTCTGCAAACCTTTACCCGCAGCGATGCAGGCGGTAAATTTTCCATACCTCACCTGCCAGCCGGTAAATACCTGCTGCTGGCCACTACGCCGGGATATGCGGATTATGTAGAGCCATTCACGTTAGCCGACAGCACCTCCACCACGAATGTTAATATTATACTATCGCTCAAAAGCCGGCTGCTGAAAGAGGTGCTGGTGAACCAGGCCATAGCTGCCATTAAATTAAAGGGAGATACTACGGAATATAATGCGGATAGCTTTAAAATGCAACCCAATGCAACGGTAGAAGACCTGTTGAAAAAGCTGCCGGGTATACAGGTAGATAAGAATGGGCAGATCACCGCCCAGGGCGAAAAGGTGCAGAAAGTGCTGGTTGACGGGGAAGAATTTTTTGGAGATGATCCTACCCTGGCTACCCAGAACCTGCGGGCCGATATGGTAGACAAAGTACAGGTATTTGATAAAAAAAGCGATCAGGCTGCCTTTACCGGGATAGATGACGGGCAAAAAACAAAAACGCTGAACCTGAAGCTGAAAGAGGATAAAAAGAACGGTTACTTTGGTAAAGCCAGTACCGGCGCAGGTAACGACGGTTATCACAACAACCAGCTGATGCTGAACTTCTTTAAAAAGAAACGCAAGATCTCCGGTTACGGCATTGTTTCCAACACCGGTAAAACAGGGCTTAACTGGAATGAAAGGGATAGTTACGGGCAAAGCATGGCGGAAAATTTCAGCTACGATGAAAATACGGATTCATATATGGGCGACTTTCAGTCAGACGATCTGGAGAGCTGGGACGGGCGTTATAACGGGCAGGGCTTTCCGCTGGTACAAACCGGGGGTCTGCATTTTAATGATAAGTGGAATGAGGACAAACAGTCCATTAACGGCAACTACAAGATCCTGAACCTGCATGTAGACGGGTACAGCAATACCAGCTCCCAATACCTGCTGCCGGACACCTTTTACTACACCAATTCCAGCGAACGTTTTGCCAACACCATATTACGGCAACGGGCCAACGGCATTTACGAGCTGCAGATAGATTCTACTTCCTCTATCCGCATCGCTGCAGACGGCGGCCTGGATCATAAAACCACCAAAAGCGCCCGCACCATGCAGTCCATAGCACAGGACAGCGCGCTGGTGAACCAGAATGAGCGCAACATAGCCACCACCGGGGATATACGTACAATAAACAGTAGTATATTATGGCGCAAAAAGCTCCGTAAAAAAGGCCGCACCCTTTCCCTGAACATACAGGAAAAGTATACCCAGAACAATTCCGACGGCTACCTGGATGCTGTTACGGAATTTTATAAGAACGGCAGTGTGGATTCCTCACAGGTCATAGATCAGTATAAAACCAACCGGAACGAGAATATTACGTTTGATACCAAGCTTACCTATTCGGAGCCTTTATCAAAATCCAGCTCCATTATATTGAATTACGGCATAGTCGTCAACAACAGCAGCTCCAACCGCAACTCCTTTAACCAGGATGCCAGCGGTAAGTACGGTGAGCTGGATTCTTTATACAGCAACGATTATAAGTTCAATATATTCACTCACCGCGGCGGCGCCAACTATAACCTTATTAAAAAGAAAATACGGGCCAATGCAGGCCTCAGCGCAGGCCTCACCAGCTTTGATCAGCAGGATATGCATACGGGCCTTACCCGTAACCGTGATTTTGTGAACTGGTTCCCGCAAGCCTCTTTCAGCTATATGTTCAGCACCCAGCGCAGGCTGTCCATTAACTATAACGGCAGCACCAACCAGCCCAGCATTAACCAGCTACAACCCTTACGTACAAACGAAGACCCATTGAACATCAGCATTGGTAACCCGGACCTGAAACCGCAGTTCTCCAACAACATCCGGATGTTCTTCAATGACTACAAGATCCTTACGGATCGCGGCATCTGGATCAACGGCAGCTATAACTTTACCTATAATGCCATTACCAGCAAAACCGTTATTGACGCCAGCGGCAAAAGGACCAACCAGGCCGTGAACGTGGACGGTAACCGCAATGCCAACCTGTACCTGGGTTATAACTTTAAGCTGAAAAAGCTTGATATGCGCACCGGCTTTAATGGTAACATACGCTACAGCCGTTATGTAAACTACATTAACGAAGCGCTGAACGCTACTAACAGCGGTAGCTACGAGCTGGGTACTTACCTGAATAAGTCCAAAGAAAAGAAATATGAGATAAGCATGGAAGCATCGGCTACGTATACCAACAGTAAATCATCCGTGCAGCAAGCTATAAAAACCAATTACTGGACCTTCAGCATTAATCCCAACGTAGACCTGTTCTTCCCCTGGAAGCTGCAGCTGCACACGGATTGTAATATAAACCTGCGGCAGAAGACCGCTGCTTTTGATAACAATAACAACGTAGTATTATGGAACGCCTGGATAGGTAAAAAGTTCATGAAGAATGATGCCCTGCTGATCAAAGCAGAAGTGAACGACCTGCTGAAAGAGAATATAGGTTTTAACCGGCAGGTGAACAGCAACTTTATTTCCCAGCAGAACTACGGCACCATTAGCCGTTATGTATTCTTATCCATTAACTGGAACTTTAATAAAACCGGCGCAGGCGCTAAATAAAACTGACCATCATGAAACAATTACTCCTGTATATCCTGTTAGGCTGCGCCGTAAACGCCACGGCACAAAATCCCATTTACCTTACCCAGGGCCGTATTGAGTTTGAGAAAAAAGTGAACCAGCACGCCCGCCTGGAAGCGCTGTTTAAAAATCAGAATGATGATGGCTGGAAAGACATGGAAAAAAAACGCCTGCCCCAGTTCACTACCTTTTACTTTGACCTGGTTTTTAATGGCAATACCACCTTATATGCGCCGGGCCGGGAAAACCCGGATAATATACGCCTGCGGCCGGAACCAGGCAATGATAACGTGATCTATGACCAGCTGGATAAAAAAGAAAGCACCGCCAGGAAAACCGTATTTGAACAAGTGTTCCTGGTAAAAGACAGCACCCGCAAGATCCGCTGGAAAATAACCGATGAAAAGCGCAATATTGCCGGTTTTGACTGCCGCCGCGCCAATGCGGTGATCATGGATTCCATTTACGTGGTAGCATTCTATACGGATGCGATTGTTACTCCCGGCGGCCCGGAATCCTTTACCGGCCTACCCGGCATGATACTGGGCATAGCATTGCCCTATGAGCATATAACCTGGTTTGCTACTAAAGTGCTGGCAGAAGATATTACACCCGCAAAATTAAAAGCACCTGCAAAAGGCAAAGCTGTAAATAATAAAACATTGCTGGAAACCCTTAACAGCAGTATGAAAGACTGGGGCCACTATGGTAAGATCTATACGCTGATCCTGATGTTATAAGGCAGCTGTTTATGTGCGCACCTGCCCGTTTCCATATACAAACCATTTTTCCGTTACCAGCTTTTCCAGCGCAAAGGGCCCGCGGGCATGCAGCTTCTGGGTAGAGATGCCTATCTCTGCCCCTAAGCCGAACACACCTCCATCTGTAAACCGCGTAGAGGCGTTCACGTATACTGCAGCAGCATCTACCTCATTCATAAACCGTTCACTAATGGCGGCATCCGCTGATATAATAGCTTCAGAATGTTTGGAGGAATAATGGCGGATGTGGGACAAGGCCTCATCAGCACCCTCCACCACTTTTACGGAACATTTAAAGTCCAGGAACTCCCGGCCAAAATCTTCCGGGGCAGCATGCTGTAAATAAGGGTAACCGGCTTTTTCCAGGATGGGATAGGCCGTTTCATCTGCAAAGATCTCTACATTATAGACCTGTAAGGAAGGCGCCAGCAATGGCAGGAAATCCGCTGCCACCACACGGTCTACCAGCACCGTATCCAAAGAGTTACAAACAGAAGGCCGTGTTACCTTGGCATTGGTTACAATGATAGCGGCCTGCTGCAGATCAGCCGTGCGCTCCACATAAGTATGGCATACACCGGCCCCGGTTTCAATTACCGGCACACGGGCATTGTCACGCACAAAGTTGATGAGCTGCTGGGAGCCCCGGGGAATAATAATATCTACATACTTTACAGCGGTCAGCAGCTCCATAACCAGGTTACGGTCTGCCGGCAGCAGCTGCACAGTTGCTTTGGGCAGCTCAAATTCCGCCAGTACATCCTGTATAAGCCCTACCAGGCAGGTGTTGGTATAAAAAGCATCTGTACCGCCGCGCAGCACACATACGTTGCCGGAGCGGATGCACAGCGCCGCCACATCTACTGTTACATTAGGCCTTGATTCATAGATCACACCTACTACGCCTAAAGGCGCCGTGCGTTTTTGCACCAGCAGCCCATTGTCCAGCTTTTTCTCTGAAACCAGCTGGTTAGAAGGGTCCGGCAGTTTGGCTATATCCGTAAGGCTGTCTGCTAATTGCTGGACACGTGTTTCGTTCAGTAACAGTCGGTCCTTCTTAGGGTCTGTGTCCGGCATACGTTCCAGGTCCTGCCGGTTGGCGCTTACAATTTCGTGTATATGTTCCTGTAAGTATACTCCCAGCCGTTTCAGCAGCTGCTGCTTTTGCCGGTCAGGAAAGGTTTTAATAGCACTGGTGGCTTGCTGCGCCTGTTCCAGTAAAGGCATGATAGACTCCATGAAATGATTTTTTTACAACAACACAATATCATCAGCGTGCGCAATTTCTACGTTCTGCGCTTTTTTATTACCGGCCAGCACATCGGACGATACTTTTGCACGGGCTACCGCAATTGCTTCATGCTGTTCATTTACAATTTCTATTACTTCGCCGCGGGTAAATTTCTCCAGGATGGCCTTTACGCCTACCGCCAGCAGGCTATGTCTTTGTTCCAGGGCTTTTTGCGCACCGGCATCTACCTGCAGGCGGCCGGTTACCAGGCTGCCGCTGGCCAGCCATTTTTTTCGCGCCGGCATACTGCATTCCTGCGGCACACATAAGGTACCGGTAGTACCTGCCAGCGCATTTAAAATACCATCGGTAGTATGAATACCAAAAATAACCACGCGTATGCCCATGCGGGTAGCCAGGCGGGCAAAGGTAAGCTTGGATACCATGCCGCCCAGCCCCAGGCTGGATTTGCGGGTATCTGCCAGCGCAAAAATAGCTTCATCTATGATCTCTATCTGTGGTACTACTTTGCCTTCCTTATCCAGCACACCACCCACAGAAGTGCTGAACAGCAAACCGGAAGCGCCAAAACCTACTGCTATCAGCGTGGCCAGTTCGTCGTTATCAGAGAACTTTAGCTCCAGGTCGCTCACCACATCATTTTCATTGGCTACAGGAATAATATTGTTGGCCCACAACTCCTCATAGGTTTTTTTCAGCTGCAGGAACTGGCTGCGGTTGCTGAAATGCCGCCGCTCGCACAGGCTTTGCGCAATGGCAATATTATAAGGCTGAAAATACTGCGCGTATTTATTTAACAGTAAAGGGTTGCCGATGGCTGCGGCAGCCTTGCGTTCACTAATGGTACCGCTGTATTGTGGCAGGTATTTTTTACCGGCAGCTACCGCCCCGGATGATACCAGCACCATATTATACTCCGCATGCAGGGTAGCTACCTGCCTTGTTATAGCGGCTACTATTGATTCGTCCAGCTCTCCGTTCTGATGGGTAATTGACGCCGTTCCAAACTTGATCACTAAAATAGGCTTGCTCACTGAGATTGAATTTGGCCCCCAAAATATTGAAAATATTTTGGAACCCATACCGCCATATCGGAATGCCCGCGGTTGCCCCAGGCGTAATAGGGAATAAAAGTTACTTTCAGCGGTTTGGTATCATTCACGGTTGCTTCCCGGTACAAGGTGTTTTGCCAGCCGGTATCACTGCGCAGGCGTACAATACCGGTTAAACCCATCATATTATTATGGTCTATTTGCATAGGCACGGGCTGCAGCGCAGCTTTATCCGGCATTACAATATCAAACAGGTTAGCGCCTTTGGGCAGGTTGGCCCCTTCCAGGCAATACACAATAGGGCCACGTTTTACAGCTACCTGGTTACGGGTTTCTTCTACCAGCGGGTTACTTTCCATTAAGGTTACCGGCATGGGTAATTGCAGGGAGATCACATCGCCCGCTTTCCAGCTGCGGTGCAGCGCTGCATACTGGCCGGGTGTAACGGTAACACCGGCCGGTTTACCATTTACCAGCAAAGTGGCCTGGCGGCTCCAGCCGGGTATGCGCAGGAAAACGGTGAATGCTTCCGGGCCGGCCGCCTGCACCGTTAGTTTAACATTCCCATCCCAGGGATAATTGGTAACCTGTGATAGCTGCAGGGCTGCGCCGTTCTTCAAATGCGTATGCAGCTGGTTAGCGCCATATAAATGTACCCACACACCTTTATCTGAAATACCATACGCATAATTGGCGGTTTCCGCAATAGTGCGCACCACATTGGGCGGGCAGCAGTTGGACAGGCTGATGTAGGGTATGCGCCCGCCTGCCCAGCGCAGTGTGTAAGGGTATTTGTCCGATACGCTTAATGGGTTGGCATAACAAAAACGGTCCCCATCCAGGCTAATGCCCGACAGCACACTATTATATAATGCCAGCTCCAGTACATCCGCATACCGGGCATCGCCGGTAATTTGCAGCATACGCCAGTTTCAAAGCACATTGCCAATATTGGCGCAGGTTTCATTATGGGCCGTCATATTAGGCAGCTGGTAATCGCGGCCATAGGCCTGGTGCGTTTTCTGAATTTCCAGGGGGTTGTAGGAAACACCGTAGGGCGAAACTCCATCGTACAAAGCCCCGCAGGCGCCGGTGATGTACATTTTCCGGTACACCACATCCTGCCATATTTTATTTAAACAGGTCAGCAGGGAATCGTCGCCTGTTTCCGCATACACATCCGCCACACCGGCATATAAATAATTGGCGCGTACTGCATGCCCCATGGCTTTGGTTTGCTGGCGAAAGGGCACCCGGTCCTGGTTATCATCTGTACCACCTTCCACATAACCTCTTATATTGATCAGGTTTTTAGCCAGCTGTAGATACTTGGGATCTTTTGTAGTGCGGTATAGCTCTATTACCCCCATGTAATGGGAAGGGCAGATGGCATTGCGCGCCAGCTCCGGCGATGCTTTTTTATAAAAACGGTCCAGGTAATCTGCTGCTTTAATGGCAATATCCAGCAGGGTTCTTTTTCCCGTAGCGCGGTAGTGTACACAGGCCGCCGTCATCAGGTGACCCATATTATAGGTTTCAAAATTCAGCTTGTCCTCAAATTCCTTTACACCGGCTTTAGCATGCCGTGCAGCTATCATTACAGGGGTGTGAATATAACCGTCTGCCCGCTGTGAGGCTGCAATTACGGGGATCACGCTATCCATCAGTGTTTCCAGCTGTTTATCTTTGGTAGCTGCGTATAAGCTGGCTACAGCTTCCAGCAGCTTATAAAAATCGCCATCATGAAAAGGAGGGCCTGCGTGTGAGCCGGTATCCAAACCGGCTGCTATCCTGAAATTCTCATAGGAATGGCTTATTTGCGGATCGGTATAGGTTTTCCATAAATGAGGTACCATGGCTGTTTTACAGATGGTAAAACGCTCTGCCCAAAAACCGCTGGTCCATTGTACAGCGCCCATATCTACACTGCTCAAAACAGCGAACTGGCTGTTGCCGGTATTTACAAGTGCCTGCTGTTGGGCGTTTACAAGGGCCGGCAGCGCCATCATCACCAAAAATAAAAAGCGGTTCATAAGTGGAAAGTGTTTACTGTTCAGCAAGATAATAAATATCTGCACTATACTACACTATACTACTTTTATAGACGGGTGCTGCATTTGCGGCCCCTAATTGCAGCAGAATAAATTTCGCGGAGCGCTAAAACGTTTTATCTTTAACACTACTTATTAAAAATAATATTGCCATATAAACAATGAAGAAAAGCTTATTCTATTTGCTCTGTTTAGCCCAGCTGCCGCTGTTTGCACAAACAGGCGCCAACCTGACCCGTTATGTAAAACCTATCATCGGCACACAAAAGATGGGACATACATACCCCGGCGCTACCGTGCCTTTTGGCATGGTGCAGCTTAGCCCGGAAACAGATACCCTTCCTTACGAGATGAATGGTAAGTACAACCCGGATGTATATAAGTACTGCGCCGGTTACCAGTATGACGACAAAACCATTACCGGTTTTAGTCATACACATTTCAGCGGCACCGGCCACTCTGACCTCGGCGATTTCCTGATAATGCCCACCACCGGCGCTTTACAGCTGAACCCCGGTACTGCCACCAACCCGGAAAGCGGTTACCGCTCTACCTTCTCCCATCAGTCAGAAGTAGCGGAACCCGGTTATTATAAAGTAAAGCTGGATGAATACAACATCCTGGCAGAGCTTACCGCCAGCAACCGCGTGGGCTTTCATCAATACACCTTTCCTAAAACAGACCAGGCGCATATTGTCCTGGACCTGATGGCCGGCATTTATAACTACGAGAATAAGAATGTATGGACGTTTGTACGTGTAGAGAACGATACGCTCATTACCGGCTACCGCCAAACCAATGGCTGGGGGCGCACCCGCTTCGTGTACTTTGCCATGAGCTTCTCCAAACCATTTTACCGCTACGGGCAAAAGAACTATGCGCATGATGTATACCGCGGTTTCTGGGGTAAGTTTGACCAGGCGCACAACTTCCCTGAAATGGCCGGCAAACAGGTAAGGGCTTACTTTGATTTTAAAACCACTGAAGGGGAAAAGATCAAGATCAAGTTTGCACTGTCACCGGTAAGCACAGAAGGCGCACTGCAAAACCTCCGCGCAGAAATACCCCACTGGGACTTTGATAAAGTAAAAGCAGACGCGCAGGCGCTGTGGGAAAAAGAGCTGGAGAAGATCAATATTAAGCTGGCAGCTAATGACGATATGGTGAGCTTTTACACCGCTATGTACCACGCTTTTTTAAGCCCTACCACTTTTATGGATGTAGACGGCGCTTACCGGGGCCTGGACCAGAATAATCATATGGCCAAAGGTTTTACCAACTACACCACCTTTTCCCTGTGGGATACCTACCGTGCGCTTCACCCGCTGTTTAATGTGATACAGCCCAAACGGAATGCAGACATGATACAGTCCATGCTGGCGCACTACGACCAAAGCGTGCATAAAATGCTGCCCGTATGGTCGCACTACGCCAATGAGAACTGGTGTATGACGGGCTACCACAGCGTATCTGTAATTGCAGATGCCGTAATAAAAGGCAATGCCCCCTTTGATGCCAACCATGCGCTGGAAGCCTGTGTAAATACTGCACGTTACAAGCTGTATGACGGGCTGGAATATTATATGCAAATGGGTTATGTGCCGGAAGATAAAAATTCATCGTCCGTATCAAAAACCCTGGAGTATGCATATGACGACTGGTGTATTGCGCAAATGGCTAAAAAACTAGGCCGGAACGATCTGTACGAAGAGTTCATTAAACGTTCCGCCAACTTCAAAAATGTGTATGATGCCGGCACAGGCTTTATGCGGCCTAAGATGAGCGATGGTGAGTTCCGCAAGGATTTTGACGCCTTAACCACCATTAACCAGGGCTTTATTGAAGGCAATGCGTGGAACTACAGCCTATATGTGCCGCAGTATCCAAAGGAGATGATAGCCCTGATGGGTGGTGAAAGCAAATTTATTCCCCACCTGGATTCCCTGTTCACCATGCATTTGCCGGATGCTTTTTTTGCAGAAACAGAAGATATTAGCCGCGACGGTATTATTGGCAACTATGTGCATGGCAATGAGCCCTCCCACCATGTAGCCTACCTGTATAACTGGACTAAACAGCCCTGGAAAACACAGGAACGGGTGCGCATGATCCTGAAGAAAATGTACCATGTGGGTCCGGATGGTTTAGGTGGTAACGATGACTGCGGGCAAATGAGCGCCTGGTACATCTTCACTACCCTGGGTTTTTACCCTGTATGCCCCGGCTCTGACCAGTATGCGCTGGGCAGCCCGGCCATGGAGCAGGCCACCCTGCAGCTGGAAAACGGGAAAACCTTTACTATTACAGCCAAAGATCAAAGCGATAGGAATATATATGTGCAAAAGGTGGTGCTGAACGGGCGTATGCTTACGCAGCCTTTCATTACCCATGCAGATATCATGAACGGCGGGGAGCTCACTTTTTACATGGGCGCCAAACCGGCTAAAAAGAATTACCAGTAACAGCCCACAGTTGGCTGACCACGGTCCACTGCCTTGTGTATAGGTAGTGGACCGTGGATTTTTATATACTATCCGGATCTGATAGGAATACTTTTGTCCCGGTCTTTTAGCTCCCTCCGGACCGTGCTCCCTCGACGGAGGACCGTCCCCGACAGATAAATACCTGCATAAGTTGATTAAATTTATATCCGGAATCCCCAAATGGTTCCATTGCGTATATGCAGGTACCTCCCACAGAACAGGATTTTATCTTCAACATGCAGGGCATTGGCGGCATTCAGCTGGGTAAGATGCCAAAAAACGTACGGGGGCTCATACCCCTGAAGGATTACCGGCACCGGCAGCGCTTTATGGTATTGCCGGACATTGGCCGGTTCTATGTGTATAATGGTTCCCTGAAAGCCCGCCTGCGCCATCCCCAATCCACTATTGATATCCGTTACCTGCTGGCCGGCACCAATGAGCAGGGCTTTATAAACAGCCTGTTTGTGTACCCCATGCCGCCGGGCGGCCATATAGCGGAGCGTTTAAGCCAGGTGTATGGTGAGCCGCGGATCGGTTTGGGTAACCTGGGCGGGCAGGTGGTGAACTCCAATCATTTTTGGGTAACGGAAGGTGAAACGGAGATCTCTTATGTAGGGCCTGAGCAGAGCATGCGGGAAATGGGCATTATTGTGTTCCGTTTCTTTTATGATTCGGAGGCGCTGCACCAGTTTACCCTTGCATTAAAACGTTGATAATCAGAAATACCTTATGACCACCTATCCGATATGAAACCTGTAAAAAAAGAAAAGGCCTGCTAAACAACAGGCCAATTATGGTACTTTGGGGGGGACAATACAATTGGGTTTTCACAAGAGTACAAAAACTTCAGGGGTAGGTACAATGTTGATGAAAGGTTGCAGTTGTGTTTCAATTGCAAGTTCAAATTATCAAAATGAATCCAATTAAAATGCATGAAGAGGTCCCTGAGCCAACTTTACAAGTGTTAAAATGGCTATCTTAGTAGCATAAGCAGTCCAGGAAAGGCAAGTACATGTGAACCCGCAAACCTTTAACCAGCCGTACTTAGCCGATATTTACAACTACCAGAACTAACGGGAACGAACATAGATTTACGGGCAAACTGTGGTGAAAAATCCGGTAATAAACTAACCTTAAAATGTACATATACGAAAGGGGCAACTGCGTAAATCACGGTATAATCGCCCCCGTATTTTAACGGGCTTTGCGCTGTGCTTTTACATATAAGGGGGTATACTAGGGGGAGCTGGGGCCGGAATCCCTCTGAATTTAGCGACTGTAGAATCATGGAAAAAAGACACCGATAAATAACGGTACATAGGCACCGTTATTCACGCAGTTTTACCCAGATGTTTCTTCATATTTTTTACCGGAAAAGACGGTTTTTATATTACAAAAAAATCAATACGATATGATTATGGTTACATTATGGATTTAAGTAATTTATTATCTAATGAAAATAAGTAATTTATAAATAACATTATATCAGATTTGAGATAGCTTTATAAAGTTATTTGATCATTAAACCTAAAACTTCCGATTATGTCCTCTACTAAACAAATCAATAAAGTGGGCAAATTCGTGGATGCTCGTCATGTAAATGAACTCCGTGAGAATTACCGTGCCGAAAGATGGATTGAGAATTCAAAGCATCTTGGTAAACCCGACTCATTAAGTGTTTGGTACAGCCTGGATGAATTAAAGCAGTACCTGGACACAGCTGCTGCTGCCGGAGCTGATGGCGTACGGGTTTACTTCGGAGCATATCCTTCCACATACCCCGAAAATATTTTGCATGCAGGCCGCCAAACCGTAGTGTTTGTAGCCACGCAGCAAAAATTAAGCGAGACAGGTAAAACCGAAAACAAAGACCTGTATGTTTCCACACCCAAAGGCCCTGAGGTGGTAGCATTCAACTTTGGCAGCCTGTGCCCTCCAACCTGCCCTGGTGGCGGCGGAACAACGAAAGATCTGCCCACTTTTATTGTAGCAAAAGAATCTTAAGGTTTAACAGCCTTCTTAACCTGTTTATTACTGCCAGACAATCATTTGTCTGGCAGTTTGTTATAGACCCCACGCTAATTCATCTGACTTTCCTAATTTGATGCCGTATTAATAATTGCTATGCACCCAATGAATCTACTAGATTTCATCACCGAAATTCCTGTTTATATTATTTTCATCTTTCTATGCCTGGTGCTCAGCCTGGTATCGCTGGCTAAAAAGAATCCACCTGCTTATCTTGCGCTGTTCACCTGTTACCTCCTTTTAACCCTGGTGATTGAATGTGTGGGCTGGTCATACAAAAAGGCGAACAGTAACAACCTTACCATGTATAACCTCTATGGGGTGGTGCATTTAACCTATGCTATTTACCTGTTAAGCTCCTTTTTACAGCCGGGAAGGGCCAAACAGGTTTTTACCTGGATCATGCTGTTTTACCCCGCTCTTGCCTTGCTGAACATCTATTTTATACAGGGACCACGTCATTTCGGGACTTATAGTTATATTGTAGGAGCGGTAATAGTGGTTGTCTGTTCCATCAATTATTTTTACCAGCGCATTAAATTTCCCGGCCGGGATAACCTCCTGCGGGATCCTTCCTTCTGGATTGCTACGGGGTTATTATTTTTTAATGCAATAACGGTACCCTACCTGGGGATCGTAAACTTTTTGGCCAATATACCACAGTACGCATATAAGACCTTTTCAAATATCAACGCCGTATTGAGTATTATTCTTTATTCCTTGTTTTGTATATCATCCGTATGCAGTCTGAACTTCCGGAAGTTGCCATCGTAATCATCACAACTATTATCCTGTTACTTTTCCTGGTGGGGTTTATTGTTATTATGCTGATCCTGAATCAGAAGAGCCGCCTTACCCAGGTACAGGAGCTGCGTTTGATGGAAGAAAAGTATGAGCAGGAGCTGTTAAGGACCCAGCTGGAAATACAGGAAAATATTTTTGGCAACCTTTCCCAGGAGATCCATGACAACATAGGGCAATCCCTCACCTTTGTGAGCCTTTCCCTGTTAACTGTACCGGTAGAAAACGGTAGCGAGGCGCATCTTTATATAGAAGAAAGCCGGAAAATGCTGCAAAAAGCCATTGCTGAACTGCGGGACCTTTCCAAAGGTTTACAAACAGAACGCATCATAGATATAGGCCTGGTAAAGTCTATAGAATTTGAGCTGCAAAGGCTGGAAAGAACAAATTTGTACAAAACTTCTTTTAATTTTACAGATGTTCAGAACCTGATGGACTCCCAGACAGAGACCATCCTGTTCAGGACTGTACAGGAAATGCTGAACAATATTGTAAAGCATGCCCGGGCCAGTGAACTTGAAATACACTTAACCCATGAAAACGATACTATTAACCTGGAGATAAGGGATAATGGTATAGGATTTGACCCCGGTACCCTGTTGGAAAAAGAACACTCAAAAGGCCTGGGATTGCGGAACATCCGCAAAAGAGCTGCCCTTATCGGCGGCACCTGTAACATCAATAGTATAAAAAATGGCGGAACAACCATACGCATAACCATACCCGTAAATAAACAACCTTTCCATGAGCACAACGAAGAAAGCCAAATATAGTGTAGCAATTGCCGACGACCATGTGCTGGTTCGTAAGGCGCTGGGCAGGCTTATTAACACCTTTAACGATTACTTCATGCTGTTTGAAGCCAGTGGTGGAGAAGAAGTAATTAAGATCATTAACAGCCGTGAGATACAGTTACCGGATATCCTGATACTGGACGTGAACATGCCGGGCATGAACGGATATGAAACCGCCACCTGGATCAATAACCACTTTCCGCAGATCAAAGTACTGGCGCTGTCTATGCTCAACGATGAATCCGTGATCATTAAAATGCTGAAATCAGGGGCCAAAGGTTACATCATGAAAAATGTAGAGCCAGATGATCTGAAGGATGCTTTTGACTCCATCATCAAAAAAGATTTTTATCTGCCGGATTACATTTCCGGTAAAGTGATCTCCGGCCTGCAGAAAGATGTACTGTCCGTTAGTGAAAAAATAGACCTTACACCTAAAGAAAAATACTTCCTGCAGCTGCTGTGCACAGAGCTTTCCTATAAAGAAATTGCACAGAAAATGTATGTAAGCCCCCGTACTATAGACGACTATAAAAGCAGCCTGTGTGAAAAGCTGAAAGTGAAGACCCGTGTAGGTTTGGTAATATTCGGGATTAAGTACGGCCTGATAGACATCACGAATTAAGCTGAATGTTTAACGCAAAACGCTTAACGCCGGTTATGTTCTGCGTTAAGCGTTTTGCGTTAAGCGTTTTGCGTTAAGCGTTAAGCATAACTCCTATTTACCCCATTGCTTGTACCGCAGCAGCGCTTCTACAAAATAATAGTCAGCATAGGAAAGCGGCACATCTACTTCAGATTTATGCGGGAAAGAACCTACGCTGTGCATTAATATAAAATCATTATTCTCTCCTTCTTTAGCCAGGTAGGCCGGGCTGCTTAAGCTGGTAAGCATTTTTTCTGCTGCCTTCCAGTAGCGGGTAGCATCCTTACCGGTAGTATAACGGCTTAGCTCCAGTAAAGCAGATGCTGCTACAGCGCCGGCAGATGCGTCGCGGGGCACATCCGGTATGCCGGGTGCATCGTAGTCCCAGTAAGGGATCATGTCTTCCGGCAGGTTAGGATTGTTCAATATGAAATCTGCAATATGCTTGGCCTGGTCCAGGTAAGCTTTGTCCTTGGTTTCCCGGTACATCATGGTATAACCGTATAGACCCCAGGCTTGTCCGCGTGACCATGCAGAGCTATCAGCCGCGCCCTGGTGGGTTTTCTTTTGCAGCACCGCACCTGTAGCGCCATCATAATCTATTACGTGGTAAGAGCTGTAGTCCGGCCGGAAATGATTTTTGATGGTTGTGTTTGCGTGCGTTTTAGCGATCTTCGCAAAAGAGCCGTCACCACTGGTGCGGCTGGCCCAGGTAAGCAGCTCCAGGTTCATCATGTTATCAATGATCACCGGGAAGGTGAATGCGCCATGATCCCATGATTTAATGCAGCCCACTGTTGGATTAAAACGGGTGCATAAAGACCTGGCGCTGGTAAGCAGCACTTCTTTATACGCAGGATCTTTAAATAAGCGGTAAGCATTGCCAAAGCTGCAATACATCATAAAGCCCAGGTCGTGCGTGCCTTTATTATTCTTTTCGTTTTCAATAAGAGCCAGCCGTTTTAAGGCTTCTGTTTTCAGGGACGCATCTTTTTTGTATTCATACAGGTATAATAAAGTACCGGGGTAAAACCCGCTGCACCACCAGCGTGAGTTGGAGGTCATTAAGCTGCCATCCGTGTTGGTGGAGCGGGGCAGCAGGCTATCCGGCAGGTGCTGCGCCATCAGCTTATACTGTTTCACTGCCAGGTCCAGCACCTGGTTGGCCTGCTGTACCAGCGCCGGTTTTGCTTTTTGCGTTTGCGCCTGCACAGGTGCCAGGGCGGTCAGTGCTGCCAGCAATACGGTGCCGGTGAACAGCTTAAAGGTTTGTTTGCCTGAATACATGTTCATTTCGTGGTCTTTTGTCGGTTTAGTTGCAGTGGCTATTTCTTTGCAGGTTTCTTTGCAGCTGTTTTCACTACATTTTTCCCTGCAGAAGATGCCCGCTCAATTAATCGGATGGGTATAATTTCCGGCGATTGCTTTTGCGGCGCCGTGGGTGCCTTTAATAATTCTATTAATGCCGCTGCTACCCGTTCTCCCATCATTTCCGGTGACTGGTCTACGGAAGTAATGGAAGGCGTACTGATCTCACTGCGCGGGTCATTGGAGTAACCAATGATCTTCAGGTCTTCCGGTACCCGCAGGTTAATACCCCGGCAATATTCCAGGATAGTAAGTGCGGTAGTGTCATTGGCCGCGAAAATGCCATCCGGGTAAGGCTTTTGGCCAAAGATCTGCTTACAGGCCTTCAAGGCATTCTCCCGGGTAAGCTCCTGGTAGAACATGCGCGTTTTTTTAAACGGCAGCTTGTATTGCTGCAGCGCTTTTTTATGACCGGCCACCCTTTCTATATACAGGCTGCAGCTCAGCGGGCCGGAAATATGCACAATATCCTTACAGCCTTTCTGGATCAGGTGCTCCGTAGCACTAAAGCCACCCAGGAAATCATCGCCCTTGATCACTTTTGCATTTTTTTCCAGGGGCACCCGGTCAAAAAATACCAGGGGAATATGTTGCTCTTTAAAAATATCGAAGTGCGAAAAATCGCTGGTATACAAAGTGGTGGATACCGCTAAACCATCTACCCTGGCTGAATACATCGTATTTACCAATGCCACTTCCTGCTCATAAGAATCATTTGACTGGCAAATGATCAGGTTATAACCATGCTCCTGCAATTTGTTTTGCATGATGGTGGTAATGGTGGCCGGGAAGAACATGGAAATGCGCGGTATGATTAACCCGATGGTTTTACTCTTATTATTCCGCAATCCGGCAGCCAGCGCGTTGGGGCGGTACCCCAGCTTACGCGCCATTTTCTTTACTTTATCTTTCGTACGGGCGCTGATGTTAGGATTATCATGCAATGCGCGCGACACCGTGGATACAGAGAGGTTCAGCTCTGCTGCTATGTCGACGATGGTTTTTTCTGATCGTTTACTCATGTATTGTAATTAGCTGCGTGGAATTTATGAAATAAGTGGCTAATTACCTATCTAACGCCCCATCCAGCCGCCATCTACCGTTAAAATAGTGCCATGCACATAGTCCGATGCGCCTGATGCCAGGAATACCGCAGGGCCTTTAAAATCCTCCGGCTGGCCCCAGCGCCCGGCTGGTATACGTTCCAGGATGGAGGCGCTCCGTTTTTCATCTGCCCGCAGGGCGGAGGTATTATCCGTAGCAATGTAACCCGGCGCTATGGCATTTACATTCACACCCTTACCGGCCCATTCATTGGCAAATGCTTTCACCAGCGATCCTACAGCGCCCTTGCTGGCAGCGTATCCCGGCACATTAATACCTCCCTGGAAGGTAAGCAGGGAAGCGGTAAAGATCACCTTTCCCTTACCCCTGGCCAGCATCCCCTGCCCTATCTCACGGGTAAGGATAAACTGGGCGTTTAAGTTGGTATTGATCACGGTATCCCAATACTCATCCGGGTGCTCTGCTGCCGGTTTACGCATAATAGTACCGGCGTTGTTCACCAATATATCTATAACAGGCATATCTTTTTTTACCTGCTCAATAAACGCATATAATGCTTTACGGTCTGCAAAGTCGCACTGGTAGGCTTTAAACGTACGCCCCAGGGCAGTAACCGCCTTTTCAACATCACTCCCGCTTTTTTCCAGTGAGGCAGAAACGCCTGCTATGTCAGCCCCGGCTTCTGCCAATGCCACGGCCATAGCCATGCCAATGCCTCTTTTACAACCGGTCACTAATGCCGTTTTCCCCTTTAGGTCAAATAGATCCAGCATCTTGTTAGTATGTTTTTGTGTTAATGTAATTGCGGTACTTAGCGCAGCTCAGTGATCGGACAACCATCCATATCGCCATAGTCCAGGTTTTCACCGGCCATCCCCCATATAAATGTATAATTGCTGGTACCTGCGCCGGCATGAATGCTCCAGGGGGGAGAAATAACCGCCTGCTCATTCTGCATCCAGATATGCCGGGTTTCCTGCGGCTGCCCCCAGAAGTGGCTTACCGATTGGCCCTGCGGTACTTCAAAATAAAAATATACTTCCATCCTGCGGTCGTGCGTATGCGCGGGCATGGTGTTCCATACACTGCCGGATTTCAGCTCCGTCATACCCATTTGCAGCTGGCAGGTGGGCAGCACGCTGTTCACGATCAGCTTATTAATAGTGCGGTGGTTAGCGGTTTCCAACGCGCCCAGGGTTACTATCTCCGCTTCCTTTTTGGTAATGCGGCGGGTAGGGTAATTGGTATGGGCGGGTGTGGAGTTCAGATAAAACTTGGCGGGTTTACCGGGTTCTTTACTGCTGAAGATCAGTTCCTGCTTGCCCTGGCCAATGTATAAGGCTTCTTTGAAATCGATTTCAAATGTTTCTCCGTCCACTTTCACCGTGCCGGCGCCACCTACGTTAATGATGCCCAGCTCCCGGCGCTCCAGGAAATAGGTTGCCTTCAGCTGGTCTACCGGTTCAAGCTTTATGGCTTTGCTTACCGGCATAATGCCGCCGGTAATAAAACGGTCGTAGTGGCTGTATACCAAACGTATATCATCGGCTTCAAACAGCTGTTCTATCAGGAGAGCCTCCCGGGTTTGCGCTGTGGTCCAGGTTTTTACTTCCTGCGGGCTGTTTGCATACCTTGTTTCTGCCTTAATACTCATGCTTTTGATTTTGAAATATAAGGTAAGATAGCGCGAATTCATGAATCTTGCAAACGTTTGCATAGATTCAGGCGCATGTTTGTTGGTTTATTAGTTTCTTTGCACGCTGGACGATACAATTTAAAGGTGTCAAAATCTTATTAAGGATTAACATTTTAGTATTAAAATCGAAAACACATATTCGTTACTTTAGTATTATGAACACGTATTTGCAAATACACCCTGATGATAACGTATTGGTGGCGTTACAGGATCTTCCGACAGGCACTCATATTCAATTCAATGGCACTTCACTGGAACTGATTAAGGACGTTCCTGCCAAGCATAAATTCACCCTTACCGATCTGCAACCTGATGCTCCCGTTGTGATGTACGGCGTACTGGTAGGCAAAGCCAATTCCCTCATCCGCCAGGGAGAGGTGATCACTACCAGCAACATCCGCCATGATACTACGGCGTTCCATGAAAAAGATGGCTCCATCCAATGGCAGGCGCCGGATGTAAGCAAATGGAAAACCCGCACCTTTATGGGCTACCCCCGTAAAGACGGGCAGGTGGGTACCCGCAACTACTGGCTGGTAATACCCATGGTATTTTGTGAGAACCGGAATGTGGGCGTGATTAAAACCGCATTTGAAAAAGGGCTGGGCTTTGCTCCGCCAGAGCTGTATAATGAGCAGGTAAGCGACCTGGTAGGCCTGTATAAAAGCGGCAACCTGGAAGGGATTAAGAGCTACCAGCCGGTGTCAGTAACAGAAACGGCTACACGTAGCTCAGTATTCCCGAATGTGGATGGTATTAAGTTCCTGATCCATGAAGGCGGCTGCGGCGGTACCCGGGATGATGCTGAAGCCTTGTGCGCCTTACTGGCCGGTTATATTCACCATTCCAATGTGGCAGGCGCCACCATCCTGAGCCTGGGCTGCCAGCATGCACAGGTATCCATTTTACAGACCGCGCTGAAAAAGCTGAATCCTACTGAGGATAAACCAGTGCTGGTGTTTGAGCAGCAGAAAAGCGGTTCTGAATTTAACATGCTTTCCACCGCTATTAAAGAAACTTTCCTGGCTTTGGTTGAAGCCAATAAAATAGAAAGGCAACCGGCCCCTTTATCCAAGCTGGTAATAGGTTTGGAATGCGGCGGCTCTGATGGGTTCTCCGGTATCTCCGCTAACCCTGCAGTAGGCCATACATCTGACCTGCTGGTGGCATTGGGCGGTACTTCCATCCTGTCTGAGTTTCCGGAGCTGTGCGGGGTAGAGCAGGAATTGATCAACCGCTGTAACAGTGAAACTGCTTCCGAGAAATTCATCCGCATTATGCGGGCGTATGAAAGCCAGGCAGAATCCGTAGGTTCCGGCTTTTACCAGAACCCTTCCCCCGGTAATATTAAAGATGGTTTGATCACAGATGCGATCAAGTCTGCCGGTGCTGCTAAAAAAGGCGGTACTTCCCCGGTGGTAGATGTGCTGGATTATACGGAGTATGCCACCAAGCCCGGTCTGAACCTGCTGTGCACACCAGGTAATGATGTGGAATCCACTTCCGCAGAAGTAGGCTCCGGCGCTAATGTGGTGTTATTCACTACCGGTTTAGGCACGCCTACCGGCAATCCCATTTCACCGGTTATCAAACTCTCCACCAATACCCGCCTGGCACAACGGATGCCGGATATTATTGACATTAATACCGGTCCTATTATCAGTGGCGAAAAAACCATTGCAGCCATGGGCGAAGAAATACTGGAGTTTGTAATTAAAACAGCCAGTGGGGAGGTTGTTACCAAAGCTGAGCAGCTGCACCAGGATGATTTTATTCCGTGGAAACGGGGTGTGAGCTTATAATTGACTGGATCTTACCACAAAATAAACAGGCTGTATCAAGGTAGATACAGCCTGTTTATTTTATAAGGCAGCCTGCCACCAGCCCCTTACTTCCATGTGGGCTCCCCATTTTTCATTTTCTCCAGGGTAGCGCTCAGGTCTTTATCTCCATTTGATAGCTTTACCGCTTTTTCTTCCATAGCTATTGCTTCGTTTTTCTTACCCAGCTTATACAGGATGTTGGCGTAAGTATCTATGTACATAGGTTCTTCCTTGTCTTTAAAGGATCGTTTGCTCCATTCCAGCGCCTCCGTTACGCAGGTCATATCCTGACAGTTCTCAAACACAGCCCATGCAAATTCGTTCAGCATTTCAGGCGATGTGTTGCTGCCAAATTGTTTCATATAGATCATCACATTGGTCTGAAACATAGGCCAATCTTTTTTTGCCATACTGTACCGCACTTTACCCATGGTTACTACTTCCGCTGCATATTGCGGGTATTTTTCCTGCACTTGCTTTTCAATGGATGCCCAGTCCACTGCATTCCCCCTCAGCTTTGCATAGACCTCTTCATTTGCAATAATGTCTTTTACCCTGCCGATAGCTTTACCTTCGCCCAAAACGGCATCTACCCCTTTACTTTGTTTCATAAAAATGGTAAAACCAGTGTCTTTACTACTGTGGGTAAAGTTGTCCATGAAGCGGATGTTATCAACCGTCATCAGGTTCTTTTGTGTAGCAAGATATTCCCGGGAAATTTTGGCGGCATGGGGCATATCATCGGCTTCCATTGCAGCCATGGCCATTGCTTTCAACGTTTCGGGCTTATTGTTGCCTTTATTGTATTTATCCAGCTGTGTATAATACTGGGTGGCGGGGTTCAGCGCCTTTTCAGACCGGGCAATAAACTCTGGCGCCTCTGAGCTTCCTACCGTACGGTGCACAATCTTTCCATCCGGCGAAAAGTACAGGAAGGTAGGGTAGCTCCGGATCTTATACTCTTTTTCTATCATTGCGGCATCCGCATACCAGCTTTTAACATGCTCATTGTCATCCGGGGTTTTGTCCAGCTGAACTTTTACATTAATAAAATTGCTGTTGAAGAACCGGCCCATTGCTTCCTGCGGGAATACCTGTGCAGTCATGTATTTACAGGGGCCGCACCAGGTAGTATAACAGTCCACAAAAACATATTTGTGCTCCGCTTTAGCTTTAGCCAGCACCTGCTCCCAGCTAAGCTCCTTTTCAAAATGTACCCCCTGCGCAAAAGCCAGCGCAGGCAGCAATGCCAACAGGCATAATAGTTTTTTCATGGTTAGTTTATTTAATGATGGGGTGATGGGTTTGACGATCTGACAATTAAGATAAGTTAAATATCTATACCCTCAGGTACCGCCGGTAAAATTGTCCCGGAGTGATGTTATTCCTTCAAAAAAAATCCCGGCTTTATCAGCCGGGATTTTCGTGTTCAATTATTTCCTTCAATTAATTATTCATTCTTCATTATTAATTATCCTTCAGCTGCACCTGCTCCATTCTGGGTGCAAAAAAGTGCATGATCACCCAGGCCAGCAGGTAAGCAAATCCGCAGATGACGAACAGGATGTTATACCCAACATTCACATCGCCCAGCGCTTTGTAATGGTCCAGCATGAAGCCTACCAGCAAGGGAAACAGCATACCGCCAATAGAGCCCGCCATACCGCCGATACCTACCACGGAGCTTACCGCGTATTTAGGGAACATATCGGATACCGTGGTGAAAATATTTGCAGACCAGGCCTGGTGTGCAGCTGCAGCCAAACCTACCAGGGACACGGCTACCCACATGCTATCCGTGTATTTGGTAAGCATAATGGGTACTACGCAAACCGCAAAAAGTAACATAGACGTTTTACGTGCCTTAAATACCGGCCATCCTTTCTTAATAAGGAAAGAGGATAACCAGCCGCCGCCAATGCTGCCAATGCTTACCATGGTATAAATGATAATGATGGGCAAGCCATAGCTGGCTTTCATATCTACATTAAACGCGGAGGAAATATAGGAAGGCAGCCAGAAAAGGAAGAACCACCATACCGGGTCAGTCAGCAGCTTACCAAATACAAAGGCCCAGGTCTGGCGGATGGTGAATAGCTTTAACCAGCTGATCTTGCGGGTTTCGGCATCCGGGCCGGCCTGGTGTTCTTCATTATCGCTGTGAATATATGCGTATTCTTCTTTCGTTACCCGTTTGCTTTTAGAAGGTGTATCATATAAAATGAACCAGAAGATCAGCCACAAAAAACCAATGGCGCCGGTCCAGATAAAGGCGCTTTGCCAGCCCTGTACCTTAGCGATCCAGTACACCAGTGCCGGCGCAATCACCGGTCCCAGGTTGGCGCCGGCATTAAAAATACCAGTTGCCAATGCCCGCTCTTTCTTGGGAAACCATTCTGCAGTGGCCTTAATGGCGGAAGGGAAGTTACCTGATTCACCCAGGCCCAGGGCCACACGTGCTATCCCAAAACCTAAAGTGGATTTTGCCAGTGCATGCGCCATGGCAGCCACACTCCATACGATCAGGGAAATGGTATAACCTAATTTGGAACCAATTTTATCTACCAGCCCGCCAAAGGCTAGCAGGCCCAGTGCATAGGCAGCTGAAAAAGCGATCACTATATAGCTGTAATCAGATTCTGTCCAGTGGAACTGTATTTCCAGGTCTCCTTTTAACAAACCTATCACCTGCCGGTCAATGTAGTTAATGGTAGTAGCAAAGAAAAGCAGCGTGCAAATAACCCAGCGATAGTTTCCGGTTTTTGTGGAATTCATTCTAATAAATTTGGAATTTATGAGCAAACGGTGTTTGAACACTCAATTTAGTGCAATGCTTTCACAAATGCAAACGTTTGCACCACTTTGGCTTTCAGCGCACTCCAGTCTTTGCTGTCAATCACCTGCTTTGACAATAAGTTAGAGCCCATGCCTACACAAACCACGCCGGCCTCAAACCAGGAGGCTATACTTTCCTTGGTAGGCTCTACCCCGCCGGTAGGCATAAATTTGGTATTGGGAAACAGCGGTTTAATGGATTTTACAAAACCAGGCCCCAGGATATTACCGGGGAACAGCTTTACCAGCGGGGAATCCAGCTTTTCTGCCACTGCAATTTCAGAGGGTGTCATACAACCGGGTATCCAGAGGATGTTCTCTTTTTTGCAGCACTCCCCAATTTCAGCATCGGTGATAGGGCTTACAATAAAATCAGCGCCCTGCCCTACAAAGGTTGCCGCATCTGCCGCATTTTTAATAGTGCCAATGCCCAGATACATATCCGGCATGCTTACCAGCTTCTTATCGCGCATAGCGGCAAAATTACGGCTGGCATGCTCTCCCCTGTTGGTGAACTCAAACACGCGGATACCACCTTCATAACAAGCCTGCATTACTTCTATACAAACTGCTTCATCATCATGGTAAAATACCGGTATTATCCCGCTGCGCTCAAAGGCTGCTATAATAGTGGATGGTTGAGGTGCCATATTAAATAAGTTTTAAAATATCTTCTTTACTGGTTTGGTTAAAGTCGCCTTTTATGAACAATTTAGACCAGGCAGCGCCGGCAGCAAAGGAAATGAGCTTTTGTGCATCAAAACCCTGCAGCAGCCCGTGTATAAGGCCCGCCATAAAACTATCGCCGCTGCCTACGCGGTCTACCACCTCATTGGTTTCAACCTGTTTGGAAACGGTTTGCTGCCCGTTATGATAGTAGGTAGCATAATACAGGTTATGGGTAGGCCCGTTGGAGAAGCGGAAGGTAAAGGCCACATGTTTACAGCGTGGGTACTTTTCCGTTATTTCCTGCGCTACTTTAATAGCCTGTTCCAGGTATACTTCCTTTTTGTCCTGCTCCAAAGCCACCGTATCCAGGGTAGTATCCAGCATGTTATGCGCTGCCCATATGTTGCCCATTATTACATCACAATACTGCACCAGCTCCGGCATTACCTGGAATGGTTTGGCGTATTGCCATAATTTATTGCGGTAATTCAGATCAGTAGAAATGGTGAGGCCCTTGCGGCTGGCAGCTTCCAGGGCTTCTTTACAAACCTTTGCAGCTTGCCCGCTGAGCGCGGGTGTAATAGCGCTCCAGTGAAACCATGTAGCATCTTCCAGCAATTCATCCCAGTTTACGGTGCCGGGTTCCAGCTGGCTAAAGGCGGAATATTTACGGTCATACACTACCTCTGCATGTTTCAGGTCGCTGCCCTGCGCCAGGAAATAGGCGCCTATACGGTCGCCACCCCACAGCATACGGTCGGTAGTAATGCCTGCTTTTTCCAGCTGCTGCATTACCTGCTTGGAGAGGCCGTTTTCAGGGGCTTTGCTAATGTAGGCTACTGGCGTGCCCCAGCGTGCCAGGGAGGCAGCCATATTAGCCTCTGCCCCGCCTATGTATAATGCCGAATTATGTTGCTCCCAGTCAGGGGAAAAGCGGAATAACAACTCTCCGTACGATATAACTTTTACTGGTTTCATTAAAAATTAAAGTATGCTTTTGCATTATTGTAACAAATATCCTGCACCATTTTACCCAGCCAGGGAATATCAGATGGCAGCTCCCCGTTCTCTACATCATTTCCTATAAGGTTACACAAAATACGTCTAAAATATTCATGACGGGAATAGGAAAGAAAACTTCTGGAATCTGTCAGCATCCCAACAAAGCGGCTCAGCAGTCCCATGTTGCTTAATACATTCATTTGTTTTTCCATACCGTCTTTCTGATCCAGGAACCACCAGCCGCTGCCAAACTGCATTTTACCGGCCACCGTACCATCCTGGAAATTGCCTGCCATGGTGGCAAACACTTCGTTATAAGACGGGTTCAGGTTATAAACGATGGTTTTAGCCAGCTTATTCTTTTTATCCAGCCCATCAAAAAAGGCCGACATACTCTCCGCTACCTGCCAGTCGCCAATGGAATCCACGCCCGCATCTGCACCGATCTGTTGTAACAAACGGCTGTTATTATTACGGATGGCCCCTACGTGAAATTGCTGCACCCAGCCTTTTTCATGGTTCCACTCACAAATAAAATGCAGGGTGGCGGCTTTGAATTGCACCGCTTCTTCCGTGCTCACGGCCTTGCCTGCACGTAGTTTGGCAAAAATACTTTCCAGGCCGGCAGTAGTATACGCCGCTGCGTAAAAGGTGCTGATGCCATGGTCAGACAAACGCCCGCCCGTGGCATGAAAATAATCGTGCCGGCTGCGCAGCGCATCCAGCAAGGCCTGGTAGCTGTTAATATCTTTATTGGCAGCAGCCGCCAGCTTATCCATGTAGGCATTAAATGCAGCAGCATCTTCTACTGCCATCGCTTTATCCGGCCGGAAGGTGGGTAACACTTTTACCCCTAAATTCTTTTGCTGTATGGCTTTATGATGTTCCAGGCTATCGCAGGGATCATCGGTCGTGCACAAGGCATTTACCTTAAAATGCTGCAGCAGGGCCTGGGCGGTCCATTGCGGCAGCTGTGCGTTGCAATGATCATAAATTTCCTTTGCCGTATCTGCATTCAGCTGTTTGGTTATGCCAAAAGGATTTAACAGCTCCATATGCGTCCAGTGATATAAAGGATTGCGCATGGTATAAGGTACGGTAGCCGCCCAGTGTTTGAACTTGGTAAAATGGTCGGCGCTGCCGGTAATAAATTCTTCTGCTACACCGTTGGCGCGCATGGCCCGCCATTTATAGTGATCACCCTGCAGCCACATAGCGCTCAGGTGCTCAAACTGCCGGTTGGCGGCAATTTCATCCGGCGCCAGATGGTTATGATAGTCAATAATGGGCATGCTGCTGGCATACTCATGAAATAAACGTTGGGCCGTTGCTGTTTGTAACAAAAAATCTGCTGATAAGAATTGCTTCATACGTGAAATTTAATTACGAATTGTCAATTACGAAATGCGAAGCATTCATGAATGCCGCTGAAAGTAATTGTGATATGAATAATTACGAATTAAAGGCAGCGGAGATCATCTTTTATTCAATGCTCTGCACGCATAATCCACTTTCATAATTGTTCAAATTCATAAAATTTATTTAATGCCATTCCCGAAGTGTGTCCCAATTCGTAATTACTTTGTTGCCGCCTTACGCAGGCCATCCGCATACACCAGCGTGCCTTCCTGCATCATTCCCAGCAGGTGCGCGCTTACAGTTTCCGCAAAGCCTGGCAGCTGGTTAAGGTCAGCTTCCCACAGGCGGGTATCGGATATTATTTGTTGTACAAGCTGGGTAACAGCTGCGCTGTCAGCGGTTTTCACCTCTTTCCAGTAAGCGGCAAAAACAGCGGCGTTATCATCTGTAATTACATATTGTTCTGTGCCGCGGGCGCCAAAGAACTTACCGCCTTCTTCCTTCACGGGGCGCAGGAACAGCAGCATGGCGGCAAAACCCAGACACATGGCCGGCGGCAATGTATGTTTGCGTTCATAATAACGCAGCAGCGTGCGCACATTACGGGCATTCATTTTGGAGCTTTCCTGGAATGTAATGCTAATGAGCTTATGCGCAATATTGGGATTGGCAAACCGGTCCAGCACATCCTGTGCAAAGTTATCGGCATGCGGACAAATATCCTGTATGGTAGGCAGTATTTCCTCCATCACTACGGTACGGAAAAAGCTGTGCATATAGGAATGCTCCATACACTCGTACACCGTGTTCAATCCCCCCAGGAATGCCAGCGGTACGGAAATGGTATGGCTGCCATTCAAGATACGTAATTTCTGCTCCCGGTAGGGCGTAATGCTGGGTGCTATCAGCATGCGCGCATCTGCTTCATGAAAAGAAAGCCGTTGTTTAATATGCGCATCCCCTTCTATAGCCCATAACAGGAAAGGTTCTGCATCAATCCACAAACTATCTGTATACCCGGCTTTCTCCTGCAGTGTTTCCAGCTCTTTGGGTTTACCGGGTACAATACGGTCAACCAGTGAATTACAGAAATTGTTATTGTTTTTTATCCATTCTATAAATGCTGCCGGCAGCTGGTTAAAGGCGGCCAGCTGTAATACGATCTCCTGTAATAAACGCCCGTTATCCACTACCAGCTCTGTTGGCACGATCACAAAACCTTTGTCCACGCTGCCTTGAAAATACTGGAAACGCTCCCACAGCACCGCCAGCAATTTACCGGGAAAAGAGGCCGGCACTCCGTCGGAAATATTCTCTTCCACATACTGGATCCCTACTTCCGTAGTATTGGAAATAATCACCCGCAATTCAGGCTGGTGTACGGTTTCCAATACCTTCGCCCAATCTGCATTCGATTGCAAAACACGGCTAATAGAAGCGTTTATAAGGGTGCGGTTAATTTTCTCGCCCTGGGCTACGCCTTTGATATGCGTGGTGTACAAATTATCCTGGGAAGAAAATTCTGTGGTTGGGCCATCTGTAGATTTCACCACCACTACCCTGCCTTTGAAAATGCCTTGTTTGTTGGCTTTGTCTATCAGGTAATCCACCAATCCTCTTAGCAACACACCGGTACCAAACTGCAATACTTTTTCGGGGTAGTTAAGATATTCCTTTGAGATATGGAGATCAGGCCGGCTTAACACATATTCGCTGTTTAATATAGGCAACATGGAACTAATTTATAATATTTAATACTTTACCCGCTAATATAGGCTTCCATTTTAAGATTTTATAATAAAAAATGATGAAATGCTGATGGCTGAAGGCTCTCTCTATGCCCCTATCACTACTATCAATAACCTGCTGCCCGCCAATGGCAGGATTTTCTTTAACTTTGCAGCCTTACACGAACTACTATGAGCAGAAACGGCAAAGTGCTGGTGGCCATGAGCGGCGGTATCGATAGTACGGTTACCGCGCTGATGCTGCACGAGCAAGGATATGAAGTGATCGGCATTACGATGAAGACCTGGGATTATGCATCTTCCGGCGCCAGTAAAAAGGAGACCGGCTGCTGTAACCTGGATTCTTTTAACGATGCCCGCGCAGCCGCCGTACACCATGGTTTCCCGCATTTTGTGCTGGATATCCGGGATGAGTTCGGGGACTTTGTGATCAACAATTTTGTAGATGAATACCTGGCAGGCCGCACCCCTAATCCCTGCGTGCTTTGCAATACCCATATTAAATGGCGGGCGCTCCTGAAAAGGGCCGATGCTATGGACTGCGCACTTATAGCCACCGGCCATTACGGGCAAATACGGCAGCATAACGACCGTTATGTGCTTAGCAAAGGCATTGATGACCTGAAAGACCAGAGCTATGTGTTATGGGGCCTGCAGCAGGATGTGCTGGCCCGTACCCTGCTGCCATTGGGTAAATACCGTAAAACAGAGATCCGCCAGATGGCGTTTGACTTTGGCTACCCCGAGCTGGCTAAAAAGGCAGAGAGCTACGAGATCTGTTTTGTACCGGATAATGACTACCGCGGTTTCCTGAAACGCCGGGTAGATGGGCTTGAAGAACAGGTGAATGGCGGCAATTTTGTGCTGAAGGACGGCACCATTGTAGGCCAGCATAAGGGTTATCCCTTTTACACCATTGGCCAGCGTAAAGGGCTTGATATTGCCCTGGGCCGCCCCATATACGTAACCAGCATTATCCCGGAAACCAATACTGTGGTGCTGGGTGAAGAAGAGGACCTGCAACGGAGCGAAATGCGGGTAGCCGGTATTAACATGGTTAAATACGACCATATCCCTGAAGGGATGGAAGCCACTACCAAGATCCGTTATAAGGATAAAGGCGCCCTGAGCAACCTGTATCATACAGATAACGGGCAGATCGGCGTTCGCTTTTACGAACAGGTGAAAGGCATTGCCCCCGGGCAGTCCGCCGTGTTCTATGAAGGGGATGATGTAATAGGCGGTGGTATCATTCAGCGCTTATAATCATAGCTGATCCAACAAGAATGTAAAATGTAAAATTTTAAGTCCTAAATATAAAAGGGGAATGCAGCGGATAACGTCTTCACTGCATTCCCCTTTTACATTTGAAATTTTATATTTAGGATTTTACATTCTTTCAGCCCCTTTGTGTTTCCAAGGTTACCCCTCCCTCCGATACTTATCCGGTTTTTCCTTTTTTTCTTGCCTTTTTTAGCTTTTTGGCTAGATAAGATGGTACTATGGGCGCACTCGTGCGACTATTACCGTCCCGCAGTGCACTGCGGGAGCATGAACCTTTATTGATTATAAACCAAAAACAAAGAACCGTCTATGAGAACCCGTTCTACCCGACGGCACGGACTTCCACGCCGTGCACCGTACCTGTACCTGTATTGTTCCGTTTTACTGGTAGCACTCTGCCTGAGTATGCAAACGTTTGCGCAACAATTATCAAGACTCCGCCAAAGCGGCACACGTATCATCAATGAAAGTAATCAGGAAGTTATCCTCAAAGGCGTAGGCCTTGGTGGATGGATGCTTCAGGAAGGTTACATGATCAAACCTTCATTTTCCGGTGGTGGCACCCAATGGTCCATCAAAAAAAGATTGTATGACCAGGGCCAGACCGATGCGCAGGTAGAAGCCTTCTACCAGAGCTGGCGTAACAATTTCATTACCAAAGCAGACATTGATTACCTGGCCTCCCAGGGATTCAACTGCGTGCGGCTGCCACTGCACTATGAGCTGTTCCTGACCAGCGCCCAGCGCGCGGTGCGTAACAGCGTGGCCCGCAACTCAGGCAATTACAACACGTATGTAAGCAACCTGACCTCCTGGTACAACAGCAACCAGCTGTTTAATGATGCTAACCTGGAAGGGTTCCGCCTCACAGACAGCCTGCTGAAATGGACCGCTGCCAACAACATGTACGTGATCCTGGACCTGCACGCCGCACCCGGCGCACAAGGCACAGACGCTAACATTTCCGATGCCCTGGTAGGGAATGATCTGTGGAACAAACAGATCTACAAGGACATGACCGTTCGCCTGTGGCAGCGCCTCTCCACCCGTTACATCAACAACAACGGCGTGGCTTTTTATGACCTGATCAATGAGCCGAACAACGTGCCGGACAACCGCACGATCCATGACCTGTTTGAGCGCCTGATCAATGCTATCCGCGCACAGGGCGATGATCACCTGCTCATGATCGAAGGGAACGGATGGGGCAACAACTACAATTACATGGAGCCCTTTACGTTCAGCAACCGCTCTAACCTGGTGTACAACGCCCACCGTTACTGGATCACCAACTCCACTACGGAAACCAATGGTGATGTGAACCAGATCAACCTGATCGCCAACATGGTAAACTTCCGCAACACCAACCAGGTACCTGTTTGGGTAGGCGAAACCGGCGAAAGCGACAACAACTGGTTAAGCGAAAACATCCGTGCGCTGAATTCAAAAGGTATTGGCTGGTGCCACTGGACGTACAAACGTTTTGACACCCAGGAAAATGCCGCATTAATGCACATTAACCCGCCCTACCTGATGGATGGCGCAGGCAACATGGCAGCAGTGCTGAACAGCATCAAGTTTGCCAATTGTGTAAAGAACAATGGCACCATTGCAGCCGTAGCACCCGGCATACAGCCGCCTGCATCAACCGGCCCTATTGGTAAAACCATCTGGCTGAAAGGTTTTAACGGCCAGTATGTAAGCTCTGAGAACGGCACACAGGCTATGAACTGCAACAGGCCTACTGTACAGGGCTGGGAACAGTTCCTGGTAGGCGATGGCGGTAATGGTAAAATTACGCTGAGCAACCAGGGAAAATTTGTTTCTTCTGAGAACGGAGAACAGGCCATTACCTGCAACAGGGCTACTGCGCAGGATTGGGAAAAATTTGACTGGATCAAAAATGCCGATGGCACCATTTCCCTGCGTGGCAGCAATGGGCTGTATATCTCTTCTGAAAATGGCACACAGGCTATGACCTGCACCCGCACTGGCATACAGGGCTGGGAAGCCTTCAGCTGGGGTGAGGTAAGCGCTGCAGCTGTTGCCGCAGCAGCGGTTGCTAACAACTTTAAAGTAGTAGGTTATATGCCTTCCTGGGCTGGTAATGTAGATCCGCAGTCTGTTCAGTACAGCAAGCTAACGCATATCAACTACGCCTTCCTGCTGCCCAATTCCAACGGCAGCCTGCAGCCTATTGAAAACCCGGGCAAGCTGCAAAGCCTGGTGGCCAATGCACATGCTAAAGGCGTGAAAGTAATGATCTCCGTTGGTGGCTGGAATAATGGCAACGACGGTGGTTTTGAAGGATTGGCTGCCAACAGCAGCACCCGCACCACTTTCGTGAACAACATGATCGCTTTTGTAAACCAGTACGGCCTGGATGGTGTGGACATTGACTGGGAATACCCTGACAATGGCACCTCTGCCAATAACTACCTGGCATTAATGACACAGCTTTCCAATGAAATGCATAACCGTGGTAAACTGCTTACTGCTGCGGTAGTAGCAGTAGGCGGCAGCAGTATTGTAAATGGCGTATTCTCCGTAGTGGACTTCCTGACCATTATGGCATATGATGCCAATAATGCTAATCACTCCACTTACGATTATGCAGTGCAATCCCTGAACTATTGGAGAGGCCGTGGCCTGGCTAAAGAAAAGGCCATACTGGGCCTGCCCTTCTACGCACGCCCCAGCTGGGATGGTTATAATACCCTGCTGGCTAACGGCGCCAGTCCTAATGCCGATGTATTTAACGGTAACTACTACAACGGTATTCCTACCATTAAACGTAAAACCAACCTGGCATTTGACAATGGCGGCGGTGTAATGATGTGGGAACTGTCACAGGATGTTGCTCCTACCAATCCAAACTCACTGGTAACTGCCATCTACCAGGTAGTATTGGAAAGAAGCGGCGACACCAGCAATCCTCCCCCGCCCACAACCGCACCCATTGGTCAAACCATCTGGCTGAAAGGCTTTAACGGTCAATACGTAAGCTCTGAGAACGGTGAAGAGCCTATGAACTGTAACAGACCTACTGTACAGGGCTGGGAGCAGTTCCTGGTAGGCGATGGTGGTAATGGTAAAATTACGCTGAGCAACCAGGGCAAATTTGTTTCTTCAGAGAATGGAGAACAGGCCATTACCTGCAGCAGAACCACTGCGCAGGATTGGGAAAAATTTGACTGGATCGTAAATGCTGATGGCACCATTTCCCTGCGTGGCAACAATGGGCTGTATGTATCTTCTGAGAACGGCACACAGGCTATGACCTGCAACCGCCCTACCATACAGGGCTGGGAAGCCTTTAACTACGGTGTAGTTGGCGCAGCTGCCAGAACAGCTATTGCTGCAACAGCCGTTGCTCCTAAAGAAGAAGCAGTCGCTGCTAAGGCAGGTAGCGCGCTCGTATATCCGAACCCGGTAGTAAAGGGCAGCACCTTTACCGTAAAGGTAGATCAGTACGATGCCAGCAAACCTGTACAGGTAGTGCTGATTGATGTGAACAAAAGGGTAGTGTCCTATCACAAGGCCAGCACCGGTATGCTCAGCATCCCCACCGGCAATGTAGCCAGCGGGTTCTATATCATGACCATCACTAACGGTAAGAACACTTATACCAAAAAGGTGATCATCCAATAACACAACAAAAACACAGCACTGCCGGTCTTTTACCGGCAGTGCTGCTTATACAGTATTGCGAGCTTTACGATCTCTTAATTTAACCTACATCTTATGAAAAATAACCTATGGAATAAAACAGTCCTGCTGTTATTCCTGCTGCTTGCCACATCCTGGCAGGCCTTTTCACAAACACCTTTTAAAGTAGTAGGCTATCTTCCCACCTGGGGCGGCAACGTAAGCGATGTACAATTCACCAAGCTTACGCACGTCAATTACGCCTTCCTGATCCCTACTGCTTCCGGCAGCTATCAGCCCATTGAAAATCCATCCAAGCTGCAAAGCCTGGTGAGCGCTGCACACGCTAAAGGTGTTAAGGTGATCATCTCTGTAGGTGGCGGCGGCGGTGATGTGGGTTTCCGTACCATTGCGCCCAGTGCCGCTATACGCGCCACTTTCGTCAGCAACATGATGACTTTTGTGAACCAGTACAACCTGGATGGTGTGGACATTGACTGGGAGTATCCCAGCGGTACCAATGAGCCGCAGAACTTCCTGCTGCTGATGCAGGACCTGTATAACGCCCTGCATCCCAAAGGCAAGCTGCTGACAGCAGCGGTAATTGGCGAAGGCGGTTCCATGTTTGTGAACGGCCTTTTTCCTATTACAGATTACTTAGCCATAATGGCGTATGACGATAATGATTTTCAACACTCCACCTACGACCTGGCCGTTTCCTGTATGAGCTACTGGTTAGGCCGCGGCCTGCCTAAGGACAAGGCAGTGCTGGGCGTGCCTTTTTTTGGCCGGCCCGGCTGGATAGGTTACAACGAATTGCTTTCGAGAGGAGCCAGCCCCAATGCAGATGTATTTGGTAACATAGGATATAACGGTATACCCACTATTAAGAAAAAAACCAACCTCGCCTATGACAGGGGCGGCGGAATTATGATGTGGGACCTTTCTACAGACGGTGCAGGCGCCACTTCCCTGGTATCTGCCATTCATGAAGTAGTAGCACAAAGAAGCGGTGATACCAGCACACCACCGCCACCCACTACCACTGCGCCTGTTGGCAAAACCATCTGGCTGAAAGGTTTTAACGGCCAGTATGTAAGTTCGGAGAACGGCGAAGAACCTATGAACTGTAACCGGGCTACTGTACAGGGCTGGGAGCAGTTCCTGGTAGGCGATGCCGGCAACGGAAAAATTACGCTGAGCAACCAGGGTAAATTTGTTTCTTCTGAGAATGGCGCTGCCCCTATGAACTGCAACCGGGATGCGGCAGATGGCTGGGAACAGTTTGAGTGGATCGAAAATGCAGATGGTACTATTTCACTGAAAGGCAACAACGGTTTGTTTGTTTCCTCTGAGAACGGTACCCAGGCTATGACCTGTAACAGGGCCACTGCACAGGGCTGGGAAGTCTTTACCTACGGCATAGCAGGTGCAGCTGCCAAAACAGCTATCGCTGCTGAAATTACTACCAAAGAAGCGGAAAGCGCTAAAACAGGTAATGCCGTCGTATATCCCAACCCGGTAGTAAAGGGCAGCCCTTTTACCGTGAAGGTAGCGCAGTATGATGCCAGCAAACCCGTACAGGTACAGCTGGTTGATGTGAACAAACGGGTAGTGTCCTATCAAAAGGCCAGTGCCGGTATGCTCACCATCCCCACCGGCAACATTGCCAGTGGTTTATACATCATGACCATTACCAACGGTAAGCATACGTACACCAAAAAGATCATCATTCAATAAAAAAGCATACACATAGGAACACAGGCCGGGTATTTTTGCCCGGCCTTTTTTATGCCTGCAGCTACATGGAAATCTCAGCCGGAACGCCTAATTTCACATAAATGCCGGCCCATTGTGAAAACATTTTCCTTATCCATTTCCTTTCTTTTTCCCCTATGCCTGCTGCTGGCCGGTATACCTGCCCGGGCACAAACACCCCGCTACGTAATTGCCTTTACAGATAAAAATGGTACCCCTTACCAGCTGAATGCGCCTGCAGCATATTTATCCAGCCGCGCCATTGAGCGCCGCAGCCGCCAGCAAATTGCTATAGACAGCACTGACCTGCCGGTGAACGCGGATTATGTGAATGCTGTACTGCAAGCCGGCAATGTACAATTGCGCTATACCTTACGCTGGACCAACCAGGCTGTTATTGCCACCAATGATGCAACTGCCTTGCTAAAAATACAGCAGCTGCCCTTTGTAAGAACGCTGGTAAAAAGCGCCAACCGGCTGTCGGCGCCAGGTGACCGGCGCAGGCGGGATAGCGTGAGCACCGCCCGTACAATGGGTACTACGGATATTGATTACGGCAGCGCCTATACGCAAATTCATTTACATGAAGGGGAATACCTGCATAATAAGAACCTGAAAGGGAATGGTATGCTGATAGCATTGCTGGATGGCGGTTTCCCTTCTGTAAACAATAACCGTGCTTTTACCTGGCTTCGTAATAACCAGAAAATTACCTATACCCGCAATTTTACAGATGGTACGGCGGATGTATATAATTATAGTGATCATGGCACGCACTGCCTGTCTATACTGGCAGCTAACCTGCCTGGCGAAATAACCGGTACTGCACCGGAAGCCGGTTATGTACTGTTACGCACAGAGGAAACCGGCACAGAACAGCCCATAGAAGAAAACAACTGGGCCGCCGGTGTGGAGCTGGCAGATAGCTTAGGCGTGGACGTGATCTCTTCTTCCCTGGGATATAACACGTTTGATGATCCGCAGTATGATCATACCTATACACAGCTGGACGGCCATAGCCTGGCTATTACACAAGCCGCGGCACTGGCAGTACGCAAAGGCATGATCGTGGTAAATGCAGCCGGTAATGAAGGAAAATCATCCTGGAAATACCTGCTGGCCCCTGCGGATGCAGACAGTGTGCTGACTGTAGGCGCGGTAACCAGCCAGGGACAGGTGGCTAATTTCAGCAGCTATGGCCCTACTGCAGACGGGCGTATAAAACCCGATGTAGCCGCAATGGGGGTAGGTACAGCACTGGTAACCACAGATGGTACTATTACCGGCGGCAGCGGCACTTCTTATGCCTGCCCGGTGCTGGCGGGCTTAGTAACCTGTTTATGGCAGGCATTTCCCCGGCGTACCAACCTGGAAATTGTGCAGGCGGTAAAAGCATGCTCCAGCCAATACCCTGCCCGGGATAACCGCATGGGATACGGCATTCCCAACTTTCATACAGCCTATGATACCTTATTGAAAAGAGAAGCCGGCGATACAGCTTTTATCCGTGAGCAGCTAGCCAACCGCATGATCAAAGTATTTCCCAATCCTTTTACCAATCAGCTGAGCATCTATTATCAATCCACAGCCTCACAACAACCCATTTACCTGCAGCTGATAGATGGCGCCGGGCGGCTTACCCGTACCTGGCAGCTGCCTGCTGTAAGCAATTACGGCTACTTTACCACGCAAACAGGATTGGATAAATTACCGGTAGGTATGTACTACCTGAGATTTGTACAAGGAAATAACAAAGAGGTGGTGAAGCTGGTGAAATTATAATCCATCTTACTTCACCAGCTTAGCCGCAAACATAGTATCCGCGCCAATGTTATAACCGGTAATAATACCGCCATCGCGCCATTGCAGGCCGGTGTGCTCACAAATAAGTTTTACCACCGCTTCATTCTCCTGCTTAAAGGCAGAGCAGGTAATATAGATCAATGAGCCGCCTTTTTTTAACAGCGGTACAACGTTTTCGGCTATACGTTTTTGTAGGTTATGAAAGGTATTGATGCGCGGTTCTTCAAAAAAGTACAGGTGCTCCGGGCTGCGGCCCCAGGTACCGGAACCGGTGCAGGGCGCATCCAGTATAATACCGTCAAACGATCCGTAGTCAAGGGTTTGCGGCGGCACCGGCAGCGTAAGGTCCAGCGCTTTGGTTTCATAGTTTTTAATACCTGCAGTGTAAAACCGCTCATGCAGGTTTTGCAGGATGGATACCCGCACATCACTTACTGTAAGCTGCACACGCGGTTCCTTATCCATTAGCAATAAAGATTTTCCACCACTGGCAGCACAGGCATCCCACCAGCGCTGTCCGGGTTTAGGTGTAAGCAGCTGGCCGGTTTGCTGAGAAGAGGCATCCTGGATCTCGTACCAGTCTTTATTTTTAATAACGGTTTCTATATTAGTGCCGTTGGGTAATGCCAGCATGTCATCCGCCAGCCACTCCCCTGTTATACCAGCCTCTTGTAGTAATGCAGTAATTGCTTCCTGCTTGTTTTTCCGCACGCGGATGAATAAACGGGGCTGCACAAAACAGGCGCTGGTAAAAGCCGCCGCATCTATGCCTTCAGAAAGGGATGCTGTAAAGGGAAAAATATCATTGGGTGTGGGCGATTGCCCGTTAAAGGAAACAGTGGCCAGCTTTTCCGCTACAGGTAAAGTTACCTGCTCATTCCATTCCGGTTTTAACAGGGCCAGTATTTCATTGTGCTGTGTTTCGCACAGGAAAAGACCCAGCAACAGCCGGTCCTTTACAGGCATTTCATTTTTCCACAAATGGCCCAGGCGGTAAAAGGCATATGCCAGCTGCGAGATACAGCGCCGGTCACGGCTGCCCATTTGCGGGTTTTGCTTAAAAAATGGCTTCAGGAAATGGTGTAATGGCAAGCTGCCATCATAAGTGGTAATGATCTTCTCTGCTGATAACAAGTAATTTTCCCAACGGGTCATGGGACAAAGAAAAGTAAAAAAGCAAAAAGCAAAAATTAAAAAGTAGAACCGGGTTTTACTTTTTAATTTTTGCTTTTTAATTTATCAGGAGGATTATAATTTCAGCAATGCTTTTACCGGGTCTTTGCCAAACAGCAGCTGTTCCGGGTTTTCCAGCATTTCTTTTACTCTTACTAAGAAGCTTACGGATTCGCGGCCGTCAACAATACGGTGGTCATAGCTCAGCGCCAGGTACATCATGGGACGTATTACCACCTGGCCATTTACGGCCATGGGGCGCTCCTGTATTTTGTGCATCCCTAAAATAGCAGACTGGGGTATGTTAATGATAGGCGTACTCATTAAAGAGCCAAATACCCCGCCATTGGTAATGGTAAAGGTGCCACCGGTCATTTCATCCATAGTAAGCTTGTTATCACGGGCCTTGGTGGCCAGCTCTACTACTTTCTTTTCAATCTCTGCCATGCCCAGGCTTTCTGCATTACGGATCACCGGTACCACTAAGCCTTTGGGGGCAGATACGGCAATAGACACATCGCAATAGTCATGGTACACCAGCTCTTCCCCGTCTATGTAAGCGTTTACAGAAGGGAACTCCTGTAAGGCAAAACAACAGGCTTTGGTGAAGAAGCTCATAAAACCCAGGTTCACCTCATGCTGTTTTTTGAACACTTCTTTATACTTGGCGCGTATGTCCATGATGTTGGTCATGTCCACTTCGTTAAAAGTGGTGAGCATGGCCGTAGTGTTCTTGGCTTCCACCAGGCGGCGGGATACTGTTTTACGCAGGTTGCTCATTTTCTCCCTGCGGTCGTTGCGGGCAAACAGCTCTTTACCTAATGCCACACCCGGGTTTTGCAGGGCGGCAAAAACATCATCCTTCAATATTTTGCCATGGGCGCCGCTCCCTTTAATGGAGGAGGGATCCACATGTTTATCTGCTATTACAGCGGCAGCCACCGGGGTAGTTTTAATATTATCCGGGATAGCGGTTACCGGCGCCTGTTGGGCCTGCGGAGTTGCCTTAGGCGCTTCAGCCTTGGCAGCAGGTGCTGCTTTACCGGCAGGGCGGGCGGCGTTGGTATCTATCTGGCAGGCCACATCACCTATCTTCAGCACATCGCCTTCTTTGGCTACTCTTTTTAATATACCGGCTTCTTCTGCGTTCAGCTCAAAGGTGGCTTTTTCGGATTCCATTTCGCACAGCATTTCATCACGCTCTACGTAATCGCCATCCTGTTTCAACCATTTTACCAGTGTTACTTCGCTGATGGATTCTCCAACAGTGGGCACTTTCATATCAATAGTTCCCTTATTGGCCGGCGGAGGACCAGCGGGCGCTTGTGGTGCAGGTTCTGCTGCTTTGGCGGCAGCAGCGGCTTCCGGCGCGTTGGCGGATACAGGGGCTACAGCGCCTGCAGGTGCAGCGGCATCTGTATCAATGGTACAGGCTACCGCGCCAATGTTCAGGGTAGCGCCTTCCGGGGCGGCTATTTTCAATACCCCTGCTTTCTCTGCATTCAGCTCAAAGGTGGCCTTTTCCGATTCCATTTCGCACAATACTTCATCCTGCTGCACATAATCCCCGTCTTTCTTCAACCACTTCGCAATTGTTACCTCGCTTATAGATTCTCCTACCGTAGGAACTTTGATTTCGACAACCATTATTTCAGTTTTCTGTTTGCAATAATTCAATTGGGATTTTAGATTTACGATTTCCCACCAAATCTAAAATCTTAAATATTAAACGCCGTTTCAATGATCTCCTGCTGCTCGCGGGTATGCACCTTCGCATAACCGGTAGCAGTAGCAGCGCTTGGGTTACGGCTGATAACGCCGTAGTTCAGCTGCTTCAGGTTCATTTGCAGGTAAGAGGCAGCGCCCATGTTCAGCGGCTCTTCCTGTACCCAGAACCAGGTGGCTCCTTTATATTTCTGGTTAACAGCTTCCAGCTGCGTTACCGGTAAAGGATACAGCTGTTCCAGACGAACAATGGCTATGTCCTTACGGCCTTCCTTCGCTTGTTTCTCGCTCAGGTCAAAGTAAATTTTACCGCTGCAGAACAATACTTTCTTCACCTGGGAAGCATCTGTAATAAACGGATCATCCAGCACTTCTTTGAAACCACCGGTAGTAAAATCTGCCTTGGTAGAGTAAGCACCCTGGTGACGCAGGTTTGCTTTGGGCGAAAAGTTCACCAGCGGTTTGCGGAACGGCCAGGTAAGCTGGCGGCGCAGTGCATGGAAGAAGTTAGCTGCCGTAGTAATATTTGTAACTACAATATTATATTCAGCACAAGCCTGTAAAAAGCGCTCCGGACGGGCGTTTGAGTGGTCAGGGCCACCGCCTTCATACCCGTGTGGCAGCAACAGCACCAGGCCGTTCATGGTGGTCCACTTTTGTTCGGCGCTGGTCAGGTACTGGTCTATTACGGTTTGCGCGCCATTCACAAAATCGCCATACTGCGCTTCCCACAATACCAGGGTATTGGGGTTGGCCATTGCATAACCATATTCAAAGCCCATTACGGCAAACTCACTCAGCAAAGAGTTGTAGATACGGAACTGGCCCTGTTTTTCCTGCAGATGCGCCAGGCGGTTATAGGTAGCGTTGGTGTTTTCGTCAAACAAAATAGCGTGGCGGTGTGAGAAGGTACCACGTTGTACATCTTCCCCGCTCATACGCACATCCTTCCCTTCTACCTGCAGGCTGGCATAGGCCAGCAGCTCGCCGGTAGCCCAGTCTACCTTACCATCTGTTTCATACAGCTTGATCTTATCTTTCAGCAGCTTGTCCACCTTACGTAAAGGCACAAAATCTTTGGGCCATTGCATCAGGCTGTTGAACAGGCGGGTAAAATCTTCTTCTTTAATGGCTGTTACCGGTGATTGCTCAAAGTCCTGCGGAGTGGCTTTGCGCAGGGCGGCCCACCACTGCTCCGGTTTCTGGTGGCTATAAGGCAGGGGATGCTGTTTTACTTCATCCAGCCTTTCCTGCAGCTCAGCCCAGAATACTTTTTGCATATCCTTGGCCATTTCCTGCGCATCTGTTTCACCATTCTTCAGCAGGTACTGGGTATATACTTCCCGCGGATCTGCATGTTTATCGATCAATGCATACAGGCTGGGCTGGGTGAATTTAGGCTCATCGCCTTCATTGTGGCCATGCCTGCGGTAGCAAAGCAGATCTATGAAAATATCGCAATTAAATTCCTGGCGGTATCGGGTGGCTATCTCAGAGATCTTTACCACGGCTTCCGCATCATCCCCATTCACATGGAATACCGGCGCCTGCACAATGGCGGCTACACTGGTACAGTAGTCGGAGGAGCGGGCATCATCAAAATCAGTGGGAAAACCAATCTGGTTATTGATCACAAAATGCATGGTGCCGCCGGTGTAATAGCCTTTCAGATTACTCATCTGCACCAGCTCATATACCACACCCTGGCCGGCTACAGCCGCATCGCCATGGATCAGTATCGGGAATATCTTATCGTAATCACTGTTATAGATCACATCTGCCTTACTGCGTGCAAAGCCGGTTACCAGCGGATCTACCACTTCCAGGTGGGAGGGGTTTGGCAGCAGCTGCAGGTTGATCTGTTTGCCGGCAGGCGTATCTATCATAGAGCGGAAACCCAGGTGGTACTTCACGTCCCCGCTGCCCATAGTAAGGTCCGGGGTAGAGAGGCCTTCAAATTCCGTGAAGATCTGCTCGTAGGTTTTACCCAGGATGTTAGCTAATACGTTTAAGCGGCCGCGGTGGGCCATGCCTATCACGGCTTCCTGTACGCCCAGCTCAGAGGCAGTATTTATCATAGCATCCAGCGCGGTAATGGTGTTTTCACCACCTTCCAGCGAAAAGCGCTTCTGACCTATATATTTGGTATGCAGGAATTTTTCAAAAATTACGCCCTGGTTCAGCTTTTGCAGCACGCGCTTTTTCTTTTCCAGGGGCATGGGCTGGTGCATGGTGTTCTCCATTTCACGCTGCAGCCATTCTACCTTTTTAGCATCGTTAATATAGGTGAATTCCAATCCTACAGGACCGGCATATACCTGTTTCAGCCTGTTTACAATATTTTCCAGGGAAGTTTTGCCCAGGCCTATTACCTGGCCGGCAAAAAATTCGCTTTTGAGGTCCGCATCGCTCAAACCAAAGAAAGAGATCTCCAGGTTGGCCTGGCGGTTCTTTCTTTCGCGGATGGGATTGGTTTTGGAGATCAGGTGTCCTTTTTTGCGGTAGGCCTGTATAAGCCTGTATACGCTCAGCTCTTTATTAAGCTGATCGCCGGATACGGGTGCAGCACTACTTCCTGCCGCCACTGTTGCTGCTCCTGCTTTACCATTTTGAGTAGATACCGCGAAATCAAATCCTTCAAAAAATTTAACCCATTCGGGATCAACGGCCTGAGGATCTTTGCGGTAATCCTGGTATAATGATTCAATGTAAGCAGGGTGCGAGTTAGTGACAAATGAGAAGTCCTTCATTTACAACGAGTTTTGCTTGGTCTTCGGTTCAAATTACTTGTTCTGTTGAAATTTGATACCCATTATAATATTGGATTGCAAATATCGCTTGTTTTTTGTTAAAGCGGTAGTAAAATAATGAATAAATATGCGGATAAAGTAGTACACAAACCGGCTGCCCGGATGCGCCGAACCTCATATATTTTGTAGATTTGTGCCCCGGCAGAAACGGTACATTAATTTTTTGTTTTGAAAAAAGAATATCCGTACCTTTGCCCTCCTGAAACTGAAAATTAAAAAATGGCAAACCATAAAGCAACGAAAAAAGACGTACGTCAGAGCAGAAAGCGCAATGAGCGGAACCGTTACTACGGTAAAACCACTCGTAATGCGATCCGTGATTTGAAAGCGCTGACCGATAAAGCAGCCGCTGAGAAAGACCTGTCAGCAGTTGCCGCTATGATTGATAAGCTGGCTAAACGTAACGTGATCCATAAAAATAAGGCAGCTAACCTGAAGAGCAAACTGGCTAAGAAGGTGAACGTCCTGGCTTAATTCATAGGCACACACTTATTTCTTATACATGGCTCTTCCTGTAAAACAGGAAGGGCTTTTTGTTTTTGCTACTACCGTCATTCCACGCCAGACGGCGTTCAGTCCCAGTCCCAGTCCCAGTCCCAGTCCCAGTCCCAGCTAAATCCGGACTAACTTCCTGCCAGTCAACATTTTTACCGTCCGCCCGCCCCTGCTATGTATACAGGTTATCTGGATAAATCATTATTTTAACCTCCCTGAAATCTAAATCTGACCGATGAGAAAACTGTTGATAGCCGCCGCTTGCAGCTGGCTGATACCCTTGCACACCTTTGCCCAGGACCTGAGCACCCGCTTTGAACGTACCCAGGGCCGGGAAACCGCTACCTATACAGAATGCATAGATTATTACCGCCAGCTGGACCAGCGCTTTCCGCAGATCAAGCTGCTGGAAATGGGGCCTACGGATGCCGGATACCCGCTGCACCTGGCTATTTTCTCCGGCCAGGGTAATTTTGACTTTAACAGCCTGCACCAGCAAAACAAACGTATCATACTCATTAACAATGGCATACACCCCGGCGAGCCTGATGGGATTGACGCCAGCATGCTACTGCTGCGCGACCTGGCCCTGGGTAAAAAACACCTGCCGGATAATGTGGTGCTGGCCGTAATACCCGTATACAATATTGGAGGCGCCCTGAACCGCAGCCCGGATTTCCGGGTAGATCAGAATGGGCCGGATGCCTTTGGATCCCGCGGCAATGCCCAAAATCTGGACCTGAACCGGGATTTTATTAAAGCCGATTCTAAAAATGCCCGCTCCTTTCAGCAGATCTACCAGCTTACAGACCCGGATGTGTTTGTTGATAACCACGTAAGCAATGGCGCCGACTACCAGCATGTATTAACCCTGCTAAGTACCCAGCATAATAAGCTGGGCGGTGTAATGGGCGATTACCTGGAGAAGGAATTTGAACCCGGCCTGTATAGGCTCATGAAAGCCCGGGGGTATGATCTGATCCCTTACGTAAACCATTTTGGGGAAACACCTGACAGCGGCTGGACGCAATATTTCGATGGTCCCCGCTACTCCAGCGGTTACGCAGCCCTGTTCCATACTTTTGGCTTTGTACCGGAAACACATATGCTAAAACCTTACCCACAGCGGGTAAAAGCTACCTATGAGCTGATGGAATGTTTTATACAATTTGTAAGTGAGCATAGCGCTGCCATTAAATCGATCCGCGACCAAACCAAACAAACCGTAAAAACACAAAGCAGCTTTCCGCTGGAATGGAAAACAGATATGAGCCGGCATAGTACCATTACCTTTAAAGGATATACAGCGGGGCACAAACCCAGCGAGGTTTCCGGTTTGCCGCGCCTGTACTACGATCGCAATAAATCCTACGAGCGGCAGATCCCTTTTTACGATATAGCGGAGCCGGGTAATTTTGTGCAAAAGCCTGCAGCATATCTTATTCCGCAGGGCTGGTGGGCCGTGACAGACCTGTTAAAGAATAGTAATGTACAGATGCAGCGCCTGGCACATGATACCACCATCACAGTAGAAGTATATCATATCACCGATTATAAAACAGCTGTCCGGCCCTATGAAAAACATTACCTGCATAGCCAGGTGAAAGTGGCTGCTACACAGGAAAAGATCGCTTTCCGCAAAGGTGATTATTACATTCCTCTAAACCAAAATGCCAACCGTTATTTAATAGAAACCCTGGAGCCTACCGGCGGCGATTCTTTCTTTGCATGGAATTTCTTTGACGCTATACTGGCCCCCAAAGAAGGATATTCCAGTTATGTATTTGAGGATACTGCGGCGGAATATTTACGCCAACACCCGGAAGTAAAAGCAGAACTGGAAAAACGTAAAGCCACTGATACTGCTTTTGCCCATGACGCCAGTGCACAGCTGGATTTTGTATACAACCATTCGCAGTATGCAGAACCAGGATATTTGCGGTACCCGGTATACCGTATAAAGTAAACGCCTCTACGAAAAAGTGTAAATACAGTAATTTATCATTGTTGTATTTACACTTTTTTTATGATCCTACATTTATCATTTTGCCTGTTGTTAGTACGCGCCTAACCACTTAAATTTGAACCAATTACTAACTAATTGTTTGTTATACCGCCGGTGTACATTCTCCCCATGCTTATGATCTTTGAAAGTTTTGCTACACCAAAATCATATCTTATGAATTTTAATTTTTTGTTGCACCGCATTGAAAACACGCATCAACATTTACAGGAAAGCGCTGCAAAAGCAGTGAACCGTTTATTAACCATCCGCAATTGGTTAATTGGGTATTACATAGTGGAATATGAGCAGAACGGGGAGGATAGGGCGAGATATGGAGAAAAGTTGTTTGACAAATTATCTGAAAAACTAAAGAAGGAGAGTTTTTCTCCACGCAACCTTCGTTTATACCGGCAGTTCTATACTACCTATGAACACATCGGGCCTGTTATCAGGGAATACATACCGATTGTAATTTGGCAGACAGTGTCTGCCAAATTGCAATCGGCTAATAATCAATCAGTTGAAATTTGGCAATCACAGATTGCCAAATGTGAAAACATATTTATTGCTCCTCAAAGATTATTGGATAAACTCTCCTTCTCCCATATCAGCTTATTGCTTACCATTTCAGATCCGCTGCAACGTGCCTTCTATGAGCTGGAAACCATTAAAGGCAACTGGAGCGTGCGCGAATTAAAAAGGCAGATCAACAGCCTGTATTTTGAGCGTATGGGTCTTTCAAAGAATAAGGAAAAGCTGCAGCAGTTTATTCATGAAGCAGATATTCCCATAGATCCGGCTGACTTCATTAAAAACATGTACACTTTTGAGTTCCTGGACCTGCCGCAAAAAGCGCTGGTAATAGAAAGTGACCTGGAAGCCGCGCTGCTGGGCAACTTACAGGATTTTCTACTGGAAATGGGCCCTGGTTTTTGCCTGGAAGCAAGGCAAAAACGTATACTCATTGGTGATGAACATTTCTTTATTGACCTGGTATTTTATCACCGCATTTTAAAATGCCATGTGCTGGTGGAGCTGAAAGTAGATGCGTTCAATCATGTGAATGCAGGCCAGCTGAACACTTATCTGAATTATTATAAAGCGGAGGTAATGGAAAAAGATGATAACCCGCCCATTGGTATTTTAATGGTAACCAATAAGAATGAAACATTGGTACAGTATGCCACGGCAGGTATGGATCAAACCTTATTTGTAAAACAGTACCAGGTAAAGCTGCCTTCCAAAGAAGCGCTGGAACAGTTTATACGGCAGGAGCTGCGGTACGCTCCAGCAATATGAAGGTATGCTGATCGCCAAAAAAATGATTGTAAATTAAAATGCGGTTAAGAGTGGCGGGGAATTGTGATACCATGGGAAACCATTGCTGCGGCACCTGCTGCGCTTTCAGCATATGCGCGCCCAGCCACAGCGCAAAGGCGCCGGCCGTTTCATATTCCCCGCACAAATGTTTAAAAGGCAGCTGGCTCACTTGCGGCAAACCCAGATCCAGCTGCCGGTAGTAGTGCTCAAAATTATTATCCCCATTGCGCCCGGTAATCACCAGATCTATATCTTTTGCAGATAATCCGTGCTGGCTTAAAAAGGTTGCCAGTCCTGTTGTTAAAGCAGTAAGTGAAGGTTTGTATAACATTTTTAAACCTGCAACCCGTGCATAACTTTGAGTAGTAGGTGCTGCTGTTAAGGTAAAAAAAACAGCGCCTTCACCAGAGATTGTGCCTGGCGTTAAATGATCATACAGCGCTGCGCTGTTCACCATTTCTTTTTTCCAGTGCCCAATGCGGGATTTAATATAAAAATGCTCAGCAGATATTTCATCAAAAGCGCCGGTAAGCGTGTGCGATGCGCCCTCTTCCAGCAACAGCATACTATCCAGCAGCGCGCTTTCAAAAGAAAAACCGCGATGCACAAAAGTATTGTTGTAGGTAGTAACCTGCTGCTGCACGGCTATCATACCATTTACGGCATTGTAGGTGGATTGGATAAAAGGGGTTGGGTTGAGCGCACGCTCCTCATACTGGCGGATGTCTTTCAAAAAACGTTCTGTATCCTGTAAGCTGCCTTTGCCGGTGCCGGTAACAATAGCGTCCGGTACGCTCAAACCGCTGTCCTGCATACATTTCAGGGCAGTGGTTAAACCCATTTTTAGCAGCCGGCTGATACGCCGCAGGCTATTGGCAGGAATAAATGTTTTATAGTCCGGTTCTGTTACGGCAAATACATTGGCGCCGGTACTCACCAGTGGCTGAGAAAAAAGGTTTCCTTCAAAAGTATGCTGGGGCGTTATAGCCGCCAATCCTTGTATGTAACACTTACCCTTCATATTTGCTGATCACCAGGGAGGCATTGTTGCCGCCAAAGCCAAATGAGTTTGAAATAACAGTATTCACGGGAACCTGCTCCAGCAGCCGGGTTTCGGGTGCTATGGACAGCTCCTCCATTTTTTCAGAATAGTTAAGATTGGGAAATATTACCTGGTGCTGAATAGCCAGTACAGCATAAATAGCTTCAATAGCACCTGCAGCAGCCAGGGTATGCCCCGTAAAAGGTTTGGTAGAGCTAAAGGGCGGCACCTGTGCGCCAAATAAGCGTTCCAGCGCTTTACCTTCAGATACGTCGTTATTCAGTGTTGCCGTACCATGCACATTTACATACTGCACATCTGCCGTGTTTCTGCCGCTCATAGCCAGCGCATTTTTCATAGCAGCAAAGGCCCCATCCCCTTCCGGTGAGGGCGATGTTGGGTGAAAAGCTTCATTACTATTGCAATACCCGCTTAGCTCTGCCAGGATAACACTGTTGTTTTCCCGTACCAGGCTTTCACTTTCCAGTACCAGGTAAGCAGCGCCTTCGCCCAGGTTTAAACCATTACGTTGCTGGTCAAACGGGCGGCAGGGCCGTTTATCCACGTTCTTGAGCGAGTTAAAACCATTAAGCGTAAAACGGGTAAGCGCCTCTGTACCGCCACAGATCACGCGGCGCAGCAATCCCTGTTTAATGAGGCGGGCGCCGTACATAAGGGCGTTGGCCGATGAAGAACAGGCCGTGCTAACAGTAGTAATATATTCTGTAAAACCTACGGTATCGGCTATACGCTGTGTACAATCCGCACAATCCAGCGTATCAATATATTTCAGGAAATCCCCTTCCTTTTCAGGATCGGTAATGTCAAAATAAACTTTTTCGGTATCGCACATACCGCCTACGGTAGAGGCGTTAATAAAACCGGTAGGTTCCTGCTGCAGGTCGCTGATGCCTGCCTGCTGCAGGGCTTCCTGCATGGCTAACAAACCTAAAAGAGTGGTGCGGGTATATTCCGGGGTATTGGGTACACCAGCCATAGTACTCAATTCCGCCGTACTATGCTTTACTTCTGCTACCGGTAATACCTCTTTATAAATAGTATCTATATAACAGGTAAATCCCAGGCCGCTTTGCTGCTGCCGGAGGCTGCCAAGGTTTGCTGCAACGGTATCACCAATGGCAGTGATCATTCCCATCCCTGTTATAAACACACGTTCCGCCATGCTACCGTATTGGCTTAAGCCGGTTGTTTAGATTGAATAAATTCCGCCATGGATTGTACGGATTGTAAGATCTTCCGGCCTTCGCGCGGATCTTCTACCTTTATCTGGTAATGCCTTTCCAGCAGCACCATCAGCTCCAGGGAATCAATGCTGTCCAGCCCCAGGCCTTCTCCGAACAAAGGCGCATTATCATCAATATCCTCAGGCTTGGTATCCTGCAGGTTCAATGCCTCAATGATCTGTACTTTCAGTTTTTGTTTTAAATCTTCCATAATAAGTGTTGTAGGTATATCCCAATATCAAGACTGCATCAGGACAACGGTAAAAATACAGTTTTACAATTGATTAGAAAATAAATCCCCTGCGCTCAGCTCATCCGCCCCTTCTCTACCCGCGCAGCCAGGTATAACATGACCAGACACAATATCATCAGCTTGCCGGCATTACCCATGATCTGCGCAAAACCGCCATTACGCAGGTACAAATCGTTAATAGCTTCCAGCCCCCAGTTCAACGGGGTTAAATGCCCAATGAACTGCATGGCCGGCGGCATTACCTCCAACGGCACCCATATGCCGCCAATGGCAGAAAGGATCACAATAGAAATAGCGCCAAAGCTCAATGCCTGGTTAGGCGTTTTAAACAACGTGCCTACCAGTATGCCGTATGCAGTAGCAGCCAGTGAAATACACAGCGCTATTACAAACACAGGCAGGTAGCTGTGCCCCAGCACTAAACGGGGCAAATGTAACAGGGGCATTAAGTAAATGCCTACTAATGTCATCAGGTAAAACTGCACCACGCAAATGCTTACAAAGAACAGCATTTTGCCTGCCAGCAGCGCCAGGTAAGAACCTGGTATCAGCTTCATACGCAGCAGGCTGCCATCTTCCCGCTCCCGTATCATGTTACCTGCAATGGGAATTACAATGAAGAACATAGCAAAAATGCTCCATGCCGGCACATTGTGCTGCACGGAATTATATACCATATTTATTTGTTTGGTAGGGCCGGTTACCTGCTCCTGCAGGCCTACGGCTTTTAACTGTATGGCAAAGGTATCAGCAGCATCCGCCTCTTTACTGTGCAGCTGCAGCTTTATGCGTTCCAGCAGCAGGTCTGTTTCTATCTGTGTTAAAAAATTATCCAGCGCCTGGTGAATAGCGCTTTTAAAGGCTTTTTTAGCTGCGGGGTCAAAATAAATGAGCACGTTCAAAGAATCGTTCCGGCTCTTTACCGGTTGCACGGCCGGTAAGCCCATACGTTTTGAAAGATCATTTACAATCCGGTTGGCATTGCTCACAATAGCGGCGGTAGCGCCTTTAGGAATAAGGATACATATTTTATAGTCGCCTGCATTTACCAAACGTACGGCATCTTCCTGGGTAACAGGCTTACCATCCAGTGAATCTACCAGAGTAAACTGCCCGCTGTGCTCCAGGCCTTCTTTAATATAACGGGCCAGCCTGCCATGATCATTATCTACTGTAAGCACGTCAAACTTCAGCTCCTGGTAGTCGCGGAAAGGCGCATCTTCTATCAATGCCATTACCGTGATCAGCACCAGCGGCATTAAAAATAACAATGCCAGTCCTCCCCTGTCCCGTATCAGTAACAGCCATTCTTTGCGTATGGTAGCCAGTAATCTTAGCATAGTGTATTAGTCTCTCACCGCCAGCCCGGTATGATGCAGGAATACTTCTTCCAGGTTGCGGCACTCCGGGTGTTGTTGTATCAGTTGTAATGGTTGCCCCTGCATTACCAGGCGGCCCTGGTCAATGATGGCTACTTCCTCACACAGGCTTTGCGCCTCTTCCAGCAGGTGCGAGGTGTATAAAATGCTTACTCCCTGCTGCTGGTTATACTCCCGCAAAAATTGCAGGATCATATTGCGCGACTGTACATCCACACCGGCAGTAGGCTCGTCCAGGATCAGCAGCTGCGGATTATGCAGCAGGGCAGCAATAATATTGGTACGGCGTTTCATACCGCCGGAAAATTTATAGACTTCTTTTTTACCGTTCTTTTCCAGGCCGAAACGCTGCAGGTAATCCTCTATTTTAGTGCGCAGGGGCTTGCCTTTCAGGCCATACAGGTTACCAAAATAGGTCAGGTTTTCCAAAGCGCTGAGCTGCGGGAACAAGGCTATCTGCTGCGGCACAATACCGATCATTTTTTTAATGGACTCCCGGTGGTGGACATCCTGGTGCAGGTCAAAGATCTGTGCATCCCCGCTATCAGCCCTTACCAGCCCGCAAAGGATGGAAATGGTAGTGGTTTTACCGGCGCCGGTGGGTCCCAGCAAACCTGCTATCCTGCCTTTGGGAAAGCTGAACGATAAGCCGCTCAACGACGGCTCCAGCGCTCCCGGGTAGGTTTTATGCAAGTTCTTAACAGTAATCATTTTCTAATTAGATGATGTGCTGATATGCTAATGTGCTGGTATATACTTGTCAGCACATTAGCATATCAGCACATTAACACATTATATCTTCACTTTAGACAACTTCTTAAAAAACACTTCCTCTGCTGCAGCGCATTGCAGCAGCATTTCACTTAATTCAGCATAAGATACATTATCAGCGGAACGGCTTTTACAAACCCGGCCGGCATTAAATGCAAAGTTGCGCCACAGGTCGCCAATACCGGTTAGCTCCCGGGACAGCTTGGCCAGCTCCGGCTGTTGCAGCAGGTCAGCCGCTTCCTGTAAAAAGGCGGCATACATAAAACGGAAGCCGGCGCCGCCCGTACCTATCTCTTCCTGCATACGTATTATATTACCCAGGTACAGCGTGGCTTTACGGTCGCCCAGCTTTTCAGGATAATGTTTTACCCGCTTGGCTAAAAAGCGCATGCCTTTTACGCCGAACATGGGTACCGGTATCTTTAACATATAATGGCAAGCCTGTTCAATGCCCTGGCGGATGGGCTTTTGCAGCGATACGCCGGAAGGCACCTGCACCGGGTAGTACATTTTACCTTTAGGCTCCGGGAAGCCTTTTGCAAAGCGGGCTTCTGCCAGGCTTTTGGGATCTATTTCCGTTACCACATCCATAATAGGATCGCTTACCTGGTAGTTATCGCCATTCTTTCCATAGATCACCAGGTTATGCGCGTTAAAATGAAAACGGTACGCCGGCGGAAAATAAGGCAGGTAATATACGCTGGACAATACGCCCACCGGGATGCCTTCGCCAATTACACGGTCCAGCGCCTGCATAGCTTTTTCCGGGCTGGAAAATTTCTGCGACTGCATTTTTACGCCCAACCGGCTGCACACCCGCTGAAAAATAGCACCGGGCCAAATACGGTAGGTGGTACCGGGCACACCGTTCACTTTTACAAAGGGCAGGTGGCCAAAGAAAATGCCGGCGCCTATGCCAAAAGCCATTGGCTCACTGATATTAAGGCCGTAATGCCGGAACAGGTTGGATATGACCCCACTCTCACAATGTGCCGTTTGCACGTGGTTAAATTGTACTTGGCTCATAATGTCTGAAATTGTGCACGGTCCACAGACCAACGTCAACCGCCGTGGTCTGCGGACCGTGTACTATAAGGCAATAACTATTTTATATGTTGTAATTCCTGCACCGTGATCTTGAAAGCGGCGGCATACCGCTGCAGCATAGTGCTGCTGAGATTTTTGAATACCCGGGGCTGCAGGTGGCGTTTTACCTGCCATTGAAATTTGCTCACATAACTGGCCAGCAGGGGCAGGTCCATGAGGGTCTTTTCCATGTAATAGGCTATAGGGCTTATTTCACCGGCCAGCACGCGCTCACGGGCTTTCTCCACTTTTGCATGCACCTCTTCCCAGGCCTGTGCCATGGCTACATTCTCCGGCTCCCAGCCTACGCTGGTTACCGGCTGTTTGTATTCACCGGCATCGTTCACTGCGTAGAACAATTGTTTAAAAGTGCCTTCGTGCAGGTTATCACCATCCTGCGGTACTTCGTTCTGTTTCATATAGGAGCAGTTTTAGGAGGCAACTCCCCGCTTTACACTACAGTCAAATGCGCGTAAGCATAAGAGAAACGTGCACTCTCCGGTACCATCATCACAATCTTCTGGCCTTTTTTAAGCATGCCGGTATTCATCAGCTCTTCCAGCATAAAGTAAGGCGAGGCAGTGCCTACGTTACCTACACGTGTAAGATTGGTGAACCATTTTTCCTGGGGAATGGGCACGCCTAAACGGCTGATCTCTTCATCTATCTTAAAACGGAAAAATTCAGAGGAAAGGTGGGGCAGAAAATAATCCAGCCCGTTCTCTATATCAATATTATAACGCTCTACCAGCTCTTTCCACATTTTTGCACCGGAGGGTACAATGTTCTTGCCCAACAGGCGCGTATCCTGTTTAAAGGAAAAAACGCTGTGCTGCGCCCATTCTTCCGGCGTCATATCTATCCAGCCCTGGGTGCCGCCGTTGCTGTCTTTAATAGCACCGGCATACATGCAGGTATCCAGCTCATGGGCATAGGAGGCAATCTCCACCCAGTCTACCCGCAGGGAAAGGCCGTCCTCATTCGGTTTATCCTGGAAAAGGGCTGCACTGGCGCCGTCAGACAGCATCCACCGCAGAAAGTCCTTTTCAAAAGCAATGATCGGGTTCTCGCTCAGCAGTTTCAGGTTCTCTGTTTCCGGCTCAAATTTCTTGGCCAGCATCCAGGCGGAGAATTTTTCAGAACCGGTGCTTACACCGTTGGCAGTATTACCACATTTTACAGACATGTAAGCATATTTAAATGCCTGCATGCCGGCTGCACAGGCGCCGGTGGCGGCAATCAGCTCTACCGGCTGGCATTTCAGCAAACCATGCACCATAGCGGCATGGTTGGGCAGCAGCTGGTCCGGGGAAGTAGTGCCACAGGCCAGCAGCTGCATGCGGCTTATGGGAAATTTATCATCAAAAAGCCCCTGTACTGCCGCTGCAGTCATTTCTGCATTGGTATGGGTGCTTTTCCCGTTTTTATCTAAAGAATAATAGCGCGTCTTGATCTTATTATTCCCTAAGATCATAGACCTGGCGCGGGATGGCTTTCCATCTACCATACCCAGTATACTTTCCATTTCATCATTTCCAACCGGCTCGTTGGGTAAAAATTTGGACAGCCTTGTAATAAATACATCCTTCATCTGAAAATGCTCTTTTAAAATACCGCCCGCGCATGCGGAACAAACACATGGATCATCCCATAACCATGCCGTATTCAGCGCGTAAATATAATTATAAAAGGATATTTCCCCCTTATCTGTTCAATACAAAACTACATGACTATCTCCGTAAAATCTATTTTTCAGTACGCAGGTCAATGCCCTTAAAGTATTCCACTTCCTGCAATAATTGGTTACGTTTCACCAGTAAAGTGATCATGGAAGAGATCTTAGTGATAGGAGTCAGTACAAATATGCCTAACAGCAGCAGCCCGCGGTACATGCTTACACGCCCCTGCCGTTCCGGTGCTCCCGGCCCGCCTTTGGCGCTGATGAACTTTGACCAGTAACGGAAAGCGCGGATGCCCCTGTCTTCCAGCACCACCAGGTTGGGTTTCAGGGTAACGGCATCCTGCTGCCGCAGCTGTGGGTGCAGCTGTTCCCAGTTACCCTGCTGTAAAGCCTGTGTTATGGGTGCGGCAAAACGGTCGGCCGCCTGTATTTCTTTTTCCTGTACCCCGGCGGGTGGTAAAAACCGGGTAGCTTCTTTTTTCCCTTTAAACTGCCAGCGTAATACGGTCATAACAGAGATCAGGTTGGAGGAGGTATCCACCAACGCAATATTGCCAACCAGCTGTGCGCCTGCCTGGTGTAAATATGTTTTTACTTTTTCCTGTGCATTCAGCCACATGTTACGTGCGCCAATGAGCGTAAGCACCTTTTTGCCTTTCAGCAGGCGTGCGGCGCCTTCACTTTGCAGGAAAGCGGCGGTAGGCTGCGAGGGGGAAAGGAACCAGGGCTGGTAGGCCAGTATCACCAGGTCAAAATGCTCGTCGGGGTTCACTTTCAGTGGCTGTACGCCACGGGGCCGGCCCAGTACCGTTTCCGGCATGGTATCGTAGAACGTTTGCTTATCCCATGGGAACGTGAAAGGCTGTACCGGGACGATTTCTTCATACACAATATCCGCCTGCGCCTGCAGCGGTGTTACCACCCTGTCAATAATACGTTTCAGCTGCCCGGTTTGTGTATAGTATATGATCAGTATTTTTTGTTTCGCCATATCAGGAATAAGGAGTTCAAACTACAAACTGTAAACATACAAATAAAGTGTCACAGTAGGAGATAAAATTTTAATATATGTTACAGGGTTGTATTGTAGCGTATTGCTGCTCAGGCAGCGGGTTACAGGCGAAGAAGGGGCAGGTGGTTCAAGCTTGTGCCTCAGCCAGGTACTGGAGTAACACGCGAACGTTTACAACAGTACCCAGGCTAAAGGACTTGAAAAAGTTTGTTATAATAACCGCGAAGGTGAGTAAAATATGATAAATGAAATGTTAAAATATCCCTTGGAGTAAAGGATTTCGTTTATACCAACCCGTTACCTGCTATTGCTTTATTACAGATCCGGAACCTACTACCTTAGAGGATACCTGCGGGCTACCCTTGTAGTATACATTGCCGGAACCGGCTATTTTAGCATCCAGGGTTACACTGGCATGCACGTTGGCATTGCCGCTGCCGGCAATATTAATATTGGCGGTTTCCGCCATCAGGTCTTCTCCCTTAAAATTGCCGCTGCCGGCAATACCGATCTCCAGCTCTTTGCTTTCGCCGGAAAGGGACATATCCCCGCTGCCGGAAATACTGCCTTTCACATGCGGGGCATTTAACGCACCGCTGACATTACCGCTGCCGGAAACACTTACCTCAATGGCATCCCGGTTACTGATCTGGTTTTCCAGCTTTATATCACCGGAGCCGGCCAGCCGGATGTCGGAGAGATCCGGTGTGGTTACATATACCTTCATATCACGCTTGGTATCAATGTTGGTGTGGGGCTTGGTGCGTATCACCAGCTCATCACCCTCTTTTTCCAGCAGTATCAGGGGGATAATATTATCCTCTGCCTCAATTACAGCGGATTTTACTGGTCCCTGGGTTACATACACGTTCATGCTGCCTTTTACAGACAGGGTTTTAAATTCGCCTACGGAGCGTTCCTCTTTGGAAACATTGCCGCTGCCTTTTACGCGGTTCTGGCCCGTAACATCGCAGCTGGCCACACATAAGGGAATGGCTAACAGTAACAGAAAAGGAAGTTTAGATTTCATATTGGGAAGTTTGTATGAAGTTAATAAACACCCCTGAAAAACTTATAGGAAGTTATCAATTGTTCATTAGGATCTGGCCCGTTATCTTTGCACCACCATGACAGAAAAGATTCTTATTCTCGATTTTGGTTCCCAGTATACGCAGCTGATTGCACGCAGCATCCGGGAGCTGAATGTTTACTGTGAGATCAAACCTTGCTTACAGCCCATCCAGTGGGATCCTTCCATTAAGGGTATTATTTTATCCGGCAGCCCGTTCTCCGTGAACGATCCGGGCGCCCCTACTGTGGATATTGCCGCCATGGCGGCCAAAGTACCGGTGCTGGGCGTTTGTTACGGCGCGCAGCTAATGGCCAAAGTATTTGGCGGGGAAGTAGCCAAAAGCTCCATCCGGGAATATGGCCGCGCTTTCATGGAACATGAAAATAAAGAAGAGACCTTATTATATGACATATCCGGCAAAAGCCAGGTATGGATGAGCCATTCCGATACCATTGTACGCATGCCGGAAGGGTTTGAGATCATAGCCCGTACAGAAAATATACCGGTGGCGGCTTTCAAAAGCCAGCCCCAGGGCAGCTGCCCGCTGCTGGGCCTGCAGTTCCATCCGGAAGTAACTCACTCCCTGGAAGGTAAGCTGCTGCTGCGCAACTTTATAGTACACATCTGCAAATGCCAGCAGGACTGGACCCCGGCCGCCTTTGTACACGAAACCATTGACCGCATCCGGGAGCAGGTAGGGAATAAAAGAGTGGTGATGGCCCTGAGCGGCGGGGTAGATAGTACCGTAGCCGCAGAACTGATCCACAAAGCAATAGGACAAAACCTGTTCTGCGTATTTGTGGATAACGGCCTGCTGCGCAAAGATGAATTTGAAACGGTGCTGGACTCCTATAAACACATGGGCCTGAACGTAAAAGGCGTAAATGCCCGCGACCTGTTCTACGGGGAGCTGAAAGGCATTACCGACCCGGAACAGAAACGTAAGATCATTGGCCGCCTGTTTATTGAAGTGTTCCAGCAGGAGGCTATCCAGCTAACAGATATCTCTTTCCTGGGCCAGGGCACCATTTACCCGGATGTAATAGAATCGGTATCTGTGAACGGGCCTTCCGTAACCATTAAGTCGCACCACAATGTGGGCGGGTTACCGGAAAAAATGAACATGTCGCTGGTAGAGCCCCTGCGTTTCCTGTTCAAGGATGAAGTACGCCGGGTAGGCCGCGAAATAGGCATCAGTGAATTATTCCTGGGCCGCCACCCCTTCCCGGGGCCTGGCCTGGCCATCCGCATACTGGGAGAAATAACCCCGGACAAGGTAGCCATGCTGCAGGAAGCAGACGCTATTTATATAGAAGGCCTGCGCGATGCAGAGCTGTATGATAAAGTTTGGCAGGCCGGCACCATTCTGCTGCCGGTGCAAAGTGTAGGAGTAATGGGTGATGAAAGGACCTATGAATTTACCGTAGCCCTGCGCGCCGTAACCTCTACCGACGGTATGACGGCCGATTGGGCGCACCTGCCTTACGAGTTCCTGGCAAAAATGTCCAACGATATTATTAACAGGGTAAAAGGTATCAACCGCGTTGTGTACGATATCAGTTCCAAACCGCCCGCTACGATTGAGTGGGAATAAAAAGTTGTAAGTGGCTAGTAATTAGCGGTTAACGCTGGTTACTAACCACTCCCGTTTTAGCGGGAATGATTTTTGTAATTCTAAGAACGCTATGAGCCTATCTACCATTACCAGACAACTGTTAGCCGGTACCGCATTAGCTGTTTTGCTGTCGGCCTGCTCACTGTTCAAGAAAAGCACCACTACCAGTCCGGATATTCCGATGACTGTTAATAAGCCAACAACACCGGAGGAAAAAAAGAAGGAAGAAGAAAAGATCATTAAGGAAGGGAAAGCGCCGTTTAATGTACCGGCTTTTGCCCGCGAAGTAAAAAGAGCCTCCTATAACATTGCTTTATTTGCGCCATTATACCTGGATTCTGCCTTTTCCGCTACGATGGATCCCACCGGCCGTACCATGCCGCGTTATGTGCTGCCCGGCCTTGACTTTTATGAAGGCGCTCAGCTGGCGCTGGATACCTTGCGCATGCAAGGCTTTAACCTGAATGTAATTGTGTACGATAGTAAATCCCGCTCCAATAACGTACCGGCGCTTATCCGTAACCGTACCCTGGATGCGGTGGACCTGATCATAGGTTCTGTAAGCAACCCGGAGCTGAAAGAGCTGAGCGATTTTGCACGGAATAAAGAGGTGAACCTGGTATCTGCCACCTATCCCAATGATGGCGGGGTTAACAGCAATCCTTTTTTACTGATCACCAACAGCACGCTGAAAACACACTGCGAGGCCCTGCAGAACTACGTGCAGGAAGCATTTGCCACCAAGAACATTGTGCTGCTGCGCCGTAACAATGCCGCTGAAGCTCGCATTGCCAATGATATAAAGGCCGCTTACGATAAGCTGCAGAGTGATAAGAAATCCCGCATCCGCGAAGTGGTATGGAATGAGGGCACTACCGATGCTGAGCTGTCACAGAATCTGCTGGTGGACCGGCCCAACCTTTGCATCATCACTGCCCTGGACGAGGCAGGCGCTAAAGCCATTATGCAAAAGCTGAGCGTACAGGCGCCCAACTACCCCATTCATATTTTTGGCATGCCTACCTGGGATGTAATGAAGATCAAGGAGCCGGAGCTGAAAGGCCTGCAGGTATATTATTCCACACCTTATTACAATGATAAAACAGATGCCTATAGCCATTATATAGCCGATTATTTCAAAAGGATCTATAAGGCGCGCCCTTCTGATATGGCGTATAAAGGGTTTGAGCTTACTTACTATTTCATTAAGCTGCTGAGCGATAAAGGCGTGTACTTTAACAGCAGTGTAAATGATTCATCCAAGAAGGTGTTCACCAATTTCAACTACCAGCCGGTATACCTGAAAGAAGGAGAAGAAAAACCTGACTACTTCGAGAACAAGAACATTTACATTATACAGAAGAACGACAGCAGCGACATTAAAATGAACGTTAGCTTATAGTTCTCCCTGTTAACAATACGGAAATGCCGGAAGTGATCAGCTTCCGGCATTTTTTTTGACGCCTGTTCCCATAATGACGCCTGTACTCCAATTCACCGATAAAGGTATTTACTGCCCCGGCGGGGATTTTTACATAGATCCCTGGCAGCCGGTACCGCGTGCAGTTATTACCCATGCGCACTCTGACCACGCCCGTTTGGGTAACCAGCATTACCTGTGCCACCTGGAAAGTGTGCCTTTGCTGCAGCTGCGTTTGGGCGCGGACATCAGTGTACAGGGTATTCCCTACGGGGAAACACTGCGCTACAATGGTGTAAGCATTTCCCTGCATCCCGCCGGCCATATTATCGGCAGCGCGCAGGTGCGGGTACAGCAGGGCAATGAAGTATGGGTAGTAAGCGGGGATTATAAAGTGGAGAACGATGGCCTCTCCGGCCAGTTTGAGCCCGTGCCCTGCCAGGTGTTTATTACAGAAAGCACTTTTGGCCTGCCCATTTATAACTGGCAGCCGCAGGCCATGATCTTTGGCGATATACGGAAATGGATATATGAAAATCAGCAGGCCGGCAAAAGCAGCGTGCTGCTGGCTTACAGCCTGGGTAAGGCACAGCGGCTGTTATTTAACCTGAAAGACCTGGATACCCCCATCTTTGCACATGGCGCTATTGATGTACCCCACCAGGTACTGCTGGCGCAGGGTTATGACTTGCCGCCAATACAACGTATTACGCCGGACACACCCAAAGCGGATCTGAAAAAAAGCGTGATCATAGCCCCGCCTTCTGCTGCAGGTACTCCCTGGATGCGCCGGTTCAATCCTTATGCGCTGGGCATTTGCAGCGGGTGGATGCAGGTACGTGGCTCCATGCGCCGCCGTAATGCGGATGCAGGTTTTGCCCTGTCGGACCACGCAGACTGGTCCGGGTTATTACAGTCAGTAAAAGCCACCGGCGCTGAAAAAGTATTTACCACGCATGGCTTCAGCAGCGCCTTTGCCCGGTATTTACAGGAGAATGGCATTGAAGCGGAAGCCATCAAAACAGCATTCGGCAATGAGGATGAGGAAGCGCCGCAGGAAGCCGGTACAGAAACAGCCGCAGCAAACCTTACGCCTGATAACGGAACAGCAGCAGCACCGGCAGCCGGTGAAAGCGAATAAATTTAAATAATAACAGCAGGCCCTGACATCAAACAATATGCAACAATTCACCCAACTGGTAAAAATAGTAAGCAACAGCACCAAAACCAATGAGAAGCTGGAGGCGCTGCGGTTTTACTTTACCCATGCCGATGCCCGGGATAAACCCTGGGTGCTGGCCCTGTTCAGCGGCAGGCGCCCCAAACGCACCGTGAACAGTACCCAGTTGAAACAATGGTGCCTGCAAAAAGTAGATATACCGGAATGGCTGTTTGAAGAATGTTATCACTCCGTAGGCGACCTGGCAGAAACCATTGCTTTGCTGCTGCCGGATAGCGGACAACAGCTTTCCACCCATCCTTTACATTACTGGCTGGATGAGCTGGCCAAGCTGGAAAAAGCGCCTGAAGCGGAGAAACAGCAATTTATATTACAGGCCTGGCAGGAGCTGGATACTAATGAACGTTTTGTGTTTAACAAACTGATCACCGGCGGTTTTCGTATAGGCGTATCCCAGCAGATGATGGTAAATGCCCTGGCGCAAACTTACCAGATACCACCTGCTACCCTTTCCCACATGATCAGCGGTAACTGGGATCCGCGCCAAACCAGCCTGGAAGCGCTGCTGCAGGATACCGGCTCCGGTGCAGACGCTTCCAAACCCTACCCTTTTTACCTGGCCTATCCATTGGAAGAAGATCCTTCCGTGCTGGGGCAGCCGGAGGATTGGATAGCTGAATGGAAATGGGACGGCACCCGCGGGCAAATGATCAAACGCAGCGGGCAGCTGTTTGTATGGTCAAGAGGGGAAGAGCTGATCACGGAAAAATTCCCGGAATATACCCCCCTGCAAAATGCCCTGCCGGAAGGCACCGTAATAGACGGGGAAATACTCACCTATGCAGATAATTTCCCGCTGCCTTTCCAAACCCTGCAAACCCGTATTGGGCGCAAGAATGTAACCAACAAGCAGCTGCAGGAAGCACCGGTAGTGTTCCTCTCCTACGACCTGCTGGAATGGGAAGGCAGGGATATACGCGATAAACCTTTACAGGAGCGCCGTGTGTTGCTGGAGCAGCTGGTAGCGCAGGTGAATCACCCGACACTTCGTTTATCCCCCATGGTTACTTTTGATTCCTGGCAGCGCCTCATTGAATTCCGGCAGCAGGCCCGGGATATGGGCAGCGAAGGGCTGATGTTGAAAAAACGCAGCTCGCCCTACCAGGTAGGCCGCAAACGCGGCGACTGGTGGAAGTGGAAAATAGATCCCTTTACCATTGATGCGGTAATGATCTATGCACAAAAAGGCCATGGCCGCCGCGCAGACCTTTATTCAGATTATACCTTTGCCGTGAAGGACGGCGATAAGCTGATCCCCTTTACGAAAGCCTACTCCGGCCTTACGGACAAGGAAATGAACGAAGTGGATCACTGGGTGAAAAGACATTCACTTGAAAAATTTGGCCCTGTAAGAACCGTACAGCCGGAGCTGGTATTTGAAATAGCTTTTGAAGGCATTGCCGCCAGCAACCGCCACAAGTCCGGTGTGGCGCTGCGTTTTCCCCGCATTCACCGCTGGCGGAAAGATAAAACACCGGAGGAGATCAATACCCTGGCCGACCTGCAACAGTTGCTGCAGCAATACAAAGGATAACATTTGGATGGACCCTAAAACCCTATCTTTGTTAACATTATCTATCATCCCCTATGCAGAAATTAATGTCTATCCTGTGCCTGGCAGCCCTGTTAGTGTGGTTCCCTGCGCGCGCACAAAAAACACTTTCTCCCATTCTGCCGGTGTAACCTTTTATGGCGCCGATGATTATTTTTCCGCAGGTTTAATGTATGCGCCCCGTATCAATTTTCAGCCTGGCCATGGTATTTAATATCGGCAGCTGGGTACGCAAAAGATGATTTGCACTACCTGTTACAGATAATTTAGTATATTGTATGGGTTACTATTCTTAAACCCGTACAATATTCTAATGGAGCTACCGGATATAGCATTGGACGAAAAAGACCTGGGCATCCTGAAACTGCTGCAGGAAGATGCAAAAATGACCATCCGCGACATTGCATCGCGCATGAACCTTAGTACCACACCCGTTTATGAACGCATCCGCAAAATGGAGCAGGCAGGCGTTATACGACAGTATGCAGCCATTGTAGATCCGCGTAAGATCAATAAAGGGCTTACGGTGCTGTGTTACATTTCCCTGAAAGAACATGGTAAAAAAGCCGGTGGCAAATTTATTAAAGAAGTTACCGGTTTTACAGAAGTTACGGAGTGCCTGAACATTTCCGGGCAGTTTGATTTTATGCTGAAGGTACAGGTAAGGGATATGAATGCGTATTATGAGTTTAACGTGAATAAGCTGGGTGAGCTGGATAACATTGGCCACATGGAAAGCGTGTTTGTAATGTCTGTTATAAAGGCCACCCACAAAATTGTGTAACTTTGTACTATGCTTTCCCGGTTCCCTACTTTAGCAACAGAGAAAAATGATCATGTGCTGCAATCGGCCACCATGCCTTTTGCACGGTATAAGTTAGCCGCCACTGCCCATAAAGCCACTAATTTTATTACAGAACATACCCTGCTGTTTGTGATCCAGGGCCACAAGCTGCTGCATTTCGAAGATTTTACGCATACTGCCGAAGGCGGGCACCTGATGTTCATGAAACGCGGCATTTACACCATGTCCGAATATATACCGGAGGGCGTGGCGTATGAAGCGCTGCTATTGTTCTTTACAGATGATTTCCTGAAAAAATTCTTACATACCTATAACCTCACCACTGCACAGGCAGCGCCTACCCCTTCCCACCTCATTATTCCCACTACCGAGCTGCTGGATAGTTTTAAGATGCAGTTCCTGGATTATTTTGGTAAAACCGTGGAAGGGCTGGATACTATTTTACAGCTAAAGCTGCAGGAGCTATTATTGTTATTACTGGCCGGACCGCATAAACAACAGGTGCTGGCATTTTTACAAAGCATTGCTTTCGGGCAGCCGCTGGACATTGACTATATTGTAAGAACACATTTGTTCCAGCCACTTTCGGTAGAAGAGCTGGCGAAACTTTCCGGCCGCAGCCTGGCCTCCTTTAAGCGCGATTTTCAGCATAAATATAATTGCCCGCCAAAAAAATGGATCAATGAACAACGCCTGGCCCATGCACGTGTGCTGTTACAACATACAGACAAACAGGTGTCTGAAATAGCCATAGAGTGCGGGTTTGAGAACATTCCCCACTTTATCCGCATTTTTAAGCAGGAATACGGCACCACCCCCAATAGCGACAGAGCTAAAAAAGCAATTGTTTGAGCTTTTACCGTTACCGGCCATCAGCACTTTGCTAATACCTTTGCATTAAACAATTAAAAAAGCATTCCTCATCCTCCTGTAACCGGCAGCAGCAAGCATTTGCAGCTGATGGTGTTAAAGGAAGGTAACGGGCGCCTGCATCCAAAAACAAATCAAATTTTTTATGAAAACAGCATTCGCATTACTGGCTTGTACGGTACTGGCATTCCATGCCTTTGCCCAGGACGAAACCGGACTGGCCCACCCTGAAAGCCTGCACGCTGACGGTCATTTCCTGTATGCTACCAATATCGGCAAAGCCATGGAACCTACTGCTAAAGACGGAGATGGTTTTATCAGCAAGCTATCGCTGGATGGAAAGATGATCACCCCCAGCATTACTACAGAAAAATTAAATGCACCTAAAGGCACTGCTATTATTAAAGGCGTACTGTATGTAGCAGACCTGGACCGCATTGTAGGCATTAACCTGGCTACCGGTAAAAAAACAGCTGAGATAAGCCTGGCAAGCACTCACACCGCTTTTGCCAACGATCTTACAGTGAAAGACGAACACACCTTATTTGTCTCTTTAACAGATGTTGGTAAAATAGTGGAGGTAGATCTGAAAACAGGGAAGCTCACTGAAATAGCTGACCTGAAAGGCGCTAACGGTATTTGTTATGATAAAGCAGGCAAACGCCTGTATACCTGCAACTTCCTGTTTGATAACATACAGGGTGGCGAAATTGGCGTGATCAGCTGGCAACAGGACAAACCTATGTATGAAAAAATTGGCGATGTCCAGGGCGGATTTGATGGCCTGGAAATGATTGACGATCATACCCTGCTGGTTTCCGACTGGGGTGCGCTGGACCACCCGGCCGGCTTCCTGGAAAAAATTGACCTGCACAGCAAAACTGCTGTTAAGCTGGATTGGCCTGTGATAGCCGGTCCCGCCGATTTTTACCTGGATGTTAAAAATAAACGTGTATACGTTCCCGTTCTGCTGGAATCAAAAGTACTGGTACACACATTATAATTTCAGGTCCTGGCAGGTATTCAAGATCTGCCAGGGCTTTTAAAAAAAGAAAATATGCAAACACAACTGGAAAAGAATAAAGCGATTGTAACCCGTTTTAACAAAGCATTTATTGAGCAGGGCGACCTGCAGGCATTTGAAGAAATTGTAGCACCGGATTTTATTAACCATACCGCAGCCAGCGTAAACCAGCCCAGCGGACGGGAAGGTGTGAGCAATTTTATTATGAATGTACTGCGCGTAGCGGTAGCGGATATACGGGTAGAGATCTATGACCAGGTAGCAGAAGGCGATACCGTAGTAACCCGCAAAGCTATCATCGGCAAACAGGTAGGTGATTTTATGGGCAAACCCGCCACCGGGCAGCAGATCACCATGAACATTATAGACATCATCCGCCTGCGGAATGGGCAATATACTGAACACTGGTCTTTAAGGAATATTCAGTAAAAACGGCTAATAATTCCTACATTAACCCCATGAACCGCAAGTATTTCCTGTCCTCGTTGATCAGTACCGGTATAGGTATTCCTGCACTCAGTTATTTAGCACGTGCCGCCGCAGTATTTAAAGCGCCCGTTCCACCATTGATACCGCCTTATTTAAAACCAGGCGATACCATTAGCATTACCTGCCCGGCCGGTTACATTACTATGGAAGAGATACAACCGGCGGTACGCATTTTACAAAGCTGGGGTTTTAATATCCGTACCGGTACTACAGTAGGCAAACGTGATTTTACTTTTGGCGGTACAGATGCAGAACGCCTGCAGGACCTGCAAGCTATGCTGGACGCCACCGATATACAAGCTATTATGTGCGGGCGGGGCGGATACGGCTGCGCAAGGATCATAGATGCGCTGGACTTTACCAAATTCACTGAACATCCTAAATGGGTGATAGGCTTTAGTGATATTACGGTGCTGCATAGCCATATAAACCGCCACTACGGCATTGCCACACTGCATTCCAAAATGTGTAACAGTTTCCCGGATGATCTGAATGCTGCGGATAAAGAGGTACAGGACACCATCCTCTCTATTCGGCAGGCATTAACTGGAACAGCTATGCAGTATAACACAGCGGCAGATGCAAAGAACCGTACGGGCACAGGCAGCGGTATACTGGTGGGTGGTAACCTTTCTATGCTGCAAAGCATATCCGGTACTGATTCCGAAATAGATACCATTGGTAAAATATTGTTCCTGGAGGATGCAGGTGAATACCTCTATAGCCTGGACCGTATGCTGGGTAACCTGCACCGCTCCCATAAGCTGGATAACCTGGCAGGACTGATCATTGGCGGCTTTAACCGTATTAAACCGGACGATCCTGGTGAGGAATTTGGCAGAACCGTTTATGACATGGTGCTGGAAAAAGTGAAAGACTTTCCCTACCCGGTTTGTTTTAATTTCCCGGTGGGGCATCAAAGAAATAACTATGCCCTGAAATGCGGGGTAATGCACCGTTTGAGCGTGCAGCCGGGCGGTGTGGAGCTGAGGGAAATGAAATAACAATGTACTTATGTGCTAATATGCTAATGTGCTGGTGTATACGATAATGAACAAATACCAGCACAATAGCATATTAGCACACTAACTAATTAACGAACATTGCCACAATAAACAACACTGCCAGCACATACATAACCGAGCTAATGGCTTTATACTGCCCGGTTAATATTTTCAGCAGTACGTAAGACAGCATGCCAAATACAATCCCTTCTGCAATGCTGTAGCTATAAGGCATCATTACAATAGCCAGGAAAGCGGGGATAGCTTCCGTTACATCATTAAAATCTATTTTAGTTACAGCGCTCATCATTAACATGCCCACAATGATCAAAGCCGGTGCAGTAGCGGCCTGCGGTATCATGGCAAATATGGGTGCAAAAAATAAAGCCAGCAGGAACATTACGGCTACGGTAAGCGCCGTTAAGCCGGTACGCCCGCCTGCTGCAATACCACTGGCGCTTTCCACGTAAGCGGTTACTACGCTGGTGCCTAATAAACCTGCAGCAGTGGTGCCTACCGCATCTGCCAGCAATGCCTGTTTAGCGCGGGGCAGGCGGCCCTGGCTATCCAGCAAACCGGCTTTGTTACACAACCCTATTAAGGTGCCTACTGTATCAAACAGGTTCACCATCAGCAGTGTGAATAAGATCACTACCATATCCATGGTAAAAATGCGGTTGAACTCAAGCTTAAAAGCAATGGGCGCCAGGGACGGCGGCAGGCTTACCAGCCGGCCGTTTGTGGGGAAATGTGTTAAACCAAACGGAATGCCCGCTACGGTAGCTGCCAGTATACCTATCAATAAAGCGGCATTTACTTTACGGTACATCAGCACCGCACTTACTATCAATCCTGTTAAAGCAATGAATGGCCCTGCGCTGGTAATGTCGCCTATTTTCAGCACTACGCCTTCCAAACGCCCGTTGCCCGTATGGTGCATGCCGGTTTCAATAATGCCTGCATTGGCCATGCCTATTAAAGCTATCAGCAATCCAATCCCTACGGAGATAGCATGTTTCAGGTTTTCCGGTATGCTGTTAATAATAGCTTCGCGTATGCGGAACAGTGAGAGTGCAATAAAAATAAGCCCTTCCAGGAAAACGGCGGTCAGCGCAAACTGCCAGCTGTAGCCCATACCAGCCACAATGGTATAGGCAAAAAAAGCATTCAGACCCATACCGGGCGCTACACCTATAGGCAGTTTGGCGTACAAAGCCATTACCAGGGTACCAATGGCTGCTGACAATGCCGTAGCAGTGATCAGCGCCTGGAAATCCATACCGGTACCGGATAAGATGCCGGGATTCACCGCCAGTATATAGGCCATGGTGGAGAAGGTGGTAAGCCCGGCCAGGATCTCCTTTTTTACCGTGGTCTGGTGTGCAGCAAGCTGAAAAAACTTAGACAACATGCAGTAAAAATAGGGAAAAGTAACGCTTTACTTTTCTCATCTATTTATCCTAATTTCATAAATATGACTGCAGGATGGAAAGTGATCAACGACTGGCTGGCTGCCAAAGAACTAAAGCCCTTTACATTCCAGGAAGAAGCCTGGAAAGCTTACCAGCAGCGCAGATCAGGATTAGTGAATGCCCCTACCGGTTACGGTAAAACTTTTGCCCTGTTCCTGGGCGTGGTAATAGACTGGATTGACCATCACCCCAAAACCTACCAGCAAAAAACAAAAAACGGCGTACAAATGTTATGGATAACGCCTTTACGGGCGCTGGCCAAAGACATAGGGCGGGCTATGGAAGAAGTGCTGCAGGAGCTGAACATGCCCTGGCAGGTAGGTATTCGTAACGGTGATACGCCTACGGCTACACGGGCAAAGCAGAAAAAGCAGATGCCGGAGATCCTGATCATTACACCGGAAAGTATTCATGTGCTGATGGCGCAAAAAGAATATGCCGGTTTATTTTCCACGCTGCATACCGTGGTGGCCGATGAATGGCATGGGCTGCTGGGCAGCAAACGTGGCGTGATGGTAGAGCTGGGCCTGAGCCGCCTGAAAGGCATTGTGCGTAAGGCAGGCAAGCCACCCCTGAAGGTATGGGGCATTTCAGCTACCATTGGTAATTTACCGGAAGCAATGGAAGTGCTGCTGGGCCGCCCTGATCCGGATGCAGTGATCATCCGCGCACAGCTTAAAAAAGAAATTGCACTGGAAAGTGTGCTGCCGGATGAAATTGAGAAATATCCCTGGGCCGGGCACCTGGGCATACGTATGCTGCCCAAAGCATTGCCCATTATTATGGAAAGCCGCACCACGCTGATATTTACCAATACCCGCTCCCAATCTGAAATATGGTACCAGGAAATACTACGCCAATGCCCGGACCTGGCCGGCGCCATTGCATTACACCATGGCTCTATTGATATGGAGCTGCGCACCTGGGTAGAAGAATCGCTGCACAGCGGTGTGCTGAAAGCCGTGGTATGCACGGCCAGCCTGGACCTAGGCGTGGATTTCCGCCCGGTAGATACTGTGATCCAGGTGGGCAGCCCCGAAGGCGTAGCCCCTTTCCTGCCAAGGGCCGGCCGTAACGGTCACCAGCCGGGCGCCGTGAGCAAGATATTTTTCCTGCCCACGCACTCGCTTGAGCTGGTAGAAGCCGCTGCCCTGAAAGCCGCCATAGCAGAGGAGCTGGTAGAAAGCCGCATGCCCGTGATACTGGCTTATGATGTGCTGCTGCAATACCTGATGACCTTAGGCGTATCCGACGGTTTTTATGCAGATGAGATCTGGGAAGAGGTAACCGGTACTTTTTGTTACAGCCATATTACAAAAGAAGACTGGCAATGGATCCTTTCCTTCCTCACCACCGGCGGCGAGGCTTTACAGAGCTACGATGAGTTCCGCAAGCTGGAACGCGAAGGTGACCTCTACATTTGCCGCAGTCGCATGATAGCCATGCGCCACCGGCTGCATATAGGCGTAATTGTGAGCGATGCCATGCTGAAAGTAAAGTTTATGAGCGGCGGTTATATTGGCATGATAGAAGAATGGTTTATTGCCCGCCTTACACCAGGCGATACTTTCAGCATCAGCGGTTATATCCTGGAATTTGTGATGATCAAGGATATGACGGTGCTGGTGCGCAAGTCTAAAGCCAAACGGGCTATTGTGCCCAGCTGGGGCGGCGGCCGCATGCCCCTTTCCGCCAACCTGGGGGAAATATTACGCCGCACCTTTAACGAAGCGCTCTCCGGCGCCTCCCGGGAACCGGAGCTGCAAATACTGCAGCCCCTGTTTGATCTGCAGGAGCAATTATCCCACATCCCTTCCAGCAACCAACTGCTGATAGAAAAGATACAAACAGAAGACGGGTACCATCTTTTTGTATACCCTTTTGAAGGGCGCCTGGTGCATGAAGTAATGGCCGCCTTGCTGGCCTACCGCATCAGCCGCCTGCAGCCCATTACCTTTTCTATAGCCATGACAGATTATGGTTTTGAGCTGCTGAGCGATCAACCTTTACCGCTGGATGAAGGCAATGTACATGAGCTGTTCTCCCCCGAGAACCTGAGCCTTGACCTGCCGGCCAGCGTAAACTCAACGGAAATGGCCCGCCGCAAATTCCGCGATATTGCAGTAATAGCCGGGCTTGTGTTCCAGGGCTATCCCGGTAAACATAAGACCAGCCGGCACTTACAGTCTTCGTCATCTTTACTGTTCAATGTGTTCAAGGATTATGATGCGCATAACCTGCTGCTGCGGCAAGCTTTTAATGAAGCATTCTTTTACCAGATGGAAGAAGCCCGCCTGCGTGAAGCTATGGAGCGCATTTATAACAGCCATATTGTAATTACAGAACCTGTGCGGTTAACACCCTTCTGCTTCCCCATTAAGGTAGATAGCCTGCGGGAACAGCTGACAAGTGAAAAGCTGGAAGACCGGATAAAGAAGATGCTGAAACATGCATGAATTACGCTTAATGCTTAACGCTTAACGCTAAAGGCCCTTATTACCTTGAACAAAACGTAAACAGCGTTTAGCGTTAAGCGTTAAGCATTCAGCGTTAAGCATTATCTTCGCGTTGTGGAAGAAGTGGTATTTAATTTTCAACAACAAACATGGCATTTATCAGCCGGAAAAGCCCTGTACTGGCTGGAAGAAAAGGCGCTGATCCTTTCTGATCTGCACCTGGGTAAATCGGCGCATTTCCGCAAGGCCGGCATTGCTGTGCCGGCGGGGCTTATACAGGAAGACCTGTACCGTTTGCAGCAGCTCATTACCCATTACCACCCGGAAAAGATCATTGTAGTGGGCGACATGTTCCATAGCAGTGAGAATAATGATGTGCAGTACTTCCGCCTATGGCGGCAACAATTCCTACACATCCGGTTTGAGCTGGTAAAAGGCAACCATGATATACTGGCAGCCGACCTGTATGCCAGCCTGCATATAACCGTGCATGATACACTCACTTTGCAGAACATTCATTTCATACACGAACCCTGTGAATCAGAAGATGAGCATGGGCCCTATACTTTTTCCGGCCACCTGCACCCGGGTGTAGCCATTGCCGGTGGCGGGCGGCAGCGTTTACGCCTGCCCTGTTTTTATTTTGGGAAAAGCTGTGGTATACTCCCTGCTTTCGGGCGTTTTACCGGACTGGCTATGCTGGCGCCGGAAACGGATGAAGTAGTGTTTGCCATAGCAAATAACAGCATATTTAAAATAACGGTAGCATAATAGCCGGAACTGCATGCTTATAGCGTATGATCACATTTATGTACATCCTTTGCCGGAAGGCCACCGCTTTCCTATGGATAAGTATGAGCTTATTCCTTTACAGTTGTTAAGGGAAGGCGTGATCACACCTGCGCATATTTTTTCCCCTGCTCTGCTGGATGAAGCTACCATCCTGCTTACCCACGATGCCGCCTACTGGCATAAGCTCAAAGATCAAACTCTTAGCGACAGGGAACAACGCCGCATAGGTTTCACACAATCACCCGCACTTACCCTTCGCGAAATCACTATTTGCCAGGGCACTATTGATTGTGCGCTGCATGCTTTACAGCATGGCGTTGCACTCAATGTGGCCGGCGGCACCCATCATGCCTTTGCGGTCCGTGGCGAAGGTTTTTGCCTGCTGAATGATTTTGCTATTGCCGCCAACTATCTGCTACAGCAAAAAAAAATAAAACAAGCGCTCATCATTGACCTGGATGTACACCAGGGAAATGGCTCTGCTGCACTGTTTGCAGGTAAGGAAGAGGTATTCACCTTCAGCATGCACGGCGCCGGCAATTACCCTTTTCACAAAGAAGTTTCTGATTGGGATATTCCCCTGCAGGATGGTACAGATACCAGCACTTATTTACAATTGCTGGAAAACGCATTGCCAATACTCATTGACAGGGTGCAGCCGGACCTGGTATTTTATCTTTCCGGGGTAGATATACTGGAAACCGATAAATTCGGGAGATTGAAAGTAACACCGCAGGGCTGCCGCCAGCGGGATGAGCTGGTTTTTTCGTTCCTGCAACAACATGGTATTCCCTGTGCAGTGGCCATGGGCGGCGGTTACTCCACCAATATAAAGGATATTGTAAATGCCCACTGCAATACCTTCAGGGCTGCAGCGGAGATCTATGATTAATGTTGTTTAATTTCATAAAAAAGATGCCGCTCCGCTAGACAACGGACGGCATGATGGATCTCGGTTTTAGAATAACGGGGTAACAAAATGGGACTTATATTAATCAGCATCGTATATCATCCTATTTCATCTATAATCCTACTTCATCGTGCGTAAGCACTCATGGCTGCATTCTATCAGACCAACATAATCACACCTGGCCGCATTCTATCAGGCCAAAAGCTATATTATATCAGCATTGATACAGACCACTATACTTACAATCATTCATTACTTTACTGACATTATCAAACATCATTAATCTTTGATCTTTTTCTTCAACAGGCTTACCTGGTCCTGTAAATGGCTTACCATATCTGCCAGGTGATTTACGCTCAAGCGGCTTTGCTGGCCGGTTTTGCTGATCACGGCATCGGATTGCCAAAGCTCCAGCACATCTTCATAACCTACAGAATAAGGTTCAAACTGCGGGTTGTCAGACACCAGGGTGATCTTGCCTTTTGAACGGTTGCTCTTCAGCAAACGTTTATACACAATCCCTTCCCGGTTGGTAACCACCACATAAGTTTCATTGTTCTTAATATCATCCCAGCCATCTACCTTATGACACACAATCACGGAGCCGGATGGCGTAGGCAGCATGGAATCGCCGGCTATTTCAAAAGCACGGTAGTTACCGGCACCCAGCATTGGCAGCGTAAAGGTGTTCAGCTCTTCAATGAACTCATCATCATTATACCCTGCCAGGTAACCTGCGGCCGCCTTTACCGGTACAAACTCAACCTGCTGACGGCTATTCCCCAGCTTCTGCTGCCGGCGTTTTTCCAGGAAGTTCTCCTTCTGAGAACCAATGTCCCGCCGCAACAGGTCATCAATAGATACCCGGAACATATCGCTCACGAGCTCCAGCACCTCTGTGCGTGGTTCGGCCCGCTCTTCTTCATATGCTCCTAACAAGGAACGTTTAATTCCTAATTTATCAGCAAATTCCTGTTGGGTCCATCCCTTTTGCTTACGCAGGAATTTCAGATTTTGACACGCTATGGACATACCCCTAAATTATTTAGTACATTACTAACAAATTTAGCAATTAATTTTTATAATTACCAAATATATTTCCGGATATTATTCCCAAGGCTTCACTTATTTTTGCCCCTGGAAAAAATACCAACTCAAAAAAACAATAACATTATGAATAGCACGCTGCTGATCATTCACTCCTTACTCAGATGGATCATCCTGTTAACCGGCATCTGGGCCTTTATCCGTGCGCTGCAGGGCGTTAATGGTAAACCTTATACCGCCACTGACAATAAAGCCAGCCTGTTCTTTTCTATTAGCCTGGATATCCAGTTCCTGGTAGGGTTGATCATGTACTTTGTAACCAGCCCGCTGATGCAAACGGCCCGGGCAGATTTTGGCGCTGCTATGAAAGACGGCGTATTACGCTTTTTTGCGGTAGAACATACCTTTATGGCCTTTATAGCGCTGGTACTGGTACACATTGGCCGCTCCAAGGTAAAAAAAGCCGGCACCGATGCACAGAAACATAAATTTGCATTGATATTCTTTGGGATTGCGTTACTGCTGATACTGGCCCTGATCCCCTGGCCTTTCCGGGCAGCGCTGGGCAGAGGATGGTTTTAGTGTGTAAATGAGCATATACAGATGTGCAAATGAATTTACGCGGCAAAGCGTTTATTCATTTGCACATTTTTATTTTTAACCCTGATCTTCATTATATAACCGGAAAGAATAAATGTAAGGGAGAGCCGCCAGTATAGCACCCACAAAAATGAGAATGAAAACCCCGGTAACTACTGCCAGGAAAAAGCCGGCTATAATGATCACGATACCTGTATATAACCATAAATTGCCTGTCATGATATGCGTTTTTTTCCATACCTCACTGCTTTTTAAGGTCCAGGGCGTTCTCACCCCCACAAAATAGTTGGGCTGCAGCTTTTTCAGGTAAAGGCCCAGTAACGCGATCAATAGTCCCACCCCTATAAAGGTCCAGCGTTCCATAACAAATGGCATGCCCCGGCTTACCATAAATATGATGATACCGGTAAAAACAGCCAGGTAAATATGGATCATAAAACGGATCTGGTAATAGGAATGATGATCATGCGCAACCTGCTGCGGCAGTGCGCCTGCTTCATCCGTATCGGGCAGGTAACGGAATAAAAAGTATAAAAGCAGGTTGGTCAGGAATAAAAAGATCATCAATAAAAGGAAATCAGTTTTGCTGCCCACGCGCTGGGGCACGCCATTTACATTAAAATTGCTGGGGATCACCGCGGGCAGCGTATTCCAGATAATGCCCAGGTAAGCCATAGGTAACAATAACAACAATAGTATCAAGAGCTCTTTAGGAACAGCCGTCTTTTGCATGGTAGAACGTATTTAAGTGTTTACCGATCAGCTTCCTCAATCCTTTCATTCTCCTCACTATAAATATTACACCAATCAGGCCAAATATGTTTAGTTAATGAATTACTAATTAAGTTAGTTTTACTAAAAATATTAGTACATTTGGATATATGCTGAATGCCGAATGCTGCTTATGTTTTGCACAGGGCGTTATGTTAAGTATCCGGCATTTGTATCAGGCATTTTTTGAACGATAAGTATTAAGGAATTAAGGCATTCAGCGTTTAGCATTAGGCTTTAGGGCTTAAGCATTTTACTAATGGCATCCGGCATTTATTTAACGATAGGTATTAAGCGTTAAGCATTTCAGCGTTTAGCGTTTAGCGTTCCGCATTAAGCATTCAACATGATCTCTTTACAGCAAAGATCTATAGCGCATTTTGACCTGGATTGCTTTTTTGTATCCGTAGAGGTGCAGAAGAACAGTACATTAAAAGGCAAACCATTATTAGTAGGCGGGCATAGCGACCGGGGCGTGGTAGCCGCCTGCAGCTACGAAGCACGGCGATTTGGCATACACTCCGCCATGCCCATGAAAACAGCCTTAAAGCTTTGCCCCCACGCCATTGTATTAAGCGGCGATATGGAAGCTTACAGTGAAAAATCAAAAGAGGTAACTGAGATCATTGCAAACAATGCACCCCTGTATGAAAAATCCTCCATCGATGAATTTTACCTGGACCTTACCGGCATGGATAAATACTTTGGCTCCCTGCAATGGACCATTGAGCTGCGTGAAAAGATCATGAAGGAAGCCGGGCTGCCTATTTCCCTGGGCATGGCCTCCAACAAAATGGTATCCAAGGTAGCCACTAATGAAGCCAAACCAAACGGGAAAATGCAGGTGCTTTTTGGCGGGGAAAAAGCCTTCCTGGCGCCTATGCCGGTAGAAAAGCTGCCCATGGTAGGTAAGGAAACCGCTGCCCAGCTGCACCGGCGCGGCGTGGAAAATGTGAGGACCCTGAGTGAAATACCCATTCCCCTGCTGGAAGCCTGGCTGGGCAAAAACGGTATTGCCCTCTGGAATAAAGCCAATGGCATTGATGAATCGCCGGTGATCCCTTACCATGAACAAAAATCTATTTCTACAGAAAATACATTCCGGGCCGATACCATTGACATGCAATTCCTGCATGCAGAGCTGGTGCGTATGACAGAGAAAATAGCCTTTGAGCTGCGCCAGCAGGATAAGCTCACCGGCTGCGTAACTATTAAGATCCGTTACTCTGATTTTGAAACCGTTACCAAACAAATGACCATTCCCTACACCTGCAGCGATCATATTTTGCTGGAAAAAGTAAAAGAGCTGTTCCAGCGCCTGTATGACCGCCGCCTGCTGGTACGCCTGATAGGCATACGTTTCAGCCACCTGGTACAGGGAAATTACCAGATCAGCTTATTTGATGATACGCAGGAAATGATTGCCTTATACCAGGCCATAGATCATATCAAAAACCGTTTTGGGTGGCAATATTTAATGAAAGGCACCAATGTAGCAGCACCCGGTAAAAAAACAGATAGCCACCTGCGGAACATAATGCCCTATCAAAAACGCTGAGCTATGTACCTGAACTGTAAAACCTATTTCAGCCTGCGCTATGGTACCATTAGCACTAAAGACCTGGTAACCACTGCCCGCAACATGGGCATTACCAGCCTGGCCCTTACCAACATTAATATGACCGCCGATGTATGGACCTTTGTAAAGGAATGCCATGCAAAAGATATAAAACCTATTATTGGCCTGGAATGCAGGAATACGCATACATTCAAATACATTCTGCTGGCCCGCAATATGGAAGGCTGGTTCCATATTAACCGCTTTTTATCTGAGCACCTGCAAAACGAAATACCTTTCCCGGACCGGGCGCCGGTTTTGCCCGGCACCTTTGTTATATACGCCTGGGGCGCTTGTGCGCCGGATCAGCTGGCCGCACACGAGCTGATAGGCATACGCCCCCGTGAAGTGAATAAGCTATTCAGGGTAGATACGCTAAAGTATAAGCACAAGCTGGTGATCTTACACCCCGTTACTTTCCAGGATGCGGAACATTATGAGCTGCACCGTGTGCTGCGGGCAGTAGATCAGAACATCCTCATCACCCAGCTGCCCCCCGCTACCACCGCCTTACCCGATGAATGCTGGTTATTGCCCGCCGACCTGCTGGAGCACTATGAACAATACCCGCACATAGTACAGAACACGCTGCAGATCATGGAAGCCTGTGAGCTGCATTTTGATTTTAAAGTGCAGCGTAATAAAAAATATTTGTACGGCAGCGCAGCAGCAGACCGGGATAAGCTGCGGGAGCTGGCTTATAAAGGCATGCATGACCGTTATGGCGCTGATAATGCAGAGGCAAAATTCCGTATTGAAAAAGAGCTGAAGATCATAGAAGATCAAAATTTTAATGCTTACTTCCTGATCACCCATGATATTATCAGCTATGCACAAAGCCAGGGCTTTTTCTATGTAGGCCGGGGCAGCGGCGCCAATTCCATTATTGCCTATTGCCTGCGCATCACAGATGTAGACCCCATTGCGCTGAACCTGTACTTTGAACGTTTCTTAAATCCATACCGCAGCTCGCCCCCGGATTTTGATATTGACTTTTCCTGGCGCGACCGCGATGAGGTGATCAAACATGTATTTAAAAAGCACGGCGGCGAATACACGGCCTTGTTAGGCACCGTAGCTACCTTCCAGGAAAATGCAATTATACGTGAGCTGGGTAAAGTATACGGCCTGCCTAAAAAGGAAATAGACCGCATATTGGATACCCCTTTTGAGCTTAAGCTGGATGAAGACAGCATACAGCAAAAGATCCTGGGCTTCTGCAGCCTTATGACCAAAGACGGCAAGGCTTTTCCCAACCACCTGAGCATACATGCCGGCGGTATTCTTATCAGCAATGCGCCTATTCATCAATACTGCGCCACCCATTTGCCGCCCAAAGGATTTTGTACTGCCCAAATGGACATGCTGCAGGCAGAAGCCATTGGCCTGTATAAGTTTGATATACTAAGCCAGCGCGGGCTGGGGCATATACGCGATTCGCTGGATATTATTAAAGCCAATAAAGGCGTAGAGATAGATATACACGCCATTAAAGATTTTACTGCAGATGAAAATGTGAAAAGGCAGCTGCGGACAGTGAACACCATTGGCTGCTTTTACATAGAGTCCCCGGGCATGCGGCAGCTGCTGAAAAAGCTGGAATGTGATGATTATTTAACGCTGGTGGCAGCCAGCTCCATCATACGCCCGGGTGTAGCGCAATCCGGCATGATGCGGCAGTATGTGGAGAATTTCAGGAATAAGGATAAGGTCATCTACCTGCACCCTGTTATTGAAGAGGTGCTGTCGGAAACCTTTGGTATTATGGTGTACCAGGAAGATGTAATTAAGCTTATACATGCCTATGCTGACATGGACCTGGCAGATGCCGATATTATACGCCGCAGTATGGCCGGTAAGTACCGTGGGCCGGATGCCTTTTTGAAATTGCAGGAGCAGTTCTTTTCCAACAGCGCACGGATGAACCGCCCTATAGAAGTAACAAAAGAGCTATGGCGGCAAATAGCCAGCTTTACCAGCTTTTCATTTTCCAAAGCGCATTCCGCCACCTATGCAGTTGAAAGCTACCAAAGCCTGTTCCTGAAAACTTATTTTCCTGCGGAGTTTATGGTAGCGGTGATCAATAACTTTGGCGGCTTTTATAACCGGGAGCTGTATTTCAGGGAGCTGCAAAAAACCGGTGTTACTATTCATGCGCCCTGCATTAATAACAGCAGCTACCCTACCCGCATTACAGGTGAAGAAGTATATACCGGCTTTATTCATGTAGAAGGGCTGGAAGAAGCCTGGATAAACCGCATGCTGGCAGAACGGAGCCAATACGGGCCTTATGCCAGCCTGGATGATTTTACAGAACGTATGCAGCCCCCGCCGGAACAGCTGGATATACTGATACGGATAGGCGCCTTTAACTTTACCGGCTACACGAAAAAAGAGCTGTTATGGAAAAGCAGCCTACTGCTTAGGAGTAAAGATCCGAACGCAGATCATGTATTACCCCTGTTCTATGAGCCGACGCCGGATTGTAAGCTGCCGCAGCTGGCTTACCATGCACATGAAGATGCTTTTGATGAAATAGCGCTGCTGGGATTTCCGCTGTGCTCCCCGTTCAGCGTGCTGGAACATGATCAAAGCCAGTATGTGACCGTGCGGGAAATGGCCACAAGGCTGGGAGAAACCGTGCGGGTGCTAGGCTACCTGGTAACTACCAAACATATTAATACCTCCCAGGGTGCGCCTATGTGTTTTGGAACCTTTTTAGACCGGGAACAGGCCTTCCTGGATACCGTGCATTTCCCGGAAAGCTTCCGGCAATATCCCTTGCAGAAGAGCGGTTTTTATATCCTGGAAGGCAGGGTTACCAAAGAATACGATGTTATATTATTGGAAATCAGTTATATGCGGAAAATTGGGTATTTTGAGGATAAAAATTTTTTAACCAGACAAAAAGCCGTAAATTTGTGACAAATGACGTTGGAGCATGAAACCGCACAAAAACATCGAGTACCAGGTACAGGAACAAACCTTAATGGTAGTGCAGGAAGCCGCCGTGCCTTATGGGGCAGGCCGGGGGTATTTTGAGTTTATACAGCTTTCCAGGGATGGCATCATTAAAAAGGCGCTTATGAACCTGAGTCAGCAGCTTTCATTTTCATTGTCAGAAGTGGCGCGCGTGCTGCACATTTCTGAAAGAACATTGCAACGCTATGCAGATGATGAAAAACTTTCTGCAGATACTTCCGAAAGGGCCATACTACTCTCTCAACTGTACCAGCACGGTACCTTTGTATTTGGCGACCTGGAAAATTTTAAGGAATGGATGCGTACTCCATTACCTGCGTTCAATTACCAACCTCCTATTTCCCTTTTAGATACTACCTTTGGTTTCCAGCTCATCGAAGATGAACTTGGCAAAATAGCACACGGCATTTTTGCATAACCACACCCTATTGAATGGAAGTCTATCGTATCAGCAAATGCATGTACATTACTGATCTGAATGGTGTTGGCGCCCGCCTCTATGGCGGACGCTGGAACAGCAAAGGTCATCCGGTATTGTACACTGCAGGCAGCCGCGCCCTCTCCGCACTGGAAGTACTGGTGCATGTACCATTAAAGAATATTGTTCAGGATTTTTGTATTGCTACTATTCTTATACCGGATAAGATGCCGGTTAAAACCATTACCCGTAAAGAGCTGCCTTCCGGCTGGCAATCCCTCGCCCCTTTCCCGGAGCTGCAAAAAGTAGGTGATGCGTGGTTAGAAGAAGGTAAATACCCGGTATTGAAAATTCCATCTGTAGTGATACCGGAGGAGTTCAACTACCTGGTAAACCCACTGCACCCGGAAGCAGAAGGCGTGTATGTAACCAGCCAGCAGCCTTTTGTATTTGACCAGCGGCTGAAAGAAGCGAAGAGATAATGCAAATACGCAGAAATGCAAATGTGCAAATGAAAGATCCCGAAGAGATCTCATTTGCACATTTAATATTTGTATGGATACTATTCTAAGTTGAACAATCCTTTATTCAGCAGCTGCAATGTTCTTTCCTTGTGCTGGCCACCTACCAGTATGGAAATATTATGCCGGCTGCCGCCATAGGAGATCATACGCAGCGGGATCTCATTCAGCGCCTCAAATAACTTTTTCAGGATAGAAGGCGTGGCCGCTACTTCATTCCCTACAATAGATACAATGGTTTGATGGTGATCCAGCTCCACAGTGCCAAAGGGCTGCAGCTCTTTCAGGATCTGATCTATATGCTGGGTATTATCAATCGTAATAGACACCGCTACTTCTGAAGTAGTGATCATATCTATAGGTGTACGGTACTTCTCAAAGATCTCAAACAGCTTTCTCAAAAAACCATAAGCCAGCAGCATACGGCTGGATTTGATCTTAATAGCAATAATACCGTCTTTGGCAGCAATCGCCTTTACTCCATCGCCATTAGGCATTTCAGTAATAATTGTGCCTTTGGCTTCCGGCTGCATAGTGTTCAGCAGCTTTACCGGGATGTTAAAATGCTGCGCCGGCCATATGGAGGCCGGGTGCAATATTTTAGCGCCAAAGTATGCCAGCTCCGCAGCTTCATCAAAAGACAGCTGCTCAATGGGGAAGGTTTTCTTTACTACGCGCGGATCATTGTTGTGCATACCGTCAATATCCGTCCAGATCTGTACTTCACTGGCCTGAATAGCAGCTCCGATCAAGGAGGCGGAATAATCGCTGCCACCACGTTTCAGGTTATCTACCTCGCCTTTTGCATTGCGGCAAATGTATCCCTGTGTAATAAAGATGCGCTGGTCCTTTTGTTTATCGATCAGGTTACCCAGGCGGATCTTGATCTTGGGGATCTCCGGCTCCTCAAATTCATCAATGCTCATGAAATCCAGGGCGGGCACCAGTACGGCCTGCACACCGGCTTCTTCCAGGTATACATTGAACAGCTTTGTGCTCAATAGCTCACCCTGGGCCAGGATATCCTTGTTCAGCGCTTCATTGAAAGATATTTTGAGAATAATGGTCAGAAATTCAAAATGCTCATCCACAATTTCTTTGGCTTTGGCACGGGGACCTTCCTGCTTCAGCAGCTCATTACAAAAGGTACGGTAATGCTTTTCCAGCTTATCGATCTGCTGTTTAGCCTGTGCCTTATTCCCTTCTGCCAGTGATTGTCCTATTTCTACCAATGCATTGGTAGTACCGGACAATGCAGATAACACCACAATCTTTGGATCGTTGTCTGCCGTTATCAATTGAGCCACGGCATGCATACGTTCCGGCTTTCCCACAGAGGTGCCGCCAAATTTTAAAACTTTCATGTTGTGAGAGTTGTCTTTTAGATGTATTTGTGTTTGTTGTTGCTAAGCAAATTTTATTTTAAACCGGGCTGCCACTTCCTCCAGATCCTTTATCACGGGCTCTAAAACCGGAATGCCCTGCACCCTTCTCTCCTTTTCCATTTCCCGCTCCGGGTCGCCTGGTATCAGCACCTGCTGCCCTTGTACCGGCTCTGCTGCCCGGAAACGGCCGATCCATTTATCCATATTGGCCTTAAACTCATCTGCCGGGCGGAAGGCATCTACCCGCATGGCGCCAAAGAAATGGCCCAGGCCCTGCCCTACCGGATCCGGTGATAATGGTAAAAAGCTTACGAATGGCGGCGCCCAGGGACCGTAATTGGCTCCTGAAAGAACGGCCGAAAATATGTCAACAATTGCGCCCAAACAATAACCTTTATGGCTGCCATGCTCACGGTCGCCGCCCAGGGGCAGCAATGCGCCGCCGCTGCGCAGCTCATGCGGGTTGGTGCTGGTGGCGCCTTCCTTATCCTGGATCCACCCTTCCGGCGCCTCCAGGTTCTTACGCTGTAATATTTCCAGTTTGCCGTTGGCAGCGGTAGTGGTAGCAAAATCTGCTATAAAGGCCGGCTGCTCATTGGCCGGAATGGCTACTGCTATGGGATTGGTGCCCAGCATACGCTCTTTGGCAAAAGTGGGTGCTACCAGGGGGCTGGCATTGGTCATGGCCATACCGATCATATCCCTTTCCAGGGCCATCATGGCATGGTAACCGGCTATACCAAAGTGGTTGGAATTTTTTACGCTCACCCAGCCGCTGCCTACTGCGGCGGCTTTCTGCAAGGCCACTTCCATGGCAAAAGGCGCCACTACCAGGCCCAGGCCGCTATCCCCATCTACCACGGCAGTGCTGGGTGTTTCGTGCACAATATGCACATCCGGGCGGGTATTAATGCGGCCGGCTTCCCACAAACGTACGTAACCGCTAAGACGGGCCACCCCATGGGAATCTACGCCCCGGAGGTCGGCAGACAGGAGTACTTCACTTGCTGTTTCTGCATGCTGTAAAGAGCAACCCATGCGGGTAAATACCTCGTGGGTAAATTCCCTTAAATGCTGATAGGAAAAAATATGGTTCATGCTTTTGTATCAGTGCTAATGATCAGGCCTGCGCGGTGGGACCGCCAAAATTCATGGGCATGGATACAGGGTCCTGATCCTGTATGGCGCCGTGTACAGATTCATATTTCTTTACATTATCCTGCAACGCTTTCATAAAACGTTTGGCATGCTGGGGGGTTAAAATGATCCGGGACTTCACCTTAGCCTTTGGTAAACCAGGCATTACATTAATAAAATCCACCACAAATTCAGCATTGGAATGTGTTATTACGGCCAGGTTGGCGTACACACCCTCTGCTATTTCCTCGCTCAATTCTATATTCAACTGCGTCTGCTCTTCTTGCTGATTATCCATATTTGGTAGGTTTGAGGGTACAAAAGTAAAAAAAGAGGCTTCAAATGAAGCCTCTTTTTTTGTGGAGGGTAATGTGTACATATTTTATAAGCGATCAAGGGCACTGGCCGGGTTCCCGTGAAGTATGAGCGCTGGAAACTTCCCCATTGCTCCACATATAGTAATACGAGATCGTACACCTGTCATGGAAATCATCATATTCCGTGCTGATAATGTAGCGGCCGGAGGTTTGACAAACGCCATTGATCAGCCGCTGGCTATCATCTCCACAGGAAGGTGACGGGATCCCGTACAAGTAGCGTAGTGCCACAATATCACGGAAGGTAAAAGGACGGTTATCAAAAGGGCCTACACATGCCAGCATCCAGGAATCCGGGTCCGGACTAGAGGGTGTAGCAAATATTAAAACAGCGCCATCGCTGCCGGCGCCTTCATTATTAGGATGCGAAGCATCTACCAGGCAGCCGCTGTAAGAACGGTTCATATAATCTGTATGGCGGAAACCAATACAGTGGCCTAATTCATGGGCAATGATGGTGGTTAGATTATTAATATCCGGAAAACCACCTATAGCTGCGGGATCCAGCTGTAGCGTATTATAAGGATTGCCACCACTGGGAAAACCGGAGCGCCCCAGGGGACCACCCAGTGAGGCACTTACAACAGATATATCGGCACTACCGCTTACACGCTGAAAAATAAGGCGCAGGTTTAATGCATTGTACCGTGCAATGGCATTATCCAGCGCTGTAGTATAGTCGGACGACAAGCCAGTGATAGACAATGTAATGGTTCGCGGTGAGGATGCAACGGCGCTTACTGTGTTATTGGTCCTGTACTGCTCTGTTTCCCCCATCTTTATCCAGGGTGAATGGTTGTTTACGCCTAATTGTTCAGGTTTTAGTAAAATATCACCTTCCACCACATAACCTTCCGGCACTTTTTTTACAGCGGAAATATTAAAACCCATGTCATAGATCTTTTGCAAAACTTCGCTGGATACTTTTTCACCGGTGGAGGAGTCAATGCTTTTTTTACAGGCGGTACTAAACATCAATAATACTGCAATCAGGCTACTGATCAGGCTTTTTGAGGAATGTAACATACTTTTTTTTGGTTTAAGTGTGAGGGCAATAGGGTACTTATCAGGTATGGGTTACAAGTACTATCAATATAGAAAGATTAGTTGAGATTAGCAATGAACGGCCATAAAAAAAGCCAGGCAGTTTTTCAACTGCCTGGCTATCTGTTATTCTTAAAAATGTTTTTGTTTAGAACTTATCCCAGAACAATTTGGTAGTTACTACATCACCGCCAATGGCTTTGGCAGCAGCGTCATAATTCGTCTGGTTCAGGTTTTGCTCACTTACCGGGTAAGGGTAACGCAGGGGAATTTCAGACTGTGCTTCTTCCGGTTTAACCAGTTTGGGGAAATCCAGCCTTCTCCATTCCGTCCAGGCTTCAAAACCACGGTTATATAATGCCAGCCATTTCTGTACGCCTATTTTGCCTTTGTAACCGCCGGTAGCAGTAGCATAAGCAACTTCAGGCTGCGCCAGGTAAGTGGCTGCTTCGGCATCAGTACCACCCCATGAAATAATGGAAGCAGTAACTGCATTGGTGTAGTGCGTAGCGGCAGTACCGGCAACACCGGTCATGCCTCTTTCAATTGCTTCTGCACGCAGGAACTCCACTTCAGTATAATCAATCCAAATGGAGGGGTAATCTTTTTTACGCAGCAGGTCACCTACCGGTGAAAATGCGCTGTAATCATTGCTGGTACCATAGATACCGCCTTTGAAACCACCGCCTGCTGCTTCGCCAAAGAAGAAAGGTCTTCTGGGATCGCTCAGTGCGTTCATGGTATCTACCAGGGTATTGGCGCCTACGAAGTCCAAACGGCCGCTCTGCACCAGATCAACCCACAGCGGGTTAGTGTTCGGTGGTACAGTGGAGTACTGGAAAGAGGCGTTATCTGCTGCTGATGTAAATGCAGTGGCAGAAGCCTGCTCAATGCCTGCTTTAGCTTTTGCAGGTTCGTCGTCTGCAAGCACCATCCACATACGCATTTTCAGTGAGCTCGCCATTTTCTTCCAGCCTGCTACATCTCCTTTGTACAGGATGTCGCTGGCGCCAAAACTTGCAGCAGCCGGATCCAGGTTAGCGTTAGCTGCATCCAGCCTTGCCAGCAGATCCAGGTACACGGTTTTTGCATCGTCGTACTTGGGAGAAAGGTTGTCAATATCCATTGCATCGGTGTAAGGGATATTGCCAAAAGTGTTCAGTATTACGTTGTAAGTATAGATAGTTACTATCTCGATCTGTGCCAGCTGGTTCTTTTTCACCGCAGCATCCAGGGTAGCATCTTCATTTATTACCTTTTTAGCTTCGTTCAGGTCAGTCAGCACATCGCGGTACAGCCTGTGCCAGAACTCCTGCGGAATGTTACGGGTGCTCAGGTCATACTGGCTTTCATCCGGGTAGGTGGTTTCTGTCCAGTATTGCGCCAGCAGGCGGAAAATGTTTACGTTCACGTTGGTGCTGGTCAGCGCATTCGTGATATTAAGCTCTGCGTTGGCAAACAGGGTGGGCGCCACTACGGCAGCCGGTTTCTTAGAGTTCTGGTTCAGATCTGTAAGATTCTTTGTGCAGGATGCAGTGAGCACCATTGCAAATGCCAGCGTTATGTATGATAATGTTAGCTTCTTCATGTTTAAATAGTTTTTTAGAACCGCACTTTAGCATTAAAACCAAATGTTCTGGCAGTTGGGTAGGCACCTGACTGGTAGCCCTGAACGTTACCGGAACTCATACCTTCTTCAGGATCAGCATAAGGCAGGTTTTTATGAATGATCCACAAGTTCCTTCCTATCAGAGAGAAGTCCACACCTTTGATGGGATGTATCCTGGATACCACGCCTCTTGGCAGGGAGTAAGTAAGTGATACTTCTCTCAGCTTAATGTAGCTGGCATCATATACGAAAGCAGCAGCCGGGTTATAGCGATAACCATAGATACCGTAGTTAGTTGCGCTGGCGCGGGTTGTATTGGGTTTACCATCTGCGGTTACGCCTTTTACGATCACACCACCACCGTTAGCAATAGGAGAACGTACCGGGTTGCCTAAGTCGTTGGTACCGGCAGTTTCAGGCAAGATACCTGTAGCCAGGCCGTAGTACATATCCAGTGAGAATACATCACCACCCTGACGCATATCTACCAGGAAGCTCAAAGACAGATCTTTGTACTTCAGGGTATTGGTGATACCACCAATCCAGTCAGGATTTACGTTACCAATCACTGAATTGGAAGTAGCGGTTACTTCGTAGTGCCCCAAAGCATCCACCAGCTTCTCACCTTTTTCATTATACACATAGTTGGAACCGCGAATGGTACCATAAGGCTGACCCAAGGCAGCATTAATAGAAATACCGCCCTGCATGTTGGCAGGGTTCAATTGCAGGTTCTGTACGCCTTCAGGTAAGGAATTTACCTTGTTGCGATTCCTTGACCAGTTAGCATTAATAGTCCAGGAGAAAGATGGTGTTTTAACCGGTGTACCGTACACGGATACTTCTATACCCTTATTCTGGATCTCACCGGCGTTCACTACTTTATAGTCATAACCGGTAGCTCTTGAAACCGGCATTTTTACGATCTGGTTGGTGGATCTTGTATTATAATACGTTACATCAAACCCTACGCGGTTTTCCAGAAAAGCAGCTTCCAGACCGACTTCCCAGCTTTTGGTACGTTCCGGCTTCAGGTTAGGATTGTATTTGGTATTATTTACTGATGCCAGCGGCACACCATCTATACCGGTTGGTACGTCATAATAATTCCTTGTATATAAACCAGGAGCTGAAGCACCCACTTCTGCATAGTTGGCTCTTGCTTTGGCATAAGACAACCAGGGTGTGTTGTGGATCAGCTTAGAGAACAGGAATCCTAATGAAACAGAAGGATAATAGTAGGTGTTGTTCTCTTTCGGTAAAGTGGAGGATTTATCTCTTCTGGCAGTTACATCCAGGAACAGCATCTCCTTGTAGGCCAGGTTAGCGGCGGCAAAAATACCATCTACTTCTTCAGTTGAATCTGATTCAATAGGCGCTTCCAGCGGGTTAGCTGTGTTCAGCAATGCATACAGGCGGGGAATAAGCAGACCACCGTTTGTTTTAGCATCGATAGATGTTACATGCGTTCTTCTTACGTTACCACCCAGGATACCACCCAGGTTAAAATCGTTGCTCAGTTTCTTGTGGAAGTTGAGCATCAGATCATAGTTAAACTCACTGAAAGAACGGTTGTACCTGGAATATTCTGAAGGATCGATACTACCGATGGCGATCCTTTCTTCCTGCTGAGCGTTATAGGTATCCATTGATACACGGCCCATAACATCTACCCAATCTGTTATTTTATAGTTCAGCATTACGTTACCGAAATAACGGGTACGGCTATCATTTTCGTAATTCTCGTAACGGGTCCAGTACGGGTTATCCCAGTAAATAGGGTTGGTAGCCCCTACAGTTGCCTGGTTCCAGGTTGCGTTTGTTTTATTGCGGAAATAAGCATCGCGCTGCTCATATACATCCACGTTGGTTTCCCACCACTGACGCATGTTGGTCATCAGGTTCTTGGAATCATAACCGGTACCATAACGGCCCAGACCTGACAATATAGTGGTATTGATAGATCCACTGGCTGTTAATTTGGGTGTGATGTTATAAGAAGCGCCGAAGTTGATCTGGTCTTTTTTAATGCTGCTGTTCGGCAACAGGCCTTTATCAATGTTCTTGGTATAACCCAGCTTAAAGTAACCCTGATCGCCACCGCCATCTATCATAATGCTGTTCACAGTGGAAACAGCGGTCTGGAAGAATTTGGTAGGATCATTGGCTGCAGCTACCCAGGGGCGTGCCTTTCCGTAGAAGGGATTACCCGGGTCAAAAGAATACCAGCCATATACATCTAAGCTCGGATCAAACGGTGCACCATGGGAAGCATCTTCTGTAGTGGGAACAATCAGGTCCTTTACGCCATCGCCATTCACATCCTGATAGTTAAAGTAACCATCGGGTGAAGCATAGTACGCACCATAACCAGCGCCATACTTGTTCTGATATTTTGCAAAAGTGCTGGGATCTACCTTACCGATGGTTACACCAGAGTTGATAGTTACACCCAAACCTCTTCTGCCTTTTTTGGTGGTGATCATGATCACACCATTGGAAGCGCGTGAACCGTACAGTGCAGATGCAGCGGCACCTTTCAGCACGTTCACAGATTCAATATCATCCGGGTTGATATCTGCAGCAGCGTTACCGTAATCATAACCGGCGCGGCCACTTTGCTGATCAGCGGTGTTGGTATTGGAGTTATCAATAGGCACTCCATCTACAATGAACAGCGCCTGGCTATTACCGGATAAGGATTTGTTACCACGTAATACTACGTTGGTGGAACCACCTAAGCTGTTATTACGGCGTACTTCCAAACCGGATACTTTACCGGACAGGGAGTTGGCGATGTTAGATTCCCTGGCTTTTACCAGGTCTTCACCTACCACTGTTTGTGCGGAGTAAGGCAGCTCGTTCTTTTTTCTCTGAACACCCAAAGCTGTTACCACTACTTCCTGCAGACTTTCATTGCTGGTTTGCAGCACGGCATTTGCCTGGCTGCCTGCACCCACTTTTAAGTCCTGGGAGGTGTAACCTACGCTTCTGATCACTAAAACCAAGTCACTGCCGGTGGCATTGAGCTTAAAGTTTCCGTCTTGATCTGTGGTAGTTCCTGTGTTAGTCCCCTTGATTTGTACTGTTGCAAACGGTATAGGAGCGCCATCGCTTCCTGTTACCTTACCTGTAACCTGGCGTTGTTGAGCGAATGCCAGCGTTACAATCACCATAAGCATGGTGAAAAAGAGTAACGTCTTTTTCATTAATTAACGATTTAGATTTTGGTTGACACGGCCCACAATTTAGATAAAAAAACCACTACTAGACAAGTAAAAATTAACAAATGATTAAGGATATTTTAATTTTTAATTCATATTAAGGTTCATTATCAAAAAAGTAAGCTTAAATAATGATGTTGTGTATTTTTTACACTTTAACATTTTGGGTCCCTTTCAGCGTTAAAACAACTGTTGCGCCTGCAACTGAATGGTACTTTTCTGCTTTCCGCTTACTTCATCCCACCCGCTGCCAAGAGTGGCTGCATTCCGGTACATTACCTGGTTCCAGCGTAACCAAACGGCTATACGTTTTGTAATGCCCCACCTTATATTAATATTATACTGCCAGCCATCCCCATTCAGCTGCATTACACTATTACTATACAGCATATTACTTTCTATTGCGTACAAAGTGCTGCCACTACCGCTGGCGCTAAACCAGGTAAGGCGGCCGGAAAGCCGTAGTGGCAGCGTAGGAAAGCGGTACTGCAATTCCTGGAAACATAACCAGCCCTGCTGTTTATCACTGTTCTTTGTATAATGGTTCAGCTCTACCCGGCTGCGCAGCTTCCAGGGCCCGCCTAAAGGCATGCTTACCTGGCAGCGCCAGCTACGCCGTGTTAGCGGTGCTACCGGGGTTATATAATTATTACTGCCCGCACTGTTCTCCCAGCCGGTTTTATGGCTGTAACGGATAAATGCTTCTGTTTGCTTATCCGGCGTATAGGTAAGGCTCATTAACAGCTCCCGGCCATTGGCGCCCGGCCTGTTCACCCGGTATTTGAGCCAGGGGAAACGATACAGGTCCGCATAAGCTTCCATTTTCAGCTGCGGGGTTAAACGCAGGGTAATGGCCGCGTACCAGCCGCTTTCATTGGCAGGGCGGTAGTTGTTACCAAAAGCATTACTGTATAATGACTGGTAGGCGCGGTGGTACGAGCGGTATAATAAAGCTACATCTGCCTTTGGGTGTATGCCGGCCAGGATACCATTTACCGTAGCCAGGTGGCCGCCTGCATCTACAGCTGTTTCACCGAAGGCATGCACATTTTTCCAGGTGCCGCTGTAATCAATGCTGGCATTAAAGAACCGGTCGCCCTCCGGTGCAAACAGGTTATACGGCTGCTCATTTTTTTGCAGCGGGGCGGAGAATTTATGCTGTATAACATTCAAACCTATACGCCAGTTACCATTATCATATACGATATTTCCGCCAGCAGAGCGCTGCTGCAAAGCACCCCGCTTAGCGGCTTCCAGCGCAGTACGATGATAGCCGGTAGTAACAAAAGAGCTGATGTAGGATGCGGCTTCCAAGGTATCGCTTTCAAAAAGATTTCCATCCAGCTTGCGGAGCGATACAAAAGCGGTTAGCTGCCAGGCGCGCTGCTGCAGCGTAATACCCGCGCCGCGGAAGAAATAGAACTCACCAGTGGAGGCATATGGGTTCAGCACCTCCCCTTCCCGCTTCACCTGTAACACTACGGGGCTTTTACCAAATGCCAGCGATTGCCAGTTGATGAGCCCCTGCCCCATATTCACCGTAAAATCGCCCAGGGCCAGGGCTTTAATGTGTTTGTAATTGCGGATGAACAGGTGGGTGCTGTAAAAATCAAAGCCCTGTTTTTGTGCGCCTTTGAAGAATTGCTCACCTGCATCTTTTTCCATTACCAGGCCCCAGCTGGCATAACGAGGAAAGTTATAGCGGTAACGCAGCAGCAGCTGATCCGGCGAGCCGCCGTAATGTGCAGCAGTACTATCTGTATGCGCGTAACCACGCGGTAATTCCAGCTGCCGGCCATAACGGAGTAACAGGGCATGCTCCCCTTTATGCAGGTAATCGCGCAGGGCGTAAGATGGCTGCAAACCAGCATCTACAGTGATATAGGGCAGTATGCGGTTTATAAGCCCTTCATCAAAACCGGGTACGGCCTGCAGCTCATAAATGCTTATTAATTTTCCCAATAAACGGCGGTAGGCCAGCAGGCTATTGATCTGCAAAGGGGTTAACAAACCCAGGGAGCGCAACGCTGCAGCATCTGCCAGGTTCAGGTCCATCTTGTGCCGGGTGTAAGCATTGAGCTGTTGCCAGCGGGTATCATCTTCCGGTATAATGGTGCTATTCTCCAGCTGCTCTTCCCCTGCGGCAGATAAGGTTTCTGCTGACTGGGCATACCCCTGCCCGCAGGCGCCCAGTAACAGGCAGCCTGCCAGAATGATGCGGTAGCTTTTCATAGCAGTGTTTCTTTTTTCTTTAGTTGCCAGATAAGAGCTGCTGCGGGCGTAATACCTAATTGCGGATGATAACTACCGGAAAGGAATATACGCAGCGATTGCCAGCTGAAGCTAATGCCCCCGCCGCTCAGCTGCGGATCTGTGGCAATGCCCAGCTGCAGTGATAATTGGGGGATGATGCGGTACTCGCCCATTACACGGGTGATCATGGGACGGTCTGTTTCCCGGATCACTTCTGCACTGAATAATAAACTGCCAGATACCTCGTAACCCAGGCCTGCGCTGTATACCACCGGAATATCCTGCGCACCGGCTTTGTACAGCTGCCGTGCGGCGGGGTTAAAAGCATGGATACCGGCATGCAGCTGCGGGGTAATGTGCAGCAAACAACCTGCTTCAAAAGTAACAGTGCTGGCGCGGCCATATTGCCGGATAGATGCGGCCAGGTAATCGGCCTGGATGCCGATGCTTACCTTACTGCCTAAGGTACGGCCATAGGCCAGGCCTAACTTTTGCTGGCTAAAGGCATCAAAGCCAAAATGCTGAACAGATAAACCGAATGTGCCGGATGATGTGGGAATGGCTACTGCCATAACATACAAGCTGGTAGCATCCAACATAAAACGGCGCTCAGCATATACGCCTGCGGAAACGGTGGAAATATGCGCCAGGGCGGCCTGGTTATGCAGGGCGGTAAATACATGCTGGAACTGTGTGCTGTACGTACCGCCCGCCTGCTGCGGACCTACGGGTAACCAAACGGATTGGGCTTTCAATAAGGATATACCCCAGGTGCAAACAACGGTTACAATGAGCTTTCTCATTTATACATGGTTGGTTGATGACAATAATTCTGAGGGAGAGATGCAACTAAGAGAGAGGGGCGAAAATAAAGTAAAAAGTAAAAAATAAAAAAAATTGTGTTTGCTGACTACACGTTACAATGTTTAGAATAATCCGTACAGCTGGGAATCTATGCGGGAAATGATCTCGCCCAGGTCTTCCTCGCTATCGGGAAATTTGTTCTTATCAATATCTACTATCAGCAGGGGGCCTTCTTTATACTTTTCTATCCAGTTGTTATAATATTCGTTTAATCGTTTCAGGTAATCCAGGCGGATGTTCTCTTCATACTCGCGGCCGCGCTTCTGGATCTGCGCTACCAACGTGGGTACGGAGGCGTGTAAATAAATGAGCAGGTCCGGCGGTTTAACCATCGATTTCAATGTTTCAAAAAAGTTGAAATAGTTATCAAAATCGCGTTTGGTCATGAGGCCCATTTCATACAGGTTGGGTGCAAAAATGTGCGCATCCTCATAAATGGTGCGGTCCTGTATAACAGTGTCTTTTCCGTTCTGTATTTCCAGGAGCTGTTTTAAACGGCCATGCAGAAAATATACCTGCAGGTTAAAAGACCAGCGTGGCATGTCTTCATAAAAATCGTTCAGGTAAGGGTTATGTTCCACATCTTCAAACTGGGGCGTCCATTTGTAATGTTTGGCTAAAGCTTCAGTAAGGGTGGTTTTGCCGGCGCCGATATTACCGGCTACTGCAATGTGTTTGATCTTGTTAAGTTTTGCCATGCTTTTATTGTGGTAAGTGTAGAAAGATCATCAGCGGTTAATAGTAATTGATCCCAATTAATTTCCTTGCTGCCTGCAAAGTTTGTGCCGCGCTTGCTCTTGCTTTTTCAGCGCCGGTCCTTAAGATCTTTTGCAGGTAGGCAGGGTCTTGCTGCAGGGCTTGCGCCTTTTCACGGATGGGGGCCATAAAGTTCACCATATCTTCTGCCAGCTGCTTTTTCATATCCCCGTAACGGATACTCTGATCCTGGTAAGCATTCTCAAAACTTTTTACCACTTCCGGCGCTGTTACCAGCTGCATGAGCGTAAACAGGTTAGCTATGCTCTCCGGCATGGGAGCGCCCGGTTCTGCAGGGCCACTGTCTGTTTTGGCTTTCATGATCTTTTTACGGATCAGCTCATCGGTATCATTCAGGTACAGGGTAGCCATTTCATTTTCACTCTTGCTCATTTTACCGGTGCCATCCAGGCTTTGAATGCGCACCAGGTTATCGCCAAAGTTAAAGGCTACCGGCTCAGGAAACAATTCCCCGTAGCGGGCATTAAAACGCTGTGCAAAGTTACGGGCCATTTCCAGGTGCTGCTCCTGGTCTTTACCCACCGGCACTTTTATGGCGCGGTGCACCAGGATATCTGCACTCATGAGCACCGGGTAAGTTAACAGGCCGGCGTTTACGTTCTGGGGCTGCAGGCGTACCTTGTCTTTAAAAGTAGGTACTTTTTCCAGCTCGCCCTTATAGGCTAACATGTTCAGCAACAGGTACAGCTCTGCAATTTCAGGCACATCACTTTGCGCATATAATGCCACTTTTTCAGGATCCAGGCCGGAGGCTATATTTTCTGACAGCACGCGGTATACATTGCCCCTCAGGTCTTTGGGATCAGGATGGGTGGTGAGTGAATGCCAGTCTGCCACAAAAAAGTAACAGTTATAATCTTCCTGCATCCGGATATAATTGCGGATAGCGCCAAAGTAATTGCCTAAATGTAAAAAGCCGGTTGATCGTATGCCACTTACTACGATTTCTTTTCCTGTTGCCATAATGGGGTGCAAGATAATAAATCCCCATTTATCCCTAATTTTGAGATACTGTCATATTTAACAATAATATTTCAATTTCTTTTTATTTAATTTGATCATGGAAGTAAATGATGCATTGGTACAGCAGCTGGCTAACCTGGCCAGGCTGGAATTTAGCGAGCAGGAAAGGGCGGGCATCCAGCATGATCTGCAGCGGATGATCACCTTTGTGGAAAAGCTGAATGAGCTGGATACCGCGAATGTACAACCCCTGCTGTTCCTGACGGAGAATTATAATGTGTTCCGCGAGGATAAGGTAGTGCCTTCCATTACCCGTGAAGAAGGATTGCAGAACGCTCCCTCTGCCAACGATCAGTATTTTAAAGTGCCCAAAGTCATTAAGAAATAACCTATTACTATGCGACCTGATTCTGTCATCCATTTAGAGAACATCCGCAAAAGTTATTTTATTGGCCGCAATGAGCTGCCGGTGCTGAAAGGCATATCCATGGATATTCTGAAAAATGAATATGTGGCGCTGATGGGCCCTTCCGGCTCCGGTAAAAGTACCCTCATGAACATACTGGGCTGCCTGGACTCCCCTACCAGCGGCAGATATATACTGAGCGGACATGATGTTAGCACCATGGAGGACAATGAGCTGGCCCGCATACGTAATAAGGAAATAGGCTTTGTGTTCCAGCAGTTTAACCTGATGCCCCGCCTTTCCGCACTGGAGAATGTGGCGGTGCCGCTGATCTATGCCGGCATCAATAAAAAGACCCGGGAAGAAATGGCGATGGAGGTGATTAAAAAAGTGGGGCTGGGCGAGCGTTATAAACATAAACCCAACGAGCTTTCCGGTGGCCAGTGCCAGCGTGTGGCCATTGCCCGCGCCCTGGTAAATGACCCTGCCCTGATATTGGCGGATGAACCTACCGGTAACCTGGATTCCAAAACTTCTGTCGGGTTCATGGAGATCTTTGGAAAGATTCATGCTTCCGGCAACACCGTAGTGCTGGTAACCCACGAAGAAGATATTGCGGACCATGCACGCCGCGTAGTTCGCTTACGCGATGGATTAATTGAAACCGATAAGCTGAACGAGAAATACCTGAGACCTGCTGTTTCCTGATCACCTGTGCCGCTTTAGCGGCCATTTCCCCGTATTTTAATATGGCTACCAAGATATACACCAAAACCGGCGATAAGGGCAAAACGGCCCTCATAGGCGGCACTAAAGTGCCTAAGAGCCACCTGCGTATTGAAACCTATGGTACGGTGGATGAGCTGAACTCTTACATTGGCCTGGTAAATGACCATATTACCGATGCTGCTACCAATACTTTACTGAAAGAGATACAGGACCGCCTGTTCACCATTGGCGCTTCCCTGGCTACGGACCCTGAAAAGGAAACGGGCATGAGCATACCTGACCTGAAAGCGGAAGATGTGCAGCTGCTGGAAAAAAGTATAGATGTTATGAACGAGGAGCTGCCGGTGATGAAATCGTTTATACTGCCGGGCGGGCATGTAGCCGTATCTACCTGCCATGTGGCCCGCTGCGTATGCCGCCGTGCAGAGCGCCTGTGCGTGGGTATGCAGGAGGAAGGATTGTTTATTGAACCCCTGGTATTGCAGTATACCAACCGCCTGAGCGATTATTTGTTTGTATTGGCCCGATGGATAGGCCACCGGCTAAATGTTCCGGAAGTGACCTGGAAACCCAGGGTTTAAATTATTTTCCCATCTTTCATAGTTAGCTGCCGGTCGCTCAAGGGCGCCAGCTCATCGTTATGGGTAACGATGATGAAGGTTTGCCGGAACTGGTCCCGCAGCTGCAGGAACAGCTGGTGCAGCTCCCGCGCATTCTTGGAATCCAGGTTGCCGGTGGGTTCATCGGCCATTACAATGGCGGGGGTGTTAATGAGTGCCCGGGCTACGGCTACACGCTGCTGCTCACCACCGGATAACTCGTTGGGTTTATGATCCATACGGTCCTTGAGGTTCAGGGTTTCCAGCAGGAACTGCGCCCGCTCTTTTACCTGGTTCTTTCTGGCGCCGGAAATATAACCGGGTACGCACACATTTTCCAGGGCGGTAAATTCCGGCAGCAGGTGGTGGAACTGGAAAATAAAGCCAATGTTGCGGTTACGGAAATCGGCAAGCGCATTGCCCTTCAGGGTAGTGAGGTTTACATCCTGCAGCCATACCTCACCGGAGGTAGGGGTATCCAAAGTGCCCAGCAGATGGAGCAAAGTGCTTTTACCAGCCCCGGATGAACCTACGATGGTTACAATTTCCCCCTGCTTAACGGTAACGTCTACCCCCTTTACAACCTGTAAGTTGGAATAATTTTTGGTAAGATTGCGAGCAACTAACATACTCAAAGAAAAGTAATTCACCGTTAAAATAGTAATAGTTGTTTATTTCAAATTAAATAATACTTTTGCGAAAATTTAAGGCAGTAAAAATTTTACTAACATGTACTGGACATTAGAATTAGCTTCATACTTGGAGGACGCTCCTTGGCCAGCTACTAAAGACGAATTGATTGATTACGCCATCCGCTCCGGTGCACCCATTGAAGTGATAGAGAACTTACAGGAGCTGGAGGATGAAGGGGAAATTTACGAAGGGATAGAGGATATATGGTCTGATTATCCGTCACAAGACGACTTTTTCTTTAATGAGGACGAATATTAGCTGAAGCACCACTGAAAGCCAAAGCATAAAGCCCATGCCTGTAAAGCTGGTAAATGTAAGCATACAGCCCTAAGCTTATGCCATCCTTTGCCACAGCCTATACTTTTGATATTCCCCCTTGAGTAAACTATTTAAGCTATTAAAGCACAAAGCCTGCAGCTATCCGCTACAGGCTTTGCGCTTTATGCTTTGAGCTTTACGCTTATTTTTCCATTTGCTCTGCTATGGCCAGTGAAACCCCGGTAAAGGAGAAACCACCGTCATGGAACAGGTTCTGCATGGTTACCATGCGGGTAAAGTCAGAGAACAGGGTTACCACGTAGTTAGCGCATTGGTCGGCAGTGGCATTGCCCAGGGGGCTCATTTTCTCTGCATAGGCCATAAACCCGTCAAAACCCTTTACACCGCTACCGGCAGTAGTTTTGGTGGGTGACTGGGAAACGGTATTGATACGCACCTTGTTGCGGATACCGTAATGGTAACCAAAGCTGCGGGCTATAGATTCCAGCAGGGCTTTGGCATCAGCCATCTCGCTATAATCAGGGAACACCCTTTGTGCAGCAATGTATGTAAGCGCTACCACTGAACCCCAGTCGCTGATAGCATCCAGCTGGTAAGCTGTTTGCAGCACGCGGTGCAGGGACATAGCAGAAATATCAAACGTTTTATGATTGAAGTCGTAATCCAGGTCTGTATAAGGCCGGCCTTTACGCACATTCATGCCCATACCTACGGAATGCAGCACAAAATCTACTTTACCGCCAAAATGCTCCATGGACTTGGTGAAGAGATTTTTGAGATCGTCCATATTGGTTACATCGGCCGGGATCACCGGCGCATTGCAGGTTTCAGCCAGTTTCTTGATCTCTCCCATGCGCAGCGCTATAGGAGCATTGGTCAGCACGATCTGGGCTCCTTCTTCCTTGCAACGCAAAGCTGTTTTCCACGCAAGAGATTGCTCATCCAGCGCCCCAAATATGATACCTTTCTTTCCTTGTAATAAGTTATGAGCCATTGGGTTCAAATTAATTTCCGGCAAAAATAGTTGTTATAGTTTAAAAATCATTATTTGTTATTTGTTAACCAGGCCCATGGCCAGCTCTCAACTCCCTACCATTTCCCGGGCATTCTCCAATGCAGCAGCAGTGGGCTTTTCACCACTCAGCATTTGTGCAATGGCGTTAATACGTTCTTCCGTGGTAAGCAGGCGCACACCGGTAGTTACCTTACCGCTCCTGGTTTCCTTATACACAAAGTAATGCGCATCCGCCTTACCGGCTATCTGCGGCTGGTGGGTAATACAGATCACCTGGTGCGCATGGGCCAGATCTTTGAGTATTACGCCTACCTGGCGGGCTGCTTCGCCGGAAATACCGGTATCTATCTCGTCAAATATTAATGTTGGTAAAGCTACGGATTGTGCTACCAGTGATTTGATGCACAACATTAAACGGCTTAATTCCCCGCCGGAGGCCACTTTTCGCAGCGGCGCAAACTGTTCGCTCTTATTGGCATCAAACAGGAACTCAATGTTATCCTGCCCGTTAGCCTGCAAAGCGCCTGGCGTAATGTTCACCTTTAAGCGGGCATTGGGCATGCCTACCTGTGCCAGCAGGGCATTTACCTTTTTCTCAAAAGGCGGCACCTGCTGCATACGCAGGGTGGTGATACCGGCGGCCAGCTTTTCCAGGGCTTGCTGTAAGGACGCTTGTTCCTTTTCCAACTCCAGCAGCTGCTCATCCAGGTTCAGCGCACTTTCTACACGGGCAGAGAGGTCGGTCCGGATCTTTAACAGGTCGGCAGTGGTATGCACGCCATGTTTTTTTAGCAGGCGGTAACCGGTGGCTGTTCTCTCATTCACCTGTTCTATGCGGGCAGCATCGTACTGGATGCTGTCGTTTATGCGTTCTATTTCGTCTGCTACATCCTGCAGCTCCAGGTAGGATGATTGCAGACGGGCTACCAGGGCAGGCAGCTCCTGCTGATAACCGGCCATGGCCTGCAGGGCAGATTGCAGCTGTTTCAGCTGCTGCAAAATGGGCTGCTCATCTTCCTTTAACTGGAAACAGGCTTTGTTGAGGGCGTTCTTGATCTCCTCTGCATGGGTAAGCACCTGCAGCTCTGCATCCAGGTTCTCTATTTCGTTCTCTGTAAAGGCGGCATCTTCCAGCTCATCCAGCAGGAACTTGTTGTAGTCCAGCTCTTTGTTGGCGCTATCACGCTGATCCTGCAGCTGTTTCAGCTTACGTTGTACCTGGGAGTAGCGCTGCCAGGATTGCTGGTACTGCTGCAGGGCTTCCGGCTTATTTACCAGCGCATCTACCACGCGGCGCTGGAAGTCGCTTTTTTCCAGCTCCAGGGTATCAAACTGCTGGTGCAGGTCTACCAGGTAACCGCTTAGCTCTGCCAGCTGGGAAAGGTTTACCGGCGTATCATTCACAAATGCACGGGATTTGCCGCTGGCACTTACTTCCCGGCGTATAATAAGCACATCTTCCAGGTCCAGCTCATGCTGCTGGAAAAACTCTGCCACCAGCGCTTTTTTTACCTTAAAGGCGCCTTCTACCACACATTTACCGGTTTTATCAAACAGCACCCCGGGATCGGCCCGCTCTCCTAATATTAATGATAACGCGCCCATGAGAATAGATTTACCGGCGCCGGTTTCACCTGTGATGATATTCAGGCTGCCGGAGAAATCAACCTCCAGGTGGTCAATGATCGCATAATTCTTAACTGTCAGTTTCTGTAACATAGAGGGCGTTTGCGTTACGGGTACGAATTAAAATGAAATGCCTGAATTTTAAGTAAGAAGTTTTGCACAATCCCAATAGCTCACATGTATGCTACACCTTTGCAAGCGCAGCCTGGAACAAAGTAAGCGGATGGGTACGAATTGTATTTGCGTAATATATGTTCCTTAGCCTCCTACCCGCTGGATGCCGGCTTTGGCGCGCTGGTCCAGGGAATTTTTAAAATCATGGTCGGGCATGTTCAGGCAGTTCTGGTAACATTGCAGGGCTTTGGCTTTATCGTTGCGCTTTTCGTAGATATATCCCATTTGCAGGGCGGCCCTGGCGGCAAAGTACTCCGGGCGGCTGGTACCCACCTTTACCGTGGCCTCATACATAGATATGGCTTTATCGTCCTGCCCCATTTCATCATAAATACGGCCCAGGCGGTAGGCGTATTCGAGCTTTTCTTCGATCTGCGTAAAGTCGGCTGCTTTTTTAGTTTGCATCAGCTTCAGCGCATCGTTGAAAAAGCCACCGTCGCTCAGCAGGCGTACCTTCAATAAAAAGGTATTGGGCCATTTGCCGCTTTTGGCTTCCTTCAGGGCTTGTTTATCGCCATCTGCTTCCGTATTACCCCTGGTTAAGATGAGGCTGCGGTATTTATTGGCGGCTTCCATATTGCCCCGCATATAATAATACCAGCTTAAGCGCTGCAGGGCTTCTTTTACATTAAACTTTCCTTTGAAGTTGTTCAGGAATTTTTCCAGGTACACATGCGCATCCTCATCCTGGCGGGCCAGCTTTAGCAGGCCCATTAAATAATCCTGGTACACCATGGTTTCATAACGGGCGCTGGTATTACGTTCGGACAGCACTTTAATGCCCAGGTCTGCCCTTTGGTTGGTAACTGCCAGGTTGGCTACCATAATGGCAAACAGGTAGTTATTACGCGTATCCAGCTGCCGTTGTTGTATGAACTGCCATAGCTCGTCCGGGTTGCTTTCCATGAACAGCTTCAGGTAACAGTAGTAATAATATCCTTCCGGTTTAAACAGCTGGGCCAGGGGGGCATTACTGTCTATAAACGCCTGCAGATCCTGCATGCCCTGCTTAATGCTGCCTTTCATGCCCAGCACCCCGCTGATCCACTTATAACCATCCGGAATGGTGCCGAACACGGTTTGCATGGCGCTGATCAACATGGTGTTGGGTGGGAACCGGGGGAACTTGCGCTGGTTATCTTTCAGCGTCATAAAGGCTTTGCGTATTTCCCAGGCGGCATCCCATTTTTCCCCGAACTTAATACGGATCATGGCCCACTGGAACTTAATGGCAGCCTGGGTGTACAGGTAATACGGGGAGCTGTCAGGCCCCTGCTCCATTAATGACAGGCGGGCGGCCCGCTGTGATTTTTTGGCGTTATACTCCGCCGGGTCTTCATTAAAATATAATGGAAAAAAGTCAACGTAATTATCCAGGAAGTAAGGGATCAGATTATCGGGGTGCTCTTTTTTTTCTGTTTCCAGCAGGGCTTTACCCTCCTCTAAACGCAGCTGCATAATAGCCTCATAGGCTTGCTGGCAGCGGCTATTAAAATCATATACCTTTTGACGGGCTGTAACGGTGAATGTTATACTAAGAAAAAGGACCGATAGAAAAAAGCGCATGGGCAAAAGTATTCAAATTCCATTCCAATAACGCCGGGGCTGGTGTAATTGAAAGTAAAAGTCCCGTTCCCGGAACATACCGGGACGGGACTATGTAAGTTGGCAGTTAGTAGCTTACAGTTAGCAATAGGCGCCGGCTGCTACAGGTTGCTGCTGTTTATATCGTTACGGTAGCTTCCAGGTCATTATCAACCAGGATACGGCCGCAATGTTCGCAAACGATGATCTTTTTGCGGTGGCGGATCTCAGCCTGACGCTGGGGCGGAATGGCGTTAAAACAACCGCCACAGGAATCACGTTCAACGGTTACCACGGCCAGACCGTTACGGTAGTTCTTACGGATCTTTTCATAAGCTCCCAGCAGGCGGGGTTCTACCTTGGTACGGGCTTCGTCGCTTTCCTTGCGGATCTGACGCTCTTCTTTCTCAGTTTCAGAGATGATCTTTTCCAGCTCGCCTTTCTTATGTTTCAGATTGGACTCCTTGTCAACGATCGCTTTCTTTGCGGATTCCACCAGGCGGGTTTTATCCTTTATCTCTTCACTTGCGTCCTTGATATGCTTTTCTGAGAGTTTGATCTCCAGGTTCTGCATTTCAATTTCCTTTGTGATAGCTTCAAATTCGCGGTTGTTCTTCACATTATCCTGCTGCTTCTCATACTTCTTAACCAGCGCTTCTGACTCCTTGATAGCTGCTTTTTTGTTAGCAATGAAGTCCTGGATACCTCTCAGTTCATCCTCAACATGGGTAAGGCGGGTGTTTAACCCTTCTACCTCATCTTCCAGGTCTTTCACTTCTATCGGCAACTCCCCTCTCAACACCTGGATACCATCCAGCTTGGAATCGATCTTCTGCAGTCTGAGCACAGACACCAATTTTTCTTCTACGGAGTACTCTTTTACGGTAGCCATATATTTTATAAATAATTTACCGGGTTTGTGTGAATAGTAGATTTAAGAGGCGCGAAATTACGAAATTTTTCGGTCAAAATATTGTAAAATAAATCAACCGTGAACTGCTCGCTTTCAAAATGCCCTATATCTGCTATAATTAATTGGTTTTCAGCATCAAAAAACTCATGGTACTTGAAATCGGCGGAGATGTAGGCATCTGCCCCGGCGGCCATGGCCTTTTTCAGCAAAAAGCTGCCTGCGCCGCCGCAGAGGGCCACTTTTTGCACGGGCTTGCCGCGTAAAGGCGTGTACCGTACGCAACCGGTATTGAACTGCTGTTTTACCAGCTGTAAAAAAGCTGTTTCCTCCATGGGCGCGGGCAGGGAACCTATTAACCCTGAGCCGGCCTGCTGGTAGGCGTTATCCAGGCGGATAATATCGTAGGCTACCTCCTCATAAGGGTGGCTGGCCAGCAGGGCCTGTAATACGGCGCCTTCCAGGTAGGCGGGAAAGATCACTTCCAGCTTGGTTTCCGGCTCTATATGGCGCTGGCCCTGCTTCCCTACATAGGGATTAGTTCCGGCGCCGGCTTTGAAAGTGCCGCTGCCCTCCGCATTAAAGCTGCATTCATCGTAATTACCAATATTGCCTGCCCCGGCGGCAAATAAGGCGCTGCGCACCTTTTCAGCAGCAGTATGAGGCACAAAGGTGTATAACTTTTTGAGCAGGTCTTTTTTAGGGACCAGCACCCGGCACTGCTGCAGATCCAGGCGGCCGACCATCATGGCGCATACGCCATTGCGTACATTATCCAGGTTGGTATGGGCAGCGTAAACGGCCACATCATGTTTAATGGCTTTGATAGCCACCCGCTCCACGTAATTGCTGCCAGTGATCTTTTTAAGCCCGCCAAACACAATGGGGTGGTGGGCAATCACCAGGTTACAGCTGCGGGCCAGGGCCTCGTCTATTACAGCCTCTGTAACATCCAGGGTAAGCAGGGCATTGGTAAGCTCCCAGCCGGGGTTGCCGAACAGCAGGCCTGCATTATCATAGCTTTCCTGGTACTGCAGGGGCGCAAAGGATTCAATGGCCTGTATAACGTCCTTGATCTTCATTAAGGGCAAAATAAGGAAATGTGCGGATATGCAGATATGCAAATGTGCGGATGGGAATGGGCCTGACATGGACTTCACCAGGGATGGACTAGGGAAAAACATGGGAAGGACATGGGAAAAAGGAGTTCAGAAGTAAGATGATTCAAAATTGCAGCAAAAATGATGTGGGGTTTTATGTAGGGGGGAGGGATGTCACTAGGGTTGCACAGGGATTACGGGGCTGTTTTAGGAGGAGACTACCGCAGTTGAATACCAATCCCGGTGCCTTGTAACCAAACTTTTCTTTTATTTTGCCGTTATGAACACACGGAAACCCACCAGCGAATTATACAGCACCTTTACCGCCAAAATGCAGGCTATTGCCGATGTACGTAATGCCATGGCCGTACTGGGCTGGGACCAGGAAACCTATTTGCCGGAAAAAGGCGCTGCCTTCCGCGGACAGCAGCTCACCACCCTTTCCACCATCGCACATGAAATGTTCACCGCCACAGAACTGGGGGATGTATTACAGGAGCTGCGCAACCGCGGCGACCTGAATGCTACCCAGCGCAAAAACGTAGAGCTGTCGCAGGAAGATTATGAAAAGAACAAAAAGTACCCGGCCAGCTTTGTAGCAGAAATGTCGCAAACCACCAATGCCTGCTACCATGCCTGGATAAAAGCCCGTAAAGCCAACAGTTATGCGGAGTTTGAGCCCCTGCTGGCTAAAATGGTGCTGCTGAAAAAACAGGAAACCAATATACTGGGCTTTGAAGGCCACCCTTACAATGCCCTGCTGAATGAATATGAAAAAGGCGCCAGCACCACTATGCTGGATACAATCTTTGACGCCGTTAAAACGGCCCTTACACCCCTGCTGCGCCGTATTGAACAACGGCCGCAGGTGAACAAGGATTTCCTGCACCTGCGTTATGAACGTAACAAACAGTGGGAGCTGGGCATTGCCCTGCTAAAAGATATGGGCTATGATATGGGTGCGGGGCGGCAGGATATTTCAGAACACCCTTTCACTACCAGCTTTAGCCCGCAGGATGTGCGGGTAACCACCCGTATTGATGAACAGGATTTTGGCAACATGACCTGGAGCTGCATTCACGAAGGTGGCCATGCCTTATATGAGCAGGGGCTGCCTGCGGAAGAATATGGCCTGCCCTGCGGGGAGGCGGCCAGCCTGGGGATCCACGAATCACAATCGCGCCTGTGGGAGAACAATGTAGGCCGCAGCAAGGCTTTCTGGCAGCACCATTACGGCAAGCTGCAGCAAACCTTCCCTGACAACCTGCAAAACATTTCCCTGGACCAGTTCTATAAAGGCATTAACCTGGTGCAGCCTTCCCTGATACGTACAGAGGCCGATGAGCTGACCTATCATTTCCATGTAATGATCCGGTACGAGATAGAAAAAGGCTTGCTGGAAGGCACCTACTCCACCAAAGACCTGGACCAGGTATGGAACCGGTATTACCAGGAGTACCTGCATGTATCTGCCCCCAGCGCTACACAGGGTGTGCTGCAGGATATTCATTGGTCGCACGGCAGCTTTGGGTACTTCCCTACTTACTCCCTGGGCAGCTTTTATGCTGCGCAGTTCTTTGCCGCGGCACAACAGCAATTGCCCGGCCTTACGGAGCAAATAGCTACCGGGCAGTATGGTAAATTACTCAGCTGGCTGCGGGAAAACATTCACCGTTACGGACGCTTTTATACTTCTAATGAGCTGTGTGAAAAGGTTACCGGGCAGCCCCTGGATTTTCAGTATTTCCTGAGATATGCGGAAGAGAAGTTTGGAGAGATCTATGGGTAATTATGCTGAACGCCGAACGCTTAATGCTGAACGCTGATTGTGTTTTGCTTTAAGCGTTTAGCGTCAGGCATTGCGCGTTCAGCGTAATTCTATTTCATCATCTTTTCCAGTTCTGCCAGTGTTACCACGCCTTGTTTGCGGCCGGCCTCTTTACCTTCTTTATAAGCAATAAACGTAGGCAGGGTATTGGCTTTTACAGATTGCATTACCTCCTGGTCCCGGCCTCCATCTACCTTTACCAGCTTTACCTGCGGGTGCTGCTGTAAGAACTGTTCCAGCACCGGCGCCATGGTACGGCAGGGCGGGCACCATTCTGCACCTACATCTACCAGCACCCATCCGCTTTTAACGGCGGTTTTAAAATCGCTTACGGCCAGCTGCTTCTCGGTAACAGCGCCTTGCAAGGGTTTACCAGCCTGCTTCCAGGCGCGGATACCGCCTTCCATTTCCACCACTTTCGCAAAGCCGTTCTCCCGCATCCATTGGGCAGCTGCACTGCTACGGCCACCACTCAGGCAGTAAATGTATACGGGCTTTTGCTTATCCAGGTATTTAACCCGGTCGGCGAACTCTGTTTTATTGGTATAATCTGCCTGCAAGGCATTGGGTAAATGCCCGGTGTTAAATTCCTGTGCTGTTCGTACGTCGAATACCTGTATGGCTGGTTGCCGGCTTCCTTTTTCAAAAGTATTTACATCTACCACCTGGGCAGTGGCTGCCTGGACAGACATGCATAACAACAGCACACTTAAACCCCACTGAATGAATGACTTGATCATACCTCACTTTTTTTTACAAAATACATAAACAATTCATGCATATCCAAGTGTTAATTAATAAATGAATTACATAAATTATAGTAATTTTAGCTTCATTAATGAATGTACTCAAGCCCGACGGGACCGGGATCCTTATCCAATGAAACACCAGATATACCTATGTTGCCGTTGGCTGCGCCAATGGCCCCTCATGCGATCCATCATTTGCCTGGCCTGTTGTTACCTGTGTCCGATATTGAATGCCAATGCGCAAACCCACAAAGTAGATTTTGATGCGAGTAAATGGAGTGGTTGCGAGCCGCTGGCCGTTCAATTCCAGAACCTGTCGGATCCCGGTTATACTTCCCTTAACTGGAGCTTCAGCGTAGGGGCAGATGTTGCTGACCCTAACCCTGCCAGGATCTTTAACGTGGCCGGTACTTACAAAATTACCCTTACGGCCACTTACCCGGATGGGGTGGTTAAAAAGGAAAAAACCGTTACGGTGTATAAAAAACCGGTACCGGCGTTCAGCACCTCTGTGCCTGGTGGCTGCGCGCCGCTGGCCGTAACCTTTACAGACAAAAGCACCCCGGGCGATGGCACTATTACCAGTGTAACATGGGACTTTGGCGATGGTATTAATGGCACCGGCAGTACGGCTACACATACCTATACTTTGGGTGGCAATCAAACCGCTTCCATTATCGTGATCAATAGTTTTGGCTGTACCAATGGCAGCACCCAGCAAATAAAAGTGCAGGATGCGCCTACGGTAAAATTCAGCAGTGATGTGCAAAGCAGCTGTGTTACGCCGCTGGCGGTAAAATTCACAAACGCCAGTACTACGGTAAATAATGCGCCGCTTACCTACACCTGGGATTTTGGCGATGGTACTACCAGCACTGCAACAGCGCCGCAACATACCTATACCAAAGAAGGTAAGTATACCGTAACACTTACTGCTACCACTTCCGAAGGTTGTAAGCAATCTGTGACTGCGCCGGACTATATACAGATCGCGAAAATGAAACCTGATTTTACGGTCCCTGCCAGCAACTGCGTGGGCCGGCCTGTTGTTCTAAAGAACACTACCACGCCTACTCCCCTTTCTGCCCGCTGGGATTTTCCGGATGGCAGTGTGCAGTATAACCTGAATGCCAGCTATACCTTTACACAACCGGGCGATTATGCAGTGAAGCTTACCACCTTTGGGAATGGCTGCCAGGAAACCATTACCAAAACCATTCACGTAAATCCTTTACCTACGGCTGATTTTGCTGCCAGCCCCAACCCGGACTGTCATGTACCTACTACCACAAAATTTACAGCGCAAACACCGGATGCCACTACCTGGGCATGGGATTTTGGAGATGGCGGAACCGCTACCACACAGAATCCAACACATAGCTATACAGCGGATGGCAATTATACCGTTAGCCTGCTGGCCATTAACAAATTTGGCTGCGGCACTACGGTTGTCAAAACAAGCTATATGCAGGTGCAGGAGCCGCAGGTAGATTTCGTGATGACTGCCAATAGCGGCTGTATTCCTTTTTCCATTGGTTTTACGGCCCAGGTGAGCAGCGTAGATCCCGTAGTAAAATATACCTGGGATTTTGGGGACGGCACCACCGCCACTAACATCACGGTACCTTCCCATTACTACTCTAAAGTGGGCGACTATACGATAACGCTGGAAATAGAAACCAAGAGCGGCTGTAAACTAAGCGCATCGCACGCAATTGAAGCAGGTGATACTGTAAAGGTGGATTTTGATGTGGACCATTACAAAGGCTGCCAATCAGATATTTTTAACTTTACCAATAAATCCGTACCCGCAGGTACAGAGTGGCTGTGGAACTTTCCGCAGGATAACAGCGGCGCTACCGGGCAAAACCCTTCACACCAGTTTAATGAGATAGGCTTTCATGATGTTACCCTTACGGTGATAAACCATGGCTGTTATAATATCCTTACCAAAAGACTGTTCATTGAAATTAACCCGCCAGTAGCGCGTTTCAGCGTACTGCCCGACTGTATCAACAAATACGACCGGCAGTTCTATGATGCATCTGACTTTGGTAACAGTGTTACCAAAACCTGGTTATGGGAGTTTGGAGATGGTACTACCTCAACTGACCAATCGCCCAAACATACCTATGCCCAAACAGGCACTTACACGGTAAAGCTAACTGTGGGCAATGGCAGCTGTACCAGCAACCTGTCGCAGATCATTCACATCATTGATGAAAACCCGGTTATAAAAGCGGATACCAACAGCATTTGCAATGGCGACTCCATTACGTACCGCATTACCAATTCCCTGCATTATAACATGATCAATGTTTACCACTGGGAATGGGGCGATGGTAGCTACATCAATATCCCTGCAGCAAGCTTTGATTCAACCGCTGTTTACACGCATACCTACACCACACCCGGCACTTATACGGTGCGCTTAAGCCTGATAGACATAAACGGCTGTCCGCAACAGTCTAACAGCCTGCAGGTAGTAGCGAATGGCGTAAATGCAGACTTTACCTATACCGGCACCTGTAAAGAAAAACCGTTCACATTTACCGATGCCTCCACACCAACCTCGCCAGGTACTACCCTAAGCACCTGGACATGGAATTTTGGCGATGGCAGCGGCAACATTACACAAACACAAAAGCCGGTTGCTTTTTCCCATGCTTTTGGCAGTATGACCACCTTCCCGGTTACACTCACTGTAACAGATCAAATGGGCTGTAAAGGCACTATTACCAAACCGGTGTCTGTGAACGTAGTAGCTACGAACATTGTAGTACCGGGGCAGGAAGCCTGTTTACAGAAAGACTTTCAATTTTCCAGCAACAGCAGCGGTCAGTCGCTTACCTATGCCTGGAGCTTTGGAGATGGCGGCACCAGCACACAAGCCGCTCCGCTTTATGTGTATACTAAACCCGGCGTATATACGATAAAGCTGGACATAACAGATATTGACGGTTGTAGGGCCAGCCAGGAAGCGCTAAACTTTATTACAGTGCGCAATCCACAGGCAGCATTTGATTTTCCTGCTAACCTGGCGCCCTGCCCGCCGGTGCTGGTACCTTTTACCAACAACTCATCAGACTATGATCATATAGCCTGGCAGTTCGGCGATGGCAGCACCTCGCCGGAAGTATCGCCGGGCCATGCTTACAGCCGCCCCGGTGATTATACCGTAGCGCTGAGGGTGTATACGGATGGCGGTTGCGCCAGCACAGTGTCCAAAACACTGACCATCCAGGGACCGGACGGCAGCCAGTCTGCCACGCCCACTACCGGCTGTATGCCGCTGAAAATTGAAATGACGGCTAAAAGCAGCAATGCCATTAAATACATCTGGGACTTTGATGACGGGCATGTGATCACCACTACAACGCCAACTACCAGTTACGAGTACACGAAAGAAGGCATTTACCACCCGCGCGTAATACTGGAAGATGCCAAAGGCTGCCAGGTGCCGGCTTTGGGTAATGACCAGATAGTAGCTGATAAGGTAACACCGCGCTTTACCATGGATGCTACGCAGGCCTGTGATGGCGGTTATGTATACTTTAAGGATAACAGCTTAAGCGTAACAAAAGACCAGCTGAGCTTACCTATGACCTACCAGTGGGACTTTGGTATTGCCGGCCGTACGGACGATGTATCAACCGACGCCAATCCCCGCTTTTTATATGACCAGGTAGGCACCTACCCGGTAAAATTGCTGGTAACCACCGCTTATGGCTGCACGGGTGAAGTAACCTTACCCACCGTAGTAGAGCCTAAACCGCAGGCAGAAATAATGCCGATTGATCCCATATGCGTAGGCACTTCTGTAAGGCTGCAGGGCAGCGATACCAAACAATTACCCGGCACCAAATGGGTATGGCTGGTAACACCGGATAACACGGAGTTTGAAACAGCTACCCCACCGCGTGTAACTTTAAATACACCGGGTAATAACCAGGTATTACTAACCATCAGCAATGGAAACGGCACCTGCCCGGATACCGCCGGTACTACGGTGCTGGTATCGCCCCTGCCTGATCTGAACCCCATGCCCAAGCAGGCTAATATTTGTTTGGGACAATCACTGGAGCTGCGCTCCAATGTATCACCGGGCGCAGACATTACCTGGACGGATTACCAGATCTCTGATGCGCGCAGCCCTAACCCAACCATACAACCCCTGCATGATACTACTTACCATGTGATGGCAGTGAACAGCACCGGCTGCAGCCGGGAGGCAGATATATCCGTAACCGTTAGCCAGCCGCATAAAGTAAGCGCAGCGGATGCTGCTATTTGCAGTGGCAGCCAGGTGCAGCTGCATGTAAGCGGGGCGCCCCATTATAAATGGATACCGGCCACCGGCTTAAATAAAGCAGATGTGCCGGACCCTGTAGCCCGCCCCACTGTTACCACCACTTACCAGGTAATAGGTTTGGGTGATGATGCCTGTTTTACAGACACGGCCCTTGTTACGGTTACCGTTAACCAGGCGCCCACCATTAATGCGGGCCCTGACCAGGTAGTGCCGGTAGGCTCTGAGCTGCGCCTGCAGCTGCAGGCCAGCCCGGATGTAACCAAGATAGAATGGCGGGCGGATCCCAGCCTGAGCTGTACGGATTGTATGGCCCCGCTGGCAACACCTAAACAGTCTGTTACCTACCATGTAATTGCCACTAACCAATATAACTGCGTGGACATAGATGAGCTGAATGTGAAGGTGGTATGCAGCGGCAGCAATGTGTTTGTGCCTAACTCCTTTAGCCCTAACGGGGATGGGCAGAACGATATCTTCTACATCCGCGGGCGGGGTATAAAATCCATCAAGGTGTTCCGCATATTTAACCGCTGGGGAGAGGTGGTATTTGAACGTTCCGACCTGAATACGGATGATCAGGCAGGCGGCTGGGATGGCCGTTTCCGCGGTATTGCGCTTAACCCGGATGTGTTTATTTACTATGCAGAAATGATCTGCGATACCAATGAAAGCTTTGTGCTGAAAGGCAATGTAACCTTACTGAGGTAGCTGCCAGGCTACCCGGATATACAGCCGCAGGCTGCAGGCAGTTTTACCTATACAGGGTGGCTGCTTGCAGCCTGCCGCTTTTGGGGCCATGGCAATGCCTGTCTAACACGTTAAAAAACAATGCCCAACGTACGGCTCTAATAGTTATTGTATATAATATATTATTTTTAGCTAATTTGTGGTTAATTATACGGCCATTAACTATACCTATGAAAAGCCCAGCGCCTACATTCTTAACGGCCTTTCTGCCGTTTGCACTGTTATTTACAGGGCTACTGTACAGCAACAAGGTAAGCGGCCAGCAGGCAAATTTCACCTATACGGCATCGCCGGGCCTGTGCGCGCCTACCACCCTTACTTTTACCAATACCAGCACCGGTTACGCTTTAGCTTACGATTGGGACCTGGGAGATGGCTCCAGCTCGCATGTGGCATCGCCCCAGAACATTTACGCCCAGCCAGGCACCTACCGGGTGTCCCTGACCGTACACTATGCCAATGGTAACAGCCAGTATTATAAGGACATTACTATACAACCATCGCCCATAGTGGATTTTAGCGTGAACACCGCTACCAGCTGTAAACCCTTTACCGCTACCTTTACAGACCATACAATAGACGGGTTTGTGCGCACCTGGGATTTTGGAGATGGTACTGCGCCTTTAACTACTAACAGCACTACCGCCACCCATGCCTACACAAAAGCAGGCCAGTTCAATGTAACGCTAAGTGTTACTAACTCTGCCGCCTGTACGCAAACACTCACCAAACCTGCTTTAATAAATATAGCCGTACCTGTTATTAATATCAGCGGCACTGGCCTTAGTGGGTGCGCACCGCTGAATGCCGCGCTGGCAGCCAATGTTACCACCATCAATAACGATCCTGTAGCCCAATATACCTGGGCTTTCGGAGATGGCACCACGCAAACTACCACCACTAATAACGCTACCCATAACTACACCGGTGTGGGCACCTATAATGTAACGGTTACCGCTACCACCCAGCAGGGGTGCAGCGCTTCCGTTACTGCGGGCAGCCTGGTACGTACCGGCACGCCGCCTTCCAATGTTAGCTTTACTGCAACACCGGGTACCGCCTGTGCAGGATCGCCCATACGCTTGCTGGCCACTGCCACTAATGCGGACAGCTATAGCTGGGATTTTGGCGACGGCACCACCCAGGAAGGGCCCCAGAACGATATTACACACGGTTTTAAGGCCAATGGCAACATACAGGTGCAAATGAAGGCGGGCCGCAATGGCTGTTATGCCGGCAGCGTACCGGTAACCGTGCAGATCACAGGCCCTGCGGCCAAATTCACCTTTGCCCGCTCCTGTACCAACCGCAAGGCATTTACCTTTACCAATACCTCCAGCGCTACGGCCGGTGTTAGCTATGAATGGGATTTTGGCGATGGCAGCGCGCTGGAATATACCCGGGATGCCACGCATGTATATACCCAGAACGGGGACTATACCGTGCGCTTAACTGTACGCGAAACAGCCGGTACCTGCACCAGCAGCGAGTTCCAGACAGTATCCTGTTTCCAGGCTGATTTTAGTACAGGCATCAGCAGCATATGCCGGGGCAGCCGCATAGGTTATGGCGTGCTGCATGTACCCTCCCAACAGGTGCACCATTACGCATGGCGTTTTGGCGATAATACCCGGCTGGATACCACGGCCGTTGATATTTATAAAACCTATGAACAAACCGGTACGTATACTGATACACTGATCATTTTCTATAAAGACCCTGCCGTGTATTGTAATGATACGGTGGTGAAACCACAGCATATAACCATTATTGCGCCCCTGGCGGATTTTATAATTGGCAAGGCCTGTGTGGGCCAGCCGGTTACGTTTACAGATGCCTCCCAGCCCTGGCCCAATATTCCTTTAACCAACTGGCGATGGTCTTTAGGTAATGGCATGACAGCCAGCACAAAAGTACCGCCAACGCCTACCTACTCCCCTGCGGGCACAGTGGCTATTACGCTGGTGATAACGGATGCGCGCAACTGCGTGGATTCCTTTACGCAGCAGCTAACGGTAGACCCTACCCCTACGCTAAGCATGGCCTCCCGGCAGTACAAGATCTGCGAAGGCAATAGCATTACGCTTAATGCACAATCAGATGGTACTGTGTTATGGAGCCCCAACGATCACCTGAGCTGCGTGGGCTGCGCCAGCACCATTGCCGACCCGGTAACTGATACCAAATACTTTGCAACGGCCAGCAATGCCTTTGCCTGTTTTGTAACAGATTCTGTAGCCGTTAAAGTAGTGCCACAAGTGCAGCTCACCGTATCGTCAGACACGGTGCTGTGTAAAGGCGCTGCCGCACAGCTAAAAGCCAGCGGCGCTGCTACGTACAGCTGGGCGCCTGCTACGGGCCTTACTTCTGCCCATGTAGCCAACCCTATCAGCACACCGGAGCAGGATGTTACCTATACCGTTACCGGCACCAATGATGCTGCCTGCCCCGGCCAAACGCAGCAGGTAAGCATACAGGTAAAACCTTTGCCCACTGTAAATGCAGGCCCCGACCAAACTGTGACCGTAGGCACCCGCATTACGCTGGCTGCCACCGGCAGCGCGGATGTGGTAAGCTGGCAATGGACACCCGCTGAAAACATAGACTGCGCCACCTGCCCTACTACACTGGCAGATGTACGTAAACCCGGCAGCTACAGCGTTAAGGGCACCAATGCAGACGGCTGCTCCAATAGTGATCCGGTTGATATTCATCTGGTATGTGACCAAAATGTGGTATACATTCCCAGCGCCTTCAGTCCCAATGGTGACGGGGAGAATGATATTTTTTATCCTCGCGGAAAAGGCATTAACTTTATTAAATCTTTCCGCATTTTTAACCGCTGGGGACAAGAGGTATTCAAGAGGGAAAATATAGCCATAGACGACATCAGCTCCGGATGGAACGGAACCTATAAAAACCAGCCGCAGGCGGCCGATGTGTATATTTATTTCATAGAGGCCCGTTGCGACAATAATGAAAGTTTTTCGCTGAAAGGAAATGTGACATTACTAAGATAACCGAACCGATAATATACCTAAATACATTCCTATGAATAGACTGTTACGCAGTGTGCTGCTAATGGTTATAACCGGTACCTATGCTACGCAAGCCGTAACTGCGCAGGATATACATTTGTCACAATTTTACGAAACGCCCATATTACGTAACCCGGCGCTCATTGGTATTTTCAATGGGGATATACGTGTGCAGGCTGTGTATCGTAACCAGTGGAACAGTGTAACGGTTCCTTACCAGACCGGTACATTCAGCGGGGAAATGAAGTTCCCGGTAGGTATGAGCAATAACTTTGTAACAGCGGGCCTGCAGCTATCCTATGACCGGGCAGGCACCTCCCGCCTGCAATCCGTACAGGTATTGCCGGCGCTGAACTTTCATAAATCCCTGAGCGCGGATAAAAGCAGCTTTCTATCCCTAGGTATTATGGGTGGCCTGGTGCAGCGGCAGTTTGATCCCTCCCACCTTACTTTCAATAATCAGTATACGAACGGTCGTTTTGATCCCTATGCCCCTACCGGGGAGGACGGGCGGCTGGCCTTACGCGGTTACTCTTACCTGGATGCCGGCATAGGACTGAGCTATAACGGCACCATTGGGGAAAACACAAGCTATTTTGTGGGCGCAGCTGCGTATCATTTGAACCGGCCCAAAGTATCGTTCTACAAAGATGCAGGTATAGAGCTGGATATGAAGTTCACCTTTAACGCGGGTATTACCGTACCGGTATCTGAGAATGTGAAGGTAATTGGCCAGTATAACCAGCTGCACCAGGGCACTTACACGGAATATATCGGAGGTGCAATGGTGGGTTATGGACTGCTGGACCAGGGCCTGGAATCTGACCGGGGTATTTACGGCGGTTTATTCCTGCGCTGGAATGATGCTATTGTGCCCACCGTTAAGCTGGATATGGGCAGCTGGGAAGTAGGTATGAGCTATGATGCCAATATATCCAGCCTGCGGACTGCCAGCCAAACCTTTGGCGGTTTTGAAATATCGCTGGTGTTCAAGGACTTCCTGAACAGCCGGAACAGTACGCTGGAAATGACGAACTGCCCGCATTTTTAATAAAACCAGTGAGTTGGGATTGATAACACTTTCATGTAATTTTACGGCCTTATTAATCTTAACCACTAACAATTTTTAATATGAGCGCAACAGTAGGAGCTAAAGCACCGGCATTTACATTAACGGATACTGAAAAGAAAAAGGTATCCCTGGAAGATTTTAAGGGCCAGAACCTGGTGATCCTGTTCTTTCCCATGGCATTTACCAGCGTTTGTACCGCGGAGCTGTGCTCTGTACGGGACAACCTGAGTGTGTATAATGGCCTGAACACCGCTGTAGTAGGTGTTTCTGTAGATTCTCCCTTTACACTGGGTAAATTTAAGGCAGAGCAGCAGCTGAACTTTCCCCTGCTGTCTGACTTTAACAAGGAAGCCTCCCAGGCATACGGCGCCTTTTATGAAACTTTTGTGCTGGACCTGAAAGGCGTATCCAAAAGAGCGGCTTTTGTGATAGACAAGGAAGGTACTCTGCGTTATGCGGAAGTACTGGAAAGCGCCGGTGACCAGCCCAATTTTGAAGCTATTAAGCAGACTTTGAGCACCTTACAATAAAATGGCCAATAAAGCGTTAAATTTTTCAAAAAAGCGACGGCAGGCCAACTGATTTGGCCTGCCGTTTGTTATATTTACATAGGTGATGAACCGAAATTAAAATCTCAGATATTCAAAAAAATCATTATTTTTATACTAATTATGTGGAAAACCTCTACTCTCTTTTTTACTTTACTACTTTGTTTCCACTGCCTTACCGGCAGCGCGCAAACGGCTAAAACTCTCCCTGCTACGGAGAACGAGGGAGCCGTGAAGATCGTTAAGCTATACCCTAATCCAGCCTCCAGCAGGATTAATTTTGAAATTCAACAGCATAATAACGATAAGGTATATGATCTTATTGTATACAACTTCCTGGGTAAGAAAATGGATCAGCTAAAGAACGTGAATGGCCGTACTTCTATGGACCTGGGTTCTTATTACAGCGGGTTATACATTTTCCAGCTTCGTGACCGGGATGGTAACCTGATCGAGTCCGGTAAGTTTAATGTAGTGAAATAACGATCGCAGCCATATCAAATTCTCCCTATCCTAATATCCGATGAAACTGCTCACCCACACTTTTAAGATCTAAGATCTTATATTACCGCTTCCTTCTTTAAGAAACCTCTACAATCAGAAATTTCAGGTACGTAGTATTTTCAATATTCCATAAAATGGGATGGTCCTGTGCCTGTGTCTGGAAAGTAACCTGACGCAGCTTTTTCTTGGCATCTTTGGCCGCCATGTCAATGATCTCCAGGAACATAGAGGGTGGCACCAGGTTGGTACAGGAGGCTGTTACCAGGAACCCGCCGGGTTTCAACAGCTTCATGCCCCGGAGGTTGATCTCCTTATAACCGGTAATGGCTTTCTGGATGTTCTCCCGGCTTTTGGTAAAGGCCGGCGGATCCAGGATCACTACATCAAACTGTTTCTCTTCCCGCGTCCATTGTTTCAGCACATCAAAGGCATTTACCGCCTGGAACTGGCAAATGTGGTCCAGGTTATTCAGCTGGGCATTGCGGCGGGCGGTATTTACCGCATGTTCGGAAATATCCAGCCCCAGCACGCTTTTAGCGCCGTAGTGGCCGGCATGGCAGGAGAAGGTACCAGTATAACAAAAAGCTTCCAGCACATCGGCTCCCTTTGCAATATGTTGAATGGCGCGGCGGTTATCCTGCTGATCCAGGAAATAACCTGTTTTCTGGCCATTTACAATATCTACATGAAACTTTAAGCCGTTCTCATTGATGATAATATTGGTATCAAAAAGCTCGCTCAGGAAGCCTTTTTGCTGGGACAAACCTTCCAGCTCCCGCACGGGTACATCATTCCGCTCATAAATGCCTTTGGGTTTGAAGATAGTGTTGAGCGCATCTACAATAGCGCCTTTCCAGCGGTCCATACCCAGGGCCAGGGTTTGCAGCACAAAATAATCGTTGAACTTATCAATGATAAGGGCGGGCATTTCATCAGCTTCTCCAAAAATGAGGCGGCAGTTCTCCACATAACCCAGCTTTTGGCGATACTCCCAGGCCTTTTGCAGGCGGCGGTGAAAGAAAGCGGCATCTACCGTTTCGTTCTTGTCGCGGGTAAGGATGCGCACCAGGATCTGGGATTGGGGATTAATGTACCCCCGGCCTACAAAAAAGCCCTGGTGGGTGAATACATCTACGATATCGCCGGCATTCACGGCGCCATCGATCTGTGCTACTTCGTTGCCAAATACCCAGGGGTGGCCCTGCAGTACGCGGTTCTGGATCTTTTTCTTTAAGAAAACCTTGGTCATTGTAAGTTTAAAAGGTCTGCAAAGGTACAGGGATTTTAGATCTTAGCTCTACGATTTTAGATTTTGGAGGGAGATTGGCCGTAAATCTGGCGTGCCAAATTGTCCGCCATTCCACGTTGGCAAAATAATTGTCCGGTGTAACTTTGCAGATTAAAGGCAAATAATTTTACCATCATGACAGAAAAAGAAAAAGATATGCAGACAGAGAGTCAGCAGGCGGAAAACGTAAACCAGCAGGTGGATACGGAGAACGTAAGCGCTGAAGAGACTGCGCTGGATAAAAAACAGCAGGAGCTGAATGAAATGCGGGATAAATATCTGCGTTTGGTGGCAGAATTCGATAATTTTAAGAAAAGGAATGCCAAAGAACGTATAGAGCTGATGCAAACCGCCAATAAAGAGGTGATCAATGCACTGCTGCCCGTGCTGGACGATGCGGACCGGGCTGCAAAACAGCTGGAAACTTCCCAGGATATCAATATCGTTAAAGACGGCGTAACGCTGGTGTTCAATAAACTGAGATCTACCCTGCAATCCAAAGGACTGAAGGCAATGGAAAGCATGCACACAGAGTTTAATCCAGACCTGCATGAAGCCATTACAGAGATCCCTGCCCCCAACGAAGAGCTGAAAGGAAAGGTAATGGATGAGCTGGAAAAGGGCTATTACCTGAATGACAAATTAATCCGTCATGCAAGGGTGGTAGTAGGAAAATAATGAGTGACGATATGGCATAACCCTATACCGGTGTGCCTTCATCGCAATTATAGAAATACACTACAACAAACCATGCCGGGTAATAACCCGGCTTTAAGCGATAAAGCATGTCTACCAAGCGAGATTATTACGAAATACTGGTTGTGGCCAAAACAGCTTCCCAGGATGAAATCAAGAAGGCCTACCGCAAGGTAGCAATGCAGTTCCATCCTGACCGTAACCCTAATAACAAGGAAGCGGAAGGAAAATTCAAGGAGGCGGCAGAAGCCTACGAAGTACTGAGCGATCCGGACAAACGTGCACAATATGACCGTTTTGGCCACTCCATGGGTGGCAACCGCGGCGGTGGTTATGGCGGCGGTGGCATGAACATGGACGACATTTTCTCCAACTTCGGGGACATTTTCGGGGAAGACATTTTTGGCAGCTTCTTTGGCGGCAACCGCGGTGGTGGCGGTGGTGGCCGTCGCAGCAGGGGTACCCGGGGCTCTAACCTGCGCGTGAAGATCCGCCTTACCTATGAGGAGATCGCCAAAGGCGCCAACAAAAAAATAAAGGTTAAAAAACACGTACCCTGCTCCCACTGTAATGGGCTGGGTGCAAAAGATAAAAACGCTTTCCAGACCTGTAATACCTGTGGCGGATCCGGCCAGGTAAGAAGGGTAACCCAAACCTTTTTGGGACAAATGCAAACGGTAACCACCTGCCCCACCTGCCAGGGTGAAGGCCAGATCATTACCAGCAAATGCGGCCATTGTAAAGGTGAAGGCCGTATGTACGGTGAGGAAATGGTGAGCATTGACATACCAGCCGGCGTAGGCGAAGGCATGCAGCTAAGCATGAGTGGTAAAGGCAATGCAGGTGAAAGAGGCGGCGCCCCCGGCGACCTGCTGATACTGATAGAGGAAGAACCACATCCGGAACTGCACAGGGATGGGCTGAACATAGCTTTTGACCTGCACATCTCTTTCCCGGATGCTGTATTTGGCACCCAGGTAGAAGTGCCTACCATTGACGGCAAAGCGAAAATTAAGATACCACCGGGCACACAAAGCGGTAAGATCTTCCGCCTGAAAGGCAAAGGTTTCCCTTCTGTGAACTCTTACGATAAAGGCGACCAGCTGATACATGTAAATGTATGGACGCCCCAAAACCTTACGGCAGAAGAAAAGACGGTACTGGAAAAGTTACAGAGCGCTGATAACTTCCAGCCTAACCCGGAGAAGTCGGAGAAAGGATTTTTTGAGAAGGTGAGGGATATTTTTAGTTAATTACGAATTGTCAATTACGAAATGCGAATGGATTAGTGAGGAGAGGAAATATTTTTTTAAGCAGCGGCTGTATCAGGTTTGATGCAGCCGCTGCTTTTTTGGGGTTAGGTTTGGGATGCTGGGATGGTGATAATGTTTTTGTTTAGATGTGTCTATTGCAGATCCTAATGGTTCTTATCCTTCAAAATTGAACAATGCTATGGACCATCGACCATGGACTATTTTAATTAATTTGCGCCCCTATGACGGATGCTTCCAAATTCACGATGTTTGAGAACCGGCTGGTAAAGGTTTTCCGCCACCTGCAAAAAACAGCCCGGCGGCAGAACATTACCTGCTACCGCGTGTATGATGACGATATACCGGAATTTCCCTTCAGCATTGAGATCTACGAGGAATATGTATATGTGGCGGAATACCACCGCAAACATAACATGGAAGAAGAAGCGCATGAACAATGGTTAGATGATTGCATGGAAGTGGTAGCCAAAGTGCTGCAAATGCCGCTTGAGAATATCTTCATAAAACAGCGGCAACGTAAAGAGAACCGCCAAAGCCAGTACGAAAAACTCTCTTTTGAAAAACATGAGTTCACCGTGCACGAAGCGGGCCTTAATTTTAAAGTGAACCTGAGCGATTACCTGGATACCGGCCTTTTCCTGGACCACCGTATCACCCGCGGTATGGTACGCGCCGAAGCGCAGGATAAACAGGTGCTGAACCTGTTCTGCTATACCGGCTCTTTTTCCGTGTATGCCGCTGCCGGCGGGGCCCGCAGCGTTACATCGGTAGACCTTTCCAAAACTTACCTGGCCTGGGCGGAAGATAATATGCGCCTCAATAATTTTGATATGCAGGCCCACTACTTTGTACATGCAGATGTATTGCAATACCTGGATACCCTGACACCCAATAGTTTTGACCTGGTGGTAGTAGACCCTCCTACTTTCTCCAACAGCAAGCGTATGAAGGATTTCCTGGATATACAGCGTGACCATGTATCGCTGCTGAATAAGGTGTTAGCAGCTACCAAACCGGGCGGCATTGTATATTTCAGCAATAACTACCGGCGCTTTGTGCTGGAGCAGGAGCAGATACAGGCCAGCAGTATTAAGGATATTACCTCGCAAACATTGCCGTTTGATTTTCAGCAGAAGATGATCCGGAAATGTTATAAGATAGTGAAATGATTAACAACGGATTAAGACTTTTCTTTTTATAAATCATTTAGTATAGCGGAGCCGGACATTTATTGTCCGGCTTTTTATTTCTTAACCCATGAGGGTAAATAATTGTTTACTTTTTTTGAAGAGAATAGTAAAGAATTGTTTACCTTTGAAATTGTAGGATGATGAAATGTTCCGAGCTGCTAAGGATCTTAAAAAGGGAGGGATGGTATGTGTACAGAACAGGAAAAGGAAGCCATAAAATATTAGTCCATCCGGAGAAGGCGGATATTGAAATTGTTTTTCCGGATCATGGATCAGCTGAAATAGCCAAAGGGCTGGCATTTAAAATACTGAAACAGGCAGGGCTTTAATAATCACATAACACATTAAGTAATGAAGAAGATTGTATTTGTGGTAGAAAAAACGTCTACCGGTTTCTCTGCCTATGCAGATGATTTTGAGAAAAACCCGGTAGGCACTACAGGTAAAGATATGGCTACTTTAAGGCGCAATATCCTGGATGCCTTAAACCTCTATCGTAATCACAAAGGGCTAAAATCCTTATCTGATGCGGATATTACTATTATGCTGGACCTGCAGCAATTTTTTGAATATTATAAAGAGATCAATGCCAAATCACTTTCCCAGCGCATTGGTATGAACCAAACCTTATTATCGCAATACATTAACGGTATTAAAAAACCATCTGCCAAACAAACAAATAAAATACTGGAAGGGGTAAGGGCATTAGGCCGGGAGCTCATACAATTAGAATTTGCTTAAGCTATTTCAGATTCCCCGTTTTCTTCAACTCTTTTACCAGCTTTAAAAACTCCTTACGGTAACCACCGTTATCAGCGCCCAATGACCTTTTAGCAATGCTGAGCACCATGCTGGTACTTCCATCACCGCGGTAACTGGATTTGCGGAGCAGTAAGCCCAGCAAGGCTACTGAGCTGGCAAAACGGAAATCGGTGGAGGCATCTTCAAAGCTGGTGTATTTACCGTCAATATCATGCTGTATAGTGATAGTATTACTATCTGCGGGCTCGCGGTACCAGAGCTTCACCTGGCCCAGCGCACTGTCGGCAGGTAAGGTATCACGCGGAATAATTTCATACAGCGCTACTGCGCAATGTCCTGCGCCAATGATACCACCGGCAATATTATCGTCCTCACCGGAATTATCTGCAAGCAGTTTATTCTCATAACCTATCAGGCGGTAAGCCTTTACTATTTCGGGGTTAAACCATACCTGCGCACGGGCATCTTTTGCTACGGTGAAGAGGGTGCTGCCAAACTCACGGGCAAAGATCTTGTTGGCTTCTTCCAGGTTATCGATATAGGCAAAGTTACCATTGCCTTTGCTGGACAGGGCTTCCAGCTTACTATCCTTATAATCGCCCATACCAAATCCCAGGCAGGTAAGCAGTACCCCGCTCTCCTTCTTTTGCGTAATGAGGTCTTCCATTTCCTGATCACTGGTTTGGCCTACATTAAAGTCCCCGTCTGTAGCCATGATCACGCGGTTATTACCGTCCTTTATAAAATTCTCTACTGCTATCTGGTAAGCCATTTTAATGGCTGCTTCGCCTGCTGTGGCGCCACCAGCGCTGAGGTAATCAATAGCATTCAGGATCTTCTCTTTCTGTGTACCGGAAGTAGCGGGTAATATTACACCGGGCGTACCGGCATAGGCTACAATTGCTACGTGATCTTTAGGGCGCAGGTTATTTACCAGCACCCGGAAGGCAGCCTGCAGCAAAGGAAGTTTGTTTTGCTGCCCCATGGAGCCTGATACATCTATGAGGAACACCAGGTTACTGGCCGGCAGGCTGTTAATATCCACCTGTTTGGCGCGTACGGCAATCTGCAGCAGCTTATGTTTGGGCTCCCAGGGACATATTGCATAACTGGTATTAATAGCCAGCAGGTGATTGCTGTCCGGCAGTGGATAGTCATAATGGAAGTAGTTCACCATTTCCTCAATACGCACTGCATCTGCCGGTACCGGCTCTTTCAGGCGTATGAAACGCCGGATGTTGCTGTAGGCTGCACGGTCCACATCCAGCGCAAAGTTGGAGGAAGGATTTTTCATGGTGGCTACGAACTTGTTTTCGTAGATGGTGCCATACGTTTCATCAAAGAACGTACGGATGCCCATGCCGATATTACCATAATTAGGATTAGAGCTGTGTGAGGCGCGGGCTTTGGCCTTTGCTTTAGCCATGGCAATATCGCTCACTGCAGCAGCATTCTTATCGCGCGGGGCAAGGGCCACCAGCATGCGGCTGTACTTTTCTATAGCTATAGTGCGGCTGAAAAATTTGGGATGCTCAAATAAAAGCGTAGTTCCGCCCGGCGGTATTACAATACGGAAAAGGCCATATTTATTAGTGGTGACCCTGACAGTATCATTCATAACGCTCACGGTTACCCCGGGCAGGGGATTATGGGTAATGCTATCTTCAACGGCTCCCGTTACCCATGTTGTTTGTGCGCCCGCAGGTACAGCGGATAATATACAAAGCAAAGCTAGGAGCACTCGCATGTATTAAAATTAATAATTAAGAATGAATAATTAATAATTAAGGTGATAATGAGCGCAAAACATTCGTGTTACGCTGCAATCCTTAATTATTCATTCTTAATTATTTATTGTTCTATGAGCTGGTAGATCTCCGGGAGGTTGCGCCCCAGGCCATCATAATCCAGGCCATAACCCAGCAGGAACTTGTTGGGAACGGAAAAGCCCAGGTAATCAATGTTTATGGGGTAGGTTAAGGCTTCCGGTTTGGTGAGCAGGGCGGCAATCAGCAGCTTTTTCGGCTGCTGGTGGTGCAGCTGGGGCAGGAACATATTTAAGGTTTTGCCGGTATCCACAATATCTTCCAGGATCACTACGGTGCGGCCGTACAGGTCCTCATCCAGCCCAATGGAGGTTACCACATTGCCGGTGGATTTAGTGCCTTTATAGGACACCAGCTTAATAAAAGAGATCTCTGCTTCTATATCCAGGTATTTGAACACATCGGCCGCAAACATAAAAGAGCCGTTGAGAATGGCGATAAACAAAGGTTTTTCGCCGGCCAGGTCTTTGCTGATCTGTGCGGCTATTTCCTTAATACGCAGCTGCAGCTCTTCTGCACCAATGTAAGGCTGAAATTCTTTATCGTGCACCTTTATGACGGACATGTGATCTTAGATTTGAGATTTACGATTTTAGATTTGTTGTAAACGCGGTTATTTGCCTACTACCAGGCGCTGACCGATCTTGATATCGGTACCCTGCAGGTTGTTCCACCGCTGCAGCTGGTCAATAGAAATGTTATAACGTTTGGCTATGCCGTAGGCGGTTTCTTTAGGTTGTACATCGTGATACTGCATGATGCCGGTGCTGCGTGGCTGCGTGGCAGCCGGAGCGGGGGCGGGTGGCGGAGGCGGTGTGGTGGCCGGCCCTGCCTGTGCAGGTGGTGTCTGGCTTTTGGGCATAACCTGGGGCGCCTGGCTGCTGCCGGAAGATGACATTTTCACATCGCCCATTTTCTTCAGGTCTTCTACCATAGCTACCGGTATGCCGCCACTTTGGGAAGTGGTTGCGGCGCCGTCTGTTCTGGCGGGCGCCTGGGCCTGGGAGGGCTGTGACGCCTGGTTCTGCGCAATCTCTTTCTCTATATCGTTACCGGCTTTTTTTACGGAAAAGTCTTCCCCGGCATTTTCATCTTTAGGCTCATTCTTCGACAAACGGGGCGTAGCGCTGGCATAACCATCCAGGGCCAGCCTGGTGCCTGCTGCGGGCTCCTGCCCTTCTTTCATTTTATTACGCCTGCGCAGCCATTTCAGCTGAATGCCTTCTGCCTGTGCTACATCGTGCATGGTTTCACCCTGGGCTACGGTATGAAAATCGTTCTTACTTTTTTTGCCTTTCTTTTGCAGGTAAATGTACATGTCGTTTGGCAGGGGTACATCCTGTGAAAGATCATTGTATTGCAGCAAACGGCTTAAACGTATATCATAGCGGTCTGCTATTTGTATCAGCGGTGTGCCTGCAGGCAGGTACAATACTTTACGGTCGTTGATCTCAAACACTCCTGAAGGACGCTTGATGGCAGCGGCTGGTTGGGCCGGTGTATTGGCAGCTGTAGAAGGCCTGCTGGCAGCGGGTTCCGGGCGGCTGGTGTAAGTATTGTTATTGGTAGTATTATTGTTGGCGGGCCTGGTATCAGACCTGGCTATACCTAAACCTTCCTGCGTGTATTGCTCCAGGTTATAGTCTTCAATTATTTTGATCAGCTGCTGCGGATAAGTTCTGCTGGTAGCATAACCTGCCTGCTTGAGGCCATAGGCCCAGGATTTATAATCGTCCTGACTAAACTGGAACAGGAATGCATAGCGGGGATTATTTTTCAGGAAAGCGGAATGATCGTGGTAAGAATCGGCAGCAGAGCTGTATTTGCGGAAACATTCCTGGCGGGCATCATCATCATAATTTACAGTAGGGCCTACCCAGTTGTTCTTACACTTAATACCGAAATGATTGTTGGAGTTGAGCACCAGCCAGCCGTTGCCGCTCTGGGTTTCCAGGATGCCCTGGGCCAGCTTAATGGCGGCGGGTATGCCGGAGGTGTGCATTTCATCAATGGCAATGCCCTTGTACGTAGCAATATATTGCTCCGTTGTCATGGTTTGCGCTTTCAACACAGGCATGCAGCCGATAAGAAAACTAACCACTAACCAAAATTTTCTTACTTGCATGAAGAGGAGTTTAATGGGAAATATTTTTGATGTGCTGATGTGCAGATGAATTGAAGCGTTGGCATTCATTTGCACATCTGCGTATTTGCACATTATTTAATTTTTCTGATCATAAGCAAACCATCCCGGATGGTGAGCAGCACCTGTTCTGCACGGGCATCAGCTTTTACTTTTTCGCAAAAGGCGATCATGGCTTTGGCATTGGCGCTTTGCTGGCTTTCATCCTGCAGCACTTCACCGTGGTAAAGCACATTATCAGCCAGTATAAAACCACCGGGCCGCAGCTGTTCCCATACCAGGTCCAGGTAGTTGGCGTATCCCTGCTTATCTGCATCTATAAATACCAGGTCAAATGTTTCCTGTAATTGCGGGATAATGTCAGCGGCTTTCCCTATGCGTAACTGGATCTTATTTTCCAGTCCTGCTTCTTTAAAATAACGTCTGCACAATTCCTCTCTTTCTTCGTTAATGTCCAGTGTGTATAACAGGCCGTCTGCGGTGAGGCCCTGTGCCAGGCATATGGCAGAATAACCGGTGTAGGTGCCTATTTCCAGTATGCGGCGCGGCTGTACCATATGGCTTACCATAGATAGGTATTGCCCCTGCAGATGCCCGCTCAGCATGTGCGGCTGCTCCACTTTCAGGTATGTTTCGCGGTGAAGGCGGCGCAGCACGTCATTTTCCGGGCTGGTGTAATTTTCCGCAAATGCATTCACTGCTGCAGGTATAACGTCCATAAGCTGGAAAAAATTTCTGCAAACCTACGGAAAAAGGCTTAATGCTGAATGCGAAACGCGGAACGCTGAATGCTTAACGCTGAATGTGCTAAGCCCTTGACAAGGGCAAAAAGCCGCGTTAACGCCTGATGCTGAATGCTTAATATTGTAATGCGCAGCGCATTGAATGCGGCAAAATGCGTTAAGCGTTCCGCATTCAGCGTATTAAAAGTTCGGTCTTAATTTATTGGTTGTGTAGAATACACGGAAATACTCCACTACTTCATCGGCTGTATCAAAAAGCTTCAGCAGGCCCAGGTCTTCAGGGCTGATGTTACTTTCCTTTTCCATCATTACATTACGGATCCATTCCAGCAGGCCGCTCCAGTACTCTTTACCTACCAGCACCATGGGGGTTTCCGTCATTTTTTTTGTTTGTATGAGTGTGGCTACTTCAAAAAATTCGTCCATGGTACCAAAGCCACCGGGCATCATTACAAATCCCTGGGCATACTTGGTGAACATTACTTTACGTACAAAGAAATAATCGAAGTGCAGGTTTTTGTCGTAGTCTACATATTGATTGGGGTATTGTTCATGGGGCAGGGTAATGTTCACGCCTACGGATTTGCCTTTGCCTTCCTGTGCGCCTTTATTGGCGGCTTCCATTACGCCGGGGCCACCGCCGGAAATGATACCAAAACCATCTTCTGCCAGGCGCCGGGCTATTTCCACGGTAAGGTCGTAATATTTATTACCCGGTTTTGTACGTGCTGATCCGAATACTGATATACAGGGTCCCATTTTGGCCAGGGCTTCAAATCCTTCTACAAATTCGGCCATGATCTTGAATATTTGCCAGCTGGAATGGGCTTTGGTTTCTGTCCAATCTCGCTCTTTCAGATTTTTTAAAGTAGTGTTCATTGCTAGTGTAATATTGATTTAACAATATAGCAATTTAGGTATTATTTTTAGTCCATGGTCAATAGTTGATGATCCGTTGCCTATTGCGTGGGGTTGGTGGCATGGGAAATCAGATCAGGCTATCGGATGAAGGACCTGTAATTTATGTAAAAGGCCATGGACTATGGACCATCGGCCATGGACTAAAAAAATACACCTATGACTAAGAACATGGCAGTTTTTTGCGGATCCAGCCTGGGCACGCACCCGGCTTATGCACGGGAAGCTTCCCGGCTGGGATACCTGCTGGCATCCCGGGATATTAACCTCGTATATGGCGGCGGAAAGGCCGGACTAATGGGCGTTATAGCGGACAGTGTGCTGGAGAACGGCGGTAAGGTGATTGGCGTAATACCCGAATTCCTGAACACACGGGAGCGTAAACACGAAAACCTTACGCAGCAGATAGAGGTGCAAACCATGCACCAGCGTAAAACTATCATGTATGAAATGAGCGATGCCGCCATTATATTACCGGGCGGTTTTGGTACACTGGATGAGTTCTTCGAGATCATTACCTGGAACCAGCTAACGCTGCATAGCAAAATGGCAGGGCTGCTGAACGTTGAAAATTTTTATGGACACCTGTACCAGCACATGCTGCGCATACGCGATGAAGCCTTTGCCCCTACCGCGCAAATAGAACACCTGCGCATGGCAGATACCGCAGAGAAGCTGATGGAATTAATGGTATAACCGTTAAGATGTGCCACAAAGGTGTGGCTCGTGTAATCGTTTTTTAAGTTATTTTTAGCAGCATATAATTGGGGAACATTTAAACCATCAGCATGTCAGCCACCTTGTTATTCAGCTTAGTGATCGCTTATTTTTTAGTATTGCTGGCAGTTGCCTGGGTTACCAGCCGCAACTCCAACAACGATTCTTTTTCTATTGGGGACCGCAACAGTAACTGGATGTTGGTGGCCTTTGGAATGATCGGTACTTCACTGAGCGGTGTTACGTTTGTGAGTGTGCCCGGTACAGTAGGCGGTAGCGGCTTTGCTTATATGCAGGTGGTGATCGGTTACTTTATCGGTTATTTTATTGTGGCGTTCATACTCCTGCCGTTGTATTACCGGCTGCACCTGACCTCCATCTATCACTACCTGGAACAGCGTTTTGGGCTGGTGGCCTATAAAACAGGGGCCTTATTCTTTATTATTTCCCGTACGCTGGGCGCTACTGCCCGGTTGTACCTGGTAATAAATGTGCTGCAGCTGTTTATACTTGATAACCTGCATGTGCCTTTCTGGGTTACTACATTTGTGATATTGCTGATGATATTGTTGTACACCTTTGAAGGAGGTGTAAAAACCATTGTGTTTACAGATACCCTGCAAACTACCTTTATGCTTTTAGGGCTGGTAGTGTGTATTGTGTACATAACCCGCAGCCTGGGTTTTTCTTTTGGTGAAACCATGTCAGCATTAAACGCCAAAGGGTTTACACGCATCTTTAACCCGGATGTGAACAGCGGCGGCTTCTGGCTAAAACAAATACTGGGCGGGGCTTTCATCACTGTAGGTATGACGGGGCTTGACCAGGAACTGATGCAAAAGAACATCAGTGTAAAAAACCTGGGCGATTCACAGAAGAATATGGTAAGCTTTAGCATTGTGCTGGTGCTGGTGAACTTTTTGTGCCTGCTGCTGGGCGGCCTGCTGTACCTGTTTGCAGAAAGTAAGCAGATCGGTATTAAAGGGGATGACCTTTTCCCTACCGTTGCATTGAGCTATCTGCCGCCGGTGATCTCTTTTGTATTTATTATTGGGTTGATCTCTGCACTGTTTCCCAGTGCTGACGGGGCTTTAACGGCGCTCACCTCCTCTTTTTGTATTGACCTGCTGGGCCTGAAAAAACGGGAAGACCTGGATGAAAAAGGCAAAACAAAAACCCGGCGCAGCGTGCACCTTACCTTTACGGTTGTTTTCTTTTTATGTGTAATGATCTTTAAATGGATCGACAATAAATCCATTATTGATATTATCCTGAAAATTGCCGGTTATACCTATGGCCCTTTGCTGGGGCTGTTTGCATTTGGCATTTTTTCCAAACGGCCTGTAAAACAAGGTTATGCAGTGCTGATCGTTTGCCTGGCAGCGCCGGTGATCTGTTACATCCTCAGTGATAATGCAGCGCGCTGGTTCAATGGCTTCCAGATAGGGATTGAGCTGCTGATACTGAATGCGCTGATCACTATTGCAGGGCTTTGGATGATATCGAAGAAAAGCGAATTGAGTTAAAAAAAAGAGCAGGTAACTTGACAGAAACCTGCTGTACATTTAACACGTTATGAACGTGCAGCTCTTAACATGTAAGCGCTGCATTATCTTTCTTTATCTAAAGCCAGCAATTAGCTAATTATTTATGGGTCAGGGATCGGAAAATCCGGTGTATTATGCGACCACTGCCTGTCTTGCTCCTTCTTGTATAGATATTCAGATTATTATAATGGGATAGCGGCAATGCAATTGACCTGCCTGATGCATAATAACGTGGTTTTAACAAAAATTACCACTAATGTTGCTTAAAACCTAATTTTTTATTAAAAAGTTTTGTTTTCCTTCCTTCAGGGGAACGGTACTGTTATTCCACACAAAACGGCCTGAAAGGCCCGGCGGTAACGTAACCTCCGCTGCTACTCCACTGCTGCCTGTTCGTTTAAGAGTTACCGTTATATTGCCCTGCGGAAGCGGCATAGTACCGCTTACGGTTGTTAGCTCGCCCATGGCGGGTTGTATCTTCACTGCAGCAAATCCTGGCTTATCCGGCATAATGCCGCAAATGGTGGCCAGGAAGTCGTAGTTAGGGCTGGCGCTCCATGCATGACAGTCGGAACGGGTAGGCTCCGGGTTTTCTGCAAAAGTGGTAAGGCCCATGTCCAGCATATCCCGCCAGGGTTTCAGCTGTGCATAATAACGGTTGGCCATGCCTGCTTTTTTAAGGGCCAGGTTCAGATAAAAACGATAATAAAAAGTAGCCTGGCTCAGAGCAGCATCATCCAGCACCCGCTGCAACACGGCTTGCTGCCTGCTTTCAGGGATAGCACCTGCCAGTACGGCTATAATACCTGCATGCTGGCTGAATGTATTTTGCAGAGGCGTATTGGCCATTTCATTGCGGGAAGCATTGAAACAAAGCGCATAGGTACCTTTATTCAGTGTAGCGGCTAACTGGCTGTAGTGCTGCGCTTCAGCCTGTTTGCCGTAAGCAGTGAACAATGCAGCAGCCTGCTGTAAGGTATAGGCATACTGCATAGTAATGATAGCAGAATTACCATCTGTAGCGCCATCCGGCGTGCCACCCGGGAATGCATTGTTCCAGTCTGTAAATCCCCACCATTGCATAGGGCCTAACATGTTCTTTTGCTGATCAATATGTTTTTCATACCAGTCCAGCACCCCGCGTATGGCGGTGAAGTATTGCTGTATAAATGCATCGTCCTTACGGTGCATCCAGTAGTCATATACCATGGATACCCAGTACAGGGAAAAAGGCGGTATCACCTGCAGGCGGTTACTGGGATAACGGCCCTGGGTAAGGCCTTCCGGCACACGGGAGCAATAAAAATCATGAATGGCCTTACGCATTAAACGATCGTCGCCGGTAACGTACAACGATATGAGGGATTGTATGCGGGTATCTCCTTCATACTGCAGCTGCTCGTAGTACGGGCAGTCAAAATAAGTTTCGCCGGCACATAAACGGGCTGTGCGCCAGCCCACATCCCAAATAGCTTTCAGGGAAGTATCGTTACTGCTGAAACTTGCTTTTTGTACAAATGGATAACCGGTGTAGCTGCCCTTAAGATCGTTTATAACAAGCGGCTCATTGCCTGTAGTTATATCCAGCTGCAGATAACGGTAGGTGCGGAACCACAGGGGGCGGAAGCTGCGCAGCTCCCCGCCATCCGGCTCAAAAATATCAAAGTTACCCATGATCTCCCGGCCTTCTACTTCATTACGGTTGCCTTTTTTATAGTTGGAGAACAGGGCTTCGGCATACGTCATTTTTACAGTGCTGCCGGCGCCTTTGCTTACCGTAAGCTCAGGATAGGCAGCGGTGTTAAAAGACTGATCCAGCAGAATGCTTACGGTTTTATTTGCTGGTATGGTAAGCGGTGCGTTGCCGCTAAGGAAATCATCATTTGCTGTAATGCCCTGTGCACGCCTTACTTTTTGCAGGCGTTGCGGCGTTTCCTCCATCAGCGGAATGCTGCGCGGCACCAGGGTCCACAGGTTATCTGAACCATAACCCGCTGGCTCCGGGGTGGTGACAGATACGGCCGCCGGCCAGCTATTATCATCATACTTTAGCTGCTCCCAGTTCCAGGGATAATCTGCTGCCTTTACATGATCACCAGGGCCTACCACCATATAAGTACGCAGTCGCCTGCCATTATCTACAGAGCAGGGTGTATAGGCTTTATTAGTGTACACTTTCCAGGTGGTATTGGTATTCACTTCTTTTTCTGCTTCCGTATCGCCCTGTACCACCAGGCCGGTTTGGTTGGATACCTGCGCTACCGGCGCATATACACCCATATTCCAAACCAGCACAGCCAGTACATTGCGGCCGGCCTGCAGGTAAGGGGCAAGATCTACCGTTTCAAAGTTCCAGTTATACAGGTCACCGCGGGCAGGGCCGCTGCATATAGGCTGACCGTTCACCCACAGGCGGTAACGGTTATCTGCAGAAATATGAATTATGTAACGGGATGGTTTGGTGCTGAGGTTAAGCGTTTTACGGAAGTGATATACCCCGTAATCACGTTGGGCAATTCCGGGTGCGGAGATCCAGGAAGATGAATGCCAGGAGCCTTTGAGCAGCTGCGGGTTTACGGGCAGGTCCTGTGCAAATACCTGCACGGATAATAATGACCATAAGGACAGGAGTACGAATGAACGCATACGTGGATGTGGAATTTGACCAGCAAAATAAATAATGCTGATGAATAAAGTTAAGCGGCAGGATGGGTTTGTTATCCTATGGTGTCCTAGTTGAGGAATAATTATCGACTGCCAATGATTTCCTCTGCCAGGCCCAGGGCCAGCGTCATGCCGGCGCCGCCAAAACCGTTTACGATGGTGACATTCTTTTCCGCTTCCAGCACCAGGTTGGTTTGGCCATTGGTAAGCTTGGGATAAATGCCATGCCAGCGCTCCTGTATGGTAAAGTCAGGGGCTTTAAGGAAGGTGTGCATATAATCCAGGATCAGCTTATTAATGAACTCTTTATCAAAAGGTGCAAAGTCAGGGCCGTATTCGTGGGAATCGCCCAGGGTTAGCTCCCCGCCACCATTCTGGGATACCAGCACATGCACGCCCCATTGCAGGTATTCCGGTGTTTGCTCCTGCACCCGTTGCCGTAAGGCGGTTAAAGTTTTGCAGATATTAAAGGCGCTGTAATGCAGCAGCGTTAAACCAGCGCACAAAGCAGGCCCTAACTGCCAGCTGCCCGGCTGCGGCACAGTACGCATCATCTGCAGCTTGCACTTAATAAGTGCTGTTTGCGCAAAGGCTTGCGGGTACAGGGTTTCAAAATCGGCCCCACTGCATACGAATACACGGTCTACTTTCCACTGCTCATCCAGGGTTTGAATGTATGGCCAGCTAATGCTGTTCACGGCTGTGTTAAAACGCAGGGTAACATTGAACCGCTGCTGCAGGTGTGCTGCTATCATAGCGCTGGCTTCGCGCGGGTTTACCGTCATTTCGGTAGGGCTGTACATGGCGCCTAACAGGCCTTCCATTTTTACTGCCTGGCTGCGGGCAGCTACCTGCGTGGGGGTTAGCAGCTCACAGTCATAACCGTTGGCGGGTGCTGCCTGCACAAACTCTTCCAGCACCGCCAGCTCATCTTTTGCATATACTAAATGCAGGGAGCCGGTTTCGTTACATTCCAGTCCAGTAGCGGCTGACAGCTCTTTCCAGATGCGGCGGCTGGCCATGGCGCGGTGGTAATGCCCGCCCGTTTGCTGGCCAATGGGCCATACTAATCCAAAGTTGCGGATAGAAGCGCTTAACGCACGGCTGTTACGTTCAAACAACACTACTTTATTCCCTTGCTTAGCCAACTGATAAGCAACTGCCAAACCTGCTATGCCTGCGCCTATAACGGCTACATCTGCATGTTTCATAATGATTGAATATGCTGGTGTATGTTAGTTAATTATTTCGAGGATCTCTTCCAGCCCGGCAATAAGGTGGGTGTGCGGGCCTTTTTCCAATGCTTCTTTTGTATAGGCGCCGGTAGTAACGCCTATTACATATGGGCAACCGGCATTGGTACCTTCTTCCAGGTCGGAGATGGTATCGCCTATTTTAGCTACCTGCTGAATGCTTTGTGTGCCCAGCTGTTCCATGGCCCGGTAGATCATATACGGATATGGGCGGCCCTGGGCTACTTCATCGCTGGTAACTACGGTATCTATAATGCCGTTGTTTAGCCAGCCTACCCGTTCTAAAATAATATTGGTGATGGCGCGGTCAAAACCGGTATCCAGGGCAATCTTAATACCGCGTTGCTTCAAGGCCTGGAACACTTTGCCGGCGCCGCTTTTTTCCCGTACGCTGGCATCCTGCCGGTAGTGCGCGCTCATCTCCTGTACAAAAAGCGTGTGCAAGCCATTTACAAAACCGGCGTCCTGGTGGCGGGTGTCCTGCTTTTGCTGTAACAGGTAGCGGATGGCATAGGGTTTGGCGTAACCCATTACCTCATTTACTTCCGGCAGCGATACCGGTACCCCGGCCTGTTGTTGTATTACCTGCTGTAATACACGGCCTACATTGGATTCATCGTGCAGGGTAGTACCTGCTATATCAAATACGGCTAATTGTAAATTCATGAGCGTAATGGTCAAAGGTTACGGGTACAAAGGTATAAAAGCAGGTGATACACAGTTTAGTATTTATAAACAATTAACAATAGATTTAAAAACGAAGTGGAGGAATTTGAATTGAGGATTGGGGATTGAATTAAAATAGGCCGCTACTAAAAGATAAGGCGTGCAAAGCAAACGATCATACGTTCACTTTGCACGCCTCAGCTGTTGTGTATAAATAAATTTACAATCCTATATTAAAGCCCATACGAAACACGGGGCGGTTCTGGTAAGGGGACCATGTTTCCTGTATTACATCATACAACACCATAATGTAAAAAGAGGAACCACCACCTTCTCCTAAGGGCTGGGAATAACCACCACCCAGCAACAGGCTGGGTACTGTATGGCTTTCCTTTACAGTTGACTTAGGATCAACCGTGTTATCTGTTATTTTTACACTTACATAATTCAACTCTGGTTGTGCATGCAAAAAAAGCATTTCAAACGGATAGAACCGGCCCCAGAGGCCACCTCCATATACGTTATAGGAATTCTTAACTGTGCCATTCGTGTACTCCCATTTTTCAGATGCATATTGAAAGTTAATGGTCGCACCGGCAGCAAACATCTCTGAAAACCGATAACCCAAATCCGGGGATACATTGATGTTAGTATAACTGCCAAAGGTAAGCCCCAGCGTACCGCCGATCATCAGGCGGGAAGGGTCAAAACCTTTGCGTTCAGAGCTGGTAGTATCTGTTTTATAATACTGGGCCTGTGCAGCGTGCATACCTGCCAACAGCAGTATGCATAAGAGCAAACGTTTCATCGGTTACTTATTTAATGTTTTTTAAGCTATGGGTGTATTTCCTATTCCTGTACCACGCACGCTTTGCAAGCGCGGTATGTTTAGTCAAATATTTTCCCTCTGTTCAAGATATTGCTGGGATCAAATACCTGTTTGATCTGTTTCATGATCTGCAGGTGCTGATCATCAAAGATCACATCCATGTATGATTTCTGTACCAGGCCAATGCCATGCTCTCCGGAAATGGTACCGCCCAGCTGTTTTACCAGCTCAAATATTTCACGGATACCGGTTTTGAGCGTACCATTCCACTGCTCTTCCGACAGCTCTCCACGGATAATGTTCACATGAAGATTGCCATCGCCCGCATGTCCGTAACACACAGAATGGAAGCCATACTTTTTACCAATATCCTTTACCCCTTTCAGTAATGCGGGCAGCTCTGCACGCGGCACTACAGTATCTTCCTCCTTATACACAGAATTAGCTTTAACGGCTTCGGCTACACGCCTTCTTAATTTCCAGAGCTCTTCTTTCTGCTGATGATCTTCTGCAAAAAGAATATCCCCGCAATCAAATTCCGCTACCACGGCAGCAATGCCTTCCATTTCCTGCATCAGCACTTCTGTATAGTTGCCATCTACCTCTATCAGCAGGTGGGCCTGTATACCTTCTTCTATTTTTACTGTGCTGCTATCTACATAACGCGTTACCCATTCCAGCGCATCGCGCTCCATAAACTCCAGTGCAGAAGGAGTATACCCTGCACGGAAGATGGCGCTTACTGCGGCGCAGGCATTTTCAGCAGAGCGGAAAGGCACCAGCATCAGCAGGTCATATTTTGGAGATGGAATTAAGCGTAATACTATTTTAGTCACAATGCCCAGCGTACCTTCACTGCCTACTACCAGCTGGGTTAAGTTATAACCGGTGGAGTTCTTCAGCACATTGGCGCCCGTCCATATTACAGCGCCGGAAGGCAGCACTACTTCCAGGTTCAGCACATAATCCTTTACCACACCATATTTTACGGCTTTGGGACCGCCGGAATTTTCCGCAATATTGCCCCCTATTAAACAGGAGCCGCGGCTGCTGGGATCAGGCGGGTAGAAAAGCCCTTTTTCCCGGACTGCATTTTGCAGCACTTCTGTAATAACGCCCGGTTCTACTGTTACCTGCAGGTTCCGTTCGTCAATAGCTATGATCTTGTTAAAACGCTCCATAGATAGTACTACCCCACCCCACTGCGGCAAAGCGCCGCCGCTTAAACCGGTGCCCCCGCCACGGGGTGTTACCGGCAGGCTTTCCTGCTGGCACAGCTGCATAATACTGCTTACCTGCTCCGTGGTATTGGGTTTCAATACTACTTCCGGTAAATAGTGCAGGTCTTCTGTTTCGTCATGCGCATAGTGATGCAGCGCTTCCTCGTCTGTTAGCACATTGGCCGCTCCCACAATATCCCGGAAAAGGTCCAGGTGCCGGGCATCGAGCTTGGAGAAGTTCATCATGGGACAAAGATAGAGGAATTACGAATTATGCTGAAGGCAGAATGCTTAATGCCGAACGCTGATTATGTTTTGCTTTATGCATTCAGCGTTAGGCGGCATTCAGTCCATTCGTAATTAATTAAAAGCTGGGACATAATGTAGCTCTGCGGGCGCTGCTGAAGCTGCGGTTGGGATAAAGGCCGGTATAAACAATACCTATTTCGTAGGCGCCACGGCGGCCGTTGGATACAGCCAGGTTAGATGCCGTAACATCATAGCTGAACATCATGCGCACCTTGGAGATCTCATATCCTACCAGGAAAATAAAAGCATCGTTCAGGCGGTAATAAGCGCCGCCAAATACCTGCTTTGTACCATCGCCGGAAAGGTTATAGGCGGCATTGGTACCCATTACCAGCTCGCGGGAGCCGGCCTGCCGGGTATAATAGGCGGCAGGGTTCAGGATCACCTGGTCATTCAGCTTAAAAATACCATTCAGGAAACCGATATAACGGCGGTCTATCTGGTTATTGCCTTCGTAAAAGCTTTCATGCGGCTTGTTCACATGCTGCACGGAAAAACCGCCATTCACGTAAATATTATCGGTAGGAAAGTAAGCGTAGTTCATACCCACCTGCATGTCGAAATAATTCACTTTTGACTGCGTAATGGGTTCTGCAGTGGGCAGCTCAGAATCAAAGAACTTACCGTTCCACTGGTCGCCAAAAGTAAGCTTAGCCAGATCTACCCGCTTGCTGGCAGATCCTACATTAAACCCTAATGACAGCAGGCTGCTTTGCCCTAACAGCTGGTGGTAGGCTACAGAACCATATACCTTGGTAGAGGTAAGGTTACCGCTGCCGGCCTGGTCCCGCAGGATCACGCCGCCCAAACCTACCCAGCCATACTCCAACCGGTCGCGGAACAGCTGGAAATCGGCAAAGGCCGACATAGTCTTATATGGCACCGGGATACTGGCCCACTGGTTACGGTAGTTGATACCTACCCGGTAATTACCATCCGGGATAAAACCGGTATTGGCCGGGTTGGTAGTTAGCGGTGAGTTAAAGAACTGCGAAAAATGCAGGTCCTGTGCGGCTCCCTGCAGGGAAGCGAACAACAATACTAAACCGGCTACATAAAATTTTACTGGCTGCTTCATGGCTCGTCATCTTAACAAAGTAATGTTTCCTGTCTTATTCGTTTTCGTCCCGTCGCTGAATTCTACACTTACGGCGTATGCATATGCATCCATGGGTTGAATGGCGCCTTTGAACCGGCCGTCCCAACCAATGGTGGGATCATTGGATTCAAAGACCAGCTGGCCCCAACGATTGAATATCTTTAAATTGAATTTGGCTATTCCAAAGCCCCGCACCATCAGCACATCGTTCCGGCCATCATTATTGGGTGAGAAGGCATTAGGGACATCAAACAAGGGGATCACAATTGCCGCTACCTGCTTACAAACCGTATCTATACACCCTGCGGCATTGGTAGCCAGCAAACACACATCGTACGTTCCTGTTTTATTATACTGGTGTACGGGATTGGTTTCAGCAGAAACGGTCCCATCTCCAAACTCCCACAAATAGCTTGCCGCACCTATGCTCTGGTTCACGAAAGTCACCGGTGTATTTTCTTCCGGTTTGGTAGGTGTGAAGGAGAAGTCGGCACTGGGCGGACCAAATACCGTGATCGTTATGCTGGTATCGTCCTCCTTATTACAGGTATTGTTATCTACTGCATGCAGCGTAACCGTGTAAGTACCGGGGTTTGGATATGTATGCACGGGGTAAGCCTCTGTAGAGGTGCTGCCGCCGTCTCCAAAGTTCCACTCAAACGTTTCCCCACCCAGGGAGGTATTGTTAAACTCGATGGTAGAAGGTGCGCAGGAGCTGTCCGGCGCTATAAAGCTGGCTTCCACGTTAGCGGCCACACGCAAGGGCACGGTATCCGTATGCGGGGCGTTACAATAGTTAGTATCCACCAGGGTAAGCAGGGCATTATATACACCCGGCGACTGGTAAGCGTGCTGCCAGTTGCCCAGGCCTACGGTTGACTGTGGCGTACCATCCCCAAAATCCAGCGTAAAGGATAAATTGGTGAACGGTTTGCCCGGCGGCGCTACAGATGCATTTTGAAAATCATAGCTCAGGGCTTCGCAAGGCGGCAGCTTGGTTACCACCAGGTTTACGGAAGCACTGTCGGCCCGTATGCGTACCTGGGTGTAAGCGGTATCGCAACCGTTACAGCTGGCAGGGTCACATTTAATAAGGCGTATAGTATAATCGCCAATGGCGTTATAAGTATGGGAAACGGTATCCAGGTTACCACCTACGTCCGGTGAACCATCGCCAAAGTTCCAGGTACGGGTTTGGGCGGGAGAGCTGGTGGTATCTACAAACGTAATATCAGCAGGTACGCAATAGTTTTTCCTGCGGTCCAGGGTTTTAATGCCGGCTTTTACCCCATCCAGGTTAAAGGCGATCTTTAACGCGCCAAAGTTACAGAAGGGTGGTGCGGCTGTTGCATATGCGCCGGGCGTGGTTGGGTAACGCGGTTTTGCGCCATTGTTGGCCGATACGTTACACCAGGCGCACAGGCCCTGGTAAATAACCCCGTTACGGTCAAAACGGCTGGTACCGCCATCCACATGCTCATACAAACCATTGCCGCCAAAAAAGCTGGCAAACAATACACCCGTAGCATCACGCTGCAATACAAAAAAGTAAAAGTCCTGATCGTCTGTGGTGCGTTGCAGGGGATTTTTGGTGATCAGCCCAGTGGTGCCTGAATTAGGATAACGCAGTGATTTATTGATACCGCCACCCCAGCCGGAAACATATACATTCTCACACCGGTCTACCAGGAAGGCTGTGGGTGAAATGCTGGGGTCTGCAGCCTGCTTGCCAAAAGTAGTAGAGTATACAAAGGCCGACAGGTTAGGATCCAGCTTGGATATAAACTGCTTGGAATTATCGTTATAAAAAACCGTGGTGCCGGTGGGTTGCTTCACCGGCCAGCGCCCGTCTGTGGTACCCATTGCATACACATTTCCTTCTGCATCCAGCTGAATACCGTACACCTGGTCTGCCGATGCATTGTCTGCACCCAGGTAAGTGCTTTGCAGCACACTGGCGCCATCGCTGGAAATGTGGGCAATAAACCCATCGCACACGCCACCGCGGTAACCGGGATAAATAACACCACCGGTGGTACGGAAGTTAGTGCTGGCTGTGCCGCCGCCCACATACAAGGTATTACCGTTCAGCGCCAGCACATAACCTGCATCTTCCTTATCGCCGCCAAGATAGCTGGCCCATAACAGGTTGTTACAGTTAGGATCTATTTTCATTACCACTGCATCCTGCGCACCGCCAAAGCTGGTTTGGAAGGCGCCGGCTGTTACCGGAAAATCAGTGGAGCGGGTGCTGCTGGTTACATAAATGTTGGCTGCGCCATCCAGCACTACTTCACTACGGGCATCATCGCCATAGTTGCGTAACAGTACCCAGCTGCCGGCCTGCCGGTTCTCGCGCATATTCACCGCATCATCCGCACTGCCGGCTATACGCAGTGAACCAATGATGCCGGTACCGGCTGCGTTTAATTTCACAATGGCTATATCCCAGCCGCCACGGTTACCTACTTCATTTTTAAAGGGAAAGTTACCGGAGGTTGTTCTGCCGCTGATCACCAGGTTACCGGCTGCATCGGCAAATAAGCTATGCGGCTGCTCATCGCCATTGCCGCCTAAATAGGTGGCATATACCAGGTTGCGGCCATTGGGGGTGAACTTGCTGATACCAATATCAAACTGCCCGCCCTGGAAAGCATTCTGGATAACACCGGTTGTTACCGGGTAACCCTGCGCCCATACAATACCACCGCCGTAAAAATTACCCTGGTCGTCATAAGTAGCGGTAAAGCCCCAGTTATCGGCCCGGGAGCCGGATACGCTGGAAAATACATACGTTGGATCTATGACCAGCGGGTACTGCGGATCATACTTACCGGATATTTTAAAACCAACCTTATTACCATTTACACGGTAGCTAACCTTTACGGTTACACGCTGGTTATTGATGTATTGATATGCGTACGGCATCAGCTCTGTAGAGGTGCCTACAGAGGTAGTAATTTCCAGCTGGTCTTTCTTCAGCTCCAGCTTATCCACACCGTTATATTGTAATTGAATATTGGAAGGATCGGCGCCGGGATGCACGATCAGATCATACTTCAGCAAAGATGCTTCTGAATACACCTGCATATCAATGCCGGCATACAGGTCTTTGTAAAGCACCTGCTGGTAAGACTTTACACCCGACTTCCATTTGGAAGCATCGTTACCCAGGAAGTAGTTGCTATAACCATCCGTGGGTTTATCAGGTGTTACCTGTAAGGTGGATTTGGCATTCAGAAAAGTTACTTCGTAGGCATGCGCTCTTACAATGGGCTTCTCACGTTTAATATCGCCGGGTACATCCTGGTGCGGCGTGGTGCTGGCTGCGGGTGCGGCGGCAGTACCTTTTGCATTATAATCTACATAAGGCGGCGCCGGTGCATCTGCATGCCCGTGCATGTATTCTGTAAGCTTTGAGTAATCGGTTTTGTTGAGGAGAGAAAAAGTGAACCCATTCTTTTTAAGGAAGATGGCGCCCCCGCCCAGATCTGTTTTATACAAGAAATCTCCCTCCCACTGTCCTTTGTTCTCAATAAACTGCAAAGGGGTGAAATTACTGTTCTCCTGTGCTTGCGCCCTGGCCGGCAATGTTGCCATCAGCCAAAACGTAACACTCAAAAAACCGGCAAGGAAAGTAAATTTCAACGGAATAGATTTAGCGTTTTTTCCTGTAACTAATATACGAATAATAACGTGGAAAGGTTGGCTAATGTTACCGGCTTTGGGGCAACATTCATCCTATGTAATAAGTTATTTATACAGAAGATGCGGATAAACAAGTGGTATAATACATAAGCCCGCAAATTTATTTTTGTACCATTCTAAACTAAGACCTGTACAATAATAAAACGTTTAAGGCGTTGCAAAATTGTTGTATGGTCTTCCCCTTTTACCGTAATAAGGTAACGCTACCCTGTTTATTTGCCTTGCTGCCATCACTAAACTCCAGGTACACTGTAAAGGCATAAGCATCCATCGGTTGCAAAGCGCCTTTGAACCGGCCATCCCAGCCAATGGAAGGATCATTGGATTCAAATACCAGCTGCCCCCAGCGGTTAAAGATCTTGAAGCTGAACTTATTGATGCCAAAACCACGTACCAGCAGCACATCGTTCATACCATCCCCGTTGGGAGAGAAGGCATTAGGTACATCAAACAAAGGAACGACAATGGCGGTTACCTGCTGGCAGGCCGTATCCGTACAGCCGGCCTGGTTAGTGGCCGTCATGCATACCTCGTAAGTGCCGGTTTTGTTGTACTGGTGCACCGGGTTGGTTTGTGTTGATATCTCACCATCGCCAAACGCCCATAAATAACTTACGGCGCCAATGGACTGGTTTACAAAGGTAACCGGCGTATTGTCCTCCGGTTTGGTGGGCGTAAAGGAAAACTCCGCGGAAGGCGCGCCAAATACACGTATGGTTACGGTGGTATCGTCTGTTTTATTACAGGTATTGTTATCCACTGCATGCAGGGTTACCTGGTAGTCGCCTGGCGTGGGGTAGGTATGGGTGGGATAAGCTTCTGTGGAAGCAGCCCCGTCTCCAAAATCCCAGCTAAAGGATTCCCCGCCCAGGGTGGTATTGCCAAATTCAATAACTGCCGGTGCGCAGGAGCTGTCCGGCGCCGTAAAGCTGGCCACTACGTTGGCGGCTACCCGCAGGAGTATAGCTTCCGTATGCGGTGCATTACAGTAGTTGGTATCTACCAGGGTAAGGGTGGCATTATAAATACCGTCTGCCTGGTAAGGGTGCTGCCAGGAGCCTGTGCCCACGGACGATGCCGGGGTACCATCTCCAAAGTCCAGTAAAAATGACTGGCTGGTAAAGGGCTTGCCCGGCGGCGGGGTAGAACCATTGGTGAACTCATAGGCCAGTGATTCGCAGGGCGGCTGGCGAAGGGCTGAAAAATCCACCACCGCACTATCGGCCCGGATGCGTATTTCTGTAAAAGCCGTATCGCATCCATTACAGCTGGCGGGATCGCATTTAACCAGGCGTACCGTATAATCGCCAATAGCGGCATAGGTATGCGTAATGGTATCCAGGTTGCCGCCTACATCCGGCGTACCATCGCCAAAGTTCCAGGTACGGGTTTGGGCGGGGCTGCTGGTGGTATCCACAAACGTAATATCAGCAGGTACGCAATAGTTCTTTTTACGGTCCAGGGTTTTAATGCCGGCCTTTACCCCATCCAGGTTAAAGGCAATCTTTAATGCACCAAAATTACAATCCGGCGGCGCTACATTGGAGTAAGCGCCCGGCGTGGTAGGATAGCGCGGTTTGGTTGGACTGGTGGATATATTACACCAGGCGCATAAACCCTGGTAAATAACGCCGTTACGGTCAAAGCGGCTGGTACCGCCATCCACATGCTCATACAAACCATTGCCGCCAAAAAAGCTGGCAAACAGCACGCCTGTAGCATCGCGCTGCAGCACAAAAAAGTAAAAGTCCTGATCGTCGGTAGTGCGCTGCAAAGCATTTTTCACCGGCAGGCCTGAGGTACCGGAATTGGGATATTTCAAGCCTTTATCCAGCCCGCCGCCCCAGCCGGAAATGTACACGTTCTCACATTTATCTACCAGGAAAGCTACCGGCGAAATACTGGGCTCTGAGGCCTGCTTGCCAAAGGTTGTAGAGTATACAAAGGCCGACAGGTTGGGCTGCAGCTTGGATATAAACTGTTTGGAATTATCATTATAAAAAGTAGTAGCGCCACCGGGCTGCTGTATGGGCCAGTTACCTTCTGTAGTACCCATTACATATACATAACCGCCTGCATCCAGCTGAATGCCATATACCTGGTCGGCAGAGGGGTTATCAGATCCTATATAGGTGCTTTGCAGCAGGGTGGTACCATCGGTGGTAATATGGCTGATAAAGCCATCGCACACACCGCCGCGGTAAGCAGGATACTTACTGCCACCTGTTGTGCGGAAGTCAGTGCTGGCGGTGCCGCCAGCCACATACAGTGTATTGCCATTTAATGCCAGCACATAGGCTGCATCTTCTTTAGAACCGCCTATATAGCTGGCCCAGGTTAATGCATTACAGGTGGGATCTATTTTCATTACCACGCCATCCTGGCTGCCGCCCATTGCGTTCTGGAAAGTGCCGGCTGTTACCGGGAAATCCGTAGAACGGGTACAGCTGGCTACGTAAATATTATCTGCTGCATCTACCACCACCTCACTGCGGGCATCATCGCCATAGTTGCGTAACAGCACGGAGGCGCCGCTTTGCCGGTCCTCCCGTATGTTCACCCCATCATCCACACTGCCGGCTATGCACAATGCACCAATAATACCGGTGCCGGCAGCATTTAATTTTACTACGGCAATATCCCAGCCGCCACGTTTGCCTACAACATTGGTGAAAGGAAAATCGGATGATTTGGTTCTGCCGCTGATCACCAGCTCGCCCTTCGTATCTACAAACAGGCTATGCGGCTGCTCAATATTATTGCCACCCAGGTAGGTTGCATACAATAAACGGCGGCCTGTAGGATCAAACTTACTAATAGCAATATCAAACTTCCCACCCTGGAAAGAGCTTTGTGCAGCGCCCGGTGTTACCGGGTAATTACCGGGATCAAAGCTGATGCTGCCACCGTAAAAATTACCTGCTGCATCATAGGTAGCGGTAAAACCCCAGTTATCGGCCCGGGCGCCGGAGAGGGTAGAAAATACATAGCTGGGGTCTATTACCAGCGGATACTTTCCATCATAATCCCCGCTTATTTTAAATCCTACTTTATTACCGCTTAACCGGTAGCTCACTTTTACGGGTATACGTTGTTCATTGATGTATTGATAAGCATATGGCATCAGCTCCCTGGCTACGCCTACGGAGGTAGTGATTTCCAGGTTGCCTTTTTTCAGCTCCAGCTTATCTACCCCGGTGTACTCCAGCTCCACCTTAGCTGCATCTGCACCGGGTTTCACAATAAGATCATATTTTAACTGGGATGCTTCTGAATACACCTGCATATCAATGCCTGCATAGAGCTCCTGATACATCACACTTTGATAAGACTTTACATTGGAGCGCCATTTCGTAGCATCGTTCCCGATAAAATAGTTGCTGTATGCTTCTATAGCCTTATCCGGCACCAGCTGCGGATCTTTATTGGCGTTTAAAAAAGTAACCTCATAGGCATGTGATCTAATTACCGGCGCCTGAGGAGTACTGCCGCCCTGCACGCTGGCAGCTGCTGTGCTTTTATTGGAGGCTGCTTTGGCGTCATAGTCAACAGAAGGAGGTACGGGTGCGGAAGCATGCCCGTGAAAATATTCCCTTACACTTTCCAGCCCTGCCGGATCCATCAGATTAAAGGTAAAACCACTCTTTTTGAGGAAAATGCTGCCACTGCCCAGGTCTGTTCTATACAGGAAATTCCCGGACCACTGCCCTTTGTTCTCTACAAACTGCAGGGGAGTAAAATTACTGGCGGCAGTAGACTGACCTTTAACGACCCCGCTTACCAGCACCATTATGATACCTGTAAAAACGGCAAGGGAATTGAGTTTCAAGTGATAAACATTTAGTTGGTGGGTGAAAGTCCATGGAACATATTCCATGGCTTATAACGGATTACACTGTTTAAAGTTACTTAACGGCTGGCTGGCATACTAAAGCATGATTTAAATTCTAATAACAAACGTAAAACCGGGTCAGGAAATTTTACTCCACTGGGATTTTCCCCGCTGGCTGGCTAAATATTCCTGTAAGGGTTGATTTTCAGGCAGCGACAGGTCCATATCTTCCTGTAAGATCTTTTCCGCACAGGCCCGGGCTGCATCCAGCACCGGCTTATCGTGCAAAATATCGGCCAGCTTAAAATCCAGCACGCCGCTCTGGCGGGTACCTTCCATATCGCCGGGGCCGCGCAGCTCCATATCTTTTTCAGAGATAATGAAACCATTGTTCGTTTGCACCATCACGTTAATACGCTCTTTTGAATCGGCGCCCAGCTTTACCCCGGTCATCAGGATACAGAAAGACTGTTCTGCGCCCCGGCCTACCCTGCCCCGCAGCTGGTCCAGCTGCGACAGGCCAAAACGTTCCGTGCTTTCTATTACCATTACGGAAGCATTGGGCACGTTTACGCCTACTTCAATTACCGTGGTGGCTACCATAATATGGGTTTCGCCTTTTACGAAACGCTGCATATTGGTTTCCCGCATGTCTGCGGGCTGGCGGCCGTGCACCATGCTAATGTAATACTGCGGCTCCGGAAAAAAAGCTTTTACTTCCTCATACCCTTTCATCAGGTTCTCATAATCCATTTTTTCGGATTCCTCTATCAGCGGGTATACGATGTAGGCCTGCCGGCCTTTGCTAACTTCTTCCTTAATAAAATCCATTACCTGCGGGCGCTGGAACTCTGTGCGGTGTACGGTGGTAATGGGTTTGCGGCCGGGCGGCATTTCATCTATCACGGATACATCCAGGTCGCCATAAATGGTCATGGCCAGGGTACGCGGTATAGGCGTTGCCGTCATAACCAGTATATGCGGTGGTATATCATTCTTTTCCCACAGGCGCGCCCGCTGGGCTACGCCAAAACGGTGCTGCTCATCTACTATAGCCATGCCCAGGTTCCGGAACGCTACTTCCTTTTCCAGCAGAGCATGTGTGCCTATCAATATTTGTATGCTGCCGTCTGCTACAGCTGCCAGTATTTGTTTGCGCGCCTTGCCTTTAATACTGCCGGTAAGCAGGGCAGCCTTTAACGGCATATTTTCCAGCAGCTCTGAAATACCTTTAAAATGCTGCTGCGACAGTATTTCCGTAGGAGCCATTAAACAGGCCTGGAAACCATTGTCTATAGCCAGCAGCATGGTTAACAGGGCTACAATGGTTTTGCCGCTGCCTACATCGCCCTGTAACAGGCGGTTCATCTGGCGGCCATTCATAGTATCCTGCCGTATTTCTTTTAACACCCGCTTTTGCGCGCCGGTTAAGGGGAACGGCAAATGGTTGTTATAAAAGTCATTGAAATGATCTCCTACCGCGCCAAAGATATACCCGTGCGATTGCTGGTGCCGCCTGATCCGGATCCGGCAAATGCGGATCTGTGCAATGAACAGCTCTTCAAACTTCAGGCGGCGCCTGGCCTGCTGCGCTTCTTCTTCCGTGGCTGGTAAATGGATCTTGAAAAAAGCCATGGGCCTTGTCATAAGGCGGTACTGCTGCATTACAGGTGCCGGAATATTTTCCGGTATTTCCAGGGGCGATAGCTGCTCCAGCAGGTTAAAGGTGAGCTTTCCGATAGCCTTGGCCGTTAGGCCGCGGGCCTTCAGCTTTTCCGTGGTATAATATACCGGCTCCAGGAACTGTTTGCCGCCGGCAATATTTTCCGTGAGCAGGTCCATTTCAGGATGGGCGATCTGTAGGGTGCCGTTAAAGAAAGATAACTTGCCAAACACCAGGTAAGCGGTTTGCTCCTGCAGGGATTTTTGCATCCACTGCCAGCCCTGGAACCATACCAGCTCTATTTCTCCGGTTTCATCGCGCAGGGTGGCCACCAGCCTTTTGCCCCGCTTTTCCCCGATGACTTCCAGGGAAGTAATGCGCCCGCGGATCTGCACATAATCCATTTGCCCCATGAGCTGCCCTATTTTTTCCACCTTGGTACGGTCCACATACCGGAAGGGGAAATAATTAAGGAGGTCGCCAAAGGTGTGCAGGTTCAGCTCCTTACGCAGCAGCTCTCCGCGTTGCGGCCCTACCCCTTTCAGGTACTCAATTGGATTGGATAATATGGCGATTGGCGGTGGTATAATTAATGCGTTTTTTGTCCATGGTCCATAGTCAATGGTCCGTGGAGGTTGCAAGTTATTTAAATACGAAGATTAAATAAAATAGTCCGCGGAAACTCCACGGACTATTCAGTATTTCAGATCCTTTAAGTATTACTATACGTACGAGTCTATGGACCATCGACTATGGACCATGGACTAATCAACTATTCTGCAATGGCTTCTATCTTACCTTCTGCGAACAGCTTCATCCACTCTGTAGTTACAGATTTGGGGCGTTCGAGAGAAAGACCCAGGGCACGGTCCCAGCACAGGGATGCCAGTACGCCCAGCGCGCGGGATACGCCAAACAGCACGGTGTAGAACTCATATTCTACCAGGCCGTAGTGTACCAGCAGGGCGCCGGAATGTGCATCCACATTAGGCCAGGGGTTCTTTACCTTACCCAGGTCCTGTAAAATGGGGGGCACGGTTTCATACACCATCCATACTATACGCACCAGCTCATCGTCCGGTAAGTGTTTCTTGGCAAATTCCATCTGGGCAGTAAAACGGGGATCTGTTTTACGCAGTACGGCGTGGCCGTAACCTGGTACTACCTTACCATCAGACAAAGTTTTGCGTACGTATTGTTCTATCTGGCTTTTGGTAGGAATACCACCACCCAGCTCTTCACGCATGCTCAGGATCCAGCGGATCACTTCCTGGTTAGCCAGGCCATGCAGCGGACCTGCCAGGCCGTTCATACCGGCTGCAAATGACAGGTAAGCATCGCTAAGGGCAGAACCTACCAGGTGGGTAGTGTGTGCGCTTACGTTACCACCTTCATGGTCAGAGTGGATGGTCATATAAAGGCGCATCAGCTCTTTGAAACCTTCATCGTCATAACCCAGCATGTGGGCAAAGTTGGCAGACCAGTCCAGCATTCCGTTGGGCTGTATATGCTTACCTCCTTTATACTTACGGCGATATACGTATGCTGCTATGCGGGGCAGGCGCGCAATGAGGTTCATGGTATCCTCATACATATGGCTCCAGTAATCTTTTTTACTGATGCCTTCTGCATAGGCTTTGGCAAAATCAGATTCTGTCTGCAGCGCCATAATACCTACGGTGAACATGGTCATGGGATGCGCAGTGATGGGCAGCGCCTCAATTGCATCAAATACATAGTTGGGTACATGCGAACGGCGGGCCCACATGCCGGAGAGATACTGTACATCTGCTTCGGTGGGTAATTCGCCAATCAGCATCAGGTAAAACAAACCTTCCGGTAAAGGCTCTGCACCGCCCGGGGCTTTGGGTAAATTGTCCCGCAGCTCGGGAATTGAATATCCTCTGAAGCGGATACCTTCATTGGCATCCAGTAAAGAGGTTTCTGTTACCAGGCCGGGAATGCCGCGCATACCCTGGTAAGCCTGTGCAATCGTAACATCATCCAATTTTTTATTGCCATGATTTTTTATCAGGTCCTTAACTTCTGCGCTAAGTTCATCGGCCTTTACCTTGAATTTTTCTTTTATATACCCCATTTTGATACTGTAGTTTGATAGTTAAAACACAATCGATCAATTGTCAAAAGTAAGGATTTGTTAACTAAAACGCCAGGCTTTTTTAGCAACTCTCCGTAACCAGTAAGCAATGGTTAACAAGTATAAGCTATTGTATCTCAATCAATAGATTGAAATATATTAAAATGTTAAGTTTTATTAAGGAAATGTGAATTTTTTATTAGAAACCCATTAGAACTCCCTTATTTAGGCGCCCGCATGTATAACCAGATAGCCACCGCTCCAAACACAAAGTTAGGGATCCATACTGCCAGCAAGGGGTTGAGGTTGGCTTTGGTAGAGAATACGGTGGAGAACTGGAGGAAGATAATATAGGTGGCGCTGATCACAATACCCAGGGCCAGGTGCAGGCCGCTGCCCCCTCTTACCTTACGGGAGGCAATGATAGCGCCAATAAGGCTCAGGATAACCACGGCAGCTGCTGCAGCGGTACGGCGGTATTTTTCTACGTAATAAATATTGAGTCCTTCTGCGCCCCGTATCTCTTCACGGGCTATAAAACGGTCCAGCTCCGGGGTGGTCATGGCTTCCTGCAGGTTTTTGGCCTCTTCCATTTCCTTAGGGGTAAGGGTCAGCTTCAGGATAGTATCCTGTTTGCTCCACCAGGTTTCTTTGAGGCCCTTGATCCGGCGCAGGGATACATAGTCCAGGCGCCATTTCTTTTGGGTGGAATCCCAGGAGATACGGTCGGCACGGATCTTCAGCGTCATATTCAACCCTTCTACCCTTTCCAGCACAAAGTTGCTGCCACTGTGATAATTAGGATCATAAGAGCCAAAAGTAACGTACGTGAAACTATCTATACGGGTAGTTTTATCGTACATGGTATGTCCTTCATCACGGGCGTGTATATACGTATTTTCGAATTTAGTGCGTATGCGGTTGGCGTTGGGAACTGTCCACCGGTTGCCCAGCCAAAGCAGGCCGGCAAACAGGAAAGCGCCTATCCAAAAGGGGCGCAGCAGACGGCGAAAGCTTACCCCTGCGCTCAGGATGGCAATGATCTCTGAGCGGTAGGCCATTTTGGAAGTAAAAAAGATAACGGATATAAAAATGAACAAAGGAAATAACAGGGCGGCAATATGCGGGATGAAACCAAAGTAGTAATCTACTACAATGGTTTTCAGGGAAAGGTTGTTGTTCATAAAATCATCCACCTTCTCCGTAATGTCTATCACTACTGAAATCACCAGCAGGATCATCAGGGAATAAATGAATGTTCCTATGAACTTCCGCAGTATATACCAATCGATCTTTGTCATACTGATTTACGATTTTAGATTTACGATCTTAGATCTGATTGAAGCTGATCTTAGCCGTAAATCTTTAGAATAGTAACATTATAATTTTGCAATCTACGATTTAGCAGGTATGATTTTCACCTGGTCATGTTAATGAAATCTAAAATCGTACATCTAAAATCTAAAATTGCATTACAGTCTTGTTTGTAGCTGTGGTACCATAGCGGCTTTCCAGGCGGCATAGGTACCGGCCAAGATCTGCTCCCGGGCGGCTTTTACCAGCTGCAGGTAAAAGCTCAGGTTATGAATGCTGGCCAGCTGCATACCCAGTATTTCCCCGGCGGCAAACAGGTGGCGCAGGTAGGCTTTGGTATAATTGTTACTGGCAAAACAATTGGTTTGCTCATCAATCACCGAAAAATCTGTTGCCCATTTTTTATTCTTGATATTAATAACGCCCTGCCAGGTGAATAACATACCGTTACGGCCATTGCGGGTAGGCATTACACAATCAAACATCTCTATACCCAGCGCAATATTTTCCAGCAGGTTCCAGGGAGTGCCTACCCCCATGAGGTAGCGGGGTTTATGCACCGGCAATATTTCACATACCAGCCCGCACATTTCATACATCTCCGCTTCCGGCTCGCCCACGCTAAGGCCGCCAATGGCGTTACCGGCGCATTCGCGCGCGGCTATTTCCGTGGCGGAAATGGTGCGCAGCTCTTTATAGGTGCTGCCCTGCACAATGGGAAACAGCGTTTGCTCATGCCCGTAAGCCGGCTGTGTTTCTGCCAGGCGTTTAATGCAGCGGTCCAGCCAGCGGTGTGTAAGCTCCATGGATTTACGGGCGTACGCAAACTCTGACGGGTAGGGCGGGCATTCATCAAAGGCCATAATAATATCGGCGCCTATGGTGCGCTGGATATCCATTACACTTTCCGGGGTAAACAGGTGGCGGCTGCCATCTATATGCGACTGGAACACCACCCCTTCCTCCTTTATTTTCCGGTTGGCGGCCAGGGAAAAAACCTGGTAGCCGCCGCTATCCGTAAGTATGGGACGCTGCCAGCCATTAAAGTGGTGCAGCCCGCCGGCGGCGGATAATACTTCCAGGCCGGGGCGCAGGGACAGGTGATAGGTATTTCCCAGGATGATCTGCGCCTGTACATCATTCCGCAGCTGTTCCTGGGTTACTGCTTTTACACTGCCCACAGTGCCTACCGGCATAAAAATGCGCGTTTCAATACTGCCATGGGCCGTAGTAAGCATACCTGCGCGGGCCTGGCTGTTGTTATCGGTGGTAAGAAGGTCAAAATTCATAAAACAGGGCAAAGGTAGAATTAATGTGCAAATGTGCGGATATGCAGATGGTAAATGATGATGTGCTTATGTGCTAATATGCTGATGTGCTGGTTTTTGCTGAAGGGAGGGGGAGGAATAAATGTGCGGATATGCAGATGATGGGGGAATGTGCTGGTTTTGCCGGAGAGGGAGTTATTGGGTTGTGAATGTAGTCCTTGATCAATGCCTGGTTTGCGGGTAAGGTGGTGAGCTATTAGTTGCTAATGTGCGCTTATGCAGGTGGGCAATGCAGAAAAAAAGGTGTGGAAAATGACCATTAAATAGAACAAAAATATGGTAGTTGACTTATCCCGTTTCATATTTTACCTTTTTTATCCCCATCAGGTTACAGATAAACAAAAACATATATATTTGTCCTCAATATGTCGGAACATCTGGGTTTAATTGTCTTTTACATTTTTGCTACCGTGGCTGGTATTCAGGTGCTGTATTACCTGATCTTTTTTTCCCGCGTAGCCTTTTACAAGCGCCATTTTGATCTGGACGAAGCGCCTGACAACCGTTTTTCGGTGATCATTTGCGCCAAGAACGAGGAGCTGAACCTGCAAAAGAACCTGCCCACGGTGCTGCAACAGCGGTACGACATACACCACAACCCGGAATACGAAGTAATTGTGGTGAACGACAATTCCGAAGACGATACCAAATACTACCTGCGTTCCATAGAGCCTGGCTACGCCCACTACCGCCACATAGAGCTGAAACAGGCCGCCAAATTTATTCCCGGTAAAAAATATCCCTTATCCATAGGTTTAAAAGGTGCGCAGTATGAACATGTGCTGCTGACAGATGCAGACTGCCGCCCGGCCAGCGTGAACTGGCTGCACATTATGAGCCAGGGCTTCAGCGATGGTAAAGAAATTGTGCTGGGTTATGGTCCTTATGTAAAAAAACCCGGTTTCCTGAATAAAGTGATCCGTTACGAAACTTTTTTCAGCGCACTGCAATACCTTTCCTTTGCCATGGCCGGTGTGCCTTACATGGGCGTGGGCCGCAACCTGGCGTATAAGAAAGACCTGTTTTTCCGTAATAAAGGTTTTGTGAACCACCAGCACCTGGCTTCCGGCGATGATGACCTGTTTGTGAACACCGCAGCCAACAGTCAGAACGTAGCCGTGGTTATTGATAAACAAGCATTCACCTACTCAGAGCCTAAAGACAACTGGAGCCGCTGGTTCCGGCAAAAAACCAGGCATATGTCTACCGGTAAACATTACCGCTTTGGGCATAAGCTGCTGCTGGGCATGTTTTCCTTAAGCCATTTCTTCTTTTATCCTGCATTCATCGTAAGCCTGTTCTACTGGCCGCTGATGTATTATGTACTGGCCATTTTCGGCGCTAAGCTGCTCATACAATCCATTATCTTTTTCTTTGCCCTGCGCAAGCTGGATGAGGCTGACCTGTTCAAACTCTCCTGGTTCATGGATATCTTTATGTGCCTGTATTACATTATCTTCACACCCTCTTTATTTTTTAAGTCTAAGTCAAAGAACAAATGGTAGTACAAGCTGCCCAGCAAAGTAGCTGATAGCTTGTAAACAGCTACCAGCCGGCAGTTTTATCATGGACATTATCCTGCAATATTTTTCCGACTTCACGCCTTTGCAGCTGCAGCAGCTGACTGCACTGGATGCCGTGTACCGGGAATGGAATGAAAAGATCAACGTAATATCCCGTAAAGACATTGACAGCCTGTATGAAAAACATGTGCTGCATTCCCTGAGCATTGCCGCTGCCGTAGACATACCGGCCGGCACACAGGTGCTGGACCTGGGCACAGGCGGCGGTTTTCCCGGTATTCCGCTGGCAATTTTCTTCCCGGAGGTACAATTTCACCTGGTAGATTCCATTGGTAAAAAAATTAAGGTAGTGGAAGCGGTGGTGGAAGCCCTGGAGCTAAAAAATGTAACCACTGCCCATAGCCGGGCAGAAGAGATAAAGAACCGCAAATTTGATGTGGTAGTATCCCGCGCAGTAGCCCCGCTGGGCGACCTGTGGCGCTGGAGCAAGCCCCTGCTGAAAAAAGCGCAAAGCGGAAAACAGAAAACGGAGAGCGATGAAGAAGCTGCCAGCGGCCTTATATGCCTGAAGGGTGGCGACCTTTCCCAGGAAATATCCGAAAGCGGCTGCGCCCCTACCCTGCTGGATATTTACGACCTATTTCCACTGGAATATTTTATAGAGAAGTATGTGGTGCTGGTGACACGCTAGTTTCCAGCGTAATGTGCTGAATGCCCAGGTGTTCCAGCTCATGACACAGCGTTTTCTTCAGCCCGTCCACCTGCTCCATATTTAATTGTGCGGCCACCACCAGCTGGGCGGTAAGCGCATTTTCCGTGGTGCTCATGGCCCAGATATGAATATGGTAAATGTCTTTTACGCCGGGTATTTTCAGCGCTATCTTTTTTACCTCCTCCAGCTCAATTCCCTGTGGCACCCCATCTAAAGAAAGGCGCAGGCTGCTTTTAAGCAGGCCCCAGGTGCTGTAAACAATTACAATTATGATCACCAGGCTTACCACCGGATCCACCCAATACCAGCTGGTATATATTATAATGATGCCTGCCACTACCGTACCCAGGGAAACCATGGCATCTGCCAGCAGGTGCAGGTAAGCGCCTTTTACATTCAGGTCTTTTTCCTTATCCTTCATAAACAGGAGGGCCGATGCGGCATTCACCACAATGCCAATACCCGCTACAATGGCCATCATACCGCCGGGCACCGGTTCCGGGTGGGTAAAACGGCGCACTGCCTCCCACCCGATGGCGCCTACTGCCACCAGTAAAATAAGCGCATTGAACAGGGATACCAGGATGGTGCTTTTGCGGTAGCCATAGGTATACTGCTGGCTGGACCTCACTTTTGCCAGGCGAAAAGCCACCAGCGAAAGGGCCAGGCTGGCCACATCGCTCAGGTTATGGCCGGCGTCAGATATAAGGGCCAGGGAATCAGTGATAAAACCGGCTGCAAATTCTATGACCACAAAGGCCAGGTTGAGGACAATACCCCAGATAAATGCCCGGTTCAGATGGCCATTAGTTACGGGTAATGCATGCGTATGTGCGTGGGAGTGTGCATGATCGTGCGACATGACGTAAATTTAGGAAAGTTTGCTTTTGAGCTTTGGAATGAAAATGAAACACTTGTGCAAATTCCGGGCGGTTTTGTCCCTCCGGCAGCCGGATGGTCGTCATTACACCTTGAAATAGTAAACTTTTTTTTCAAACAGGTAAAATATCCCGTTAGCTGCTTCGTCATCCTAATTAAGATGAAAGAGTTGCTCCTTACAAAAACATCTATGGCCATAGAACAAAATGAACGTATACAAGAAACCGTTCAGAAGGAGCGTAAGCGTTTGCTGAATTTTATCCGGCAGCGGGTAAATAATGTGGCGGATGCGGAGGATATTTTACAGGATGTTTTTTACCAGTTCACCGAATATTTACGCTTAGGCAGCCAGATTGATTCCATTACCGGCTGGCTGTTTGCAGTAACCCGGAACAAGATCACGGACTGGTTCCGTAAAAAACGGGAAACACCCTTCTCCGACAACACGCTGGAATATGATGGGGAGGAGACCTTGTTCCTTTCTGAAATACTGCCGGATCCCTCGTCCAAAACGGATACGCCTATGCTCCGCAAAATGCTGGCAGAAACCATCATGGAAGCCATAGAAGAATTACCGGCTGAACAACGTACCGTGTTCCTGCAACATGAGGTAGAGGGAAAATCATTTAAGGAAATGGCTGCAGAAACAGGATTATCCATTAACACGCTGCTATCGCGCAAACGTTATGCAGTGCTGTATTTGCGGGAACAGCTGGCAGAGCTGTACCAGGAGTTATCAAACAATTAATCACACACAAACGCATTGATATCATGAGACGTAAACCAGGATTGGGGGTTTTGAAATTTATTTTGCTGGGTGCCTTGTTCATGACCGTAATAGGTTTTGTAACTATGACCCTGTGGAACTGTCTTATACCCGACCTTTTTCATGGACCGGTGATCACCTTCTGGCAATCACTAGGCTTATTATTACTGGGTAAGCTGCTGTTCGGCTGGCATGGCCATGGCGGCCCCGCCCCCTGGAAAGGCCGCTGGCGCGAGAAAATGCGTCAACGCATGGAATCCATGACACCGGAAGAAAGAGAACGCCTGCGGGCCCGTTGCGGACGCTTTAGCGGCGGCGGCAGGTTCTGGGATGAACGCAGGGAGTTCTGGGATGAGCGGAGGGACAGACCGGAAACTACTCCTCCCCCGCCACCGCCCCCGCCTGCGGAATAATTGCTAATGTGCTGACAGGTAATGTGCCGGGGAGAAATAATTATAAATTCAGGATGTTTTCTATCATAAAAACAAAATCCTATGCTACACGCCATTGCTAACTATAAAACAGATACTATGATAGGTATCTTCAAAACCAATATAGCAACACCAGCAGAAAGACAGCACATGATCCGGGTTATTCACGCCCACTTTGATGTAGACACCTGCTACGTGGATATTGAAGACTGCGACAAAGTGTTACGTATTACAGATATGAAGGTAGATGAATACACCATGATGGCTTTTGTACGCCAGCAGGGTTTCCTGTGCGAAATACTGGAATAAGTAGGCCGCAACCCGGAAAAATTTTGTTAACTTCTCTTCATGAAAGTTCCCCAAAAACCATTGTTATGGTTCCATAAATATGCATTCATTGCATGCATATTATCAGCAGGTTTATTATTCTCTTTTACTGCTGCTGCCCAGGAGTTTCCCAAAGGCTGGGTGTTTCCGCTGGAGTTGGGACAAGGTAGCGTAACCACCTTTCACAACTCACCGGACCTGTATTTGGGAAGCTTAACTTTTATGCCGCAGTACACGCTTATTAAAAGCCGGTTACGTATAGGCGCTGCAGCAGCCGGCGCCTATACCAACAAACGCGTGTATGGCCTGGCAGGCCCGCACCTGGCGCTGATGCTGACAGATAAACCCAAAGTATTATCCAGCACTGTACTGAATATACAATTAACGGCGGAACATTTGTGGGGCACCAAAGAGCAGCGCTTAGCCGGTGGCGGCCTCACCGCAGAAGTAGGACAATTAGCCACCTTCTCTTTAAAAGCATTACGGGATTATCATTTAGATACCTGGTGGCTGCAGGCCGCTATTGGCATAAACCTGTTCATGAAAAAACCTCCGGAAAACCCGTTTGATTCCGTTCCCTGATCTTACACTGGTGTAATACCCTTAAAATAATTAGTTATGGCAAAAACAGCTTTAGTAGTCAGTGGCGGCGGTTCCAAGGGAGCGTTTGCCGTAGGCGTGGTCAAGTACCTGGCAGAAAACCGGCCCGACATCCAGTTTGATACCCTATGCGGTACCAGTACCGGATCCCTTATTGTACCCATGGCGGCCCTGGGCGAAATTGGCGTACTGGAAACTATTTACACTACACAAACCACTGCGGATGTAGTGATAACCGGTAATATCCTGAACCGTTTTGCACGCGCCAACTCCCTGTATGACGCAGGACCGCTGGCAAGGCAAATAACTACCAACTATACGGATGAACGTTTTAAACAGCTGGCCGCTTCCAAAAAAGAAGTATTTCTTACCACGGTATGCCTGCAAACCGGGCGTATCACGTACTTCAGCAATACGGGCATGCCTATGCTGAATACCAATTACGATGTAGTGAAATTAAACGACGGGCAGGCTTTCCGGGAAGCGGTACTGGCATCCTCCTGCCAGCCGGTGTTTATGCCACCTATAGAAGTAAGTGCGGTTACGGATAAACCACGGCAGTTTGTAGACGGCGGCTTGCGGGAATATGCACCTATACAGCTGGCTATTGACAACGGCGCTACAGAAGTGTATGCAATACTGCTTACACCTGAAACAGCAGCAACCAGCAACGAACGTTTTACCAGCACCTTCAACATCCTGGAATCAACCATCAGCTGGTTCACAAATGATGTGGCGGTGAATGATGTGCAGGTACCTTTTCTGTATAACCGTGCGTTACAATACATTGATGCCGTAAAGAAAAAGATGCTGGATGCCGGCGTAAAACAAGCGGATATTGACAAATTCTTTGATGTACCGGGCGCTAATCCATTCCTGGGAAAAAAGGAGCTCACCATTCACATCATTCGCCCGGATGCACCGCTGGGCGGGGGATCGGGCGGATTAACATTTGATCCTGCAGAGATGAAAGGCATGATGGCAAAGGGCATGGAAGTAGCGGAAAGACTATTTAGCTAAGATGCCTGTTTAAAAAGAATGTAAAATGGGAATGCAGTGGTCTGTTGCATTCCCCTTTTACATTTATCTCGTTCATAAAGTCTTTTCAATAGTCTCTATGAACCTCCTTCGTCGGTTGGAAATTTTACATTTATGATTTTACATTCTTTGGTGTTTACCGCACCTTTGCTGCATTATTGCTCCGGTCAATATCCGCCATTCTCTCTGAAGGATCAATTTCCAGCAGCTCAATATTTTTCATGGGCATATCCAATGTTACTTCATAGGTAGGATTTGTCCATGCCCACCATTCATGTGTAACGCGGGGCGTAACATCTTCCTGCGGTTTTTCACCAAACATCAGTGACAAAGGAATGTAGTGTAATTGTTTTTTGCCATCGCGGGTGGTCACTTCCAGGTCTATGGGCATAGGCAGATCCCCTACCCGGCGCAGGCGCACTACTGCCTTGCCATTGTACTCATACACACTGTCAATACCATAATCAATATGTTTGGTGGTATTTACAAACAGCATGCGGTACCAGTCCAGCTGCAGGCCACTTACCTTTTCCATTACACGGATAAAATCATTTGCATTCGGATGTTTGAAACGCCAGTCCCAGTAATAACGTAACAGGCCTTTATCGCGGTTCTGCGCACCGATAATATATCCCAGCTGCTCCAGGAACACGGCGCCTTTTGCATAAGCAGTAATGCTGTAAGCAGCATTGGTATTATAAAAATCTGAGTGGGTGCTCATCGGTTCTTCCAGCCCGCTCCTTACCAGGCTAAAGTAACCGTTATAAGAGCTGGTATGCGGGCTTGGCGTTTTTGTGGAATCCAATGTGTGATACACGACGTTATCTTCTGCAAAAGAGGTGAAACCTTCATCCATCCAGGGGTACAGGCTTTCATTAGTGCCCAGCATCATCTGGTACCAGGTATGCATCCATTCATGCATGGCTAAACCATAGAGGCCATTCAGCTTCCCGTTACCTAAAATGAGCGTGCCCATAGGGTATTCCATACCACCATCACCCCCTTGTATAAACGAATATTGTTTGTAGGGATAAGGGCCGTAATGCGCCTTGATCCATGCATAGGCAGCAGGTATCATTTTGGCAAATGCGGGCCAGGTTTCGCGCGTGGTATCATTTTCCAGGTAAAAGAAATGCGCAGTAAAACCATCCACCTGTTGGGTGATGTGCTTATACGCGGTATCAGCGGCCCACATAAAGTCATGCACATTGGGCGCTATAAAATGCCAGGTAAGCGTATTGCCTGCCGGGCGGGTTACCTTTACGCCAGGTGTTTCATAACCATAACCGATCTGGTTGGGGTTCTGCAAATAACCGGTGCCACCCAGCACATATCTTTTATCAATGGTGATCTTCACATCATAATCGCCCCATACACCATAGAACTCGCGGGCTACATAAAAAGTGGGATGCCATCCTTCATAATCGTACTCGCACATTTTAGGATACCATTGCGACATGGAATAATCCACTCCCTCTGCATTATTGCGGCCGCTGCGGCGGATCTGTACCGGTACCTGACCTTCAAAATCCATGTCAAATACGGCTTTGCTGTGCGGCAGAATGGGTTTATCCAGCATTACTTCCAGGATGGTTTCCACCTGTTTGGTTTGCTGGGCGCGGCCATCGCGTTTTAAAGACAATACTTTCTGATAGCCGATCTCGTTTGGTTTTAGGTGCTCAATACGGTCGCGCACACGGGCATCCCAGTCCTGCTTGCCATTGGGGAGAATGGTCTTACCCAGCTCACGGCTGCGTACATCCATCATGCTGTTAGGCTGAAACGCGTTCCAGTACAGATGATAGAACACTTTATACAAGGTGTCCGGAGAGTTGTTGGTATATTCTAATTTCTGTTTGCCGGTAAAACGGTTGGTCTGCACATCCATCTTCACATCCATTGTATACTTTACCCGCTGCTGCCAGCGGCTGGGCTGTGCCTGTAATGTAGCTGTTGCGGATAGTAATAACAACAGGGCTGCTCCTGCGAAAGTTTGCTTCATTCCTATGTAAAATTTAAACTGCTAATTTAGGTGTATTTCGTTTTTATGCGCCCCCAACTATCACTACTATCTCCCCTTTAACCCCTTTTTCTTTGTAATAATCCACTACTTCCTGCAAAGTACCGCGGGTATGCTCTTCAAACATTTTGGTAAGCTCGCGGCATACACAGCAGTAGCGGGTGGCGCCAAAATATTCAATCAGTTCTTCCAGCGTTTTCACCAGCCGCTGGGGGGATTCATAAAAAACAATGGTACGTTCATCCTGCGCCAGTTGTGTAAGCAGGGTATGGCGTCCTTTTTTTGGAGGAAGAAAACCTTCAAACGTGAAGCGGTTCATGGGAATGCCGCTGTTCACCAGCGCGGGTACAAAGGCGGTAGCACCGGGCAGGCACTCTACCGGCACACCGGCGCGGATGCATTCGCGCACCAGTAAAAACCCAGGATCCGATACACCGGGGGTGCCTGCATCTGTAAGCAGGGCCATGGTTTTACCGGCCTGCAATTGCTGCAGCAGGTGCTGTAATACTTTATGTTCGTTATGCTGATGGTAAGGGGTTACCGGCTTTTGAATGTTATAGTGCCGGAGCAGCACACCGGAGGTACGGGTATCTTCTGCCAGTATCAGTTCTACTTCTTCCAGCACTTTAACGGCACGGTAAGTAATATCGGCCAGGTTACCTATGGGAGAAGGAATGAGGTAGAGCTTCATTAATTGCGAATTACGAATTACGAATTACGAATGGGATCAGTGCGAGTTATATAATTCGTAATTGATCATTCGTAATTCGTAATTATAATTATTACTGGATATTTACTTCGTAAGATTCCATTACCTGGTTGGCCAGCAGTTTCTGGCAGGCATTTTCTGCCAGCTTCTGAGCTTCTTCTTTGGAAGCGGCATCTATTTGGAGGGTAATGTGTTTGCCGATCCTTACATCAGCTACCTGGCCAATACCCAGGTTCTTTAAACCGCCCATCACGGCTTTACCCTGGGGGTCCAGCAATTCTTTCAGAGGCATCACATTAATGTGCGCAGTAAAGGTCATTGTGCTAAAAATTTTGAGTGCAAACCTAAATAATTAATAGTTAATAATGAATAATTAATAATCGGGGAGGCTGTTACTGCGTGAAACACAGGCAGTTCGGAGCGCCCTGTTAATTATTCATTCTTAATTATTAATTGCAGTGGCTTTGCCAGGAGGTGCTATGAGGGAAATGATGACATAACAGACAAACAGGAAAGGTACCACGGCGTATTTGAGCACGGGGGTACCGATCAGTAAAAGTACTACCAGGAGCAGCCTGGGCCAGTTCTGCGCCAGCCGGAAATTTTTGAACTTCATGCTGAGCATGGGTATTTCTGCTACCATCAGATAACACAGCAGCACTATGATCACATATAATACCCAGATATTTTGCAGCCAGTGCGCCAGGTTAAAGGGATTATACAGCATAATAAGCGGAAAGGAGGCCACCAGCAAGCCTACCGCGGGGGTGGGCACACCAATGAAAAAATCGGTTTGCCGGGTATCCAGGTTAAACTTGGCCAGCCGGTAAGCGGCAAAACAGGGCACCAGCAAGGCCGGGGCCAGGTTCAGGTACGACACGTCAAACACATCCGGCATTTGCATATAGGCGCTGCGCAACAGGCGGAAGATGATCATGCCGGGCACCACGCCAAAGCTTACCACATCGGCGAGGGAATCCAGCTCCTTACCCATGGGGGATTGTATGCATAACCAGCGGGCTACAAAACCATCAAAAAAGTCCATTATACCAGCCAGCACCACCAGGGCAGAGGCCCAATAGATGGGTTCCGGATTGGTAACTGTGTATTCAGTACCGTTAAACTCCGCTATGTACTGCGGTGCATGTAATATGAATATAATGGCGATGGCGCCACAGAAAAGATTGCCTAGAGTGAGTACGTTTGAAAGTTGCTTCATGGTAAACAGACGACGGACCACAGCCGACAGACCACAGCAGTGGCCAACGATGGTAAAACATTTTTGAATGTAAAACCGGTACTGTGGTGATTTTAGTACATAGATAATAAATTATTTCAAACTATTACGTAATGATTGGATTTTCTTTACCAGTTCATTTAGGTCTTCTATTTCCGCTTCATCAATGCCTCAATTTCATCGGCCGTAATAGGTATATTCTTCATCAGGTCCACATTACCACTGGCAGTAAGCCATATGTTATTCTCTATGCGGATGCCTAACTGTTCTTCTTCTATATAAATACCGGGCTCCACGGTCAGTACAGCGCCTTCCGGTACCGGCTGCAGGAAAGAAGGGGCCAGGTCATGCACATCTACTCCCAGGTGATGGGAAATGCCATGGTATAAGTATTTCCGGTAGGCGGGGCTCTCCGGGTCCTGGTTCTTAATATTATTTTCTGTGAGCAGGCCTAACTGTACAAACTGCTTACCAGCTTCCACTCCTACCATTTCATGGTATTTTGCAATGGTAATACCCGGTTTCAGGATGGATTTGGCGTAGTTATGCAGGTGCAGGCAGGCATCATACACCTGGCGCTGCCGGGGTGTAAATTTGCCGCTTACCGGTACGGTACGGGTAAGGTCTGCATTATAACCGCCATATGCGGCGCCAAAATCCATTAAGATCAGCTCCCCTTCCTTACACTCCTGGTTGTTAGCAATATAATGGAGGGTGCGGGCACGGTCGCCGCTGGCGATGATGGAGCTATATGCCTCGCCGGTAGCGCGGTTGCGCAGGAACTCATGCAGGATCTCCGCATGAATTTCATGTTCCCATACGCCGGGTTGTATGAACTGCAATAAACGGCGGAAGGTTTTCTCCGTGATGTCCATGGCCTGCTGCATCACCTTTATTTCTTCCGGTGTTTTGGAGGCCCGCAGCTCCTTGATGAGCTTAGCGGCCCGCAGGTAATTGTGCAGCGGGTAGCGGCTTCTCATATCTGCGGCGTAGCGGTAATCCCGTACGGGCACCAGGCTGGCTTTGCGGTTATTTTCATTACTGTTCAGGTAAATATTATCGGCTTCATGTATCCATTGCTGCAGCAGGGCATCCAGCGTATCCAGCCAAACAATGGTGGAGATACCGGAAATGGCCGTGGCTTCTTCTTTGCGCAAACGGTGGCCATCCCATTTTTCTTTTAGCTCATTAGGCCGTACCAGCACCAGCACTTCGCGGTATTTGGGATCCGGGTTATTAGGGTACAGGATCACCATGGTATCTTCCTGTTCTATGCCGGTTAGCCAGTACAGGTCGGAGTTTTGTTTGAAAGTATATAAGGCATCGCCATTGGAGGGCAGTTCATCGTTAGAATTAAAGATGGCGATTGACTGCGGTTGCATTTTTGCCATAAAGCGCTGACGGTTCTTTGTAAAAAGCTGTGGGTCCAGTGGCAGGTACTTCATACAATACAATTTAAGGGGTCAAAGCTACGGGAAAATGTTATACGGTCCATGGCCGGTGGTCCGCGGTCCATAGCCCAGTGCGCTTTAGCATGTATTACAGGATATGGCATCGGCCATGGCCCATGGGCTTAAAATTTAATTACTTTGAAATCGAATCCATTTGAAAATATTCAACGCAAACCACGATTACGCTGCACTATTTCTAAATTTACCCTATTAACCACCCGTTAAATTAGATGATATCAAAAATTCCCTAGATTTGCCATATCACCAAAACAATCTTACCTATGCAAGTGAGCAGTGTAAGGAATCCCGTGGCAGAACTGCGGGAGATAGGTATTAATACAGCTAACATACATTACCAGCTTCCTCCTGCCGTGCTGGTTACCCAAACCCTGAGCAGGGAACAGGGTGTACTGGCCAATGACGGCGCCCTGGCAGTACATACCGGCGAATTCACCGGCAGATCCCCCAAAGATAAATTCATTGTAAAAGACGAGCTAACTGCCAACACCGTTAACTGGAACGATTTTAATCAGCCCATTGCCCCAGCTTATTTTGATGCATTATATAATAGGGTCACCCAATACTTTGCCGGTAAAGAGGTATGGGTGCGGGATTGTTATGCCTGCGCCCATGCTGACTACCGGACCAACATCCGCGTAATTACGGAAACGCCCTGGGCAAACCTGTTTGCCTATAACATGTTCCTGCGCCCGCATGAAGAGGCGCTGGATTTTGAAACTGCCGACTGGACTATAATACAGGCGCCCGGCTGCCTGGCAGATCCTGCTACAGACGGCACCCGGCAGGGTAACTTCTCTGTGGTGAACTTTTCTAAAAAGATCATTTTAATTGGCGGCTCTGCCTACACCGGCGAGATCAAGAAAGGCATTTTTAGCATCCTGAACTATGAGCTGCCACTTTATAAAGGCGTATTGAGCATGCACTGCTCTGCCAACCAGGGGAAAAATGGCGATACTGCCATTTTCTTTGGACTGAGCGGTACCGGCAAAACAACCTTAAGCGCCAACCCGGAGCGTAAGCTGATAGGTGATGATGAGCACGGGTGGGATGCAGAAAGTGTATTTAATTTTGAAGGCGGCTGTTATGCCAAGTGTATAGACCTGAGCGAAGAAAAAGAGCCGCAGATCTTCCACGCCATCCGCGAAGGCGCTCTGCTGGAGAACATCCGGTTCTATGCCGGAACCCAACAGGTGAACTTTTCAGATAAAACCATTACAGAAAACACCCGGGTCTCCTACCCGCTGCATTATATTGACAATGCCATGGAGCCATCCATTGGTGGTATCCCTAAAAACATTTTCTTCCTTACCTGCGATGCTTATGGCGTACTGCCGCCTGTTTCCCGCTTAACGCCGGAGCAGGCCATGTACCAGTTCATTTCCGGTTATACTGCCCGCGTGGCTGGTACGGAAACAGGTATCACAGAACCTAAATCCACCTTCAGCGCCTGTTTTGGTGCGCCTTTCCTGCCCCTGCACCCTGCACAGTATGCACAGATACTGGGAGAAAAAATGCGCCGTAACAAAGTGAATGTATGGCTGATCAATACCGGCTGGACCGGCGGGCCTTATGGCACCGGCCAGCGGATCAAGCTAAGCTATACCCGCGCTATGGTTGCTGCTGCTTTAAATGGGGAGCTGGACAAATTAGCTTACATGGAGCACAGCGTATTTGGATTTGCCGTGCCGGAAATTTGCCCGGGCGTACCAACTGATATGCTGGACCCGCGTAATACCTGGGAAGATAAGGCTGCCTATGACCTGAAGGCAAAAGAGCTGGCTAACCAGTTTGTGCAGAATTTCAGCAAATACGCCACTCAAACACCTGCTGAAATATTGGCGGCTGCACCGAAGGTTGGATAGCGGAAAAAATATTTTACATAAAATTTAACTTTTACGAAAATATACCTATATTGAGGTCCCTTGTGCTTTTATAATTTCCACTAAAAAAACAGCAAGTTCCGACATAGCGCGATGAGCGCATCTACGCAAAACAAGTTCTCCCGATCTTATTCATTGTCAGTATGAAAGCTGGAGTACTTGTTTTGCGGAACTTGCGGCGAATTCCCCTCTTCCGCCCGCTCCCATTAATAAATAGCAGCCCTTTTGCTGAAGCTCCGTTTGCAATTGGATTTACCTCTCATTCAATTAATAATCAAATCAGTAGTTAATAGTAGCCTTTGGGCTGAAGACCTCTTTGCAGTTGGATACCCCTCATTCAATTAATAATCAAATCAGTAATTAATAGCAGCCTTTTTGCTGAAGACGCTTCATACTTATAATTAAGTATGAATAATTAATAACCTGCCTTTTGCTGAAGACTGCATCTGCTTAATTAAGGATGAAGTAATTAGCTCACCTGGCTGAAACCATTTGTATTGCCCCGGCTCCTCTTTAATAATTAAGCATGAATTAAGAAACCTTTTCCTGAAGGCCATCCCCAGCGGACTCCCCCTTAATTATTCATTATTCATTCTTAATTATGAATAATGCGTACCTTTGCGCATGCAAATTTTAGACGGTAAACTGGTTTCTGCGGCTATTAAAGCCCAATTGGCCGAAAAAGTGGCCGAAATAAAACTCACCGGCAAAAAAGTACCCCACTTAGCCGCCATCCTGGTTGGCAATGATCCGGCAAGCGAAACGTATGTAGCTTCTAAAGTAAAATCCTGTGCAGAAATAGGATACAACAGCACTTTGCTGCGTTTTGATGCACAGATCTCAGAAAAGCACCTGCTGGATAATATTACCTCGCTGAACGAAAATGCAGATATAGACGGCATACTGGTACAGCTGCCTTTGCCTAAACATATTAATGAAGAGCTGGTGATCAACACCATTGATCCCAGTAAGGATGTGGATGGTTTTCACCCGGTAAATGTGGGTAAAATGGTAAGCGGCCTGCCTACTTTTATTCCTGCTACACCTTACGGCATAATGCTGATGCTGGAACACTATAACATTGCTACCAAAGGCAAACATGCTGTAGTAATAGGCCGCAGCCACATTGTAGGCACGCCTATGAGCATATTGCTGAGCCGCAACAGCTACCCAGGTAACTGTACGGTTACACTCTGCCACTCCAACACCGCCAACCTGACCGAAATTTGCCTGCAGGCTGATATTATCATTGCTGCCATTGGCCGCCCTAACTTTGTAACAGCTAATATGGTAAAAGAAGGCGCTGTAATTGTCGATGTAGGTATTAACCGTATAGCTGACGCCACCAAGAAAAGCGGTTTCCGCCTGATAGGGGATGTGAAGTTTGACGAAGTAGCGCCTAAATGCAGCTACATTACCCCGGTGCCCGGGGGGGTAGGGCCTATGACCATTGCAGCTTTGCTGAAGAACACCTATCACGCATCGCTGGGACAAAAAGTGCATATGAATTAGTAAAAGTGAGAACTTTGCAGGAGATGATAAAGACGATGCCCATAGCAACCATAAATAATAATACACCCACCACTGCCCTACCGGTAATGGAAAGCTTTTATACCATTCAGGGTGAAGGCTACCATCAGGGAAGGGCCGCGTATTTTATACGCCTGGGTGGCTGTGATGTGGGCTGCCATTGGTGCGATGTGAAGGACAGCTGGGATGCTGCCAAACATCCCGTTATTAATATTCCTGATATTGTAAATGAAGCTGCACAGCACCCCGGCCGTATTGCAGTAATCACCGGTGGGGAGCCCTTAATGCATAATCTGGATATACTTTGTAAAACGCTGCATAAACAAGGCTTCCGTACCCATATGGAAACCTCCGGCTCCTCTCCTTTAAGCGGGCAGTGGGACTGGATCACCTTATCCCCCAAAAAGTTTAAAGCGCCCCTGCCGGAAGTATGCAGGCAGGCCCATGAGCTGAAAGTAGTGATCTTTAATAAAACAGATTTTGCCTGGGCAGAGAAATATGCCGCACAGGTTAATAAACACTGTAAGCTATACCTGCAGCCGGAGTGGTCTAAAGCCGCTGAAATAACCCCGCTGATCATTGACTACATCAAAGACAACCCGCAGTGGGAGCTTTCCCTGCAAATACATAAATACATTAATGTACCCTAAGCCGGTGTGCAGATGAATGCATATCTAATGTGCTGATTTATATTATAACGCCCGTTGTATAGCGTTAGGAAATAATATGTATATATTCGCGTTAATCCATTAGCATATTAGCACATCAGCATATTATGAAATTACTATTCACCGGCTGTATCCTCTTCTTTTGCCTGCACCTGCAGGCACAGGTTGTTACTTATGAAACGGCTAAGAAAAAGGCCCAGGCCAGTTTTGACAATGCCATTAACGCTATCCGCAACTACCAGGATGAAGAAGCCATCCGCTTTTTACAGGAAGCCCTGCGTATAGAACCCAATTTTGCCGATGTATACGGGCAAATGGGGATCAGTTATGTGCAGCTGAAAAAATATACAGAGGCCATCACCAGTTTTGAGAAGCTGAAACAGCTGGATAGTACTGCCCTACGCCCTGCCATGCTGGCCTATTCCCGCGCACTGGCCGGTAACGGGCGCTTTGCAGATGCGTTGCAGATCATTGATCAATACCTGGCCGGTAGTAAGAATAAAAATCCAAATGCGGTGAAGCTGAAAGCCAACTATGAGTTTGCCATTCAATCGGCTAATAAACAAGTGCCTTTTGAGCCGCATAACCTGGGTGATCAAATTAACAGCAAAGACCCTGAGTATTTTCCCAGCCTTACCATTGATGATAAAACGCTGATCTTTACGCGCAGGGTAAATGGAAAAAATGAAGATTTCTTTATTTCACAACGCGACAGCACCCAGTGGAAACCTGCTACCAATATGGGCGAGCCGGTGAACAGCGCGTTTAATGAAGGGGCACAGCAAATATCCCAGGATGGGCAAATGCTGGTATTTACCGGTTGTGAATTTCCTGATGGCAAAGGCAGCTGCGACCTGTATTATTCGCTTAAAACCAAAGATGGCTGGCAATCCCCTCAAAACCTGGGCTTGCCGGTTAATACCCGCGACTGGGAATCGCAACCCTCTTTATCTGCAGATAAACAAACCCTGTACTTTGTGCGGGAAACACCCAATGCCGGTGCAGATATTTTCATGACCAAACACCTGCCCAACGGGCGCTGGAGCGCACCGGAAAGGCTAGGCCCCAATATTAATACACCCGGGCGGGAAACCACTCCTTTTATACATGCGGATAACCAAACGTTATTCTTTTCATCCAACGGGCATCCCGGTTATGGCGGTATGGATATTTTTTACTGCCGCCGCCAGGCAGATGGCAGCTGGGGCCCCGCCACCAACCTGGGTTACCCCATTAACACTATTGATGAAGATGCCAGCCTGGTAGTAGCCGCAGATGGTAAAACCGCTTACTTTGCCTCTGACCGCACGGATAGCCGTGGTGCGCTGGATATTTATAGCTTTGAGCTGTACCCCGAAGCCCGCCCCCTGCCTACATTGTACGTAAAGGGTTATGTATATGATTCAACCACACATCAGCGTCTTACCGCCGACCTAGAGCTTACGGATCTTGCAACCGGTTTTACTACTGCATTGGTAAAAAGTAATGACAGCGGTGAATACCTGGTGCCGCTGCCGGTAGGTAAAGCATATGCCTTTAACGTAAACAAAAAGGGCTATTTATTTTACTCTGATAACTTTACGCTGCCGGCACAGTCCAGCACACCGCCGGAGAAGAATATACCCTTACAACCCATTACAGCCAATGCTACCATTGTACTGCATAATATTTTCTTTGAAAGCAAACAGTTCACGCTGCAACCTGCTTCTGAAATTGAGCTGGATAGATTAGTGAAGCTGATGCAGGATAATCCCGGCCTGGTAACAGAGATCAGCGGGCATACGGATAATGTAGGGGCAGATAAAGATAACCTGCTGTTATCTACCAACCGTGCAAAAGCAGTGGTTACTTACCTTACGCAAAAAGGTATTGCCCCGGAACGCTTACGGGCTAAGGGTTACGGAGAAACGCAGCCGGTGGCGGATAATAGTACGGAAGATGGCAGAGCGAAGAACAGGAGAACGGAGTTTAAAGTTATTTCACTTTAGAATTACGAATTATCAATTACGAATTGAATGCAGCGGATGATTAGTGGAAGGAATCGGAGTAATGTGATTTCACTATAGAATTACGATCATAAAAAAAGTCCTGCGTCTTAGATGCAGGACTTTTTTTATTGCAGTACTTAATTCGTAATTAATAGTCTCTGAGCTGTTTTTTCAATATGGAGTCTTGTTGCGATTGCGGGAGCTGATATTGAAAGTTAATGAGTGTGCCTAGCCAATCGCCATACATAGGGTTGGGTAATACAATGAAACGGCTGCCAAATGATGCAGCTGCACTTTCTGTATTCAATTCCCTTTGCGCATAAGATTGTTTTTCAAACAAGGCGGCAAAATCGCCGAGATTATCTCCCAGTAACATTATGATATTGTGCGTTTGCGCCACCTGCAAACGGCGTGTTTCTTTGGAGGATGATGATGCTCTTAATAAGAGGTGCTGATCATTTGCATCAGGAAAATTCCAGCGCTGCAGGTTTTGCAAAGTGGCTGCACGCTCATTTTCTGCGCGGTTGGTGATGTAAAATATTTGTACGCCTTTAGCGGCTGCATATTTGAGAAATGACAGAGCGCCCGGTACCGTATCACAAGCCGCTTTAGCCGTCCACTCCTGCCAGGTTTTATCACTATAAGCCTGCCCCTGTAAAGCGGTATGCACGGTGTAGGGGCTGTTATCCAAAACGGTTTCATCAATATCTGTTACAATGGCAAAAGGCTTATCCGTGCTTTGCTGTACATACTCATTCAAACGCAGGGTGGCCGTATTGTAAGCCTGGAAACATAATGCTTTATATTCAGATGAACGTTGTTGCCATAAAGCAGCCCATGCTGCACCATATGGTAATAGCGCCGTACGCGGGCTTGGCGCCATTGCAGGCTGCGGCGTTTTACAGGCTAGTGTAAGTACGATTATGAATGTGATAAAAATTGTTTTTTTGTGCATTGGGCCGGGGGAAAATGTGTAAATTAGGGTAAAGATAGTGATCCAATGTTTGAACCTTCAGAATTATTCCACCAGATAGCCCTCACACAAATTCCCCAGATAGGCGACGTGCTCGCAAAAAAATTAATTGATCATTTTGGTAGCGCCAGCGCCATTTTTAAAGCCGGCAAACAGGCACTGGAAAGAATACCTGAAATAGGCAGCATACGGGCTGCTGCTATTAAAGCGTTTGCAGGTTTTGCACGCGTAGAGGAAGAGATACGTTTTATTGAAAAGTATAAGATCCAGCCTGTTTTTTATACTGATGAGGCTTACCCGAAAAGGTTGCAGGATTGTTATGATGCGCCATTGCTGTTGTATTTTAAAGGGGATGCCAACCTCAATGCATCGCGCATTATTAACATTATTGGTACCCGCACACCCAGCGAATATGGTAAAGCCATGTGCGAAGCCATTGTAGCGGCATTGGCGCCGCACCAAATTACTGTTGTAAGCGGTATGGCTTACGGTATAGATGTTATTGCACATAAAACAGCCCTGCAGCATAATATGCCTACCATTGGCGTGCTGGCGCATGGCCTGGATCGTATTTATCCCTATGCGCATAAAAATATTGCAGCCGCCATGCTGGAAAACGGTGGTCTTTTAACAGACTTCATGAGCCAAACCAAGCCTGATAAACAAAACTTTCCCATGCGCAACCGTATTGTAGCCGGTATTTGCGATGCTACCCTGGTAATAGAAACCGGCCTGCGGGGCGGCTCCTTAATTACCGCACAAATAGCCAGCAGCTATAACCGTGATGTGCTTACCATACCCGGCAGAATTAACGACCCCCACTCTGCCGGCTGCCACCAGCTTATTAAAACACATACCGCGCATCTGATCACCGATGCTGCTGATATACTGGATATTATGGGATGGGAGCAGCAAACGCCTAAAACCATACCTGCCGTGCAGCAACGCGCTATGTTTGTATCCCTTAGCCACGAAGAAGAACGCGTGGTAGCCGTTTTCCAGGATAAAACAGAACAGCATTATGATGATATTTGCCGGGCCAGCCAAATACCTGGCAGCCAGCTGAATAATGTGCTCATGAAGCTGGAAATGCACTGCATGGTTAAAAGCATGCCCGGGCAGGTGTACCAGTTTGTAGGATAAGCTCCTTTTCATCCAGATTAATTCTTTGTTATATAGACACGCTCTATGCCGTTATAGAAAACGCGTTTTTCTAATTCGGTAAATACTCGTACATTTGCGTGCAATTATTTCCAAACCAACAAATAATTGCAACATGCCTGCGGGAAAAGCCAAACCCAAATTTGTAGATGACGGCCTTACATTTGACGATGTACTCCTTGTGCCTGCCTATTCTGAAGTTTTACCGAAAGAAGTAAATATCTCCACCCAACTTACCCGGGAATTAAAGCTGAACATTCCAATGGTGTCTGCCGCCATGGATACGGTTACAGAAGCTAACCTGGCTATTGCTTTGGCAAGAGAAGGCGGTATAGGCATCCTGCACAAGAATATGAGCATTGAAAAACAGGCTGAACTGGTGCGCCGTGTGAAACGTAGTGAGAACGGGCTGATACTGGACCCGATCACCCTGGAGGCCAGCGCTACCATTGGACAGGCATTACAGCTCATGAAAGAGAACAGCATTGGCGGTATTCCCATTGTTGATAATAATAAGATCTTAGTAGGCATACTTACCAACCGTGATCTGCGCTTTGAAAAAGACATGAAACGCCTGGTAAGTGAAGTGATGACCAAAGACGGGCTGATAACCGCCCCTGAAGGCACAGACTTCAAGAAAGCAGAAAAGATCCTGCAACAAAATAAAATTGAAAAGCTGCCGGTTGTCAGCAAAAATAAAAAGCTGGTAGGCCTGGTCACTTACCGCGATATACTGCAACTCACCAGCCATCCCAACGCGATTAAAGATGCATATGGCCGCCTGCTGGTAGGCGCTGCCCTGGGCATTACGCCGGATATCCTGGAAAGGGCACAGGCGCTGATCCAGGTAGGTGTGGATGTAGTTTGCCTGGACAGTTCCCATGGCCACTCCATAGCTGTATTAAACAGCCTGAAGAAGCTGAAAAAAGCTTTTCCAAAACTACAGGTAATTGCCGGTAACGTAGCTACCGGCGATGGCGCCAAAGCCCTGGCAGATGCAGGTGCTGATGCCGTGAAAGTAGGCGTAGGCCCCGGTTCTATCTGTACCACCCGTGTAGTAACCGGCGCTGGTTTTCCACAGCTATCTGCTATCATGAATGCTGCAGAAGCGCTCAAAAAAACCGGTGTACCTGTGATTGCTGATGGCGGTATCCGTTATACCGGCGATATGGTGAAAGCCCTGGCAGCAGGTGCATCCTGCATTATGGCTGGTTCCATTTTTGCAGGTGTGGAAGAAAGCCCCGGAGAAACTATTATTTACGAAGGCCGTAAGTTTAAATCTTACCGCGGTATGGGATCTGTAGAGGCTATGCTGGAAGGCAGTAAAGACCGCTATTTCCAGGATGAGGATGATATTAAGAAACTGGTGCCGGAAGGCATTGTAGGCCGGGTACCATATAAAGGTACTTTGGCAGAAGTGATCATGCAGTTTGTTGGCGGCTTACGCGCAGGTATGGGCCTTACCGGTTCCAGAGACGTAAAAACTTTACAGGCTGCACAGTTTATAAAGATCACCGCTGCTACCGTAAAAGAAAACCACCCGCATGATGTGGTGATCACTAAAGAAGCGCCGAACTACAGCAGATAGTTAACGCAGCATTGGCAACAGTTGGTAAAATAAGTATACGTGTAATGTTCATACTATAAATTCAAAGAGCCGGGCGCTAACCCGGCTCTTTTGTTTAAATATACCGGCTGTAGTTTTTGTTTGTCGGTAGCCGAACGCTCTCCATCGATTTTTCATGTCCTGTTAACATCAATACCTTATTTTTGAAAACTATTGCACAATATATGGCTAACCGTAGTTTCAATAGATGGCTTCCCTGGTTACTGGGCCTTACAAGCGGCCTGCTGCTGTGGGCGGCCTGGCCCAGCTCTCCCTTAACCCTGCTTATATTCCTGGCTTTCATACCATTATTACATTTAACTACGCTGGTACAAAACCGCGGTACTTATTTTGGCTGCGTATACCTGGCCATGGTAATATGGAATGTAGGTACTACCTGGTGGGTAGGTAATACAACCGTGCCTATGAGTGGTGTGGCGGCCAATGTGATCAACGCATTGATAATGACGGTGCCCTGGGTGGGTTTTAAGAACATCCGCAAACGGTTTGGCGCTACCATGAGCTACCTGGCGCTTATCGTATATTGGTTAACGTTTGAATACATACACCTGAACTGGGAGTTCAGCTGGCCCTGGCTAACCGTAGGTAATATATTTGCCATGCATCCCGGCTGGATCCAGTGGTATGAATACACCGGCACCAGCGGCGGCACCTTGTGGGTACTGATCGTTAATATTACTATATACACGTGCTGGCAAAAACGCAAGCAATACAGCTTACCTGTGGCTACCTTTCTCTGGAAAGAAGGCTGGAAACCTGCAGCCGCCTTTATTATACCGTTTATATTAAGCATCATAACCGGTGTTAGCTATTGGACGCACAAACCATTTAAAGGCGGGCCCAGGCCGCTTTCTGTGGTGGTAGTGCAGCCTAACATTGACCCGTATGATAAGTTTGCTGACGGTGCGGAATCACAACAGCTTGAAAAATTTATGCGCCTTACCCGGCAAATGGCCGACAGCAATACTGCATATATTGTATGGCCTGAAACTGCTTTATTTCCGCGGGGCGCCTGGGAGCATGAACTGAATGCACAACCTGCCGTGCAGGCTGTGCGCAGTATGTTAAAGCAATATCCCAACGCAAAACTGATCACCGGCGCCACAACGCTTAAACATTACGAAAATAAAGACGAAGCACCCCACTCCGCCCGGCCTATGGATGGCGGCATGTACTTCGATGCCTTTAATACAGCATTACAGATAGATACATCTAATCTTATACAGATATATCACAAATCCAGGCTGGTACCGGGTGTGGAGCTGATCCCCTACTCCCGCTACCTGAAGTTTCTGGACAACTTTGCACTGGATATGGGCGGCATTACCGGCAGCTATGGCCGCAGTCCCGGAGTTGCAGTACTGGAAAATAACACTCAACACATTAAAGCATTTCCCACTATATGTTATGAATCTATTTACGGTGAGTTTGTGGCAGAACATGTACGCCTGGGCGCCAGCCTGTTATTTATTATAACAAATGACGGTTGGTGGGGAAACACGGAAGGGCACCGCCAGCATTTGCAATATGCACGCCTGCGCGCTATTGAAACAAGACGCTGGATTGCGCGCAGCGCCAACACCGGCATTTCCTGCTTTATTACGCCAGCCGGGGATCTGGAGCTACCGCAGCCCTACTGGCAGGAAGCAGTTATTAAAGCCAATGTAACACCGGACCCCACTTTTACGTTCTATGTAAGGTATGGTGATCTCATCTCAAAAGGAGCGCTGATATTTTGTATCTTGTTATTGATATACTCCATCGTTCTACGGTTCACTAACAGGAAAGCATATGTGGAAAGAACTTAACCATGCAAAATTCAGCGGAGCTTACCAGGTAACAGGCAAAGGCACACCGGTAATGCTGCTCCACGGATTCCCCGAAAACAGTGAAGTATGGGCGCAGCAGCAAAGCAACCTGCAGGCAAATTACTGCGTAATAACACCGGACCTGCCGGGCAGCGGCCGCTCTCCGCTTACCCAACCACTGAGCATGGAGAGCATGGCGGATTTCGTACATGCTATAGTGTTAGCAGAAGGCATTGACAAGTTAACAGTTATAGGACATTCCATGGGTGGTTATGTGGCGCTGGCATTTGCAGAAAAATATCCGCAGCACCTGCAGGGTTTGGGATTATTCCACTCCACTGCAGCCGCAGATACGGAAGAGAAAAAAGAAGCCCGCCGCAAATCCATTAAGCTCATGGAACAATATGGCAGCGAAGCCTTTGTACGGCAGGCAGTGCCCGGCATGTTCAGTCCACATACAAAAAGTACGCAGCCTGCCCTGGTAGAAGCGTTGATACAAATGGGCATGTTATGCAAAGTGGAAGCGCTGATAGCTTACTATGAAGCCATGATACAACGGCCGGACCGTAAAACAGTATTGCAGCAAATACAAGTGCCCGTGCTGTTCATTATGGGAAAAGATGATACTGCCGTGCCTATGGATAGTGTGCTGCCCCAGGTAACCTTACCGCCTAAGAGCAGCATCCATATTTTTGAGCATACCGGGCATATGGGTATGTGGGAAGTGGCGCAGGAAAGCACGCTGGTACTGCAACAGTTTATTGAGTTTTGTAAATAACAACCGTAACATTCAACCGAACAAATACATTCAACCCGCTAAGTGAAACGCCTTACCTTATTAATGATATGTTTTGCCTGTGTGTTTACCGCACAGGCTTCCCATATTATTGGCGGGGAAATGTATTATAAATATCTGGGGAAAACTGCCGATGGTACAGGTAGCAATTACCTGGTTACGTTAAAACTGTTCCGCATATGCGGCAACCCGGGCGGCAATGTAGCCGCTATGCCGCCCAGCGTATATTTTACCATCTATAGTAAAGATAACGGCGCGCAATCCGGCATCTACCAGTTTGACCGCAAAGGCGCTATACAAACCGTAAGCTCTGCGCTGATAGATCCCTGTATTGTGAACCCGCCCAGTGTATGTTTTGAGATCGGTACTTTTGAAGGCACTATTACCGTACCGGATAATGACCAGGGATATACCGTTGCTTTCCAGAGCTGCTGCCGTGATAACTTTATAGAGAATGTTGTAGACACCCACGTACCTAATGATAACAGCCGCCCAGGTAACGGCGCCACGTATATTGCCGAACTGCCGGGCAAGAACAATGGCATCATTGGCAGCTCAAGCCCTGTATTTGCTAAAGACCAGGCAGTGGTAATATGTGCAGGCAAAAAATTCACGTATGATTTTTCTGCCATTGATCCGGATGGCGACCGTTTGGAATACAGCTTTTGCGATGCATACGGCGGCGGGCAAACCACCAGCACCGGTATACCACCGCCCGCAGTAGGCCCTCCTTACAACACCGTACCTTATAAAAATCCTTATGATGGGGAAACTCCGTTGGGAGACGCTGCTACCATTAACCCGCAAACCGGTGTTATATCCGGCATAGCGCCACCTGCTGGTAAATATGTAATTACCGTGTGTGTAAAGGAATACCGCGGTAACCAGCTGTTAGGCGTGCACCGCAAGGATTTTCACGTAACCGTTACCACCTGTACCCGTTTGGTAACAGCCGCCATGCCCGATAAATATGCGGATTGCAATGGCTTAACTATCAACTTCCTGAATAACAGCACACCCGGTAAAACCTACTTCTGGGATTTTGGAGATGGGGATACGCTCACTACCACCAGCACAGATACTTTAAAACATACTTACAAAAAGGAAGGTACCTACAATGTAAAACTGATCGTGGACCGTGCCAGCAGCTGCGGCGACAGTGCCTTTGCAACCGTGCATGTATATCCCTTATTTAATCCGGATTTTTCCGTAAGCGGTTTATGTACCACCAAACCCACGCAGTTCCGCAACACCTCCACTACCAGCAGCAGAACGGATAATATTGATTATTACCGCTGGGATTTTGGTGATACCAATGCTACTAATGATACGGCGCTGTTAGCCAACAATCCCACCTATCAATACCCGGCTGCCGGTAAGTATAATGTAGAGCTGTTAGTGCGTACCAAAAATGGTTGTGAACGTACCTATTACGACACTGTTACTATTTACGACAAACCACCTTTAACTACCACCAGCGATACACCGCTTTGCCATAATGATGCATTGCAGCTGCATGCATCCAGCCTGCAGCCCGGCACTTATGCCTGGACACCCAGCCACTATTTTATTACCGGCGCCAATACAGCAACGCCTATTGTGAATCCTAAAGTAGATACGGCTTATACCGTAACCTTTACAGATAATACCGGCTGTGTGAACAGTCAGCGTGTAGCCATAGACGTGAAAGATACCTTGCTGGTACGCACATCGCCCGACAGCACGGTGTGTACCGGGGATACATTGCAGCTCAAAGCAATAACAGACGGCGCTTATCAGTTCACCTGGTTAAACCTGGCCAACAACAGTGTAGTAGGCAATGCGCTAACTACTTCCGTTGTACCGCCGCCACCGGCAGCATCTTATGCTATACAGGTTACGCTGGGCAGCTGCTCATCCCGTGATACCATCAACTTTAAAATAGTAGATCCGCCCCATGCTTATGCCGGCGAAGATACCACTATCTGTTATGGCGATGCGGTAACGCTGAAGGCCACCGGCGGCTCTTCCTACACATGGACGCCTACTGCCGTACTTACCACTCCTACGCTTGCAGTTACCCTTGCCAAGCCATTAACCACTACTGATTTTATTGTAACGGTAACGGATATACTGGGTTGTCCCAAACCGGTGAATGATACGGTGCAGATAGGCGTAACGCCGCCTGTACCTGCCTTTGCGGGCAACGATACCATTCTTATTAAGGATCAGCCTTTCCGCCTGCACGCCACCGGCGGCAGCCGCTATTTATGGACACCCGGGGAAGGCCTGAACAATCCGAATATAGACACACCACTTACAAACATTAACCGAGATATTACCTATTACGTAACCGTATATACGGTTGATGGCTGCTTTGCTACAGATGACATTCACCTGCGTTTTATTGTTGGCCCGGACATTTACATTCCCAACGCCTTTTCCCCCAACGGCGACGGGCAAAATGATATCTTCCGTCCATTGCCGGTAGGTATTGTGCATATGGATTTCTTCCGCATATTTGACCGTTGGGGTAAAGCCATGTACTCCAACACAGAATACCTGAAAGGTTGGGATGGTACAGTCAACGGCAGGCGGGCGGCAGTGGGTACCTATGTTTGGGTAGTACAGGGCCAGGATATTCACGGCAATACCCTGCTGCGCAAAGGTACTGTTACGCTTATACGTTAGAAAAAAACGTAAGGGGTAAAATCCCCGCTATCGCTTTCCACTATTGCATTTCCGCCTTTTTCTTTTCGTCGATTTCTTTTCCTGGATTGCTATTTTTTTAGTACATTCAGAGAGCCTGTGCTATACTTCATGAGCAAATTCCTCCTACTCGTTTTTGGCTGCTGCCTGATCCACGTTGTAGCAGTTGCTTACCATATAATTGGCGGGGAGATCTATTATCAAACCGTAGCCTATAATAGCATTACAGGCCAATACCGCTACCTTATTACCTTAAAGCTTTACCGCGATGCAGATTTCACCTGTGGCGACCGGCAGGGATGCCTGGACCGTTTTGAGAACCCTGTTGCAGTAAATGTGTACACTGCATCCGGACAGCGGGCAATAGCACCGGTATTGTTATACATACAGGAAACAAAACAGCTGTTTGATACGCTTAAGAATCCCTGTCTTACTCCGCAAACACAACACCTGGAAGCTGCCTTTTACCGCGATACCATTGAACTGCCGCCCATTTATGGCGGTTATTATGTGGCTTACCAGCGCTGCTGCCGGGGCGAGAAGCTGGCCAACATTTACAATTCCGAACAGGAAGGCAGCACCTACTACACCACCATTCCCGGCACAGAAAGCCGCCCTAATAATAACAGCGCATATTTTAGTAAAGATGTAGCGATCGTGATCTGCGCCGACTTTGCTTTCCGGTATGATTATGCAGCCACCGACCCTGATGGCGACAGCTTAACTTACAGCCTTTGCAGCGCTTTAACCGGCGGCGCGGCCAGGAATGAAAGCAATGCTATTAACCCGCCACCGTATGATGACATCGTGAATTATATACCGCCCTATTCCGGCGCAGACCCTATGGGCGGCGCCCCCCTTATAGCCATTAATAACAAGGGGCTGCTTACCGGCACACCCAACCGGGTAGGAAAGTTTGTAGTATCTGTATGTGTCACTGAATATGACCGTATTACAAAAAAGTACATTGGCACCCATCATAAAGATATTTTGCTCACAGTGTTTAGTTGTAAATCCGCCGTGCGGGCCAACCTGCAGGATATACTGAATAACTGCACCGATACTGCCGACCTGCGCGTAGCCATACCCAACTTCAGCAACGCCGGTTTTACCTCCAGCTATTACTGGAACTTTGGGGATGGTACAGACACTATTACCTACGATAAAAAAGTATTTTACCACGCTTACCCCGATACCGGCAGCTATCCCATTAAGCTGGTGGTTAACCGCGGGCTGCCCTGTGTAGATAGCAGCATAGGCACCATTAACAACTACCCGGGGTTACGTGCAGGCTTCACCGTAACAGGCATTTGCGCGGGGGATCCTATTATTTTCAGGGATACCTCTTCCTACACCTATGGTAATATCCTGACCCGCAGCTGGGACCTGGGCATGCCCAATGCCATAGTCAGCGGGCGGCAGGTGAATATGCAGTATCCGGAGGGCGGGGTATATACCATTACCCTTTCGCTGGATACGGATAAAGGCTGTACGAAAACCTCCACCTTAAACCTGACCGTGTATGAAGTAAAACCTTATGCCGGCAACGATACCATACTGGCGCGGGGGCAGCTATTACCCCTGCATGCCAGCGGCGGCGAATTTTACCAGTGGACGCCTCCCTATGGCCTGAATAATGCCGGCCTTGCGGACCCAATACTGGATTATGATAAGGATATACAATTCCTGCTTAAGGTATCTAACCAGCAGGGCTGCGTGGGGTACGACACACTGAACGTAAAATATTACCTGGGGCCCGACATTTACATACCCAATGCCTTTACCCCCAATGGCGACGGGCAAAACGACCGGTTCCGGTTTATACCGGTGGGTATTGTACAATATGATTTCTTCCGCATTTACGACCGCTGGGGCCAGCTGGTGTACTCCTCCATTGACTTCCGTACCGGCTGGGATGGCACTGTGCATGGGCAATCCGCTGCTATGGGCACCTATGTATGGATATTACAGGGCAAGGACCTGGGCGGGCAAACCGTTTCTAAAAGCGGTACCATTACCCTGATAAGATGAATTTATTTACGATTTTAGATTTACGATTTTAGATTTGTGAAAGGAAACTATTTAGATAATGGGTGGCAATATCCGCCTCCATCCAATCTAAAATCGTAAATCTAAAATCTGAAATAGCATGTCTATCATACTCATTACCGGTGCTACCGCCGGATTTGGAAAGGCTTGTGCTGAAAAATTTGCCCAACATAAACATGATCTTATTATTACCGGCCGCCGGCAGGAAAGGCTGAATGAGTTAAAAACATCCCTGGAACAGCAATACGGCGTTAAAGTGCTGCCCCTCACTTTTGATGTGCGGGAGGAGCAAACCGTGGCCAGCACCCTGGAAGCCATACCGGAGGCCTGGAAAAAGGTGGAAGTGCTTATTAACAATGCCGGGCTGGCAGCAGGCCTCAGTACTGTTGATGAAGGCAGCACAGACGACTGGAACGCTATGCTGGATACCAATGTAAAAGGGCTGTTGTATGTATCCCGCACGGTAATACCCTGGTTAAAGGCGCAGGGCAGGGGCCATATTATTAACCTGGGTTCTATTGCAGGCAGCCAGGTATATGCCAAGGGTAATGTGTACTGTGCCAGCAAGGCTGCGGTAGATGCTATTTCACAAGGTATGCGTATAGACCTGCTGCCCTTTGGTATAAAGGTTACAAATGTTTGCCCCGGCGCAGCGGAAACAGAATTTTCCGTAGTACGTTTCAAGGGCGATGAGGATAAAGCCAAAGATGTATACAAGGGTTTAAAACCCTTAAGCGCTGAGGATGTGGCAGATGTGATCTTTTACTGCACTACCCTGCCCCCGCATGTATGCATAAATCACCTGGAAATAACACCGCTGCAACAGGCAAGCGCTTACTATTATCAGAGAAATTAACATGAACATGTTATTTTACAGGTTATATATTTTGAATATATTTGAAACGATTCATATATTTGAAACAATTTAATTTTTCCGTTACAGTGTTTCGAGACTAACTAACTATCCTATAATCCTATAATCGAAATCCCTATGCTAACATTTGTAACTATTCTATTATTACGCCTGTACTATCCCAGGTGGAAACAGGAGTGGCGCTTTTACGCCGACAGATCCAGGCAGAACAAATATGGCCGCTGGGCCATGGGTAAGGCCTGGGGCGGTGAAGCTGATTACTCCCTGAGCTACAGTTGAGGTATGAGAAGTAGAGAAAAGAATTTGTTAACAGTCCCGCGCTTATGGCCGGGACTGTTTTGTTTTAGGCATATTCCTATTAATTTTGCGCCGGAAAAACGTAAATAATACCTTTTAATATATGTCTTCAAAAGCTGCGCCTGATGTTGTGTTAATTGGAGCCGGAATTATGAGCGCCACACTGGGTGTATTATTGAAAAAATTACAACCCGAACTGACCATTGAAATCTTTGAAAGACTGGATGTTATTGCCGGTGAAAGTTCAGATGCATGGAATAATGCAGGCACCGGGCACTCCGCCTTTTGTGAGCTGAACTACACCCCTGAAAAGCCGGATGGCACGGTTGAAAGCTCCAAAGCCGCTAAAATTGCAGAGTCTTTTGAAGTTTCCAAAGCATTCTGGGCTTACCTGGTGCAGGAAGGTTATATTAAATCCCCGGAAAGTTTTATACGTAGCGTACCGCACATCAGCTTTGTATGGGGCGGCCCCAATGTAACCTACTTACAGCAGCGCCAAAAAGCGCTGGAAGGCAATGCATTATTCAAAGGCATGCAATACTCAGAGGATCATGCTACCCTTGCCAAATGGATGCCACTGGTAATGGAAGGCCGCGATCCTGAACAAAAGGTAGCTGCTACCCGCATGGAAGCTGGTACGGATGTAAACTTTGGCGCACTTACCCGGCAGCTGTGCACCTACCTGTATAACCAGAAGGGTGTAAAGATCTATACCGCACACGAAGTACGTGATATTGAACAGGAAGAGGATGGACGTTGGTCCATTACCGTAAAGAATGCCACTACCGGTAAAAAACGCACGCTTAAAACCAAATTTGTATTTATAGGTGCTGGCGGCGGCTCACTGCCTTTGCTGGAGAAATCCGGCATACCGGAAGGCAAGGGTTTTGGCGGTTTCCCGGTAAGCGGCCAATGGCTGATCTGCAACAATCCCGAAGTTATTGAGCAGCATGGGGCCAAGGTGTATGGTAAGGCGGCAGTAGGCGCACCACCCATGTCAGTACCTCACCTGGATACCCGGGTGATTGATGGTAAAAAGGCATTGCTGTTTGGCCCTTACGCCGGTTTCTCCACCAAGTTCCTGAAACATGGCTCTTTCATGGACCTGCCGTTATCTATTAAATATTATAATATCCGCCCTATGCTGGCAGCGGGCTTTGATAATATTCCCTTAACCAAATACCTGATAGAGCAGGTGCGCCAGTCGCCGGAAGACCGTATGGAAGCTTTACGCGCTTTTGTACCACAGGCCAAAATGGAAGACTGGGACCTGGAAACTGCCGGGCAACGGGTACAGATCATTAAAAAAGATCCTGAGCACGGCGGCGTACTGGAATTTGGCACTGAAGTGGTGAGCGCTGCAGATGGTACCATCGCGGCCCTGCTGGGTGCATCGCCCGGCGCATCTACCGCTGTATCCATTATGCTGGATCTGCTGAACCGCTGCTTTAAAACGCAGATGAACACCCCGGAGTGGAAGGCCAAGCTGAAAGAAATGATCCCATCTTACGGGCAAAAACTGGCAGATACGCCCGGCCTGTGCGATGAAATGCGCAGCTGGACAGGCCAGGTGCTGAAGCTAAATGTGGAGGAGGAAGTGGCGAAGTAAAGAATGTAAAATGTAAAATTTTAAATCATAAATGTAAAAGTGGAATGCCGCGATTGGGTCCTAGTCAGACTTCGCGGCATTCCACTTTTACATTTGAAATTTTACATTTATGATTTTACATTCTTTTTATTGTGCCACACCTTATTGCGCTAACATAAATCTTAATGTAAGACCGCCCCTGGTATTGGTGATGGGATAAGCAGTGGATATTACCGGTATGGTTTGCCTTCGGTCATAGAAGAAACGCAGGTTCAAACGGTTATTCACCACATAATCAATAGACGGGGCTATGCCTATCACCTTCTGACCACTGGTGGGTATCACCAGGTCCGCATCCAGGCGGTTATTCACTGTCCGGTCATCGCGGTAGCTGAGGTCCAGGCGGAAATTCATATCATTTTCTAATTTCTTGCCGCCATTTTTTCCTACACGGAATGGTAAGGGGAAACCGCGCATGCGGTAACCGCCGCCTATTATTATTTCGGTAGAGCGCAGCTCTGTTAACTGGTAGTCTATCAGGCTTAAGCTCAGGGAGCGGCTCTTCCTGAATTCCAGGCGGGCATTCAGGCTGTTGGTAAAGGTCATATCAAAACCTATCAACGGCGCAAACTGCTCTGTCATGGTCAGGTTGGGCACCAGGAAGTACGGAATGTAGTTACCGGATACCGTATCTATAAAACCGGGATACCCTGCCAGGCGCGGATCCTCATAGAACAGCGCCGTGTTATAGGAGTTCATGCTCAGCGTACCGGTATAGGCATGCGTAAGCACAAAGTTTGTAAAGATGTTACGGAATGGTTCCAGCTTGGTTAACCCGTTATAGGTAATACGCCAGTTAGGTTTGGGTATAAAGTTGCTGAACGGGTTGCTGCGTACATTGCTATTGCTTTGCTTCAGCAGGCCTATCTTTTCCGGGTCTTTACCGGTGTAAGCTGCCAGGAAAGCGGGTATCAATACATCCTGTGCATAACGGCTGTAACCATAATAATAAGTCGGGTCTTTTGAGTTTTGCGTAGGTGCGCCCTGGTTATAAGGGTTTTGCGTAGCCAGGCGTTTGGATATAGCCAAACGGTAGTTCTCAAAGTTCCGGAAGGTGGTAGACATGCCGCTTTGCGCATCAATTTTACCAAACAGCGTTTGTATGGCTATATAAGTGATCTCAAACCCACCTGCATCATAGGGGCTCAGGTGTTCAAAACCCAGCACATTACCCAATGTGTCTGTAGCATTTTTGAACAGCTCCGTATGTGTTTTTGTGAATGATTTAGTGATGTTCAGGTCAATACGCAGATCGGGTATGGGTTCCAGCTGCGCCTGCGCATCCAGCCGCTGGGTGAACTGTTGCTGGAACTGCACGTTGAACAGCGTATCCGGCGTGATCAATCCCTTCTTGGCAAAATTATCCAGCCAGGCTTTATTAGGCTGGGCGCCAAATACAAAACCTAAGCCCGGCGCCATAGAGGCCCAGTTCATACCCAGTAGCTTGGTACTGTCTATATAACCGGGTAAGCGGGTACCGGAATTTTCAGAATAGTTAATGGCAATCCGCTTTACAGCCAGCAAGGGTTTCAGCGCTGCTTTCACCAGGGCCGGCAGCTCATTATCGTCTTGTTTTTGCTGCGGTTGCTGTTGTTTGTTCTGCTGGTTGCCCTGCATGTTCTGGTTCGCATTCCGGTTATTGTTATTACCGGATGATCCGCCGGTTACCCTGCGCAGGAACTTGGATTTATTATACAGCTCAGAGAACTTAAATTCTGCGGTCACCGTTCTGTTCTGCGTATTCTCAATGGCATTACCCAGCTCCAATGCCAGGCGGCTGGCGCCGGTCCAGCGGTATTCCGTACTATAACCTAATGCAATATTAGTCCAGCTTAACAGCGGAATTTTGCTGGTAGGCAGCGTATACGTAACGTTGGCGGAATGGAAGTAGTTGGTGGTACGGCCAAACTTAAACAGGTTATGGCGCACACTATCCCGCTTAGCCTTGGTATCAATACGGCCGTCCGGTTCATCAATACGGGTATTGGTTACCGCATTAAAATCAATGGTAAGGCTGCGGGTCAGGTCCCACTTTAAACCATAATAACGGTCAAAGGTGAAATACTTGTTATAGGTTTCAGGCAGCTTATACAAACCATCACTGCCCACGTTACGGATGCGCGTGGCGCCAAACTGCCGGGTAATATCCGCCCGGAAGCTGATGATGGAAGGCACGTAGTTTATGTTAAAGTCGCGGATCAGATCCAGCCAATGCGTTTTTGATTTACCCAACAGCTTTTTCAGCGGCGTAATAAACTTACTTTGGCCGGCATAGTTATAACCCAGGCCCCCACGGTGTTTGGTAAGAATATCATTTTCAATAAGCGGGTTATGGCTATTGGTTTGAGAGAAGGAGTAACTAATGTCAAAGTTCTCAATATCCCATATTTTCAGCTTGGGCTTACCCTGGTTTAGCTTACGTACGTTGGTAAAGTTCAGGCTCTTAATAGAAGTATAATCCTGTGCATCCCGTTTAATGGAATCCCGCTCAGCGGAGGTACGCGCCAAACGCAGCTTATCTTTCAGTTTAATATCCATGTCATACGGATCATATTCCGGATTGCTGGCAGCTTGTGAGTAACCGGCATATACCGGTATGGAAATGCCTGCTTTTTTAGGCAGCAGCTTACCCAGGTCCAGGTTGGCCGCTACATCATATTGCAGGTAGTTATCGCGGAAACGTTCATTCACCCGCTGATCTATAGCGCCAAAACCAGCAGTGTGCATGTTACCGGATACGCTTACAGTACCCAGGTCGGCCAGCTGTACATCCATACGGGCCATAGCTGCATAACCGCCTTTTTCATCAAAGTCTGTAAGGCGCATTTCATTGAACCATACTTCGGTACATTTGGATAACCCATCGTTCTTGGGATTATACACGCCTATCATTACACTTCTTACATCGCCCAGGCTGGGGTTACCTACTACGCTAAGGAAGTTGGTACCATCTGATTCCGTGTAAGGAAGGATGGGGGAACACGTATCGCACATGTTGCGCCGCTGTTTCAGGTTGGGTAGCTTTGCCAGCTCCAGGTCCAGGTTATTTGCTTCCGGCCATATGGCGTTGGCGTCTGTTGAGTTGCTCCAGGGAGTTACTTTCAGCGGTATCTGGTATTCATAATAGTTATTGGTAAAGTCACTGCCCAGGCGTACAATAGCGCGCAGCTCACCATCCTTCAGGGAAGTGGGATTATTCACCGCCTCTGAGTGTATGTACATCTGCAGCCTTTTATACTGGCGCATATCAAGCCCCAGGTTCTTGTAAATACCGCGGTTATCGCCGTCCTTCAGGTCGCATACCTGCATGGAAAGGGCCTGCTCATTCAGCTGCAATGTAGTATTGTTGGTGCTGATGGTGTTTTGCCTGGTTACGCCCGGCGGTATTACATACGGAATGGGGTTGCGTTTTGAGTTCTCCTCAATGTTCACCGCCGTGGTATTGAACTTGGTGCTTTCGTCAATGGGTACCGGATCACCGGGTTGTAATTTATACATATAACGGCGCCACTGGTTGCGTACCAGGTCCAGCTTGCCAAAACGCACCACTACAGAATCCTGGAAGCCGGTCAGGAACATCCGCATAAAACGTATGGACTTAAAATCCGGGATATTGCCAATGCGGCGGTTGTACTGGTTTACCGGCACTTTAAACTGGTACCATGTTTCCGTGGTTTTGTTACCATCCGGCAGGGTTACCTCTGCGGCGATCTTGTCCACTACATAATTATCGCCCACCTGCATGTTAGGCTTCAGGTTCACCATGTACTGGAAGTATTCTTCCGTTTCGTTCATGGTATTATCCCGGTTCAGATCCTCAGATTCCGGTATGTTGGTGGCTGCGGATGAATACTGGGAGTTATTATTGGATACCGGCGAGTTGCCTTCCGGGTTGCTGTATCTCTTATAACGCTGTAATATGCCCAGGCGTTCCTTATCATAATCATCACCGCGGTAGTGATGGTAGTCATCGTTCGCAGGATCGTTAAACGCCTGCTTGTAAATTTCGGAACTCTGCCCAAAGCTGGCTTGCAGCTTGTTCAGGTAATCACGGTAAAAGAAACGTTCATCGGCAACACCGCCGTTAGAGCGTAAGCCATCATAACCCACATCCTGGTAAGAGCGGATGTTGGGATCGTTATCAAATGCCTGTGTAAGCTGCTGCTGGTATTTAGGTACGCGGCCCCAGTGGGAGGAATCCATCTGGTTAGCATTCTGATTCGGGTCTGGTAAGCCGTTCTCAAACATTTTACGGGAATCTTTCAGCACATCTTCCGATACGTTACCCAGGTTAAAGTACAGCTGACCGCCTGTGCTGTTGGGTGTTTTAATGAACGGATCCTGGATCCAGAACTCTATGAACTCCACGTTGGCCGTTTCAAAATCGCTGTTGTCAATGGAGCGCATCATACCGGCCCATTTGCGCTGCGGTGTTTTCAGGTGGCCGCTGGCATCAATGTCTGATGGCAGGTAGGAAAAGTTATAGGGGCCTCTTTCCGTTGGGTAGTAGGCCAGGTCAAGGGTACTTAGCTGGCTTTGCCCAAAATCGGTAGAAAGGTTAGGGAATACTTCTTTCTGGTAAACCAAACGTACACGCGGGTCAGACTGCTCCTGTGTGGTAATGTTTGCCGGCAGGCCCGGTGATTTGGCAATCTGTAAGGTAGGTTCTATTATATACCAGGCCAGCCTCGCACGGTTCTTACCATAGGTCAGTGAATCGTTCAGGTCTGCTTCGGGGAACAACAGGTTGCCATTGGCATCTGTAGCTCCGCTGGGAGTAGAGGCCAGGGCCCAGCTGGTGGCCGGGAACTTCAGGTCGTACCCGCTCTGGGAGCCTTCAAAATCATCAATAAATACCTGGCCGCTGCTGCTGCCCGCTGCATTCACCAGCTTACTGTGGCCGGGGAACAGGCGCGCTACCTCGCCGGTGAACAGGATGTTGGAGGGTGTGGTAGTGCTGTAGTTGGGCAGCTTATCCAGGAAGCGCGTAAGCCCTTTCCATTCGGAATTATAGTTTACATCCAATCCCAGCACGGTATTGTTAATAGGGTCTTCCCCGTAGTTCACTTTCTGATAATAAGGCCGCTCACTCATGCGCACCATGGTACCGCCCAGGCTCAGCTTATCATTCACCACATAATCCAGGCGGGTACCCAGGTAGTTACGTACCTGCTGGCCAAACAGGGCATTGTTCTCAAACTGCACATTAATAGGCACGCCGGATGCCAGCACACCGCCGTTAATAATTTTAATACGGCCCAGGTTATAGTCTATGATATAATCCACATTCTCCCGCAGCATTTGCCCGCCGGCATTAACCGTTACGGAGCCGGGCGGAATGTTGTAACCGCCCAGGGATATTTCCGACGAGTTGGCGGATTTATAAGAGCCTTTCAGCACAAAGCGGTTCAGCTGCGGAAACTGCTGCGCCACTACTTTTATGGAGTCATATAATACCTTATAGAGATATTGCTTTTCCAGGGTCACATTGCCCCCAAAGGCTTTTTGAAGCCCGCCTGCAAACGGTTCCAGCTGCGGGAACATTACATGCCCGGTTTGCGAGTTAATCGTGTACCCTTCCACGTAGTCAAAAACCCCGTCGGGCTGGGGATCGTTCTGGTTATTTAAGCGGTCCAGGTTCAGGATAGTGATAATGGGCGCCCCGGCGTAGGATCCCTGGGCATCCGGTATATAACGTTTATCACTGGGTGCGCGGTCCTGCGTACCGGGATCTTTATAATATACGTCCAGCTTAAAGTCCTGCCGGTTGATCTGGATGGCGCCTGTGGAGTAGATGTTCTTCATCATCAGGTCCCAGATTGGCAGGGTGGGCCGGGCGGAAGTAGCTTTCAATAATTTCAGGAACAGGATCTGCTGGTTGGCGCTGTTGGTTTGGTCCGGCGGTACATCCTGTGAGAATTCCCCTACCTGGAACACGCGGCCGTTATAAGTATACTGGTAAGCTACGGCCAGCACCTCATCCGGCTGCAGCTGCTGGTTTAACGATATGTAACCCAGCTGCCGGTTCACCGTATAGTCGGTTGAGTCCAGCTTGCGGGCAAAGGTTTTTTCAAACTCCTGCACCGGTTTTAAACCCAGGCTTAGCAGGCGGCTTACCACGGTTCCGGTAAAACGGCTGGCCGGGTCATTAGCCAGCTGGCTAAACAGGTTGTTAACCCCGTTGCCCGGCAGCTTGGAGCTGGTAAGCACCGTCAGCCCGGTGTTATAGGGTTTGTATTCACCTAAGTCCATTAAACCTACTACATCCCTGGTATTGGTGGTAGCCCCGGTTTTATTGGTTACCCATACTTCTATACGGTTAATGTAAGAAAGGGAGCGGATCACCGGCAGGTTAGACATGGCATAGTTGAACGTATCCCGGAAGAACTGCGCCAGCAGGAAGTGGCGGTTATCCTCATACTCATCTGCCCGTATGTTAAAGTCCTGCACCTGGGTGCCGCCTTTCAGCATCAGGTTCTGTTTCTGCGATTTCTGGTTAGAGAGTACGCTGGTTACCGTAAGGCGGCCAAACTGCAGCTGGGTTTTAAGACCAAACAGCGACTGCACCCCGGAAATAAGCTGGCTGCGTAAGGGGAAGCTTACGTTACCGGCTTCTATCTTTTTTATGATCTCATCATCGTAACCGGTGTATTCCAGCTTTATCTGGTTCTCAAAGTCAAAGGTGCTCTGGGTATTATAGTTGGTAATGAGCTTCAGCTTATCCCCTATTTTACCGGTTACGTTCATGTTAATGTTCATGTCAAAATCAAAACCTCCGTTCTTACGCGCCTGTTCTACCAGCACGGGGTTCTTGATGTTCTGGCCCTGGTAGCCGAACGTGAGGTCCAGGCTTCCCTGGGGGCGTATATCCACCTTGCTGCCGCCGAATACACGGTCAAACAGGCTGTTGCCGCTATTCAGCTGCGGGCCGGAGCCCAGCTGGTTCAGGCTGCCCAGGGTAGCTGCCCGCTTTTGCCAGTAGCTTTGTTCACTCTGGGAGGATTGCAGCTTGTAAAACTCATCAAAGCTCATGTAGGTGGGGTTACGGTAGTACTGGTCGCCTATTTTTTCCGTAACGGTATATTGTTTGGTAACGGGATCGTATTCTACGTCTCTTTTAATGCTGGCGGGGTCTTTTAGATCAATAGCATTCCTGACGGGATCGGTAATGGCATTTCCGTACCTGTCTTTTATAGGATATTTCAGGGTGTCACTTTTATGGGTAGTATCCTTTGCGGTTGTATCTGTTTTCCAGTTTGGTTGCTTAAAATAATTTCCCGAACGTTCCCTTGCGGCAGTGTCAAGAATAAAAAAAGATACGACGCCTATCACTGCAAAAGCACTTAAATATGTCTTTTTTGCCAAGCGAAATAGGTTTTTATAGAGGTCAGGGTAATAAAATTATAGACTTTTCAGGGATTTCTTTATAAGCCCTTCCAAGTCGTGCAATAGTGGTTCTGTTTTCAGTACCCTTTGAATAGCCTGTTCTGCCACGTTACGGGCTATCCCCAGGGTTACCAATGCATTTAACGCATCTTCCTGCAATGTATTGTTTGTGCTAACAGATAAATGTGGTCCTGTTTCCTTCTGCCTTTTTATCTTGTCTTTTAACTCCAGAATGATCCGTTTTGCCGTTTTGGCGCCTATGCCTTTAATGCTTTCCAGCATTTTTTCGTTTTCCATTGCAATAGCGCGCTGAATGTCTTCCGGTTGCAGGGAGGATAACATCATACGGGCCGTGGACGCCCCTATGCCGGATACGCCCAGCAACAGCAGGAACATGCTGCGTTCCGCATCGTCAAAGAAGCCATATAGGGTATGGGCATCCTCTTTTATATGCAAAAAGGTGAGCAGCTTGCAGTTTTCCATCCCCTGGATCCGGGAGTAGGTATTTAAACTGATCTGTACCTCGTATCCCACTCCCTGCACTTCTACATACACCATTGCAGGGGACTTGTGGGTTAATTTTCCGGTAAGGTAAGCGATCATACAGGATTTATAAAGGCGCAAACTTACGGAAAAACTCGTAAGTGATTGTGCTTTACTTGAACTTCCGGTTCGTTATGACAACATAAGACTTTTGATTTTCTTTTAATATCGTATTTTTGCCCCCTAGTAAAACAATTGTTCCTACATATGAGTAAAATTACGGCCGCTATTACAGCGGTGGGTGGTTATGTTCCTGACTACGTACTTACCAATAAAGAACTGGAAAAGCTGGTAGATACCACGGATGAATGGATCACCACCCGCACAGGGATAAAGGAAAGAAGGATACTGAAAGGGGAAGGCAAGGGTACCTCTGAGCTATGTGTACCGGTAGCCCTGGAAATATGCCGCAAAAGAGGTATCAGCCCTGAGGAAATAGACCTGCTGATTGTAGCTACCGTAACACCGGACATGGTTTTTCCGGCTACAGCTAACGTGGTGACGGATAAGATAGGGGCTAAAAATGCCTGGGGATTTGATATTAATGCAGCCTGCTCTGGCTTTTTATATGCACTGGATACCGGCGCCCGCTTTATTGAAAGCGGCCGTTATAAAAAGGTGATGGTGATAGGAGCGGATAAGATGAGCGCCATTATGGACTACTCTGACCGTACTACCTGCATTATTTTCGGGGATGGCGGCGCCGGTGTATTGCTGGAGCCTGATACAGAAGGTTACGGCCTGGTAGACAGCATTCTGAAAAGCGATGGCCACGGCCGTGAATACCTGCACATGAAGGCAGGCGGCTCCAACAAACCCGCCAGCATAGAAACCGTTACCAACCGGGAACATTACGTATACCAGGAAGGTAAAATGGTGTTCAAATACGCGGTAGCCAATATGGCGGAAGCTGCGCACGATATTATGAAACGCAACCAGCTGACAGCTGAAAGCGTTTCCTGGCTGGTACCCCACCAGGCCAATAAGCGTATTATAGACGCTACGGCCCAGCGTATGGGACTGCCGGAAGCAAAGGTGATGATGAACATTGAGCGCTACGGCAATACCACCGGCGGTACTATTCCCCTCTGTTTATGGGATTACGAAAAACAGCTGAAAAAAGGCGATAACCTGGTGCTGGCAGCCTTTGGCGGCGGATTTACCTGGGGCGCGAGCTATATTAAATGGGCGTATGACCCGAAGTAACGCGTAGCGTTACTTGGCAATTACGAATTATCAATTACGAATTACGAATTGGGTAGTACGCAAGTAAGTGCTTAGCGGTACAACGTTCGTAATTCGTATTGAAATTTGTAATTAAAAATTGCTGTTATCTTTCTGTTATCTCCCGAACAACACTCCTCACCATACCACACAATTCGTAATTCTCAATGAAACGAGGGTAGTTCGTACACAAACGCAAACCCCTCCTTTTCCGGTGCAGCGCTGATATGGCCGCCCATTTTATCCATAAAATCTTTACAGATCACCAGGGCCAGCTCCGCGTCATGCCGGCGGAATCCCTTGTAATAGCTGGTGCCCCTGTATTCAAACAAATGCGGCAGCATAGCCGCTGTAATGTTGATCTGCAATACCTTTACCCATACTTTTACGGCGCCGGCTTCCTCGGTGGTTAACACCTGTACCTGCCCGCCCGGCGTGGAAAAGCTAATGGCGCTGTTTAACAGGCTGCGGTGCACAAACTGTAACATTTCCCGCTCTGCCGCTACCTGTATATCATCCGGCACCTGTATGCTGATGCTCACCTTTTTTTCCTGCGCGGCATGTTGTATGCTTGGCAGGGCTTCCGTCATCATGGAATAAATATTACAGGGTGCAGGAGCATATATAAATCCTGAAAGCTGTGATTTGATCCACCGCAGGATGTTATCAAAAACAGCCAGGGTTTCTGCAGCGGAATCCGTGATCTGGCTGGTGAGCTGCTCCATGGCAGGCTTGTCCAGCGAGTGGGCCTGCAGCATGGCTGCCATGCGGATGATGTTGTTTAACGGGTCACGGAAATCATGTGCTATTACTGAGATCAGCTTATTCTTAAAATCATCATTAGAGCGTAACAAACGGTTCTTTTCCGCAATAGACCTGTTCATATTATCCACGCGCAGCTCATATTTGCGGGAGTTGCGGTAATACCGGTAATACACAATGGTAATGCCGGTTAACAATACCAGCAGGGCTGCCAGGAACCAGATGAGGATGCGGCGCGTGGCCCGTTCCAGGTTACTTCCTTCAATGGCCTGTTGCTGCACCTGGTTACGCAGCTGCAGGGATTGCATCTCCTGCTCCTTCATAAAATATTCCAGGTAATTGATCTCTTCCCGCTGCCGTTGCAGGGTTAGCTGGTGCAGCGCCAGCTGGCGGATACCATTGCCATAATAAGCAATGTTACCGGCATCATTCACCTTTTCATAGTGCCGGTACAGATAAGGCAGCATTTTCATCATCAGCTCATAATACCCGGCCTGCTGCGAGAGCTTAAATATTTTTGCGGCATACAGCACACTATCTGCCGGGTAACCCATCGGAATAAAATCGTCCAGCACCCGGAAATACGCTGCTATGCCCAGGTGAAGGAATCCCTTTTGTATAGCCGTATCTGCCACCTTATTGATCAATACTTCCCCCTCCCTGCCATGCCCCTGTTTTAACAGGGTAACCGCTTCGAACATTCTTGCATATAGCCATTCCCGTGAGTAAGGGTAACGTGCGGTAATATTGCGCAGCTGATCATATGCCCATTTAACAGCATGTTGTTTGGTGCTGTCTTTTGAGTATTTAATGATATAGTTGCTCAGCACCAGGCTATACATAGAGTCGTTGGAAAGGCGGCTGCCCCAGGCCATGGCCTGCTGCTCATAGTACAGCTCCAATGATTTGTTGCCAGCTGCTTCATAGTCAATACTCAGGTTGTTCATCATGTGGCAAACGTTGGCTGAGTCGCCACTGGCAAGGTATAAGGCCATCGCTGCCTTTTCATAAGCAATGGCCTGCTGTATGCTGAACTGCTGCCCGTATACAATACCCAGGTTTTTCAGCGCACCTGCTTCTCCCCTTTTGTAATGCAGGCGTACCGCTATTTCCCGGGCTTTGGTAGCCAGCAGAAAACAGCTGTCTATATTACTCAGGTGATAGTACATGCCCAATTGATTCAGCATATCCACATACACCATACTATCCTTTGCAAAAGGTAAGCTGCTGCGCAGGCCTGCTATTTCCGCAGACTGTGCCCTGGCCCGGAAGGCCCCCGGCAACAAGCTGCCGCAAAACAATATGTACAGGATAATACGCTGCATTGTTTAACTGGTGGTTGAAGGATCTGTACATTCAACCTGTGGTAAGGTATAAGATAAAGCTGCACCCCGGCCGCTGGTATTGGCTGCCTGCACGCTGCCTTTCATCATGTTCATAAAATCCCGGCAAATGATCAGCGCCAGCCCGGCGCCCTGCTGTGGCCCTTTACGCGGCCGGTCTGCATGGTACTCAAACAGGTGCGGTAATAAATGGGGCGGTATGCCCGCGCCTTCATCGGTTACCGTTACGGTCACCTGCCCTTCATCAACAGCAGCTGTTACATAAATACTGCCATGGCGGGGCGAGAACTTAAGCGCGTTATGAATAAAATTGCGGTGTACAAACTGCAGCATTTCACACTCTGCCAGCACGCATACATTGCCGGGGATACGCACATTCACCTGCACCTGTTTTTCGGAGATCACATCTGTAAGGCTTTGCAGCGCAATGTTCACCAACTCCTGCACACGGCAGGGTTCCGGCGCATATACAAAACCGGATAGCTGGGAATTGATCCAGCGCAGTATACTGTCAAAAGTGTGCAGTGTGTTTTGGGAGCTGCGCTCTACACCGGTTAAAAGGGAAGCCGCTTCTTCCGGGCCTAAGGAATGCGCCTGCAAAAAGTTCATGATCTCCAGTATGTTCACCAGCGGCATGCGGAAGTCATGTGCAATAAGGGATATCAGCTTGTTCTTAAAATCATCATGCGTTTGCAGCAGTGTGTTCTTTTCACTGATCTCGCGGTACTTTTCTGTAAGCCGTATACCATTCTGCCGCGATCTTTTATATGCATAATAAAAGAAGGTAAGCAGCAGCATTACCAGCACTAATGACAAGGCCATACCGCCTGCCAGGTACTGGCGTTTGCGGTTTTCCAGGCGTTTTTTATCCAGCTTTGCCTGCTGTAAACGGTGCTGTAGCTGCAAGGCATTCAGGCGGCCGTTCTGCTGGTAATAAGCCATATAATCCAGCTCGCCCTGCGTTCTTGCTGCTTGTTCTTTTTCCAGTATGCTTAGCATTAAATGACTGTACCGGGCTGCAGTGGCGGGCTGCCCATGCTGGGTGTAGTAGGTATACAGCGCTGTGGTCATGGGTAATATAAGCTCCCAGTAACCGCCTGCTACACCGTATTGCACCATGCTTACTTTATGCTGTAAAGAATCCGGCTGTTTAAAGTACCCTTTATAGCCGGCCAGCTGCGCGCTGGCATACATGGCCAGGTAAGTATACCCATTGGCAGCTGCCTGCTGCATTATTTGCAGCAGCTGTTTTTCAGCGCCGGCAACATCGCCCTTTTTCATGCGTTCATTGGCTTCGTACAACCCGCATTTTAACTGCGTGCGTTCATCATGGTACTGGTTTGCCAGGCTGCGGACCTTTGTCAAGGCCCATTGTGCGGAATCTGCATGCAGGCTGTCATCTGCATGCACAAAGTAATAGCTCACCAGTATGGTGGCATACAGGGAATCATTATGCACGCTGCGGCTTTTATGCATGGCCTGGTGCATGTACTGCACGGCAGATGCCTGCTGCCCTATGTACTTGTAATAAATAGCCATATTGGCAAGCGCCTGGCATACAGCCGCGCTATCGCCCAGCTTTTCATAGGCGCGTAAGGCATGCAGGTAGGAACGGTATGATAAAAAGCTGTTGGAACGGAGGGCGTAATAATTGCCCTGGTTCATCCAAACCCCAGCCTGTCCTCTTAAATAGTTCTGCCGGTCTGCTATGCTGCGTGCCGCATTGGTGTAAAGTAAACAGGTATCCAGGTTTTGGGGCAGGTATAACACAGACAGGCGGTTCAGGATATCCACGTATTGTGTGCTATCCTTTATCCGGGGTAATTGTGCTTTTAGCCGGCTGATCTCCTGGCTCTGGCCCTTTAATACAACTGCTTCACATATCAGCCACACACAAATAACACCCCACCTCATAATATTTTTATTACGCTGAAGATGGTCCACTACATTACGGCTTAACGCATACTAAATAATATCCATGTAAAAAGAAGTATTATATGTGAAGATAAAGGAAAGAACGCAACAACTCACCGTCACTAGATCTCAAATACAAATCCCCGGCGGGTTAGCTGCTCATATTTTTGTTTATCGAACCGGTACAGGTGCGCTCCTTTTTTTGAGGTGGTTTTATCTTTTTCGTCCAGCTTTTCCAGTATGCTCATAGCCAGTATCTTTTTACGGAAGTTGCGGCGGTCCAGCTCATGCTGGTATATCTCTTCGTACAGGCTGCGCAGCTGCGACAGTGTAAATTTCTCCGGTAGCAGTTCAAAACCAATAGGGTGAAAGTGTGCGTTGTCTTTCAGTTTTTTCAGGGCATCTGCTATCATGCGGCCGTGGTCAAAGATAAGCGGGGGTATCTGGTGCAGCTCCAGCCAGTGTGCGCCATGTTCCGTAGCCAGTATATGATCATGCTCCTTAATGCGTATGAGGGCGTAATAGGCAATAGAGATCACGCGGGCACCGCTATCCCTTTCCACTTCGCCATAACAGCCCAGTTGATCCATGAAAATGTTTTCCAGGCCAGTGGTTTGTTTAAGCACGCGGGCTGCAGCAGCATCCGTGCTTTCGCCTTCCTGCACAAAACCGCCTACCAGCGACCATTCACCCTGTTTGGGATCTACCTTGCGCTGGATCACCAGCAATTTAAGCCTGCTGTCTTCAAAGCCGAATATAATGCCGTCTACTGCTACCAGGTGCCGGGGTTCACCGGCATAAAAAGAGGATACCATCATAACGCTACCGGGTTATTACCAATTTACGATTTTAGATTTTAGATTTACGAATTATTAACAGGGAGTAGATCTGCGTTATCAACTAATCACTTAAAGTAATGAGTATCACAATCAGGATTGCACGAAAAGAAGATTGTCCCCGGCTGCTGGAGCTGATCCGGGAACTGGCGGAGTATGAAAAGGCGCCCCAGGAGGTAACTGTTAGCCTGGAGCATTTTGAGAATGCCGGTTTTGGCCCGGCGCCAGTATGGAAGGCCTTTGTAGCGGTAACGGTAGCCGATGGGCAGGAGTTTATTGCCGGTTTTGCATTGTATTACATCCGTTACTCTACCTGGAAAGGCTGCCGCATGTACCTGGAAGATATTGTAGTATCTGAACGCTACCGTGGCAAAGGTATTGGTAAGCTGCTGTTTGATCAGCTGATCACAGAAGCAAAGGAAAAACAGTTCAATGGCCTTACCTGGCAGGTGCTGGAATGGAATGAGCCGGCTATTAATTTTTATAAAAAGTACAATGCGAAGTTTGACCCGGAATGGTGGAACGGGAGTATTGATCTGTAACAAGCAACAACCATGATCCGTTTCTCCCATCTCCAAAACATTACGCTGCCGGAGCTTTGCAGTGTTTTCAACCTTGCTTTCAGCGATTATATAGTACCGTTCCAGTTAACCGTGCCGTTGCTGGAACAAAAACTGCTGGGTGAGAATGTACGGCTCTCCCACTGCATTGGCGCTTTTGACGGCCCGGCGCTGGCAGGTTTTATATTACATGGAGCAGATACCTGGCCTAACTCCGCATTGCTTTATAACGGGGGTACCGGCGTAATACCGGCTTACCGCGGACAACACCTGGTGCAGCGCATGTATGCGCATTACCGGCAACAGTATAAACAGGAAGGTGTGCAGCGTATATTGCTGGAGGTTATCAGCACCAATACCCCCGCCATCAAAGCATATGAGAACAGTGGTTTTATAAAAACCCGTTTTTTTCATTGTTATAAAGGGCAGCCTTTTATAAAACAGGCGCGCAAAAATATTACCATCCGCACCACTGCCAATCCTGACTGGGCGCTGCTGAACACCTTTACAGACCAGGTGCCCGGCTGGGCCAACAGCACTGCCAGCATTCAGCGGGAAGGCCAGCATACCCTTACCTGGCTGGCCTATGAGCAAAATGAAATTGCAGGATTCATCAGTGTATATGCCAGCAACAAACGTATCCGCCAGCTGGGTGTACACCCGCAACACCGGCGTAAAGGTATTGGCAGCGCATTGCTACAGCATATTATACGGGTGCTGCAGGGGCCTTTTTCCATTATCAATATTACAGATGATAACAAGGGGTTACAGCAGTTCCTGCTTCAGGCGGGGTTTGAGGTGGCTGTGAAGCAATGGGAAATGGAGATGATGTACAAATGAAAGATGTGCAGATGTGCAGATGAGAGGAATACACCAGCGCATTAACACATCAAGGCATTCATCATTTGCACATCTGCACATTCGCATATTAGCACATTATTAACTCACCCCATTCACCACCGCTTCTTTATGGATCTTCAGGATCAAACCCTGTAATACTTTACCCGGGCCTACTTCGGTAAATTCTGAACCGCCATCAGCTACCATTGCCTGTACGGATTGTGTCCATCTTACGGCGCCGGTCAGCTGGTCGATCAGGTTTTGTTTGATCTGTGCCGGGTCGCTGATAGCCTTAGCTACCACATTCTGGTACACCGGGCAGGAGGGCGTGTTAAAAGCAGTACGCTCAATAGCCGCCTGCAGCTCTTCTTTGGCGGGGGCCATTAACGGGGAGTGGAAAGCGCCGCCCACCGGTAATACCAGCGCTCTTTTGGCGCCGGCCGCCTTCATTCTTTCACAGGCAATATTAACCGCATTCACCGTACCGGAGATCACCAGCTGCCCCGGGCAGTTATAGTTGGCAGGCACTACTACCTCACCGGTTTCTTTGGTAACTGCAGCGCAGATCTCCTCTACTTTCGCATCATCCAGCGACAGCACGGCTGCCATGGTAGAAGGCTGTTTTGCACAGGCCTTTTGCATAGCTGTAGCGCGTATGAACACCAGGCGCAGCGCGTCTTCAAAAGACAGGGTACCATTGGCTACCAGGGCAGAGAATTCGCCCAGGGAGTGGCCCGCCACCATTTCCGGTTTTGCATTTTCAATACCCATAAAAGCTACTACAGCATGCAGGAAAACAGCCGGCTGGGTAACATTGGTTTGTTTCAGGTCTTCATCTGTACCGGTGAACATGGTATCGGAAATGCGGAATCCCAGTATGTCATTAGCCTGCTCAAATAATGCTTTTGCTTTGGGGCTGGCATCATACAGTTGTTTTCCCATTCCGGGGAATTGTGATCCCTGACCGGGAAATACGTAAGCGTGCTTCATTACTCGTTGTAGTTTAGATTGAAATAGCTCTGCAAAGAAAACAAAAAAATCAGTTACTTAAACATTAGCCAATAATATAATAAAAGAACCTTCCAGGAATGTGATCCCGGAAGGTTACGTATGATACTTACTACCCTGTTATTTTCCAATGAGGCGCATAAATTCAGAGCGCGTACGGCCATCCTCAAACTGGCCGGAGAAGCCTGATGTGGTGGTAACGGAGTTCTGTTTCTGCACGCCGCGCATCATCATACACAGGTGCTGCGCTTCAATTACCACGGCTACACCCAGCGGTTCCAGTGTTTCCTGGATAGCATCCAGCACCTGGTGTGTTAACCGCTCCTGTACCTGCAGGCGGCGGGCAAACACGTCAACCACACGCGCTATTTTGCTTAACCCGGTGATGTAACCATTAGGTATATACGCTACATGGGCTTTGCCAAAAAAAGGCAGCATATGGTGCTCACATAAAGAGTACAGCTCTATATCCTTTACAATCACCATTTCGCTGTAAGCCTCTGTGAATTTAGCGCCGCGCAGAATGGCCTTGGCATCCAGCTGGTAGCCCTGTGTAAGGTACTGCATGGCTTTAGCCAGGCGTTCAGGCGTTTTCTGTAAGCCTTCCCGGTCCGCATCTTCACCTATCAGCTGCAAACATTCCCTGTAATTATCCATTAAACCGGAGGTCACATGCTCATCAAATGTTTCAGTCTTTTTGTATGCCATTTTGTTGTGCGATTTCTGATTTCTAAAGCCGGCGTCCTGTCTTTTGTTCAAATGCTCACTGACCGCCGTAATACTCTACATAAATGCGGGGCGTTTCATATAACTTAATGCAATGCAGCTGTGCTGCAGGAGGTAAGTTCTTAGCCAGCTCGTCCCAGATGGCAATGGCCAGGTTTTCGGCAGAGGTGAATTTACCTGCCATAAAATCCACGTCCATATTCAGGTTGCGGTGATCCACCTTTTCCACGATCACATCTTTGATCACATCCCCCAAAGTTTTGGCATTAAATACAAACCCGGTTTCCGGATCAGGTGTGCCTTTTATAGTTACATGTAACTCATAGTTATGACCATGCCAGTTATCATTGGCACATTTACCAAACACTTCCTGGTTCTTTTCCTTGCTCCATGCGGGATTGGATAATTTATGCGCAGCATTGAAATTCTCCACACGCGTTAAATAGATCATTATTGAAATAAAATTTTCGCAAAAATACCATTAATCCGCGAGCCAGCCGTAAGTTTACAGGATGAATCTACTGGTAGTAGCCGCTACAGCACTGGAAATCAAACCGTTCAGTGAATATTTATCCCAGGCCAGCCTGCCGCAAACTTGTCAGGTAGAGGTGCTGATCGGGGGTATAGGCCTCACGCATACTGCGTGGCACCTGGGCAAATACCTGGCCAGCAAACGGCCGGATGTAGCCATACAGGCGGGTATAGCCGGCAGCTTTAACCATAGCTGGCCTTTAGGACAGGTGGTTATGATAAGTAAAGAACAGTTTGGCGACCTGGGCGTGGATGACGCCGGTACCTTTAAAGATCTTTTTGAAATTGGGCTCTGGAACAGCGGGCAAACACCTTTTGCAGGCACCAGCCTCGTAAACACCTTTGCCGGCCTGCCCTTTACCCCGGACCTGCCGGTAGGCAGCAGCGTAAGCATTAACACCGTAACCGGCAGCCTGCCCTCCATTGAGCGCCTGCAGCAAAAATATACGCCCGATATAGAAAGTATGGAAGGCGCCGCTTTTCATTTTGCCTGCTTACAGGAAAAAATACCCTTCCTGCAGCTGCGCTGTATCTCCAATTATGTGGAGGTACGGGATAAGAGCAAATGGAACATTCCGCTGGCGGTTAAAAACCTGAACCAGGCGCTGGTGGAGGTAGTGGAGTCCATGCCCCATGGACCATCAACTAAAAACTAAAAAAACATACAATGGACTTATCGTTAGGCTTTTCACCATGCCCAAATGACACTTTTATTTTTGATGCCATGGTGAACAACAAGATCGACACGGACGGATTAAGATTCAACACAGACCTGCAGGATGTGGAAACCCTGAACAAATGGGCGTTACAGGGCAAGCTGGCTGTTACCAAGCTCAGTTTTGCAGTGTACCGGAAAGTAAAGGATCAATACAACCTGCTGAACAGCGGCAGCGCCCTGGGCAGAGGTTGCGGCCCTTTACTAATCTCTAAAAAACCTATTGCCCCGGAAGATGTGAAGGATTGCCGCATTGCCATTCCGGGTGATAATACTACCGCCAACCTGCTGTTCTCCATTGCTTTTCCGGAAGCTAAACAAAAGCAGGTAATGGTGTTCTCTGAAATTGAAAGCGCTGTGCTGGATGGCCGTGCAGATGTAGGCGTTATTATTCACGAAAACCGTTTTACCTACCAGCAAAAAGGCCTGGTAAAGATCATTGACCTGGGCGAGTACTGGGAAAGCACCACTGGCAGCCCTATTCCACTGGGAGGCATTTTTATCCGCAAAGATGTGCCGCAGGAAATACAGCAGCAGGTAGATGCACTGATCCACAAAAGCCTCCAATATTCTTATCAGCACTACCCGCAATTATCTGAATACGTAACGCAGCACGCGCAGGAAATGGACGAGAACGTAATGCGCCAGCATATTGATCTGTATGTAAATGATTTTAGCCTGGACCTGGGTCAGGAAGGCCATGCAGCGGTAGACCTGCTAATGCGGAAAGCTGGGGAATCTTAGATCACTCCTTCAAACAGTACTTCGTGTAAAATTGTAGCGGCAGCATTACCGTAACGGTTATTACGGAAACGCCCTACCCAGCGAATGCCATAAAGGGCATTGGTGAGGAAAATTTCATCGGCCTTTTCCAGGTCGGTGATGGAAAGGGGATATTCTTCCAGTTTAAACGGCAGTTCTGTTCTTAATAAATGTCTACGCATTACCCCGCATACGCCGCCCTCTGATAAGGGAGGGGTCATGATCTGCCCATCACGCACCACAAATAAATTGGCAATGGTAGTATCTGCTATCCGGTTGTGATGGTTAAGCAAAATGGCCTCATCCAGCTGATTCTGGCGGGCATACATGCTGGCCATTACATAGGCCAGGCAGTTATTGGATTTAATGCTGGACAGCTTATCACAGCTCTTACGGGCATCCGGGAACACATCTATCGTAAGCCCATCCTCATTCAGCTCAAAAATGCGCCGGTTCAGCTCTGTAGATTGTATAATAAAATTGGGCGTATTATCTACCGGGTCATAGAAACCGCCATTGGAACGGAATACGGTTAACCTTACCCTTGCCAGGCGAGATAAGCCATTGCGGGCGCATAACTCTGTTATAAGGCCGGTAAAATAGTCTTTGGTAAAGTTCAGGGGAACATCAAAGTGCAGGCGGTTCATGCTGGTGGACAGCCGCTCAAAATGCAGGTCCGACAGCAGCACCTGTCCCTGGTACACTTTCATGGTTTCAAAACAGCCGTCTCCATAGCGGAAAGAACGGTTATCTGCCGTAAAAATAGGTTCTGATCCAGGAAGAAATCTTCCATTGTAACAAATGAGTCCAACTTGCACTTCGAACGCTTTTTGGTGACAGGTTTTTTATAGGTTAGTTAAGTTACGAAAATTTAAGGGATACTTCTCCGGTGAATTAATAATTAACAATTAAGAATTAATAATTCCCGCGGCAGTTGCAGCGATTAATGATATATGCAAATAATAGATGTATGGTCATCCAGGTTGCAGAGCCACCCGGTTCGCAGGTATCACACGGTTTCAAAGGGCCATGGCTGGCTGCGGCGTGTTATAAGCTTAAAAGAAATGGGCCAGGCTTAGCAGCCTGACCCGTTTCTATATCTTAAAAATATCAGATCAATTTTTACATCAAACTCATCGTTTACATTTTCTACAATCTCATTTCAGGTATTTCTCCCTCAATGATCAACCGGCCGGCGGTTTTAGCTTTGATCTCCTCCACACTAATGCCGGGCGCACGTTCCAGCAGCTTAAAACCCTGCGGGGTAATGGCTAATACGGCCAGGTCGCTTACTATTTTTTTTACGCAGCGCACACCTGTGAGCGGCAGGCTGCATTGCGGCAGCAGCTTGCTTTCCCCCTTGGGATTGGTATGCATCATGGCCACAATAATATTTTGTGCTGCTGCACCAGGTTCCAAAGCGCCGCCCAGGCCTTTTCCCTTTTTGCCGGGAATTTTCCAGTGGGCAATATCCCCGTTGTCAGACACTTCCATAGCACCCAATACCGTGAGGTTCACCTTACCGGCGCGGATCATACCAAAGCTTTCGGCGGAATCAAAAAAACAGCCGCCAGGTAATACAGTTACAGTTTCCTTACCGGCATTGATCAGGTCGGGGTCTATATCCTCTTCGGCAGGATAAGGGCCCATACCCAGCATCCCGTTCTCAGACTGTAACATAATGGAAATGCCCGCCGGCACATAGTTGGATACCAGCGTAGGGATCCCAATTCCCAGGTTCACATACATGCCATCCTGCAGTTCCTGCGCTATTCTTTTTGCAATACCATATTTATCTAAAGCCATGATTCAATTTTAGATTTACGATTTTAGATTTCGGATCCCTTACATCTTCACCGTTTTCCGCTCTATCCTCTTCTCATAATCCTTACCCTGGAAAATGCGGTGCACATAAATGCCCGGTACATGTACCTGGTCGGGGTCCAGCTCTCCGGGCTGCACCAGGTGCTCTACTTCCACAATGGTAATATTGCCTGCTTTGGCCATAGAAGTGCTGAAATTGCGCGTGGCCTTGCGAAACACCAGGTTGCCCATGGTATCGCCTTTCCAGGCCTTTATTATCGCAAAATCTGCATGCAGGGCCAGCTCCATCAGGTATTGCTTGCCATTGAACTCACGCACCTCTTTACCTTCCGCTATCTCTGTACCATAACCTGCCGGCGTAAAAAAGGCGGGAATGCCCATACCGGCCATTTGTATACGGGTAGCCAGCGTGCCCTGCGGAATCAGGTCTACTTCCAGCTCTCCGCTAAGCAGCTGTCTTTCAAATTCTGCATTCTCGCCTACATAAGACGATAACATCTTTTTGATCTGCCGGGTTTGCAGCAGCAGGCCCAGGCCAAAATCATCCACTCCCGCGTTATTGGAAATACAGGTAAGCTGTTTAACGCCCTTGCGTACCAGGGCTGCAATGGAATTTTCCGGAATACCGCTTAGCCCAAATCCTCCCAGCATTAATACCGCGCCATCGGGTATATCATGCAGGGCTTCATCAGCATTAGCCACTACTTTGTTCATGTTTTGGTGTTTTACAGGGTTAGTGTTTCCTTTTCAGGAAAGGAAAGATGGTATCTTGTTTTTTTGAAATTACAGTATTCTTGGGATATGGAAAAAAGCTGCCGGGATTGTCGGCATACTGCTGCATCCTGTCTTCGCCTTCCAGGATCTTACGATCCTGTGCAATGGAGGCCTGCATCATATCATACACTTCTTTCAGGCGGTTGGCATGCGATTCATAGTAACGGTAGCTGAACATAAAATCCTTAACGGATATATGATGCAGGTCCAGGATCTGCCGGTAATATTCCTTTACTTTTAATTGCCGCATAGAATCCGGCAGGGGTACGCCTCTCATGGGAGAAATATCGTAGCTGTAGGCATCCGCCATGTTCATATCCAGCAGTATATCGCGCATTTTTTCTTTAGACAGTATGTTGGAAGGCACTTTATCTGCATTACCGCAGGCTACAGCGCCCAGCAGCAGTACAGCTATTACTATCTTTCGTATAATGGTCATCGTTTGGTTCGTAATCACTTGCTTTACTTCATTTGCTGATACTTGTTCGCATTCGTTATATCCATCTGCGCCAGCATTTGCGCAGCGCGGCTTTTGTCCTGCGGTGGCGCTTTGGAAAATATTTTCAGCAGCTCATCCGACTTGGCAGTGAAGAACGTTTGCAGCAGCATAGAATTAGGAATATCCTGCTGAATGGCGTACAGCATGTTCAGGCTGTTCATAACAGCTGCGCGGCCCTTGTTCATATCATCATACATTACATCCAGGCCCTGGCGATGATACTGGTACATTACATCATGAAAGCGGCTGAACTTTGCATTCAGCAAATTATCCTGCAGCCAGTAACGGTTACGGTTACCCTCAAATGCTTTCCAGCCGGCAATATCCTTGCCATCCGGCGCATTGCTTACTATGTTCAGCGCTTTTTTGAAAAAGTCATCACCACCGCGGGGCGAGAAAGAATCGTAATCCAGCCCCAGTATAATGTACACGTAATATGCCAAGGTAGCGGTCAGGTTAGATACCATGGGATCATTGGCCACTACCCGGTTATCACTGAATTCCAGCGGCTGAAATTCTACATAACGGAAAGCTACATTATTATCCTGCGTGTTCAGCAGGCTGGTTACATAACCGGAGTTAAATACCGGGCGGGTAGCCTGTATGGTAAGCGCAGCCTTATAAGCATTGGAGCCCAGGTCCTGCTGCACATTCAGCATAAAGTTGCACTCAATGCGTTCGCCTACAGTATAGGAGTCATTGGTCCAGCGGCGGTTATTTAAAAATTCCTTGATGGCGTTCTGCAGGGTGGTGAACACCTTTTTATCTACCCCGGTTACCTGGCCGGCCACTACGGTTACATTGGCGCGGATCTCCTGTGCACTGGCGGAGCTAAAAGCTAAAAGCCAAAAGCTAAAAGCTAAGAAAATATATCTCATAGGGCGGGGCCTTGGAGTGTGGTCCGTGGGCCGTGGACTATTTGTTTTCATGATGCAATTCAATTATAGCCGAAACAATATCCTTTGCTACTTCCTGCTTGGATTTCAGCGGCAGGGCAGTTTCCTTACCGTCGCGGTCAAACAGGGTCACTTTATTGGTATCGTGGTTAAACCCGGCGCCTTCATCTTTCAGAGAGTTCAGTACTACCAGGTCCAGGTTTTTGTCCTGTAATTTTTTCAGCGCGTATTCCTTTTCGTTGTTCGTTTCCAGGGAAAAGCCCACCAGCAGCTGGTCCTGGCCTTTGTTATTACCCAGGGTACGCAGTATGTCGTGTGTTTTTTCCAGCTCCAGCGTCATACCTTCATCCCCCTTTTTGATCTTTTTATCCACCACGGTTTTGGGGCGGTAATCTGCTACAGCAGCGGCCATTACCACAATATCCGACATGGGATAGTTGGCAATACAGCTATTGAACATTTCAGCCGCAGTAGTGATGTGAATGGTTTCCACGCTGGGATCTGCAGGGGCATAACGCGTAGGCCCCAGCACTAGCTTTACGGTAGCGCCGGCAGCTGCTAATGCATCTGCAATGGCAATACCCATTTTACCGCTGGAGTGGTTGCTGATAAAACGTACCGGGTCAATAGGCTCCACGGTAGGGCCGGCCGTTACCAATGCCAGCTTGCCTTTTAAAGGCTGCTGTAAAGGAATATTGGTTTGCGGGGTGTTGAAATATTGGCGCAGGAAAGCAATAATATTTTCCGGCTCTGCCATCCGGCCTTCGCCAAAAAGACCGCTGGCCAGCTCACCGCTTTCCACGGGCAGCTGCCGGTGGCCGTAAGACAATAATTTTTCTATGTTATGGCGGGTGGCGGGATGGTGCCACATATCCTCATCCATAGCCGGGGCAAACAATACCGGGCAGGTGGCAGACAGGTACACTGCCTGCAGCAGGTTATCGCACAGGCCCTGCGCCATTTTAGCAATGGTGTTGGCAGATGCGGGCGCTATCAGCATCACATCGGCCCAGCGGCCCAGGATTACGTGGTTATTCCAGCTTTGATCGTTTTTAAGGGCTACCAGCACTTCATTTTTGGATAAAGTGGAGAGCGTTAAAGGAGTAATAAAATCACAGGCAGCAGCGGTCATCACTACTTTTACCTGGGCGCCTTCTTTTACCAGCAAACGTATAAGGGTAGCTGCTTTGTAGGCAGCAATACTACCGGATACACCCAAGAGGATCTTTTTTCCTTGTAACATGGTCTTTCAGAGTTTGCAGGCAACAGCTTGCTGTGGATCTTTTTTATGCATGGCCAGCTCAACTGCCGGCTGGCTTTGGTGGCAAGCTACAAAACAAAAGCGGCAGAAAAAAATTGTCCTGCCGCCTCTTAATATAGTTGGCAGTTTGCAGTAAACAGCCTGCAGCTTACACTGCATACTACTTACTACCCACTGCCAACATATGAAATAATTTAAAGTGAACAGTTTGCATCGCTGCTAACTGCCAGTTTATAAATCAACTGTACAGATCATCATCGTTCCGGCGGAAGTAGATCTTATCGTCCAGGAATTCTGAAGTAGCCTGGATAGCCGGGTTAGCCATTCTTTCATAGAAGCGGGATATTTCTATCTGCTCCTTGTTCTCATGCACTTCCTCCAGGTTATCGGTATGGCTGGCAAATTCTTCCAGCTTGGAGTGCAGTTCTTCCTTTACAGATATGTTGATCTGGTTGGCACGCTTAGCAATAACGGCAATAGACTCGTATAAATTGCCTGTTTTGCCTTTTATCTCCGTCGTGTTCTTGGTTTCTACCCAGGGATTTAAACTACTGGTTAGATTTCTCTTTATTTTGCTCATTCTCCAAGGGTTTATTGGTGTTAGAAGAATTGTTATAGTTATTAATACTATTAGAAGTATTCGTGTTAATGATGTTGTTCATGTCAGCCTTTGCTGCTTTGGCCCTGCGGGCACGCTCCTTTTCTATCTTTTCGGTTTCACTGTCCAGGGTTTTGATATTGCCCTGTGCCATGGCGTAGTATTTTTCCGCTTCCGGTTTCATTTTGCTGCTGGGGAAGTGGTCGGCAAAATCCATGTATTCCGTTACCACATCTTCATAGCGCTCTTTCTGTTTTTCCAGGATGCTATTCCGGGCGTACTGGAAATAAGCCTTGATAGCCATATACTTATAACCATCGCTCTTATCAGAATCCGGGTAGTTACGCTGCAGGTTCTTAAAAGCAATAGCGGCAGACTTATAATACCCTAAGTTATAATATAATTCGGCGCTGTTGTACTCTTTTTGTTCCAGCTTACGGCGGCACAGCTCTATTACCAGGTTAGCCTCTGCTACTTTATCCGATGTTGGATAGTTATTAATGTAGGTCTGCATAGCAGATATGGCCTTTATGGTATTGGTCTGGTCCAGGTTTACCTTGGGCGATTGTTTATAATAACAATAGGCCTGCATATAATCTACTTCCGTAGCATGCGGGCTGTTAGGGAACGCGTCCAGGTAGTTCTTGAAGTGAAAGGCCGCCTGCACATAATCCCTTACATAATATGAGCAGTAAGCATATTTGTAATAGATAGGCTCAAATTTATCAGTGCCTTTGTATACCGGGAACAGCTCTTCATACAGCATCTGTGCCTGGGTATACTTTTTCTTCTTGTACAACTTATCCGCATAGGTCAGCTTCTTACCGAAGTCCTTGCTTTTCTCTATCCGGCGCAGTTCCATGTTACAGGCGGAAGCCGCTACCATTGCAAACAGTGTGATGTATAAAAAGATTTTCCTCATAAAAAAGAAGGGCAAAGGTACAAATTAAATGTAAATGTAGGGCTGGACAATATTTGCCGCTGTTAAAATTTTGCCAAAAGGCATAAATCACCGACCGGGCCGGTACTGCTGAAATTGGCTGACTTTTTTTAAAAAGTTGCGGGGGTAAGGGGTGCAGGCGGCTATTGGCTGCTATAAAACAGGATTATGCATACCAGCTGTAAGCCTTTTCCAGGATTATGGCTGGCTATCCGGAAAGCTTCAAACCATTTCACAATCAGCATCTTACTACCAGGTGAATTTGGGCTTACTAATGGGCAAAGCTTACCCCACTACCGGCAAGTTCTTATCCGGCACAGCTATTCCCATGGCTTACTGATGGGCAAACCTTAGCCTGCTGCCGGCAGGTTCCTACCCGGCACAACTTATTATTATGGCTTATTGATAGATGAATTGAGACTTACCACTTGCTTACCCTCACCAAGAGCTACCAGCAGGGCACAAAAAAAGAGGCAACGCCCCTTATTAACAATAATATCACATATAATCACACGTTATTCACATATGCACCAGCACTATCCACACTCCTAGGGGCATAAATCCCCGGTAAGCCCAATAGAAAGGACAGTTCTCCCCTGTGGAAAAAATTTAGAATGCATTTTTTCGTTAAAAAGTGGGAAAAAGTGTTATTTTGTGTTAGAAAATGGATTTCAAGGATTTTCGCCCCCCAATATGACAGGTTTTCTCGGTGAATATGAGGCTACGCTGGACGCAAAAGGGCGCTTTCTACTACCTGCCGGTTTCAAAAAGCAGTTAGCAGAAGGGGCCGGCGAGCAGTTTGTGCTAAACCGGGGGTTTGAAAAGTGTTTGACCTTGTATCCCATGAATGAGTGGCAGCCCATATTTGAACGCATCAGTAAGCTGAACGATTTTGACCCGAAAGTTAGGGAATTTCGCCGCTACTTTTTGAACGGCGCCACCATTCTGGACCTGGACAGCGCAGGCAGGTTATTGATTCCCAAGAATTTAATGACATATGCCAGCCTGGAGAAAGACATTATACTGGCAGCAGCCACTAATAAAATCGAGATCTGGGATATAAGTAAGTACCAGGAGTTCTTTGAAAATTTCTCACCAGGAGCCTTCAGTGATCTGGCGCAACAGGTGATGACCGGAGACAGTAACGCTCAAAGCTAAATGCAAAAGGCTTAACGCTATAGTAAACCCGGACCTGGGTACCGTAGCGCGTTCAGGCGCCACGCCTTCAGCGGTTGGCATAATTAATAAGTCATGGAAGCATCTCAATATCATTTACCAGTATTGCTGCAGGAAGTTATAGACAACCTGCAGATACGCCCGGACGGCACTTATGTGGATGCCACCTTTGGTGGTGGCGGGCATTCCAGGGCCATCCTTTCGCAGTTAGGCCCCAATGGCCGGCTGCTGGTATTTGACCAGGATGAAGATGCTTACCGCAACCGTATTGAAGACGAGCGCGTAACCTTTGTACAACACAACTTCCGCCATCTACAGCGGTTCCTGAAACTGTACAAGGCTACTGAGGCAGACGGTATACTGGCAGACCTGGGCGTGTCCAGCTACCAGTTTGATACCGCTGAAAGAGGTTTCAGCACCCGCTTTGAAGGCAATATGGATATGCGCATGGATACCCGCTCGCCCCTTACTGCATCACAGGTGCTCCAAACCTATTCAGAAAAGGCGCTGCACCTGCTGTTCCAGGAGTATGGAGAGGTTACCAACGCCCGTACTTTGGCCAAAACCATTGTAACGCAGCGTAAAACACATCCCCTGCGCACCATCAGCGAATTCAAGTCCCTGATACAGCCCATTGTAAAAGGCAATCCGCAAAAGTACCTGGCACAAGTATTCCAGGCATTGCGTATAGTCGTGAACGATGAGCTGGGCGCACTGAAAGAGCTGCTGCAGCAATCAGCGCAGGTATTAAAGCCGGGGGGCCGGCTGGCCGTTATCACCTTCCACTCGCTGGAAGACAGGCTGGTGAAAAATTTCATGAAAACTGGACAGTTCGAGATCCAGGACTCGTCTTACGATTTCACTACTGCCCCTCCCCCTAAGACCTTCCAACTGATTACCAAGAAACCCATCACCGCAGGCGACGCAGAATTGAAGCAGAACACAAGAGCAAGAAGCGCTAAACTGAGGGTGGCGGAGAAGATTTAATAATGTGTAAATGTGCAGATATGCATATGTGCAAATGAATAACAGCATAACACCGCATTTGCACATTTGCATATTTGCACACCTAAAAATTTATTACCGTGTTGCAGGAAGAGTTATTGGAAGAAGAAATTGAACAGGAAGAAGATAGTCCGGAAGTACCGGAGGCGCCGGAACAGAAAAAGGAATGGCGCCTGCGCATCAACTACCGGGCCCTTACGCAAAATATGCCCTTCATCCTGTTCCTGAGCTGCCTGGCGCTGGTATACATAGCCAACAGCCACTTTGCGGAAAAAAAGATCCGCAACATTAACAAGCTGGGAAGGGAAATAAAAGAGCTGCGCTGGGAATACCTGAATGTGAAAAGTGAGCTGATGTTCCGCAGTAAAATGAGTGAGGTGAGCAAAGCCGTAGAACCGCTGGGATTGAAAACGCTCAACAATCCACCGCAGAAAATTGAAATTAAAAAGAAAGAGAAGTAGGAAATACCGCTTACTTCATTTCATCATATATGGAAATAAAGAAAGACATACTATGGCGCGTTTACCTCTGCTTTATCGGCATGGTGCTGTTTGGCGTGGTAATACTGGCTAAGGTGTTCATGCTGCAGAATGTAGAAGGCAACTACTGGCGCAGCATGGCCGATAGCCTGCACACAAGTTATGTCTCGCTGGATGCGGAAAGAGGGACCATTTATTCAGAGGAAGGGAGAATGCTCTCTACCTCTATCCCCTATTTTGATCTGCGGATAGATTTTGCGGCCGATGGCCTGCGCGATAAGAACGGACAGGTGTTTAAAGAGAACGTGGATTCTTTGTCCGGCTACCTCTCCCGCCTGTTTGGCGACCGCACCACAGCGGAGTACAAACAGCTGCTGCGGGAAGGGTATAAAAGCAAAGACCGTTACTTTCTGCTGAAACGTAACGTACCCTTTAACCAGTTCCAGGAGCTGCGCACCTTTCCCATGTTCCGGCTGGGCCCCAATAAAGGCGGGCTGATAGCAGAAACCCGCAACAAACGCATTAATCCCTTTAAGCTGCTGGCCAACAGAACCATTGGCTTGTCAAGGGAAAATGCCCAGAACGTAGGCCTGGAAAGAACTTACGATGCTTACCTGAAAGGGATGACCGGTAAAAGACTGATGCGCCGCATTGCCGGCGGCACCTTTGTTCCGGTAGAAGGATATGATATTGAGCCGGAAGATGGCCATGATGTGAACACCACGCTGGATGTGAACATGCAGGACATTGTAGAAAACGCCCTCATGAATATGATGGTGGAGAACGAAGCAGAACACGGCAGCTGCATATTAATGGAAGTAAAGACCGGCAAAATAAAAGCCATTGCCAACTTAGGCAGGCAGCCGGATGGCAGTTACTTTGAGGACATGAATTATGCCCTGCAGGTAGGCGAGCCGGGATCTACTTTCAAACTGGCCACCGTGATCTCTGTGCTGGAAGACAAGTACACCACCATGAACGGTATGGTAGACCTGAACTACGGACGCTGGCAGGTAGGCCGCAGAACAGTATATGATTCTGAGCCACACCACCGTACAAACGTAACCGTTAAACAGGCTTTTGAGCTGAGCTCTAATGTTGGTATGGCCAAGCTGGCCTATCAGTATTACAGCAAACAGCCCAACAACTTTGTAGCACATTTAAAAAAGCTGCGCCTGGATAAACATACCGGTATTGACCTGGAAGGCGAAGGATGGCCGGTGATAAAAACCACCGCATCCAAAACCTGGAGCGCTACCTCCCTGCCCTGGATGGCATTTGGGTACGAGGTGTTAATAAGCCCGCTGCAAACCTGCATGTTATATAATGCAGTAGCCAACAACGGTAAAATGATGAAACCGTACCTCGTAAATAACATTATGGAATACGGGAAGGTGGAGAAACAGTTTGAGCCAACGGTAGTAATGGATAGCATTTGCTCCCGCAGCACGCTGAAGCAGGTGAAGAAAATGCTGGAAGGCGTAGTGCTGGAAGGCACCGCAAAAAAATTATGGACACCGTATTACTCCTTTGCCGGCAAAACCGGTACCGCACTGGTAGCCAATGGCAAAAGAGGATATGCAGATAAGATTTACCAATCCTCATTTGCCGGTTATTTCCCGGCAAATGATCCGCAGTATACCTGTGTGGTAGTGATCAAGAATAAAGCGCATGCCGCAAGGTTCTACGGCGCATCCGTAGCAGGCCCGGTGTTCCGCGAAGTGGCAGATAAATTATATGCCATTGCCGTGGAAAAACAAAAACCGTTAAAAACTACCATGCGCCTGGATTCTATGCTGGCGCTGAAGAACGGGAAAGGTACTGAGCTGAAAGAGATCTTAACTACCCTGCACCTGCCCTGGCAGGGCCCGGCGGTAACCAGCACCAACTGGGTAAGCGCATCAGTGAATGAGCAGCAGGTAGCGCTGGAACCGGTAAAACAGCTGAAAGGCGCAGTGCCGGATGTAAAGGGAATGGGATTAAAAGATGCACTGTATTTGCTGGAAAATGCAGGACTGCGTGTAGAGATCAGGGGCTCGGGTAAAGTGATCACACAATCCATACCCGGCGGCAGTAAGATAGGCAGGGATCAAACGATCGTAATTGAACTGAACACTTAAAAAAATTACAGACCTGGCCGGTTTTAGAACCGGCCAGGTCTTAGAAGTATAAACGCAGCATGCAGTTATTAAGAGACATATTATACAGTGTAAGCATCCAGGCGGTGCACGGGAATAATAATATTTCCGTGAACGAGCTGCGCATAGATTCCAGGGCTGTACAACCCGGCGATGCATTCATTGCCATAAAAGGGGTACATACGGATGGCCATACTTTTATTGCAAAAGCCATTGAGCTGGGCGCAGCTGCCGTGATCTGTGAAGTGCTGCCTGAAACGCTGCTGGAGCAGGTATGTTATATACAGGTAGCAGACAGTACGCATGCCTGCGGTGTAATGGCCGATAACTTTTATCAGCACCCCTCCCGTAACCTGCAGCTGGTAGGTGTTACAGGTACCAATGGTAAAACCACCATTGCCACCCTGCTGTTTAAGCTGTTTACAAAGATGGGTTATCATTGCGGATTGCTATCTACCGTACAAAACCAGATAGGCGATACCGTTATACCCGCTACACATACCACACCGGATGCCATCAGCCTTAACGCGCTGCTGGCGCAAATGGTGGCAGATGGCTGCCAGTATGCGTTTATGGAAGTAAGCTCCCATGCCATACACCAGCAAAGGATAGCCGGTTTAAAGTTTGCCGGTGGTATTTTCAGCAACATCACACACGATCACCTGGATTATCATAAAACCTTTGATGAATACATCCGCGTGAAAAAGGCATTCTTTGACGGCCTGCCCAATACCGCGTTTGCGCTCACCAACCTGGATGATAAGCGCGGCAATGTAATGCTGCAAAATACCAAAGCCCGCAAAGCCACGTACAGCCTGCGCACCATGGCCGACTTTAAAGGCAAGATCCTGGAGAATAACCTTACAGGACTGATCATGCAGGTAGGCGAGCAGGAAGTACACTTCCGCCTTATCGGGGAATTTAATGCCTATAACCTGCTGGCCGTATATGGCGCCGGCGTATTGCTGAACCAGGATAAACATACGGTGCTGCAGGCCCTGAGCAACCTGCAGGGTGCAGAAGGCCGCTTTGATTATATTTTATCAGACAGCCAGCGTATTATCGGGATCGTGGATTATGCCCATACCCCGGATGCTTTGCTGAATGTACTGGCCACTATCAAGAACCTGCGCAAAGGGAATGAGCAGGTGATCACCGTGGTAGGCTGCGGAGGTGACCGTGATACCGCCAAACGCCCTATAATGGCGCAGGTAGCGGCAGAGCATAGTGATAAGGTGATACTGACCTCCGACAACCCGCGCTCTGAAGATCCGGCAGCTATTATACAAGCTATGGAAGCAGGCGTGCCGGTGCACCAGAAGAAAAAAGTATTGTCCATAACCGACCGGAAGGAAGCGATCAAAACCGCTATCAGCCTGGCTAACCCGGAAGATATTGTTTTGGTGGCGGGCAAAGGACATGAAAAATACCAGGACATCAAGGGCGTAAAACACCCGTTTGACGATAAAGCCGTGCTGCTGGAAATGATGCGGATGATGGAAAAATAGAATGTACGAGGACTAACTAACTTATGCTATATTATTTATTCAACTACCTGAAAACTGAGTTCAACATCAGTGGTAGCGGCATTTTCCAGTTTATCACCTTCCGGGTGACCATGGCATTGCTGCTTTCCCTGGTTATTTCCCTGCTGCTGGGGAAACGCATTGTGCGCTTCCTGCAACGCAAACAGATCGGTGAAACGATCCGGGAGCTGGGACTGCAGGGCGAGAACACCAAGAAGGGCACTCCTACAATGGGCGGGCTGATCATCCTGTCTGCCATTGTGATCCCTACCCTGCTGTTTGCCCGGGTAATGAATGTGTACATCCTGCTGATCATCCTGTGCACTATCTGGCTGGGGTTGATCGGTTTTATAGATGATTACATTAAGGTATTTAAAAAGAATAAAGAAGGCTTAGCCGGTAAGTTCAAAGTGCTGGGGCAAATAGGCCTGGGCCTGATAGTAGGTACTACCTTATACTTTAATGATAATGTAGTGATCTCCCGTGAAGTGCTGAATGCAAAGCCTATACCCTCATATGAACGGGTGATCAGTAAAACGGAAAGGACCACCAAGGAAGGAAAACGTTTTGTGGATGTAAAAACCCCCATCACTACTATTCCCTTTGTAAAAACGCATGAGTTCAACTACTCCCGGTTAATCTCCTGGATACCGGGTGCAGAGAAATACACCTTCATCCTGTACATCCTGATCGTGATCTTCATTATCACGGCCGTATCCAACGGTGCTAATATAACAGACGGGCTGGATGGGCTGGCCACGGGCGTTTCTGCGGTCATAGGTATTTGTTTGGGGGTGTTTGCCTACGTATCCGGTAACATACAGTTTGCGGAGTACCTGAATATTATGTACATCCCTAACCTGGGCGAGCTGGCCATTTTCATAGCCGCCTTTGTAGGCGCCTGTGTAGGCTTTCTCTGGTATAATGCTTACCCCGCGCAGGTATTCATGGGCGATACGGGCAGCCTGGCATTGGGCGGCATTATTGCATCCCTGGCCATTATCGTGCGGAAAGAGCTGCTGATCCCTATTTTCTGCGGTGTGTTCCTGGTAGAGAACCTGAGCGTAATGATACAGGTAAGTTATTTTAAGTACACTAAAAAGAAGTATGGCGAAGGACGGCGCATTTTTAAAATGTCGCCCCTGCACCACCATTACCAGAAAATAGGATACCATGAAAGTAAAATAGCCGTACGCTTCTGGATAGTAGCCATTATGTGCGCGGTAGTAGCCATTGCAACTTTGAAAATGAGATAATAATTGAATAAGAACATACAATATCATCCAACAGCAGCAGACAGCACCGGCAGTACCAAACGCCTGGTGATACTGGGCGCCGGTGAAAGTGGTATTGGCGCAGCTTTGCTGGGCAAACAGCAGGGCTACGAAGTATTTGTATCTGATGGAGGAGTGATCAAAGACATCTACAAACAGGAAATGGCCGTGAACCACATCCCGTTTGAAGAAGGCCAACACTCCTGGGATGTGATACTGGGTGCAGACGAGATCGTGAAAAGCCCGGGTATACCGGAAAAGTCGGAGCTGATGAAAAAGGTGCGTGAAAAGCAGGTACCGGTAATTTCAGAAATAGAGCTGGCTTACCGCTTCAGCAAAGATGCAAAGATCATAGCCATTACCGGCAGGAACGGCAAAAGCACTACCACTGCGCTTACCTACCACATATTTAAAACGGCCGGCTACAACGCCGCCATGGTAGGCAACATTGGTATCAGCTATGCCAGGCAGGTAGCCACTGCACCGGTAGAATATTACATTATTGAGATCAGCAGCTTTCAGCTGGACGATATTACCACATTCAGGCCCCATGTAGCCATTTTACTGAACATAACACCTGACCACCTGGACCGTTATGATTATAAGATGGAAAACTACGTAGCCTCCAAGTTCAGGATAGCCATGAACCAGACAAAAGATGATTATTTCATTTACTGCATGGATGACCCGGAGATCAGGAATTATATGAACGAAAAAACTATTTACTCAACAACAATACCTTTTACTATCATGGAACCATTGAAGAAAGAAGGCGGATCTATAACAAACGATCAGGTGAATATAAAACTGAATGACGATCCGGTGATCGTGTCCATCTATGATCTTGCCCTTAAAGGCAAACATAACTTATACAACTCAATGGCAGCAGGTATTGCAGGCAAAACCATGGACATACGGAAAGAGAAGATCCGCGAAAGCCTTACCTCTTTCAAGAGCCTGGAGCACCGTATGGAATATGTAGCCACCGTGCGCGGGATAGACTTTATTAATGACAGCAAAGCCACCAACGTAAACTCATTGTGGTTTGCGCTGGAAAGCATGGAGCAGCCGGTAGTGCTGATCATGGGCGGGGTAGATAAGGGCAATGACTACAGCGCCATTAAAGACCTGGTACAGGAAAAGGTAAAAGGGATTGTTTGCATGGGAGTAGATAACAAGCCGATACAGGACGCACTAAGCAGCGCTACCCCTGCCATGGTAAATACCAGCAGCATGAAAGATGCAGTGCAGGAAGCCTTTAAGCTGGCTGCCAAAGGAGATGTGGTATTGCTTTCCCCGGCCTGCGCCAGCTTTGACCTGTTCAAGAATTACGAGGACAGAGGCAAGCAGTTTAAAGAAGCAGTAAGAGAATTGTAGGACAAACGGCCCTCAATTCGTAATTCGTAATTGACAATTCGTAATTGAGACTATGGGTGATTTTCTTTATAGGACAAAAGGTGACAAGGTGATATGGGCGATCGTGGTCTTCCTGTCGCTGGTGAGCTTGTTGGCAGTATATAGCGCCACAGGCTCACTGGCGTATAGGGAAAGAGGCGGTCATACGGAGTATTACCTGTTAAAGCAGCTAACCGTACTGGTAATGGGCTTGCTGATCATCTACTTTGCGCACCGGGTGAATTATACTATTTATTCCCGCGTAGCGCAGATAGGGTTCATCATTTCCATACCCTTGCTCATTTACACCCTGGCCTTTGGATCGCATATTAATGACGCCAGCCGCTGGATACGGCTGCCTATTATTAATCTTACGTTCCAGACATCAGATGTGGCCAAGCTGGCCATTTTCATGTATGTAAGCCGGCAGCTGTCCAAACGGCAGCATGTGATCACCGATCTGAAAAAAGGATTTTTGCCCATCATTATACCGGTAGGCATTATCTGTGTGCTCATTATGCCGGCCAACATGAGTACAGCCTTATTGCTGGGCGCCAGCTGTATGCTGTTATGTTTCATTGGCCGCATACCTGTAAAATACCTGGCCGCCATGGTAGCCATGGGTGCGGGATTAGTGCTGCTGATGTTTGTGGTAGCAAAGGTTTCCGGTATGGAAGGGCGTACCCAAACCTGGTTAAACAGGATCGAGCATTTTACCAATAAGGAAAATTCAGAAACACCTTACCAGGTGCAGCAGGCCAACATTGCCATTGCAGGCGGCGGCTTTTTAGGTAAAGGACCCGGTAACAGTACGCAGCGTAATTTTTTACCGCATGCGTATTCCGATTTTATATATGCAACAATTATCGAGGAGTATGGTATCTTTGGCGCCTTTTTAATATTGATGGCTTATATGCTGTTGCTGTTACGCTGCATCCGCATATACCGGAAATGCCCCTACGCATTTGGGGCCTTCCTGGCATTAGGACTTAGTGTAACGCTGGTGATACAGGCGCTCACCAATATGGCGGTGAATGTAGGCGTATTCCCGGTTACAGGGGTTACGCTGCCCATGGTAAGTATGGGTGGTTCATCCGTAATATTTACCAGCCTGGCCATTGGCATCATATTAAGTGTGGCCCGCAACGTAGAAGAAATGGAAGGTAAAAAGGCAGAGCAGGAAAGGTTAGCGAGAGTGCTTGCAGAGCAAGAGGAGGAAGAATACGAGGAGGCTTAATGAATAATTAAGAATTAATAATTAACAGGTGGTGCGGGGTGGAAAAAGTGCGGTTAATTAATTCTTAATAGATCACTGGCAAGGAACAAAACATAATCATATTAATCATTAATTATTCATTATTAATTAAATGGCGCGTAAGGTAATAATAGCAGGTGGTGGTACCGGAGGACATATCTTCCCGGCAATTGCTATTGCCAATGCGTTGAAGAAGATAGAGCCCGGCATAGAGATCCTGTTTGTGGGCGCTAAGGGCAAAATGGAAATGGAGAAGGTGCCGCAGGCAGGTTACCAGATAGAAGGTTTGGACATTGCAGCATTTAACCGCAGCAATATGCTCAAAAACCTGGCGCTGCCTTTCAAGATCATAAAAAGCTTAAACCAGGCCAGTAGTATATTAAAACGCTTTCAGCCCAATGTAGCGGTAGGTGTAGGCGGTTACGCCAGTTTTCCCATGTTGCGGAAAGCACAGCGCAAAGGCATTCCAACCCTGATACAGGAGCAAAATTCCTTTGCCGGCAAAACCAATAAGATCCTGGGCCGTAAAGCCAGCCGTATTTGTGTGGCCTATGACGGCATGGAAAAATTTTTCCCGGCAGCTAAGCTGATCCTCACCGGCAACCCGGTAAGAAGCAGCATCACACAATCGGCTGTAACCCGGCAGGAAGCGTTGAAACAGTTTGGCCTGCAAGAAGGTAAAAGAACGGTGTTTGCTTTTGGCGGCAGCTTAGGCGCCAAATCCATCAGCGAAGCATTGAAAGCCCTGCAGCCGGAGTTTGTGGAAAAAGATGTGCAGCTGATCTGGCAAACGGGTAAGCTGTATTACGAAACCGCAAAAGCAGCTGCAGTGCCCTACGCATCGCACATAAAGGTGTTTGAGTTCATTAACCTGATGGACTTTGCGTACAAGGCAGCAGATGTGGTGATCTCCCGCGCAGGCGCTATGACCATTGCGGAAGAATGTGTAGCTAAAAAGCCGGTGATCTTTGTGCCGTATCCATATGCAGCAGAAGACCACCAAACGTTTAATGCGCAGGCGCTGGTAAGCAAACAGGCCGGGCTGCTGATCAAAGACAGTGAGGTAGGCAAAGAGCTGGGTACTACCCTCTTTAGCCTATTGCAGAACAAAGCCCTTACGGAGCAGCTGGAACAAAATATTGCAAAGCTGGGCAACAGCAATGCAGATATGATCATAGCACAGGAAGTGTTAAAACTTATTTGAGGATATACGATTTACGAAATCAGCAAGATGGATCTGAACAACATACAAAGGGTGTATTTCATTGGCATAGGCGGCATAGGCATGAGCGCCATTGCACGGTTCTTTAATGAGAACGGCGTGCAGGTGGGCGGTTATGACCGTACGGAAACCGCTCTTACCAAACAGCTGGCAGAAGAAGGTATGCAGATCCATTATACAGATGATGTAAACCTGTTGGATAAGCAGGCCACCCTGGTAGTGTATACACCTGCTATTCCTGTTATACATTCAGAGCTGCAATGGTATCGTGAAAATAACTTTGAAGTGGTAAAACGCAGTGATGTGCTGCAGGAAATTACCCGGGAGCTGTTTGCCATTACGGTAGCCGGCACCCATGGTAAAACCACCATCTCTACCATGATAGCGCATATACTGCGCCATAGCGGGTATGGCTGTAATGCATTCCTGGGCGGCATTAGCGTGAATTATAACCGCAACTTCTGGAGCAGTGATAAAAGAGTGGCCGTAATTGAGGCAGATGAATACGACCGCTCTTTCCTGAAGCTAAGCCCTGACATTGCCGTGCTTACTGCCATGGACCCGGATCACCTGGACATTTACGGCACGGAAGCAGATATGCAGGAAGCCTTTATTCAGTACACAAAGAATATAAAGCCCAACGGTACGTTAATAGCGCGGGAAGGCCTGCAACGCGCAGCAGACCTGCAAGCAGATAATAAGCTGTGGTACCGCCTGAACAGCAATACCGCCAATGCGTATGCTAAGAACATCCGCAACCAGAACGGCGGTTACCAGTACGATGTAGTGCAGCAGGACTGGACCATTGAAAATGTAACGCTCCCCATTGGTGGCCTGCATAATGTGGAGAACAGCGTAGCCGCCATTACCGTAGCGCAGCTGCTGGGCATTGACGAAGCAGCCATAAAAGCCGCAGTAGCGGACTTTAAAGGCATACGCCGCCGCTTTGAGTATGTGATCAATAACGATTACCAGGTGTTCATAGATGACTATGCGCATCACCCGGAAGAGCTGCGTGCATTGATAAGCAGCGCACGCGACCTGTTCCCGGATAAAAAGTGCGTAGTGGTATTTCAGCCGCACCTGTATACCCGCACCCGCGACCTGGCCGATGGTTTTGCAGAAAGCCTGGCCCTGGCAGATGAGGTGATCTTATTACCCATTTACCCGGCGCGGGAGCTGCCCATAGAAGGCGTAAGCAGTGAAATGATCGCCGGTAAAATAAGTGGAAAGCCGGTGCAGATACTACAGCAGGCGGAAGTGCTGGAATGGCTTAAAGCCAATACAGCACCCCTGTTCATTACTGCAGGCGCAGGTGATATAGACCTGATGAAAGAGCCGGCTAAAAAAATATTGGAAGGTGAAAAGAGTGAGTAATAGTGCAGAGTGAGAAGCGAACTGTGAAAACAGGCAAGCGTTTTCACATTTCACCTTTCACATTTAATAACAAATTAAAAACTAACAAGAGTGCAACCTAAAACACGCAAGGCATTAAAACGTATGGGTACCGCCCTTTTATGGATGGCAGTACTTGTTGGCTTTGTGGTATTGGTAAGCGCCGCGGTAAAAGTGAAAGATACCACCCAGTGCAAAGGCATCGTGGTAAAGCTTTCCGGTGACGATGAGAATTTCTTTATAGAAGAAAAGGATATCAAGGCGCTGATCGTAAAAAATAAAGACCTGAACCCGGTAGGCAAGCCTGTAAGCAGCATTAATATAGCCATTTTGGAAAAAGTGGTAGCGCAGGATCCCTGGGTAAAAGAGGCAAACCTGTTCATTGACAACAACCGTGTGCTGAACATTAAGGTAGTACAGCGCGAGCCGGTAGCCCGTGTGTTCACCACCACCGGCAACAGCTTTTACCTGGATGCGCAGCGCGACCGCATACCGGTATCCGAACGTTATACCGCAAGGGTGCCTGTATTCACCGGCTTCCCTACGGATGCGCTGCAGCTGCAAACAGCCGACAGCGCGCTTACCGCGGGGATCGTAGACTTCAGCACCTACGTGCTGAACGATCCCTTTTGGATGGCGCAGGTAGAGCAGGTGAATATTAACGGCGAACGCAAATTTGAGATCACCCCCAAGCTGGGCGATCATATTATTGACTTTGGAGAAGGAACAGATGTAGAGAAAAAATTTACCAAGTTATTAGCCTTTTATAAAGAAGGCCTCAGCCGGGTAGGCTGGAACAATTATACCCGTATTAACGTGGCGTTTGAAAATGAAGTAGTATGTACCCGTAAAGATGGTACGCCGCCGCCCAAACCCACCCCGCCGCATATTGATAGTGTGGACGTGGATATGGCCGGCACAGGCGACGTTACTGTTATCACAGCAGCAGCGCCTGCAAAAGAAACAACCAGGCATACTGAACACACGGAAAAGCCGGCCGCAAAACCGGCTCCGAAAAAGGAAGTAAGGCCTTCATCCAATAACAAAACACCAAAACCACCGGCTAAAACGCAGCGGACACCCAAAGCGGTATATAAGCCGGCGGACAAACCAATTAACGCAACAAAAAAACATAAAACGCCATGAATCAGGAAGCTCCCATCATTGTAGGCCTTGATATAGGAACTACGAAGATTGCTGCCATTGCAGGAAGGAAGAATGAATACGGGAAACTGGAAATCCTGGGATTCGGTAAAGCTCCATCTTTTGGTGTGCAGCACGGAATGGTGCTGAACATCGATCAAACTATCAAAGCCATACGGCAGGCACTGGAAAACTGCTACGCTTCAAATCCCAACCTGGAGATCAATGAAGTGTATGTAGGTATTGCCGGCCATCATATAAAAAGTTTGCAAACCCGCGGGGATATTGTACGTAGCGATACGGACGCAGAAATTTCCCAGAAAGACATTGATCAGCTGATCAACGACCAGTATAAAACGGTGATACCCGCCAGTGACCAGATCATTGACGTGATACCGCAGCAATATATTGTGGATAGCCTGCAGAACATCACCTACCCCATTGGGATGTCGGGTGTGAAGGTGGGCGCTAATTTCCACATTATTACGGGCGATAAGAATGCGATCCGTAACATAAACCGCAGCGTGGAAAAATCCGGCCTGCGCATACATGACCTGGTGCTGCAGCCCCTGGCTTCCGCTGCCGCCGTTATGTGCGACCTGGATTTTGAAGCCGGTGTAGCTATTGTAGATATAGGCGGTGGTACTACGGACCTGGCCGTGTTTTACGAAGGTATTCTTAAACATACAGCGGTAATTCCTTATGGCGGGGAAAACATTACCAATGATATTAAGAATGGCCTGGGCGTACTGAAAACACAGGCAGAGCAAATGAAAGTGCAGTTCGGCTATGCGCTGGCAGATGAAGCCAAGAACAATGCCTACATCACTATTCCCGGCCTGCGCGGACAGAACCCCAAGGAAATATCTGTAAAGAACCTGGCGCACATTATTCAGGCGCGTATGAGCGAGATCCTGGATTTTGTAGTATACCATCTGAAACAGATAGGCATGGATAATAAAATGCTGAATGGCGGTATTATCCTTACCGGCGGGGGCTCCCAGCTGAAACACCTGATACAGCTAACCGAATATACTACGGGTGTGAATGCACGTATCGGTTACCCGAACGAGCACCTGGCCAGCGGGCATATTGACGAGCTGACCAAACCCATGTATGCTACCTGCGTAGGCTTAATACTGAAAGGTTATAACGATTATGAGAATGACCGCAGGGCGCTGGAGGAAAATTATGTAAAGATCAATACCAGCTTTATAGCCAAGGAAAAAGCTTCCAATAAGGCAGCCACTGGCGATGATGACTGGATGCAGGAAGAAGAACCGGCAGAAGATACAGCAGCCATACAGGCAAGGAAAGCAAACGAAAGGAATGCATCTTTGAAAAGCTTCCTGGACAGGATGAAGACAAAGATCATAGATATGTTCACAGAAGAAGAGGACGCAAAACTATAAGAATTAATAATTAAGAATTAATAATTGGATGTAATTGAAAGACTGGCCTTAATATTGTTAATTCTTCATTATTCATTATTAATTACTTAGGCAACTAACCCATAAAAGAGATAGAGTCATGATACATTTTGATCTTCCAAAGGAGAAATCCTCCATCATCAAGGTAATAGGCATTGGTGGTGGTGGAAGCAATGCGGTGAACCACATGTTCAACCAACGCATTGAGGGGGTGAATTTTATTATCTGCAATACCGATGCGCAGGCAATCGCGAATAGCCCCGTTCCAAATAAAGTGCAGTTAGGACCGCACTTAACACAAGGACTGGGCGCTGGCGCCAATCCTAAGATCGGTGAGCAGGCAACGGAGGAATCCTTTGAAGAGCTCAAAAAGATACTGGAGGTAAATACCAAGATGGCCTTTATTACGGCAGGCATGGGCGGCGGCACCGGTACCGGTGGAGCGCCTATTATTGCGCGTATCTGTAAGGAACTGGGTATTTTAACCGTAGGTATTGTAACCACTCCCTTCTCCTATGAAGGGAAGAAACGTATGATGCAGGCAGATGAGGGTGTAAACCGCCTGAAAGATTACGTGGATACGCTGCTGATCATTTCCAATGATAAGCTGCGCCAGAAATACGGCGATCTTAAATTCAAGGCTGCTTTTGAAAAAGCAGATAATGTACTGGCCACGGCTGCCAAATGTATCACAGATGTGATCAACAGCACCGGCCAGATAAACGTGGACTTTGCGGACGTATGCACCGTAATGCGTAACGGCGGCGTAGCCATACTGGGCGCTGCTACCGCAGAAGGTGAAAGCCGCGCGCAAAGGGCCATTGAAGAAGCCTTAACTTCTCCGTTGCTGAATGATAACGACATCAGCGGCGCTAAATGGATCCTGATCAACATTTCATCCGCCGAAGGCGAATTCGAGCACACGCTGGATGAAATGGATACCATACAGGCTTATGTACAAAGCATGGCCGGTGAGGATTGTGATGTGATCTTAGGTGTGGGCTACGATCAAACCCTGGAACGAAAATTAGGTGTAACCATTATTGCCACCGGTTTTGAGCAGAAGCCTATACAGCGCCTGCCCATGAACCCGGAAGCTGAAATTAAAGCAGCGGAGCCTAAAATTGTAATGCAGCTGGGACAGGATGGTGATGAAAAGAAAATGACCAATCCCAAAGGCCAGGGCGACCTGTTTGTGGAACCCACAGACCATATGGCGCCCCGGCTGGTAGAACCGGTAGTAACACACCCGCAGCAGGCAGCCAATTATACACCGCCGCCCGCTCCGGAAAAACAGAATTTTGTATTAAACATTGAGCCTGACCCGGATTATGTACCGCCGGTAATACCCGCACAGCCGGCGCCACCGGCCAGCAACAATACCGGTGCAGGAATTAACGTTATACGTCAGCAAACACCGCCGCCGGCCACCTTCATTCATATAGAACCGCTGAGCAATACGCCGCCCCCGGCCAATGACCAGCCGGAAATGAAAATGGTGTTTAAGGAAGAGGAAGAGCCGGCAACACCGCCGCCTGCACCAACACCTACACCTGCTCCTCCCACATCTGCTGTAGATGAGCAGTTTGAAGAGCAGAAACGGAAGCAGGCAGAAAGGATAGCCAAGCTGCGGAGCATTAGCTTCAATGTGAAAACGATGGATAGTAATACGGAGATTGAAAACGTGCCCGCTTACCTGCGCCGCAATGTAGATCTGGACAATGGCGCCGGATCCGCAGAACGTTTTTACTCCAATTATACCGTGAGTGAGAATGGCCAGAACCAGGCAGAGATCAATACTATCAATACCTTTTTAGATGGGAAAAAGCCCGATTAATGAGGAGCGATCCCTCATGGGTTAGTTCTCTGCATTTTTTCGTTTGATTGTTTTTTAGTTGTGTTAAAGAAAGTCCTCCGGTTCTCCGGAGGACTTTTCATTTTAATGCCCTTTATTGCAGGCTGCACAACCCATCAGACCCAATGCCCAACGCCAGGTTCATCGTGTTATAATAGCCCTCTGAAGCGCACAGGAAGGTAATGTAGATGATCTGCTCGTCCGTGAAGTGCTGCTGCAGGGTTTTAAACACTTCATCCGGTACCTGTTTGTGCAGTGTTACTTCTTTTACATATTGCAGGCAGGCTCGCTCAGCCGGTGTAAATAAAGGATCAGTATCAAAGGCGTGTAATGCGCCCAGCTTTTGCATACCCTGGCCCTGCTTCATGGCATAGGCCTGTGCAATATCCATGCAAAAGGAGCACTGGTTAATATCAGATACCAGCATATGGCAAAGGATCTTTAGCTCTTCAGGTAGCGTTGCCTCCTGCTGGATCTTATAGAACAGGGAAGCAATCTTCATCATCCGCGGTACGCGGGCATAAATAACTTTGGCAGGCGTAATTACCTTGCCCAACACCTTTTTAAAATACTGGTAGCTCAGCTTCAGGTACAGCCCCTGCGGTTTTTCAATGGGCGCTAGTCTTAATGAATGTTCCATGGCAAAACGTGTTTTTTACCTTTAAGACAAACGCCTGCCTGTTTTGTGACAACTTTTAGAGGGAATACCGGATATTTTTCAACTTATCAGGATTGCGGATAAAATAAAAGCTATCAATACCTTCCTGGCCTGCTTCAAAACAAATGCATAATACAGGCTGGCGGGTGGCAGCATCAAATACGCCAATGGCCTGCTGACCATTCACCCACAGCTGCTGGAATAAGGGCTGCACCACAGGCCGGTGTTTGAAAATACCCAGTATAAAGCGGGCCACGGTATCCGGTCCAAACAGCGGGTGTACAGCAGCAGATGCTTTGCCGCCGCCATCGGAGTAAAAGGCAATATCTTCCCGCAGCAGGGATACCAGTTTGGTTTGATCCATGTTCAGGCAGGCCTCCATAAAGGCTTTCATCAGCTGCTGATGCTGGGCGGTATCTGTATTAAAACGTTTTTTATCCTGCTGCAGTTTTTCTTTTGCGCGGTGAAGGTGTTGCCGGCAGCTGGCTTCCGGGATGTCCAGGATGGTTTCCAGCTCTTTATAGGCTACATCAAAACTTTCCCTTAACAGGAACACGGCCCTTTCCAGCGGGTTTAGCTTTTCCAGTAAAAAAAGAAAACCAATGGAAAGATGGTCGCCTTCTGCTGCAGGCGGCTCCGGTGTGGCGGTGGCCGGTTCAGGCAGCCAGGGACCGGAGTAGAGCTCCCGTTGCTGCTGTAATATTTTAATGCGGTTAATACTATGGTTGGTAACGGCCCGCAGCAAATAATGCCGGGGTTGTTGTATGTGCTGCACATCCATTTCCAGCCAGCGGGCATAAATATCCTGCACAATATCTTCCGCCTCCTGCCGCTCCCCTAACATGCGGTAGGCAACAGATAACAACAAGGGGCGGTATTCAAACACATCCGCATGCATACCTTAGTATACTTTAATAATTTGGCCTATGGTGCCGCCGGCGCCTATCATCAATATTTTCATACGCGTATTATTGTTTTAATGCTTCCTGCTGATGTACACTTTCTGCATGTACATCCTCATACAGCTCTTTAATAAATTCCTCTGAAAGGCCCAGCTGTTTGCCTTCGGCAATGGCCCTTTGCAATACATCGTTAAACCGGTTGCTTTGCACCACGCCAATTTTATGTACCATTTTATAAGTACCTATAGCACGGGCAGCTTCCATTCTTTCTCCCAGCAACTGCACGATCTGTTTATCCAGCTGATCAATTTTATCGCGGTAAACGGTCATGGTATCTATCTTGCCGCCTTGTGTTTGCGCCCCCGCTTTGCCGCCGCGTTCTACGCTTTTAATATCTTCCTCCCTGTTCTTTTTAAAATCAAAATGTTCGTAATCGCTGGTGGCAGGCACCTGTACGTTGTAGCTATCCAGCACATCTATTTCAATTTGTATATGGTCTGTCAGCAGGTCTATCATATGCCCGCCTTCATTTTTTTGTGCAGAGAGAAAATGGAAATGATAACCGGAAATGTTGGTGTTATCCATAAACACGGGCAGGCGGTATCCTACCAGGTCGCCCTGTGCGCTGTTATAAGTAAAAAAGTGTTGCAGGCTTAACATATCTGCCAGCGGTGTATGCTGGTGCTCTTTTACGGGCGGAAAGGCGCGGGTTTTTAACATGCTGAAGGTACCGCTGATGTGAATAGCGTACATGCCATTCACGTTCGTAAGCACACTATCCAGTAAATGAAAAAGCGCCGCTTTATCCATTGCTTTATTAGGTGTGATCTTTATTGAAGGATGAAAATAATTGACCATAGCAAAAGAAGCCAGCTGTTTATCATTCACCTCAAAAGTTTTACCGGTGTGCTGTGTTTGATAGATCCTGCCGTTTAAGATGATCAGCTCTCCATCCAGCAAGGCCGGCGCACCCAGGCCAAAATCACCATGTTGCTTAAGTGCGCCATATGGGTAAATGCCATCGTACAAACCACCAATCAATGCCCCGCCAATACCGGCAGTATATAAATGATGTAAGGTATCATTCCCCTTATGTGTGCGGCTTAGGCCGGCGGGGCGTGCAGAGAGTATTATTAAGGCCAGTACAGGGAATATTAAGATATGGATAAGGCGCATGGTAAATGAAGTTTAGATCTTACAATGGCATCAAAATTACAGCACCGGGCTGTATGGTGCAAATGAAATTATACAGGCAACCTTATTACAGCCCGGCACGTATTCATTTCAGCTTTGCAAGATAAACTTGACCTATGCCAACTTTTACTGGTGAAAGATATGGCCTTGTTCATGCGCCTTACTAAGGAAGTAGGGCAACTAGTAACACGTTGTGATGTATATAGCCTGGTGATAATTATTGCCAGGCTATACTTTTTTAATGATGGTTGCGTAACAGGTGTAGTGAAGGAGAGAATACAGATAACAGGCAGCTGAGTAAATGTACCAGCTCTTTAAAATCGTCTGGTTTTACTACAAACAAATTAGCGCCGTTATCATAAGTCAGCGCTATATCAAACTGTAAGTTGGAAGTAGACATGATCACCACCGGAATGCGTTTGAACTGATCCTGGCTTTTTAATTCCTTAAGGGTACTTCTGCCATCTTTAACAGGCATATTAAGATCAAGAATAATGAGGTCTGGTTTTTCAATAGCGCCGGACAAGTAAGAAAAAACCTGCTCTCCATTCTCCACTTCTTTGATGGTATATTTAATGCCGGTATGGTTAATGCCTTCAATAAATAATTCCCGGTCAATCGCGTCGTCATCCGCCAACAGAATGTTCAGGGGTACGTGCTTATTCACAATTGGCATCACAGTTTTTAATAAATTTTATTGCAGGGAAAATAGTCCGGACACAAGTATTATTAATCTGAATTGATTTTGGTAAATTTATTGATTACTTGCCAATTAACAACAATAATTTACCGCTATGGCCATCGAAGATACCACCCACGATGCGGGCGAGATGCAAACCTATCCTATACTGGAACTGCTGTTGGAATCTGCGAAAGCAATTAACTCCGAGGTGGAGCTGGAGAAGCTGGTGCAGCGTATTACTGATATTGGCACCTCCCTTAGCGGCGCGCAGTTTGGCGCATTTTTTTATAATGAAGAAAATCCAGGTGGCGAGAAGTATTTATTGTACACTATTTCCGGGGTGCCGAAAGAAGCCTTCTCTAAATTCCCTATGCCCCGGAATACCAAAATATTTGGTCCAACCTTTTCTGGTAAAGGCGTAGTGCGGTATGACGATGTTACGCAGCAACCGCATTATGGACAGAATGCCCCTTACCATGGTATGCCCCGCGGGCACCTGCCGGTAAGGAGCTACCTGGCTGCGCCTGTGGTAGCGCCTATTACGAATGAGGTAATTGGCGGTTTGTTCTTTGGTCATTCCAGCCCGGGAGTATTTACTGAAATCAGTGAGCAGCTGATAGAAGGTATTGCCGCACAGGCAGCTATTGCCATGGGCAATGCGCGCCTGTTTGAAGAAAAGAAAAAAACAGAAAGAAGCTTACTGGAACAAAAGGAACAGTATTCCAGTATTTTTAACGCTACCTCCGACGCCATTCTTATTTATGATGAAAAAGGCATTATAGCAGAAGCCAATCCTGCTGCAGGAAAAATGTACGGTTATGCAAATACAGAAATAGTAGGCCTGCACGGCAGCGCGCTGATGCAGCAATTCCCGGAAGAGTTTGAAGGCATCCGCGAAATTGTGAAAACCGGTAAATCTTATTCCGGCACCGGCATACATGTAAAAAAAGATGGCACGGTGATCCACACGGATATGGTGCTCACGAATTTCATCTTTAAAGAAAAACAGCATTACCTGGCTGTAATACGCGACGTAACCGGCGATAAACGTAGCGCTGAAGCACTGCAAAGAAGCGAAGCGCTTACGCATGTTATTACCAAAACATCGCCGGTAGCACTATGGATAACGAATAGTAAAGGAGAGAACACTTTTGTAAATCAAACCTGGGTAGACTGGACCGGCAAGCCGCAGGAAATGCACCTGGGTGATAAATGGCTGTCTGATGTTGATGCTGATGATAAAGAAAGCATGCATGCCCGTTTTATGGAAGACTTTCAGCTGCGCAAAAATTTTGAGTTTGAATTCCGTCTGAAACGGCGGGATGGAACCGTAAGATGGTGTGTATCCAACGCCAGCCCCTATTACAGCCCGGCTGGTGTGTTTGAAGGTTATACCGGATCCTGCATGGATATTACGGAAAGAAAAACAACCCTGCAGCATTTACAAAGCCGCAATGTGCTTATTAACACCATTACTAATAACACGATGCAGGCGCTGTTTATGTTGGATGAACACCGCATATGCACTTTCATGAACCCTGCTGCAGAAAAAATGACCGGATTTAAGATCCATGAGCTGCAGGAAAAACCATTACACTACTACGTGCACCATACCCACCCGGATGGCCGGCACTTTCCAATAGAAGAATGCCCTATTGATAAGGCAACCAGCACCCGCCACCAAACCGGCGGAGAAGAAGTATTGATACACCGGGATGGCTATTTTTATCCCGTAGCATTTGTATCCAGCCCTATTGTGGAGAATGGTGTATTAAAAGGCACGGTGCTGGAAGTGCGCGACATTACCGAAGAAAAAAGGATCCAGCAAGCTCTCCACGACCAGGAAGAAGCTGTCAAACATACCTTGGAACAAAAAGTTAAAGAACGTACTGCTGACCTGGAAAAGCTGAATTATGAGCTGATGCAGTTTACCAGCGTAGCCTCCCATGACTTGAAAGAACCTTTGCGCAAGATCTCCCTGTTCAGTAAAATGTTGAAGGATAAAGCCGGCAATATGCTGGAGCCTGCAGCAAATAAATACATTGATACTATCATTAACTCCTCTAGCCGCATGTCGTCGCTGATAGATGACCTGCTGGCCTTTTCCCGCCTTTCGCAGGATAACCTGCAATTTGAACCTGTAGACCTGAACGCCTTGTTGCAATAGATCTGGCAGGATCTTGAAATATCCGTAAAGGAAAAAGATGCAGTGCTGCATTACTCCGGTTTGTCTGAAGTTACAGGCGTGCCTTTGTTATTAGGGCAGCTGTTCCAAAACCTGATCAGCAACTCGCTGAAATTTGCGCATAGTGAGCGTACACCTGTTATTACCATCAATACGGTGAAAGAGGGCAATGTGAGCCGGATCATTTATTCCGATAATGGTATTGGTTTTAAGAATGAGTATGCGGAAAAGATCTTTGAAGTGTTTCAACGGTTGCATACTAAAGACCAATATGAAGGCACCGGGATAGGACTGGCGATTGTGAAGAAGATTATATCGTTGCATAAGGGGGAGATCAGGGCGTATGGGGAGGAAGGGAAAGGGTGCAGGTTTGAGATGGAGCTGGGGGAATGATTTATTTACACATCTGTCACGTTGCACAATACATCTGTCATATTACAACTCCCATCTGTTTACTGACAACTTCCGTTTGTCATCTTACAATGCATACCTGTCATGTTCCAACATCCAACTGCTCGCTAACAATGCCACCCCGTCATTTTACAACGCTCCTTTAATAACTGACAACCTGCACTAAAGGCTTTACAACACTGGCTAAACCAGTGAAAAAATATTTTAAACCGCTTGTTGGTTTTATTTTTTTCATTAAGTTGCGCATCTCAAAATAATCTCCTCATTTTCATAACCTGCCACTCCAAAGAGTAAAACCATATCATTAAAAATATTTTATCACTTATAACCATTGGGTAAAATCACAGGACATTGTTAAATCCAATAATTATCAACCTTAAAAATTGAAGTTCTATGAACCGAAGGCAACTAAACATGCTGGCCATGTATCAATCCGTATTATCTCACCTGGATCAGTTTCCCGCTACATGGAATCAGCTCGCCCCCGTCACCCCTATTGTAGACAACCTGCGCAAAACGGTAACAGATCTGCTGACCCAATCACAGCTGCAGGAGCAAAACCACACCGCCGGACATACCAAGAACAAGGATGCGCATTTTTATAAAATGCTGGAACATGCATACCAGTTAAGCCTTAAAATAAGGGCATACGCCAAGCTAACACAGAATAATGTGCTGCTGCATGATGTAAACCACTCTTACTCCGCTATGGAAGCAGGTGCAGAGCAGCTGGTATTGCAGCGTTGTGAAAGGATTGCACAACATGCCCGCGCTAAGCTGAGCGAGCTGACCGCTTACCAGGTAACAGAGGCAGACGTAACCATACTGGAACAATTACTCAAAGAGGCGCAGCCGCTTACATCCGCACGTAACGTAATTGCCGGCGCCCGTAAAACCGCCACCAGCAGCATCCCGGAATTAATTGCCTTTGCACGGCAGCAGCTGGATGTACTGGACGACCTGGTAGAAGGGCTGATAACAGACCAGACCTTTACCAGTACTTACTTTAATTTAAGGCAGGTATATGACCGGGTAGGGCGGAGCGCACAAACTAAAACGCAAGGATAGTGGACAATTCATAGTTGGGTTACAGTCTTCTGCAGATGATTCTGCAGGAGGCTGTGTTTTTCTGTTAATCCTTTTGGGCCTGCTATTGCTTTGCAAGATTGGGACTTATAAATATTCTGGCTAACATTAATGGATGCTAAGCCGTTTATGCCAATGCAGGCTTTTTTATTTGCGGAGCTTCTGCTAATGCTTTCGTTAATACACTGCGCACTATTCGGTTGATCTTTTGCTGTTCTTCTTTTTTTAAATGGCCAGGGTTGTGAAGGTGAAAGTAAAAAATGGAGGCAGGCCAGTGGCATTTCTCACAACCTCTGCACAGAATACATCGCCTAACAGGGAGAGTATTTCGTGCAGGGTTTGGAGAGAATGGGAGGATGTGGAATTGGATTGCATGGTGGTGGGTGCTTGGTGGGTAATGGATAAAATTTAGAAATAATATTAAAACTCAGTATCTAAATCTTCTTATTAGGTTGTAAATCCTAACCAATATAAAGATACAACAAATATTTCAATGTGGGCTAATTAACCCACATTTTATTTATAAATTTCTTTGAATTTCAATTCGATAATATTTGTACCGCTATGCTTAAAGAAGGTGATAAGAAATTACTGGTTAAATTAGGGGCACGGTTAAATGAACTGAGGACTGAAAAGGAGCTTAGCCTTCGGCAATTATCTTATATCTCTAACCTTGATTATAGTACTATCGGAAAAATTGAGAAGGGGCAGGTGAATATTACGTTTACTACGTTGGTTGAGCTGGCGAAGGCTTTGGAGGTGGAGTTGGTGGAGATTTTGAATTTTAGGATTGATTAGTGAACTTCTTTCTAATGGATAATACAAAAGAACATAGCTCCCTGGAAGATTTTGGCAAACATTTACAACAGCTGAGAACAGATCGGAGCTTAAGTTTACGGGAGTTAGCCACTATTGCCGATGTAGAGTATGCGTTAATACATAGGGTGGAGAAAGGAAACGTTAATCCGAAGTTAACGACCATACTGACTTTGGCGAAGGCGCTGGATGTACATCCGAAAGAGTTGTTTAAGTATATTACCTAGTCAATTAAAATAATTTCTATATCAACGCGACAAACAATTATGTCAAGACAAAATATAAAGGATTTTCAAAAATCTATAACAAAAGAATTGAGTTTAATTAAGGATAGGGTTGAGTTTTTAATCGGAGAAGCCAATTGGGGAGATGTTGGGAGATATAAAGAGGCAATTTTAAGAAAAACTATTTCTCAATTTTTACCTTCAAATCTTAAAATCGGAACGGGCTTTGTCATCGGCAATTCAGACCGCCAATTCGGACGTAACGGACAAATATCCAGTCAGCTTGACATAATAATTTACGAAGACAAATCCCCTGTGGTTTTTAGAGAGGGGGATTTTGTAATAATTACCGAGAGTGCTGTGAGAGCCGTAGTTGAAGTAAAAACAAAAGTTATCAATTATAGCGATCCGGAAAACAATGGGCAAGATAATGCACTTAACAAGATAATTGGAAAGATCAACCGCCTAAGAGATTTTGAGACATTTAATCCGATAGGAGGACACAGAAAAAAATTTGTGGGAGTCTTCTCTTACGAGTATGAACAGGATTTTTCAGTTGAAAGAGTTGATGAAGCATTAAAAATTTCTAATGGTCTTGTAAATCATATTTCACTTGGACCCAATAAATTTATTAGATATTGGGAAAATACCGACGGACTGGCGGAGCAACCCCCCTATAGGGGACGGTGTTATATTCGGTATGATCTAATTGATTTATCCTTTTCTTATTTCATTTCAAACTTACTTCATATTGTTTCTGATGAAGACCCAGTCGAAAGATATTGGTTCTCATTTCCAATTGAAGGAACAAAAGAAATGCACAGAGCAGAACCAAGACCAATAATTGAACTAAGCAATTGAATGATTTTTTCTATGTAATGGAATAAATTTGAGTATACACATTTGTCTTTAGCAAGACAAAGCTATTAACCATCATCAAGCTTTTATTATTTTCACACTCCATCAAACCCACACCCATGCACACCACCAACTACATCAACACCTTCATAGAAATCGCCGACGACTCCCCCACCGCCACCGCCGAAATCCCTCCCTTAAAAGGTGATAACAAAACCGCCGCCAACATCCAGTTTGAAATGATCATCGATCATCCCTACAAATACACTTCTGACGATGTACTCTTCAACGTCTACGCTGTAAAAAACAACATCCGAAAAAGTGATCTCAAAGAGGAAAGAGAAAAATTCTTCTCCAAAGGCCAGGCCTGTATGCGTGCATCTGCACTCACCAAACGTTACGGTTGGGGTGTACATGCCAATGAAGAAGGCAAGATAGCCCTCTATGGCGTAGATTCAGATGAATATAAAAAGTTCATAAAAGACAAAAAGCTGCAGCATGTAAAAGCCATGCGTTCAAAGAAAGCGTAATAAACAACTCATCCCTTACCTTAAATGAAAAAAAGAGACCGTAGTATCCTCGTAATAATAGTTGGCGTAATAGCCATGTACCAATTTATAAAACAAACAGATCATTGGACAATACTGGATGTGTTTATTGACATCATTCTAGGCATAGTAGTACTCGCCGTGTTCACATGGGCTATTTATAAAGATCTGAAAGAAAATAAGCAGAACACCTTTAAGAGCATCCGCACGCCCGGCATTTTTATAATTAGCTTTATTATTACAGGAACAATATTATCTCTCAGGGATAGCAGCTCTGTTATACTGACAGCAGACAGCAAAGACGATCTCAGCGGCGCATCTATCGACTTTAGGAAAGATGGTACCTATAAATTGAGTAGTTATTCCATCTTTGGCGCTGACTTCTTCCGTGGACACTACACCATAAATGACAGTATCATTACCCTTGATAGATCTGAGATAGACGGTGTTATCAAAAGCAATAGGCTGGCTATCAGAACCGGCGATTCTGAACACGATGAAAAAAAAGAGATCTATCAATTAGATGTCGAAAGCAATGTTCTGACAAATGCTTCCGTATTTTTCATAAATAACAAACAGGCATCCAGGTAAGTTAAAATACTACTCCACCTTCACCGCCCTCCCCATCCTACCATCATTATTTATCACCATCTCCAACACATGTCCTTTCTCATCCACTTCAAAATCCACCCTGAAATCATCTTCTCCCTTCAAATAAAAATGTTGCTCATCCAGCGCCAGCAATACAGACCGCGGACCTCTTTCCGGGTAAGCAGCCAGCTCCCTGTTCTCCAGCTTTACCGTTATCTTCAAATTCTTCTCCTTCAGATTATAAGCACCCTCATACCGCTTCAAAACAGCTTCACTCAGCTTCACCGGTGTTCGCTTTACCGGTAGCGTATAAGGCTGATGATATAACACAGCCAGTATCTTACGTGTAATAGGATCCCGTGCAAGCGTTTCCGTATTGCTTAGTAAAATAATACACACGTCATCCGCCACAATCCTGGCAAAGTTGCTGCGGAAGCCCCAGATGCCGCCGCTGTGCGATACCATCTTTTGCCCATACACAGAATCTATGATCCAGCCGTAACCATAATTATTTTTAAACGGCGTGTAAGCGCGTTCCAGTAATCCATTCCTGATAAAGGTGTGATGCTGCAATGCTTCATGCCATTTGTACATATCGGTAACCGTAGAATAAACAGCACCGGCAGCGAAACATACCGATGAATCAATTATGCGCGCAGCAGTGGAATCTGGTGCGTAGCCAATAGCCTTCTCCGCTTTTTGTAAATGCGTAAAATCAAAACCGCTATGGTCCATCTGCAAAGGCGTAAAAATATATTTCCGTATAGCCTGTTCATAAGTAAGCCCGGTAACCTTTGGTACAATGTATCCCAGCAAAGAGTAAGCGGAGTTACTGTAGCTCCAACCGGTACCGGGTGAAAAGTCAAACGGTTTGTCTTTAAACAACGACAGCATGGTTGCTTCGCTGGCAGGTTTATCGCCCGCTGAATCCAGGAAATTACCACCGGTATAATCCGGGATGCCGGAGGTATGGGTCAATAAATTCTCAATGGTAATGCTATCAGCTTTGGGAAAAACCGGGTAAAACTTACTGAGCTTGTCTTGTAATGAAAGCAGCTTCTGCTCCACCAGTTTTAAGATCAGGGACGATGTAAATGTTTTGGTAACAGATGCTATCTGGAAAACAGTATTCGTATCGTTCAGCTGATGGGAGGCCAGGTTGCTATAACCATATCCCTTCTCCAATAGGATACGGTTGTCATGTGCCACCAGTACTGTGCCGTTAAAATTATACGCACGCAATAAAGTATCCAGCTGCTGCTGAATATTTTGGGCCAAACAAACAGACGAACATACACAGACAAATAAAACCAGGAAAAGCGGCCGGAGCATACAGATATTTTCATCAAGATTACTATCTCTGCACACGCACTTTTTTGAAATGTGATGAAACCATTTAAATATGGTGTAAACCGGCAGGAATTAATTCCGCACAAAAGCCGTATCTTATCAAAAATCGTCAGCATGCCCAATCCGCCATTCCGCACGCTGTGGATAGATTACCTGCGCTCTTTTATTACCGCGCTGGTAGTTGCACATCATGCATCCCTTGCCTATACTACATTTGCCAGCTTTAATAAAGTAGCGTACATCCTTTCCACTAATCCTATTGTAGATACCCATCGCTGGATAGGACTGGATATCTTTGAAAACTTTAACGATGTGTTTTTTATGTCGTTAATGTTTTTTATCAGCGGGTTATTTGTATTAACCAGTCTTAATAAAAAAGGTGTAGGGGCTTTTATACGGGACCGGTTTTACCGTTTGTTCATCCCCTTTGCCATAGGCGTTACCCTGCTAATGTTAATTGCCTATTACCCCGCTTATTATGTAGCGCATGGGCAGCACGATCTTAAAGCCTACGTAGTAGATTATTTTACTACCGAAGGTTGGCCCGTAGGGCCGCCCTGGTTTATATGGCAGCTGTTTTTCTTCAATGTAGTAATAGCGCTGCTCTTCCCTTTTCTTAAGAATGGCTTGTATAAATTAAGCAACAAACTGGCTTCCTTAAAAAATAAAGCAGGCATATTATTCCTCACCTGGTTATTAATAACCTGGATCTTGTACGTACCACTAACATTGTTATTTGGCCCATACAGCTGGACGGGCTTCGGTCCTTTTGATTTCCAGAAAAGCCGTGTGCTGCTGTATGGCGGTTATTTTGTATTCGGCGCCCTTGTTGGAAATGCGGGATTGGATAACGGCATTTTTGCAGGCAATACTTCCCTCGTTAAAAAATGGCCCTTGTGGATGGTACTATGCCTGTTAACGTATGTGATGCTAACCATTATACCGCCGCATTTGCGTAGTATGGTAGCCGCGCATACTTTACCGGAACTCCCTGCATGGCTTATTTATTTCACCGTGTATGTTGCATCCTGCACCTTAAGCTGCATAACATTTCTTACCACTTTTAAAGCATGTATCCATCGCTCCCGCAGCTGGTGGAATTCACTTTCCGCCAACGCATATGGCATTTACCTGGTGCATTATATTCTTATAGTATGGTGCCAGTACTTTTTATTAAGCAGCCAGCTACCGGCATTCATCAAGTTTGTGATCACTTTCGGGGTAGCGCTTTCAGGCAGCTGGCTGCTGGTGTCTTTACTGCGTAAGCAATCGCTGATCAAAAAGTACTTGTAGCACCTGCCGGGTATGCATAATGCTGGCGCTGGGTTTTATCATGCCTGCATGAAAGGTTATGGTATTTTCTCCGCGCTGTATACGCAATGGCCAGTCGGGGTTTGATAAGGCTGCCTTGCCTAAAGCCAGCAGATCGGCATGCCCTTCTTCCAGCACTTTATTGGCCCGCGCAGGTTCGTGTAATCCGCCATTGGCAATTACCGGTACCTGCACTATCTGTTTGGCCAGGCTGGTAAATGAGCTGCCATCAGCATACATACAATCCCGCTCCCAGTTACCGCTTTCCGCAGCAATGTGCACGTAATCCGGTTTTACTTTTGCAACCTCCTGCAGGAGCGCGCTTGCTGTAACTGCACCTTCCGGCCAGCGGTAGCGTAAGTTATTCACCTTCCCTTCCGATAAACGTAACCCGATAATAAACCCTGCCGGTACCACGGCTTTTATTTCAGCTATAATTTCCCTTATTAAACGAAAACGGTTCGTGATGCTGCCGCCATAATCATCCTGCCGCAGGTTGGTATAATCAGTAATAAACTGGTCCAGCAAATAACCATTGGCTGCATGTATTTCCACGCCGTTAAAACCAGCTGCCAATGCCTGTTGTGCGGCTAGTATAAAACCTTGTTTTACGGTAACAAGATCTTCCAGCGTCATGGCATGGGGGAAATTAAAAGGCCCATCCCCACCGCCATACTCCGGCATACGCAGGCCTAAGGGTTGTACTGCAGATGGCGCCCAGGTATGGGAAAGATGTTGGGATAAAGCACCCGCATGCATCAGCTGCGCGATGATTAATGCGCCCTGCTGTTTTACTTTATGGGTGATGGCCTGCCAGCCTTGTACCTGCTGTGGTGTTACTATGCCCGATTGTAAAGGATATCCCTGGCTGGCAATGGTATCGGTATAAATGCCTTCAGTAATGATCATTCCAAAACCGCCTGTTGCAAATGCTTCGTAATAATCCTCCATCACTGGTGTTGGTACACCCGCTGCCGTAGCGCTTACGCGCGACATAGGCGCTACTACCAGGCGGTTACGTAATACATGCTGCTGTAAAGCATAAGGGTCAAATATTTTGTGTGTATGCATCATCTATGATTTATGCATACAAAGTTGAGGTACAGGAGGGTCAACAGCCGTTAAAGTAATTTAATAAATGGCGTTAAACTATTTTAATGCCGGTGCCCCAGCTTAGCCCGTATCTGGCTTAAAAATACCGGTGTAATGCCCAGGTAAGAGGCAATATATTTTTGGGGCACACGCTGCAGCAGGTCAGGGTATTGGTTAAGGAGCTCCAGATAACGCTGCTCCCCATTCATGCTAATGTTATGCAGTATGCGGCGGTTCTGCGCCAGGTAAGCATGCTGGTGCAATATGCGAAAAAATCGTTCCATGGCAGGCGCCGCGCTGTATAAATGTTCCAGCGAGGGTTTGTCTATTTGCAGCACCGTTACCGGCGTTAATGCCTCAATGTGTACCAATGCCGGTGTTTGATGTAAAAAACTTTCCAGGTCCGTGATCCACCAGTCTTCCTTGGCAAAGTGTAAGGTGTGTTCATCTCCCTTATCATCTACATAAAAAGAACGTAAACAACCTTCCAGCACAAAACTATCATACTTACACACATCGCCTGCCTGTAATAAATACTGCCTGCGCAGTAGCTGTTTTTCCTGAAACAAAGAGAGGAGCAACTGCTGCTCCTCTCCTGTTAGTAAAACAAATTTCTGAATATGCTGAATAATCGGATGTTGATGCAGCTCCATACTGCAATATTACTAATACCCCAGTAACTTCTCTGTGCCCAGCATCTTTTTATTCTTCTCGTCATAAATATTCAGCAAATAAATATTGCCGCTGGTCGCCGGCACCTGCAGCTGCACCTGTGTATTGTTTACAATTCGTTGCTGTTTCAGCAGCCTGCCCTGCGCATTATACAGGGATATAATATATGTACCTGTGGGCTGAAACCCTTTCAGGGTCAGCTGTCCGCGGAAGGGGTTCGGGTAAATATGGATCATCCGTCCCGGTGCATTTACATCAACAATAGCCGTAATGTTGGTTTTATTGATCCTAATGCTATCCGTAGCTGTAGATGTAGTAGTACAGTTATCGCTGCTGCGCATACGTACATACACCCAGTTATCGCCCAGCTTAAATTCCGATGGCTGCACGGTGGCATTATCATTGGTGCTTTCCATCTGGATCTGATCCGTGAAATTGCGGTCCCATGCAAAGGTGTATAACGGCAGCTTACCGCCACCGCCTGCATTTGCAGCAGTGATCACTACCGGTATGGTATCTGTTGTAATGGGATTCACATTTACCGTAACACTAACATCCGGTGTAACCGGTGCAGTAATGGTAAACTCGCGGGTCAGCTGTTTTTGTGTGGTATCATGCTCAAAAGTAACCGTGATGGTATGCGTGCCCGCAGCAAGGGTATCTGGTAAAATGGTGAATGTGCTGTCTGCAGCTACCGGCAAATTAGCGGTACCATCCAGCAGCACGCTTACTGCAATACCGGAAGTGGTTGCCGGCAGGTTCAGGATTTTCACAGCCTGCGCCCCAGCTGCACCGCAGTAGGTGCTGGCTAAGCCGCTAATAACGGGTTGCGGCACCGGTACGGTTATTACGCTATCTGTTACATTAATAAATACACTCGCTGTATCTGCCGTATATTCCAGGCCATTACCTGCTACCCAGCGGAGGGTATCCGGGCCGGTGTAGGCACTGTCCGGTGTGTACACCAGCTTACTGATATCGGCTTTTGAAATCGTGTAATAGATATTTACAATCTGGTTATTCAATTTAAGCAAACCATGTTTGGGAAGACCAGGAAATTTAATATCTACCAGCTCGCCCGGACCAGAGAAATTAGATGCAAAATCTTCAGGTTTAAAGGTCAGGGTACTATCCGGTTTGGTTTGCTTTTCAAAGCTGCTGATATGATTAACCGGGAGGCTATCCACACTTGCTTTAAAGACGGTATTCCCGATCAGTATATACCATTGGCCATTATCATAAAAAGAGCGGCTCAATATGGAAGGACTATTACCCGGATTCAGAATAAACGGTATCCGGGTGATCAATGTTCTCATCCCGGCCCTGTTCAAATAAAAACGGCCGCTGTCTGCCAGGGATACCATCAGGTTACCTTCTGTATTCAGACGGTCCAGCTTTGGCCTGCTGTTGGCATCTGAAGGGGTATAGTTAAAGGTGCTTAGCTGCCTTATAGCGCCGCTGGTATCCCGCAGGTTCACCTGGCCAGTCCTGATAAAAGCAGCATAATTGCTGTTCATCTGATAATCCCAGCCGGAACCGATACCTCCTTCGTCAGTGCCTGGATTTCCCAGGAGTATATTATTTTGCCCGTTGTACAGGTACAGGCCATCTCCCTGATAGATCACATTCTTTCCATCCGTTATCGGATTATAATTTATAGATCCGGTGCTTAACCGGGAAAACTGGCCATTCTCTAATTTAAATACATCATACAGGGTGCGGAAGGTTTCTATATCCAGCGCCACCACACCATTATCTCCTACACTTATGTTACCGAAAAAATAACCCAGCGTGTCGGGAGATATATCCCTGTAAGTAGTGTCACCTGTAGCCAGGTTTTTCAATCCTACCTGGTTGTTACCAGACCAGGCTATGTAATTATTGGATACGTCAAAAGAAGTACTGTAACCTATGCCTGTTGTAAAAACAATCTGCCCGTTCTTCCATTCATATATGCTTCCACCTCCGCCCTGCATCCATACTGCACCCTGGGCGGTTACAAAGCCCTTTTGTATGAGGGTAGTGTTTAACACCATGGTAGATAAAGTAGTACGCTGCCCCGTAACGGCATCTGCCAGCATGGGATGCCCGGTTGCTTTATCAATGTACAATGCTTTATTATATCTGAAATCCAGTATCTGCCCGTTCACCTGCAGGTGAGGCGTTATGTAAGGACTGCCTTCAACAAACACCGTAACGGTTCGCTGGGCGGTTCTGCCCAGGCTATCTGTAGCTACCAGCTTTACGCCCATCTTTCTGCCATTAAAATAGGTAAGGTCCAGCCAGGGCAGGCTATCCTTTCCTGTGCCCAGCACCTGGTTACTGCTGGTATTGGCATCATAGGCCGTAATGGTGCAGCTGCCACCCGCTGCAGTACAGCGTGCATGCAACCGGTATATAGGCCGCGCTACCGAAGAATCGGCCAGGCTATCTATTGTTAAAGTTATACTGGGATCGTTCAGTGGGCGGTAAATAAATTTAATAGTGGTATCGGCCATATTGTTATTGGCATCTTTTGCGGCAATCACTAAACGAAGCGTGTCGCCCGGTAAACCTGCTAAAGACAATCGCCCGCGGTATACACTGGAGCTATTACCAGTAAGATTGATCTGCCGGCCGCCGGCAGCTGCGGTTGCGGAGGTAACTGCCGCAGGGGCATTTATCACTACGCTTACGTTAATACCTGTATCCTGCCACACACTATTATTCCGTGGCATGCTGTTGGGATCAGGTAAATACAGGCTAAGAGATTGAGCATGCGCAAAAAAATGGCAGCTCAAAAAGGCAAACAACAGTAGAATTTTGTTCATGGGAAAAGAGGTTTTGCAATATGAGGTTGTTTCCAATGATACTCATTCTAAAAGAAATAAGGTATACTTGAACAAGTATACCTTATCACATAATTTATCTAGTATTACTATGTAATTAGTAACCTACCAGTTTTTCTGTTCCCAATACTTTTTTCTTCTTCTCGTCATATACATTTAACAGGTAAATAGCACCGCTGGCAGACTGCACCTGCAGCTGTGCTTTTGTATTATTCACTACTTTTTGCCGCAATATCAGCTTACCCTGTATGTTGTACAATGAAATAATGTAAGACCGGGTTAGCTGTAAACCGTATACATTGATCTGCTCCCGGAAAGGATTGGGATAAATGCGGATAGATTGCCCCGGCGCATCTACATCTACAATAGCCGTAATGCTGCTCCTGTTTATTTTAATGCTGTCTATAGCAGTAGCCGCGGTGTAGCAGCTTTCACTGGTACGCAGACGTACATATACCCAGTTATCACCCAGCTTAAAGGCTGCCGGTGATACAGTTACATGATCGCTGCTGCTTTCTATCTGCAGCTGGTCCGTGAAGTTACGGTCCCATGCAAAGGTGTATAGCGGCAGCTTACCACCTCCGGATACATTGGTGGCTGTAATTACAACAGGCGTATCGCTTACAATAGGATTGATGTTGCTGATTACAGCTACTTCAGGTGTTACCGCAGCAGTAACCGTAAAGGTTTTAGATATTTCTTTATGCAAGGTATCCTTGCTAAACGTTACCGTTACGGTATGGGTACCGGTACTGAGCGTAGCAGGCGTAAAGGAGAATGTACTATCTGCAGCAACCGGCAGGTTGGTAGTATCATCCAGTGATGCAGTTACCGTAATACCGGATGCAGGCGCAGGCGGGTTGCCGATCTTACCCTGCTGTGCGTCACCGGCACCGCAATAGGTGGCCAGTAACCCGCTGATAACCGGCTGCGGTATGTTGGTGGTGGTATCTGTTACAACAGTAGTATCTGTGTTCACAGTGAATAAAGTATTCCCGATCAATAAATACCATTTACCATTATCGTAAAAGGAGCGGCTCAGGATACCTTCTGATTCAGTATACCTTTCCGGCATAGTAGTGATACGTTTGCGCACGCCTGCTGCGTTTACAAAAAAGCGCCCGCTATCCCTGGTAGACATCATCAGCTCTTTTTTGTCATTTAACAGGTCTATCCTCACGCGGTTATCGCAAGAGGGACAATAATTAAATGCGCTTACCTCATGCACCACACCGGATGTATCCCGCACTACCACCTGGCCATTCCGTACAAAGGCAACAATTTTGTTGTTCACCTGGTAATCTGCATTTTTTGCCAGTACCGAAGGATCCGGTGCACCGGATCCAAAGGCACCTGGTAGCTTAACATCACCCGGTGAGCCTAATAATAGATCGCTCTGCCCATTATTTAAATATATGTTAGGGCCCCCGCTGAAGTACACTACATTAGTACCATCTGTAAGCGGCGCTCCTTGTATATTGTCTGGTGAACTCAAAGGAGTTACCTGCCCGTTTTGATACTTATAAGATAGCCAACCCGGGCCTATGCCGGTTTGTGCGTCAAACACTACTAGGCCGTTATCTGCCACATCTACATTCCCGTCAAAGAACTGGCGTGGACAAGGCGCCATGGTCGTATCGCCGGTGGCCAGGTTCCGGAATACGATCTTAGCATCAGACGTTACATAGGTAGCATAATTACCATTAGGGGAAACAGCCGTGTACAATGCCTTGGTATGTAGATCCACCTGTCCGTTCTTCCATATATACAGGGAATCCAGCCGGTATTTGAACATAGCGCCTCCCGGAATTACAAAAGCATTTCCATTAGCACTAGACAGAGCCAGTGTTTGGTTCACCAATGGCGCGCTGCGCTGTCCTGTAACGCCATTTACCAGCAGCGGATAGCCGGTACCGCTATCTGCCACCAGTGCTTTGTTATCCTTGAAATCCAGTATGGTTCCCCGTGTGGTCAGGTAAGGCGTTAAATAAGGGCTGCTTTCCACAAATACAGTCAGCAACTTTTCTGCAGTACGCCCTACAGTATCTGTAGCCACCAGCTTTAATTTCAGACGGGTGCCGTTGTAAACAGAAAGGTCCATTACAGGAATGCTATCATTTGCGCTGGCTATTGGCTGGTTATTATCACTCAGATTATATACATTAATAGTGCCGCTGCCCGCTGCGGTAGTACACTTTGCATGTAACGGGAACAAAGGCCGGGCCACTGAAGAATCAGCCAGTTCTGCTACCGTTAGCGAAATACTGGGATCATTTAGCGGTCTGAAAATAAACGTAACACTGGTATCACCGGTATTACTGGCAGCATCAGTAGCAGCAATGACCAGTGTAAGCGTATCGCCCGGTACGCCCTGCAGGGAAAGATGCCCGCGAAAGGCGCCTGCTAAGTTCTGCAAATTGATCTGTCGGCCGGCAACAGCTGCAGTGGCAGTAGTTACCTGGGCAGTTGCATACACGACCACATTCAGGTCAATGGCCGTGTCCTTCCAGACACTGTTAGGTGCAGGCACGTTAGGGCTGGAAAAAGAAAAGGAAATATTCTGGGCTGATAAAACAAATGGACTGATCAGAAAAGTTAACAACAGTAAAAATCTATTCATGGGTACACGGTTTACGCAGGTTTACATATAATATAAATATACTAATTTAAATCGGAATTCATCTCATACCAGGGCTGAAACAGCTGACTATCAAACGTTATTATTTCACCACTCTTTACTCCATAATAATATACCCTACAACGAAATAGTATAAGCCAGGGTTACCTGTAAGCCATAAATATTAACAGTAATTAACACAGTATTTCTAAGAAGGTATAATACGTTTTAACTGCAGGTTCGTAATAGGCGCTACCACCAGTGGATACTTCTCAATGGTTACATAGCTTGAATCCAGGCCAAAACCACGTTCCTCTGAAAGGCTGATCTTTTTCAGGAAAAAGTACATCCGCATCACCATTCTTTCATACAGCGGCAGGTCATTATCATGGGAAAGGAATTTTTCCATTACTATAAACTGGAAGTCCCCTACCACGTTGTTCTTGCTTAAAGATTCGTAACGGCTGGTAATATTCACTTCCTTGTTACGCACCATATCTTCCACCACCATACGGAACATAAGGTTAATGCGTTGTTCCACTTTAAAGCCCAGGCGGAACTCTACCCGTATCACTTCATTAGGAATAATCGTTTGTACGGAATACTCGCTCAGGTAAGGTTCATCCACCACATCCACGTGCACAAACCAGTAAATATCCGCCCGTTTGGGCTTTTTATTGAGGATGGAGTAAATAACCTTGTGCTCAATTTCCTTTGGGTTATCGGCACTGCTCATGTACACCAGGTGGGTAGCATATTTAGGGATGGAAGTATCATTACTCAGCTCCTGCAAAATAGGCAGGTAATCTTCCAGCCTTACAAACTCCACATAACGGTTCTTGATCTTCCTCGATTTAAACCATACGATCATTACCACAAACAAGCCGCCGGCTACCACCACGGTTACATAACCGCCGTGCATAAATTTCACCAGGTTGGCAAACAGGAAAGAGAATTCAATGGTGAGGTAGATGATCAGGTATATTAATACCCAGGCCACCCGTACCCGTCGCGTGTATAGGTAAAAGGCAAACAGGCAAGAGGTCATGAGCATACAAATGGTTATGGATAAACCATATGCCGCCTCCATGGCGCTGGATTCCCGGAAGATCAATACAATGGCGGTACAGCCCACAAACAGCATTACGTTAATGCCGGGTATAAACAGCTGTCCACGCATTTCTGTAGGGTAGTTCACCTTCAGCTTGGGCCACAGGTTCAGGCGCATAGCTTCAGAGATCAGGGTAAATGAGCCTGTGATCAATGCCTGGCTGGCAATAATGGAGGCCATGGTGGCTATTAATACGCCAAAGATCACAAACCACTCCGGCATAATAGTAAAGAACGGGTTCTGATCTTTTGGCAGTATCTGACCGCGCTGTGTAAGCAGCCAGGCGCCCTGCCCCAGGTAGTTCAGGATCAAACAAAGCTTTACAAAAACCCAGGATACACGGATGTTACCGCGGCCGCAGTGGCCAAGGTCAGAGTACAGGGCTTCCGCTCCTGTGGTACACAGGAACACCGCCCCCAGTATTAAAAATCCTTTAGGGTAAGTTGTTAACAGCTCAATGGCATAGTGCGGGCTGAATGCTTTTAATACTGACAGGTCATCTGCCACATGTACAGAACCTAATATGCCCAGCATGGCAAACCATACCATCATAATAGGCCCAAACATTTTACCAATAGTTATGGTGCCAAATTGCTGCATGAAAAACATTCCGGCAATAATAGCCAGTACGATCTTTACAATGGTGAACTCACTAAGGTCTTTAAACACTTCCAGGGTTCGCAAACCTTCAATAGCAGAGGTAACGGTGATGGGGGGAGTAATAATACCGTCGGCCAGCAGGGCAGCGCCGCCTATCATCCCGAAAATAACCGCCCATTTGGCGTGCCGCCGTACCAGGGCATAGAGCGAGAAGATACCGCCTTCCCCCTTGTTATCGGCCTGCAGGGTTAATATTACATATTTAATGGTGGTTTGTAATGTCAGGGTCCATATGATACAGGAAATACCACCAATTACCAGTAGATCGCTGATAGGGTTAGTTCCCATAATAGCCTTGAACACATATAGCGGAGAAGTCCCAATGTCGCCGTATATAATCCCTAATGCAACTACAAAACCGGCAAGGCTAATCTTATTTATGTCAACTTTCACGAGTGAAATAATTAATTAAAAAAGCCAACAAAATTACAGCAATATATTGACAATAGTGATTATTCCCCTAAATAAGAAAGTCCCCCGTTACAGCATTACACCGTAACGGGGGACTCTTTTAATATCTCTACGTGTGATACACCACCGTATTAGTTAGCAGGAGCTAAATCTACAGTGCTGGACTCACCAGGAGTGTTTTGTTTGATGAAACGACCGCGGTCAATACCTTGCTTGTCAGCCAGGTAGTCGATCACAGCGTCAACACGGCGGCTGCTCAGGTCAACACCACCTTTTTTGCCTTTGGCACCAGCGTGGCCGGTAACCAGTACATTACACTCAGGGCTGGTTCTCAGCGTATTAGCTACGCTAGACAGGATAGCTTCGTTGTCAGAAGATATCTTAGTAGAGCTACCTTTGAATGCAACGCTAGGCAGAACGATGCTAGCACAAGCAGGTTTCTGAGTCATGTTTTTGCAGCACTCAGGATCCGGGCACTTACCAACACCATCAGCGTCAACCGGCTGGCAGTAAGTCGGAGTGATCAGTTGTTTATCCTTGAAGTCAGGTACACCGTCACCATCAGTATCTTTAGCTACACCATGAACATCTACAGGAGCACCTGCAGGTGTGTTAGGCTCGCGGTCGAACTGGTCGGTTACACCATCACCATCAGCATCAGGTAGTACCGGAGTAGGCAGCTTCATGTGACGGGGAGAGCTCAGCTCATTGTAGGCATAATCCAGCGGGTTGATCCACCACAGCGGCTCAACACGTTTGTTGGGGTTACCCAGGTTAAAGTTCAGACGAACGCTGGTGTAGGAGAAGAAATCCTTGCTAGCGTCATAAGGACCTGAATTGTAACCGTCTAAGTAATCATCAAACGGCATAGTCAGTTTTTCTTCTATACCGATGTTGAAACGCTTAGATACTTTGAACGCAACACCAGTACCGAAGTCAACAGCATGACGCCACAGTTGGTTGTCGCTTTTACGGCCAATCTGAGCTCTGTTACCCTGAGAAGGTGCATTATTCTCATAATCACCATCCAAGATATTTTTGATCTGATCTTTAATGTCTTTGCGTTTGCCAGAGAAATTTACGCCGCTAAAATCATAACCTGCGCCGTTAGCATCACGTGCATCTACGTCAACATCAACCAGCATTAAGCTATAACCAGCAAATACGTACCAGTTAGTTTTAGGCTGAGATTTGTAGAACAGGATGTTGCTCAGGGAGGCAATCATGTCCAGAGACAGCTGATGCGTCTGAGTTTTGTAGTTGGGAACGATCATGCCGCCGTTAAGCGCAGCAGTAGGACCCCAGGCGGTGTTACCACCAGCAAAGTTAGCCGGACGTAATTGGTAATCCAGGCCTTTATCGATAGAACCGGTATACTCAGCTCTTACAGAGAAAGTATGACCTAATGCTTTTCTCAAAGAGAGACCGCCACCGAAGCCCGGTTTAGCGTCCATGTCACCTCTAATGAAATGGTAACCACCATGAAAACCTAATTCCCACATGCTACGGGGTTTAGCAGGGTAATCATACTGATGGTTAACGAAGTTGTTTTGCTGTGCAGCTCTGGATGCAGGAACCTTGGAGGAGTCAAGTGCATCGTAGTTAGGCTGAACTTGTGCAAAACCAGTAGACGCCGCTAGTAAACTCATAGCGCCTGCTAGTAATAAGTACTTTTTGCTTGCCATAATTGTTTTCTATTTAAAAACTGTTAAAGATTTACTAATAACCCGTTTTTTACCAGGCAAAGGTAAAAATCAAAAATGAATATACAAATTTTTCTTACAATATTATTTTCATTGATAACTCGCTCAATATTAGAGCTTAGGTAAAACAATTGTTATACCTTAATTTGCCTATTTGTTATCGTAATATTAATGCGATGTTAAAGCAATGTTATTCCGATATCTACAAATTAGGGGCCAAATTGTTAAAACTTTGATATTTTAGGCATAGCTTAGCAATCTTTTTTATTGATACATGGACGATATTAAACACCTGATCGGCAAGGAATTACAGGATTTTGAGAGTAAATTTTCAGACGCGGTAAAAAGTCATGTGCCGCTGCTGGACAGGATCATGCACTATATAGTAAAGCGGAAAGGGAAACAGATCAGGCCCATGTTCGTACTCCTTTCTGCCCGGCTTTTCAGCACGGATATACAGGAAAGTACCTACCGCGCCGCGGCCCTGGTAGAGCTGCTGCATACCGCCACCCTGGTGCATGACGATGTAGTGGACGACTCCAATGAACGCCGGGGCTTTTTTTCCATTAATGCCCTGTGGAAGAATAAGATAGCCGTACTGGTAGGAGATTACTTATTATCCAAGGGATTACTGCTGTCGCTTGACAACCACGATTTCAGAACTTTACAGATATTAACTACTGCCGTAAAGGAAATGAGCGAAGGGGAGCTGCTCCAGATGGAGAAAACCCGCAAGCTGAATATAAAGGAAGATATCTACTTTGAAATTATACGCCGCAAAACAGCCTCCCTGTTAGGCGCTGCCTGTGCAGCCGGCGCCTGGAGCACCAGCGGCCACGATGAAACCACTGCTCAAATGCGGCTTTTCGGGGAAAAAGTAGGGGTGGCCTTCCAGATCAAGGACGACCTGTTCGACTACGGCGCCGATAAAATAGGCAAACCTACCGGCATAGATATCAGGGAAAAAAAATTAACCCTGCCACTGATCTATACTTTAGAACATGCCACACCCGACGTCCGCCGCCGTATTATTAATATAGTAAAAAATAATAATACAGATAAAGAGAAAGTAGCCACCGTAATAGAAATGGTAAAAGCTTCCGGTGGTATTACCTATGCGCAGGAAAAAATGTTCCAGTACCGGGATGAGGCCATGGCCATCTTGCATGGCTTCCCGGAAAATGATATCCGGAATGGGCTGGAACAATTAGTACGTTTTACTACAGACAGAACATTTTAACTATTTACGATCTTAGATTTTAAGTTTTGGATTGAAGCCAACCCACTCCGATCCGGATCGTAAATCGTAAATCTAAGATCTAATATCGTAAATACACCTAAATTAACGCATGCAAAAACGCTGGACCGTTCGATCATATCAACCAAAAGAGGAAGGGTTACTGCAACAGGTTTTGCGTATACATCCCCTGTTATGCAGGCTGCTGGCACAACGCGGTATTCATACCTATGAAGCTGCACGCCAGTTCTTTCGCCCTACCATGGATGATCTGCATGATCCGTGGAGCATGAAGGATATGGACAAAGCCGTTACCCGTATTGAACAGGCTTTTTATAGCAAGGAAAAAATACTGGTGTATGGCGATTATGATGTAGATGGCACCACAGCTGTTGCCACCGTGTATGATTTTCTGCAACGCATCTATCCCAATATTGAGTTCTATATTCCCCACCGCTACCGGGAAGGATACGGCATATCCACCGCCGGTATCACCTATGCCATAGAAAACGATTTTACCCTTATTATAGCGCTGGACTGTGGTATAAAATCAGTGGCGCACATTACAGAGGCCAAGACGCACGGTATTGATTTTATTATCTGCGACCACCACCTGCCGGATGCCATATTACCGCCCGCAGTAGCCATCCTGAATCCAAAACAATACGACTGCCCCTACCCTTACAAAGAGCTAAGCGGCTGTGGTATTGGCTTTAAGCTCATTACCGCCCTGGCGCAAAAGCTGGGCGAACCGGAACAAAAAGTATGGCGCTACCTGGACCTGGTAGCCACCAGCATAGCGGCGGATATTGTGCCCATGACCGGCGAGAACCGGATCCTGGCCTTTCATGGCCTGCTGAAAGTGAATGATGATCCGCTGCCGGGTATTAAAGCACTCATCACGCTCAGCGAGCTGAAAGAACAGCTCACCATTTCCAACCTGGTTTTTGTAATAGCGCCCCGCGTAAATGCGGCCGGCAGAATGGATGATGCCCGCAAAGCCGTGAACCTGTTTGTGGAGAATGATTTTGAGAAGGCCATGGAAATTGCCTCTATCCTGCATTCCGATAATTCAGACCGTAAAGAGGTAGATAATAACATTACCAAAGAGGCCGTAGCCCTCATTCAGAATGATGCTTCGCTGGCTTCCCGCAAAAGCACCGTGCTGTTTAAGGCCGACTGGCATAAAGGGGTGGTGGGCATTGTAGCCTCCCGCCTGATCGATAAATATTTTTACCGCCCTACCATCATCCTTACCCAGAGTAACGACCAGGTGGCCGGCTCCGCCCGTTCTGTAATGGGTTTTAATGTGTATGAAGCTATTCACCAGTGTAAAGACCTGCTGGAAAATTATGGCGGTCACTTTTATGCCGCAGGCCTCACGCTGAAACCGGAAAATGTAGAAGCCTTCCGGAAAAAGTTTGAGGAAGTGGTAGCCACCACTATTGACCCGGAGCTGCTGATCCCGGAAATTGTAGTGGATTCAGAGATCAACTTTCACCATATTGATAATAAATTCTATAAGATCCTTCACCAGTTCGAACCCCTGGGCCCCGATAACCTGCGCCCTATATTCCTGGCCCGGAATGTAGTAGACACGGGCTTTTCCAGGATCGTTAAAGACGAGCATATCAAGTTTTCCATTAAACAAGGGAATTATGGCAGCTCTTTTTCCGGCATTGGTTTTTTTATGGCGGAGAAATTTGAGGTGCTTAGTAACCGCCAGCCTTTTGATATGGTATTTACTATTGATGAAAATGAGTGGAACGGGAAAACAATGCTGCAGCTGAAAGTAATTGATATAAGAAAAGCGGCAGGCTACTAACTACAGGAAGCTTAAAGGTTTAAATGCAGATAACGTGTTGTGGTATTGCGCGCTGTAGCCGGCTGCCTGCCGCTGTTTAATTATTTATGCTTGGCCAGCATCCATGTATACAGGTTAGGATCTGCATAGGCCTTGGTCCAGGCATCGTGCCCGCCCGTAGCATTTTCTGTGTACTTAATAACGGTGCTGCCGCAGGCTTTCACCGCCTTTACCATATCACGGGAGTTGTTTACACTCACGGTAGGGTCATTGGCATTGTGAAAAGCCCATACAGGCATGGTTTTCAGGTTGCAGGCCTTACTCAGGTTACCGCCGCCGCTAATAGGAACAACCGCTGCAAACCGTGCAGGAAAGGTTTCAGACCAATCCCAGGCTGCAAATCCACCCATGCTCAAACCGGTCAGATAGATCCTTTTAGGGTCTATATGATATTTCGGGATGATCTGGGCAAGGAACTGATCCAGCGCTGCAGTGTTCCACCAGCCGCTCAGGCACTGAGGTGCAACCATCACAAACTGTTTACCTTTTACCACTTTACATAATCCTACACCTCTTACTTTGTTGATATCGGTTCCCATTTCACCAATACCGTGCAGGAAAATTACCAGCGGCCATTTGTTGTAGTTGGCATTGTACGTTTCCGGTACATACAAAACGTAATTTTTAGATACACTGCCAATGTTAGCGGTCAGTGTTTTGTTAATCAGGCTGTTTACGGGCGTTTGTGCCCAGAAGAATTCCGCTGTTGATGCGGTTACGGATGATTCTGATCCCGTTTTTACGGGATCGATGCTCTGGTCCTCTTGTTTAGAGCAGGATGTTACTGCGAATAGGGCAGCAATAGTTAAGACATGGTGCAGGTTTTTCAATAAAGCTCTCATAAAAATCCCCCATTTTTAATGGTAACAAGAAACCAGACAATTCAGGGCCTTTTGCCTTGCTGTGTCTGGTTTCTTCGATGATAAAATATGTTATCTGCGTTTTAAACCTACCCCTCAAAACGACAGACGGGGGGATTTATTGTAAAATGATCTTACTCTTTTTTTCGCCGCCCAGCAGCTCCACACTGCGGTTCACAAAAGCGGTAAGATCAGCGCCTGTCAACAGGTTCTGGGAAAGCAGGGCAAGATCTGCCAGGTTGCGTACCAGTTTCTGCTGCTTGTCGCCGTCGTTCTCCTCCAGTATTTGCTGATAAATGGGGTGGTTGGCATTCACCGTCATGCTGATCTCGTCGGGCATGTTGGCATACCAGTTCATACCGCCGCCACCTACTGCGGCCATATCTTTCATACGGCGCATAAATTCAGAACGGGTTACGATCACCGGCTGCGCCTCTGCGCTCAGGCCTTTCAGCTCCACTTTAATATTGGGCTGCGGCACCTGCTGTGTAAATATTTCCTTCAGCTTGCTTTCCTGGTCCTGGGTAAGTACATGTTCCGTTTTTTCGTCCTTGTCTATCAGGCTATCGGCAATATCAGCATCTACGCGGGTGAACTGTACGTTCTCCCACTTCATTTCCATATTGTTAATAAAAGCCGCATCCACAATGGTTTCCAGCTTCACTACCTTATAACCCTTTGCCTGGGCAGCCTGTATGTAGCTATCCTGCTGTACAGGATTGGTGGCATACAGGATCACCAGCTTATTTTCCTTATTGTTCTGCAGGGCCTGCGCTTCCTGGCGGTATTCTTCCAGTGTGTAGAATTTACCTCCCTCCACATCTTCCATTACATGGAATTTGTTGGCTTTTTCCAGGAACTTATCGTCCGTCATCATGCCGTATTTCACAAACAGGCCAATGGATTCCCATTTCTCTTCAAAGCTCTTCCGGTCTGTACGGAACATTTCGTCCAGCTTATCGGCCACTTTTTTAGTGATGTGGGCATTGATCTTTTTCACATTCGGATCGCCCTGCAGGTAACTGCGGCTCACATTCAGCGGAATGTCCGGGCTGTCTATTACGCCGTGCAGCAGCATCAGGAACTCCGGTACAATATCCTTCACTTCATCTGTTACATATACCTGGTTGGAGTACAGGTTGATCTTGTCTTTCTGGATCTCGTAGCTCTTGGATATTTTCGGGAAGTACAGGATACCGGTCAGGTTGAACGGGTAGTCCACATTCAGGTGTATCCAGAAAAGCGGCGCTTCTGCAAAAGGATACAGCTCTTTATAAAAATCCTGGTAGTCCTGGGGCGTTAGCTCAGAAGGCTTGCGCGTCCAGGCAGGAGCTGGATTGTTGATCTGCTTATCTTCAAACTTAATGGGTACAGGCAGGAACTTACAGAATTTTTCCAGGATGCTGCGAATGCGGTTCTCATCCAGGAATTCTTCGCTTTCCTCGTTAATGTGCATCACGATATCCGTACCCCGGTCTTCTTTGGTAGTAGTATCCAGCTGGTATTCCGGGCTGCCATCGCATTCCCAGCGCACTGCTTCGGCATCGGGCCTCCAGGAGCGGGTGATAATCTCCACCTGGTTACTTACCATAAAGGAAGAATAAAAGCCCAGGCCAAAATGACCGATAATGTTGGTACCCTCATTCTGCCCCTTGTATTTTTTCAGGAACTCTTCCGCACCGGAAAAAGCCACCTGGTTAATGTATTTGTCCACTTCCTCCGCAGTCATGCCAATACCGCGGTCGGAAATGGTAAGGGTTTTGTTCTCTTTGTCCAGCTTAACTGTTATTTCAAGGGCTCCCAGCTCTCCTTTAAACTCGCCTACACTGGCCAGGGTTTTGAGCTTTTGCGTGGCATCCACGGCATTGCTCACCAGTTCGCGGATAAAGATCTCGTGATCAGAATAGAGGAATTTTTTGATAATGGGGAAAATGTTTTCTGTTTGTACGCGTATGGCACCTTTCTGCATGGGAATTCAGATTTTTACATGATTTTTTCAAAGGCCGTGCCAGCGGTTTCCGGCTGACAAGTTGACGTAATGTAGCGGTTTTGCTTATAAAATTCATAACTTAACAAATAGATCATGCACCGGCCCTGTGAAGCCACCCAAAGAATTGTATTTTGCATGTACCTGTTTAATCCCTTACAGATCTGCTTTCAATAATCATTCTAAACATCTCTTAACTCAGAAAACCTGGATTGCGTATGCATAAACCGTTACCCGCATTCTTATTTATTGCCCTTTTTGTAAACGCCGCGGCCTGGGCACAAACCCAACCCGCCCCGCAGGCGCTGCCTTATCAGCAGAACTTTGATGCCCTGGCGCCCGCCGCCACCACATATCCCGCAGGCTGGCAGGGCTGGGCTTTAAGCGGCTCTCCTTCCGGCAGCTTTAATACTGCTGCACCGGCCAGTGATAAAGCGCTGCTAACCGGTACCGCCTCATCCACCACCAACGGCGCCTATAACTACAATGGCAAGCTGGGGTTCCTGAACAGCGGATCAGCAGATAACAGCCTGGCGCTGGGCCTTAACACCAGCGGACAGCTAAACATTGCTTTCCGGTACGATGTAATGACGCTGCGCAACCCTTACGATGGCAGCAGCAATACCCGCATTAACGAGGTTACGCTGCAGTACCGTGTGGGCAGCACCGGCGCCTTTACCAATGTACCGGGCACCCTGTACCAGAACGATACTATCACCCAAACCACTTCTGGCGTTACCACCCCGCAAAACCCGGCCACTGTGTCGGTAGTGTTACCTCCGGACTGTAACAACCAGCCGCTGGTGCAGCTGCGCTGGGTAAACCGGCAGATCAACGGGGCAGGCTCCCGCCCCAGCTTTGCGGTAGATAATATAGTAGCTGGCGGCAGCGGCGGCGATACTACCGCACCAGCCATCAGCGCACTGCTACCGGTAAAAGGCGATACTGCTGCCGCACCCAATGTGCGCCCGCAGATCACCTTTACAGAAAACATAAAACCGGCTACCGGCTACCTGGTGTTGCACAACACAAGCACCGGCACCCAGCAGATGCTGGATGTTAACAGCTCACTGGTGCTTATTTCCAATACCACCCTTACGGTGAACCTTATACTCCTGCAACCCCTCAGCTCCTATTACATTACCCTGGATAGCGGTGCTGTAACAGATCTTTCCGGTAATGCTTTTGCCGGTATTACCGACAGCAGCAGCTGGCATTTTACCACTGGCCAGCAGGTACTGAGCTTTAACTTTAACGATTGTACGCCCAGCGGCAGTCCCCTGCTTTCCGGCGGTTTTATGCAATACAGTGCAAGCGGCGCGCAGCTGTGGGGCTGTACTACATTTGGACAGAACAGCAGCAACGGTGTACAGATCAACGGTTTTAGCGGCGGTGCAGTTGAAAATGAGGATTGGCTGATCTCTCCTTCTTTTGATCTTAGCAGCTTCACCTATCCCCTGCTGCGTTTTGCCAGCCGTACCGCGTTTACCGGACCGGCTTTACAGCTAATGGTAAGCACTGATTACGATGGGCACAGCAACCCGCATACCGCCACCTGGACCCTGCTGAACGGGCAGTTCCCCGCACAGGGCTCTGATGCCTGGCAGCTGTCTGACAGCATTAACCTGGCCGGCTTTAAGCAGGATAGCGTGTACATTGCATTTGTGTACACCTCCTCTCCCAGCCTGAATGCTGCCCGCTGGACACTGGACGATATTAACTTGTATAACAGTGTAGTAGCGCCCTCGCCCAGCATCACCAGCAGCCCGGCTGCGCTGGACTTTGATTATGTGCAGGCAGGCCAAACGGCGGCCCCGCAAAAGATCACTTTCTGGGGTAATAATATTACAGACACTTTACTGATTACTGCACCTGCGGCCTTCAGCCTTTCCAGAGATAGCGCGGGTAGCTACGGCCCGGTACTTACCTATGATGCTGCTACGGTTGGCGCAGGCCCGCAAACAGCCTGGGTAAAATTCAGCCCTACCACGGCAGATCAGAACTACAGCGGTACCCTTACTTTTAGCACAGCTGGTTTCAGTACCAGCCGCATACAGCTCACCGGTACTTCCTTACGTTCCCTGAAAGTGGTGAACTGGAATATAGAATGGTTTGGCAGCCCGGCGCAAGCCCCTACCAACGACAGCCTGCAGCAGGCCAACGTAACTGCCATTCTCCAAAAACTAAATGCGGATGTTTTTGCCCTGGCAGAAGTAGTGGATACTGCCCGCTTTAAACAGGTGGTAAGCCAGCTGCCGGGTTACAGCTATATGCTTTCCGACTTTGGTTCCTATGCAGATAATGTGAACGACCCGGATTATGTAAGCGCACAAAAACTGGCCTTTGTATATAAAACATCTGTTGTAAGAAGCCTGCGCACTTACGGCGTATTACGCCAGGGTGGCAGCGATAGCGCTTATTACAACTGGTCATCCGGCCGCTTCCCTTATTTCATGGAAGCCGTAGCCAACCTGAATGGCGATAGCGCCCGCATAAATTTTGTACTGCTGCATGCCAAGGCTAATACGGGCAGCGCATCAGAAAAAATTGAAGCGTACTACCGCCGCAAAGGTGGCAACATTGAGCTGAAAGATTCGCTGGATACGCAATACCCATACAGCAACATCCTGATGCTGGGCGACTTTAACGACGCGCTGGATAAAACCATTACCACAGAGCTGGCGCCGGATACCACCACTTCTTACATCAACTTTGTAACTGATACTGCGGATTACGATCCGCTTACATTGCCGCTAAGCCTGGCAGGGCAGCAATCTACCGTATCGTTCCCCACTGTGATCGATAATGTGATCGCCTCCAATGAAATGGGACAGGCCTACCTGCCCGGATCCGCCATGGTGTTTACGCAAGCTGCGCAGCTTGTGAGCAGCTATAGCAGCACTACTACAGACCACTACCCGGTTATAACCCGCTATAACCTGCATACCCTGGCACACCAGAACAGCATACCGGCCTTTACTGCAACGGTGGATACCGGCCGCGTAAGGCTGAACTGGCGTACAAATACAGAAACCAATTTAGCCCGCTTTGTGGTAGAACGCTCTAAAGACCAGCGTGGCTGGAATGCCATTGATACGGTAGCTGCACACGGCACTACTACCTTCCCGAACAATTACCAGGCTTATGATAACAGCCCCTGGTTAGGCCGGAACTACTACCGCTTAAGATTGGAAAACCTGGCTGGCAACATCCAGTACAGCGCAGTACAATCTGTGAACATAGAGCTCAGAGACATCATCTGGCGCTTTATCTGGTGTTTACTGGGCCACAAGCTGCAGGTATGGCTGGACATTGACAAAAATTCCAGCGGCCCTGCACAATTACAGCTCATAGACCTGTTTGGACGCATCCGCTACCAGGGTCCTGTAACACTGGTACCTGGCCGTAACTACAAAGAGCTGGATGTAAGCAAGCTGCCTAACGGCATTTACTTCCTGCGGGTACAAACACGTAATAAATCACAGGTAAGCCAAATATTCATTGCCCAATAATCTTTTGTTGAGAAACCATGCTAAAAAGGCTGTCCCTTACCGGGGCAGCCTTTTTTACTTGAGGCTAAGCTTATAATTTAAGGCAGGCATACCTTCAATAGTATGCCTGTTTTATGAAAGCCCGGAAAGCCCGTTACATCAATGCTTCAGCACTTTTTTGGTAAATATTTTATTGCCGGTTCTTACCTGCAAAATGTACATACCGGCTGGCAAGCCCGCCAGGTCGGCCTGCTGGCCATTCTCTATAAACTGCAAAGGTTTCACCATTGCGCCGCTCAGGTTATATACCTGCACCTGCAGGCGGGCAGCTGTGCCGGCATTGGCTACCTGGATGCGTACCCGGTCGCTCAGCGGGTTTGGACTGGCGGTAAGCAGCATATTGGCATCCTTATCATTTGCCGTAATAATAGCTGGTGCAGCTTTGCGGGCAGCTGCGGGCGGCGTGTAAAAACGGCTGGCCGGTATTACCTCCCTTGCTTGTGAAGGGCTGGACCATTCCAGCTTACAGGCGGCTCCGCCGTTATGCTCAAAGTATTCCAGGCGTATATCATATAACTGGTCTGCCGTCAAAGTAATAGTGGCAGTGTATTCCACATTCCAGTTATCTATCCATTGATCAATGAGCAGCTGGTTATTGATCCATAGGTGGCGGCCATTGTCGCTGTTCAGGTAAAATGTATAGGTTTCCGTATAACGGGGTTTAATGCGCCCGGTCCAGCGGGCAGAGAAGCTATCCGGGCGGATGGTGTAATCCGGGGAACCATTGGCCCAGTTAAAATTAATATTCTCATCATTGCGGCTGAGCTTAAAGGTGTTGAAGTTCATGCCCTGGTAATACTCACCCTTTAAGCCGTCGCCACCGGTGCGGTTCACACGCAGGGAAGAGGCAAGATCATTCCAGCTAGCGCCCACCCAGGGCGTGTTAGCGGTAAAAGTGGCATTAGCCCCGGCATAGTTATCATCCTGGTATAGGGTAATGGAATAACCTTCCGGCAGGGTAAAGGAGGTAATGTCGTCATTCAGCGCACCCCTGGCAATAATATCATTATACGTATAACTGCCGGGCGCAAAACCGGCGGAGTAACCACCGTAGTTCAGGTCTTTGTAAACGAAAGCCTGGTCCAGCGTGGCAGCGGCTTCCAGCATCATTACCCCGCTTAGCTGGGTGGAGTAATCTGTAGAAGCACCGGGTTGGGTGGTCCACACAGGATTTACCAGGCCATTGGATGGGTTAATACCCTGGCCGTTAAGCGCCTGGGCGCTGGTTTTGAGCGCATTGGTATAACGCTGCCGGGTGGCTGCCGGTAAATTGCCTTCCCTGGCCAGCAGGGTAAAGTAGCGGATAAAAATGCCTTTGAACAGGCCACCGTCGCCACCACCGGTTTCATTGGTAAAAAAAACGCCATTGTACAAACGGGTGTTCATGGCGTATTCCGCGGTTCTTACTGCATCATCCATATAGGTACTGTTGCCCGTAACCTGGTACAGCTCCAGCGCAGCGCCTATCCAGGTGCCTACGTTGTAGGAAAATACCCAATCCGGATTGGTATTCACCGTATTGGAGCCTGCATCATAACTATCGTACACTGCGCCGGTGCTTGGGTTTACGAGCACACTTTTCGTCCAGTTATAAATATTCTGGGCAGCGGTGAGCGTGGCGGCATTGCCATTTTGCTGGTACAGGCGGGCGGCAAAGATCACGGCAGGTGCATTGGCGCAGGCGTTAAAGGAGTTGGGCGTACCCTTGTTCCATTGAATGGCGCCGCCCCTTTCGGGATGAATGCCGGTTTGAATGTCCGTCCACAGGATGTTGGCGGCGTTCATATAGGCGGTGTCACCGGTATGCTGGTAGGCCCGCAGGGTGGAAATAGCCATCCACTCCATATCATCATAAAAATAATTGATGTAGGTATTGCCATTGGTGGCCTTAATACCATACAGCAGGTTTTTCATGCGGGTGGTATAGGTGCTGCTGCGGTTGCGCAGGTAACCATCCACCAGCGCATCTAAACCATTGGCATTCCACCAGTAGTTAAAACCGGTGTTGCCGCCATTGGTCTGAATGTAATACCGGCCGTTGGACGAAATAAACAGGTTGTGCATACTGCTTTGCAGCATTTCTGCCGGGCCATTAAACACGGACGACTGAGAGCGGGCGGGCAGGGCATAGCCGCACAGGACCAGCAGCAGGGCACACAGGGCCTTGCAAGAGTTGGGTAAAGGCTTTTTCATGCTTCAGTGGAATTTTAAGGTGATTGATATGGGAGGCCATAGGTTAAAAAGAGGGTCTTAGGATAAATTGTAAGGGTTTTCCGGGCTTTCCTTATAAAGATAATCAACCCGAAAGATAATTTATAATACCGGCAGGGGGTCAGGCAAACATAATTAACCAGCTAATTATCATATTTTTACATTCTCTTTTAAAACTCCATCCTTTCCCTGGCCGCCTGGAAAAAGGCTTTCCGGCCGCGGGCACCTCAAAAACCCCGGAAAGTGCGGCTATTTAAGCTTGGGAATTGAAAATAGTATTGTATCTTTGCCGTCCCAATTTTATTGGGTATTTGAAGTAAATTTTTAAACAACATTTAAAAACAGGGAAATGAACAATTACGAATTGATGGTGATCTTTACCCCTGTGCTTTCTGAGGAAGACTACAAAGTCGCCCAAAAGAAGTTCGCTGATCTTATAAAAGAGACCGGTGGAACTGTAACGCACGAAAATCCCTGGGGATTAAGATCACTGGCGTACCCTATCCAGAAGAAAACCACGGGCATGTACCTGGTTCTGGAGTACAGTGCGCCATCCGACCTCAATGAGAAGCTGAAGATTCAGCTGAACCGCGATGAAAATGTATTACGCCACATGATCACAGCGCTGGACAAGTATGCCGTTGAATATAATGGCAGAAAGAGACATGGCGTGAGTGCTGATTCTAAAACCGTAGAAGCTTAAAGTTATGGCAGTAAAACAAGAAATTAAGTACTTAACCGCCGTTAAAACCGAGAAGCGTCAGAAGAAATACTGCCGCTTCAAGAAAATGGGCATCAAGTATGTGGATTACAAAGACGCGGAATTCCTGAAAAAGTTCCTCAATGATCAGGGTAAAATGCTACCCCGCCGTATTACGGGTAACTCTCTGAAATTTCAGCGTAAAGTAGCCCAGGCTATTAAGAAAGCTCGTCAAATGGCTTTATTGCCTTATGTTACTGACCTTTTAAAGTAAGAAAAAGTTATGCAAATCATCTTAATACAAGACGTTGATAATCTGGGCCAGAAAAATGAGCTGGTAAACGTGAGAAACGGTTATGCCAGGAACTTCCTGATCCCCCAGAAAGTTGCAGTAGAGGCCAGCCCTTCTAACATGAAGCAATTACAGGAACGCCTGAAAGTGCAGAAAGTGAAAGAAGAAAAGCTGCTGTCTGAAATTGCCAAGGTGGTAGAAGTGCTGAAAGCAGGCCCGGTTAAGATCGGCGCTAAAACAGGCACTTCCGGTAAAATATTCGGTAGCGTAACCGGTGTGCAGATTGCACGTGCTATTAAAGAGCAGAAAGGTTACGAAATTGACCGCCGCCGCATCCACATCCTGGACGACGTGAAAGAACTGGGCACTTACAAAGCAAAGATCGATTTCGGTAAAGGCAATGAAGCTGAGCTGGAATTTGAAGTAGTAGCTGAGTAATCCTACTGTTTAATATTTTTACAGATCCCGTTCACTGTGAGTGAACGGGATCTTTTTTTTATATCCGTCATTGCGAGGCGCAGTGTAAAGCTATTGCGCAAGGGGCGACGAAGTAATCCCGCGAACGGCAGGAGATTGCTTCGTTCCTCGCAATGACGGGGATATGTTTACTTCCAGGCATTGCGTAAAAAGCGCAGCCAGTTCCCGTGCATTACATTTTCAATATCCGCTGCGGAGTAACCGCGTTTTTCCAGCAGCGCCGGTACGGTTTGCAGGTCGGCAATGGTTTCCAGGTCATACGGGCATTGCGCTTTACCAAAAGCGCCACCCAGGTCAGAACCAATGCCAATGTGCAGCGCATTACCCGCTATCTGGCAAATATGATCCAGGTGATCTACCATTACTTCCAGCGAGCAGTTCATAGCTTTGGGATCTGATACGCCTCTTTGCCAGCCCGGCACCATCATCCATGCATCCAGCGCACCGCCTATTACGGCATTACGTGCCACCAGCTCTTTGATCTGCTCATCACTGAACTGGCGGTTATGATCCACCAATGCGCGGCAGTTGTTATGGCTGGCCCATACATGCCCGTTAAAGTGATCCATGGCATCCCAGAAACTATCATCACATAAATGCGTGGCACCTAAAATAATATTCAGGCGCTCCATTTCTTTCAGCAGCTCATGCCCCCGGGGCGTCATTTTACCAGTGGCATCCGTGCCCTGTGCATAACGTCCGGGGCCATAGTGGGCGGGGCCTACAGCGCGTAAGCCATATTCGTATGCCCATTGCAGGTAGTAAGTATCTACAATAGAATCCGCACCTTCCAGGCTCAGGATGTAACCTACCGGCTTTTGCTCATTGGACTTTTTGCTGTTATTCCACAGCGCTAAATGTCTTTCCAGCGATGCCAGGTCTGTAATAGCCACCATCTCCCCTGCTTCTTCCATGGCCTGGTACCAGGCCAGCTGGCCCTGGGTTTGCGCCCAGGCCTGCTCCGGCGAAAACCAGCCGGGCAGCGGGTTATCCGGCGCTACAAAACGGGCTATCTGCGTAGCTACCACCAGGCCTATATTGCCTTTACGCAGCTCCGGCAGGGCTACTACGCCTTTGGCGCGGTCCGGCTTATCCGTTAAGCCCTGCTCTCTTGCTCTGATCTCGTTTACAGGTAACCGCAGGTTACGGTTCCATTCCATGGCATTCATGCTCAGGTCCAGGTGTGCATCTATTACAAACACGGTCAAATGTTTTTATGTGCAGATATGCAGATGTGCAGATCCAATTTGCACATTTGCATATCTGCACATTATTAAATTAATATAGTTCTATTCCTTGCTATTACCTGCCACTGGCTTTCACCGCTGTGATGGGCAATGATGTATGCTTTATCATAAAGGGCTACGGTAGGGCATATATGATAGGGTACGCCATACAATACCGTGCCTACCGGGTAAGCAGCCGTATCAGCTACTTTGATCACCAGGTGCTCCTCGCTTTGTGATACCGGGCTTGCTTCCGGTGCATTCAGGAAGTGTACGCGGTTAGGCAGCGGGTTTTCTGCAGCTACAGATTTATGTCCCAGATCCAGGCAAAGCAACCCTTCTGCCGGGTGCGATACCACTCTTGTCATAACCAATGCAGCATAATTGTACGTTTGATCCGGCAAATGTTGCTGGTATCCCCAGTCCCAGAAAGCAAAGGTGCCGGGGCTGCATTCTACACCGTTGCGCTGTGCATGAATGGGAAAGGTGGGCGTACCGCCTGCTACAATTTTGGGAGCGGGCAACCCTTTATCTGTAATGGCCTGCGCCAGCGCAGCTACCGGCTCATATGCCGCATTACAGCGCTGGGTACGGATCTCAATTGCTTCATCGTGCAGGTGGCCGTCGTATGCATGCAGCCCTGCTGGTGTAACACCTTTTAATGAAAACAGCTGTGCATACAGCTCCAGTGCTGCTGTACCTGGTATAACACCCGTTCTTTGCATGCCTACGTTCAGGTCCAGGTACACCGGCAGATTTAACTTTTGCGCATCAAAATACTCAGCAATGGCTGTTGCAGCCATCACATTATCTACCAGGCAGGAGAAACTGGTTTGCGGATACTTTTGCACCAATGCAGCCAGCCTTGCTACTTTAGGGCCTACCGGCTGATAAGCCAGCAGCACATCAGCCGCATTTACCAGGCCTAACATTTCTGCTTCAGCAATGGTGGAGCATTTAAATTTCTGTATGCCGGCTGCCTGCATCAGCTGCACTACCTCTGCTATCTTAACGGTTTTTACGTGTGGGCGTAACCGTTGTACATCGTCTATCCTGCTTTTCACCAGCTCAATATTCTCCTTTACTCTGCCGGTATATACCAGCAGGGCCGGGGAGTCTATCTGGGCTTCATTTTCAAGAGAATACCACATTATAATTAAGAATGAATAATTAAAATGAATAATTGTTGTGCCAGTACTGTTGCTGAAGGTTGATACTGCGTATAATTTGTGAATGAATAATAGTTATGAGAATTTTGTTTGCTCACCGTTCACTAAACTATTCATTGTTCTATACGGAATATTGAATGAACAACTGTTGTGCAGGTACACCACAAAGAGCTTGCCTACTTTATTATTAATTATTCATTCTTAATTATTAATTAGTCGTGCAGCTCAAAGAGCGCTTCTATTTCCACGGGAATATTATCCGGCAGGGAACCCATGCCCACGGCGCTTCGTACCCCAATCCCATTATCCTCTCCCCATATTTTGGCAAACAGCTCGCTGCAGCCATTGATCACATAAGGGTGTCGTGCAAAATCCGGGGTACCGTTCACCATCCCTAATACTTTGATCACTCTTTTAATTTTATCCAGGCTGCCCAGGTTAGCCACCAGTGTAGCCAGGATGGTAAGGCCCACCTGCCTTGCAGCCAGCTTGCCCTGCTCAATATCCAGGTCCGCGCCAATGCGGCCAATGATCAGGCTTTTATCGTCCTGCACGGGGCCATGGCCGGATACATATACGTGCTTACCATCTATTAAAAAAGGCTTGTACACGCCTAATGGAGTTGGCGCCGGCGGCAGGCTTAAACCTAATGCCTTGAAATTTTCTGTTGGAGATCCCACGGTTAGATGATTTTAATGGTTTACCGATGCGATAAAGCTATGAATAAAAAAAATTTCCTGCCCGGTTAATTTTGTATCACCCGGGCAGCTATTAATAAGGTCGTAAACGGTTATTCGTAGCGCAACGCTACTATAGGATCCAGGCGGGAAGCCTTGATGGCAGGGTAAATGCCAGATATGAGCCCTACGGTGGCACACAATGCTATGCCCAATGTGATCCACAACCAGGGCACTACAAAACTGGTCTTTAACAGCAGCGAAGTTATATTACCTACGATCATGCCCAGGAACACGCCCAGCAAACCGCCGGCCACGCTAATAATGATGGCTTCGTAAATAAACTGTTTGCGGATGGTAGGCGCGGTAGCCCCCAGGGCTTTGTTCACCCCGATCTCACGGGTACGCTCTGCCACAGATACCAGCATGATATTCATGAGCCCAATAGCAGAACCAAACAATGTAATAAAACCTATAACTGCTGCAGCAATGGTTACCTTGCTTAAACTGCTGAACAGCATTTCTGCCAGGCTATCACTTTTGCTGATGTAAAAATTATCGCTTTCATTAAGGTCCAGGTGGCGTATGATCCGGAAAAGGCCGGTAGCCTCCCCCACGGCTGCATCCATTTGCTGCACGGCATTTACCGCCACCCCGATCTGGTAAGAAGCCGTTGGCCGGTTAAATACACGGCGTGTATTGTTAACCGTAGTAAGCACAATATTATCTGCGCTCATAATGTTACTGCTGCCTTTGGAGCCCAGCAATCCAATGATGCGGTAACGCACATCACCCACACGCACGGTATTATTCACTACATTTTTCAGGTTACGGCCAAACAGCTTTACGGCCACATCATGTCCCAGCAGCGCCACATTCTGGCCGGAGGTTACGTCCTGGTCGTTAAAATTACGGCCCTGTTCCAGTATGTAGTTGGAGAACTGTATGTAATTTTCATCCCCGCCAATTACCTGCACATTGGGGTTGGTTTTCTTATCATCTTTATACACCGTAGCAATGCCGGTGGCATTAAAAGAAATACTTACCATGGAAGGGAAGGAAAACCGCTGTTTGAAATCCATGGCTTCCTCGTAAGAGATACGTTTATTGCGGTTGGAGGTCCTTACTTTTTTCTTTTGCTTATTACTGCCTTTGGTGGCATTATCGCCACCACCCATGCGGATCATCATTTCCCGGTTACGGATAGAAAAACTGTTGGCGCCCATGCTGGCAAAACTGCTGTACAAGCTGCCCTTAATGCTGTCAATTGCAGTCAGGATGCCCACCAGGGCCATGATACCAAAAGCAATGATGGCTACTGTAAGACCGGTTCGCAAACGATTGGCGCTAACTGAGCGGTACGCCAGGGAAAAAATGTCACGGAATTGCATAGTAAAGGGTTCCAGCTAAAGTTAATGTAAAAAGGTGAAAGCTGAAAGCCGAAAGGTGAAGGGTGCGCCGGATAGGCGATGAACGGCGACGGGAGCGCGTGGAAAACAAGCGGTTATGCAAAAAGAAAGGTGAAAAGCGGCAGGCATTTATTGCAGCCTTTCACTTTTCACCCTTTTATTGAATGATCTATTATGCCCACTGTAACAGTACGCCGGGATAAACACCCAGTACAATTACAATGATGATAGCAATGATCAGGACGGTTTTAAAAGCAGGGCTAAATGGCGCTACTTCCGGTTCACCGGCCTTGAAGTACATGGCCATAATAACGCGGAAATAATAGTACACGCTGATGGCAGCGCAGATCACAGCCAGTATTACCAGCCAAAGCAGGTTACCCTGCTGCACTACGGCAGACAGCACAAAATATTTAGCAAAGAACCCGGCTGTTAAAGGAATACCTGCCAGTGAAAACAGGAAGATAGTGGCTGCCAGTGCCAGCAAGGGCTGTTTGCGGGCCAGGCCGTTAAATCCTTCAAAAGTGTAGTCCTTTACTTTCATTAACACGCCAAACATACCAATAGTAGCCACGCTGTAGGCAGCGGCATATAAAATAATACCCTGGGTAGCAGTTTCATTGAGCGCAATTACGGCCAGCAGCATAAAGCCTGCCTGCGCAATACTGGAATATGCCAGCATACGCTTTACACTTTGCTGGAACACAGCCGTAAGGTTACCCATTACCAGCGTAGCTGCGGCAATAATGGCCAGTACCAGCAGCCAGTGCTGGCTAATGGCGCCACCGGTAAAACTTACATGGAACAGGCGCAGGAAAGCAATAAAACCACCCGCCTTTACCACGGTAGCCATAAAGGCCGTAAATACGGTGGGTGAGCCATCATATACATCCGGTGTCCAGAAGTGGAAGGGTACGGCAGATACCTTAAAGGCCAGCGCAAAGATCAGCAGCATTATACCGCCAATGGTTAAGGGATGCAGCTCGCCAGTGCCCAGCGCCAGCTCATTAATATTAAAAGTACCGGAAGCGCCGTAAATGAGCGCTATACCCATTAACAGGATACCGGTAGAAAAGGAGCCCATTAAAAAGTATTTCAGGGAAGCCTCATTACTTTTCAGGTTCTTTTTATCAGCGCCGGCCAGTATATATTGCGGAATAGAAATGATCTCAATGGCCAGGAACAGCATCAGCAGGCTGCTAAAGCCGGATGCCAGCATAATCCCGGAGAGGATAAAGAATATCAACGCAAAATAATCCGCTACATGCTCTCCTACTTTTTCAAACTCACTGCCGCACAGCATAAAATATAATAAGGTAGCACCCAGCATCACTGCATTGAACAGGAGGCCAAATTTGCTTATCTCCAGCATACCAAACAAGGTTTGGCTGCCGCCCTGCAGGGTGGAGAGCTCCAGCAGGTTAGCCACAAAGGCCACCAGCACCAGTGCGATAGCAAAATATTTAATGCGCTGCCTATTGCTGACAAATAAACCAACAAACATCAGCACAACACCCGATAAAGCAGTAGAAATTAATGCGTTCATATTTTTGAAAGTCCACGGTCCGTAGTCCATAGTCCACTGCATACCCCGCTCTGAAAGTGTAACAAGATCAGGCGGTCGTCTGTGGACGCTGGTCTGAGGACCTTATGTTGTTAAAATACTTTATTTACCAGTTCTGTAGTGCTGCTTACCAGGTCCAGCATGGGTTTGGGATACACGCCCAATACCAGTATCACACCCACAATAAGGCTTAGCGCCAGCAGCTCTGAATTTTGCAGGTCGGTAGTAGTAGCGGTTAAAGCATTGCTTTCCCCGAAAATTACTTTCTGCAGCATATTCAGCGTGTACACAGCCGCCAGTATGATGCCCAAACCGGCAACACCCATTAACCACATGTTATACTGGAACAAGCCGCTGAACATCAGGAATTCACCTACAAAACCATTGGTAAGCGGTAATGCAATATTAGCCAGTGAAATAATTACCAGGAAAATAGACAGGCGCGGCGCTACCTGTGCAATGCCACCCAGCTCGTCCAGATTTTTTACATTCAGCCTTGACTGGATGATCTCTACCACTATCCACAACCCGATGATGTTAATACCGTGGTTGAACATCTGCACCTGTATGCCCTGCAGGCTTTGCTCATTATTAGCAAAGATGGCAGCACACATTAACCCGATGTGCGCAATGGAAGAATAAGCGATCAGGCGTTTGAAATCCGTTTGCACAATAGCTATACAGGAAGCGTAAATAATACCGATCACAGACAGCACCATTACCACATCCGCCCACATGAAAGCGCCCTGGGGCAATACCGGCAACAGCCAGCGGATAACGCCAAACAAACCCATTTTAACCATTACACCGGAAAGGATCATGGTTACCGGCGTAGGCGACTGCTCATACGTATCCGGCTGCCAGGTATGGAAAGGGAAGATGGGCATTTTAATAGCAAAGGCTACAAACAGCAGCCAGAATAACCAGGACTGCTCCTTCACCGGCAGGTTAAGGCTGGTGAAAGTAGCATAGCTGAAAGACTTATCAGGTGATTGCAGGTACAGGTAAATGATGCCTACCAGCATCAGTAAAGACCCTGCAAAGGTGTAAACAAAGAATTTAAACGTAACGGGCACACGTTTTTCCCCGCCCCACATAGAGCACAGGAAGTATACCGGTATTAAGGCCAGCTCCCAGAAAACGTAGAACAGCAATGCATCGTAAGCGGTAAATACGCCTACCAGCCCGGCCTGCGACAGCAGCATTAAACCGTAAAAGCTGCTCTGGTTCTCATACGTACGGTTAAAGATGGTTATAAAAACCAGCAGGAACGCAATAGCGGTAAGCAGGCAAAGCATTACCCCCATACCATCCAGGCCCACATTGAACTGGCTGCCCAGCTGGGGGATCCAGTTAACGGCAAAATGCAGGGTATCCGGGGCTGCCCGGAACTGGAACAAAGCGCCTAACACTACGGCTAAAGAAGCCAGGGATGATATCAGGCCCAGCACTTTAGGTCCTGACCCCTTCAGGCCAAACGTTAGCAGGCCTGTTACCAAAGGGATCAATATCAGTAAAACTGTTAACATAATTTTTCGTTCGCTTGTCTATTATAACAACAATCCTATCACAAATAATACGATAATTCCTATTACCATGGCAAATACGTAGAAACCTACCTGCCCGTTCTGCAGGCGGCGTGCCTGCTGGCTGCCCCAGGTAATGCTGCGGCCAACACCATTCACCAGGCGGTCTATACCGGCTTTTTCCAGCGCATCCTGGAAGAAGCGGGACAGCATGCCCAATGGCTTTACGATCACAGCATCATACAGCTCATCTACATACCACTTGTTTTCCAGCACTTTGGCCAGGCCGGTATTTTCACGGCCGGTATCCGCATACTTCACATATTTGCTGCGGGCAATGAAAATAAAGATGATCACCAGCACAGAGCTCAGGCCCATTAACAGCCATTCCATACTATGCTCCAGGTGATGTGCTTCTATGAACGGAGCAGAAGGCGCAAAAATGGGCGACAGGTATTCTGCCAGCCAGTGTTTTACGCCAAATACTTCCGGCAGGCCAATATAACCGCCTACTATGGATAGTATGGCTAGTATTACCAGCGGAAGGGTAATAGCTACCGGGCTTTCATGCAGGTGATGTTCCTGCTCATGTGTGCCGCGGAAACTACCGGTAAAAGTAATGTAGTATAAGCGGAACATGTAAAATGCTGTCATCAGCGCACCGGCTAAGGCCAACACATACATGATCTTGTTATGTTCAAAGGTATGAGCCAGTATCTCATCTTTAGAAAAGAAGCCGGAAAGGCCCGGTATACCGGCTATTGCCAGACAGCCTACCAGGAAGGTCCAGTTGGTGGTGGGCATAAATTTCTTAAGGCCGCCCATTTTGCGGATATCCTGCTCACCGCCCATAGCATGTATCACGGAGCCGGAGCCCAGGAACAGCAGGGCTTTAAAGAACGCGTGCGTCATTACGTGGAATACCGCAGCGGTATAAGCGCCCACGCCCAGGGCCAGGAACATATAACCCAGCTGGCTTACAGTGGAGTAGGCCAGCACTTTCTTAATGTCATTCTGTACCAGTGCAATGGAGGCTGCCAGCAGCGCAGTAGCCAAACCGATTACCGCTACAACGGTTTGTATCTGCGGCGCCAGCGTGTATAACACGTTGCTGCGGGCTACCATATAAATACCGGCGGTTACCATGGTAGCAGCATGGATGAGGGCAGATACCGGTGTAGGACCGGCCATGGCATCCGGCAGCCAGGTGTATAAAGGGATCTGGGCCGATTTACCCATAGCGCCTATAAACAGCAGCATAGCAATAATTGCGATCTGGCTGCTGTAATTACTATGTGCACCTAAAGCTGCTGTTTTGGAAAACACTTCTGAGAAGGTAACGCTGCTGAACATGGCTATCATACCAAAAATGCCCAGCAGAAAGCCCAGGTCGCCAATGCGGTTCATTACAAAAGCCTTTTTAGCGGCCTTGTTATAGCTTGCATTCTTAAACCAGAAACCGATCAGCAGGTAAGAACATAAACCCACACCTTCCCAGCCAATGAACATCAGCACATAGTTAGCGCCCAGCACCAGCAGCAGCATGGAGAATACGAACAGGTTCAGGTAAGCAAAGTAACGGGCAAAACCTTCGTTACTTTCATCATGCATATAAGAGGTGGAGTAAATATGAATGAGGGAGCCTACACCGGTAATGATCAACAGGAATAAGGCGCTCAGCTGGTCTACCTGGAAAGCAAAAGGTATCTGCAGGCGGCCCACATTAATGAAGTCAAACAAAGTAACTACCTGCCCGCTGAAACCCGGCTGCCTTACCTCCAGGAATATCATTACACTAATTACAAATGCAGCCAGTATAACACCGCTGCCCACAACGCCTACCTGGGATTTGGATAAGTATCGCCTTCCTAATCCATTAATCAGGAAACCCAATAATGGTAAAACTGGTACCAGCCAAACGAGATTGATCATTTATCAATTACGATTTATGCTAAACGCTGAATGCGGAACGCTGAACGCTGATTATGTTTTGTCTTTTGCGTTAAGTGTTAAACATTAAGCATTAAGCGTTTTTAGTTTTTAAGTCTGTTCAGAATGTTAATATCCACGGAGTGGGTATTCCTGTATACCATGACAATAATAGCCAGGCCCACCGCCACTTCTGCTGCTGCTACCACCATAATGAAGAACACAAAGATCTGCGCTGCTGCTGCATCTATACGGCCCGCATCGGCCCACATTTTAGAAAAGGCCACCAGCAGCAGGTTCACGGCATTCAACAACAGCTCTATGCACATGAAAATAATAATGGCGTTCCTGCGCATCAGCACGCCCATTATTCCTATACAGAACAAGGCTATGCTGAGAAATATGTAGTATTGAACAGGCATATTTTTGAATTACGAATTATCAATTGCGAATTACGAATGTGATTACGGTGTGCTGCTATTCTTTTTTACCGATCACCACGGCGCCTACCATGGCGCTCAGGAACAGCACACTGCTTATTTCAAACGGTACCACATATTGGTGGAATAAGGTTTTACCCAGGTTTGCGATCAGCCCGATATCTGTGGAGCCGCTTTGCAGGGAAGGCATGCTGGCATCGCGCAGGGCAGCCACCAGTATTACCAGCAGTGTACCGCCGCTGATAGCACCCGCATATTTTAACCAGTTACGTTTTTGCGGCTCTACATCTGCATTCAGGTTCATTAACATGATCACGAACAGGAACAGAACCATAATGGCGCCTGCATATACGATGATATGCACCACTGCCAGGAACTGTGCGTTCAGCATTACATAATGACCGGCTATAGTAAAGAAGGTAAGGATCAGGCATAATACGCTGGTGACAGGATTCTTGCTCAGTATCACCCCCATGGCAGATGCCAGGGATATTGCGGAAAGTACCAGGAAAATGACTTGTTGCGTATTCATTTATATGGTGAATTGTTGGAGGTGGTGCAATTTATTTTTTCTTCGGATCAGGGATCAGCAGATCGTCTTTTCCGTATATAAAACCTTTACGATCGTAGTTAGACGGCGCAAATGTTTCTGTTAAATAAATCGCATCCTTTGGGCAGGCTTCCCCACAGAAACCGCAGAAAATGCAGCGCAGCATGTTAATCTCATAGCTGGCAGCATATTTTTCTTCACGATACAGCTTTTCTTCGCCAGGTTTTCTTTCTGCAGCTTCCATGGTGATGGCTTCTGCGGGGCAGGCTACTGCGCACAAGCCGCAGGCAGTACATCTTTCACGGCCTTCCTCGTCCCGGTTCAGGATATGCAAACCACGGAACACCGGGCTAAAGGGGCGTGTTTCTTCCGGGTAGTTTACCGTAGCTTTCTTCTGGAAGATGTGCTTAAAGGTAATACCCATGCCTTTTAAAATAGCCGGTATATATAACTTCTCCACAAAATTCAGCGGTCTGCGGTCTACCGGTTTTACTCTATCTGTTAGTGCTTGCATAATTCAATTAGTTTTTCTTATCCCTGTTTATATAATATCCACGCGCCGGTGAGCAGCATATTTACAATAGCGATCGGGATCATAATATTCCATCCCAGGCGCATCAGCTGATCATAACGGAACCGCGGAATGGTCCACCGTACCCACATAAAGAGAAACAGGAAGCATATTATCTTAATAAATAAAGCTACAAATCCAAGAATGGTGATCAGGTTAGCATCCAGGCCCAGGCTATCCATAAAAGGAAAGCTGTAACCGCCAAAATACATACTGGCCATGAGCGCAGAGCTGATGAACATGTTGATATATTCTGCAAACAGGTAAAAGCCCAGCTTCATAGAGGAGTATTCCAGGTGGTAACCGCCATTCAGCTCATTCTCCGCTTCCGGCAGGTCAAACGGGGTACGGTTACACTCTGCAAAAGCGCAGATCAGGAAAATGATAAAACCTAATGGCTGGTATACTACATTCCAGTAACTATGGCGTTGCTGCTCTACAATATCCTTCAGGCTCAGGGAACCGGTGAGCATCAGCAGGGCTATTAAGGAAAGGCCCATGGCCAGCTCGTAGGAAATGATCTGCGAAGCGGCACGTATAGAAGCCAGCAGCGAATATTTATTGTTGGAAGCCCAACCGCCTAACATAATGCCATACACGCCCAGGCTCACTACTCCAAAAATGTATAAGATACCAATGTTAATGTCTGCTACCTGCAGGGATACCTGCCTGCCTCCAATGGTAAGCGTATCGCCCCAGGGTATTACAGCACTGGTCATACAGGCTACCAGCATGGCCAGGGAAGGCCCCAGGATGAACAGGAAACGGTGAGAGAGGGTGGGAATGATCTCTTCCTTGAAAAAGAGCTTACCCCCATCTGCCAAAGGCTGCAGCAGCCCCATAAAACCGGCCCGGTTAGGACCGCGCCTGTCCTGTATAATAGCAGCAACCTTTCTTTCCCCCCAGGTTGAATACATGGCTACTCCCAATGACAGTGCCAGCACTCCTGAGATGAGCGCTATCTTTTCAATTATAAAGAACCAGTCTATGTTCATCAATTACGAATTTTATGCTGAATGCTGAACGCTTAATGCTGATCGTGTTTTGCTTTAAGCATTCTGCTGCTTTGTGCTTTCTGCTTTTAGCTTTTAGCGTTATTAAAGTCATCCGAATGCGCAGGCCCGTCTATCTTAGACAGGTCTATCTCCGGCCGGTTCACCTGGCTTATGCTATGGATATCCATGAGCAGGCGTGGCTGGCGGCCATCCATTACTTCAACAATAGTATCTTTCGGTTTAACCGTACCCACATAATGGCCTTGTGAGATTACGCTGTGACGGTCAATTTTGCGCGGGCCTTCAATGGTCCAGGCGCTGGTTTCTTTGGTATCAAAGCGGCAGGTATCACAAATAAAATCTTCTACCTCGCCGTATTTATCCTTGCGGGCCGTTACACGGAATATTTCATCACCGCGCATCCACAGTACAGTTTTACCGCAGCACTTATCGCAGTTACGGTGCGCATCTACCGGTTTCAGGAACCATACGCGGTTCTTGAAGCGGAAAGTCCTGTCTGTTAAGGCGCCTACAGGACATACATCGATCACGTTGCCAATGAATTCATTGTCCAGTGCTTTATGTATATAGGTGCTTATTTCTGAATGCTCACCACGGCCCAGGATACCGTGCTCGCGGCGGTTGGTAAGCTGGTCGGCGGTGTATACACAACGGTAGCAAAGAATGCAGCGCGTCATGTGCAGCTTAATGTTATCGCCAATATCTATCTGGTCAAATGTTCTGCGTTTAAACTCATAGCGGGTACCATCTGCACCATGCTCATAACCCAGGTCCTGCAAATGACATTCGCCCGCCTGGTCGCAGATAGGACAATCCAGCGGGTGGTTCAGCAGCAGGAACTCTACTACGCCTTTGCGGGCGTCCTGTACTTCGGGAGAGGTGATGTTTGCTACTTCCATACCATCCATTACAGTGGTACGGCAGCTGGCTACCAGCTTGGGCATAGGGCGGGGATCGGCCTCAGAACCTTTGGTTACTTTTACCAGGCAGGTACGGCATTTACCACCACTGCCTTCTAACTTGGAATAATAACACATTGCCGGCGGCACTATATCTCCTCCTATCTGCCGGGCTGCATTCAGGATGGTTGTTCCCGGCTCCACTTCCACGGAGATATTATCAATCTTAACCTTGAATAGTTTCTTTTCTTCAGCCATGTTTATATGTTTAAAGCTGTGGCATTACACTGCTGCTGCTGCAACAGGTAAAGGATCGGCGTAATGTGCAATACCAAAATTGCGCTGCTGCGCGGCATTCGGATTTTTCACGTGCCATTCAAATTCATCACGGAAGTGACGGATGGCAGCCGCTACCGGCCATGCAGCCGCATCGCCCAGCGGGCAAATGGTATTACCTTCTATTTTACGTTGTATATCCCACAGCAGGTCTATATCACTCATCTTACCTTTACCATACTCAATGTTATGAAGCACGCGTTTCATCCAGCCGGTACCTTCACGGCAGGGGCTGCACTGTCCGCAGCTTTCATGATGGTAAAAGCGGGCCAGCGTATAGGTATTGCGTACCACACACTGGTCCTCATCAAGCACCACAAAACCACCGGAACCCATCATAGAGCCAGTGGCAAAACCACCGTCGTTCAGGCTTTCGTAGGTCATCATGCGGGCTTCGCCTTTGGCTGTTTTCAGCAGCAGGTTAGCCGGCAAAATGGGTACGGAAGAACCGCCCGGGATGCAGGCCTTCAGGCGCCTGCCTTTGGGAATGCCTCCGCAGTATTCATCTGAATAAATGAACTCTTCAACGGAGATGGTCATATCAATTTCGTACACCCCCGGCTTTTTAATATTGCCGCAGGCAGAAATCAGCTTGGTACCGGTTGATTTACCAATGCCTATTTTAGCATATTCTTCTCCGCCTATATTAATGATAGGCACAACTGCCGCTAAAGTTTCTACGTTATTTACCACGGTAGGGCACTGCCACAAACCCTTTACAGCCGGGAATGGCGGCTTAATACGGGGATTACCGCGTTTGCCTTCCAGTGATTCTATCAAAGCAGTTTCCTCACCGCAGATGTAAGCGCCCCCGCCGCGCTGCACATATATTTCCAGGTCAAAACCGGTACCCTGTATGTTCTTACCTAACCAACCGTTTTGTTTAGCTTCTGCAATGGCCTCTTCCAGTATGTCCGGGATCCAGGCATACTCCCCACGGATATAGATATACGTGCTGTGAGAGCCCAGTGCGTAGCTGGCTATCAATAAGCCCTCTATTAACAGGTGGGGCAAAAATTCCATCAGGTAACGGTCTTTGAAAGTACCGGGTTCAGTCTCATCTGCATTACATACCAGGTAACGGGGCACGCCTTCCGGTTTGGCCAGGAAGCTCCACTACAAACCGGTAGGGAAACCTGCACCACCACGGCCACGCAGGCCACTCTTCTTCACCTCTTCCACCACCAGGTCGGGGCTCATGGTCTTAAACACTTTGCCAGCAGCCTCATACCCTCCATTTTTCCGGTAGGTATCGTAATACCGGATGCCCTCTATATGTGCTTTATCTAAAAGTAATTTGCGTCCCATATACTCGTTTATTATCCGCCTTACTTGTTCTTTAGTTTGCGTTTGCTTTTGACCTGCATTCTGCAATAATTGCATCTACCTTTTCGGGGGTCAGGTGCTCCCGGAAGTGTTTGCCCAGCTGCATCATGGGTGCGTAACCACAGGCGCCCAGGCACTCTACCGTTTTAAGGGTAAAAAGGCCGTCCGGAGTGGTTTCGCCAACGCCAATCTTCAGCTTTTGCTTTATGTAGTCAATGATCTGGTCAGAGCCATTGAGCATGCAGGGACCTGTCTGGCATACTTCAAAAAGGTATTTGCCTACCGGTTTCAGGTTAAACATGCTGTAAAAGGTAGCTACCTCATACACTTCAATAGGCGTGATCTGCAGCAGGGAGCCAACGTAATCCATTGTCTCCGGGCTTAACCAGCCGCCAAACTCTTCCTGCGCCAGGTGCAGCAGCGGTATCAGCGCGCTTTTCTGTTTCCCTTCCGGGTAGCGTGCAATGATCTCTTTTACTTTATTTAGTTTCTCTTCTGAAAACATATTCTAAAAATGTAAAATTCTTTTCTCCTAAGCATCCAGCTCCCCTGCTATCAGGTTCAGGCTGCTCAGGCAAATAATGGCATCACTCAGCATAGCGCCTTTTACCAACTCCGGATAGGCCTGGTAATAAATAAAGCACGGACGCCGGAAATGCAAACGGTACGGACTACGGCCGCCATCACTGATCAGATAGAAACCCAGCTCCCCGTTACCACCTTCAACGGCGTTATACAGCTCGCCCGGTAAAATATCCGATTCACCCATAATGATCTTAAAGTGATAGATCAGGGCTTCCATTTTATTATATACATCCTGTTTTTCCGGCAGGTAATAGGCCGGTACATCAGCATGGTATACATCTTCCGGCAGGCCTTTCAGCTTATCCATTGCCTGGCGTATAATGCTGAGGCTTTGCCACATTTCGGCATTGCGTACCAGGTAACGATCGTAACAGTCGCCGGTGCTGCCTACCGGTATGGTAAAATCAAAATCTTCGTAGGAGCTGTAGGGGTGTGCTACCCTTACATCATAGTCTACACCGGCGGCCCTTAAGTTAGGCCCGGTAAAACCATAGTTCATAGCCCTTTCTGCGCTGATAGCCCCTACCCCGGAAGTTCTTTCCACAAAAATGCGGTTACGGGTCATCAGGGTTTCAAACTCAGTGAGCGCTTTAGGATATTCTGCCAGGAATTTTTCTATTTTCTGGAAAGCAACCGGTGTAAAGTTCCTTTCGAAACCGCCTATACGGCCTATGTTAGTGGTAAGGCGGGAGCCGCACACCTCTTCATAGATCTCATAGGCCAGCTCACGGAACTGCATCAGGTACAGGAAACCGGTAAAAGCGCCGGAATCCACCCCTACTACTCCGTTACAGATCAGGTGATCGGTAATACGGGCCAGCTCCATAATGATCACACGCAGGTAATCCACCCGTTTAGGTGTTTGAATACCTAACAGCTTTTCTACGGTCAGGTGCCAGCCCATGTTGTTGATAGGGGACGAACAGTAGTTCAGGCGGTCTGTTAACGGCGTGATCTGGTAATAGGGACGGCGTTCTGCGATCTTTTCAAATGCGCGGTGAATATACCCTACGGTAGATTCTGCGCTCATTACCCGCTCACCATCTATTTCCAGAATATTCTGAAACACGCCATGCGTGGCCGGGTGCGTAGGACCCAGGTTCAGCGTGGTGGTTTGCTTTTCCACGGAGCCTTGCGGCAAATGTATATGTTGCTGCTCTGACATAAATCAAAATGAATAATGAATAATTAGTAATGAACAATTAAGCAGTTCGTTAGGACATCGGTACGCTGCATGCTGATTATTCATTCTTAATTATTAACTGTTAATTATTTAGCGTCCAAACATATCGTCATCCTTATCTATACGGCTCTGGTCTTCCAGCGGGAATTCCTTGCGCATAGGGAAATATGTCATTTCATCCACATTCAGGATACGTTTCAGGTTCGGATGACCTACAAAGTCAACACCGAAGAAATCATAAGATTCCCGTTCCATCCAGTTAGCGGATTCAAATAGTTTGGTAGCTGTAAATACCTGAGGTGCTGCAACAGGGACAAATACCTTAAAACGCAGCCGTACTTTTTCGCGGAAGTTATAAAGGTGGTATACTACGGCCAGTTCTGCATCTACCTGGTGGGGATAGTGCACCGCAGTAAGGTCTGTTAAAAAACGGAATTGCAGCTCCTCATCATCGTACAGGAACTGCATTACTTTCAGGTTGAGGGCGGCAGGTGCTGCAAAGGACAGTACGCCAAAAGATTCTTCTAAATTGGTTAAGGCCTCTCCAAACTTTTCAACCAATCTTTGTTTTATATAGTCGTTTGTCAAAGACATCCGATTTCAGATTTACGATTTACGATTCTTGATTTACTGGATGCCATATTCATTCATCAGGTCCTGGTAACGTTGTGAGTGACGGCGGCGCATGCTTTCCTGGCCTACCAGGTCCTGGATGCGCATAAAACCGTCCAGGATAGCCTCCGGCCGGGGCGGGCAACCCGGTACATATACATCCACCGGTATTATCTGGTCTATACCCTGCAGTACAGAATAAGTATCAAACACACCACCGCTGCATGCGCAGGCACCTACGGCTATTACCCAACGGGGCTCTGCCATCTGCAAATATACCTGGCGCAACACCGGCCCCATTTTTTTAGCAATGGTACCCATTACCATCAGCAGATCACACTGCCGGGGTGTAAAAGCCATACGCTCAGAGCCAAACCGGGCCAGGTCATAATGCGAGGCGGCCGTGGCCATAAACTCAATACCACAACAGGATGTGGCAAAAGGTAAGGGCCAGATGGAGTTTTTACGCGCCAAACCAATCACCTTATCAAAAGAGGTAGCAAAAAACCCCTCACTGGAATACCCTTCGGGTATTTCCACCATCTTCACTTTTGTATTATGCGAAACCGGACGTGCCATAGACAATCCCTCCTATAAAATTTAAATACGGTTTATAATTGTATTGCTACTTTTCTCTTAATCCTCCCACTTCAGGGCGCCCTTCTTAATAATGTAAAAAAAGCCGCCCATAAAGAATGCTACAAACATCAGCATAGCAAAAAATCCGTCCCAGCCCAGCTCCTTAAAATTTACTGCATAGGGGTAGAAGAAGATCACCTCTACGTCAAACAGTACAAACAGGATGGCTGTCAGGAAATATTTAATAGCCACAGGTTGCCGGGCATTCCCGATCTGTTCTATTCCACTTTCAAAGTTAATCAGTTTGTCTTTGGTTTTCCTTTTAGGTCCCAGGAAATGCGTTGCCAGCATGGTAATACCTACGAAGCCTACGGCAGCCAAAAGCTGCAAAACAATAGGAAAATAGCTGAAAGGAGTAGTTGCTGACAATAGTTCAATGTCTAAAAACATAAGCTTCCCAATAAAACGTTCACGCGAATGTGCAAAAGTACTGCAACAAACGGCAAAATACAAATCTGTGAACGTCTAAAATATTATCTTTTTTTACCAAACGGAAACTAAAAAACCCCGGCGGTACGCTGTGATGCCCCGTATACAATGATTTTTAATGCGTGTTAACCGCGTTTTAATAAGTATGCCACACCGCTTGGGTGTGGCACACATCGTTAACCATTCATTACGAATGAATTATCTTTTATCTATGCCCGGATCTGTTGCCGGACTGCCCCCTGGGGGCCGTTTTATTAGTATTGGAAATGTTTTCCTTGATCTGCTTGGCGGCCTCGCTGGTGGGATCCAGCGCCAGCAGCTTATTCATGTATTTTTCAAGGTTGGGCTTGTCTTCTTTATTATAATAGTACACCATAATGTAGGTATAGGCTTTTACCAGCCCTACCTTGTTCTTGGCAGGATCTGATTCGGCCATGCTAATATACTTGTCATAATAGGGCACTGCCAGCCCCTTCTTTGCTTCCGGGTCCTTTACCGCATTTACGGATCCCCGCCAGTAAACACCGGTGGTAATGTCGGGGAACTTATCAGCCAGTATGCCAAAAGCGCTGTCTGCACGGTTCAGCATCAGGGTATCCGGCGGAGTGGTGTTACCCGCTGCCCGGAAGTAGTTTTGCCCTACATTATAATAGTCCAGCGCACCCAGCGTTTCCTTTTGCTGTGTTTTCAGGTCTATTATTTTCTTATACCAGTCTGCGGCCTTATCAAAGGCTTCTGCGTTAATGTAGGCCTTGGCTACATCTTCATAGCGGGCCACATCCTTAGTGGTATCCAGGGTCGCGTATTTTTCCAGGTATTCCAGCGACTGTTTATTCAGAGCCGCCTGCTGTGTGGAGTCCGGGGCTTTTATACGGCTGTAGATAGCGCTCAGCAGCTTATAGTCCAGCACTTCCAGCTTTTCCGGTGGAGTAGCCTTGGTGTAGTCATCCATCGTTTTCTTTGCATTTACAGAATCGCCTTTTTGCAGATAGGCATCGGCCATCAGGCGGGTAAACTTGCCTTTATAGGCATCCGTTGCCTGTGGCAACATGCTTTTTGCTTTAGCAATGGCGGCGTCGTAATCCTTTTTATAAAAGGAGATGGCGGCCAGGTTATACTCGTTTTCCAGCTTACCGGCTCCGGCGCCTACCACGTCAATGTATTTCTGCAGGTATTTGGCGGCGTTCTCCAGGGAAAGCTGGTTTTTAGTGGGTGTAATGTAAAACTGGTATAATTCATAATACGCCGGGCCATAATTAGGGTCTATGGTGGTAGCCTTGGTCCAGTCGTTCACCGCTTCCTGCAACAGCTTGGCATTGTAATTTACCAGGCCCTGTTTGGTTACGGCCTCTGCCCTTTTAGGTTCCAGCTCCAGGGCCTTTTCGTAAGTGGTAATGGCTTTACCACCATTTTCCCCACCCAGGGCACGGTAAGCATCCCCCAGCTCAATATAATCCGATGCGGTAGCAGTATACTGCTCCTTCTTTTTACGCCCGGTATTGTTCAGGAGCTTTTCCATAATAGTCATGGCATACCCGCGGTCGCCCCCTTTAACTTCCGTATTAGCATCTGCAATGGCCCGCGCTACATCGCCATTAGCTCCCTGTGTGGCTGTACTGGCTGCTTCAAATTTTTGTTTGGCTGCAGCGGCATTTCCATTCAGCAGATCAATGCGGCCCATGCCCGCCTGTAACAGGGGGGAATTAGGTACTGCCTGTAATCCCTTCTGAAAGGCCGCAGCGGCAGCATCCTTGTTTTCCAACCCCAGCTCCGCCATACCTAAATAATAATAGGCGCGGTCGTCAGGTTTGGCGGCACTCAGCTTAGTGAATGTTTGTTTGGCAGATTCGTATTTATCGTAATACAGATCCTTCAGCCCATCTTCTATGGATTGAGCCATTATGTTGTTAGTAATGCAAAGTAATGCTGCAATAAAAAGTTGCTGTCTCATGCGGTCTGATTTTGTGATATAAACCAGTTGTCTCCTTATCCTTTACTCTTACTGTAATATAACAAAAATCGGGCGGAACCGGAACTATTAAAAAGTTAAAAAGGGGAGCGCTTTGGCAGCACTCCCCTTTTCAGGAAAATATTCTAACGGGAAAAATTATTTCTTGTTCTGACCTTCTTTAGCAGGTTTGGGACCGGGTTTAGCATTGCTTTTTGCAGTGCTGGCCAGGTTCTCCTGGATCTGCTTGGCAGCAGGATCGTTCGGGTTCAGGGATAAAACCTTATCCATCCAGGTTTTCAGGTTGGCTTTATCTTCTTTATTATAATAATAGATCATCATGTATTGGTAAGGATACATCAGCAGGTTAGGCTTTACTTTGCTTTCGCCGCCTACTTCAAAGAATTTAGTGAAGTAAGGTACTGCAGCGCCTTCTTTTGCTTCCTTATCGTTCAGCATGTTGGCACGGCCTCTCCAGTATAAGCCAAGTGATTCCTGGGCTGGATATTTGCTTACGAAAGTACCAAAGGTAGAATCCGCATCTTTAGGTTTGTTAGCGTAGATCTCCATGGTGCCTTTCCAGAAATAATCCTGGATCTTACCGGAGTTCTGCTCGTCAGTAAAGTCTGTGGTAAGCTTACCATACCATTCAGCAGAACGGCTATAATCGCGCAGGCTCTTAAATTTCTCTGCTACTTCGCGGTAGTGGTCTACGTCCTTAGTGGTATCCAGGGTAGCGTATTTTTCCAGGTATATGGAAGCCATTGAATCAACCACTGCAGCCTGCAAGCTGTCCTTAATTTTTACGCGGCCGTAAATTTCGCTCAGCAGCTTGTAGTCGTTAGGTTCCAGCTTGCTTTCGCCAGCGGTTTTTACGTATTCGTCAATGGTTTGTTTTGCTGTCATGGAATCACCTTTCTGCAGGTAAGCATCTGCCAGCAGGCGGGTGAATTTACCTTTTTCTTCAGCAGGTACCTGTGGTAATACAGTTTTTGCTTTATTGATAGCGGCATCATAATCTTTCTTATAGAAAGAGATAGCTGCCAGGTAATATTCATTTTTCAGCTTATCAGCAGGGTCGCCTACTTCCATATATTTCTGCAGGTATTCTGCTGCTTTATCCCAGGAGAGCTGATTCTTTTTAGGTGTGATGTAGAACTCAAACAGCTCAAAGAATGCAGGTGCATATTTGGGATCGGTATTGGTAGCCTTGGTCCAGTCGTTCACTGCTTCCTGTAACAGTTTGGCATTGTAGTTCACCAAACCTTGTTTCATGATGGCTTCTGCATTGTTAGGTTCCAGCTCCAGCGCTTTCTCGTAAGTGGTAATGGCTTTACCACCATTTTCACCACCCAGCACGCGGTAAGCATCGCCCAGCTCAATATAATCAGCTGCAGTAGCAGTATATTGTTCTTTCCTTTTACGGCCTTCGTTATTCAGCAGTTTTTCCATGGTGCTTAATGCGTAACCACGGTCGCCGCCTTTTACGGAGGAGTTAGCGTCTGCAATAGCGCGGGCTACATCGCCATTACGGCCTTGAGTAGCAGTAGCAGCGGCTTCAAACTTTTGTTTGGCTGCAGCTGCGTTATTGTTGATCAGGTCTATACGGCCCATACCTACCTGTAATAAAGGTGAGTTGGGTACAGCCTGTAAGCCTTTCTGGAAGGCCGCAGCGGCAGCATCTTTATTTTCCAGGCTCAGTTCTGCAATACCCATGTAGTAGTATGCTCTTTCGTCTGGTTTAGCGGCGGCTACTTTTTCAAATGTTTCTTTGGCAGATTTGTATTTACCGTAGTACATGTCCTTTAAGCCATCTTCTACAGATTGAGCCATTACGCCATTCGCGACGCACAGCAATGCTACAATTAAGCTTTTCCGTCTGTTCATGAGCAATCTGGTTTTAGTTGTGTTGTGTTTTTTTGCTTTATTGAATATTGGCTTCCCTGAACACCGCATTAATCTTAGCAGGGAATAACCTGAATTTCTTAATTATCAGCTGGCCTTCATAACTGCCGAGGAAGGTTGCAAATCCCGTGCCTAAGCCCCTGTAGGGCTCTCTGAGCACAAAGAAGCAACCACGTTTCAGCGGGTAAGAGCCGGTAGCAATGTATGCCTGATAAGGCTTTACAAATTCGGAGCCATAGTCGGCCCGCACCTTTACTACCGTGGCCTTGCTGGTAAACTCGATCGAAGTGGAATCATTCGGATCAGAGATCCAGTTCACACCGATCACGCCGATGGCGGCTTTGTTCTTCGTAACGTAGTCCACTACTTCCGGATTGGTTTTAGCTGCCATGGTATTAGGCGGCAGCGCTTTTCCTTTATTCAGGGAATCGCGTATATACCTTACGGTGCTGGAATTTTCGTTATCAAAAACAATTTGCCATTTGCGTTCTGTGTCGGTACCATCCATAATGTGGCGTACCTGGTCCATAGTTAGAATGGAGTCAGGATTCTCATGGTTAGTAACCAGCGCCAGCGCGTCCCAGGCCAGCAGCATGCTTTGCGGAGTAATCTTTAACTCTTTAAAGTAGGCTTTTTCTTGATCCGTTAATTCGCGCGTGACAATGACCATGCGCGCACTATCATTTAAAAGATCTTTAAAACATTCCGCTTCCGGTTTGTATTCCGCCACAATCTTTGTTTTGGGATACAGGGAGTGAAATACTTTCAGCTCTGCTTCTATCAGCGGTTCATACGTTTCATCTACACTAATATGGATACTGCCTGTTGTGGGCGTATCCAAAGGTTGTTTTCCATTACCGCCATTGTTGCATGCAAACAGGCCACCAGCCAACAACGCCAGCCAGGCCGCCTTATGCTTTATTCCTTTCAAAAACATAATATAGCCGGTTAGTTTTCTTCTGTTCGTTTGTCAAAAAATAATTGTTTAATACCTCTGTACACACGAAATAATCCATACGCCACCAGTATTGCACCAAAAATATTCATCACCCATGGGTCCAATCTAAAGTTGCCTAAACCCAATTTTTCAGCAAAGAAGGCAAAGAGTCCAAAGAGCAGAAAAAATATACCTCTTAACAATTCCCCCAGTGGGCGGTACGCTATCTGTATCCGCCTGTTACTTGATCTTTCCTGTTGCATTAGCATGATAGTAAGTTACAATTATACAAAAATTATTTTTTTAATCTCACATATTCAAAGCCAGGAAAATGTTAAAACTACGGGCCAATATGTGTTCAAATGGCCGTTGCTGCTGACTTTGCGGGCATTAACTTTTTTTGTTCCTTATTTATTGTTAATATATTTAACAATTGGGTATGAAGGTGTTAAGCGACCGTTAATGCAGCGGCTGTAAACGCCGGCCTTTGATAAATAGATGCGGACCGCACCTATTTTCCATATAGGGACTTCCCGTAAAATCTTGTAGGTTTGCGGTCCCGGCCAAACCGGGCGCTCATATGAAAGTATTAATGGTATGCCTGGGCAATATTTGCCGCTCTCCGCTGGCAGAAGGCGTTTTACGGCACCTGGCGCAAAAAAAGGGACTTAACTGGGATATTGATTCAGCAGGCACGGGCAGCTGGCATATTGGCGACCCGCCGGATCACCGCTCTGTAAAAGTGGCCCGGCAGTACGGGGTGGATATTTCCGGGCTCCGGGGAAGACAGTTTGGTGTGGCAGACTTTCAGCAGTTTGACCGCATTTATGTAATGGACCTGGACAATTACCGCGATGTACTGCGGAAAGCCCGCAGTGAGGCCGACCGGGCAAAGGTGCAGCTGCTGCTGGCCAACCAGCAGGAAGTGCCTGATCCCTGGTATGACGATAAGCTTTTTGAGCCGGTATACCAGATGATCTATAAAGCATGTGAGCGGATAATTAATAATGAAAAATGAATAATTAATAATCGTGGAGGCTGATAGCTGAAATACTGGTAGAATTTCATATTAATTGTTCCTGGTTCTTTATTCCTTCGTTCTTATTGAAGTATTTGATTTTTCATTTGACATTATTTTTATCGATTATTAATTTTTAATTCTTAATTACTAATTACTCAATTATTCATTCAATGATAAAACCCAGCATCCCCAAGGGTACCCGTGATTTTGGGCCGGCAGTGGTGAAGAAGCGGCAATATATTTTTCAAACCATCCGCGAAACGTTTGAGCTGTTCGGCTTTCAGCCGCTGGAAACACCGGCGATGGAAAACCTGAGCACACTGACGGGTAAATACGGAGAAGAAGGTGATAAACTGATCTTTAAGATACTGGACAATGGCGAGATCTTAGGCCGTGCACAACAAGCCAAGGATAGCCGGGAACTGGCTACCCTGATCTGTGAAAAAGCGCTGCGTTATGATCTTACTATTCCCTTTGCACGATATGTAGTGATGAACCAGCATGAGCTGGCCCTGCCTTTTAAACGCTACCAGATGCAACCTGTGTGGCGGGCGGACAGGCCGCATAAAGGCCGCTACCGCGAGTTTTACCAGTGCGATGCCGATGTGGTGGGCAGTAACTCCCTGCTGAATGAAGTGGAATTACTGATGATCTACGACCGGGTATTTACTAAACTGGGGATGCAGGGCTACGAAGTGCGGGTAAATAACCGCAAGATCTTAAGCGGTCTGGCGGAAAAGATCGGGAAACCCGAACTGCTGATGGATATTACCATTGCCATTGATAAATTAGATAAGATCGGGGAGGCTGGTGTGAATGAGGAATTATTAAATCGCGGACTGAGCCAACAAGATGTGGACATAATCAACAACTTCCTGCGCATAGAAGGCAATAACACTGAAAAATTACAGCAATTGCAAACCTTGTTGCAGGGTTCAGCTATTGCGCAAAAAGGCATTGAAGAATTATCGTTTGTGCTGAACAGTGGCTTAGGGCGTTTTCAAGAGGCCCCGATCGTAGATGTAACGCTTGCGCGCGGTCTGAATTATTATACCGGCATGATCGTAGAAGCCAAAGCGCCGGCAGTGGTGAAAATGGGCAGCATTGGCGGCGGCGGCCGTTATGACGACCTTACAGGATTGTTTGGTCTGCCGGGTTTGTCGGGCGTAGGCATTTCCTTTGGGGTAGACCGTATTTACGATGTGCTGGAAGAGCTGCAGCTGTTCCCTTCCACCGCACAGCAAAGCACTAAAGTATTATTCCTGAATTTAGGAGAACAGGCTTTACCGGTGGCGTTTAACCATGTAATGCAGCTGCGCGATAAAGGTATTGCGGCAGAAGTATTTCATGAGCAGGCCAAGATGGATAAACAAATGAAGTATGCCGATAAACGCGGTATCCCTTATGTAGTGATCATTGGGGAAAGTGAGCTGCAGGAAAATATGCTGAGCATTAAAAACCTGCAAACCGGGGAGCAGCAGAAGATTGCAGCCGGTGAGCTGTTAGGGTTTGCGTTTTAATTAATAATAAGAATGAAATCATAGGCCGGGATGCCGGTGAAATACATTTCTGCAACCAGCATAAAAAGAGGGCGATATTTCAATTGAAGTATCGCCCTCTTTATTATTAATTATTCATTCTTAATTATTATTTATTCACCGCAACATTACTGCTCTTAAACGCCTCCAGCCCGCATTTCAGCCAGCTGGCATATGCTTTTACATCCGGCGTATAACCCACCGGGCGTGTAAGCAATTTTTCATCAGGGCTGATTAACACATAGAACGGTTGCGAGTTATTGCTGAAATTTTCTGTTTGCATAGTGGCAAACTTATCCCCTATTGTTTTTATTTCTTTCTTATGGCCTGTGCCGGTAGTGAACAGGAATTGCGCATCTTCCGGCAGCAGCTTACGGTCATCTACGTATAGGGATACCAGTATGTAATCGTCTTTGATAATTGTTTTTACTTCATCCTTCGGCCATACATTTTCTTCCATCTTACGGCAGTTCACACAAGCCCAGCCTGTGAAGTCAAGCAGTATGGGTTTGTGCTGCTCTTTGGCCAGCTGTAAGGCTTTCTCATAATCATTGACCACATTGGCTTCCACGCCTTTTCCTTTGGCAGCATCTTCTCCATATATACTGTATGTTAAGGGCGGCGGGAAACCGCTGATCAAAGCACGGTTTGCATAAGGGGTGTTGGTAACCCCCGGTAACAGGTACAGTGTAAATGCCGCGAAAATTAGCGTAAACACCAAACGGGTTGGGCTCAGTTTCTTCAGCGGCGCATCATGCGGAAAACGGATCTTACCCAGCAGGTATAAGACAATACAAACACCAATAATAATCCAGATGCCGAAGAACACTTCCCGCTTTAACAGGCCCCAGTGTTTTACCAGGTCTGCATTGGATAGGAACTTAATAGCCATGGCTACTTCCAGGAAGCCCAGCACCACTTTCACGGTTGTTAACCAGCCACCGGATTTGGGTATTGAATTTAACCAGCCGGGGAACATGGCAAAAACGGCAAAAGGTAATGCCAGCGCAAAACCAAAACCGGCCATACCCATAGTTAGCTGCATAGCGCCGCCATCTGTTGAAAGGGAGCCTGCCAGCAGGGAACCTAATATAGGACCGGTGCAGGAAAAAGATACCAGCGCCAGGGTAAGCGCCATAAAGAAAATACCAACAACCCCGCCTACGCTGGTCTTCGCATCCACTTTACTGGCTAAGCCACTGGGCAGCGTGATCTCAAAGTAGCCAAAGAATGAAATGGCAAATACAATAAAGATCACAAAGAAGGCCAGGTTTAGCCAGATGTTGGTAGAAATATTATTGAGTATTTCCGGGTTCAGGGAAGTTAAAAAGTGAAAGGGTAAGCTTAATAATACATAGATCAGGAAAATGAAAAAGCCGTATAAGGTGGCATTCATTACCCCTTTACTTTTTTCCTTTGTTTTTTTGGTGAAGAAAGAAACAGTGAGCGGGATCATGGGAAACACACAGGGTGTTAGCAAGGCAATGAAACCACCCAGCATACCGAGTATGAAAATACCCCACAGGCTTTTCTTTCCCTCATGCCCAATACCACCACAGGTATTGGCAGGGCTATCCAGTATAATGTTATTGCGTTTCAGTGTTTGTGCAGCATCGCTGGATTCCTGTAAGCCGGCTGCTACGCTGGTTAAGTTACCGGCTGCATCCAGGCTGAATTTAAAGGCTGTTTCTTCCGGGCCCACTACTTCTTCGCCCTTAATGGCCATGAAGTTCACGCTACCGGCTACTTTATTGGCGCCGGGTTTCAGCTTTACAGTGGCCAGCAGCTCTACTTCGTTCTCAAAAAATTTGATGTTGGCATTATCCAGCAGCGGCTCTTTACGGTTATTCAATTTGCCGGCTTCTGTTACATTTGTTAAGGTGGCGGTAGCTGCAGCGGTGGTATCCAGCACCACGCGGGTGTTGGGCTCATCATCGCTCATGGTGGTGGAAAACAGCTGCCAGCCTTTTTCAATAGTACCTTTCAGGTGCAGCACATATTCGCCGTCATTTTTTTTCTCAGCGGAATATTGCCATTTTACCACGGGAGCCGTGGAGTCCTGTGCATGGGCTACTGCAGTGGCGCCCAGCATGTATAGTAGAAATACGAACAAGTGCTTCATGGTGGTTTATCACGGAACTTTAAATAAAAAAATGGCAGTCCGCAGGGCTGCAATGGGCAGTGAATGGAAAAGTGTTGCATCTTATTTCATTCACGGCTGATTGCTGGCTGCAAACTGCCAGTTACAAATGATGGGTCAAATACTGCCTCACTTCCCTCCTACGCCTATTGCAAACTCAATCTCTTTGGGCGGCAGGCATTGGTGATCATCACATACCATGAACTCAACAGAGCCTTTTACTTTGGTAGCCGCTTTCCCTTTAATGGTAACGGTTTGTACAAAGTTTACCTGGTTCTCGTAATATTTTAATTCAGAATCAAAGTTCTTATCAAACGCTTTGTGCAGCTTACCATCTTCCTTTATGCGGCCGGTAGCAGCTACCAGCGGATTTTTGCTGAACTTAAAGGAGGTAGGCACCGGTCCTTCACCGGCTTCTTGTGCATACAGGTGCCATCCCGGATCTATGGTGGCTGTCATATGCAGCTCATAGGTCTTGTCATTGATCTTTTTAGATGCAAAGCTCCATTTTACCGGATTTTCGATCTGCGCACTTGCCAATACGGGCAAGGCAAACAAAAGCAGTGCAGTGAACAGTTTCTTCATAATCAATTTTCTTTTTAAATGGTTGGTTGGTTCTGGTTTTGGTGTCTTAATTATTTGCGATCAGGCTCTGGAATATCAGCTGACCGTCCCTATTATTCAAAGCGGCGCTGGTAGCGCGCTCCGGGTGTGGCATCATGCCAAAAACATTTCTTTCCTTATTACAGATACCGGCTATGTTGCGGATTGCGCCATTTGGGTTGGCAGTGTCCACAATATTGCCAAACTCATCGCAGTAGCGGAACAGCACCTGGTTGTGCTTGAACAGGCTGTCCAGTGTGGCATTATCTGCATAATAGCGGCCCTCGCCATGGGCCACCGGTATCATCAGCGGACGACCGGTTACATCTTTAGTAAGGGAAGTGGCGGTATTTTCGCTTTTCAGGAAGATATTCTTACATACGAACTGCTGGTTCTGGTTACGCAGCAGCACGCCCGGCAGCAAACCGGCTTCACACAGGATCTGGAAACCGTTACATACGCCTATTACACGGCCGCCTTTGCTGGCAAAGTCAATTACGCTCTGCATCATAGGGCTGAACCTGGCTATGGCCCCGCAACGCAGGTAATCGCCATAGGAAAAGCCGCCCGGCAGTATAATACAGTCCTGTGTGGTAAAAGTGCTAATGTCTTTATCCTTATGCCACAATTCTATAACTTCCTGCCCCAGGTCATAACGCAGGGCATCTATCATATCATGGTCACAATTAGAGCCAGGGAAGGTGACAACACCAAATTTCATGTGAAAATCTTTAATCAATAATACAGGTAAATTGCAAAATTAGGGAGCCGTCCGCATATTTCCATAGCCGTCTATACTAATCTAAGCAAGTGCTAACTGGTAGATATGCTAATGTACTGACAAATAGTCCTATATATATTATTCTTATACTCCGCCGGTAGGCCGGCATTCATTTTTTAACTAAAATACTGCATTACAACCACGTAACCCAGCGTAATAAAGTGGATGATATTGGCTACCGTTTCATTGGTAATGGTCCAGTATACATTGGCCACGAACATAGAAATAGGTAATATAGCCAGCACCCAATAGTCCGGTGAAAAATGCACATTAAACAAAGGCACCAGGATAGCCACCATCACAAAAACGATCTGCACCGCCCAGGTTTTACGTGTTTGGATCAGCATTTTCTTTAACGGGCGCTGTAACAGCATCCACCCCAGGATAAAGAAGAACAGGCTGGCTATTACAGCGCCCCATGCTTTATAATCACTGATAATTGGCAGGCTGAAACCTATATGGGGGATTCTTTTCAACAAAGCCCCCTGGTTGGTGATGAACAGGTAGGTGCCCAGCAGGTACAGCGGGCATATGAGCCCCAGCAGGGCAATGATCCACTCTGCCAGCCGGAAGGGCCGCATAATGAGCAGGCTGATAAGCAGCAGCACGCAAAATACAATGGCCGGGAAGTAGAATAACCCGGCAATACCCAGCGCAAAACCTATATTAAATACTATATCCCTTGCGGAAGTGCGTGTATACAGCTCCGTTGTACTGGAAAATACCCACAGCATAATACAGTTTATCAGCAAGGCCGGTGAAAATACATTCCAGCCCTGCCATAAAGAGGTAAAGAGCAGGTAGCTCATTGCCGGCAGATAGGTGGATTTGGGAAACAGGCGGTGGTGGTTAATGATCCTGGTGAGCAGCAGCGTTTGCAGGAACAGCAGCAGGATGGCTATGGAGGTAAAGAACAGCGGACTTTTGCCTACCAGCACCTGCAGCCATTTTACCAGCAGGTCGTACAAAAGCCCCTCTGATCCGTCTGCAATAAAGGTTGACGGATGTAACAGGTAGAAAAACTTAACCAGTAACGTATATATTAACAGCAGCAATACCGTTAGTGGATTGCCGGAGCGGAAAAATCTTACCACGGTGCAAAGGTGTGATTAAAAGTCAACTTTTGCAAAGCAAATATAATTCCTGTAAACACAGGGTATCAGTACGCTGCGGCTGCTGATCTGCTTCCCGTAACGGGGCATCCAGGTGAAACCTTTGTCCAGGTTGCGGAGGGTAGGCAGGCGGCTGATCTTACCATCCGGCTGTATGCTATTATCCGTTAAGATATAGTTACGGCGGTCCAGCTCATTATACAGGAAACGCAGCTCACTGCCAATGTTCACCATTATATAGGAAAGGTACAGGTCTGCCCCATCATCAAACTGGCTTTTGCGTACAAAGTTGCTCCATTGGGGGTTGCCTTCATTATCAAATGACAGGATAGCCACATTATCATAGTGGTAGCGGTTTCCCTGCGAGTTATTCCATCCCCAGGGGTTATAATACATGGGGGAATACGGGGAATAATAATAGGAGTACGGGTACGACATGCCGCCGTATGGGCCGTACATATAGTTCCAGCGGTTCCAGGGCTGGTAGCGGGAGGTGGTGTAGAACGATTCTGCCGTTAACAGGAAGCCCCCGTCTTTGGTATTGATGATCTTACGAATGAAATAATCGTTGAAAGCTGCATTGGTAGAGGATTCTCCACGAGCATTCATTTTCAGCTCATTGGAGAACTGGGCCAGCTTTTCAAATACCTGCTGTTTCTGCTCATAGTCGTATTTGCTGATGTACAGGCCTTCTACATTGCCCCGCTTCTGTTTGTAATAAAAGGCGGTGACCAGGGCCCGGTGCTGGTTGTTATCCAGCTTCATTTTTACCTCATCCAGCAGCTGGTTCTGCAGCTTCATGGGCGTGATCTCAAAGGAATCCACTGCGGATCTTTTGATCACCAGCTCCCCGTTCACGGTATAATCCCGGTTGCTGGTGCGTTCCAGCTTGGTAAATATCAGGTCGCCGTTATTGGAGAGGTTAAAATTGCTGAGGAAGCTCTTTTTTTCCATGGGCAATGAAAGCCGGCTGTTATTTACAAAGTTGAAAGAGCTGTCGTACTGGAAGGTGTAAAACACGTTGTTGTCTTCCTTGTCCTGGTTGATCTTGTAGATCAGGATGCGGGCCTTATCTTCCGAATACTCTACGGAATACACTTTGTTTTCCTTGGAATAAAAACCGATGCGGGTAGAGTCTATTACCACTGGAGATTGTTCAAACTTGGCTTCCGGGTTCATGGTGGCGCATACGCTGTACACGGCATCCTTACGCTGGAACTGGTAGATCATGAACACCTTGTTGGGGTAGGCCACAAAATCCATGCTGATGATCTTACGGGGTAAAAAGTCCAGCTTTACCCGCTGTTTCAGCTGCATGGCGTTATCATATACGGACACCGCGTTATCACCCCGGTCATTTTTATACACCATGATGTTACCGCCTACCCGGCCTATAATTTCAAATTCAGTGCTTTTATAATCATCCCGTTCCGGTTCTGAGTAGGCTATTTTTTGGGCCATGAGTGATCCGCCACACAAAAGCAGGCAAGCCAGGAGAGAAAATCGGTATAGCATCGGTATATGTTTTAAATAATGTGGTAACGTAAATTCATTCTATATTGTTGTAGGCGACGGGCCATACCCATAGGAAAAATTTTACAGTCAAACCTACACGAAAATTTGCTTTTCACAAAGAGTATGTGGTCCATGGTCAATGGTCCATAGTCCACAGCATGGTTCAGCGCTAATTGTATTGCGGATGAATGGCCGGTGGCAATGATACACGGCTGCTGCCTATACGCGTAAAACCTGCCATACGCTAAAGGCTGTGGACCATGGACTATTTACTTTTATTCTGTACATTTAGATAAATTTAATTCAGAACCGTTCTTTGCCTGATGGAAACAGTGTTAATTACCGGGGGTACGGGATTTGTTGGAGAAGCGCTTACTCAACTGCTTACTGAACATGGATATCATGTAATTGTCCTGAGCCGTCAACCACATGCGCACACAAATTCCGCTAACAACCTGCTCACCTATGCTCATTGGGATGTGCGCCAGCAGGCCATAGATCTGGCTGCCGTGCAGGCGGCTGATTTTATTGTGCACCTGGCCGGGGCCAATGTAGCCGGCCACCGCTGGACCAATGCCTATAAAAAAGAGATCGTAGACAGCCGCGTTCAAAGCAGCCAGCTGTTATTCAATACGTTACAGCAGCATCCTAATAAGGTGCGCAAATTCATCAGCGCTTCCGGCACCGGTTATTATGGTGAAAATCATAACGGCGTTGCTCCTTTTACAGAAATGGACCCACCTTCCACAGATTTCCTGGGCAATACCTGCCAGGCCTGGGAAGCGGGCGCCCTGCAAATGGAGCAGCTGGATAAAAAAGTAGTGATCTTCCGCACCGGTATAGCCTTAAACAAAAACGGCGGTGCGCTAAAGGAATTTTATAAACCCCTGCAGTTTGGTTTTGCCACTATCCTGGGCAGCGGGGAACAATGGGTAAGCTGGATACACCTGCACGACCTGGTACGCCTTTACTTTAATGCGATCGTAAACCCGGGCTTAACCGGCATTTTTAATGCCGTGGCCCCAAAGCCGGTACAGCACAAGGACCTGATCATGACCATGGCCAAGGTGGCGAAGGGCAAAAGTTTTATTTCTGTACATGTACCTGCCTTTGCTTTGAAGCTGGGCTTAGGTGAGATGAGCACGGAAGTATTAAAAAGTGTCAACGCATCCTGCCAAAAGATACAGGACACCGGGTTCCAGTTCTCCTACCCGGAGATTGGTGCGGCAATGGAACAACTCTTGCAATAATTGCTAAACGCTGAACGCTTAATGCCGAACGCTGATCGTATTTTGCTTTAGGCATTGAGCATTCAGCGTTAAGCGTTCAGCATTTTCTTACTTCACGATCCACCGGTTCACCATATTATCCGGACCTTCCAGCACTACTTTATAAAAGCCTTTGGGCAGTTGTTGTACGTCCACTACTGCTTTTTCCTGTTCCAGCGGCACCTGTGCCAGTAGCTGGTAATCATCCTGACCGCCTTCTTTGAACCGGTTGGTAGTGGCTACCCATATTTTCACCTTTCCTTTTTTAGCCATGGCCTTCCATTGCAGCTGCAGCTTGCCATTTGCATACGCGGCCTGCGGCTGTACCAGGGATACAGGGCCTATAAGCGGCACCCCATCTAGTTCCCGGGCATTTGCTTCAGGGATCTTAACTTTCATAAAGCGGGCAATGCTGGGCATAATATCTACTATACCCGGCTGGCCATGCTTAAAACAATCGTTCAGCTGCTGCGCATTGGTTACCATCCAGGTGGTACGTTCCCGGTCCGACTGGCGGCCATGCCCCCGGCCGGTTACACTATCGCGTCCATGATCCGTGGTAACGAAGATCAGCCAGTCTTCCCCGAACTGTTTGCGGCGGTACTGGATGGCGCTCCAGATGCGGCCTACCTGGTCATCTACCATCTTCACGGCATCGTACATTTTTTCACTGTCGCCAAAGCGGTGGCCCATATCATCACTGTATTCCAGGTATACCCAGGAAAGGTCCGGTGCATTGGTGCGGAGATAGGCTGCGGCCTGGTTGGTCACGGTTTCATCTATCAGGTGAATGTACCGGCTGCTTTTATCATGCGGGTACTGTACCGTATCCAGCTCCAGCCCATCCACATGATGATCTATATGCAGGTACCCGGTTTGCTGCAGGCTGTCACCTACCAGCTTGGTACGGTTATCCAGCCAGGTGGAGAAAATAGCGGTTTGCTTTTGCGGGTAAGCCGCTTTAAAATAGCGGAACAGGCTCCAGTAATGATAGTTCTGTGCGGCAATATCGTTATCCCATACATTGTGCTTATTCACCCAAACGCCTGTGAGCAGGCTGTTGTAGCCTACTGCGGAAATAGTGGGTGTTTGAGAATAACCGCCCTTTTCCCCTCCTACGTAAGCGCGGGTATAACCGCCTGCCGCTGCAATGCTGTCCATGTGCGGGGTGGGAATTTTTTCTTTCACATCTGCCGGAATACCATCTACTATAATAAATACCGCCTTACGGGCGCCTTGCTGGGCGTGAAGGGTAAGGCCGGAGGCGAGGACTAACAGGAAAGTATATATGCTCTTTTTCATACTTGCATAGTTTTGAAATCCTAAAGAATGTAAAATGTAAAATTTTAAATCATAAATGTAAAAGTAAAATGCCGCAACACCGGGTGCACACTCATGCCCGGGGCATTTTACTTTTACATTTATCTCGTTCATAAAGTCATTTTAAAGGTCTCTATGAACCTCCTTCGTCGGTTGTTCATTTTTCATTTATGATTTTACATTCCCTTTAAGCTATTCTTTGATCAGTAACCACATTTGTCCGTTAATATTATCTCCTGCGGAGTATTGGCGGCTAATTGCGGCAGTTACATTCTCACGGTTCAGGTCAAACTCATTTTCAGGATACATCCAGCGTTTGGGTACCTGGTGATTGTTAAGCACACCGGCGCCGGATACATCAAATACGGGGAAGCCTGTACGCCGTTGCTCATAAAAAGGCAGCCAACCTGTGTTCACAAAACAGGCAATATATTTTTGTGTAATAATGGCTTTCAGCTCCTGCCCTGCCTGCAGCTGCACAGCCGGTTGGGCCAGGTAGGCGGTAATGGCGTCCGGCGCTGTTTTATAGAACTCCTGGGAGGCCTGTATGCCTTTTTTATAATAATCGCTGGCGCTGCCACTGATCCAGCCGCGTACTACCGCTTCTGCCAGTATGAACTGCAGCTCTGCATATCCCATAGCAGTGCTGGCCTCATTCACGGGGTCATGGTAATAACGCTCATCTATTTTAGATGCCTGCCCGGCTGCTACCCGGGTAGAGTTCTCGTCAATAGTGGCGCTGCCCATAACACCGCCGTAGGCATTAAAATCATCATCTGCCAGCCCGGAATGGATGGGCGCTTTAGCTGCCATACGGAACAAACGCGGATCTTTCAGGCCTTTCAGCATGTTCACAAAAGTTTCCTCCATGTAATAAGCGGTTTGCAGATCGTTGTTGTTAAAGAAGGGATAACGGTCGTCCTGCAGGTCATAGAACACCAGCTGCGCATTGTCGGCATTACCGGTAAATAAAGGATACTGCGCGGGATTGTTCACTATTTCACTGAACCGTTGTTTGACATTCAGCTTTGTGTTGCCTTCTTTCTGGGAAAGCATGATGAGCACCCGCAGGCTGAAACTGTTGATCAGCTGTTTCCACTGTTTAATGGTGCCTTTGTACACTACATCGCCCTGTATGGTACCGGCATCGTCCGTCAGCGCAGTGTTGGCTTCTTTCAGCTGATCCAGCACTTTCAGGAAAATATCCTCCTGTTTATCATAGCCCGGTGTAAAATTTTTCTCGTTGCCCTGTAATGCTTCGCTGTAGGGCACATCGCCAAAGGTCAGGGTAAGTCGCATAATAAAATAGGCCCTGAAAAATTTGGCTAATGCCAGGTATACGGGTTTATTTACCCGCTGGGCTTCTGTTTCCATCTGCACTACCTGGCGCAGGTTATCATAGTCGCCATACCCGGAGCGTTGCCAGCCGTAATACTGGTTATTATTAACCCCGTCTGTATAGGCCATCTGGCGCGATGCCAGTGCAGCAGACAGGCTCACTTCATTAAAAGCATCGATCTCTATACCGGTAAGCAGCAGGTCCGGTGAGGCCTGCGTGGTTTTGTTGGGATCTGTCTGAAAAGCCTCAAACTTTTTACAGCCCGCCAAACCGGTTATAAGCAGCAGGTTAATGGCAATAAATATCTTTCGCATACTTTACTTGCTTTGATGATCAGAATTTAAAATTCACGTTAAAACCCATGCTGCGCATAGAGGGTGTTTGCAGGTTATCTTCGCCGGTATCCGGGTCCACATTAGGCAGCTTTGCAAACAGCAGCAGGTTACGGCCTATCAGGGCTACAGAGGCGGAACGGAAGAAAGTGCCTTTCACCCATTTTTCCGGTACCTGCCAGGTCAGGTTTACCTCCCGCAGCTTTAAAAAGGTTTCTGAATAATAATTGTAACGGGTGTTGGCGGCATTGCTGGTGTTCACCATATAATCAATATAGTTCACGGCTTTGGTGTTGGGTGCAAACTTGCGGCTGTCGCCAACAATATTGCCTGCACCATCATACTGGATATCACCGCCGGTTACTACTACGCCCTGGCCTACATAGGTGGCCTGTCCGGCATTGGCATCATCGCGGAACTGGTTTACAGTGCCAGGGTGCGTACCGCCCCACCACATTTTCTGGTTGGTGGTGGAGTAGATCAATCCGCCAATACGCCCATCTACCAGAAAACGCAGCGAAAAATTCTTATAACGGAATGTATTTTCCACGCCATATACCCAATCCGGATCATCGTTACCTACATACCGCGTAAAGGGATCATCTTTTGGAAAACCATTGCTCTGGTATACAATATTACCCTGCGGGTCTTTTTCATATACGGATGCAAAAATGCGGTCCACCCTGTCTCCTACCTTCAGCTTACCCAGCACGGCTTCATTATTGAAAATGGCCTGCAGGTAGCGGTGGTAGCTGCTGAAATTCACCAGCACATCCCAGCTGAGATTCTTATTACGTACAGGGGTGCCCGTTAACACAAACTCTATACCCTTGCGTAAATACTTATTACCATTCTCCCGGCGGGAGGTATAACCGCTGGTACCGGATACATTGATGTTCACAATATTGTTGTAATCCTGTATGCGGTAATAAGTGGCATCAAAACCCAAACGGTTGCCGAACCACTTCATTTCCAGGCCGGCTTCCCAGGAGGCAGAGGTGCGGGGTTTCAGATCGGGGTTCTGCAGCGTGCCGCCGTAAGTGAGGGAGGGCGTGCCATTCCACTTAATGCCCCGGTCATAAGCGGGCAGGTAATTGTAGGTATAGGTATTATCCGAATCCAGTAAACCACTGGACACTTTTGACCAGGAGCCGCGTGCTTTCAGATAAGAGAACCAGCGCGGCAGCTTTACCAGCTCAGACACCAGAATAGAACCGGATACGGAAGGATAAAAGAATGTATTGTTGCTTACCGGCAGGGTGGATATTTTATCTGTACGGCCGGTGAGCGTCAGGTAAAACGCGCCTAAATATTCCAGGTCCACAAAACCATAGGCGCTGCTGGTACGCCTTTCTTCCAGCCCATTGGTACCCTGTACCGGGTTGGTAGAGTTGCTGAGGTTATAAAAACTAGGTATTGACAATCCATCTGTATTAGACGACTGGTACCGGTAATTACGGTAGTAGTTGGAGCCGCCTAATTCCGCATGCACTGCAAAGTCTTTATTGAAAGTATGCTCATACCGCAAAATGAGGTCCGTAACAATGTCAATATAGTTGCCGCTGCTCACATAAAAGTTGCCGCGCGATTTATCGCTGTAACGCACATAACTCTTAGGCTCTTTTACATTGGAGGTTAAACCATAGCTGTTAACACCCGTGCGGAATTTAGCGCTGAAATCCTTATTGAACGTATAGTTCAGAGCCATGGAGCCAAACGTATTGTCCTTATAATAACCATTCAGCAGCTCATATGCCTGGAAGTAAGGATTGTTATACCACGACTGGTTGTAGTGTTTTTGCTGAATGCCTTCCTGGCCTGGCTGCCAGTAGCTGCGCAGGTCCCGGATATCTACATCAGCGCCGGTCCATAAAACCAGGTTATACAGGTAGTTGCCGGGACCGTAGCCTACTTCCGGATAATTATCAGTGTACTGGCGGTTATAAGTGATGCGCGCATCCACATTCAGCCGGTCAGATAAATTATAATCACCTGATAAGCTGAAGGAGCTGTTGTTCAGATCCGTATTTGGCACTACTCCCATTTGATAAATATGAGAGGCTGATGCCCGGAAATTACCTTTATCACTGCCTTTGGTAACACTGATGTTGTTAGTGGAGATAATGCCTGTTCTGAAAAAGTTCTTCACATTATCCTTACCGCGGGATATAAAGGGCAGCGGCGTGGGCTGATTCGTGTTGGGATCTATAGGACTGTTATACTGCGGTGTTTCCCAATAACCACTGGGAGTGCTGGGATCGGGCTGATCCAGCTTAGGACCCCAGATCCAGCCGGAACCTTCCGTGCCACCACCGGAACCATCCACATAAGCGTATTTGCCTTTGTAACCATCGCCGTAAGTGCTTTGCACTTTGGGTATGCGTATAAAAGAGGGCTGGAACATGGTAGAGGAATTAAATTCCACTGCCAGGTCTTTACCCTTACCACGTTTGGTGGTGATCATAATAGCGCCGTACTGGCCTATGGAGCCGTATAATGCAGATGCAGTGGGGCCTTTCAGCACGCTAATGCTTTCCACATCATCCGGGTTCACCTTCCACATATCTGCCTGCTGATCGGGAATACCATCAATTACCATCAGCGGTTTCTGTCCTCTGAGGGAGATGCCTGCATCCCGGAAAAGATCTGTAGAGCTGCGGATGGTAAGGCCGGCCACACGGCCGGTTAAGGAGCTTACCAGGTTGGGCTCCCTGGCCTGCGTCATACTTTCCCCTTTCACCTCCTGCACTGCATATCCCAGTGATTTCTTTTCTTTTTGTATGCCCAGGGCGGTTACTACCACTTCATTCAGACCCGATACATCGGGCTGTAATGCCAGGTTAATGGTGGTTTGCCCGCCTACCGTGATCTGCATAGGTTTGTAGCCCATGAAGTTCACCACCAGTATATCTGTAGCAGCTACCTGGGGTATGGAAAAATGCCCTTTGGCATCTGTAACGGCGCCTTTGGTTTTTCCTTTAACGGTAATGGTTACGCCGGGCAATGCCGTGCCGGTTGTAGCATCGGTAATGTTGCCGCTTACTGTTACCTGCTGTTCGGCTGTTTGCTCACCTGCTATGCTATGTATGGCGTAATAATTACCATATATCAGCTCACTGGTTAGCCCTAAGGGGTGCAGCAGCTGCGGCAGGGCGGTTTGCAGCTCCTCCTGCGTTACTTTACGGTAAATGGCGTCGCTTACAGTTTTGCCGTACAGGAGATTGCTGTTGTAGTTAAATTTTACTTTGTGCGTGTTTTCCAGCTGCAGTAACACTGCTTCCAGCGGATGCAAAAGCCGGGTGTTCGCTGTGCCGGCCTTTGCAATCATATTTTGCTGTGCATAGATTGGGTTCAAACAACAACCCGATGCATACAAAATAATAATGCCTGTTACTACTCTTTTTATAAGTAGCGTTTTATGCATAACCATATTTTTTTCCGATGAAGAATGTTGGCAGGCAAATAGATCAGTGAGCCGGCCGGATCACTACTTGCCCGTTTGTTTTATTGACCCTGATATCAAGCGATCTTTCAAGAATGGATAAAAGCAGCTCCAGGTTGCCTGCAGGCGCGGTGCCTGTAAATTGCAGCCTGCTAAGCTCCGGTGCAGTAAATACCACCTGCACGCCAAAGTGACGTTGTATTAACCCTGCAATTTCCTGCAGGCTGGTCTGGTGGAAGGTAAGTACATGATCCTTCCAGCCGGTGAGCACCAGGGTGTCTGCGGCCTGTTTCTGCAAGTTTTGTGCGCCCCCACGGTATACCGCCATTTCGCCGGGCAACAGCAGCATAGGGCTGTTGTTGGCGGCTTTTACGCTTACCCGTCCACTGTTCAGTACTACCTGTATGCTACTATCATTATGTGTTATATTAAAGCGGGTGCCCAATACGGCTACCTCTAAGCCCTGGCCTGCATGTACGGTGAACTGCGCAGCGGCGGGGGCTATTTCAAAAAAGGCTTCGCCCTGCAACCATACCTCCCGCACGCTGCTGCGCTGCATATTACTATCGTATTTCAGCTGGGAGTTAGCATTCAGGTGAATGGTGCTGCCATCCGGCAGGTGAATGGTGCGCATTTGAGCATAGGGTGTGCGCACATTTACCCACTGTGCATGCGGGCGGTACCACCATAATGTGCTGGCTGCCAGGCCCAATACTACTGCGGCAGCGGCCACCCAACGGATCATCAGCGGCCGGTAGTTACGGCGTACAGGCAATACAGGCGTTTCCAGGATATTTTCGAGGATACGCTCTGCAGCAGCTGTTTCCAATACCGGCAGGGAGGTTACTGCCATCAGCTCTTCCGGATCGGGCAGTGCTGCGGCATCCTCATTTTCCTGCAACCAGGCTACCAGCAGGGCTTTTTCCTCCGCTGTACAGGTGCCTTGCGCATGTTTTATGAACAGTTCTCTGATATCCATTTTGTACTAATACAATCCAGCGATAAAAAGGGACGATCCTGGTTGAAAACTTTTTTTCAGACGCCTGCATGCAGCATTACCTGGCAGCTGGTGATAATGAGCAGCGGCACAATCATGTCGTGGCTGTCGTAATGGGTATGGAATTGCGCGCGCAGGAAACGGCTGGCTTTTGTGATCTGGTCTTTTACGGTGTTCTTGGATAAACCCAGCTTACTGGCAATTTCTTCGTGGGAAAGGCCATCAATGCGGCTCATGGAGTAGATCAACCTTCTTTGGGGCGGCAGCTGTTCCAGCACCTGGTTGTTCCAGCGCTGCAGCTCTGCCAGGGAAATGGCTTCTTCTGTAGTATTGAGCGACGCGGGCTGGCGGTAAAAGATGGCCTGGCGCAGGTTTTCGTCCAGGGCGGCTTTTTTCAATAAGTTAAATACCGTGTGTTTGGTAGCTGTATAGAGATACGATTTTATGGAAAGCTCTTCTTTCAGCTGCAGGCGGTTGATCCACAGCTTCATAAATACTTCCTGCACTACTTCTTCTGCCAGCTCCGGGGACCGGCACAGCTTACAGGCATAACCGAACAGCGGATCCTTTACTGCGTAAAACAGATCTCTGAAAGCGGCGGCATTTCCTTCCCTTATTTTTGGTACATATTCCTGCATGTACAGAGGTATCAAATTACAAACGCCAAAGGTCGGAAATGACCTTTACCGGAGTATTAAGGTAGTATTAAATTTAGGTAAATATGCTGAAAGCAGAAAGCGGAAAGCAGAAAGGTTAAGGCAGGGCCATATATCATAAACAATTTGTACAAACGTGGGTTAGTGCTAGGCATATAGCTTTTTGCTTTATGCTTTATGCTTTCAGCACCTTCACAATTGCTTCTGCTTTCAGCAAACATTCTTCCCACTCTTTTTCAGGATCGCTGTAAAAGGTAATGGCTGATCCGGTGGGAAAAGAAAGGTGGCGGGTAGCTGCATTGTAGAGGATACTGCGGATCACAACATTCAGATCCAGGTCGCCGGAGGGGGTGATATATCCTACAGCGCCGGAGAATAACCCGCGGCGGACAGGTTCATACTGGTCAATGAGCTGCATGACCTTTAGTTTGGGGGCGCCGGTCATAGATCCCATTGGGAAAGCATGCTGCAGCACTGTTGTAAAGGGCACGTTATTTTCGCGTATAGCCTTTACTGTAGAGATCATGTGGTGTACATGCGCAAAAGAGTAAATGCCAAACAGCTCCTCCACCTGCACACTGCCCGGCATAGCGGTATGCGCCAGGTCATTGCGCACCAGGTCTACTACCATTACATTTTCCGCGCGTTCCTTAGGGCTTTGAAATAATGTGCTGCGGGCCTGCTCATCCAAAGCTGCATTCTCCAAACGGCGGGTAGTGCCTTTAATGGGCTGGGAAATAATGTTGTTACCCTGCTGCTGTAAGAACCGTTCGGGGCTGGAGCATAACAGGTACTGATCCTTTACCCGGTAATAAGCGGCAAAGGGGGCGGGCGATAAACGGTTCAGCTGGTCAAACAACGTTAAGGGATGTACGCTGATGTCCGGTATAAAATTATCCCGGCAAAAATTCACTTCATAACAATCTCCGCGGTGTATATGATCCTGCAGGGCTTTTACTGTTTCCAGGTAAGCTGCCCGGTGCAGGCGGCTTTGGGGCTGCGGGGTAACTATAGCACGCTGTTGCGCCTCTATGTGCGCGGGCATTTGCAGGCAGGTGTTGTAAATTTCGCGGGCCTGTTGTTCTGTAAGATCTTCTCCTCCTATCTGCACCTGCTGTGTTTGTAACAGCATTACTACCCGGGGCCTGAAAAAATACAGATCCGGGAAAGCAATGCCGTTATCACGGGCGGCGCTATACGGAATGGTAGTATGGGTGGTTTCCTGCTTCAGGTCATAGGCTAAGTGACCAAACAGCCAGTCCTGGCAGGTATCATGGAACTGCTGCAGTGCGGCAAGTGCGTTACCGGCGGGCAGCGCAATGTATTCTATAACTTCAGTTGCCAGCAGCGCTTCGTAGCGGTTATACGGTGAGGGGTAATCATTGTTGTCCAAAAAACAACAAATGTTGAACCGGTTAGACCAATTCAACATTTGCCGTTTAAAAACTTTATGATCAACTACTGGAAAATCGTGAAATATCCTGATAATGGTTTGTTTTAACGCTTAGAAATCGTCATCGTCATCATCAAAGCCACCCCTGTCGTTAAACAGGTCCATGTCTTTGAACTCATCATCAAAACCCAGATCATCGTCATCGTCGCCGGTTTTCTTACCCGGGCGGCCACGGCGTGCTTTAGGTTTAGGCATATCAAACTCCTCGAAGTCAGGATCATAATCTTCATCCTGTTCTCCTTTTTCCCATGCATCATCATCGTCATCGGATGCGTCATCATCGTCATCTATATCGTCGTCGTCATCATCTTTACTTTTTTTGGAGGCCGGCTTATCTGATTTCTTTGCAGCAGCAGATTTTTTCGGAGTTTCCTCTTCATCATCTTCTTCGTCCTCGTCATCTACTTCTTTCTTAGGTTTGGCGGCAGCCTTAGGAGTCCCTTTGGTTGGCTTGGGAGAAGTAGGTTTCTTGTTCTCTTTTTCGTTATCAGATTTCGATTTCATAATAGGTTCACTTATTTCTTTAGCGTAAAGTTTTAACAGTTTTTTTTATTCGCCAAATTTTTTTTCTTCTCTTTTTTTTGTACTTTTTTAGGTTTTATTGTTCCAGTATCTGATCCCGTCCAGGCCCGTTGGAAACGTATTTCACAGGTACCTTCAGGTAAGCCTCCACTTCCTTAACAAATGCTTTCATTTCCGCCGGTAACTCGTTGTAAAACTTACTGTTGGCAGCTGCTTCATCACTCCAGCCAGCGTACTTTTCCCATACCGGTTTAACATCCAGACTGGTTAACTGAAACGGCATTTCCCTTGTTTTAGTACCATTTACTTCATAAGCGGTACAAGCGTACACTTCATCAAATGCATCCAGCACATCACTTTTGGTCATTACCAGCTGGGTTACACCACTTAACATACAGGTATAATCCAGGGCTACCAGGTCTATCCATCCGCAACGGCGGGGGCGGCCGGTGGTAGCGCCAAATTCGCGGCCTATTTCGCGCAGCTTTTCGCCGGTGGCATCATGCAGCTCCGTTGGGAACGGACCACCACCTACGCGGGTGCAATAGGCCTTTGTAACGCCTATTACTTCCTGGATCCATTTGGGTGCTATACCCAAACCGGTACATACGCCGGCAGAAATGGTGTTAGAGGATGTTACGAACGGGTAGGTTCCAAAATCCACATCCAGCATACTGCCCTGCGCGCCTTCTGCCAGCACTTTTTTACCGGCTTTCAGCTTCTCATTCAGGAAATATTCCCCGTTTACAATATTCATTTTCTTCAGCAGCTCAACTGCGGCAAAAAAGTCTTTTTCCCAGTTAATGATGTCCTGGCTGATATCTTCCTGGGTATCGTAGCCGGCCAGCAGGTGCAGGTGCTTCTGCTTCAGCTTTTCGTACTTCTCTTTAAAGTCAGGCAGCATCACATCACCCACGCGCAGCCCGTTACGGCCGGTCTTATCCATGTAAGCCGGGCCTATGCCTTTAAGCGTAGAACCGATCTTTTCACTGCCTTTAGCTATTTCAGATGCTTTATCCAGCGCCCGGTGTGTGGGTACGATGAGGTGCGTTCTTTCTGCAATAAATAAGTTCTCCTGCAGGTTTACGCCTAATGCGGTTACCTTTTCACATTCCATGCGGAAGGTTACGGGGTCCAGCACTACGCCATTACCAATGAGGTTCACGGTGTTTTTGTGAAACACCCCGGAAGGGATGGTGTGCAGCACCACCTTCTGATCATTAATATATAAAGTATGACCAGCGTTTGGCCCACCCTGAAAGCGGGCTATCACGTCATATTTACCTGCAAAATAGTCCACAATCTTCCCCTTGCCTTCATCTCCCCATTGCAGGCCTAACAAAACATCTACCATAATTTGTGTAAGTTTAGAAAAGAAGTGGCAAAATTAAGGCGAAATATGAAGATTTAGAGAATTTTCTGTTGGAGTCCATGGTCCATAGCCGATAGTCCATAGCCTTCATCAATCAGATACCTGCTGCGTGGCATGCAACTAATTTGTATAACATCCTTAAATGCACATTTTCCCTGCGGTATATGCCATGGACCATCGGCTATGGACCATGGACTACAACTAACTACTGCTCCTCCTCCAGCCGGTTCACAGACTGAATGCCATCCAGGCGTTTCAGGCGGTCTACCAGCTCATCCAGCTCCTCTTTATCGTGTACATATACTTTGATCAGCCCTTCAAACAACCCTTCCCGTGATTCAATGGTAAGGGCGGAAATATTCACTTTCAGCTCACCGGATATAATGTTGGTGATCTTGTGGATCACGCCTACATCATCCATCCCAATGATCCGTACGCCGGTCAGGAAGGATATTTCACGGTTCTTCACCCACTTGGTCTTTACCACGCGGTGGCCGTAGTTGGCCAGCAATTGCGCGGCATTAGGGCAGTTGGTGCGGTGTATCTTCAGTCCTTCGCTGGCGGTTATAAAGCCAAATACATCATCGCCGGGTATAGGGCGGCAGCAATTGGCCAGCTTATAGGCTATCTTGTCAGAACTTTCCCCGAAGATGATCAGCTCTGCATCTTTCTTGGAAGGCGCCTGATGTTTCAGGTGTTCTTCCGGCTGGTGCTGGTGCTCCGGTTGTTTTACCGGCTTAGGCGGCTCCAGCTTATCCCCCAGTACGGTGAACTGTTTCAGCTCCTTCAGATCAATGTTCCTGATGGCGATCTGGTAGTACAGGTCCAGCGGGGAAGGCTGTTTATAAAACTGCACCAGCTCATTGATGTTATGCTGGCTGGCGGATATTTTCTGGTGGTCCAGCTTACGTTCCAGCTGTGCTTTACCATCCATGGCTATCTGCCGCTTTTCCTCCTTCAGCGCATCTTTGATCTTGGACTTGGCTTTGGCGGTGAGCACAAAGTTCAGCCAGTCTTCTGATGGTTTTTGTTTGTTGGAGGTAATGATCTCCACCTGGTCCCCGCTGCGCAGCTTATGGCTCAGGGGCACCAGCTTATAGTTCACCTTGGCGCCTATACACTTGTTGCCAATGGCGCTGTGTATGGCATAGGCAAAGTCCAGGGAGGTGGAGCCTACGGGCAAGATCTTCAGATCGCCCTTGGGCGTGTATACATAGATCTCTTCGGTGAACAGGTTGCTCTTAAAATCGGCCAGGAAGTCCAGTGTATTGGAATCCGGGTTGTTGAGTATTTCCCGGATCTGGGTAAACCACTGATCAAATTTAGATTCCTGGCTGGCGGGGCTCTGGTTGCCTTCCTTATAACGCCAGTGTGCTGCCAGGCCTTTTTCCGCATAATCGTTCATGCGTTTGGAGCGGATCTGCACCTCCACCCATTTACCCTGGGGGCCCATTACCGTTACATGCAGCGCCTCATATCCATTGGATTTGGGGTTGCTAAGCCAGTCGCGGGTACGTTCCGGGCTGGGGTGGTAAAAATCTGTGATAATGGAATATACCTTCCAGCAATCCGCCTTTTCCTTTTCCAGGGCGGAGTTCATGATAATGCGGATGGCAAACAGGTCATATACTTCTTCAAAGACTACGCCTTTGGTTTTGATCTTATTGTAAATGGAGTGAATGGATTTAGGGCGCCCATAGATCTCAAAGTCAAACCCCTCTTCCTGCAGCACTTCCTTAATAGGCTTAATAAACTCGTTGATATACCGGGTGCGTTCCCGCTTGGTTTCCTTCAGCTTTTTGGCAATGTCGCGGTAGGTTTGCTGTTCCGTATATTTCATGGCCAGGTCCTCCATCTCCGACTTGATGTTATACAAGCCAAGGCGGTGGGCCAATGGGGCGTAAATGAATACGGTTTCAGAAGCTATTTTCAGCTGTTTTTCCCGGCTCATGCTGTCCAGGGTACGCATGTTATGCATACGGTCTGCCAGCTTGATCAGGATCACGCGGGGATCATCTGCCAGGGTAAGCAGGATCTTCTTGAAATTTTCTGCCTGGGCGGTGCTGGTGCTGGAATCTATAACGGTAGATATTTTGGTTAGCCCGTCTACAATATGAGCGATCTCGGTGCCGAACTCGCGTTCCACATCTTCCAGGGTTACTTCAGTATCTTCTACAGTATCATGTAATAATGCGCATATAGCCGAACGTACGCCCAGACCTATTTCTTCCACGCATATCTGGGCTACTGCCAGCGGGTGCAGGATGTAGGGTTCCCCGGATTTACGCCGCATATCCTTGTGTGCATCTGCCGCCATTTCAAAGGCGGTACGCACCAGCTCCCGGTCGCCTTTCTTCAACCTGGGTTTCAAAGCCCTCAATAATGCGCGGTAATGGCGGACGATCTCCTTTTTCTCCTGTTCCTCGTCTAAATTATATTTTTGTACTGCCACTGTTTCCATCTGCACTAAAGTTACGATTTTATGCAATACGATTACCCGCCGCCTGCGGCGGCTTTAATTAATAATTAAGAATGAATAATTAATAATAGTGGTCACCGGCATTTCAATGTAAAGCCAGCCTCCATGATCATTAATCCTTCATTATTCATTATTAGTTACAGGCTGTCCCAGCTTGCACTTCTGCAGTACTTCCCAGGAGGAGCCGTTATGGCGCATAAAATAAAGGTTATTGACCTTAAAGGAGATGTTGAACGGGCGGTGCTCATATTCCGGCCAGGCTGCTTCCAGCTGGGGTTCTGTAAGATCGTTAAAGGCTACGGTAACATGTGGTTTAAAGGTGTCGCGGGCCAGCATCCTGCTAAAACCAAACTCCCGGCGCAGAAAAGTTACCAGCTCTTTATGGATGTTCATAATAGCCGGCTCCTGTGCTACTTTTATGTACAGGATGCGCTGCGCTTTGAACAAAGAGGTGCCAAAACCATTTAAGGTAACTTCAAAGGGTTGGGCATTGGCGGCAAATTCCGCTAAACCGGCGGTGAGTGTTTTTTCCAGGAAGGGATCGGCAGTAAAAGGCACCTGCAGGGTAATATGTGGCAATACCTTCAGGGCAAAACGCGCCCCGTAATGTTCCGCAAATTCCTGCTTCAGGCGAATGATCTCTTTGCCTGCTTCTGCGGTGGGCAAAAGGGCTATGAAATAGATCTTTTTCTCCTGCCTGGGCGGTTGATTGAATCGTCTTTTGGGTGCAGGCCGGTTGTTGCCCTGGTTAAACCGGTTGTTGCCCCGGTTATAACTATTTCCATGGTCCCTGTTGCCACCATAACCACCTGGTGAAGATGGGCGGTTTTGTCCCACCCGTGGACGGTGGGGTTGTTCTCGTCTTTCAAAGTTCATGACAAAAAATATTGGGTTTAACACCTGTATGTTAAGTGTATAGGTATTTAGTGCTCTTTATGATCTTCCTGTTGTCCCTGATGATTTTCCTGCTCGGGGAGATTTAAACGAAATCCCACATTGTGCAATGTTTCCAGCTGTATTTGCGGATCGGCCCGGAAATGTTTCCGCATGCGGGTAATAAAAACGTCCATGCTGCGGCCACTGAAAAAGCCCTCTTTGCCCCAAACGTTCAGCAGGATCTCTTCCCGCCTCAGGATCTGGTTAGCGTTTTCTTTAAAATAACGGATCAGGGCTACTTCCCGCGGGGTAATTACGCCTATGCGCACGCCATTTTCATCTCTTACCTGCAGGCTTTCCGAGTTAAAAGTTAGTTTGCCTAAAGTAAATTCATTTTGTTCATTATGGGGCCGGGGTAAGGTCCTTTTTAAAAACACTTTGATCCTTGCCACCAGCTCATCGATGCTGAATGGTTTGGTAATATAATCATCACCGCCCAGGCGGAAACCTTCCAGGCGGTCTTCGTCCAGCTTGCGGGAGGTAATAAAAAGAATAGGGATCAGCCCGTTTTTTTTCCTTATTTCCTGTGCCAGGGTAAACCCATCTTCCTTCGCCATGATCACATCCAGCAGGATCAGGTCAAAGTCCTCTTTCTGAAATTTCTTCCAGGCTATTTCGCCATCAAAACAAAGTACTACGTCAAACCCCTTTGATTCAAGATGCTTTTTGACGACGCCACCAAACTGGTAGTCATCATCAACCAGCAATATTTTTGCGATACGATTCATCTTTAAATTAACAATGGGGATATGGTTAAAGCTTTATGGTATGTATGGTAATAAGGTTCTTCGCTTTCACTATGCAGGGGATAGTAACACCTGCAATATTGTTAATTTATTGTTGCCATCGCGTTAATAATTCGTTATTCCAAGTAATTTTTTAACAACCATTAAAATCGAATTAACTAATTGAAATGCGCTTTTACAATAATTATATTATCATATCATGCGCATTCCAATCATTAGGTTTCCTAACTATTAAGATACATGGTCTATACGGATGGCTACTGCATGCTGCCAGGGTTTGCCCTGTACTGCGGCGGGTAAGCTGATCTCTACCACCTCTCCTGTTTTTTTCCAGCTTAGTTTTTCTTTAGCGCCCAGCATTACCATCTTAGCTCCTTTGGCGGGTGTAAGGCCTTTAAAGGAAATGGTGGCCGGCAGCTTCTCGTTCTCACCCAACAGGTATATTGCATATACACTGCCATCTTTTTTAGTGGTAAAACATACCTTCCCGTCTTTATAAGGCGCTATTGCCCGGGTGCCATAGATAGCATCTCCATTCACCTGCATCCACAAGCCTATATTATGCATAGTGGTATAGGCGGCATCATGTAATTCCCCATCCGGACCGGGGCCAACATTCAACAGATAGTTGCCGCCTTTGGCCACAATGTCTACAAGATTGTGGATAATAGTGTTTACGGATTTGTAATGATCATCCGGCACATAAGACCAGGAGCCGGCCATCGTCATACAGGTTTCCCAGGGATAACTCAGCGGCTTTTCCGGGATCTGCTGCTCCGGCGTACGGTAATTCTCATAAGGCCCGTGCACACTGCGGTCTACTACTATAAGGCCCGGCTGGTGCTGCCGCGCCATTTTGGCAATACCCTCCATATCTATATCCTGGTTCTGCGGAGGTGTTTTAAGCCAGGAAAGTGACTCCGCGGTTTGTGTTTTCCGGGGACGTACCCAGCCCCCGTCCAGCCAAAGGATATCCAGCTTGCCATACCCGGTCATCAGCTCCTCTATCTGGTCGTAAGTATATTTCTTGAACTTGTTCCAGCGCTCGGGATATTTGGTAATATCATAGTTCACGTTACGGTCCTTAGGCGGGAAGTAAGACCACCAATAATATTCCGTATGCCAGTCGGGTTTAGAGAAATAAGCCCCGGCATGAATGCCCTGCGCACGGAATGCCTCAAACACCTCTTTGGCTATATTGGAACGGGGATCTTTACTAAAGGCGCATTGGGGGCCGGTTACGCGGTAGTCTGTTTGTTTGGTATCAAACATACAGAAACCGTCGTGGTGTTTGGTGGTGAACACCAGGTACTTCATGCCTGCATCTTTAGCTGCTTTGGCCCATTTGGAGGGGTCAAACTTCACCGGGTTAAAGGTATTGCCCAGCTCCTGGTATTTTTTCAGGTACTCAAAGTAAGGAATGCCATATGGTTTGCGCTGGGTAAAACCTTCATCTTCCGGGCAAATGCTCCAGGATTCTACTACCCCCCATTGAGAGTAAGGCCCCCAGTGCATGAGCAGGCCAAATTTCCAGTCCTGCCATTCATCCAGCTTTTGCAGTACGGCCGGATCTGTTTCAGGTACATAGGGCGGCTCCACATGCTCCTGGGCCTGTGCGGTGAACAGCGCCAACAGGGCAGCTGCCGTGATCCATAACTTGCGCATGATAATATTTGTAGTGTGAGTGATAGGTATATGATTTGGGGAACAAAATAACAAATATTAGCACTATTCCCTTACAGTTCTTTACCTGTTTTGTGTAGCATATTACCTCCGGATATACGGCGGGCAGCCTGTATCTTTGTGGTATGAAAAGTATCTGGCAGCAAATATTACGATACCTGTATATTGGCAAAAAAGATCCCGGGGCGCCTAAAACGAGTTATGTGGCTATGATGCATGGCATGAACCGGATATCCATTTTACTGTTCCTGATCGCGCTGATCATTATGCTGATAAAGCTGATAAGACGATAAACGATGTGCAAATATGCAGATGTGCAGATGAATTAATGCGAAGTCCATAATCTGCACATTTTCATATCTGCACATCCGCAAATTTAACAATGATCTCCGCTGCCAGGCGGGAGGCGTTGCGCTCTCCCAGGCGGCTCCATAAAGCGGCATAATCCGCCTGCATCTGCTGCCGGGTTTGTTCATCCTTCAATAGCAGGGTCAGGGCTTTCAGCAGGTTCTCTTCCGTTAGCTCGTTCTGGATCAATTCCTTTACTACCGGCTTATCCATTACCAGGTTCACCAGCGAAATATATTTTACCTTAATGAGGCGTTTTGCAAAAAAGTAAGAGATAGCGCTGCCTTTGTAACACACTACTTCGGGTACTCCAAACAGGGCGGTTTCCAGGGTAGCAGTACCAGAGGTGACCAACGCAGCCTGCGCCTGCCGCAGCAAAGCATAGGTTTGATTTTTTACGGTGGTTACATTCGGGTGCTGGCCAATGAGCCCTTGTATAAATTCATCGTCCAGGCTGGGGGCCTGGGCTATTACAAACTGGTATTCCGGAAAATATTTGGCCATGGTAAGCATAATGGGCAGCTTAATGTTCACCTCCTGCTTACGGCTGCCGGGCAATATGGCTATGATAGGCTTGTCTGAAAAAGATACTTCTGCCGGTTTTGCCGTTTCTGTCTTTATCACCTCTACCAGCGGGTGCCCTACAAACTCTACTTCGTACTGCCATTTCCGGTAAAAATCCTGTTCAAAGGGCAGTATCACCACCATTTTATCTACACACTCCTTGATCTTTTTTACACGGCTTTCCTTCCAGGCCCATACCTGGGGCGATATATAATAAACGATCTTATAACCCTCTTTTTTAGCCCATTCTGCAATGCGCAGGTTAAAACCGGGGTAGTCAATAAGCACCAGCACATCCGGCTGAAAGGCTTTGATATCTTCCTTGCAGCGGTCCATATTACGGAAAATAGTACGCAGGTTCATGGCTACTTCCACAAAACCCATAAAAGCCACGTCGTGGTAATGCTCTATTACCTGGCCGCCGGCCTGCTGCATCAGGTCGCCGCCCCAGCAACGTATATCCGCTGCCGTATCCAGCTGTTTCATTTGCCGGATCAGGTTACTGCCATGCAGGTCGCCGGAGGCTTCGCCGGCTATGAGGTAATATTTCATGGAGCAAAAGTAGAGAAATAGGCTGAATGCATAATGCTTAATGCTGAACGCCGAATGCTCAATGCTGAACGCTGATTGTGTTTTGCGGCAGACCCCTGGCATAATGGGCTCGGGCGTTAAGCATTCAGTGCTCCGCGTTAGGCGTAATTACGTTATCCGTGAACTAACTTCAACAACAGGATAGTGATGGCGTACAGCATGGTTACCAGGAAAATACCTTTGGCGGTAATATCCCTTCTTTTACGGGTGTACAGGTAAAACACCAGGCCATTCAGCAACAGGCAAATACTAATTACTTTGGGGATCATTTGCCGGTTGGTGCTGAGGATGGTAATAAATTCACTCAGCCCTATATGCTGCTTAAAAAGTATGAGCAGGTAATACAAGAAGAAACCAACAATAGGTGTTAGTAAGCCCAGCATAATGCCCAGGGGTAAATTGTCTTTCTTGAACATAACATAATTCATATGACGATATGCTAATGTGCTTTACAACTTCCACGTTTTTTCCATCTCCTCTTTCATCCGGTAATGCGTCAGGTCAAACTGCACGGGTACCAGTGAAGCATAGTTATTTTCCAGCGCCCATACATCCGTATCTTCTCCGGGATCCATATTCTTGAACTCACCGGTAAGCCAGTAATATTTTTTACCGTGCGGGTCGCGGCGCTCATCAAATGCTTCCACATACTTGGCGTTGGCCTGCCTGCATATCTTAATGCCTTTGAACTCGCGGGTATCTGCAATCACCGGTATATTAACGTTAAACAGGGTGTTGGGTGATACGTCGCTTTCCAGCAATTTTTTTGTTACATCATATGCTACCTGCTTGCTGAGTGTAAAATCAGCTGCAAAGCTGTAGTCCAGGTATGAGAAGCCAATGGAGGGAATGCCTTCAATAGCAGCCTCCATAGCGGCAGACATGGTGCCGGAGTAAATAATATTGATAGAGTGATTGGCGCCATGATTAATGCCGCTCACGCAAATGTCCGGTTTACGGTGCAGTATTTTGTCGCGGGCCAGCTTCACACAATCTACCGGGGTACCGGAACATTGCCAGGCCTCTATCCCTTCAAACTGATCTACCTGGTTCAGGCGTAAAGGTACTCCAATGGTAATGGCGTGCCCCTTGCCTGATTGCGGGCTGTCCGGCGCTACCACCACTACTTTACCCAGCGGGCGCACTGCCTCTATTAATGCGTGTATGCCCGGCGCTGTTATGCCATCATCATTAGTGACCAGTATGATCTTTTCGTCTGTTTCCACGTTCCGCTTTTTTACTTGTTACAAATTTAGTATGTATTATCACATTTTATGTTAATAATCTGTTTTCAGCATTCTTCTGAAAACCAGGAAGATCATTAATCCAATGTACAAACATAATATCAGCAGGTATACCCCATCATCATAATGGTCCGCATTGTTCAGCAGCTTTCCAACTACCGGGAAAGGCATCAGCTCATCGCCTGTTTGGAGGGGCAGCAAGCCGCCTATTTCACCAAAATTACGTTTAAGCACCAATACCAGCACCTGTTCTACGATCATAATATAACACAGGTACAGCACAATGGCCAGGCCGGAGCGGCGTACCAGCACGGCTATCAATGTGGCAATGCCCAGTGATAACAGCACCTGCAGCAGGTAATAGAAAAGGTATTCAAAATTCTCAAAGCTTAACGGATGGGTGCCATAGGCCAACCCCAGGACCAGCGCAGTAATAGTGGTCGTTAAAAAAGCCAGCAGGCTCAGGGCAAGCCACCAGAAAAGCTTTGCCAGTACAAACTCGCGCCGCTCCCATCCGTCAATAATATTCTGCCGGTGGGTTTTATAGGTAAATTCATTAGTGACCAATATGATCATTGGAATGGCAAACAGCGCAGTCATGTAGCTGTTCACATTCGCAATGCTTTGCCAAATCAACGGAAAGTCATAAGGCGCGACCGCAATCAGCTCTTTGGTTTTACTTACGATCTGGCTGGTGATCTCTGCGGCAATATAATTGCCTGCCGGGATAATGGCCACCGCCAGGCCCACCATTACCCAAAAGGCGCGGTAGGGCTTTATTTTCAGCCATTCAGTACGTATCAAATGCAGCATGTACGTTTAGTTGTTGGTGATTTGCAGGAAAGCTTTTTCGAGGCTTTGTTTGCGTGTATACAAATGGTTCAGCCACAGGCCCTGATCAGCACACCAGGCATTCAGCGTGGCCGGGTCTACCGGTTGTTTGAACACCACCTGTAAATGTTCCTGGCTGGAGATGATATGATCAAAGGCAGGGTGCTGGCTAATGACAGACATCAGCTTTGTATTATCGTTACAGGACAGCTCCACAAAATCTTCCCGCACCAGCACCTGGTTCACCGGGCCGGATAACAGCAGCTTTCCTTTTTGCAGGATGGCCACATGGGTGCATACCTTTTCCACTTCATCCAGCAGGTGGCTGGCCAGTATAATGGTTTTACCTGTTTGCGCCAGCTGCTGGATCAGCTGCCGTACTTCTGCAATACCGGCGGGGTCCAGGCCATTGGTAGGCTCATCCAGTATCAGCACTTCCGGATCGCCCAGCATGGCGGCCGCAATAGCCAGCCGCTGTTTCATACCCAGGGAGTACGTTTTGAAACGGGAGTGCTGCCGGGCGGTTAAGCCTGCAATGTCCAGCACGCGGGGTATATCCTGCCCGGACTGTTGTTTAATGGAGGCGGCTACCTGCAGGTTCTGATAGGCCGACAGGTAGTGGTAAAAGTTGGGCGTTTCCAGCAGGGTGCCTATACGCTGCCGCTGGCGGGCCGCGGGCGGCGCATCCAGCAGGGTAAAGGTACCGGTATCTGCTTTTAATACATCGGTAACAATACCCAGCAACGTCGTTTTGCCGCTACCGTTAGGTCCCAGGATACCAAACACTGCGCCTTTGGGCACTTCAAAGCTAACGCCGGACAGTGCCTGTATAGCCCCATATCGTTTGGAAATGTTCTGAAGAGAGAGAATTGGCATGAAGGGGATTTCAATCTAAAATCGTAAATCTAAGATCTAATATTAATTTCTGATCGGTTTACCGGTTTTGATAACACTTTGCAGGCGTTCCAGTGTTTTACGTTCAGCAGCCAGGCTTAAAAAGGCCTCCCGCTCCAGGTCCAGCAGGTATTGCTCACTTACCAGGGAGGTTTCGCTCAGGTCGCCCCCGCACATTACATAAGCCAGCTTACCGCCTATCTTGGCATCGTGTGCTGAAATATATTTCCCTACCTGCATAGCGTTAATGCCTGCCAGCAAAGCGCCCAGCGCCGTGCGGCCCAGCACTTTTACATCTTTTCTTTCCTGCGGGCGGGTATATCCTTCATCGGCCAGCGTGATCACACTGCGCTTGGCATCGGCGATCAGGCGGCTCAGGTTCATAGTAATTTCATCCTTACCGGGGCGCAGAATGCCCAGGTCATAGGCTTCATGCGCGGCTGTGGCTACTTTAGCCATGGCTACGGTCATAAAGCGGTCTTTTAACGGCTCTTCCTCAATACGGCCTTCTTTAAACTCATCACTGGCACGTACGGCCATTTCTTTGGTACCGCCGCCACCGGGAATTAAACCTACCCCCAGCTCTACCAGGCCTATATAGGTTTCTGCAGCTGCCTGCACCTTATCTGCATGCAGGCACATTTCACAACCACCGCCCAGGGTAAGCGCATGCGGCGCCACTACTACCGGGATGGATGAATAACGGATACGCATAGTGGTTTTCTGGAACAGGCGTACGGCCATATCCAGCTCATCATACTCCTGCTCTGCTGCCAGCATGAAGATCATGCCTACATTAGCGCCGGCAGAAAAGTTAGTGCCGTCATTACCGATCACCAGCCCGCGAAAATCTTTTTCTGCACGGTCTATGGCTTTGTTCACGCCTTCCAGCACTTCACCGCCAATGGTGTTCATCTTGGTTTTCCAGTCCAGCCCTACTACTCCATCACCCAGGTCATACAGATTGCAGGCGCTGTTCTTCCACACCACGTTATTGCTCAGGTTTTCGAGTATGATGAAGGTATCGGCCCCGGGCACCAGCTTGTAGGCCTGGGTAGCTACCTCATAATAATATTTTTTGCCGTTCTCTACTTTATAAAAAGCTTTGATGCCTTTAGCCAGCATTTCTTTAACCCAGGCGGCCGGTGCAAAACCTTTTTCTTCCATGGCCTTTACCGTGGCTTCCACACCCAGCAGGTCCCAGGTTTCAAAGGCGCCTATTTCCCAGCCAAAACCGGCTTTCATGGCATCATCCACCTTGTAAATATCATCTGCTATCTCCGGGATACGGTGAGAGATATACGAAAACAGCTGCGCATGGAATAACTGGTAGAACTGCCCGGCCTTATCCGTAGCAGCGTTCAGCATACGAATGCGCTGCTTCAGGTCCTCTATGGGTTTGGCGGCTTCTATGCTGCCAAACTTAGGCCGCTGTTTAGGGCCGTATTCCATGGTTTGCAGGTTCAGCGTGAGAATTTCCTTACCGCCTTCACCTTTCGTCTTTTTATAAAAACCCTGACCGGTTTTATCGCCCAGCCAGTTGTTCTCCACTACCTTTTGCAGGAAAGGCGGGATCTCAAAGATCTTCCGTGCCTCATCCTGCGGACAATTATCAGCCACACCTTTTGCTACCTTCACCAGCGTATCAATACCTACTACATCAGCGGTACGGAAGGTGGCGGATTTAGGACGGCCTATTACCGGGCCGGTGAGCGCATCTATTTCATCAATGCTTAACCCCATCTCCTGCATAATGTGGAAGATGGCCATGATAGAGAACACGCCTATCCTGTTGGCTATAAATGCCGGTGTATCTTTACACAGTACGGTGGTTTTACCCAAATACAGATCCCCGTAATGCATCAGGAAATCTATTACTTCCGGATCGGTATGCGGGGTGGGAATGATCTCCAGCAAACGCAGGTACCGCGGGGGATTGAAGAAGTGCGTACCGCAGAAATATTTTTTGAAATCATCACTCCGGCCTTCTGTCATTAAATGAATGGGAATGCCGGATGTGTTGGAGGTGATAAAGGTGCCGGGCTTGCGGTATTTTTCAACCTGTTCAAATACGGAACGTTTAATGTCCAGGTTTTCTACTACTACTTCTATTACCCAATCGCAATCGGCTATGCGGGGCATATCATCTGTAAAGTTGCCGGTTTGAATGCGTTTTACCACATCTTTTGTAAATACCGGTGAAGGGTTTGATTTGAGTACGGATTGCAGGGCTTCATTTACAATACGGTTTTTCACAAGGGGGCTGTCCAGGGTTAACTTTTTAGCCTGCTCGGCTGCGTTGGGCTCTTTAGGGGCAATGTCCAGTAATAACACCTGCACCCCAATGCCGGCAAAGTGACAGGCAATACGGGAACCCATTACACCGGAACCAAGGACGGCAATTTTATTAATGTGTCTTTTCATAGTGCTGATAGCCTTTATCGATAAAAACGTTGTTTCTTTATTTTGATCCTTGAATTTAGGACTTTTTGGAGTACGGAGTACAAAGGGAAGGGTTTTTCTAGTCTATCTTTTAGTGGGAATGCTATCAGTATGTTAGCGGTTCACGGTAGGTATGCCGTATGCGTAATATTCTTATTTCATGCGGGCCTGTATAATAGGCTATCCGAAGTCGCTGACATTCAAAGGCACGATAGTTTCCGTCATTATTCAGCTTGTACTTATCTGGGGGATATATTTCCGGGGAACCGGATAACCTATCTAAACTGTTGAAAGGCAACCTTGCCCCAGACAATATTCCTATTTGCCACCTACCCAGTTTTTGGACATGGCTGTTACCTGTTCATGTGTATAAAACTCACCGGCGTCTATACCATCCATAGCTGCAGCTATTTCCTGGTTGTATTGTTCTATACCCACACGGCCTACCTCATCTTTCAGTGCTACGTAATGCTTAGCTACACTTAAAAGCGATTCTTTTTCAATACTTGTCAGCCGCAACCAGTATTTCATAAATTCACTATCCAATGAAGGCGCTCCCATAAATAACAATTTCTACGAATCTACATTAAAAAAAGCAATGCACAAAGCCCGCCAGAATCCCCTATCCTGCTGACTTTGTGCATGCATTATGCTTCTAAAAAAACATGTCAGCTTACACCACTACCCGGGCTCACCATCTCTGCCGGGTTTACAAACACCAGCTTCCCGTTATCCTCGGCCATCAGGATCATGCCCTGGCTTTCAATGCCTCTCATTTTGCGGGGAGCCAGGTTGGCTACCAGCGTTACCTGCTTACCTACAATATCCTCCGGCTTAAAGTGCATAGCAATACCGGAAACGACTGTACGTTTTTCCGTACCAAGGTCTACTAACAGCTTTAACAGCTTATCGGCCTTCTCTACTTTTTCTGCCTGTATAATAGTACCTACGCGCAGATCCAGCTTGGCAAAATCATCGAACTGGATCTCTGCTTTGGGTGGCGCTACAGGTACAGGCGGCGGTATGGCGGGCGTAGTGACAGCAGCCTGCTTTTTTAAACCTGCATGCAGCTTATCCACCTGTGCTTTCACCTGCTCATCTTCCACCTTTTTGAACAACAGCTCCGGCGGACGCAGGCTATAACCCACGCTCACCAGCTTCAGGCTGCCGGCATTTTCCCATTCCAGCATACGGTCCACCACTTTCAGCATGTGGCAGATCTTTTTAGCGGTGAACGGCAAAAAGGGATTACTGAAAATAGCCAGGTTGGCGGTGAGCTGCAGGCACAGGTGCAAACAGTTGTCTATCAGCTTTTGATTTTCCGCCTGCAGTTCCGGCGTTTTAGCCAGGATCCAGGGTTGTTTTTCCTGTAAGTAACGGTTGCCTTCACGGGCTGCATTCATCATTTCCTGCAGGGCATCCCGGAAGCGGAAATTCTCCAGCGCATCTTCTATTTTCTGTTTGGCTTCCTGTAATGCGTTCATTAACGCATCATCCTTTGCATCTTTTACATCGGCATGGAAGGCAGGCACTTTACCGTTGCACAATTTGTGCATCAGCACCATGGTGCGGTTAATAAAGTTGCCGAAAATAGCTACCAGCTCGTTGTTATTGCGGTCCTGGAAATCTTTCCAGGTAAAGTCATTATCCTTTGTTTCCGGTGCAGTGCTGCATAATACATAACGCAGCACATCCTGCTGATCCGGGAAATCCTGCACGTACTCATGTACCCATACGGCCCAGTTGCGGGAGGTTGATACTTTTTCGCCTTCAATATTCAGGAACTCGTTGGCAGGCACATTTTCCGGTACTACAAAACCGCCGTGGGCCTTTAACATGGCCGGGAAAATAATACAGTGGAACACGATGTTATCCTTCCCTATGAAGTGTACCAGCTTGGTATCGTCCTTACACCAGTAATCGGCCCAGTTAGGCGTCAGCTCTTTGGTGGCGGAAATGTAACCAATAGGCGCATCAAACCATACATACAGTACCTTGCCTTCTGCATCAGGCAGCGGCACTTTAATGCCCCAGTTGCTGTCGCGCGTCATGGCGCGGCTTTGCAGGCCGTTATCCAGCCAGCTTTTACATTGGCCGTACACGTTATTTTTCCACTCTTTATGGCCTTCCAGCAACCATTCCCTTAACCAGGGCTCATAGTCCTGCAGGGGCATGTACCAGTGTTTGGTCTTCTTTTTCACGGGCACAGCATCGCTCAGGGCAGAGCGGGGGTTGATGAGCTCTTCCGGGCTCAGGGAAGTACCGCAGCGCTCACACTGATCGCCATAGGCGCGGTCATTGCCGCAAACAGGGCAGGTGCCCACAATGTAGCGGTCGGCCAGGAACATCTGTTTAACCTCGTCAAAATACTGCTCACTTTCTTTTTCTTCAAAGCGGCCGTCGTTATACATTTTCAGGAAAAAAGCGGCGGCTGTTTCATGATGCACCTGGCGCGAGGTACGGGAGAAAATATCAAAGGATATTCCCATCTCCGCAAAACTTTCGCTGATGATCTTGTAATACTTATCTACAATATCCTGGGGGGTTACGTTCTCCTGCATGGCTTTGATGGTAATGGGCACGCCATGTTCATCTGTTCCGCCAATGAATTTTACATCGGCTTTTTTTGCACGCAGGTAACGGACGTAAATATCCGCTGGTAAATAACAGCCGGCCAGGTGACCAATGTGCACCGGTCCGTTAGCATAGGGTAACGCAGCTGTTATTAAATATCTATTAAATTTTGCCATATCCGTTTAAACAATACTTAAATGTTTGAAGGTTTGTTTCTTTTCTGGTTTATTGATTTATTTTGGACCTGAAGTTTTTGGTGGAACTGTTTTCCAAAACATACCTCCTGCTTTTATGAGGGAAGCGTAAACCGGCAAACCAGTCCGCAAAGGTAAATAAAGCGCATTAGAATGATGAAAATTCCCCCTTATCTGAAGAAAGGCGATCTTATAGGCATTACCTGCAGCAGTAGTAAAATGGAGCTGGCTGCGGCAGAATATGCGGCCGGTGTGATCAGCTCCTGGGGCTACCAGGTGCACCTGGGCATTACGGTAGGCACCAGCTTCCATAATTTTTCCGCCCCGGACGAGCTGCGGCTGGAAGAGCTGCAGATTATGCTGGACGACCCGGAAATAAAAGCAATTGTATTTGGCCGCGGTGGCTACGGAATGATCTGCCTGCTGGATAAGCTGGATTTTACCCGCTTCCGCAAACACCCCAAGTGGTTATGCGGTTACAGCGATATTACTACCCTGCACACCCACGTACAACACCGGTACGGCATTGCCACCCTGCACTCCCTGATGTGCAGCGGCATTACCGAAGCCACTGCAGAAAATGTGTATGTGGACAGCCTGCACCAGGCGCTGCGCGGCAAAGCCTATAAATATGCAGCTGCCCCGCATGAGCTAAACCGCCCCGGAGAAGCCAGCGGTGTACTGGTCGGAGGCAATTTGTCATTACTGGCCAACCTGTCAGGCACCAGATCACAAATTGACACCAAAGGCAAGATCCTGCTGCTGGAAGACATCAGCGAGTACCGCTACAATGTGGACCGCATGATGTATAACCTGAAACGCGCCGGCTGGCTGGATAAGCTGGCAGGCCTGGTAGTAGGCGCTTTTGTAGATGGTAAGGAAACCACTACCCCTTTTGGACAGAACGAATTTGAGATCATCCGGAATATCGTAAAAGATTACAAATACCCGGTGTGCTACGACTTCCCCTCCGGGCACCAGGTGGAGAATTACGCCCTGCGGCTGGGTACTAAACACCAGCTCAAGGTAAATGCTAAAGGCAGTACACTTTATACCGCCAAATAGCATTAATTATACCTCTGACTAGGACTTCACTAGGGATGCACTAGGGAAAAACATGGGATCTAGTAGGGAAAGACATGAGAAACTCATGAGAAAGACATGGGAAAAGCTGCTAATCCTCCACATCCGGCACAATCTCCAGCCCGTAGTCCTCAGCTGTTAAAACGCCTGCTGCTTTAGTTTGGGCGATCAGATCTCTATCCGGTGTAAGGTTATGGCTCCTGAACTGGTTGTGCAGGTAATCCATGCTATATAGCTTATTTACGAGGCCGTCCGGTACAGCTACCAGGTATTTCAGTATTTCATTCACCATCAGCAAACCGGTAGCGCCATGGGTAACGCCCATGGCCCCTGCGTCAAAATTGCGGTAAGTTTCCGTGAGTGCGGCACTGCAGCGGTAAGAGGCAGAGGGCGCGCCATCCGGCTGCGGAATGTTATACCCTGCCCACCATGATACCCAGTTATGTACCTCTCCTATCACAAACGGTTTTTCATGCAGCACACAGGCATCGTTCACTACCAGGTGAGTAGGCAGGTGCTGGGAACAGTCAATTACCAGGTCCATTTCAGTGATCAGCTGCAGCACATTTTCCGGTTTTATCTGCACCAGCAAAGGATAATGTTTGGTGAAGGGGTTAGTGGCCCATAAACGGCTGGATGCCATTTTAGCTTTATGCTTACGCAGGTCCTGCATCTGGTAAATGGGCTGGCGGTGCATATCCTCATCAGTGATCACGCCATAATCTGCAATGCCTATTACGCCAATGCCACTGGCGCTGAGATATTGTATCACCGGGCATCCCAGGCCACCGGCCCCTATTACCAATACCCTGGATGTTTTGAGCTTTTCCTGCATAGCCAGCCCCATACCGGGTACGGCTATGGGATGCCGGAAGTGTTGTATTTCTTTTTCTGTTAATGCCATGCTATAATGCTTATTCCTGCGGAAATTCTAAAGTGAATTTACTGCCCTTGCCCAAAGCGCTATCTACCTTTATTTTGCCTTTGTGGGCATCCACAATGGCTTTTACGTAGCTGAGGCCCAGGCCAAAACCTTTTACGTTATGCACGTTACCGGTATGGGCGCGGTAAAATTTTTCAAAGATACGGGAAATCGTATCCCGGCTCATGCCAATGCCGTTATCGGAAATGGTGATCACAATGCTTTTGCGGGTGTTATAGGTGCTGATCATTACTTCCAGGTGCTGCTTGGAGTATTTGATGGCATTATCCAGCAGGTTAAAGATCACGTTGGAAAAATGCACATCATCCGCTTTAATGATAGGGTTGATGGCATCCAGCCGCAGCTCCACCCGCCCGTTCTTGGAAGCCATTTGCAGCTGCAGGTTATCCACGGTATGCTGTATCACCTCATGCACATCCAGCACCTGCAGGTTCAGGCCTATTTCGTTCTTTTCCAGCAAGGCAGATTGCAGAATGCTTTCCACCTGTTTATTCATGCGCTTATTTTCCTCTTTAATGATGCCGGAGAAGTACTGGATCTTCTCTTTATTATCCATCACCTTATGGTTGCCAATGGCGTCTATTGCCAGAGAAATGGTAGCCAGCGGGGTTTTCAGCTCATGCGTCATGTTATTGATGAAGTCTGATTTTATTTCCGATAGCTTTTTCTGGTTCAGCAAGGTCCGGATAGTAAGGGCAAAGGCGGTGACAATGATCAGTGTAAACAGTACACAACCAACTATGACCCATCCCAGCCAGCGCAGGATAGAGAGGTTATTGTTGGGGAAAATTATATACAACAGTTCGGTGCGGTCCGTCAACAGATCGAGGCTGCTAACCAGGGGAACACTTTGTATGGAATAGTCCAGCGTGTCCTTGTTGGCCAGGTTCATATGATCAGAAAAATGCGCCGACTGCAGTTTTACAACAATCTTGTCGTTGCTTAAGCTGCTTCTGCCCACAATGCCGAAGTCAATATCTGTATCCAGCTTTTGCTTATGTAATATACTGTCTATCAACTGCTCTACTTCGTCGGTTGTAAAGCGGTCGCTTACGTCTACGGTTATATTACTCAGCTCATATTTTTCCAGGGTAAAGCTGTTATCTGCCCCTTTGCTCAGGGCAGTGCCGCCCATTTTAAACCGGATGGGCGGGGCCTGGCGGCGCACCATTTCATCGCGCACATTCATCAGCACATTGAGGAAACGCTGCTCCATCTGCTCTTTGCGCAGAATGGCCGCGTTACGTATCCAGCTGACCTGTATTACAATAATCCCCAGCAGCGACAGGGTGATAAGCACAACGATGATCGGAAATGTTTTCTTTAACGGTAGCATGTATTTTGTAAAAACTTAAATAAGCAAGTATCTGATTTGTAACTTTCTAAGATAGTATTAAGTGTCTTAAATTCTGTCAAAAACAATTATTGCTATAGCAACGATAATACAAAATTAGAGCACGTAACCCGTTCAGCAGCTTAATTTTAATAAAAGACTATCACTTTAACGTAATTTTAACTGCGTACCGCTGCATTTTTTATTGCTTCTTTGCTTACCTTTGCTGTATAAACTGGTATCAAATTTGTAAAGTAGATACCAGAGACAAAATTGAATAATTAAACTTTCTACATACATCGACGTGGATTTCGTTCCATAAGCGATTTAGATTTTGGTTGATAAAATGGTAAGGAGGCTTTCTAGCCTCCTTTTTTTATTGTACCTGTTTCATTTACAATCAAAATTGGTTAAATTTATTTTAGTGATCAAAATTGTTGCGTATGGTGTCCCTTGCTCCCGGAATATTACTCATAGCTGATCCCTTTCTGAAAGATCCGAACTTTGCGCGCACCGTGGTATTACTTTGTGAACACCAGGATAAGGGCAGTTTTGGTTTTGTGATCAATAAGCTGTTTGATCAAACGCTGGATGAGCTGGTGCCTGAAGTGCTGGTGCCTAACATTCCCGTGTTCTTTGGCGGCCCGGTGCAAATGGATACTATTCACTTTGTACACCAGCAGCCGGAGCTTATTGACGGTGGTTTTGAGATCATTCCCGGCATTTACTGGGGCGGCCGTTTTGAGAATGTAGTATCGCTGCTGAATGAAGGCCGGCTGGATCTGAGCAGGATCAAGTTCTTTATTGGTTATAGCGGCTGGAGCAGCGGGCAGCTGGTGAATGAGTTCAATGAAAAATCCTGGATCTTATCTGAGAGCGATACGGCCCTTATTTTTGATGAAAAGGAACAGAACATCTGGCAGCAATCGCTGAAGAATTTAGGGAACAATTTTGCCATTATGGCCAACTTCCCCATTGACCCGTCTTTGAATTAAAAATATTGCTTTATAAAGCAGCGGATCCCGTTGTGGCGTGGCCCGCAACGGGATTTTATTTTCCTGCAGAGATTAAACCTTACAGGCATACTTTAACCACTATACGTTTAGGAAAATGAAAAAATAATTGTCAACTTTATAAGCATAAACATTTGCTGATCCCGTTGTGAAAGTCATTGTATGATCACCCGTAGCTCCCCGATAAGACCATTGCCTATTCCCGTTGTAACTTACAGGCCGCACGAGGTACACCCGTCAACCAGGCTATTTATCACTATCAAAAATATTTGTGCTGGTAACAGCATGCCGATTATGGTACTACAGTTATTACTGACTGTTTGAGAATGCATTGGCACACGAAAATCTTCCGTTGTAGCCATCCTATGACATAACCGCAAAGGCCGGGTTTTCCCGGCCTTTTTCATGCATAAAAAGCCTTACAGCACGCATAGGTTTGCTGATTAAAGCCGGCCAGGTGAAAACAACATCGTTTGCGCCGTTAAGGGATCAGCCCCATACATCCGGCCCTAAGAACTCTGCCGGTTTTACTTTCAGCAGATCACAAATTTCAAACAGGCGATGAATGGTAAGCGGGGTTTTACCATTCTCCAAACGGCTGTATGCATTTTGAGAAATATTCAGCATAAAAGCCATATACTCCTGCGAGTATTCCTTTTTACGGCGCAGTGAACGAAGCTTTTGGATAACACGCATTATGTACGTGTGTGTAACGGTATTTTGATCCATATGAGAGGGTTGCTATGTAAAAGACGGATATGATCAGGATTATAAAATGCAGGAGTACTAACTATCACCACTATACGGCAAACAGCAACGTTTAGCCATGCACGTGATCATTCGTTTTCTCCAGGCATAAACCGGGTTACGCGGGCAAGTTAAGTTTAAGGACATGGTACATCAGTTTATCAAACAAACAATTGCATTTAATGCATACAATGGAGTGTGTGTCTTTATGGTCTAATGGTTTAACAGGAATAGCTATAAAATAGTTTAGAGAACCGCTTCTATTAAGTTAAATAATTCTGCACGCCTGAATTCTTAATGACTTGTTAATGAATTGTTAAGTGAAAATACACCTTTAAGCATAAACGTAACCGGTTAAGCTGCAATGGAAATGAAGCATTTACGCTTTTTTATTTGCGTAAGCACGCAACAGCGCTTTCCCGCCAAATCCAGCTAAAACAATACAGGCCTGATCTTCAAGCGAATAGGAATATGGTGAGCGTTGCTGAAAAAGATTTACGTAGGTAGCTTTTTTTGTGATTTAACAACAATTGGGATCAGGAAGGTTCATAGTGTGGTCGCTTTCAATCACTTTCGTAAACTTGCGGCTGGTGTATTATTACAGTTCCGGCTGCTTTCATCTGCTGGCAAGGCTCCTGGCGGGTGAGGCCGGTGTATTTTTACACATCAATCTGTTAATAAAAATTTTGATTTTTTTTTCTGTGCCTATGCTTTGAAGTCCAATGGTTAACGTGCCGCCCTTTGTTCCCCCTAACAAAAATGACTAAACGGAGTGAGAATATTCAAAACAATTTAAATATCTTGCTAATGTAAAATGGATACGGTAGGATCAACCACGGAGCGCGATGCATTTTAACCCATTTTTCAACTGTGAGAGCAGGAGCAACGAAAGCATTAACAGCCGAATAGCTAAACCTATGAAAACGATAACGGTAGGCCTCTTTTAGGCCAGCTTGCATCGGATAATAATATAAAAAAACACCCAAAAACTTATTGAAGATACACCTGTACTTCTGTAACGGCAGCTACCGTTCAGAGGCACTTAAATATATTCATTTTCATAGGAATAGGGTTATATGCCTGCTGCATGGTAGTTATGTAATGTAATTATCATAATCGGCAATAACCTGCTCGTTGAATAACCCGGCCAGTATTCCTACTGCGCTTTTAACGGGGTCTTCTTAGATTGGAATAGTTAGGACAAAAACAAAGGCCGGGTAATCATACCCGGCCTGTTATTTTATGTGCATCTCTGCTTATTAGCTAATCAACGAAGCGCCTTCTACCAGCACGGTTGCTTTATTACGCAGCACTTCCACAAAGCCGCCTTCTATCTGAAAATACTCTGCCTGCACTTTATCTTTCAGCACCTTCATTTTGCCTTTGCCTAAAGCAGCGATCAGCGGCGCATGGCGGTTCAGCACTTCAAAAGAGCCATCTATACCCGGCAGCTGCACGCCGTACACTTCTCCGGTGAACAGCTTTCTTTCAGGTGTTAAAACTTCAAGCAACATTATAATTAATAATTAAAAATGAAGAATTAATTTTTGGCTGCTTCCAGCAGTTTCTTACCTTTTTCAATGGCATCATCAATGGTACCTACCAGGTTAAAGGCAGCTTCCGGATACTCATCTACTTCACCATCCATGATCATGTTAAAACCGCGGATCGTTTCTTCAATGGGCACCAGTACACCTTTCAGACCGGTAAACTGTTCTGCCACGTGGAAAGGCTGTGACAGGAAACGTTGTACACGGCGTGCGCGCACTACGGTCAGCTTATCTTCATCACTCAGCTCATCCATACCCAGGATGGCGATGATATCCTGTAACTCTTTATAACGCTGCAGGATCATTTTCACCCTTTGTGCGCAGTTATAGTGTGCTTCACCTACAATGGCAGGCGATAAGATACGGGAAGTAGAATCCAGCGGGCTCACAGCAGGATAGATACCTAAGTCGGAGATCTTACGATCCAGTACGGTGGTAGCATCCAGGTGGGCAAAGGTTGTTGCGGGAGCTGGATCCGTTAAGTCATCCGCAGGTACATATACCGCCTGTACGGAGGTAATAGAACCGTTTTTGGTAGAGGTGATACGTTCCTGCATCAGACCCATTTCCGTAGCCAAAGTAGGCTGGTAACCCACCGCAGAAGGCATACGGCCTAACAGCGCGGATACTTCAGAACCTGCCTGGGTAAAACGGAAGATGTTGTCTACGAAGAAAAGGATATCGCGGCCGCCGCTGGCAGAACCATCTCCGTCACGGAAATATTCTGCAATGGTTAAACCGGACAGGGCCACACGTGCGCGGGCTCCGGGGGGTTCGTTCATCTGGCCAAAGATAAAAGTAGCCTGTGAGTTCTTGAGGGCCTGCATATCTACTGCGCCCAGCTCCCAGCCACCATGCTCCATGGATTCCTGGAATTTTTCACCATATTTTACAATACCGGCTTCGATCATTTCACGCATCAGATCGTTCCCTTCACGGGTACGCTCACCTACACCGGCAAATACTGATAAACCTTCGTAACCTTTTGCAATGTTGTTGATCAGCTCCTGGATCAATACGGTTTTACCTACACCCGCACCGCCAAACAAACCGATCTTACCACCTTTTGCATAGGGCTCGATCAGGTCAATTACCTTGATACCGGTGTACAGTACTTCTGTATCGGTAGCCAGGTCTTCAAAACGGGGGGGCTGGCGGTGAATGGGGTAACCATTGGAAGCGTCAATATCTCCCAAACCGTCAATTGCTTCACCTACCACATTGAACAAGCGTCCTTTGATCTGGTCGCCAACAGGCATTTTAATAGGGGTGCCCTTGTCGGATACGGCCATTCCTCTTACGAAACCATCTGTAGAGTCCATGGCTACACAGCGAACGCTGTCTTCACCCAGGTGCTGCTGCACTTCCAATACTACTTTCTGACCATTTTCACGGGTTACTTCCAGGGCGTTGTAGATTTCGGGTAATTTTCCTTCAAAATGCACGTCCACTACGGGACCGATAATTTGCTTGATCTTACCTGTGTTAGGCATATATTTATAAATCTTTAAATGAGCGGTTTATAAAATTTGGCGCAAAGGTAATGGTTAAAGGGGTAAAATTCAAATAAACGCCCGGATTCATCGGGGTCAAATTCAAATATATAAATACCTAATACCAAACCAACTCCTGATCATCTTATTTATCGTTAATTACCCTGTTTTCTTCGCTCATTGCACAATATTCACCTGCCAAATTGCGTGTTACACCATGTAAATGTTAAGGCCGTCCTAAAATCCCCTGCCTGACCGTTAAATAGCGTTAAGAAAGTGCCGGTATGGCGCCTCTGGTACGATAATCGCATTATTTGTAATGTACACAACAACCTAAGGAAATGCGTGACAGATTTTCCTGATACCTTTTAAAAGTATGCGATATGAAAAGCAAGATAAACTTCTATGCGAGCGTAATTATTGCCAGCTTTACCATCACTACATTAGCCGATAGTTGCGCAACGGCCAGACCACAACAGTACTATGACCAGGGTTATGATCAAAATTATGACCAGGATCCTTATCAGCAGGGAAATGCATCTTTTTCTGCCTTTTATGATGCCTTAAGCCCATATGGACAATGGATGAACTACGGACAATACGGACGGGTATGGGTGCCCAATGCCGGGCGGGACTTTCAGCCCTACTCTACTAACGGGCACTGGGTATATACAGATTATGGCTGGACCTGGATGAGCGACTACCCCTGGGGTTGGGCGCCTTTCCACTACGGCCGATGGGCTTTTGACAATAATTACGGGTGGTTATGGGTGCCTGGCGAAGAATGGGGCCCTGCGTGGGTAAGCTGGCGTAACAGCCCGGATTATTATGGCTGGGCGCCGTTAACACCGGGTATGAGCATTGGGGTAAGTATGAACATTCCGACGGCTTACTGGTCATTTGTGCCCTGCGCATATATAGGCAGCGCCAGCCTTCACCAGTATTATGTGCCCCGTAGCCGCAACGTAACCATTATTAACAATACTACCGTGATCAATAATGTGCGGGTAGTAAATAATAACCGTTACTACCGTGGCCCTGAAGTGCGGGATGTGGAAAGGGTAACGCGCCGGCCTATTACCCCGGTACGGGTAGTGAACAGTGACCGTCCGGGTAGCGGCAGCCTGAGTAACAACCAGATGCGCATTTTCCGCCCGCAGGGTGCAGAGCTGCGCCGCCCGCTGGCTGATAATAACCGCGGAAACAATCCTACCAGGATTAACGGTAATAACAACCGGGTCACTCCCACGCCTGCGCCTAATAACAACAATAACGTTACCCAGCCGGGTGTGCCGGGCAGAACCCGCCGCGTATTTGATAATGATAATGGCAACCGGGTGAACCCGCCTGCCAATGTCCCGAATAATAACAATAATCAGCCGGTTAATACCCCGGAACCGAACCGGAATGCGCCCAGGCGTATATTTGATAATAACAACAATAATAACCGTCCGGTAACACCGGCTCCTAATAATCCAGCGCCGAACCGGCCCAGTAATCCAGTTAACAGCCCAGCTCCGAACAATAATCCGCCCCGGCGTATATTCAACGAGCCAAACAACCGCCCGGCAGCTGCTCCTGTAACTGCACCAATGCCAAGGACACAGCCTTCGTCACCTGCACCAAGGCCGGAGCCCAGGACAAGTCCGGCGCCGCAACCCAGGAATAATCCTGCCCCGCAGCCACAACGGACCATGCCCGCTCCTGCTCCACGCCCGGCCCCTGCGCCGCGTATGCAGCAGCCATCAGCACCACGTCCTGCACCAGCACCAGCCCCACGCCGTACTAACGACAACAATGGTGGCGGTGGCGGAGGAAGGATACAGCGAGGATAAGATGAAACAGGAATAAAAAGCAGGAGATTGAAAGAGGGAAATAAGACAGTCTTATTTCCCTCTTTTTAATTAATTAATTATAAATTATTGATCACTTACACACTGAAAAGGATCAGGATTGCCTTCCGGGGCGGGTTTATTAAATGCCCAGCAAAAGTTCATAGCCTGGCTGGTAATGCTGATCAGCTTTAGCTGCACCTTCATGCCTTTGCGGCTGCCGGCAGCATCCACGGCGCGGGTTTCCTTAGCCGGTACATCATTCACCGTATATTGTTCTGTTTTGAATACATCCCCGTTACTGCGCAGGTATTGCACGCTTACCACTACATTGTCAAGCGGGTACTCTGTCTGGTTTTTCACGATCACCTGCAGGTTTTTGATACCGCCAAAGAAGCCGGTTTTGTAGTCGCTGGTATTAACGGAAATAAACTGCTTCCAGTTACGGCGGTAATACGTGCGGCGTTCCACAAACTTGCCCTGCACGCGCTGCTGCTGGTCTTTACGGTCGGCTATTTGCTGGGCGGCCCCACTGGCCAGGTTCAGGCTTTGCTTCAGGTCGCGATTCTCATTCAGCAGGCGCTCATTTTGCTGTAATACCTTGCGCACCCGCTGCTGCTGCCGGTAATAGCCCAGTCCCAGGATAATAGCTACAAAGAAAAAGATGATCGTATAAAGAAAAGGTGATGTTTTTTTCATCTGGAATAGTTGTTAATGGTATTGTACCTGTTTTACCGGGCTTATCCTGGCAATTAGAAAAAATGATGCCATTATAAAATTGCTTTATACATCCTTTCTCCGACTTCCTTATTTTTGCTCCCCTATGGAGCTCATCAAAGTAGATAACGAACAAACCGCCCGGCTGTTTATACAGATCCACGTAAACCTTAACAGACATAACTCCCAATGGATCCGTCCGTTGGATAAGGATATTAATTTTGTATTTGACCCGCAGAAGAACAAAACCTTCCGGCACGGGGAATGTGTACGCTGGCTGCTGAAGAACAAGCAGGGGCAATGGATTGGCCGGATCGCCGCTTTTGTGAACAACAAATACCGCACTAAAGGTGATGAGCAGCTTACCGGCGGGATCGGTTTTTTTGATTGCGTACATGACCAGGCGGCGGCCAACCTTTTATTTGATACCGCCAAACACTGGCTGCAGGAAAGGGGCATGGGCGCTATGGACGGCCCTATTAATTTTGGTGAGCGCAATAACTGGTGGGGCCTGCTTACAGAAGGTTTTCATGAACCCCTGTACTGTATGAACTATAACCCGCCTTATTACAAAGACCTGTTTGAAACCTATGGTTTCCAGCCTTTCTTTTACCAGATTTGCTTTGCCATAAACGTTGGGGTGCAGCTGCAGGAGAAGTTCTATGCCCGCCACGATGCCCTGGACAAGGACCCTGCCTACAAGGCACAGCACCTGCAAAAAAACAAGCTGGAAAAGTATGCAGAAGATTTTTGTACCATCTATAATAAAGCCTGGGCCGGCCATGACGGAGGCAAAGAGATAACCAAGACGCAGGCCCTGCAGATCTTTAAGCAAATGAAACCGGTGATGGATGAAAAAGTGGTGTGGTTTGTTTATCACAACAATGAGCCTATTGCCTGCTGGTTAAACCTGCCGGAGCTGAACCAGTTCTTTAAGCATATGAACGGCCAGTTCGGGTTATGGCAAAAGCTGCAGCTCCTGTGGATGAAGTATACCCGCCAATGCCGCAAATTCACCGGTATTGTGTTTGGCATTGTTCCGGAGTTCCAGGGCAAGGGAGTGGATGCTTATATGATCGTGGAAGGCGCCAAGCTGATACAGGGGCAGCACCTGTATGAGGATTATGAAATGCAGTGGATCGGTGATTTTAATCCCAAAATGCTCAATATTGGCGAGAACCTGGGCGCTTACCGCAGCCGCCAGCTTACCACCTACCGTTATTTATTTGACCGTACCAAGGAGTTTAAACGGCATCCGCTGGTGTAATGTGCAGATGACAGATATGCAAATGTGCAGATGTAATGCAGCGAAGATCACCATTTGCACATCTGCATATCTGTAATTTGCATATTAATTCGCCTGCATTCTTGCCCGGGGCAGCTGTTTCAGAATGCTTTTATAAATATCTCTTTCCTTAAAGGGTTTCAGCAGCCAGTCATTGAACCCGGCTTTGCGGAAGGTTTCTTCATCCTGCCGGTCAATATCAGCGGTAAGCACCACGATGGGCACTTTTGCTTTTTTGGTGTCTTTATCGGCACGGATGTGCTGTACCACTTCCAGCCCGCTCATTTCCGGCATTTGCAGGTCCAGCAGTATCAGGTCGTAGTTATTGGTCTGGTACAGCTCATAGGCTATGGCGCCATCCCTGGCCATATCAAAACGGCATTTCCAGCGGGTAAGCATTATTTTCAGCAGCAGCAGGTTCATTTCCTGGTCGTCAGCTATCAGCACATACAGTCCTTCCAGCTGGTTGCCGGTCATTTGCTCAATATCATGCTGGGTAATAATTACTGTTTGCGCAGGGGTTGCCAGCTCATAAGGGATCTGGCAGCTGAAGCGCGTGCCTTTGCCTACTTCACTCTCCACGCTGATGCTGCCACCGTGCAGCTGTACCAGGCGCTGGGTAATAGCCAGCCCCAGGCCGGTACCACCAGGCTTATGGTGGGCGGAACGTACCTGGTAAAACCGTTCAAAAATGCGGGGTAATACTTCCGGTGGCACACCCGGGCCGGTATCTTCCACTGACAGGGACAACACTCCCTGGCCACCGCTGCTATCCAGCTTAGCGGTTACAGTAACACTCCCTGTTTCAGTGTATTTGATGGCATTGGCCAACAGGTTCACCAGGATTTGTTTCAGACGGAACACATCACCCAACACATGCTGCTGCTGGTTGCCCGCAAAGGAAAAATGCAGCTGCAGCTGTTTGCTGGTGGCCTGTATGCGCATAGTGTTCGTTACATCTGCCAGGGCCTGGTACAATGTAAATGGCTGTTTCTGAATGGAGATATAATCGCTGTCCAGCTTTGAAAAATCCAATACATCATTCACCACATCCATCAGCAGGCCGGCAGATACATCTATGTGATGTAACAGCTCCTGCTGGTTTTCCTGTAAAGGAGTATGCGACAATTGTTCAGTAAAACCTACAATAGAGTTTAGCGGGGAGCGTATCTCATGGCTCATATTGGCCAGGAATACAGAGCGGGCTTTGGCAGCATTCAGCGCATGTTGTTTTTCTTTCTGAAGCTGTTTATCCTTGCGGTGGTAGTCCCACCAGATAACACCAGTTACTATCGCGGTAAGTTCCAATAATGCGATCACCAGCAGCACAACATTCTCCATACCCCTGGTGCGTCCGTTGAAATCGGCGGTAATGGCGGCTTGCCGGGCTTGCATGGCCTGCTTTTGCGCGGCATCATTTGCAGGCATGGCGCTATTTTCCAGTTCTAACTGGTGCATAGCCTGTCGTAGTTGGTTCATATTATGACGGTGATAATATAAAGCTGTCACCCCAACAATTAATTTACAGGCCAACAGGACAAACAGTGCAATACGTAAAAAGCGCATTTAATTAAATTAAAATTTGATACATGGTGTATTGTCTTTTTCAACAGATAACCTGGAAGGATCCTAATAGATCAGTTGCAACTTATTGTACATACGACGGGTAAAACATTCACGCCCCTACTTTTGGTTTATAGTTATTTCAAAGGGATACCAGCCGGGAATTAACGATTGGGTATCAGCAAGAAAATTAAAGAAATTTACAGACATGGTAAATTTTAATTCTTACAAACGGTTCAGGATCCATAAAAACAGGTAGCGCTGAACCGCTGATCTATCCTGCTTTTCGTTATATATCCGGTTAGCATCCGGCCACCGGCAAGGTGTGCCGCCGGGCGGATAACAGTCCGAAAAAATGTGTACTTTCGGGCTTTGCGAATGCTTGCATATGGAGAATTTTATCGTTTCGGCCCGTAAATACCGTCCTCAGAATTTTTCTACCGTAGTAGGACAATCACACATTACCACTACTCTTAAAAATGCGATCCGTAATAACCAGCTGGCACATGCCTTCCTGTTCTGCGGTCCGCGGGGAGTGGGTAAAACCACCTGTGCCCGTATACTGGCCAAAACCATTAATTGTGAGAACCTTCAACCGGACGGAGAGGCCTGTAATGAGTGCCACTCCTGCAAATCGTTCAATGAAGGCAGCTCTTTTAATATTCACGAGCTGGATGCGGCTTCCAACAACTCCGTGGATGATATCCGCACCCTGGTAGAGCAGGTACGTTTTGCACCGCAGGCCGGCAAGTATAAGATCTATATCATAGATGAGGTGCACATGCTCAGCTCCTCCGCCTTCAACGCATTTTTGAAAACACTGGAAGAACCGCCCTCCTACGCTATTTTCATCCTGGCCACCACGGAAAAGCACAAGATCCTTCCTACGATCCTGAGCCGTTGCCAGATCTTTGACTTTAAGCGCATTACCATACAGGATACGGTAGATCATCTGCACGAGATCTGCGAGAAAGAGCATATACAGGCTGAAGCCGACGCCCTGCACCTGGTAGCCCAGAAAACAGATGGCTGTATGCGTGATTCCCTGAGCACCCTGGATAAAATTGTAAGCTTTACCGGCGGGCACCTCACCTACCAGAATACACTGGAGCACCTGAACATACTGGACTACGACTATTTCTTTAAAGTAATGGATGCCGTGCTGCAGCAGGATGTAGCCGGCGCCCTGCTGATATTTGACGAGATCCTGCAGAAAGGTTTTGAAGGAGATAATTTCCTGAACGGCTGGGCAGAGTTCCTGCGTAATTTATTAATGTGTAAAGAGGAAAAGGTGCTGCACCTGCTGGAAGTATCCGGCAACCTGAAGGACCGGTACAAACAGCTGTCCGGCAAAATAAGCCCGGCCTACCTGATCACCGCCCTGCACCTGCTGAATGAAACGGAGATCAACTACCGGATGGCGCGTAATAAACGCCTGCACGTGGAAATGGCGCTGATCAAGCTGTGTTACCTGCAGCAGGCCGTTACCCTGGCCGGCGATGACCAGTCCGGCGAAGTGGTAAAAAAAAAGTTAGTACCTGATGGCGCAGTGCCGCAACAATTACGCGCACCTTTTGCCCAGGCAGCCGGGCCTAAAAGCGCCGGCAAACCCGCAACAGCGGCCTCCATTGCACAAAATGAAGGCGCAAAGCTAACAATAGAGACGCCGCCGGCGGCTAAAACAGCGGCTACTGCTGCACCGGCAACCACCCCCACGACACCTGCAGCTACGGCGCCTGTTGCTGCCGCAGCCAATACCACTACTACACCCGCTAATAATAATACTGCGCCGGCAACCCGTACTACACCTGCCAAACAAGGCGCACCCGCTACCGGCAGCAAGCTTACGGGCCTGGCAGCCATGAAGGAAGCCCTGGCGGCCAGACAGCAGCAAACTACCGTGCGTGAAGCAGTGCCTATTACAGCAGGCGCGCTGGCCGTGTACTGGGAAGAGTTTATTGACATTTTCCGGCAGGCCAATAAAATGACGGTAGTGAGCAACCTCCAGCTGGCCATTATTAACCTGCTGGGAAAGGAAGAGATCGGGATTGTAAGCCGGAACATTGTACAGTTCCGCTTTATGGAAGAAGAAAAGCTGGCTATTTCCGACTTTTTTAAACGTAAGTTCAATAACCCGGCTATTATTCTCACCCTGCAGCTGGATGAAAGCCAGCAAACCCAGGATATAGGTCCGGCGCCGCTCAGCAGCCGGGAACAATTCCAGCTAATGGCGGAGCATTATCCCATGATCAAAGAGCTGAAGGACCGGCTGAACATGGAATTGGATTTTTAAACCGGTTATTGCTGACTACGTTGGCACTAACCCCTCATTTTCTTACTTAATAACTCCCGGCTTTACTTTGAGATTCGACTTTCGACTTTCGACTTTCTTTTGTAGGTTTGGGCAAAATTTTGACTAAAGACTATGGCAGAAGTTATCAGAATGCCCCTTTTAAGTGATACGATGACAGAAGGGGTGATTGCGGAATGGCATAAAAAGGTGGGTGATACCGTAAAATCAGACGACGTAATAGCTGAAGTGGAAACCGATAAGGCTACCATGGAGGTAATAGGATATGTGGAGGGAACGCTGTTATATGTAGGCGTGGAAAAGGGAAAGGCTGCCAAAGTAAATGATATCATAGCTATTGTAGGTAAAGCCGGTGAAGATTATAAACCTTTACTGGAAGGTGGTGGCGCCGCTAAAGCGCCGGCATCCAACGGTAAGGCCGATGCAGCTGCACCAGCGCCCAAAGCAGAAGCGCCGAAGGCTGAAGCACCTGCTGCCAAAGCCGCTCAACCGGCCGGCGATGCCGCTGCAGCAGCCGAAGCGCTGAAGAATGCAACGGTGATCCGTATGCCGCTGCTGAGCGATACCATGACAGAAGGCAAGATAGTAGCATGGAATAAAAAAGTAGGCGATACCGTTAAGAGCGATGATGTGCTGGCAGAAGTGGAAACCGATAAGGCTACCATGGAAGTAATAGGTTATGCCGATGGTGAGCTTTTATACGTAGGCGTAAAAGAAGGCGAAGCCGCTAAAGTGAACGGCATTATAGCCATTGTAGGTAAAAAAGGAACGAATGTAGATGCTATACTGGCAGCTGAAGGCGGATCTCCCGCTCCCACAGCTGGTGGTGCCGCACCTGCTGAAAATAAAAGCGGCGATGCCCAAGCGCAGACTGCTGCTGCTACTGCCCCGGCAGAAAGTAACGGCGCTGTTAAGGATGGCCGCGTTAAAGCCTCCCCCCTTGCCAAAAAGCTGGCAGAAGAAAAAGGGATTGACATTAACCAGGTAACCGGAAGCGGTGATGGTGGCCGTATCGTGAAAAAGGATGTGGACAGCTTTGTGCCCGGCGCTAAACCGGCAGCTGCTACTGCTCCTGCTGCGGCAAAAGGTGGTGCAGCTCCTGCATTTGTACCGGCTGGCCAGGAAGGTTATACCGATACCCCGCTGAGCCAGATGCGCAAGGTAATTGCCCGCCGCCTGAGCGAAAGCAAGTTCACCGCGCCCCACTTCTACCTGAAAATAGATGTGGTGATGGACAAAGCAATGGAAGCCCGCAAAACCATCAACGAGATCTCTCCTGTAAAAGTTTCCTTTAATGATATGGTGATCAAGGCCGCTGCCATGGCCCTTCGCCAGCATCCTTTTGTAAACAGCAGCTGGATGGGTGATTTTATCCGCACCAACCAGCATATCCATATCGGTTCTGCCGTAGCTATTGACGAAGGCCTGATCGTACCGGTGATCCGTTTTGCAGATCAGAAATCCCTGAGCCAGATAGCCGGTGAAGCTAAAGAGCTGTATGAAAAAGCCAAGAACAAAAAACTGCAACCGCAGGAGTTCAGCGGCAATACCTTCAGCATTTCCAACCTGGGCATGCTGGGTATAGACGAGTTCACGGCTATTATTAACCCGCCGGATTCCGCAATCCTGGCTGTGGGTAATATCAAAGAAACCGTAGTATCAGAAAAAGGACAGTTCAAGGTGCAGAACATCATGAAGCTGACCATGAGCTGCGACCACCGTATTGTAGACGGTGCGGTAGGCGCCCGCTTCCTGGCTACCCTGAAAGGGTTCCTGGAAAACCCGGTGACCATGCTGGTATAACACTTACGCAAATAACTATACGAAGGGGCGAAGCAGGTGCTTCGCCCTTTTTTATTTGGGTGCCTGATAAAGACGGGTTGTTGTTTAAACGATCCGTTTATTTTTGAAACATCTTCTTTTTATTTCAAGGCTACAACCGGATCTGCAGGCGCTTTGATGCCTCTGGCAAATGAACAGGCAGCACCGACTACCGTATAACGGCACCGCCCCCCGGAAACCATCATGAACAGTATGCTGCTATTCTGCTTGGACGGTTCGGCTGAATTCAGTAAATTTAATTATACCCCAACATCCTAATCCTTGTTTCTGTCATGAAATTGCCTGTAAATACCCTTAACTGGTTTGAAATACCTGTCAATGATTTTGACCGTGCCCGCCAGTTCTATAGCCAGCTGTTTGATTATGAGATGCAGGTTTCCGTAATGGGCCCTAATCAAAGAGGCTTTTTACCGTTTGCCCCCCAGGGCGGCGGTATTGGCGGCGCTATTGTGCAAGGCCCGGACTATATACCCAGTCAGCGTGGCAGCCTGGTGTACCTGAATGCCGGTGATGACCTGAACCAGGTGCTGGCACGCGTTGCGGCGGCGGGTGGGCATGTGGAACAGGAGAAAGCGCCCGTATCGGAAGAAATGGAGCTGGGTTATTATGCTATTATCAGGGATACGGAGGGAAATAGAGTGGCGTTGCATTCGATGGGGTAGCCCGTTCGTTGATTATGGCGATCCTTTTTTTCTAATATCCTATTCAGTTGTCTGATTATAAATGATAGACTTCTTTCACAAACTTTTGAAAATTCAAAAACTTCTCTTATCTTCGGTTTTGAAAAGGGAAGCTTATGAAACTGGCAGAAGCAAAAGCACAATTTATCCAAACCTGGGGCTCACTGGGCGCGCAATGGGGCATTAACCGCACCATGGCGCAGATCCATGCGCTGCTGCTTATTATGCCTGATCCCCTGAGCGCAGATGAAATTATGCAGGAGCTAAACATTTCCCGGGGCAATACCAATATGAACGTGCGGGAGCTCATTAACTGGGGGCTGGTAGAACGCATCCTGGTGCCCGGAGAACGCCGCGAATTTTTCTCCGCAGAAAAAGATATCTGGAAAGTAGCTACCTACATTGCCAAAGAGCGGAAGAAACGGGAGCTGGACCCCATTATGAAAGTGCTGAACCAGCTGCAGGATGTGGAAGGCGAAGCAAAAGATAAATATGTAAAGTCTTTCAAAGATTCCATTCAGAACATCAACAAGTTTGCGCATCATACGGATAAAACCATCAACTCTTTTGTAAAGTCTGAAGAAAGCTGGTTTTATAGTACGCTGCTGAAGATCTTCAAGTAAAAAAATTTTATCACAATATTTCAATAATTATTGAAAGTTATGAAACCGATATTACAACATAAAAAGATCGTGGTAGCCGGTGGCGCCTACCCGCCATCCCAAACCCGGTCAGGGCCGCACCACCTATGTACACTGGGATGGCCAAACCTTGGGTAACTGGGTAAACCAGCTGGAAAACGCAGACCTGCTGATCAATCTTACCGGTAAGAGTGTGAACTGCCGGTATACGGAACGCAATAAAAAAGAGATCTTCGACAGCCGCACCAACGCTACTACTGTATTAGGGGATGCCATCCGCAGCCTGGCACACCCACCGCGTTTGTGGGTAAATGCCGCATCTGCCACTATTTACCGGCATGCAGAAGACCGGCCCATGGATGAATTTACCGGCGAAACAGGGACCGGTTTTTCCGTACAGGTTTGCAAAAAATGGGAACAGACCTTTAATGATATAACGCTGCCCCATACACGGAAAATTATTTTACGTATAGCCATTACATTGGGCCACCAGGGTGGTGTGATGGCGCCTTACCTGAACCTCATGAAATTCGGGCTGGGCGGATACCAGGGTAACGGACGGCAAATGTTTAGCTGGGTGCACATTACCGATGTATGCCGTATGATTGCCTGGTTATACGAACAGCCGCAGCTATCCGGTACTTTTAACTGCAGCGCGCCCAATCCTGTACCTAACAAAACATTTATGCAAATGCTGCGCAAAGCCGGCGGGTATTATATTGGCCTGCCCGCCCCTGCCTGGATGCTGGCCATAGGCGCAGGTATGATAGGTACGGAAACAGAGCTGCTGTTAAAAAGCCGCTGGGTGCTGCCGGCAAGGATCACGCAGGCCGGCTTTACGTTTCAATACCCATACCTGCAGCCGGCATTTGAAAGTATTTTGCAGCAGCTGCCACGCAAGGCGTATCATTTATTTTAAGACATTATTATAACATCAGGCCGCCCCGTTTTCCAGGTAATTGCCTTAACTTAGTTTTATGGCTATCAACAGTAATAATAAAAAGTTAACCGTCGTTATTGGCGCCTCTGCTAATCCGCAACGATACAGCTACCTGGCCGTATCGCGGTTAGCTGCGCACGGGCATCCGGTGGTAGCCATTGGTTTAAAGGATGAAAAGATCGGTGATACGCCGGTGATCAAAGAACATCCGGCAGTAGAAGCGGTAGACACCATTACCCTGTACCTGAATCCCCAACGGCAGCCGGCCTATTATGATTATATTCTGCAACTGCATCCCAAGCGCATCATTTTTAACCCCGGTACTGAAAACCCCGAGCTGGAGCAGCTGGCCATTAAAAATGGTATTGAGCCCATAGAAGCCTGCACCCTGGTTATGCTAAGCACCGGGCAATATTAACCTGTTACTTTTTTTCGTATATTCGGTTGACATTTTTGGATCCATCCATTCCCCATTTCTGCAAGGCTATAATTACAGACTGGCTTTCCGTAACCGACTAAGCGCGTATAACACCAACGCCTATTCACTTTTTAATTATACTCACATGTTTAAATGGAGAAGATTCAATGGCGACCCCATTCACTTACCTATTAAGGATGAGGTGCGCGAGGCCATTATCCGTGAAACAGGCCGTGGTTTCAGACTGAAGGTTTGCATTGGCACCGATTCACAGGTGAAGGGCGTAGAAACTGAATTTGCTACTGTGATCGTTTTCCTGCGGGAAGGGCACGGCGGTTTTATGTTCATCCACAACGAAAAAACAAGGGATGTGTATTCCATTAAGGAACGCATGCTGATCGAAGTGGCCAAGAGCATTGAAATTGCCTATGAGCTGTGCGATCTTTTCACGGAGTATGATGTGGACATGGAAGTGCATGCCGACATTAACACCAATCCCCAGTTTAAAAGTAACCTGGCCTTACGTGAAGCCATGGGTTACATACTGGGTATGGGCTTTGCCTTTAAAGCCAAGCCGGAAGCCTTTGCCAGCAGCAGCTGCGCCAATAAGGTAGTGAACTGACCGTGAAAAAGTAAGTAGATCTTAACCCCTGTTTTTTGGACGTGGTTACGCGTCCGGTAGGTTTGTCTCCCCTATTCCAGCCAGCTCCGGCACACATTCTTATAACTCCGGTATCCCAATTTATTACAGGCTAAAACAACTGCATAACAAGGTTTTGTATAACCTTATACCGTTGTCCTGAACTGTGCGTTCATTTCATCAATAAAGCCCAGGATGGCGTCGCGGCCTGATTTTTTAACGGTAGAGGTAATAAAGTGCTGCGGCAGGAATTCCCATTCTTCGCGCAGCTTATTGAGGAAGGCTTTTACATTTTTGCTGGTTTCGGCCTGGGTATTTTTATCGGCTTTGGTAAACACCAGGTTAAAAGGTACTTCCCATTTACCCAGCTGATTAATAAAGTCAATATCCAGCTTCTGGGGTGTATGGCGGCTGTCTATCAGCACAAATACATTTACCAGGTTCTCCCTTTTACGCAGGTAATTCTCAATCATTTGCTCCCATTGCCGGCGCTGCGACTGGCTTACTTTGGCAAACCCGTAACCCGGCAGATCCACCAGGTACCAGGCATCGTTTATAACGAAGTGGTTGATCAGCTGCGTTTTACCCGGCGTACCGGATGTTTTTGCCAGCTTATCGTAGTTGGCCAGCATATTGATCAGGGAAGATTTACCCACATTGGAACGGCCTATAAATGCGTATTCCGGCAAATTGGGTGCGGGGCACTTTTGCCAGTCCACGTTACTGATAATGTATGCTGCTGATTTGATGATCATTATAAAGTACATGCTCCATGGGCCATAGTCCATGGAAGTTTAAAATAGCATGCATCTGCACATTGGCACAGCTGCATATTTACACATTTACTACCTTTGCCCCCTATGTCAGATAAAGCGAATGTTCAGAAGGTAGTTCCGTATGCGGAGTCAAAATTAAGCAAGAAGGAGCAAATAGCGGCCATGTTCAATGATATTGCGTTCCGTTACGACTTCCTGAACCATTTTATGTCCATGGGAATTGATGTGCTGTGGCGCAAAAAAGCTTTACGGCAGCTGAAAACCCTGCAACCCAAACAAATGCTGGATGTGGCCACCGGTACCGGTGATTTTGCCATTATGGCCAACCGGCTGCTGCAACCGGATCATATAACGGGGATAGATATCTCCGAAGGCATGCTCCAATTCGGGCAGCAAAAAATAGTTAAGCTGGGACTGGAAAATAAAATAACCCTGCAGGCGGGCGACAGTGAAACAATAACTTTTCCTGATAGGACGTTTGATGCCATAACGGTGGCATTTGGCGTGCGCAACTTTGAAAACCTGGAAAAAGGGCTCTCAGAAATGTGCCGCGTACTGAAACCAGGCGGAAAACTGGTAATCCTTGAATTTTCAAATCCAACAGTTTTTCCCATTAAACAATTATATAATCTGTATTTTCGTTATATAACACCACTCCTGGGAAAATGGATTGCGAAAAGCCAGGCAGCTTACAGCTACCTGCCGGATTCAGTGAAGGCTTTTCCACAGGGGCAGGTAATGTGCAATATTTTAACTAACACTGGTTTCCAGTCGGTTACATGCAAAACGCTCACTTTCGGCATATGTTCAATTTACTGCGCAACGCGCTGATCCTATCCCTTTTCATAGTCCTATGGAAGCCAACAACCGTGTGCGCCCAGCAAATGATGAACATGTTGGAGCATGATGCCAAACCTTATTATTTTGGTATTACCCTGGCGGCCAATAATTCCAATTTTAAGCTGATGCAGTCGCAGGCTTTCCTGAAGGACGATTCCATTATGGTGGTAGAACCTTTACGCACCATGGGTTTTAACCTGGGCCTGCTGGCCAATGCCCGCCTGAGCCAGTATTTTGACCTGCGTTTTAACCCGCAGCTGGTATTTGCTTCCAAGAACCTCTATTATAAAGAGCTGTACCCGGTACAGGAAACCACTAAAAAGGTAGAATCCATTCTCTTAAGCTTTCCCGTTCAGATCAAATTTAAATCGGACCGCATAGGTAACATGCGCGTATATACGATTGCCGGTTTAAAGTTTGATTATGACCTGGCTGCCAATGCCCGCGCCCGCCGCGATGATAACCTGCCCAAGATCCGCACTACGGATTATGGTTATGAACTAGGCGCCGGTTTTGAGTTTTACTTTGAAAGCTTCATCTTCTCCCCTGAAATTAAGATCAGTAACGGATTGGGCAATGTGCATGTACAAAACAAGGACCTCCGCTACTCCAATGTGGTTGAGAAAATGCAATCCAGGATGTTTGTGTTTTCTATACACCTGGAAGGATAGTTGCACAACTAGCAGTTAGCAATTAGCTGTTAGCTGTTGGCAAGTCCGCGAAGATTGTTTCTTGTTGTTGGCTATATTTTTCATTGCCAGCGATGCCTGCTACTTTACTATTGAACTTATTCCCCGGCTGCTAACTGCTAACCGCCAACAGCTAACTGCTATTTGCTAACTGCCAACTTATTATCTTTGCCGCATGCAAAATTATCTCATCCGGAATATTGCAGTCATAAATGAAGGACGTACTACGGTACAGGACGTATGGATCAAAGGCGACCGCATTGAAAAAATAGCTCCACAGATCACCCTGGATGCTAATTACAAAGAGATAAACGGGGAAGGAAAACACCTGCTGCCCGGGGTTATTGACGACCAGGTACATTTCCGCGAACCCGGCCTTACCCATAAAGCCAACATTTATACTGAAGCGCGTGCAGCTGTAGCCGGCGGCACTACCAGCTTTATGGAAATGCCCAACACCAAACCGGCCGCCCTTACCCAGGAAATACTGGAAGAAAAATATGACATCGCCGCACAACGCTCGCTGGCCAATTACTCCTTTTTTATGGGAGTGGCCAATGACAATGCGGACGAAGTGCTGAAAGCCAATGCTAAAAAAGACCGCGTGTGCGGTGTAAAAATATTCATGGGCTCCTCTACCGGTAATATGCTGGTAGATAATTACCTGACCCTGGAAAGAATATTCTCCCAAAGCGAGCTACTTATTGCCACGCATTGCGAAGATGAAAAGATCATCCGTACCAACATGGCGGCTTTTCAGGCAGAAAAAGGAGAAGAAAACCTTACAGCCGCCGATCATCCGCTGATCCGCAATGAGGAAGCCTGTTTTGAATCCTCGTTAGTGGCAGTGCAGTTTGCACAAAAGCATAATTCCCGCCTGCATATCCTGCATATTTCAACGGAAAAAGAGCTGCAGCTGTTCAGCAACATGCTGCCCCTGTCAGAAAAACGTATAACCGCTGAGGTATGTGTACACCATTTATATTTTACGGCCGATGATTATGCGCGTTACGGCAACCTGATTAAGTGTAACCCCGCCATTAAAGCGGAGCATAATAAACATGCCCTGTGGAAAGGCCTGCTGGATGACCGGCTGGATATTATTGCCACGGATCCTGCCCCGCATACCTGGGAAGAAAAACAGCAGCCCTATATGCAGGCGCCCTCCGGCGTACCGCTGGTACAACACAGCCTGCTGATGATGCTGGAACATGTAAGCAAAGGCAACCTGACCCTGGAAAAAATGGTAGAAAAAATGAGCCATGCACCTGCCACCTGTTTCCGCATACAGGAAAGGGGCTTTTTGCGGGAAGGGTATTTTGCTGATTGCGTGATCGTGGATCTGCAGCAGGCTACGATGGTAGATAAACCCAATATTTATTATAAATGCGGCTGGAGCCCGTTTGAAGAACATACTTTCCCGGCAGCCGTTACCCACACCTTTGTAAGCGGCCACCTGGCCTGGGAAAACGGCCAGTTCAATGAAAATGTACAGGGCCGCCGGCTTACGTTCCGGGTATAAAAAACTTACCTGTAATTATTGATAGTTAGTTAAATGCATAATGCTGTGCTAACTACTAATAACTTTTATGGAAATATGATTGTCCTGCATCCTTACAAAACGTATATTCACTAAAATTAAAATACGGTTGCATGGAGCTGGACAAGACGACCTACTATGATCTATCTATTTTTAACCGTGAGGAAGAATTTTCACTGTTCCACCGGTTAGACTTTACCACTACTGCGGGTGGCCGCGAATACCTGCGGCAGCTGTTCAGCGCTCCCCTGGCCGATATTGCAACCATAGAACAAAGGCAGCAGGTGCTGCAATACATACTGACCCAGCAAGCCCAGTGGCCGGAGATCATTACCAACGGCACTATTGTAGTGGTTGAAAATTACCTGGAAGCGCAGATAGCGCCCATTTCCAGCACCGGCGGCCCCGGCCTGCTGTTAAGCGCTGTAATGACCAAAACCATTTATGCACCGGATTACGGGTTCATTAAATTCTCGTTCTCCCAGCTCATGAACCTCATAAAAGGTTTTCGCAAGCTGGTAGAATTATTCAATACAGATATTACCCCAAAAATACTTAAACAGCTGCTGGACAGGGCCCAACAGCTGCTACAGCAGCGGGAGTTCACGGAGCTGCTGCACATAGAATCCCTGGAACAGCTTTCCTTTATACAGATCTTACGTTATGATAACCTGATCCGCAGCCGCCAGAAAAAACACCTCTGGGAGCTGGTGGACCTGTATAAAAAGCTGGATGCCTATTATGCCATGGCCAAAGCGGTGAAACATTATAACCTGCAGTTCCCTGTATTTGAAGATACCCCTCACCCCTTTATAGCAGCTAAACAGCTGTATCACATGATCTTACAGGCGCCGGTATCCTATGACATTGAGCTGGATCCGCGATCCCGTTTTTTATTCCTTACCGGGGCCAATATGGCAGGCAAAACCACGTTTATTAAAGCAGTAGGTGTGGCTGTATTTCTTGCGCATATTGGAATGGGCGTACCTGCAGAACATATGAAGCTTAGCTTTTTTCACGGTATTTTCAGCAATATACAGGTGCAGGATAATATCTTTAAAGGAGAAAGCTATTTTTACAGCGAGGTGCAGCGCATTAAGAACACCATTATCAAGATCAGTAACGGCCGTCACTGGCTGGTGCTGATAGATGAAATGTTCAAGGGCACCAACGTGGAAGATGCCAAGAACTGTTCCCTGGCTGTGATACAGGGCCTGTTGCGCAGCTCTAACTGTTTGTTCATTCTGTCAACCCATTTATATGAGCTGGCAGAAGAGCTGCAGGGAGAAAAGAACATTCTTTTCAAGTACTTTGAATCGGAAGTTATTGCGGATAACCTGCACTTTACCTACCAGTTAAAAGACGGTATTGCACGTGAAAAGATCGGTTATTTGATCCTGAAACGGGAGAAAGTGCTGGACCTGCTGAAAGAAATAAAATAGTGCTTATTTTTGACAAGATTTTTAGGAGCTGCTGCAGAATAATAGCAGTGGCAACTACTAATTTTATCGCTATCCTCTGCTTTTTTTGACCATTAAATGAAAACCTATGTATCCGTGTGAGAACCTGCTTTTTCTGGAATGAACCTCGTAGCAATGCTTTGCAGCATACTATGAAAAACCTGTAACGATCATAAACCATATCTATTCATCATGTTAACCATTAAATACTAACAGCCCATGAAGTATTCATTTCCGGATGTGCCGGCACATTTGGTGAGTGTTACCTATGAAATACCGGTACAGTACAAGAACTACCAATATCCCTTTGCACAAAGCCAGCTTATTTCCACTCCGTTAACGGTGATCCTGGAACAGAAAATTACCGTAAGAGGCTGCGTGGTATCCCATCACTGGATGTTTGTAAAAGGACCGGTAAAATTGTTGCTGCAGCCCGACGAAACCGGCGCTACACTGTACTGTATGATGCAAGGCAGCATAGACTGCCGTATTAATGGCAGGGAGCGCGTACGCCTGTACCAGGGGCAGTATAACCTGCTGCAGCTGCACCAGGGCACCCATGAAATATTCCTGAATCCCGGCCTGTATGCATCCTGGGGGGTAGACAGCCCTTACACGCTGCTGGAAGAAATGGCCACGGATTCTTTTCATGCTAAAAAACTGCTGCATCAAACCCTGAGTAAAGACGGCGCACCCAAACCGCTTTCCGGCATTACCTGGAATAAGCTGTACCAGCTGATAGAAGATATTAATCACAGCACTCCTGTGAAGAAAATAACGGAAATGCAGCTTTTTGGCAAACTGCTGGAAATACAGGCCATGGTACTGGAAGACCTGGATACCTCCGGCGACCGTCCTTACCGCGATGCCAACAGCCAGCTGTTTGAAACCATTAAGGTATACCTCTCCAACCACCTGGATACCCGGCCCGACCTGGCGCAGCTGGCACGCAGCTTCTGCATCAGCCAGTCAAAGCTAAAGCAGGGTTTCAAAAAATATTTCATGACCACTGTATGGAGCTACCATCACAAACAACGTATGGAGCGCAGCATGCAGCTGCTGCTGCATACAAATAAAAGTGTAGCCAATATTGCGGCGGATCTGGGCTACATGCCTACCAACTTTGCAAGGGACTTTAAAAAGTTCTTTGGTTATTCCCCACGGTCGCACCGGGCCAATGGGGTAAGCTATGCCACTGAGGAATAATACATTAGCGTCAAATCTTTTTTGACCAAGCGTTTAAACCTATGTCCAAAAAAACGATGGCGGAAGTCATTGCAGGATTGTTTATTCTCCTGTTTTTGTACACCGCATTAAGCAAATTGGGTGAATTTGCCGTGTTCAGACATTTCCTGCGCAGCTCTCCTTTAATAGCCCGTAATGCCAGTATTATGGCGGTTTTGATACCTTCCGGTGAAATACTGGTTGCTTTATTATTGTTCCTGCCGGCTACCCGCAAACAAGGTATGCTTGCATCCCTGGGGCTTATGCTGGCGTTCACCGCTTACCTTTCCTACATGCTCCTTTTTGTGCCCAGGCTGCCCTGCTCCTGTGGCGGCGTTATTAGCCGGCTAAGCTGGCAGCAGCACCTGGTATTTAACGTTGTGTTTATTGTACTGGCGCTGCTGGGCATACGGTTACATGACCATGTTCCGCCATCTATAAAAACAGGCGAAGCTGAAAACCAGTAAAAAGAGTAGGCTTATTAATTCATTAAAACTTCAATTCTTTGTATGAGGAAAAATTCTATTTGCTTATTAGCCGTGCTGCTGGCCGTAGCAGCAGTGTCTTACACCCAGGCCAACAAACTGATAAAAAAACCTGCAACTACGCAGTGGTTCCTGTATTCAGATGGCGGGGACGATATTGCTTTTAATGTTGGAGAAGCCCGTAATGCAGGAAATTATATTGAAGCCGGTACTGATGTATCTGACGTTTGTAACGGTACGGTGAATCTGTGCGCAGTGCTGGCGTTAACCAACAATCACCTGCCGGTAATTACACAGGGCAGCACGCTGGATAACCAGCTGGTAACGTATTTCAACACAGGTGGTACTTCTGTGGGAGGGTTTCTTAAGGAGAAACCGTAAAGAATTTTAAATGTAAAATGATAAATAATAAATGTAAAAGTGAATGCAGCGATGACCTTATCCGCCGCATTCACTTTTACATTTTACATTTATCTCGTTCATAAAGTCTTTTAACAGTCTCTATGAACCTCCTTCGTCGGTTTGAAATTTATCATTTTACATTCTTACGGATTTTGTTCAATGCCCGTCATACTAATTACATTGCCCGGTATCTGTAATACATAACGTGCGCTGTTGGGCGGCAGCGTGTAGGCTTGTCCGTTCAATATACGTTGTGGTGTTACTGCAAAATCTGGCTCCTGCTGCAGGCGGCGCAGATCGGCCCAGCGGGCGCTGCGGAACAGCAGCTCTTTTTTTCTTTCACGGAGTATTTGCTTTAGCGCATCTGTTGCATCTGCAGCTGTGAGCGGCACAAAGGTGCCTTGCCGCCAGCGCTTTACCAGCAAGGCATTCAGGTCATTCATTGCCTGGGTGGCATTCCCGGCACGGGCCCTGCTCTCTGCACGTACCAGGTACATTTCATCTGTAACAATACCGGCAAAAATATAACCATTGTCAGCGCCCATACCTGCATAATCACCTTTAAAGCTGCTACCGGTAAAGCATATACGTTTTCTTAGATCGTTCCCGGCATAGGTATTATAAAGCAGGGTATCTATTTTACACACTGCCGGAAATAGCGCGCCTGTATTAGGCGATATCATTTCAAAGATCACTTCATCATTAAAACGCGGAACAGTGGCATCTGCCAGGGTATCCAGCTCATTGTAATCTATCAGCCGGTTATACAATTGCAGGCAGGAATCTGCATAGGCGCCAGCATGGGCATAGTCCCGCATATCCAGGTATATAAGGGCCAGTGCACCATAAGCAGCCGGCTTACTCGGGCGGCTTTTTATTGCAGGTGTTCCCGGTAATAAAGTAAGCGCAGTTTTCAGGTCGGATAAAATACGGTCATAGGTTTGCGCTACCGATGCCCTTACTGTAGGATCATTGTAATTGGAGGTGTAGCGTAACGGAATAGCCGGGTCCTGCGCGGCGGTGGCTGCATCATAAGGTTTGGCAAACAGCTGCGCCAGTGCATGAAAATACATGGCCCGGAAAAAGAGGGCCGTACCTTTCAGGTTATTCCAATCCTCTACAGAACCGGTACTGCGTGCCTTGTCAATATTTTCCAGCACTACATTGGTGTTTAAAATAGCCTGGTAGGGACCGTTCCAGTAATCGTTGGTCTGATCTGTTCTTTGCCATATATACAGCTCCTGGTCGCTTTCCGGCAAAACATTCCAGTCGGCTTCGGCCAGGTAAAAATTATCAGCCAGTAAACCACCGGCAGCAGGCCAGGTATTGTTCATAATGCTATAATCGTCCATCAGTAGCTGCAGATCCTGGATGGTTACAGGCACTTCCAGCTTTACATCCGGCCTGGCATCCAGGTAATGCTTACAAGAGGCTAACAGCAGCCCAATGATAATGTACCGGTATCGTATATACGTTCTTTTCATTTAAAAATCTGCTTTTATACCAAATGCAAAGGCGCGCGGTGCACGCAGCCCGGATGGAAAGTCCGGATCCAGGCCGGCTTTATTAGCTTTCCAGATCAATATATTCAGGTTAGTGATGTAGGTGTAAAACTGCAGCTGTCTGAAGAAGCTGCGGTTGTTCACTCCTCTTTTAAGGGTGTAGCTTAAACGCACATCTTCCCAGCGCACATGATCTCCTTTCTCAACCGTGATGGATGAATTGGTATAGAACTGATCACGGTAAGCGGGGTTAGGATATACGAGGGATGGTACATTGGTGTACCTTTCATCGCCCGGCTGCTGCCAGCGCTGCCGGTAATCGCTATGGCCTGCACCGCTTGCAAACAGCGTATTATAAGCAATGGTATTACGCCGGAAATAATAACCCAGCCGGTAAGTGATGTTGGCAGATAAGGAAATGTTCTTCCAGCTAAAGGTGTTTAATACATTCCCAAAATAAGTGGGTAATGCAGGGCCATGGATCACCTGTTCTGTAAGCGGATTTTTTATCAATGCTGCATAATCCGTACTAATGCTTTTGTTAAGATACCCGCGTGGGTCGCCGGTGGCGGGATCCAGACCAGCCCATTTGTAACTCACTAGTAAATAAGGATTGTAGCCAGGTAGCGGGATAATTGTTTCCCCGTCATTCACAAAACCATTGGTAAGCGGGGGCAGCAGATACCGCGATACTGTATAATGCACATAGTTAAACAGCAGGCTGCTTTGCCATTGAAAGGAGCCGGTATTTATGGCTTTACCATACAGCTGCACTTCTACTCCCCGGCCTTTAATATCCGCTGAGTTAGTAAGCGCCGCACCCAGGCCGGTGGTAGGGTCCAGCGCTTCCAGGCCTATTACATCTACAGATTGTTTGCGGTAATATTCAATACTGCCGCTTATGCGGTTGTTTTTAAAAGTAAAGTCCAGCCCAGCATTGAGGGTGTTTACTTTTTCCCAGCGCAGCTCCGGGTTGGCTACATTTATAATAGTGGCAAAAGGCAGGTTGGTGAACTGGAAAGAGGCATCATTCTTATAAATGGTAGCCAGTGCGGCAATGGCATTATTCACATTACCGCCGGAGCCATAGGTAAGGCGCAGGTTCAGGTAAGGCAGCCAGCCTGCACGATAAAATTTTTCATTAGATATTTTCCATGCTGCACCGGCAGACCAAAGCGGCACGCCTTTCCGGTTAGCCCTTACCCCAAATAGATTAGACGCATCTTTACGCGCGCTGGCTGAAAACGTATAGCGGTTACCGTAAGTATAAGCCGCATTGGCATATACGGAAGTAAAACGATCCAGGCGGTCGTCGATTTCTGTATTAGATGGAATGGTGGCCGTACGGCCGGTGGACAGCGGGTAGTAACGGAGCAGGTCTACAACAGTATTACCATAATCGCGGTAGCTGTTGCCTGCCGTGTGCAGCTGCCGCAGCTCCGCACCGGCAATAGCTGCTACCTGGTGTTTGCCCGCCCAGGTATGATTAAAATTTAACTGCCCGCGTAACATATGCCCCTGCTGCAAACTGGTGGAACGGTCTGTGATAGGGGCATTGGGTACTATGTAGGTTACACTGTCACCATGGATCTGCGAATAGCGGTTAATAAGGTCCCGGGTAAAAAAGGTTTGTGTGCTGTAATAAGCACGGCTATTCCTGTCTGCACGCTGGTATTGGTATTTTACCTCTGCACTTATGGTATTGGAAAAATTATACTGCAATCCCAGGTTAGCGATCAGCACCTGTGAGCGGGAGGTATTATCGTTCAGGGCCAGCTCCTGCAAGGGGCGGTACTTCCAGTCCAGCAGCAGGCCATGCCCGGCAGTATCTGTATAGGTACCTGCGTAGCGGGTATCCAGGGTTAAAGGATAACCGTTATCATCCGCCAGCCGGCTATAAGGCGGCAATGCGCGCGTGCCCAGCTTATAGGCATTGCTGTTATAAGGGCCGGTGCTGTTGTTGGTATCATCATGCTGTGTATATTGAATACCTGCCTGTACCTGCAGTTTGCGGGTGGCCTGCCAGGTATTATCTGTACGCAGGGTTACACGCTGGTAGGTGTTGCCCACTAAATTGGTGCTATTCTTATCATACCCGGTGGAGAAAAAGTATTTTACCTTTTTGCTGCCGCCGCTTACATTGGCAGCGTATTGCTGGTTCACGCCCTGCCGGTAAATGTATTTCAGGAAATCGTTTCGTACATCTATACCACGTAATTTGTCAATGGCGGCCTGGGTTTCAGCTGCCGACAATTGCCCGTTCCGCTCCTTTACCAGCAGGCCTACCACGGGTGTTACGGGTGGGTAGCGCCTGTCATTAATAACACCATTGTAAAATCCTTTGCTGAATAAAAATTCTTCCAGGTCAATAAGATCGGAAGCGGGCATTTGCGGTAAGCGGAATAATTCCGGTTTATTGATCACCGTTACATTGGAGTTAAAAGATATGCGGGGCGCCTGATCATAGCGCCCTTTTTTCGTGGTGACCACAATTACCCCGTTACCTGCTTTAGCGCCCCAGATGGAGGCTGCAGCCGCATCTTTCAGGATGGTAATGTTCTCTACATCATTGGGATTAATATCATTTATATCCCCTTCATAAGGAAAATTGTCCACCACCACTAAAGGTTGTGCAATGGCTGAGGTAAGGGTATACAAGCCGCGGATCTGGATCCTGGTGCTGGCGGCATCGCGTTTATCAAACAATACGCCGCTGGCCACCCCATCTAAGCGGTCCAGGATGCCGGTGCTCACTTTACGGTTCAGCAGCTCATTATCCAGCTTTACAAAAGAGCCGGTAGCCCGCTCCCTTGGAATGGTTTGGTAACCGGTGGCTACTACGGATACGCTGGTAATGTCCAGGATCTCTTTTTGCAAACGGACCTGCACATTACCTGCTTCATTTAACCGCAGCTGTTGTTTCAGGTAACCTGCATAACTTACCTGCAGGGTTATGGGGCGGGTGATGCCGTTAATTACAAACCGGCCCTGTTCATTGGTGGTAGCGCCTTTGGGCGTACCGTCCACCAATACGGTGGCCCCGGCTAATGGTGTACCATTTATATCTGTAACCTGCCCGTTGAGGAATGTCAATAATGAATCGCGTAGTGTGCCGGTAGTGGAGGGCACGGCCGGTGGAGCCTTTTTTATTATAACCGTGTTACCATTAAACACCCAGATCAATCCCTTTCCCTTCAGTAATTGTTGCAACACATTTTCAACAGAAGCTTCCTTTACATGCAGCGTTACTTTTTCATTGTTGTTAACCAGGTCGGCGGAATAAAAGAAATAATAACCGGTTTGCCTGTTCATGGCTTTTAATACTTCCCGCAGCGGCCATTGGTCTGCAGAGAGGGTTACCTTATCTGTATGCTGAAAAAGAATTGTGTTACCCGCAAACGCAGCTGGGGCAGTGCTTGCAAGGCACACCCATAGCAACAGTAGCATTAAATTAAAACGCAGGGCTGCAAACCACATATGGTTATTCTTTATTGCCAGAGTTATTTGAACAGGATGATTATTTTCACCAATATAACTTACATGTATAAACGAATATTGCTATGAATATTTCAGGTGTAATCCGGGTTGATGGGTCAAAAGGGTTACAACGGTTTTCATAGTCATTGACAAAATTTAAACCTTTTTTTGGTTAATCCAATGTTAACACCAAACTATTGTGTGAAATTGGCAGATCCGGTGTTTTCTCTTATTTTCGTTTTCCATCAACCATATCCATCCATGATTGTTAAAACCTTTGGCAGCGCGGTGCAGGGCGTAACTGCTATTACCATTACCCTGGAAGTGAATGTTTTTCCCAAAGGCACCAAATTTTTTATTGTAGGCTTACCCGATAATGCAGTAAAGGAAAGTGAAAAACGTATTGAATCTACCATCATCAGCCTGGGATACCGTTTTCCACGGTTCCGCACTGTAGTGAACATGGCGCCGGCAGATATCCGTAAAGCAGGATCGGCCTATGACCTGCCTATTACACTGGGTATTATTGCGGCTTCCGGACAGGTGCCGGGTGAAGCATTATCTCAATACATTATTATGGGTGAGCTATCCCTGGACGGCACCATACAACCTATTAAAGGCGCCCTGCCCATGGCCATACAGGCCAGGAAAGAAGGGTTTAAAGGTATGCTGCTGCCTTCACAAAATGCCCGGGAAGCAGCTATGGTGAGTGAGCTGGAAGTGTATGGCGTATCACACATACGCGAAGTGATACAGTTCCTGCATGCGCCGCAATCACTGTTGCCCATACACGTAGATGCGCGGCAGGAGTTTATTACTGCGCAGCAACATTTTGATGTAGACTTTAGTGATGTAAAAGGGCAATACGGCGTAAAACGTGCGCTGGAAATAGCGGCTGCCGGCGGTCATAATGTACTGATGATAGGCCCGCCAGGTGCGGGAAAAACCATGCTGGCCAAAAGGTTGTCGTCCATTTTACCACCTTTAAGCCTGCACGAAGCGCTGGAAACTACCAAGATCCATTCGGTAGCGGGCAAGCTGCCGGCGCATGCATCACTGATAGCACGCCGGCCTTTCCGTTCTCCGCATCATACCATTAGCGATGCTGCTCTGGTAGGCGGCGGCAGCATACCACAGCCGGGCGAAATATCCCTGGCACATAACGGCGGACTTTTTTTAGATGGGCTGCCGGAATTTAAACGTACCGTGCTGGAGGTAATGCGGCAACCGGTAGAAGAAAGACAGGTAACTATTTCCCGTACTAAAACCACGGTTGATTTCCCGGCCAGCTTTATGCTGGTTGCGGCTATGAATCCCTGCCCCTGCGGGTATTACAATCACCCGGAAAAGAACTGTACCTGTGCTCCCGGCATTGTGCAAAAATATCTGAACCGTGTATCCGGGCCTTTGCTGGACAGGATTGATATGCATGTAGAGGTTACACCGGTTTCCTTTACAGCGCTTAACTCCACGGAAATTGCAGAACCCAGCGAGTGTATAAGACAGCGGGTAGTGCAGGCGCGTGAGGTACAAACCGAACGTTTTAAACAACACAATGGCATATACTGTAATGCGCAGATCAGCAGCAGCCTGCAAAAACAGTTATGTTACCTGGAATACGAAAGCGCTAACCTGCTGAAGAATGCTATGAATAAACTGAAGCTATCGGCCCGGGCGTATGACCGCATATTAAAAGTAAGCAGGACCATTGCGGACCTGGAAGGGTTTGAGATGATACAGACCGCGCATATAGCGGAGGCTATACGGTTCAGGAGCTTGGACAGGGAGAGCTGGGGAGCGTGAGTTAATTACGGAATTACGAATGGAATGCAGCGGATGCTGGGTGTTGTTTGAGGGAATGCAGTGGATGTTAGAAGGCTTGGGGATGGTGCGGTTGCGAGGTAGTAGCGGATGGTGGATGTTGTTGAGGGAATACAGCGGATGTCAGAAGGCTTGGGGATGGTGCAAATGGTGCCTGGCTTTTGAATGGTACAGTTGTGAAGGTTTATAATAAAATTGTAATTGTTGTGATTGCTATCGGATAAATGTCTTACTTTGTTTATACTCAAAATCTCCCCCTTTATGAAAAAATACCTTGCTGAATTCATCGGAACATTTTCTTTAGTATTATTTGGTTGCGGAGCTGCAGTTGTGGCGGGTAAAACCATACCCATAACTATTGCCGACGCACCAATAGGTATTGGCCTGCTGGGCATATCGCTTGCCTTTGGCCTTACCGTGGTTGTTATGGCTTATGCCATTGGCCCCATATCAGGTTGTCATATAAATCCAGCTATTTCCATTGCTATGCTGGTGGCTAAAAAATTAAGCCTGGCAGATACCATTGGTTATATCATTGCGCAAATGGCCGGGGCAACTGTGGCAGCATGTGCGTTACTGGCCATTCAAAAAGATGCACCAGGATTCAGCATGGGTGAATGGGCATTAGGCTCCAATGGCTGGGGACCGGGTTATTTAGGCAACTATTCAACAACAGCTGCATTTATTGTGGAGGTGCTGCTTACATTCATATTCCTGTTTGTAATTTTTGCTACTACTTCCAGGCTGGGTAATCCTAATATGGCCGGTTTGGCAATAGGACTTACGTTAGTATTAATACACCTGGTAGCTATACCTATAACCGGAACTTCTGTAAACCCGGCCCGCAGCTTTGGCCCTGCTGTACTTGCAGGCGGTAAAGCGCTTCAACAGCTGTGGTTATTTATAGTAGCTCCCATAGCCGGTGGTATCCTTGCTGCTATTACCTGGCGGGCAATCTTTGAGCCGAAGGAGTAACGGCGTCCGGAATTAATTTGTTATATGCGCTCCTGATACTATCTCCAGCGCTTCATTCAACCGGTTTGACCGCAGGTTACGCGATAGCTGTTCCATATGCACCCAGGCATATTGCAGCCGCGCTTCATTGCCGGCCAGGCTGATCTCACCTGACCATATACGGTCGTGAAAATGGCTGAAATCCGGTATGGCTGCATCCGGGTTAACCGGCGTGCCTGCTGCGGAGACCAGCAACATCAGGAGCGTAAAGTATGCCATATGAACCACCTGGCGCATCAGGAAAAACCGCGCCCGCTGGTATTCGCATGCATCTTCATCCTCATCCCACCACTTCCGTTTTCCGGTACTCATCACTCAGCTTCTTCTGCATTTCTCCCGGTACAGGTGCGTATTCTGCAAACTGGGCTTTCACCTTCGCCTTACCCTGGGTTATGTTGCGCAAAGCAGCATACAGCTTATCCAGCTCCGCCTGCGGGGTACGGGCTTTGATCACCTGGCTGCCGTTTAGTGTATCCATGCCCGTTATAATGCTGCGGCGGCTTTGCAGCTCGCTCATAATATCGCCGCTCATCGTATCCGGGGCGCTGGTCTCTACATCATACACGGGTTCCAGCAGCTGGGGTGAGGCCTGGTGAAAGGCATCCCGGAAAGCCATCATACCCGCTATCTTAAAAGAAATATCATTACTATCTACGGGGTGCATTTTACCATCATACACACTTACTCTTATGTCGCGCACATAAGAGCCGGTTAGCGGGCCTTCGTTCATTTTTTCCATCACTCCTTTAAGAATGGATGGCAGGAAACGGTTATCTATAGCACCGCCTACAATGCAATTATTGAAAACAAGCTTACCGCCCCAGTTAAGCGCTATTTCCTCTGTATCCCTTACCGGGTGCTCTTTGAAGGGCGGCATCCCTTCATACCAGGGCTCTATTTTCATATACACTTCGCCAAACTGCCCGGCCCCGCCGGATTGTTTCTTATGGCGGTAAGAGGCCTGTGCCGGCTTCTGGATGGTTTCGCGGTAAGGTATTTTAGCGGGCAGGTAATCTACCTGCATCTTGTAAATATTCTCCAAGCGCCATTTGGTTACGGCCAGGTGCAGCTCGCCCTGCCCGTGCAGGATCACCTGTTTTAGCTCCCGGTTATATTCTATTTCCAGCGTAGGATCTTCCATGTGTATCTCTGCCAGCACTTCACCCAGCTTTTCATCATCACTTTTGCTGCGGGCCTCAATGGCGGCGCGTACTTTGGGCGGGGGAAAATGAATAGGATCCACCTGCCCGGTAAAGGAGCGGTCGTTAAGGGTATGATTGGTTAATGTGTTCTTCAGCTTCAGGGTGCAGCCAATATCACCGGAGCGCAGGCGCTCCACGGGGTTACGGTTCTTACCGTCTGCAATAAACAATTGGTTCAGCCGCTCGCTGGTATTGCCCTTTTCATTTACCAGCTCCTGCCCTGCTTTTATTTCGCCGGAAAGCACCTTAAAAAAGGTAAGGCGCCCAATATGCGGTTCCAGCAAGGTTTTGAACACGAACAAACAGGCCGGGGCGGCAGGATCGCAGGGAATGGGCTCGCCTGCTTCTGTTATTTCCGGGGGCATTTCAGTGGCGGAAGGCGCTACATTATCAATGAACCCCATTAAACGGCCGCTGCCCATATTCCTTTCGGCTGATAAACAAAACACCGGGAATACCTGGTGTTTAAGCATGCCTATTTTCAGGCCTTCGCGCATCTCATCCTCATCCAGGCTGCCTTTTTCAAAGTAGTGTTCCATCAAGGTATCATCGTTTTCCGCAGCTTTTTCCACCAGCACATTATGCAGCTGTTCTGCCCGTTCTTTTTCACTGTCGGGGATAGGCAGCTTTTCTGGTTTGCCACCGTTGGCCGGAAAGCGGTACAGCGTCATTTTCAGCAGATCGATCACGCTATTAAAACCAATACCCTGATTAACAGGGTATTGCATAATAGTTACAGCCGGGCCCAGGGTACGGCGGGCATCGTCTACCACTTTGTTGAAATTGGCTTCCTCGTTATCCAGGTGGTTTACAGCCAGTATGGTGGGTTTACGGTATTTATCTACATAATCCCAGATCAGCTCTGTACCTACTTCCACGCCATACTGTGCATGCAGCAGCAACAGCGCGGTATCACATACACGAATGGAGGCAATTACCTCACCTATGAAATCTTCCAGCCCGGGTGTGTCTATAATATTGATCTTATAATCACGCCATTCGGTGTGCAGGCAGGTGGCGTATACGGAGCTGCCCCTTTCATATTCTATTTCGTGGTAATCGGATACTGTATTGGCTTCTTCTACTGTTCCACGCTTGTGGGTAATGCCGGCTTCAAATAACATGGTCTCGCTGAGGGTCGTTTTTCCGCTTTTGGCGGCGCCTAACAGTACGATGTTCTTAATGTGTTTCTCATCATACGTTTTCATCCGTTAAGATTTAAAGGTTAAGGTCGGGCGGAACCTTGTGGTTGCATCTGTAGTAAGATGGCAGGGGCAGATGGAACCTCACGGTTTCATAAGTGGAATGTTACTATTAAGTTACCATTTTTTACGTAAAATTGACACCTCCTGAAAAGATGTTGCAACATGTAATAATGCTGTTTTATCGTATCTTTGCACGCTGTACGACCAGAAAAATATATCCGAATCCACTTTGCGCCTTCTAACAATCAATATTGAAACTACATGAAGCTATTTTTGCATTACTTAAAAAGCTATAAATGGCTGATAATGCTGGCTTTGCTATTGGCCACCATCAATCAGCTGTTCTCTTTAATGGACCCATATATTTTTGGGAAGATCATTGACCGTTTTGCCTCTCACCCGCAAAATGAAAAGGTTAACGGGGCCACGGTACCCCGTGGCATGCCGGCCTACCTGAGCGGCGTGATGTGGCTGTTACTGGCGGGCATTGGCGTAGCCATGGTATCCCGCATTGCCAAAGCGTTCCAGGATTATTTTGTGAACGTGATCATTCAGAAGTTTGGCGCCTCTGTGTATACAGATGGATTACGCCATTCCCTGCGCCTGCCCTATCAACAGTTTGAAGATCAGCGCAGTGGCGAAACATTAGCCGTACTGCAAAAAGTGCGTACGGATTCTGAGAAGTTCATTACCTCTTTCATCAACGTACTGTTCACCTCACTGGTAGGTGTGGTATTTGTAATGATCTACGCTTTTACGGTTCACTGGTCACTGGTGTTTGTATATTTTGGCGGCTGTATCTTATTGGGTACCCTGATGAATGTACTGAGCCGGAAAATAAAGATCGTTCAGAAAACCATTGTAAAGGAAACCACTATGCTGGCTGGTTCTACCACAGAATCACTGCGCAACATTGAGCTGGTAAAAAGCCTGGGGCTTACGCAGCAGGAAATACGGCGGCTGAACTCCACCACCATTAAAATATTAATGCTGGAGCTAAAGAAAGTACGCACCATCCGCAGCATCAGCTTTGTGCAAGGCACCTTTGTAAACCTGCTGCGGCAAAGCATCCTGTTCCTGCTGTTGTACCTGCTGTACCCCGGCACTGTAACAGTAGGCCAGTTATTTACACTACAGCTGTATTCCTTTTTCATTTTTGGTCCTTTGCAGGAGCTGGGTAATATTATACTGGCGTACCGGGAAGCACAGGTATCGCTGCTGAACTTCCAGAGCATACTGGAAACGCCGGTAGAGGTTATGCCCGCACAACCTGTTCCTATGACCAAGGTAGATGAGCTGGTATTTGATCGTGTTGGATTTAAACACTTAACAGCTGCCAACAAAGCGCTGGACGATATTAACTTCCGGGTGAACGTGGGTGAAACCATTGCTTTTGTAGGCCCTTCCGGCTCCGGCAAAACCACGCTGGTAAAACTGCTGGTAGGGTTATATAAACCCATGGAAGGGAAATTACTGTATAACGGTGTAGATAGTACGAAAATAGATATAGAAGCGTTTCGGCACCAGATAGGTTTTGTAACACAGGATACGCAGCTGTTTTCCGGCAGTATTAAAGAGAACCTGCTGTTTGTGAACCCGCGTGCTACAGACGAGCAGATCATGGAAGTGCTGCAAAAGGCATCCTGCCAAACCCTGCTGGCCCGTGCAGATAATGGGATTGATACGGTGATCGGCGAAGGCGGTATTAAAATATCCGGCGGTGAAAAACAACGTTTATCCATTGCGCGCGCCCTGCTGCGCCACCCGCGCCTGCTGGTATTTGACGAGGCTACCTCTGCCCTGGATTCGCTTACAGAAGAGGAGATCAGCCAAACCGTGCGGCAGGTAACTGCCAGCCGGGAACATATTACAGTAATGATCGCACACCGGCTTTCTACCATTATGCATGCAGACCGTATTTATGTGCTGGAAAAAGGGCATATTATTGAAACTGGCACGCATGCCAGCCTGCTGTCTGAGAAAGGCTTGTATTACGCTATGTGGCGGCAGCAGATCGGGGAAAGGAAAATGCTGGAAACAGTGTAGATGTGCGGATGTGCAAATATGCAGATGTGCAAATGGATTGACAATGTATTAATGTGCTGGTAATTGCTATTGTCTGCACATTTGCATATCTGCATATCTGCACATTAAAATATTAACTTTGCGGAATGAAGAAAAAGCGCCCTAATTATTTTCTGAGCCTGTTATCTATGAAGTGCCCGCACTGCCGGAAAGGCCCTATGTACAGGGACCGGAATCCTTTTCACTGGCGCTTTTCCAGGATCTTTAACATGTACGATCATTGTCCGGTATGCCATCAGAAATTTGAGCTGGAAACCGGTTTTTGGTTTGGTACCGGTTATGTGAGCTATGCGCTGGCAGTGGCATTTTCCGTATTTAACCTGATATGGTACTGGCTGATCTTCAATATATCCTGGAAGGATAACAGTGTGTTTATATGGCTGGGGGTGAATGGGTTTATCCTGCTGATCTTTCAACCCTGGCTCATGCGCATCAGCCGGGTAATATACCTCTACTTCTTTGTGTACTATGATGAAGACGCTGAAAAATTAAATTAAAAGTAAAAAAGCAAAAATTAAAAAGAATGCCTGTACCTGTGGTACCCTTTTTAATTTTTGCTTTTTTTCTTTTTACTTAATACACGTGGTGGCCTTCCAGTATACGCTTTTCCAGGTTTTCCTTTTTAATGGCAAACTGGTCGCCAATAGGCTTTCCATCCCGGTAGGTGATCACTGTTATTTGTGCAGCGCCTTTGGGAAACTTCAGTAATTCGCCTTCTTTGTAATGCGGGTAAAAAGTATCCGGATCCGTATTATCAAAAGTGTAATAAATATCCAGCCCTTTTACTTCAGTGGTCAGGCGTACGGTAAGCTCACCGTTGCCATCGCGTGCAGGAATAGCAATGGTATTATAAGCGCTGCGTGCATATTTAACATGCGCGGCATCCAGGCGCGGATACTGCGCTTCCAGGCGCTCCACAAAATTATCCCAGTTACGTTTTGACTTCGGGCTCCAATATACTTCTGACAAAGCCAGGGAACGGGGCCAGGTCATATATTCTGCATGGCGCAGGTTGGCTACAGATTCTGTCCACAGGTTGCCTTGTCCGCCCAGGATGAATTTTTCATCTACGCTGTCCGGCACAGGGTCGTAGTTATAAGAGTCCGTAAGGCGGCAAATACCGTAGGTAGGCGGTTCTGCGGCCTGCTCTCCCTGGTACAGGTCCAGGTAGCAGAAATCCCAGGGTGTCATTACTACGTGGTGGTTCATGCGTGCAGCCTCTATACCTCCTTTCATACCGCGCCAGCTCATTACTGTGGCTTCCGGAGCCAGGCCGCCTTCCAGGATCTCATCCCAGCCGATCAGCTTTTTGCCTTTGCTCAACAACATTTTTTCCATGCGTTTTACAAAATAGCTTTGCAGCTCATTCACATCTTTCAGGTGCTCTTTTTCCATGCGTTGGTGGCATTTGGGGCATTTGTCCCAGAAACCTTTAAAGGCTTCATCTCCGCCTACATGAATGTACTTGCCGGGAAACAGGGCTGCAATCTCTGTAAATACTTTATCCAGCACCTGGTACACGGAATCGTTGCCAATACACAGCACATTATCGTTCCTTTTACGCAGGCTGTCGCCAGGGCCTACCATGTATTGCAGCTGGGTGCAGGAAAGGTTGGGCATGGCGGTGATCATAGACAGGCTATGGGCCGGCACATCTATTTCCGGCAGTATGGTTACATAACGTTCCTGCGCATATTTGATCACTTCTTTAATATCATCCTGCGTATAAAAACCACCATAGGGGGTAGCTTCACCCGGCTGGGCGGGGGCAAACTGTCCCCAGCGGCCTACGCGCTCCACACGCCAGGCGCCTTTTTCTGTAAGCTGCGGCAGGCTTTTTATTTCAATCCGCCAGCCATTATCATCACTCAGGTGCCAGTGAAAAACGTTGTATTTGTATCTCACCATTTCATCTATATAACGCTTTACTTCTTCCTTGGTAAAGAAATGGCGGCTTACATCCAGCATCAGGCCACGCCAGCCAAAGCGCGGGTAATCCGTGATCTCTGTATTGGGAATGGTCCAGCTGCGGTTCACTACCTTATCACCTTCAATATCAGGCGGCAGCAGCTGTAATAAGGTTTGCAGGCCGTAAAAAATGCCGGCGGCTGTATTGGCGCGTAAGGTTACCTGGTTATTATTTACAGACAGGGTATAACCTTCCTGGCCGGTGGTGGTATTGGTTTTGGCATTCAGCTCCAGGCGGATGCTTTTACCCTGCCCCGCTGTTTTTTGCTGCTGCAGGCGAAAACCGGTAGCTGCAGCTACCTGGTCTGCAAACCATTTTGCAGTGCCGGGCAATTGTTTATCAGCACTGCTTACAACCAGTGTGGTGGTATTATCCAGCACAAATTCCCCGGGCAGTTCTTTTACATCTACCGGTTCGGGAATAATGTGTATCCGTCCTTTATCTGCGGCATAGGAAAATGAAAACAACTGTACCAGGAAGGTACAGATCAACATGAGCTGCTTTTGCATTGGATAACTTTTGGTGTTCAAACAAAAATAGGATAGCAGGGGCTAGCATGCAATACCGGGGCGTACCGTTTATAAAAAAAAGGGAGGCTCCACTACAGAACCTCCGCTATAACAATAGATGTAATATATATCGTTTATATATGTATTAAGATTAAATGATATACAAAGATAAGATGTTAATCTGATATATCAAAACAGACATTTTATTGCTGCGGTATCATGGAACCAAAATAATAGTAGCTATCATCTAAGCGGTTCCATTCAAACCTGTTGGCGGTTAACACTTTTACTTTGGATATAAACGTACCAACAGAATTGGACACTCTCAGCTCTGTATTATTGTTCTGCATACGCCAGGTACCATAGATCACCGTGCCCCTTTCATCTGTTTCCCTGGTAGTACCATCAGCATTAAATGTAGCAGCCGTTTTAATTAACGGCATTGTGTTATTAGGCTTGCCTATTTTCCATACCAGGTTGGTGGCTGCAGTGTTGTATTTGAGAAAATACTCTTCGTACATCCAGGTGTGGGCTGTCAGGTAATGTTTAAAGGTAGCGCTGTCCAGCACCGGGTCTATAACCGGGAACTCATGCATTAAGATACCATAGTGGCCCGTTTCTCCGCCAAGGCCCAGCCATTCATATTTATCGGCGGATAATACTTTGATCTCAGAAAGAAAAGTGCCTACGGAGTTGACCACCTTTACCTGGGTGCTATCGTTCTGGAATGACCAGGTACCATCATACCTGGTACCACTCTCGTCTATTTCCCAGTAAGATCCGTCTGAGTTGAATTTAACCTGGTTCTTAGATAAATTCCATGAGCTGTTTGTTTTTCCTACCTTCCACACCAGCTGTGCGCCGGCTTCACTGTAATCATCAAAGTACTCATAGTAACGCCAAACCTGTGATGTGAGTAAATGCAATTTTACCGTGTCTATATGCGTAGTGTCTCCTTTTGTGGTGTCTGTGTTAACAGGCGGAGGCGGCAGTACATCATCTAATTTAGAACATGCGCCAACAGCGTAAGCCATCAGGGCTAACAAAGCTAAACGTAAAACAGTTTTCATAATAGTTACAGGGATACATTAAAAAATAATAATATGCAAATATAATATGCAAATATGATCCCTCAAAAAACAACGCATAAAAAAGCGGCCCAGGCAAAAACCCGGGCCGTGTAGTAAAGAGTGAACACATTAGAAATCATTACTTAAAGTCAATTGGCACTGCTACTTTTACGCTAAAGGTGCGGCCCATATTAAATACTCCCATGCGGCCGGTAGCTTCATTTTCCGGCGCATATTTAAGGCGGCTTAAATGGCTCTGGTAAGCCACATCGCCAATGTTATTCACGGCAAAGTGCAGGGAGAACAGCGTTTTGCTGTTCTTATTTACAATATCTGCCCCCAGATGTGCATTCAATAAGGTATATCCCTTAGTAGATGTTTCCGTTTCATAGGCGCTGAATACGTTATTCTGATCCAGGTTCAGATCCATTTGCACGCCTGCATAGGCATTGCGCAGGCAACCGCCTACTTTTTTGAAATTGCCCCGCAGCTCACTTAACCATCGGCCTGCCGGTATATTGGGCAGGTATTTGGTAGAATCTGTACCATTGCTGGCCACTGCGCGCACATAAGAGAAAGTGTTCTCAAAATGCAGCCAGTCAATAGGATGCGGGTGAATGTCCAGCGACAGCTCTCCACCATACAGGTTGGCTGTATTTTGCTGGTACTTAAAGGCGCTGAAACCTTCGTCATTATCAACTGCCGGGATAGAGTCTGACCCGGCTGTATTCACCAGCTTGCGGGAGTAAATGAAGTTGGTGATATGATTGTAAAATACGCTGGCTCCTATGGATACGTGCTGCGTGTTGAAATCCACACCGGCATCGCCCTGGGTGCTTACTTCCGGCTTCAGGTCCGCGTTGCCATATTCATATTTAATAGTGCCTTCGTGTACGCCATTGGCCGCCAGCTCTGCAATATTGGGTGCGCGGAAACCGCGGGCTGCATTCAGTTTCAGCGTTACCTTATCACTGGCTTCATAGCTGATACCTACGCTGCCGGATACGTTAGAAAAATTACGGTCGAACTTAGCGAATTTGGTAGAACCGCCGTCTTTGGGTGCGCCGGTTGGCGCGCCTTCTTCATCCAGGTACAAAGCTTTTCCGTTCAGGGAACGGGTATCAAAGCGCAGGCCTCCGCTTAAGGTTAGCTTGTTAAAGGTTTTGCGGGTAATGGCAAAGGCGCCGAAGTCGAACAGGTCATATGCCGGTATCAGGAACTCATCACCGGAAATACGGTTATTCTGCTGCATGCCGTTTACGCCCACGGATGTTTGCCAGCCGGCCATTTCCGGGAAAAAGTATTTAAGGCTATAGTTAAATGTTTTCAGCTGCAGGTGCAGTTCCGGTTCATCAGGCGCCAGCACATTACCAAACTCACGGCGCTGGTTATACTGGTATCCCAGTGTAAGGCCCAAACGCCCGCCATTGCCCAGGTACAGGTTATTATCCCATACCAGCTTCTGGTGGTTGATCTTTTGTTTGGGCACATTCATGCTGTAAGATTTAAAATTAGTGGCCACTGCTTCCTCTTCTGTACCATTTACATTCACGGGCTGAATAAAATGCCCCTGCTCATCACGATCGCCCTCTACCAGCCCTAAGTTCTGGTTAAAAGAGGTGAAGCCTAAGCGGGAGTAACCCCATTGTTTGTTTATTCCAATACCGGCGCCGTAGTTGGTGTTATTAAAGCGGGAGTTGAATACATAATCATCATACTTGTTCTTGTAGTCATGCGCCCATTTCTGGGTGCCATATACGCTCCAGCTAAAACCGTTCTGGTTACCTGCCAGGTCTGCGTGGTAAGATACCTGCCCGTTGTTGGTAAGATAATTGGCTGCTACATTGCCTTTAATGCGGCCTTCCGGCAACAATGTGGGCGGCACAATGTTTACCACACCAGCTAACGCATCCGACCCATATGCTAAAGAGGCGGGGCCTTTTAATACTTCTATTTTGCTAACGTTATAATCGTCTATTTCAATACCATGCTCATCGCCCCACTGCTGGCCTTCCTGGCGGATGCCGTCTCCTATCACCACTACCCGGTTATAACCCAGGCCGCGGATAAAAGGTTTGGAAATAGCCGGCCCGGTAGTTACCTGGTTCACACCCGGTATTTTGGAAATAGCGTCAATGATGTTGGTAGAGATCTGCTGGTCTAAATATTCTTTGCGGATCACGCTGATGGGCGTTGGGTTCTGCTTTACAGAAGTAGCCATGTTAACGCCTGTGATCACTACTTCATTCTTTTCTATCAGCGTTTCGGCCAGCTCAAAATCATGTGTGGTGGCGCCATTAATGATCACACTGGTAGTAAAGGCGGCATAACCTATGTAATGCACTTCTACCAGGAACCTTCCTTTGGGCAGGTTCTTAATGTTGTAGTTACCCTGTGCATCGGCAGAAGCGCCTACGTGCAGGTCAGGGAAATAAATGGTGGCGCCGGGTAAGGCGGTGTGGCTGGATTTATCCACCACCTTACCGCTTAGCGTATTATCGTTGGCGTCTGTGGCAGTATGGGCAAATAAAAATCCAGGTATGATCAGGCATAATAATCCGGCAATAAGTACACGCAAAGTTTGCATAATATCTTCTGATAAAATAAAATGATAAAGGATAATGTGGACAGCTAATGGCCGTATAGCCATTGCTGTTAGTAAAGGAAAGTATTAGCAAACTTTTGCCGGGGGTGCGCGGAGGGAGGCATCTGCAAAGCGCAGCCGTACTGCTGCGGGTATATGCGGTAAGGTATACACCCAGGTTACGGCCTGTGAGGGCGCTTCGTAATGGAAAGTGATCTGCTCATAGGGCTCTACACCTATCTGCAGAAATTCACAGTGTTTATGCTGAATGGAGAATGCGTCGCCTTTATAACCATAATCATCTATGGTATCCTCATGAGGAGCAAACAGGTGAATAAACTCCCGGGGGGTAGTATGCAAAGCAAACACACCCAGGAGTATGATAGCGAAGATCTTATGTAGCCACTGTTTTCTCACCTATCTGTATAGTGAGCGACAAAGATAGGCAAAAAGGCCCTATTTGCAACTTTGTTGCACAAAGAAATGATAAGTGGTAGCGGGCCTATCTCACCTTCAGCATGGTGCGTACCTGCTGTATGGTACCATTCTGGAAGCGGGCATAATACACGCCATTAGGCAGATCCTCCCCGTCGAAAGTAACGGTGTAGTCGCCCGGCGTATGGATCTTATTTACCGGCACCTGTATCAGGCGGCCTGTGGTATCAAAGATCTGGATCATGGTATGACCGCCTTTGGTTTTGTACTTGAGATAAGTTTTATCTGCGAAAGGATTGGGATAGTTGGTGATGTAATTGATGCCGGCATTCTGGTTCACATCGTCAGTGGATGTTATAAGACCGCAGGCAATACCGCTTACAATGGGCAGGCGCTGGTAATCATCCAGGAGAATGGTTTTCAGGTCCGATTCTTTTACGCAGAACCATTGTTCCAGGATGGAGGCATATACCGAACGGAAATCGTACTGCATTGGAATATTATCCCCCACGGAAGCTGCGTCCGGAATGTTGGGCGAGTTACCCAGCACCCCCTGCAGCACATAATCGCCAAACACGATCATAGGCGCAGCAGCACCATGGTCCGTACCCATACTACCATTGGATTTGGTACGGCGGCCAAATTCGGAGAACGTCATACCTACTACGCGCTTGGATACTTTCAGCCTGGTCAGGTCATCCATAAAGGCCTTAATAGCGGCGCTCACTTTACCTAACAGCTCTGCGTGGTAGCCTTTGGAGGTATCACCTGCTTCTGTCTGGCTGGCGTGCGTATCAAAACCACCGGTGCTTACCATGTACATGCGGGTTTTTAAACCGCCGGCCACCAGGCGTGCAACGATCTTGAGCTGTGCAGCCAGGTCGTTATTAGCCGGGTAAGGGCTTTGCTGTGTAACCTTGCCTGCAGCCAGCTTAATGCTATCGGTATATTTATCGGATTGTTTTGCAATTAAGCGGATGTAGGTCAGCTCATCGCCCCAGTGTGTGTTAGGCACCGGATCAATAGGTGGATTTTCCAGCAGGTCATAAAAATCAGTGGCGCTGGTAATGGCAATGCCCATGCTGGCGGCAGTACCCTGGAATACCGGCGATACGAGGGAGCCTATCTGTATAGCCAGCGGATCCGGCGCATCTGCATTCGGGAAGCCTTCGGGGAAATTAGGATATTCAAAACCCAGGTAACGCCCGCCCCAACCGGTGTTCAGGATATCTTTGGCGCCGGAGCCGGACAGCCAGATATCTGTAGCGCGGAAGTGGGAATAATCCGGTGAGGGGTAACCTACGCTTTGCAGGATACACACCTTTCCATCATCATATAACTCCTGGATGCCGGTCATTGCCGGGTGGATACCGGTTTTTATATTGTTGGCCAGGGGCAGCACCTTGCCCTGCTGAATAGCAATGTTGCTGCGGGCTGCCTGGTATTTATCATAAATGTCCAGGGGGATCACCATGTTCAAACCGTCGTTACCGCCGGTTAGCTGGATCATTACCAGCACATGGTCATTATCCGTGGCGGCGCCTTGTAAGGCGGCTAACATAGGCGAAGTACTGAATGCTTTTACAGAAAATCCATCAATAATAGACGGCAGTACGGCGGCTGATGCTGTATGTTTGAGAAAATCTCTTCTACGCATGTTAGAGGTCTTTCAGAAGGTCAGGATAATTGGTATTCAGACAGGTCCATGATGAATTTATACATAGCCTTCAGGCGTGATTCCACCACTGTTCTTGTCGCCGCATCTCCCGGATTGCCTTTATAGGCCTGCCATGCATCGGTCCAGTAATAATCGCTGTTGGGACTTTGGCCGCTCAATAGGATAGAATTCTTCATAAAGCTGCGCAGGCTATCGGAAACGTCTACACGATACAGCAGATCCAGCGAATCCTTTACCAAGGTTACCGGATTACCGGGGTCGGACAGCTGATCAGCAAAAGCCAGTACATCTATTTTCAGGTCATGCGGCGCGCCCTGCCCCTGTACGAGGTAGTCAGACAGCATATTTCGTTTAGGCAGGGTATCTGTATTGATCCACATTTCATGGAACATAGGCTCCTGGTAGTAAGGGGCCCAACCGGCCACCAGCGGAGGATCGCCAATGTTCTGCAGCATTTTGCCGGCAAAGTCGCGGATGTAATCCCAGGCTTCGTAGGCATTCATGTAATCGGATGCAGCAGGAAATACTACGCTGAACTCACGGCACAGCCCTATGCAAAAATCGATGGGGCTTTTAATCAGGCAGGACATGTTCAACGGATCGTAGAAATGCTCGCTCTTAAATAAGGCGCTGAGCACGGGCAGTATTTCGTAGTTGTTGGTGCGGAAAATATCTGCCAGCGGGGCAATTACGTTCTGCTCTACGGCATCATCTATTTTATAGTAGATAAAGAAGCGGTATAATTTACGTACGATGAACTTGGCGCATTCCGGCTGAGAAAAAATGATGTTCAGCAGGTCATCCAGCTCTGTTTCTCCCGCAGGGCCGGTTTTACCGGTTACGGTTTTGGCGCCGTAAAAATCAGAGAACTGTTTATTGGTAAAATCGTGCTGGGTGCTATCAAAGTGGCTGGTGATGGTATTCTCATCTACCCGGTAGCCGGTGAGCACGCGCGCGGAGGCACGTACATCGTCTTCCGTATAATGGGAATCGGGCCCTTTACCGATGGTGAACAGCTCATGCAGCTCACGTGCATAGTTCTCGTCTGCCGCGGTTTTACCATTCAGGTTACCGTTCAGGTAAATGAGCATGGCGGGATCCTTGGTAATGGCTTTGGTAAGCGCTTTAAAATTACCCAGGGCGTATTGCCGCAGCGTGGTATTGTATTTATATACGTAACGTAGGTCCGTTACCGTTTGTGTTTCTGTTACGAAGTGATTATGCCAGAAGAGCACCATTTTTTCGTGTATGCTCCGTGTTTGGTTGAGCATTACGCCGGTCCACCAGGCTTTGTAGGAACGTTGCCTGTTCTGTCCCAGGGGATCATTTTCCATGCGTACATAGGCAGGAGCATTTACCCAGGTGGCGCCAGGTGCTATACCGGTAGCATCATCTCCGTAGTTGTTTACCGGCGGAGAGGGCATGGTAGCAAGCGGTGTAAGCAGCGCATCTACTGCCTGGTCCATGGAGCCAAGGCCCTTAGCCCAGCTAAGATCTGCCGGAGAAGCTCCGAACAATGCACGTTTTAACAGGTGTACTGCCTGGGCCGTATCAAAGGCGCCGGTAAATGGCGCAATACCGGAATCTGTGCGGCCAAAAGGAGCTTTCGCTGTTTTATGGCGTGTAGGGGATAAGGTTAGGAATTGTCTGCGATCCATATGTTATAGGATATGGTTAGGCGTATTGGTTTTTTACAGGAGCGACAATAATCGCAGGGCCAAATTAATGATTTTTTTAATATAGGGGATTATTTTATTTGAAAAGGGGGGAATTATTTCTACGGGATGGGGAGGAAGAGGACCAAAAAGATAACATGATTTTCAATATGAGCATATAATTATCGTTTTAATAACATACATATTCAAATACAAATCAATCAATTATGGGAATTTTGATTTGTCAGTATAAAGAAAGTTATGTAGTTTTGAGCGGAGCTTTTAAAGGCTCCCTAACTAACTCGCTTATTCGATAAATAAAAGGGAAACTGCCCCGTTTGACGACACGGCAGCTCCCTGATTATTGGATGGGCCAAAACGCAAAGCAATGAACCTACACCCAATCTTTTGTAGCTTAATACCGCTACATATTATTTTCAAACCCTCAATAGGGAATTATCAGAATTTTTTCCTGTGGACAATGAGTACTTAGTTTGTTTCCCATCCTGGTGTATTGTACATCGGGATATTCCTTTTTGTAAGCACCACTCAGCCCTGGACAGTATTGATAATGAGCATTTGCTCTTAAAAAACTGTCTTTCCTTTCATTTATTAGTCCCAACATTTTTGTTATCATTTTGACATGTTAGCTATTATGTAACATATTGATTTGTTGATCCTTACACACAAAAGTAAATAAAAAATGCTACAAACAATCAAAATGTAGCATAAAAATGTAGCATTATGTTGGGGCTAAGTATTACATTATCAATTTAATAATATGAACTCCAAACAAAACTCTCTCATTAGACAGATTATGACCATTTTAAACTGGAAAATAAAGGATATAGTAAGGGAAACCGGGATTAAAAGACAAACCTTTGAGTCTTACCTGAATGGTCTACGCGGATATAAAAAAAAAGGCAAACACATTGGCAAAGCCGTGCAGAATGCATTCTTAAAAAGAACAGGCATTGATCTCAATCAAACAATTATTAAAGGCCATATTATCATTGTAAATCCGAATAAATGGCCGGCCTATATCATCGATCAATTTAAAGCCGCAGGAGCAGAAATCCTTCAAAAAAGAAAAGTTAGACCATCTTCATCTGAGTAAGAGATATTGTCATAGGAGGTCACACATCCAACAACCTCCTATGATAATTCAGCTGTCCCAAATGATAACCCAAATGCATCGCTAAATGCGTTAAAAAATACCCCGTACTCATCTTTTCATTAAATACCACCTCCGGGTATTCCTTTTCCAGATCTTCCTCCGTCAGCTTATCCAATGAAGTACTCACCACAACAATCGTTTCTTCAACCTGTTTTATCAATACTGCTTTAGGAATATTCTTCAGCGCAAATTCCGAAGGCCGGTCGCGCACAAAGTCAGCACCGCCAAGTACTTTACCAATAAAGTGTTTGAGATTGCCTGCCAGGTGCAGGCAAAGATTGCCGGCGGAATTAGGAATATTCTTTTCTACAACCCATAGCTGCTGTTCGCTTTGGTAGGCGCTGATCTCCTGTTTCAGTTTGTCGAGATCACGCTGGAAGAGCTGTTTTAATACCTGTATCTGCATGGTGGTGGAATAAAGCACCAAATATACAATAATATTATCCGCTACTCCGAGCGCAGGCTTTTTACCGGGTTAATCCATCCGGCCTTTAGCGCCTGGAAACCGATGGTCAATAAGGTAATGCCCAGGGTAGCTGTTCCTGCAGCCAGGAATACGCCTACGCCTATATGAACATGATAAGCAAAACTTTGCAGCCACTCCCCTGCAGCCCACCAGGCCAGCGGGAAAGCAATGCAAACGGCGATCAATATTAATTGCAAAAAATCTTTGGATAACATCACGGCCACATTACCTACCGTGGCGCCCAATACTTTGCGGATGCCGATCTCTTTACGGCGGCGTTCTGCCGTAAAGGCGGCCAGCCCAAACAGGCCCAGGCAGGAAACAATAATGGTAAGCCCTGCAAAATAACCGGACAGCTGCGCTACCAGTTTTTCAGATGCATACTGTGCCTGGTAATCATTGTCCAGGAATTTATAATTGAAGGAATAACCGGGATTAAAAGTTTTATACAATTGTTGTATACCCGCCAGTGTGGCTTGTTCACGGCCTTGCTGAATGCGGGCCATTGCCAGCAGGGTTTGCTCAGGCGCTAAATTAAAAATGAATGGGTGGATCTCTTCGTGCAGTGAATTAAAATGAAAGTTCTTTGTTACGCCAATAATATGCAGCGCAGTCTTGCCCCGGTTAATGATCTTACCCACCGGGTCTGTGAGGCCCATAACTTTAACAGCTGCTTCATTTAATACCGCGGCAGCGCTATCTGTACTATAATCTTTGGAGAATGCCCGGCCGGCAGCCATCTGGATGCCCAGTGTTTCTATCAGGCCGTAGTTCACGGGCATTTCGTAAAAACGGATCTGGTTATCCAGGTTCTTTCCTTCCCAGCTGATATTGGAGGTTGGCAGGAACGATGATAGCACGATCTTTTGCTCTATGCTGGATGCATTTATCACACCCGGCAAATCTTTCAAATCAGCCAGAAAAGCTTCCTTCTTTTCCCCTACCCGTCCTTCCATCTCAAAATAAACAATGTTGTCTTTATTATATCCCAGGTTCCTGCTTTGCACAAATTGCACCTGCTTATACACCACCATTACCGCAATAATGAAAATTACAGATACCACGAATTGAAAAACTACCAGCCCTTTCCGTATCCACATGGTGTTTCCGGTATTGCTGAACTTTCCTTTAAGCGTAACAGAAGGTGCAAAACGGGAAAGGTATAAAGCCGGGTAACTGCCCGCCAGCAGGCCGGTGAACAAGGTAATGCCCAATACGGCAGCTATAAATCGTATGTCCCATTGCGGTAGCAGCTGCTTGCCCGTCATTTCACTAAAACGCGGCAACAACAGGGCAACCATTAATAATGCTATTAATAATGCAGCAATGCTCATGAACAGGGATTCTCCTAAAAACTGCAGCACCAGTGTACGCCGTGCAGCCCCGAGGGATTTCTTCACTCCAATCTCTTTCATTCTGCCGGAAGCCTTTGCCGTGGAAAGGTTCATGAAGTTAATGCAGGCAATGACCAGTATAAACAAGGCAATGATGGAAAATAACCGCAGGTATGAGATCCTCCCTCCTGCCTGTACACCATTTTCGTATTTGTCATACAGGTAGCCATCTGCATACTTTCTCATGAACATAACAGAAGAGGAATCCTTAAACTGGCTTTTGAGAAGGGCCGGCAGCTTTTCATTAAAGTGCTGCACATCCGTTCCCTTCCTTAACATTACATATGTATTAAAAGGCCCGGTAGAAGTAGGCGCCAGCGTAACGGGCATAATATCTTTCCATATATCCAGCGACAATACAAAATCAAAACGGCTGGTAGAATGTACCGGCATATCCTCAAAAACCCCGGTAACCGTACATTGGCGGCTAAGGGATGCCCATTTCCATTCCAGCGTTTTACCGATAACGTTAGTAGTGGTGTTGAATAATTTACGCGCCAGCTGCGCGGATATTACTACAGAATTTTTGTCGGTCAGCACGTTCTCTTTATTTCCCTGCAGCAGCGGATAAGAGAACATTTTGAAATAGTCTTTACCCACCAGGTTACCCGTTGCGCCTACGGTACGATCTTTCCACGAAATACTAAACTGCTGAAACCAGGCTGCGGGTGTAGTGGCAACCGCATACTCCACTTCCGGCAGCTGTTTTTGCATGATCTCCCCTACTACCCCACCGGTACCCTGGGTAGTGGTAAAAACGTCTGCATTCTTTTCATTGATCATTACCTGGAAAAGGCGCTGATCATTTTTATGAAACCGGTCTGTTTGCCATTCATCAATTACCCATAAACAGATGAGCAGCGTACAGGCCATGCCGGTAGAGAGCCCTATCAGGTTAAGCACGGTAAACTGGCGGTCTTTGAGCAGGTAACGCCAGGTAGTTTTGAGATAGTTACTGAACATCGGACTTATTTTAAGGAAAATACTACTCTGACCGCAAACTTTTCACAGGGTTCATTAACCCCGCCCGTATAGCCTGCGTACTTACGGTTATGACAGCAACTACTATTGCAAAAATGCCGGCTGCAATGAACACCCAGCCACTGATAGATACACGGTAGGCAAATTCATCCAGCCATTTGTGCATGCAATACCAGGCCAGCGGACTGGCAATACACATAGCCACCAGCACTAGCATAACAAAATCTTTTGACAGCAATGCAGTAATATTCAGCACAGAAGCGCCCAACACCTTACGGATGCCGATCTCCCGTGTACGCTGACGTGCGGCAAAAGCAGCCAGGCCAAACAATCCCAGGCAGGATATAAAAATAGAGATCCCGGTAAACCAGCTTACAATTTGTGCTGTTTGCGTTTCTGCGTGATAGTTATGCTGAAAATCCTGGTCGAGGAAAGTATATTCAAAGGGTTCATCCGGGCAAAGCGCTTTCCATTTATCTGCTAAAAAGTTCAGTGTTTTTCCCATCTGTGCAGTATTCACATGCACGATCAGGTAATTATATTCCCTGCTATTCCTGAGAAAGAAGCCGTAAGGCTGAATAGCATGGTGCAGATCCTGGAAGTGAAAATCTTTTACCACGCCTACGATTTCGTAGGTTTCAGATGCCTGCCCGTTAAGCTCCCATTTCAACTTCTGACCAATCGCTTTATCCAGCGGAATATTGAACTTGCGCAGGGTGGTTTCATTCACCACTATCTGCCCGCTGGTATCGCTCATAAACTGTTCGGAGATCATGTGCCCTTTCATCAGCTGAAAGCCCATCATCTTCATAAACTGCGGCGCTACAAAATTGGCCTGAATGGGCTGCCCTTCGTTTACGGTTTCTTCCAGCTTATGTACGCTAAAGCCCATTGGGTTAAAGATGCCCGGGTAAGACGAGGTACCTGCCGCGCCCAACACCTGGTTATTTTGCAGCAGCCCTTCACGCAGGGCCGTATATGCGTTATGCGCTTCATTAGTACGCAGCGGTATCACCACCTGCTGATCCTGCGTAAACCCTAAGGGACGGTTGCGCAGGTAAGACATTTGCTGCTGAATAATAATGGTGGCCAGCACCAGCCCAATGGAGATCACAAACTGGAATACTACCAATCCGCGGCGCAGCGCCACGGCAGACATCATATTATTAAAACGGCCTTTCAATACCTGCACCGGGTTAAACACTGCCAGGTAAAATGCCGGGTAGCTGCCTGCCAGTAAACCGGTAAGTAATGCCAGTGCTACAAAAGTACCTATGATGGCGGGTTCCATTAATTCAGACAATGCCAGTGTTTTTCCCGTAAGCTGGTTAAACAACGGCAGCGCACCTGCAACACCTATTACTGCCAGCACTAAGGCCATCATGGATAACACCATGGATTCCCCTAAGAATTGCCTTACCAGCGCAGCTTTACCCGCGCCCATCACCTTGCGCACGCCTACTTCTGCTGCACGCTTAGCAGAGCTGGCAGTGGCCAGGTTCATAAAATTGATACAGGCAATTACCAGCGTAAAAATGGCAATGCTGCCCAGGATATACAGGTAGGTTTTGCTGGTGGTATCTGTTACCACTGCCCGTACTTTATCATAAAGGTGAATGTCTGTAACCGGCAACAGGGAGATCGCTTTGGTATAACCGGCTGCCTGCAGATCTTTATTGGCATGCCGCTCCATAAAAGCGGGGAACTTACGTTCCAGCTTTTTTACATCTGTGCCCGGGCGTAAACGCAGGTAGGTAATGAACATGTTGTTGAAAGAAAAGTTCAACCGTCCGTTACGCAAAAACCCGCCTATCCAGCCGGCAGACAGCGGCACAAAAAATCGCGCATCTATGTGCGAGCGATGGCTTTCATCTTTATATACACCGGTAACCTTAAACAGCTCGCCATTACCAGTGTCACCGCCTACTGTAATGGTTTTCCCCAAAGCGGATGCATGCCCGAAAAGCTTGCGTGCTACCGGTTCTGACAGCACAATGGCATTGGGCTCCTGCAAAGCGGTAGCTGCATTACCCTCCAGGAATTTATAGGTGAACAGATCAAAAAAGGTGGAATCAACATTGTAGCCCCGGGTTTCATAAAACGACTTTACGGATTTGCCTGCTTCCCGCACCTGCAGCAGGGTTTTGGAATCTATGACATTGGCCCATAAGCGGGCCATTTGCGCTATTTCCGGAAATTCATTTTTTAAAGTGGGGCCGTATAATGCAGAAATAGTGGTAAAGGAACGTACCTCGCCGGTAGAAACGGCGCTTTCACTTTTCAGGAAATACAGATCGGCAGCGTGCTGCTGGTGCTCGTCGAACATCAGCTCACTGCGGATGTAGAGCATGAGCAGCATACAGCAGGTCATGCCAATGGCAAGGCCGAATATATTGATCGCTGAAAAAAGCTTATTCCGCTGCAGATTGCGGATAGCAATGCGGAGGTAGTTTTGTAGCATAAGTGTTTGCAGCACTAAGGTAGTGCCAAAAGCAGGAGCAATTGGAAATCAAGTTATTGAGATGGTTTAGATTACGGTGATTGTCCGTATTCGTACAAGGGTGTCCGGTTTTAGAGGAGAAAGTAGGGGCGTAGACGTAGGATAATGGAAAGAAACATAAAAAGAGGTTGTATCCTGGTAAATGCCCCATTTTACAGGCACTTCATCCGATACAACCTCTTTGCTTTATCTGGATAAAAGAAATTAATCGATCCTTTCTATAATGCCGGCTATGCCTTGTCCACCGCCAACACAGGCGGTAACCAGGCCATACTTTTTGTTCAGGCGTTTCAGATCGCTCAGGATCTGAACGGTGAGCTTAGCGCCGGTGCAACCCAACGGATGGCCTAAAGCAATGGCGCCGCCGTTGATGTTTACAATATCCGGGTTAATGCCCAGCTCGCGGATAACGGCCAGGGACTGAGAGGCAAAGGCTTCATTCAGCTCTACCAGGTCCACATCCTGCAAGGATTTCCCGGCTTGTTTCAATGCCCTGGGCACTGCAGCTACCGGCCCTATGCCCATAATGCGGGGATGTACGCCGGCGGAGGCGCAGGCTACCAGGCGGCCAATTGGTTTTAATCCCAGCTCCTTGACCATGGTTTCGCTCATCACGATCACAAAAGCAGCACCGTCAGAGGTTTGGGAGGAGTTACCGGCTGTTACCGAACCACCGGCAGCAAATACCGGCTTCAGTTTGGCCAGCGCTTCTGCGGAAGTATCTGCGCGCGGACCTTCGTCTGTATCCACAGTATAATTACGCTTCTGCTTTTTGCCTTTGGCATCCACATATACTTCTTCTACCTGTATGGGTAGTATACCTTCCTTAAAATAACCGTTCTGAATGGCGGCCAGCGCTTTCTGGTGAGAGCGCAGGGCAAAGGCATCCTGGTCTTCCCGGGATACTTTGTATTCACTGGCCACCGCTTCTGCGGTAAGGCCCATACCCAGATAATAATCCGGCGTAGTACTGGCCACATTGTAATTGGGTACTGTTTTCCAGCCAACAGTGGGCACCAGGCTCATACTTTCTGTACCACCCGCAATAATGCAATGCGCCATGCCGGACTGTATTTTGGCAGTGGCAATGGCAATGGTTTCCAGTCCGGATGCGCAGTAGCGGTTCACCGTCATACCCGGTACACTTTCGCCCAGGGCTCTAACGGAGATCATGCGCCCTATCTGCAGGCCCTGCTCTGCTTCCGGTACGGCGTTGCCTACAATCAGGTCATCTACCCGGTGCGGCTCTAACTGGGGTACGCTTTTTAATAAGGCAGTGATCACGTCCACTGCCAGGTCGTCGGGCCGGTAAAAGCGGAACCCGCCTCGTTTTGACTTACCTACGGCGGTGCGGTAACCGGCTACTATATATGCTGTTTCCATGCTTAAACTCCTTTTCCGGGAGAGGGACCCGGTTTTTTATTTTATATTAAGTTAAATAACTTTTGTGAATTTTGAGCGAAGGTCTTATTTTTGCAACCCTGTTGAAGGGAACTGCGCTGAAATAGCGTGGTTTATGACTCCGAAGCTCAGTGGGTGGGGCAGCTGACCCTTAATCAGGGG
>NZ_JAGXJN010000001.1:716035-759733 GCF_019091455.1 Chitinophaga sp. GbtcB8
CTAGGGTTCGAGTCCCTACGGGGTCACTTAGTGGTAAAGGGTTTCAGCCGGTTGAAGGTTGGAACCCTTTAAAATTTGCAAACAATTTGCAAACACTAAGGTTACTGGGCCTTTTGCAATCCTACGAAAGTGTTTAAAAGAGCTTTTGAAAAAGAAGGTGTTTACTATTGTTATAAAGTTACTGAATTACCTTAAACCCCATCAATCCATTCTCCATTTATTTAACTAAGTGTAAAAGCACGTTTAATACAAAAATTCAGGGGCGCACCATACCCCTGAACCCCCAGGCGGGGATACAAATAATAAAACAGAAAAATCAGCAGCCACAAAGACAAACGCACAAATTGAGCAGAAAACTCCTATCTGCTGTTATCTCAATTACTACCCATACACATAACATTTCAATTACCAAGATTCACCGGTTGCTCCAAATAATTGAATCAGCAACAACAATTCCTCTGTTCATTGTTTGTATCCCCACCTGGGGGTATGGGAGCAGCGATTGCCCCCATATTTTTGTATTATAAAAACCAGGTAAAGACCTGGTTGTATTATGATTATTGTCTCACTCCTTTACTATGCCTATTAAAACTTATGCTAATCTCTTTGGAAGAAAAGACTTAAGTTTCAACCAATATGTCAAAGAACTTCTTATATATATTGAAATACCTGCTTAATAATATCAGCAATCCTGACTTTTGTTTACAGGCTTGATTAATCAACTAATAGCTCTCAGCTCTGCCAAATGCATATTATGTTCATATCTATCTTATAAAATACTATTATCCCTACTCTATATTAATTGTCTTCAATGTAAAGCCCATCCATCGTAATAGTTTTTTCAGAATAATGCAAAGGGTACTTTATCGGTTATGATTACGGTACTTTTCACAATAATCCCATAGTTCTTCAAATGCTTCATCAAATACCGCTATTATCTTTTCCTTTTCCGCATTACTCAGGATAGTGACATCTCTCATCTTACGATAGAAAGTGGGCGTGCTCCATAGGCACTCCTGACCTACATGATCTCTAAAAAAAATTGGGAAGGCTATCAATCTTGAATAAATATCTTTTAGCATATTACCAGGGCCTGGATCTATTGTCTGCTTCATTATTGAGACATTTAAATCATTTAAGACAATGGTAAGCTATGGGGTACGCATAAAAAAAGCGCAGGCCACAACTTACCGTCTTAGAGGCACGGCCAAGCGCCTTGGGAACGGGTAAGTGGGCCCACGCTATAACATGGGCACTTCACTTATCCTCTCGTTCCCTTTTGAAAATTGGCCGTTTCCTAAGACGAGAATTTAAGCGAATGCTTCAAATCAGTTAGAAGATTCGCAAACTTATATTTTAAATGCTTAATTGCATAGAACAAAGGTAAGGTAAAATATTTGATTTCAAAGTATAAAAATTAGATGTATAAGTATATTTATTTGAATAATAAGTATTTTATTGATTTTTATCGTAGTTCTACTATCTTTTCGCATATTATATAGCGTTATGGCTAAAACGTATGACGAACTTTTATCGGAGCTAACCGAAACCGAAGAAGGCAAGGACAAGATTAACATTGTCAAAAATGCTTTACTGTCCGAAACAATGGACGATTTTAAGCAACTGTTTGCCATTGTAGCCAGGACAACCCTACAGACCTTATTAGGTATATCATTTTACGCATTTCCCAAAAAAGTGGCTAATCCGGGCCTGTTTACATTAGATGAAATAGACTTTATGGCGGAACTGTTTAAGGTGGAGTTTGATGTGATGTTAAGGTTTATTAGAAAGGCCAAGAAGGGAAAGGGGAAGCGTAAGGGGTGAATTCTAAAAGTTGAGCATATTTTGCCAGCCCTGTTTAAGCATCAAGCATTCCAAATAATCTTTCGGCTGCGTTTGCTTCCCCTATATTCAAATTTGCAACTTCTTTTTTAATGGTCCCAGGTACCTTCTCCTTTCTAACGCGAGATCAAAGGAAGGTGCTTCAGGCATAATCTGTATCTAGCTTTCATATACCTAATTAATTTTACGTATAAGTTATTGATATTGTATACAAATTATAAAAATGATAAAATAAAGCACAATTCTCTATTTTATTAACATAAATGTTAATTATATTTACATCAATGAATACGAAAGAATATTTATTTGTGTGTAAACTTCAGATTAATGAATTTTGGGACCAAACATGTCAAGATAAAAATATACGCCGGTGACCATCCACCACCACATTGCCATGTAGAAAGAGCTGATGGTACTGTCACAAGAGTGACCCTACCAACATTCATAATTTTAACTGGACCTCCTCTTTCAAAAGGGGAAAGGGAGATGATTGAAGACAAACTGGATGAGTTGTGCGACTATTTCGACCAGATGAATCCAAAGACACACTAAAAAGAATTTTATGAAAAAGTGGGATGAACTTAACTACCAAAAAATAAGAGAAGCCAAGCTGGACGGCGATGAATTGGTGGCCGTTTTTCGAAATGGCGACAGTATCAACCTGCCCCTTGTAAAGGTACTGCCAGTAGGATCCGATCCAGTCAATGCTATTCTAATTACCTATAATGAATATGAATTGCATTTCGACTCGAATAAGGATACAATAGTTGTTCCCTGGGATAGATTGAGAGTATTGACTGACCCGGATTTTGCCAAGGAAATGGCGGCAAAAGCGGAAGAACATGCTCAGCAGGTAGGTGCAAGACTGAAAAATTTAAGGGAGAGAAAAGGGATTAAAAGCAATGAATTAGCCGAAAGGGCAGGAGTTACTCCACAAACCATCACAAGAATAGAAAAGGGTTATACTGATGTGAGCTTTGCCACGTTGAGAAAAATACTCGCTGCTATGGGATACACTCTTAAGGACCTGGCTAACGAAGAATTGGCTTCTGAAAGGCAAAGGGAAACTAGTAGCTTCAAAACAATTTTAAGAAAGTTAAATAAAGCAGGTATTGATGCAACACTTGTGAGAAAAATATTACCGGCTGAAATTCTGCAAATTTTGGAATCCAAACTGGACAAGATTCCTTCACTTCTTGCTGATGAGGTTTCCTTTTATCTGAACAGGATATTTGGCTGGGACAAAAATGAAATCTGGAAAGAAAATGATTTCGAGTTTGTTGAAAGCCCGGCACAATTTGCCTATTTCAAGACACCATCTAAAGGTAATATAACACAAATAAAAGCCTATTCACACTATGCTTATTATATAGCTAATATTGTCAGGAAGGCGAATATACAAGAGCCTTCTTTGGAGTATCCAGAAAGTCTAGAAGATTGTAAAGAGATATTTCTACAGAAGTATCGTACAATAGAATTCGAAAACCTTGTAAACTTTGCTTGGGATCTCGGTATTCCGGTAATCCCGTTAAATGATTCCGGAATATTTCATGGAGCATCTTGGAATATCGACAATAATCATGTAATCGTATTGAAGCAAAAGACAGAATCTCATGCGAGATGGACATTCGACTTGCTTCATGAACTTTATCACGTTTTCGCACATCTTGAGAAGCCCAATACTTCAATTGTCGAAATGAGCGAACTGAATCCTTATGAAAACGACTCACCGGAAGAAGCAGAGGCAAATACCTTTTCTAATCAATTTATATTTGAAAAGAACTCGGAAGGTTTAATCAATCGATGTTTGCAATTAGCAGACTACAGGATGGAATCCCTGAAAAAGGCAGTGACTGAAATCTCCGAAGATGAAAACATTCCGGCGGATTATCTGGCAAACTATCTGGCCTTTCGCTTGCAGTTAGGTGGAAAAAACTGGTGGGGTACTGCACAGTCCTTTCAAAAGATTTCTCCTTCACCATCTTCTATTGCTGCGAAGGTCCTAAAAGAAAGAATACAGTTGCAAACCATCGATCCAATTGATAGGAATTTGCTGGCAACAGCAATAGAAAACTAAATCTTTTTAAAATGAAAGAAAGAAAGAAATTCAAAAGAGTAGTGCCGGAAGAAATAAAGATAACTGATCTTACAGTACTGGATATCACATGTGGCACTACGAAGTGTAGTGAGGGATTTCATTGTTACAGTCAGAAGAAATCAAGCATCAGGAAATTTGGTAAAGAACGAGTTTGCAAGGAATGTGGTGCAGACCTTATCGACTGGGAGAGAATTCATAAAGGTGGATTGAAGGAAGTGGACTTTATTTTCGAATCACTGCAGTCCGAAATAATCAGGCATGTTTTCTGGCATACGCCTATTCAGGAAGATGCTCTCGAAAAAACATTTGCAAATGGATACGATACCACAAAAGCCATTGCGCTTAAGCTGCTAAAAGCGAGGATAGGCAAATACAACTATTTTATGGATGGCCGGCAAACGCCAATGGGTAAGGATGAGATTGTCAATTATGCGCAACACGCTACTGCCACCTGCTGTCGCAAATGTCTGGAAACATGGCATAATATTAATATGGAAGTGCCACTTACAGAAGAACAACTGGAATACTGCGCTGAACTGGTTATGAAATATATTGCTAGGAGAATACCGGGCCTAACAAAAGAAGGAATTACTGATGAAGAACAAGTAAAAAAGCTAGCACGTGAATTTAATTAAGACAGACGAATACTCTGCGAAGCTAAGAGGCAAGGGGATTGACATCGTCAATAGGAAAATCCTCATAAGCAATTATTCTGGCAGCGAGCAGGAAAAGGATCTTACTGAACCTGCAAATTGCAAAGGCTTTGGTAGAGTCAGGCACTTTAAACTTCGCAGGTCTACGGATTGGCCAGTTAATCCTCTTCCTATCGTGCCTGCACTCAAGTATCTTCAGTTGCCGGACGATTCAGAGGTACGCGCTCAAATATTTCAGAACTCTATTTGCAACTGGCGATGCTGGTATTGTTATGTAGACTTTAAACTTCTAAACGGTGACAAACGTTATTCCGAATTCTTGAGTTGTGATGATCTCATTGATCTGTACCTGGCAGAAAATGACAGACCCTTAATTATTGATCTATCCGGGGGACAACCCGATCTTACACCGGAATGGATCCCATGGATGATGGAAACGCTTCGAAATAGAAACCTGGAGGATAAAATTTTTCTTTGGTCCGATGATAACCTAAGCAATGATTATTTTTGGCAATATCTCTCTGCAGAACAAATAGAGCTTGTTCGCACTTACCAACGGTATGCCAGGGTTTGTTGCTTTAAGGGGATCAATGAGGAGTCATTCATCATCAATACAAAGTCCGAAGGAAAGCTTTTTGATAATCAGTTTCATTTGTTTAAGAGACTATTTGATTTAGGTATTGACCTTTATGGCTATATTACACTTACATCTCCATCGGCAACAAAGTTCGAGAACGATGTACCAGTTTTCCTGGATAAAATTCAGCGAATCCACTACAACCTGCCTTTAAGGATTGTTCCCCTGAAAATTTATGAATTTAGTCCAACAAAAGATAGGAAAGATTACGACCAGCAGGATTTGCTGACAGGACAACAAAAAGCGATTGCCATTTGGCAAAACGAACTACGAAAAAGATTCCCAGATAATTTACTGGCCTTGCCAATAACTGATATCCCCCTGAACTAACTATTTTATCAACCTCAAAACCCTTCCTATGTACGAAGCATATCTGGAAAAAGCTATCTTAAGGATCTGTAGTCAACCGAGAACCTTCGAGTACATTAGTAAAAATTTAAGTGGGTTGGATCCTACAGTTGTCAATAGAATCCTTCGGCAGCTTGTGGAAAAAGAACTTGTGGTGTCGATGGACGGTTATTGGGTCATCAAAGAGGTTAGCACTAACAAGAACCTGGAACTCTATCCCAATGATGAGAAGATATTTCTTCAAAAGTACATGGGGTATTTTGATTTTCTAAAAACACCACATCCTCTGGATTTTGAATGGCGAAACTCAACTAAAAGCCTTCATCGGTTACTCAATCGGTTGACGGAAATAAATAACCCCCATGATAAAATACTCCTTCTCGGCATGCCAACCCTTTTTGCAACAGCAATTCAAAAGGACGTGCCGAACCAAATAACATTAATTGAGCGAAATAAGCCCATTGTACAATCGTTAACAACACAAATAACAGATAAGAGACGATTTAATATTTACGAAGCGGATATCTTCAAGATTGAGCCTGCTTCAATCAGTGACCATTTCTGCGTTGTTATGGACCCGCCTTGGTATACTGAGCACTTTAAACAATTTATGTGGCTCGCTGCAAGTAAAACAGAACTTGGCGGCATTGTCATAATTAGCCTGCCTCCGATCAATACAAGACCCAGTGTTCCTGAGGAAAGAATTGATTGGTTTTCATATTGTAATCAATTGGGGCTTTGCTTGGAAACACTTGCCCCTCAACAGCTCCAATATTCGATGCCTTTCTTTGAGTTTAACGCGCTTCGGGCAGCTGGCATTACTGACATTCTGCCATTCTGGAGGAATGGTGATCTGGCAATTTTTCGAAAAATTGACCAGGTTAAGATAAGTAGACCAACGATTGTTATTGAGGAAAACAGTTGGATTGAAAAAGAATATAATACTGTTAGGATTCGGGTGAAGAATCAGAATGATGTCGTTTCGTGCGAAGATGGTGCCCTTGAAATTTCGCACCTTGTGCCCAATGATATTCTTCCGACGGTGAGTGCGCGCCACGAGAAAAGAAAACTTGCGAATATGATGACCTCGGGTAACAGGATATTTGCAGTGAATCATCCGAAAAGATTCCTACACAATCTGGAATTACTTACTCAGGGGAAATATGAAGATACCCAGGACTACCGAAGTGTAGAAAAATTTATGACAATCATCGCTGATCTCGAAAAGCGGGAATATAAGGACTTTATAACTTGGATCTATTATGAAATGGAAAGACAAACTGATTAAGGATGTTATGAACAAGCTGACTTTAAGTAATACGAGTTCGATTCAGCTGAAGTCGAGTTTTGAAGCCGAACAAGTAAGTATACATCTAGCGATTTTCAGTGAACCGTTTTTAAGCTTACTCTTCAATGGGAAGAAGAAGATTGAATCCAGATTTTCAGTAAATAACGTTATTCCTTACAGGAAAGTTTTTAAGAACGACATAGTGCTTGTGAAAAGAACTGGTGGGCCGATACTAGGGGTGTTCTTTGTTAAAAGTGTGAACTATTATTCAAATTTAAACCCCTCAAAGGTTGAAGAACTTGAGAAGTTGTATAGTGAAAATGCATGTTGGAATATCGACCCGGAATTTTTAGAGAGTAAAAAGGTTAGCAACTTTCTTACAATTATCGAAATAACATCTGTCCATAGAATAGATCCGATTGAAGTTGATAAAAGTGACCGGACAGCATGGGCCATTATAAGGCCTGGATTTACTAATACATTATTTGATTTTAAAACCTAAAAAATGATAAACACACTTATAGGCATTATTGGTCCCACTTGTTCAGGGAAATCAACGGTGACTAGGATGATACAAGAGTTTGTTATTGTAGATGTTGTGTCATTTGGCAAATATTTATACGATTATAGTATTGAGAATAACTTGCCTACAGACAAACCGTCCTTACAGGACTTGGGAAACTCGTTCATTCATGGAGATCCTGAGGCTTTTTTAAGAAGCGTGCTCAATCATGGGATGACAGGTAAAAAGACGGTGCTTATTGAAGGAGTGCGGCATAAGATAATTTTTGATTTCTTGAAGAAACTCAGCGCCAATAGCCATTTTATCTACGTCGATGCTAGTAGCATGACTAGGTACCTACGGTACTGCGAGCGAAACCATTTTTCTCCTGAGGAGTATACATTTGATCAATTCGAATTAATGGAAAATCATATAGTTGAGTCAGAAATAAAATTCCTGAAGGAAAAGTGCGACGTCCTTATCGAAAATGATGTGATAGATATTAATGAACTAAGTACCAGAATATCTTCTATTATAGAATATTTCAATTCAGACGTTTTTTAATCCAATACTGAAATAGGATGAGATGTATTTTTTGTAAAGGAGATTCCTCAATGTCAAAAAGTGTTGAACACATTGTGCCGGAATCACTAGGTAATAAAAGAAATGTACTGCCACAGGGGATTGTCTGCGATACCTGTAATAATTACTTTTCTATCAAGATCGAAAAGCAGCTGCTTGACCAGGATTTCTTTAAGAGCTTACGCCACAGGAACAAAATAGAATCCAAAAGAAAACGGATACCAAAGGGAAAGGCAATTATCCCACACACCAACTATGAAGCGGAGGTGATATTGGAAAGGGGGCAGCCAGCCACACTTCGGTTAGATCCTGCTTCATTTGATGCGGTGAAAAGCGGTAAAGTAACCTACATTGTTGTCCCGTATGTTCAAGAACCAGATAAAACAAACAGAATAATTGCGCGATTTTTAGGAAAAATGGCGTTGGAGGCTATTGCACAGCGGCTTACCAAAAATATAGACGGTCTAAATTATCTTATCAATGACGAGCAATTTGATCTTTTGAGAAAGTATGTGAGATATAACTCGGAGAACATAATTTGGAATTACCACGTAAGAAAAATTTATGCTGAAGATGCTCCATTTATTCTAAATGATGGTACGACAACCGGGATGCTTTATGAATATGATATTCTTGTGACGGAATTGGAAGAATGGTATTTTATAATTGTTCTTAAAGGCTACGAATTTGCAATCAATATTGGTGGACCTTCATTGGACGGCTATTTATCTTGGCTTGAAGAGCATCAGCACCGAAGCCCTTTATATGTGACTAGCAAATATTCTTCTGATTTCCCCATACCTCCGTTTCCGGAGAAATAATGAAGAGAAGTAGCTTAACAGGTTTATAATGTCGATTGCTACCTTATAAAACCAAAGGACAATTAAATTTCTCCATCGTAGAGCAAGTTGCTTTGGAGAATCGCCGGATTGAACAATTATTCCTATTCTGGCTTGAGTTACTGGAGGTTATAATCCCAATGATTGGGACTGTCTTTTTTTCTTCTTTTTTCTTTTCTTACGCCACTCGTAAGACACATAATTTGAATAATCCGGTACAGGCTCCAGCCAAAATTTCAGCAGTTCGCCAATGCTTTTACTAAGGTCATTTGTCAATACAAAGTAGTGAGTATTTTTATTTTCAGGCGGGTTGGGCCATAATTTAATACCCTTCGTTGTAACTCGCCGGTGAGGGGTTTGTCTCCCGATAGGGTCGTTTATTTCACCGCACCTTTCCATAATGCGTTTGGCACTATAGTCTCGTCCCAGGTCGCTTCCGTTAAAAACGGTATGATTTCGAAGATCAATGAAGGTTATTCCATAAATATCTCCTCGCTTATTTTCCCTTAGCACGATATGAATTTGTTGTCTTGCCAGCGCCACCTTCAAGTCTTCTAACAAGGCATTGGGATCCCTGAGGAGGGTTATATCGATCCATGTTTTGATATGCTCCCTGTGTTTGGAAAGCTTTAGAGAACGATTCTGCGAGAACTTTTTTTCCAAAAAAGCCAATGTTGGCTTATTATGAATGGCACTAGCCTTAATTGGGACGCCGATAGGATTACCCTGTTTATCAAGTACCCGATAAAGTAATCCCTTATTCCTATACATTCGTGAATCTTCGGCACCTCGGTCGGCTTTTATATTATACAATGCTAAAACTGCATTCAGTTCCGGAAGTGATGAAAATTTATACACTTTTAATATATGGTCCAGGACGTTGGTAATAGCGCGTCGGGTTTCCGATTTCCCGTAAACTGCAGCCAATACATGTTCAGGTCGCAGTAACATCGAGTCTTGTTGATGCCGCCCCTTTGCCTTTATTAACCGGTGGGCCATTTCTATGGCTTCACACGCTATTCTTGACTGATTGCGGCCAATATTGTGCATGTCAATTTTATTTCCATTTGACCGGATATTGGTAGTCACAATATGGAGGTGCGGGTGGCCCGCATCATTGTGCCTGTATACAAGATAGGGCTGGTTCCCGAACCCGATCATCTGCATATAGCTTACGGCAATTCGTTTCATTTTTTCATTATCCAGCAGATCTTCGGGGTGAAAGTTGAGCGAAATATGTACACTATTTGCTTTTACTTCTTCACGCAAGGAAGCCCGGTGCTCAAGAAATCTCAACTTGTCGTAGAAGTTCAGGTGCTCCAAATCTTTCGAAAAATTCACCGCCATAATATTTTCAGCCACACCTTGCTGAACTTTCTTTTCATTATAGTTGAGTGTTCTGGAGAGGCTATCTGCTCTTTTTATCCGTGCAACCATAGATCTGAAAGTTTATTTATGCTGGATTTTATTTCATCAATCTTGGCCGATATGGGTTTATACTGTTGCCTGGCTTCAAGATAACAGGGTAAAATATCAGGAACTTGCCGAACTGCATTCAATTTTTTAACCGCCTGGTTAAAGTTGTTGCCAATAGCACTTAACTGGTTGCGTAGCAAAACCATGTCCGTCAAAAAGTCATCTATTGATTGATTTCTGGTATAATTCACAACCTTTTCCCCCATTATAACTTTGCGCAGGAAGTCGCTTAGTTTGCGGGATGTGGCAGTATGGAAGTGTTTTTCTATTTGCTGAAATTCCTCCGGTGTGAATCGTAAGGTCACTCGTCGGGTCCGGTTTGACTTGATATCTTTCATCACAATTCCATTTTCTCAGTTAAAAATATTGTACCAATCAGGTTCTTGCCCAGATACAAAACACGGTGCCGGGTAGTTCCCATTTTAATCTGCCGGATGGCAAAAATATCGGCTGCATGCTGTTGGTGAACCATCCCCTGCGACTCCGGAGCAAATTGGGGGAACCCGTTTGTCAGACAAACGGACATCTTGCAAGGTGCGGTTCCAGGCACCTTGGGTTAATCCATAGAGCGCAAGCCCTGGGCGACCAATTCATGCATATGTGCGTTATTAAATAGCTATTAGAAGGGTGTTATAAGTGTCTGCCTTTTGCCTGGTTTTGTTTTTTACTATGCTCATATCGTATAAGCCAGCTGTTAAGATCTTTATGATGCTGGTAAAATTCACTCCTATCAATGTACCTATTGCTCCACTTTAATGCCTGTTCAGTGTACTTCATCCCTGCGGTATCCCTGTCAAGAAAGAGATGAATTTGCTGGTGAGCTTCCATGACATGCCGGGATTTGTTGAAGAAAGCAAGAGAATTGAGTACAAGAAAATTTGTCAGTGCCGGTTCATTTTGATATTTAGTCAAGTAAGCCAGGTAGGAAAAGAACCCTTCAAAAACAGCCACCTCCTTTTTAAGATTGTCGATAAGTGTAACATCTTTTGGTGAGCTGCTGCCTTTGAAATTTGCGTTACGCAACTCAAATCCACCTGAATTGTTTTTGAAACCGATGGCATAAAACTGGTTGCCGGCCAGTTCATACCTTACCTCATAACATGATTCTTGTGCAATGGAAATAGAAATACATCTTTGCCGCAGATAGTAGCAAAGTGCAGGAGAAGTGATAGGGGAGTATGAAAGTATTTTTATTTTCTTTTCAGCCGCAAGCTCTGGCCCACCGATGTGGGTGGCTAAAACAGGAGCTGCGTCCAAAGGCGGGTGAAAAGAAAAAGACGATTGCAACTTTTCCAATAATTCAGAAACGGAGCAATTATGATACAAAATACCAAAGTCAATAATATTACCACCTTCCCCGATGCCATGGTCAAACCACACGTTCATCTTCCGATTGACTTTAAAGGACGGTGTTTTTTCAATTCTTAGTGGTGAATGATACCAGTGGTCCGATCCTCTTATTTTCTCTGGTTTGTACCCAAGCGAAAAAAGATAGTCTACCAGGTCAATTTGCTTCGCCTGGGCAATTGACAATTTTTGAGAATTCATAGCGGCAGAATTTAAAATGAGCGTTGACGGTTTTTCTTCACATAATCCAGCACCTCGGAGCGGAGAAAGTAAACACGTCCCCGTTGCTTATGACGGGGCAGCCCGCGTTTTACCCAATCATGGAGGGTAACCAGGGATATTCTGAAAATGCCTGCAATCTCTTTCCTTGAAAGTAATGGCTCTTCATATTCAGCGGGTGGTTGGGCACTGTTGATAACGTTGTTCCCCATACATTCTAGCACAGCTTCCCTGATCCACTTGCGGAAATCGTTCTCATTTGGAATAAATAAAGTGTCCATATAAATTTATTTTATGGACACAAATGTGGTTTAGAGAAGGAAGGAAGTCAATGATGGATTAGTCATGGATTTTTATAGGTTGAGTAATAATTGGTTATATGTGGTATAGTTAAGTGAAAAGGGATAAATAAGCGATTAGTAAAAGAAATCTTCCAGTGCCTCGATTAATTTTTTGACTTTGATATTTTCGGGTTTCAATCTATCCCGGCACTCTTTTATATATTTTTCTATAGTATTAATTTTCTTGTCCTTGAACCCATCAAAGTGTAAGAATAGAATGGATGCTAAATCCTGGTTCGGAAACTTCTTGAATATCTGTTCACTCTTTGCAATTCTATCAGGTGCTTTAGTTGTCTGTAGCAGGTAGAAAACCTGTACCAGCTTTTCCAGATGGTTATGATTATTTAGCTGAATGTCACCGGTTGGAAGAAAGCTGGTTACCCATTGAGCAAGTTCATCTTTTTCAGGAGAAACCTTTTCTGAAATATCGTCTTGCCCATTTTCGGTGATAGCCTGTATACCTTGCTTTGGTTTTTGTGGAATAGGAAGTATCTGGTGAGCCTGGTTTTCTTGTTTCTTCTCGGTTACCCAGTTCAACGCTGATTGCAATTTTAAACGGGTTCCATCCCGGGATTTTCTTTCCAATCTTTCAGAAAGCTCACAATAAAGGAAATGTAAAAAGCCCTCGCTATCTTCGTAAGCTTGGTAATGAAACTCCAGGTATTTAAAAATCTCCTCCTTATCATACCATGGCAGTTTATTAAAAATCTCGTTTTTATACTGCCTTTTATACGGCTCTTCAGGAAAGTACAAATAATAATCCTCTTGGTATGAGCCTATCTTATACTGAAAGTAGGGAGTAAAACGGCCGTGATTATTAGAGGAACTGGTACGAAAGCCAAAATCCCTTAGCATGTTTCGTAGGAACATATTGGAAAAAATCCTTTTCATCCAAATCATATCGCACAATTTTTCCAGGTTAAATAAAGCCTTGTCTCTAAAACTACTAAAATAAAAGTCAGTCGGCAAACCCAAAAAGTCCTTGTAGGATTTTTTACGCGTTTCCAGGCCACACAAAGTAGCATTCATTTGTACCAATATAAAATGGATTTGAGGGAAGCGGGGGATTAATAAAACATGAAATATATTTTTGTCCGAATCTCCATGAGAATAGCCTCTATTAATATGGGGAGTGCTTTTATTGAGATAGTAAACCTTTGGGTCAGGAAAGCAAAAATTTTTAAATAATATGGATTTAGATGTGTCATGATAAACAGGAATAACTTCCTGCCTTCATTTTTAAATTTGGCAATTAAAGTCGTTATATAATACTGAGCAGTTATTAGATTGGCGTCATTCAAATAATCAAATACTTCATCTATGATGAGAATAGCGTTTTCCTTCTTCAACTCAGATAGCCTATAGGTAGAAATTGCAGCATACAAACTGAAACAACATAGAAATTTATCTAACGACCTTGATTCGAAATATAAACTCCGTACTGTCGGATTTTTCGAAAATCAGCCCCGTTCGGAAATTGCACAGAATCCTTTTGGCGGGTTAACTTACCAGAAAGTGTCAATTTATAATAAAAAAAAATATATACAACTATAAAATTTAACGATTAACAAAAATATTCTTATATTTAAAAAGTTCAGATGCATTTTTATTACCCTAAACCTAGCAAATAATCAATGGTTGTTTCTCCCATGGTTGTCAAGCATTACATATACCCCAAGTTCGAAACTCTTTTAATTATTCATTATTCTCCAGGATATGAGTTATTACGATTTTAATAGTAAAGCCCTAACATTTTATACACAACGTGCGAAAACTAGTTTTTGTTCTTTTTCCCTTGACGAAAGCGAATTTGCCTTGTTAATTGCCCCAACTGAAGTCGGCTCATTTGAAATATTAAAGGCCGATTGGACATCGCTCGCTGAAAATGGAAATGATGTACCACGTTATTTTGGGTTAATTGCGTTACAATGTTTTGCGGCAACCTTGATGGAAGACGGAGATGAGGTTACTGAAAGAGCCTATAAGTTTCGACTCAAAAAGTTAATTGAGCCGAAAATAGATTTGCATCTATTATTCAAAGCACCTTTTGGTACACAAACCATCCAGGAAAAAATATGGTACGATGCCAAACAATTTTTGGAGCATCGTTTTGGTCTTAGACTTGAAATCCCAAGTCGTAAGACATTTGCAGGTCGTTATGTCCAATATCCGCTGTCTCAGTTGCTTCTTAAAACTGAAGATCTCAAAGATTTTACGGTTTTTTTTGCCGAGCATTTTCTGCCTGAAGAAGATATTCCCTTTGATTTTTTTAGGAAGAAACTAAAAGAATGGTTTCCAAGGACCATATCTCCACGGGCTGAAAAACTGTTAAGTGACCCTTTAAAGCAGGAGAGATGTTATGAGCAGCTATTTAATTACTTTCAGTCATGGTCGGGAGAAGTAATTCGAAAGCAACGGAAGGGAACTTATAAGATAAGAAACATTTCCAAAGCAGAAGACAAACAGGTGGGGGATTTGATCCTGATGATTGACCATGGACAGCATGATTTCTTTTTCAAAAAGAAGGCAATTCAGATTGATGAGGTTTTCACTCTTCCAGGATGCCATTATTTTCACCGCGGTATTCTGCTCTTTAATCCAGTTCCGGATTATGAAACTGATTACGAGCACTCGCGATTTCTTTACCTTAATGCCATAACTTACCTGCTGGTTGATCGAACGTTTAAGGCTAAAGAATATGATTTTCTTGAGAAACATGCTTCATCTAAATACCTACTTGCACCTAGTCGAACTTTGTTTTGTTATTCACTTCTGTCAATAGGAAATTCGCATCCGCTGCAGGGATATTTTTACCACGTAAATCCAGTATTCCTATCGGGAGGTATCAAGCTTGGCCGGGCCAATCTTTTTCTAACTGGTTTTGGTCCACGGATTGATTATCGTGAAAAATTCAATGTGCTATTTGAAAATAGGCCGGTAGAATATGATCCTCAAACCGCGCTTCCTGGAGATTATAAAGTGCGGGTAACCCATTATCGTGATGTTAGGTTTTCAATTATGAATGTCAATTCCTTCCAAAGCATTGCCCCTTTGCTCGAAGGTTGGGATTTTCATTCCTTGACAGTAACCGAGCATCCAATGCTGGAAGGTTGTATGTTTTACTTAACGGATACACCGGCACAGCATCCAATTCGTGCTTGGATTAACGCAAATTTGGCAAAAAAGGTTAACAAAATTGACCGGGATCAAAATTTAATTTTAACCCCCCTTTCATATGCGAATAAAAAAACATTCAAACGTTAAGGGCGTTATTGAAATGATACGGGGAGAGTATAATGCCCGTATTAGGATTTTGGCTTTTAAAAGAGACGGTGTTTACATTTACGATGAGAATGAAATAAAGACTGAATTTCCATCGGCAGGGTACGTTTTCGCACCGAACCTGTTTTCTGAAGACGATTATAAAGTAGGCGATCTCCTGGAATTTTCGACTTTGCCTTTCGATTCACCAAACGGCCCGGATGAAATGAGGCTTGATGTTAAAGTTCCCATCAAGACAGCTGGGACCGAGTTATTCCGGATTGACGAGGATATACTTGATAATCCACTGGCATTAGACCAGGTAAGATTAAAAATGTTTATAACTGAGGCAACGGGGAATTTTTACATCCAGAATTATTCAAAAGTATATGGGCCATTTAAGCTTTCAGGCAACGAAGTGATTCCCATAACAGATACCAAAGTGCATCGTTTTGACAAGATACCACCTATCATCGCAATCGCGGATAAGTTGTACCTCCTGGAAAAGCCAACAGAAATTGTTGCAAGGATTGATTGCAGCAGACCAGCAGAACTTGTATCTTGGTTCAAAAAGAATTTAAAATCCCTGACACTTCCTTCGCAAGAAATTCAACAGCTTCTGCAACAACTTGACCAAGCTGAAATAGCTGATCTTGACAGTGCAAAATTTGCTAGGATAAAGAAGCTTACTGAAAGCTTGCTTTTGACCCGACAGGAATTGGAACTGTTATCACGAACATCAACAACATTAGCAGAAATTTTTACAAACTCACTGCAACATCTCCGCGATGAACTTAAAGCAGAAGAAATAGAGCCCTATGAAAAGGAACGGGTCCAAATTCAAGTGGAATGTAGTCGATTGACACAGGCAAACAAACAATTACAGCTTGAACTCGAAACCATTTTAGCCCAAAAAGAAGAGCTCTCAAATGAAGTTGATTTTCTTGAAAGCAACAGAATTCGTCTCATTAAAGATATCAAAATAAGGAGCGCGTTGGCTGAAACAACTCCTGAAATCATACCCAATACTGCTTCCGAAAAGAAATTGTTCACTTTTGAGATACAATCTTACCAAAAAAGAAAGCAGGCATTTAATGACCTCTCTACCTTCATAAGCACTTATAAGTCTCTGTTCGAGGACGGGGATTTGGGACCAGGAGAAGGGAAAAAGGCACTTTTTCAGCTTCGTGATAAACGGGCACTTCTTTGTGCCAATCCAATGTTTATCAGGCTTATTGCAATGAATTCCAATAACTGCAATCTTTTTATCCAGCAGGTTGAAGCAGATTGGATCAAGTTCGAATCCTTTTATGACAATGGTTTGAAACAATGTTGGCAGTCTGCCCATAATAATCCTGATATCATTCATTTTCTATTACTTGAAGATATCAATATGGCCGCTATTGAGTGTTACGCAAGGCCAATGATGGATTTGATCGCAGGTATCCGTAACACCCTACCTGGCCTTCAGACATGTTGGCCTCAAAATCTTTGGATTTTTGGTGTCCCGATTGAAAAAAATGGAGAAACTGAATTTGGTATACCGCTTCTGGCACACAGTTTCAGGGACTGGGGTGCTATACCAATATTTGCGAATATCAACTGCGAGTTGGGTAAGGACGACCGTTACCTGCCTTTACAGGCATTGATCGGGCATGATTTTGAATTCTCTGTTTCTATTAATGTGTTTTTTGCATGACCAGCCGTCTCAACATAATAGAAGGTCTTTTGCAGTGGTTCTATTTTGAACCGGATAAATTCCACTCTTATCAGAGTATTGAAAAAACCTGCAAAAGAGCGCTTACTACAATTTTTTCTCCCGATGAGGCAAGATATGCTGTTTATAACGTTTTTTATCCCCTGCTAAGATGGGGAATAGTCGAGTATTATGGGGATAATCGTTTTCGTTTGTCGCCAACAGCTGCAATATATCATCATGGAAAAGTCCTGGTGTGCCATGTGCCAACCGCCATGGATGATACTCTACAGTCTTTCAAACTTCCTGAAATTCTTCCTGGAATTTCTTTATATAAGCATTCCCCGGTGGTAGTTGACTCCTGCAAAGAATATAAAATTCCTTTGGTGCGATTTGAATTATGCCGGTTATTAAGCCTTGTTCCAACAATTGCTAAGTTAATCCATCTTTGGAATCAAGAACAAATCATCGATGCTTCGGGGTTCTTTCAGTTCAATGCCTCCTATTCATGGATAAAAATAAACAAGCAAGCAGTTTTACCAGGTGTGTACAAAAAGTCGGAGAAAACTTTTGCAAGGAAATTCATAATGTTATCTGGGGGAGAATGCAAGACAATTCCCGAACGAAAGAAACAATTTGATGGTTTTTCACTTGCCGTACTTTTAAGCCGCATTCAAAATGCCTGTGAATTGGGCATCAGTTACTCAAAGCAGTTGCAGTTGCTTACTATACAAACACATTTCTTTCCGGTCATTTTAGAACGTATGCTTTCTATTAATACGTTGTTTTCAGATTATCCCGGTGCTGATGTTGCCAATAGGATTTATCATATAGATAGTAAAGAGTTTGCCTTAGTAAACAATGTCTTTCACAACGCAATTCAAATAATATGAATAACCCGTTTGAAATCTGGAAGGAATTACGTAATATCTACTTAAAATACATTGATACCGGTATCCCACTTAAATATAAACCGCTGGAAAACGAGCGAAAGGATTTGTTAATGGAGCCGGAGGCCATTTGTAAGGAACCTATCATCGAGCTTGTACCTCGGTACGATGAGCAGTATACTCTATCAGAAGCCTGTCAGAAACTTCATCTTGATCCACTTTTTGCAATATTTGCAAGGAAGGGATTTTTTCCAGATAGGCATGGACAGGAAAGCAAAGTATATATGCACCAGTTTAGGGCAATGCAGGAAGCCCTTGTAAACAGGAAACATATGGTGGCTACAACTGGCACGGGCTCAGGGAAAACGGAATGCTTTTTATTTCCACTGTTGTACGACATCTTTAACGAAAAGAAAAATAGGGGGACAAGAAAGCTACATGCAGTTCGCGGTCTGATTCTTTACCCTTTGAATGCGTTGGCCGAAGATCAGATGAGAAGATTGAGAAAAGGATTAAGCAATTCAACAGCAATAGAATTTTTAGATCGTCAACTCGACGGACAGCGTATCAGTTTTGGGAGATACACCGGAATTACCCCGATTAGTGGCCGCAAGACTGCTTCAAAAATCACCCGACTCAAGACGGAGGCTAGCAGCCTTTCCAGAGAATGGGCGGCAGCGAAACAGTATGCTAATAACAAAATGGATGAAGACTACCTTTATGATCTCCCTAACATGGATCCAGGTATAAATGCGGAATACTGGGACCGGTGGACAATGCAGGCAACTCCTCCTGATATACTTGTTACCAACTATTCTATGCTCAATATAATGCTCATGCGGCAGCATGAAAACGATATTTTTGATTTAACACGTACATGGCTTGAGTCAGATCCAAATAACATATTTCACTTAGTAATAGATGAATTGCATTCTTACCGGGGGACAGCAGGAACAGAAGTATCCTATCTAGTAAAATTGCTTCTACTGCGGCTTGGCCTCGCGGCAGATTCGAACCAGGTCCAGTTTCTGTGTTCAAGTGCTTCTATGCAACCAACAAGCCGATCAAGGAAATTTCTTACTGGTTTTTTCGGGCTCCAAGAATCTTCCTATGATCAAAAGTTTGTTATAATCGGCGACGAGCCCAAGAATCACTATACCCCGATTTCATTGTTGGATGCTGCGCTGTACCGATCGATGAAAGAAGATACTGTTCCTGAATTACAGATTGCTGCAATTTTTGAAAAAGACCAGGTCATACCGCGTCTTCAAAGCCTCGTATTGAGGGCGATGGAAAGCAGAGCGATTGCGGAATCTCTTTTTGGAGATACTCAGTATGCAATGGATGCACTTGAAGGTCTGTTGGTTGGACTCAGCCACTTAAAAAATGAAAAGAATGATAGTAAGCAACCGGTGAGGGCGCACTTTTTTTTCAGAAATATAGAAGGGATTTGGGCTTGTACGAATCCAAACTGCAGTGAGGTTCCTGAGGCTTACCGATTTGAGGGAAGAACCGTCGGCAAACTATATCGGAACCCCCAGGCAATATGTCGATGCGGCTGTGTTGTCCTTGAAATGGTGGTTTGCAGACAATGTGGTGAAATATATCTGGGAGGATGGGAAAAAGTAGAAGAGGAGGGGCATTTCCTGTCTATTGAAAAGGATATTTTTCAGGATACAAACCGTTACTTTACGATTTATCCGGTGGAGGATAAAAGGAGCGACCGGTGGAAAGAATGTGACTTCGATTTTAAAGATGGCTCTTTTAGGCGAACCTCAATTGGTAAGATGTTGATGTATGTGCCTGAAAGAGATTATTCACAGCAATATCCTCATCACTGCTATAATTGTGACTATAGTGAAAATAGTTCAAGTGGCCTTACCCCTATTCAACGACATTATACCGGTGTACAAAAGGTGAACCAGTTAATGGCAGACTCACTGATGTACGCCATCAAAAAGTTCTCAACGGATTCAGACAAGCCTAAACTGGTGCTATTTTCGGACAGTAGGTCTGCCGCTGCAAAGCTTTCAGCAGGCATTGAGATAGATCATTACAGGGATACTTTCAGGGCGATCCTGCTTAACAACCTGGAATTAAGATCAGGTGAAAAGGATATTTTGAAAAAACGTTTTGTGTCGCCTGAGACGATGACCGCTGATGAAAAAGGCTTATACAAGCAACTGCGAGGTAGTCAGACTTATAAAACTATCATTGAGAAAATTGAAGATTATCGTGCATTCGGTGATACAGAATATGTCTCCGAAATCAATGAATTTCTCAATGCAAAAAATGTTGTTAAGGTTGAACGCATTGAATCTGATGTTATCAATAAGTTATTTGAACTTGGTATAAATCCAGGTGGTCCACAACCATCTATCAATGAAAACTGGACAAAGAGCTTTGATTTTTCACAACCTGTTTTTAGCTTATTACATGAGGGGGTTTTGGAAAGAGATCTCCGAATCAGGATACTGTTAGCCGCAAGAAAGGAGATACTTGTTACTCTTTTCGCCCATAACAAAAGGTCACTTGAGTCTTTGGTCCAGGGAAGGATCGAAGCTGAGGCTCAACACCCCAATCAAATAATAAGGGAATTTATAAATACTACTATCCGCATTCTTGGAGAATCATGGCGGATTGAAGGCTATTACAGAAACACAGCAGATGGTTTCCCAATGAAAATGTGGAGATATGCCAGGCAGGTTTTCAAATTCAGTGGGTGGAATTTTCCTGAGGAGATTCGTGAAGACATAGTTGATTTCTTGGCAAGGAATGGTGTCATCGTTTCAAGAACATCAATTTTACTGACGGGACGGGGCCTAGTATTTATCCCGGCTACTGTTGGAGATAATGTATGGAAATGTAAGATTTGTGGTATTGTTCATTTGCAGCCAAGTGCCGGTATATGTAGTAATTGTAACAAGGAATTGGATAAACGGGACACATTGTTACAAAAGGAACTTGAGAATCTTGACAACTATTATATCTACCTTGCCCATCTTGCCCGCACGAGCTCTCCATTTCGTCTTCATTGCGAAGAACTGACTGGACAGACTGACAAGGAAGATGCAAAGAAACGACAGCGGCTTTTTCAAGGACGGGTTACTGAAGGAGAAGTTCAGAAAGTCGAAGAAATTGATCTTTTAAGCGTCACGACGACCATGGAAGCAGGTGTTGACATTGGATCCCTTACTGCTGTTATGATGGGCAATGTCCCTCCTCAACGATTTAACTATCAGCAACGTGTAGGGCGCGCAGGCAGAAGGGGGAAGCCTTTTTCGATGGCCCTATGTGTTGCAAGGGGTAATAGTCATGATCAGACCCACTATGCACAGTCAAAACGAATAGTCTCAAGTACACCCGCGGATCCTTACCTTGATCTTGAACGTGTTGAAATTCTGATGCGGATGCTCAACAAACAAGTACTCAAACTAGCCTTCAACAGTTTTGAACTTTTTGAGGATGAGATTATCGATAATGTACATGGAGAGTTCGGGAAATATAACAAGTGGTCGAATTATCGGCAAACTGTTCAACGCTGGATTGAGGATCACGAGTCCGAAATACTGGATGTTATCAGGCATCTTAAGAGAGGTACTTTCATTGCAGAAACTGACGATCATATCTACCAGAAATTGAGAAATACTCTCGTATTATCCATTGATGAAGTAGTAAACAATACCCGTGATTACACCCAGCTTGCATTAAGTGAAAGGCTTGCCAATGCAGGTCTTCTTCCAATGTTTGGTTTTCCGACAAATAGTCGTATTCTTTATGAGAGTCGCGCCACTCAATTACCTCCCGACAATGCCATTGACAGAGATCTTGATATCGCTATTTCTGAATTCGCGCCTGGCAGTGAAGTTATTAAAGACAAAAAAATCTTGGTTCCCGTAGGGCTAGTACACTATCTTCCTGGTGAGGGTTTTCATCCTGTTGAAGTCGATGGAAGGGGCGTACTTGAACATGGGTTACAAAAATGTATGAATGCAGATTGCAGAACAATATATTCAAATGTTGTCGAAGGTCAGCTATGCCGGATTTGCAATTCTTCTCTCCAAATAATCAAGGCTTGCTCACCCCTGGGCTTTTGCCTTGATTTTGAGAGTGCACCGCGAGATTTTGAGGGAAGGTTCGAATGGTCACCCAGAAGCGGGTTAGTGACCCTTGACCCTGATTCCAATCTTTTGCACGAGGTGATACTTCATAACCTTTGCCTGAAATCTAATAAAGTGCCATCGGATGGTATTGTTCACCAGATCAATGATAACCAAGGTAATATGTTTCGATTAGGGCAAATCCGCAGTAGTGGCCGATGGGTTGTAGGCGATCTTTTGCAAAGAAGAATAAGCCTGCTTCATGAAGATAATTATGCACTTGTGTCTTCTCGTCACACAGGAGTTATTACTTTGTCTATTAACCAAGAATTTGAAAATTATCATTTAGACGGCTTGAATCATTATCATAGGGCAGCCTTTTTATCTTGGGCATTCCTAATACGAAAGGCTATCTGCGATAGGCTTGATATTGAAACCAACGAATTTGATGTAGGTTTCAGGGTCGCGCCAGTTACACGCAAGCCGGAAGCATATATAGTAGAAAAGGCCGATAATGGAGCCGGATATTGCAATTATTTAAACGGCACTACAGATCCAGAGATAGCTGAAGAAGTATTTATTAAGTTCCTCCTACCGGAGGGAAGAGTGTATGAAGAGATACTTATGAAGAATGAGCATGCTGATAGATGTGGATCTTCCTGTTATGATTGCCTTAGAGATTATTACAATCAACAACATCACAGCCTGCTTAACTGGAGAATGGCACTGGATGTGGCCACCATAGCCAATGATAAAAATGCAGTACTGGATTTTACTGCTGCACATTGGGGACATTACCTAGATAACGTATTACTTAAAACTTTAGAGAATAAATTGTCTGGGAGAAGGATGCTCATCAACGGTTATCGCGTAATTGCTACTGACAAAAATAAATTTGTGCTAACACATCCTTTTTGGAACGACCATAAATTGGACAACATTCCAGCTTCCATTGATGGACCTGTAAAACTCCTAAATATTATGAATGCTGTTGCGAAGGCAAGATATTAGCAACTATTCATAAAGTTGATTTTGATAGTAGTCTGTTTCGATGGAGACTATATCCCAGTGGTCGAGTAATCATAAAAAGTAAATTCCATGAACGATTGAGGCTTACTGACGTCAGGTGGTATTGGTGGAGTAGATGATGAGCCGTTGAATCTATCGTCTAGTTAAAAAAAGGAAATCTACCTCACTCAAACAACCCTTTGGAATAGTACAAAAATTCCAAAGGGTTGTTAGTAAATCTTGTAAAATGGATTATATAGGGACTTTCAGATAATCGAAAGTCTTCAGTAAATTGATAGAAAGGGGCAGTAGCTTTTTTCCCCTGAAAAGAAATCTTCCAGACACGGCGCGTCTTTGCCCCCAAAATCGTAATTGCCTGTTTGGCATCTTGCCATATTTCTGTTTTCATAACTGAGAGGATTATGATGCTTCTGATATGGGTAACTGTTTAAAAGCAGATAATTTCTCTGCAAACTGCCGCTTGGTTTCATCTTCAAAACTATCCAGGTAATTCTCTGTCGTCTTTTTGTCTGTATGCCCTAATGCTTCCTGAATAAATTCCGTACTGGCTCCTGAACGTTTCAATACGCTGGAAAATGAATGTCGGGTTACAATGGTGGTTACTTTTTTATCTATATTAATTAATCCCTTAATACGGTTCATCCACTTATTAATAAATTTAATAAATAATTGAATGTTATCGTATTGTTCCTGCGCAGTCATTCCGGGGGTGAGTATAGGGAAGATATAATTTTCCGCATCTTTATCAGTATTACCCCACCGTTCCATAATACGGTGCATGTCCTCTGTAATATAAACTACAACCGGTTTAGGATCTTCACGGGTAGTCCTTTCAGTTTTTGCCCGGATAAAAGCAAGGTAATCTCCTTTGACATCTTTATATTTTAACAAGGCAATATCCTTTACATTCATACCATTGCCAAAGTAGCTAAATAGCCAAAAATCTCTGGCCTTCAGTTCGCTTTCCGTTTCTGGTAGATGATTATATATTTTCTGGATTTCAGGCAGTTCAAGGGCTTTCTTAATATTTCTGCCGGTAGGGATACGGTATAAGCGTCGCCCAAAGGGGTAACATTCATCCTTCTTAATAATCTTTTGGGCAATAGCTTCATTAAATACTGCCCGTAAGGCGCGTAGATACATACCTATAGTGGTTTTGCTGCTCCCCTTATTTAGCATCCATCTTTCGTACTGGTGTAAGTAGCTTACCGTAATATCCTGGAACCTTAAGTTACCTCTAAAGTTCTTTAAGGACTGATAACTTAGATTATTACTCTTTGCAGTACCAATACGTTCTTCCAGCAATAATTTCTCAACCAGGAACCTATAAACAATAGAGATAGTGCCAGGAGTCGTATGGTCTTCAGCAAATATTGAATATTTCTTTTTCAAAGATTCAGGAAGCTCACTTGAGGCAGGAGCGGTCAAGGTGCAAGGGATAAGTTTTAATAATTTAGAAGATTTTTGAATAAATAATGGGTTGCCCAAAATGAACTCCCTTTCAAAAACATCAAAACTGAATGGTTGTATAGCTTTCACCGCCTCCCTGGCTTCTACTTTAATTTTGTCCAATTGTTCCTTTATGTCCTGTAATCCTGTACTTAAATGCGGAGCTGGTAGTTTATTAAAATCCGTCTCTGACAAATCGATGACAGTCGGATAATACCGCGGTAAGCGGTCAAAGATTACCCGTAACTTAATTGGGTACTTACTAATTTTCTTTTTCATTCTGCGACTATCCAGAATGATTGCTAACGTAGCTGACATAACTGAAATGTTTTACCGTTACACAATGCCTTACTTCTTCAAAATTTGCAAACAAGTTTGCAAACAAACATCAGTTAAACACTTGAAAGAAGACTACAACGAAAATAAGCAATCTCTTTGAAACGCAGCATGGAAAAGGGTTACAGCAAAATTCGATTAAACCCGGATAAAATAGATTAAGCATTTATAGCGACTCTTAATCAGCGGGTCTAGGGTTCGAGTCCCTACGGGGTCACCTTCGGGGACATTTCAGAAATATTACTGGAATGTCCCTTTTTTATTCCCTGAAAGGCCGTGTCCAGACTACATATCAGGCGAACGGCTTCGTTGAGGCGGGGTGTTCGATAATTGAATCCGTCAAAAGTCAATTTTTCGGGGTATATCGAACACACGATTTCACGTTTCTCAGTAATCGTTGCATTTTCAAACAGGTAATCCAGCCTGGAAACATTGTCTACTGCTTTATTTACTATATCATCTATTTTGCTTCTCTGAGCCGGAGTGTTCGATAATTGTGCCTCCAGGGAGTTTATTTCGGGCTGGTACTCTGCTTTTATTTCCCGGTATTCTGCGGCTGTAATTTCTTCTTTGAGCATTAGCCAGTCGTTTAAATCCTTGTGGCCTTTGTAGAACTCACTCCGGTCTATATATTTATCCTGTTTGCCGATGTTCCATTCCAAAGCCTTCCGGGTGTTGTTAATGCCTGCTGCGTCCCGGTCTAAAGTCAAATGAATTTGTTTGTATTCTTCCATCAGTGGGCGACTCTTTTCAAAGAAAGAAAGGGAATTAAGCACAAGGCAATTTGACAGTGGGGCCTCCATATTGCGGTTGATAGTTTGGAAAGACAGGAAGCTAAAAAAGCCCTCGAATACTACAAGATCATCAGACCGTTTGCCTTGTTGTAGGGTAACATCTTTAGGGGAACTACTGCCTTTAAAGTATTCGTTGCGCAGCTCATATCCTCCGGCATTGTTGGGAAAACCGATAACGGTATGCTTCTTTCCATACAAAAGAAAGTCTACCTCTTGGCAAAACCGGCTGGCAATTTCCGGAGGGATACTTCTTTTTTCCAGGTAATCCAGCAGGGGTTGTTCCCCAAGGGAACGGGTATCACAAATGACAATCTTGCTTTCGGGGTTATCTTTCTTTTCACCAGCAAAAGAAACCGGGGCAGGATGCTGACTGCCCGAAATAGTGAGCGGATGAAAAGAAAAAGCCAGACCGGATTGCTGCTGCGATAAGCGATTCAGCAGGTCGCCAACCGTACAATTGAAATAAAGGGTTCCAAAGTTTACCAGGTTACCGCCCTTCCCGGTTCCGTGGTCGTACCATATATTTAGCTGCCGGTTTACTTTAAAGGACGACGTTTTTTCCTCCCGGAATGGGGATAAATACCAATAATCCTGGTTCCTTACCTTTTGGGGTTGATGGCCCAATGAAGCCAGGTAATCTACCAAATCAATCTGTTTTGCCTCTGCACATGTTAGTTTTTTCATACACTCGTTTTTCAGGTTCACAATTAAGTATATACAAAAACGGCTTGTAAACAATTGCTAACAGATAGCAATCACACATTGGGCAAAGGCCGTTTTTTGTTCGCGGATGGGTGGCAAGGCAGCATGTAGTATCTTCGTAGACGGGTAGCTGCTGTCCGTCAATCTTCAGGGTAACCTTTGCGTTCCTCCTTGGGCATCTGCTTATTATTCTTGGAATGAATAATTGGAGAGCGTTTTTTCTTATGGCGCATGTACTGCATAACTTCCGACTTAAGGAAATATACCCTGCCTTCCTGACGTAAGTAGGGGAATCCTTTTTTCATCCAGTCTGTGAGGGTCACCAGGGAAATATCCAGTATTTCGGCAATCTGCCGCCGGGAGAGCAAGGGTTCATCTTCTGGTCTTGGCTCCTGCTTAAGCTGGCTAACGGCAGTGGCTAATTCTTCCCGCAGGCTTTCCTGCATCCACCGCCTAAAATCTTCCTCCTGTGGAAAAAACAAATTTTGCATGGTAATTCCATTTAGTTACCACAAATATGAGCCTGTGTAGGAGAGGAAAACAAACCCCAACGAATTTGGGGTTAACTAAAACGAGGGTAAAACAGCCATCTTTTTTCTTGAACAAGGTAAATTCTGCACTGAAAACAAGCAATATGTTTTGATAGTTATTTAGCTCCTATATGATGATTATTATTTTATATTTGAGGCAAAAAAATTACCATCTAAGAATCAATCATTTAGTCCCCCTGTACCATGAAAAAGTTATCCCACTTTATTGTCCTGTTCTTTTCCATTATTTATCAAAATAGCCAAGCCCAAACAGACATATTACACGATTCCCGCGTTGATCCGCTTTTGAAACAAGCAGCTGCCGGACAGCCCGGCCTTGTTATATCCGGCAGAAAAGATGCAAGCAGGTATGTAAACATGGCGGTGCTGGATAGAAATCGCAAAACGCTCACATTGTTCACCTGTCATGGCAGCGCCTATGATTCGGCACAATTACTTGATATTGAGTATACCATATCATTTCCAAGACCCTCGATCCTTTTGACTTTTATAAAGATTTTTGCCTGGAGAACCTTTCTTACCTGGAAAATGCGGAGTCACAATTCCGGCAGTTGGGTAACGCAGCCTTGAAGGATACTTTCCATAACCGGCAGGTAGTATATAGTTCACTTCCGGTAAAGTCTGCCGCAAGTACCTTGCAAAAGGTAATGGCTATAGAAAGTTTGATAAAAAAACAATGCCTGCAATTGTATCTGTTTGATAGTAGGTCTCCTGCTCATTTGCTCCGCAACGATAGCTTTCTGCTCCGTAAATCCCTTGCCGGTAAAATGGTCAGAAAAAGGGATACAACTACCTACCATAATACTTATCTGTTCGGCTCGGCTGCCAAAATAGTGTTATACAAACAAAAACCGCAGAAAATGTTTGTCTATAACGGACAAGAGCATCTGATAGACAGCGTGCCCCTGAAACCGGAGAAATACGCTACCCTGGTGAAAATCAAAGAGGATGTATTCCTGCTTTACCGGGGCTGGCTGGAGCTACAAAGCCAGCAAGTATTGGATGCCACACAGCAGGTGGAGAGCCTGCTGAACCGGCAGGATACCAGTTTATATACACAAACTTACCGGTTGGAAAACAAACGGCAGTTGCAACTTGCCATGTCTCAACTGAAGGAACAGCAAAATGTTGTTGAGCACAAAATAAGCGGTTTAATAGTTCCTGATCAGCAAATGGTGGAATATATGCTGAAGGATGCCTACCAGGATGCGCCTTCGGAGATTTCATATTTACCGGGTCTCGGATTTGCCTACAGCATTTCTTATATACGTGGGCAGAAGGTGTATGAGCTGACAGATCACCGGGGCAATGTAATGGCTACCATAAGCGATAAAAAGAAAGGGGTAGATGAAAATGGGGATGGTGTAGTAGAGTATTACAATGCGGATGTGGTAAATGCGAGCGACTATTATCCGTTTGGCGCATTAATGCCAGGAAGAACCTACAGTACAGGGAATAAGTACCGCTATGGGTTTAATGGGAAGGAGAATGATAATGAAATCAAAGGAGAGGGAAACCAGCAGGATTATGGAATGAGGATTTATGATCCCAGGATAGGAAGATTTCTGTCGGTTGATCCCCTGCAAAAACATTTTCCATGGTATTCACCTTATCAATATGCGGGGAATAATCCAATCAAATTTATTGATTTGGATGGATTGGAGCCAGTAAGTGTTGAAGTAAAAAATAATCAAATAATTTATACAGGCGGTTTTATCGTTAACACAGAGGACATTTATAGGATAACATTTCTTAATGTTATCCTTGGAATGAAGTTGCCAGATAATATAAATATTCCCTCAAATCCTTATGATGATGGGGATCCTTATAATAGAAGCACATGGGAAAAAGCATATCAAAACATTAATTACTTTTTCAAACACCATGCGCCTGCTTATTCCAGATCCGAAGCAGCAACAAGAACTATTCATAACGCTGTTATACAGAACTTATTTAGTGGAAATTCAAAGGACGCAGGATTTGCGATAGAGCAAATTGATAAGTCTGAGGATTATACATATAGAAACTCACTGGCGCAAGATGGTATATTCTACGCAAATCTGCTAAGTGGTTTTAGATCTCTATTTACAAAACCAAAGTTTTTTTCTTCAGATCCACTAGTGCAGTCCACCATAAATTCAATAGAATCAGCGAACCCAGGATCAATCTACGCAGTTGAATCTATTATTAAAAACCCTATTACGAATAAAACAGTGACAGATTTTGATATTGTCCTTGAAAAGCATATTATTGAAGTTACTGGAGGTAGTGGAAAGGGTAAACTGGCACAAATAAAGGAAAGAATCCAGCCTAGTACTACAAAAGAGGTAGTATTATTCGGCCCTAATATAGGAGGCGCTGTAGAAAAAAGCTTAAAGAGCAATAACATAAAAGTGTTTAAAAATGTTGACGATTTAATCAAATACGTCACTCCTCAATAAAGCATATGCAGTTTGCAATAGTAATAACAGATACATCATTTGATTTGGCTGATTTTATAAGAATTAATCAAGGACCATTTAGTTTTCAATATTCTGGTGTGTCTGAAATAGTTTATGAAGACACGCGGAAGAAGTATAGTCATATCTCAATAAAGAAAGACAATACTCTTTATGAGCTAATGGAAGACGAAGAAAAAATGATTGTCGATAACTCATTTGAGTCCTTTAATATGTTCTTATTTATGTATTTTGAATTTGAAAATGCTAAACAGATTATAGGCAATATCCCTTTAGATAAAAAAATTCTTATTGATAATGATCACGGCTGTATTATGAATAGGGATTCATTTATGAAGACTAATAGTTATCAAGAATTCATAAATACAAAACATTAGGTCTAAGTATCTTTTGGCCTGCTGAGATGAGATAAGTATTTTACTTATCGCTTATAACAATATGTATTCTCCGCTTTTCAGGTGGCAATGTCACCCTTGTAGTAGAAGCTGGGACCGCCCCATTTTACCTCTTCAGTTATCGAAGGATCAACCTCCATGATCAATGACCGGATCGCCTGCATTTCCCGCTTCAGCGGATGATTGAGTCCGGAAAGAAAATCGTCTACTTTTTTCGATGTCATAACAAGATAATTGATGTGATGGCAATAGCCGGTATTGCCTGATCGGATTAGAAAGGACAATGCGGGTGCCTGTCCTTTACCTTTTCGGCCCCAGGTGAAGACGAAATTAGAAGGACGGTCCGACAAAAAAATTTACAAATGTTGAGAATCCCGGAATTATTTTCCGGAAGTGATCCGGCTTAGTTGCATAGCGGTTATCCCCCCGATACGAGCGATGTGATATTTCTTTAAACGAGGGATACTATTCTTATGGGACAAGGGAAGCTGCTAGTGATCCCCCTCATTCATCTTTTTTGATTCCTCTATCACCGCCTGGTTAATCTCCCTTATCCTCTCCCCCTGCATCTTTTCAACCTTCCTGTCATAAGTCAGCAGGCCATTAACTTCATGCTCCACATCTGTTGTTTGTGTGTAAATGGCCACGCTAAGGCCCCTGTATTTCATAAGCTGCTCTACCTGCTCTAGTAAAAGAACATAGCGGTCTGTAAGTGCGGCCTGGGTAGGCTCATAAGCATACGCATTATTTTCAACAGGCCACATATGCCCGCGGGTAAACAATCCAACACCGCCAAATTCGCCCAATGATGCTGCACGCTTATCATCCGGTACAGATGCGTGGTAGGGTCCTACATAAATATGAGTATCTACATAATCCCCGTTTCCCGGATCGCCATAAGGTTTTTGATAGTCTGGATTATTATTAAACCCTGAATTACCGTTCACCAGCCGGGAGGGATCATATGCTTTCACCCAATTAGTTATTTCTTTAACATCGAATGCGCCCCAGTTCTCGTTAAAGGGCACCCAGGTTATAATGGAGGGTGAATTGTAATGTTCATCAATGATTGCTTTCAGCTCCTGGCGGAACTCTTTCCGGGTGACAGCTGTATCTTCATGCTGGTACCAGATAGCCGGCATGTCCTGCCAAACCAGCAGCCCCAGTTTATCAGCCCAATAATAAAAACGCTGCGGTTCGGTTTTCATATGTTTTCTGATAAGATTGTACCCTGCTTTTTTTGTGAACGAAATATCAGACTTCAGCGCTTCTTCGGTCGGCGCTGTCAATACACCATCCGGCCAGTAACCCTGGTCCAGAAGTCCCAGCTGCATAACAAATTTTCCGTTCAAAAGCGGCCTGACAACACCGTTCAGCTTACCCAGCTTTATATCCCGCATTCCGAAATAGCTCTTTACTTCATCCGCAACACTGCCATCGGAATTGTAAAGTGTTAGCTTAAGATCATAAAGAAAGGGCGTATCAAGCGACCATAATACAGGCTTTTCAATGGGCAGGTAGAAATAAGTGCCTGCCACTGCGTCAACCTGGGAAACGGTTTTATGGCCATCGGAAGCCACTGCTGCTATCTTATTTGCACCTTCACTGTTAACGAATACTTTTAATCGCCGGCCGTCAACGTCAGGAAGTAAGCGGATGTTTTTTATATAATTGCTGCTTACCGGCTCCAGCCACACTGTTTGCCATATGCCTGAAGTAAAGGTATAGTCACCCCGCGGGCCATTTTTCCCTGAGGGTGTTCTCCCGTCATTCGGGTCATTTGCCGCAACAATGAGCGTATTTGAACCGCTTTTTAAAAACGGGGTGATGTTGAAATTAAATGCATCGTATCCTCCTTCATGGGTTCCGGCCTTTTTCCCGTTTATGAACACCGTAGTGTTATGGTCCACTGCGCCAAAATGCAGGATGATCTGTTTACCTTTCCAGGCTGCCGGTAGCTCAAATGTTTTTTGGTACCACATATTTATTTCCTGCTTCCGCCGGATACCGGATAAAAAAGATTCGGGACAATAGGGTACCAATACTTTTTCATGAACACCCTCAAATGAGGCAGGCGCTTGCGGATGAAGGGCAACAGGCGCTCCCTTACCACCACCATAGTAATCCCATTTTCCATTCAGGCACATCCATTCGTCCCGTTGCAGCTGAGGCCTTGGGTATTCTGACAGCGGAACGGACGCCTGCATTGCGTCGTTTGTCCAAGGTGTGGGCAGCTGTGCATCCTGTGCGGAAACATTAAAATACCCGGTTATCAGTAAGATGATCAATAAGGTGCTACAATATTTATCAGATGTCATGAAGTGAATTTAATTATTTCAAACCCGATTATCTATTTACTTGCTTATTTATTTGTTTTTATTTTAGTATTACTCAGGTTAGCATCAGTAAAAAAAGGGAATAGAAGAATATCCTGATTATGGAAAAGGATAGCAAAATAAGGGAATAGCTTAAAATAAAAAAAGGCATGTAACCTGCTATTCAGCGTTACATGCCTGGATAAACTATTCGTAAACCAACCTGTATGAAATTTCTTATTTTTTGAAGAAGCTGCGAAGCGTGCAGCGTTAATTATTTATTGAACATCCGTTCTTAACACGCCGCTCTTTAAATCTATCGGGCCTGAATAGATCCGCCCGTTTTTAACCACTACTGCCTTAACCTGGTGAATGTCTTTGTTAATATTGTATTTGCCCTGGTTAGCTATTAGATTAATTTTAGTCACCCCATTTTTTTCTGCTGCCTGAAATCTGAGCAGGCAATAATCACCCTTTTTAAAACCCCAGCCTTCGCCGGCATCCCAATAAAGCTCGCCACTGGCTTTGCCCTGGCTGTCCAGGCATATAAACAAGGTCAGCTGATCTATGGAAGGTTCGTTGGTATGCTGAATGATCTTTCCTGCAGGAATAATACTGCCGCCTTTGATCAGCAATTTCGCCTGGTATGGATCTGAACCATCACCGTCAACAAGGCTTAAAGGTTCCCAGATCCCTTTAGGCAATTGCGGATCTTTGGCAAATGAAGGCACTACCAGCAAATTTTTTCCAAGCAAAAATACCTGGTCCTCTGCTCTTAGCTTTACATCGGCAGGATCGTCAAAAAACACGGGACACATTAAGGGTAAGCCGGTTTTATGCGCATTGTAGAACAAGGTGTAGAGGTAAGGCAATAAACGATACCGCCGTTCAAGCGCTATCCGCGATGTTTTTTCAATGTCTGCACCAAATGCCCAGGGTTCTTTGTCATTGGTTCCGGCACAGGCATGGCCTCTTGCAAAAGGCATAAACACGCCAAAGCCCAGCCATTTTGCCCACAGATCAGGAGAAGTATTACCCAAAAAACCACCAATATCAGGTCCGCTGAAAGGCTGGCCTGATAAGCCCAGCGTTATTGACATGGGCACGGAAACCTTCATGAATTTCTCATCAGCGTAATTATCTCCCGTCCAGGTGGCGGCATAGCGCTGTCCGCCAAGCAGGTTTGCCCTGGTTAAAATAAAAGGCCGTTTACCTGGTTTGGCATCCATAAAACCCTGCCGGGTAGCTTCTACCATCAATCTGCCGTAAGCGTTATGATATAACAGGTGCGGCCCTGCCGGTAAACCGCCACCACCGCGATGCGGGGTGTTGTATGGCATAGTGCCCAGCCGCAGGTTTTGCGGTAGCTCATTGTCATTTACAGCAGGTTCATTCATATCATTCCAGATGCCATCCATATCGTTTGCCAGGAAGCTATGATACAAACCGGACCACCACTGCCGCGTACGGGGCATGGTAAAATCCGGAAAGGCGCAGTCGCCCGGCCAAACTTTCCCGTGGTATTCTTTTCCCGTGGTGTCTTTCACCCAAACATCCTTTGCCGTGCCTGATTGGTATACGGAATATGTGCTGTCGAACTTAACACCCGGATCGATCATAAAAACCGAATGAAAACCCTTTGCATGCAGGTCCGCATTTAATTGCTTAGGGTTTGGGAAATTGGTTTTGTTAAAAGTGAATACCCGGTAACCTTCCATATAATCTATGTCCATCCACACGGCATCACAGGGGATCTGTTTTAAACGAAAGGTGTCGGCAATTTCTCTTACCCTTTGTTCCGAACCGTATGAGAACCTGCATTGATGATATCCTAAGGCCCACCTGGGCGGCATCTCAATAGTTCCGGTTAATTCGGCCAGTCCTTTCAGCACATCCTGCGGCGATTTGCGGTCGATCACAAAAACACGGAACAAGGCGCCTTCTGTATTAAATTCAATTTTATCATTGTTAGTGGTCAGCGCTGATTTCCACGGACTGTCAAAAAGGATCCCAAAAGCAGTTCCATCTTTTCTAACGCCTAAAACCCAGGGGTGGGTTTGATAAAGGCGTTTGCCATCATCTGTTCCATAAGCACCATTATCAGTGTTCCAGAGTTTAATGGTTTGGCCGTTCCTTAACAGCGGGCCGGTTACTTCACCGCCGCCATACAGGCTTATGCCGCCTTGTAAATGAACACTGGCGCTGGCCTTGCCATTTGTTAAGAAAAATTCAGGAACAATGTTCCAGTTTGCCGGCACAGCACCCTGTATGGCAGGGGCGCCTTTCAGCATGAGCGATGGTGTTTTGGAAACATCAAACCCCGCCGGTATAAACGTAACGATTGAATTACCTACAAGGCCCGACCGCTGAACCGGGATCTTTTGCGCCTGTGCTGCGGAGCAGATAAGAATTGAAAGGACAAACAGGTAACACTTTGACAAGAGAGTCATGAATTGAATGTTCATTTAAAACCAGCTGCCCCGTACTCCGGGGCAGCTGGCATATAGTGGTGTATTAATTGCTATAACCTGGGTTCTGTACAAATTGTGGGTTAACAGCCATAATATCGCGGCCTATCGGGAATATTGCCGTGTGGTTATCGGCATCGGGCTTTTTATCCCACCAGGTGCCGGTATTAAATACGCCCCAGCGGATCAGATCTGTACGGCGGCGGTTCTCACCTAAAAATTCGCGGCCCCATTCATCCAGCATTTCCTGGTCGGTAAGCTGGCTGCCATCCAGTCTATACAGGCTGGGAGAACCTGCAGGATAATTCCGCTGGCGCACTGCATTCAGCAGTACTGCGGCACCTCCTTTATCGCCTGCCCGGTATTTACATTCAGCCAATGTGTAATAGATCTCCGACAAACGGATCTCCGCATAAGCTGATGTGATACGGTTAGGATCGGGAGTGGGATATAAAGGATATTTGAGGAAAAATACGCCTGAGTTGTGATCGGCATGATTCATATTTGATTCCTTGTCAGCGATCCGGGTTCCGGGTTTTGCACCCAGGAACCAACCTACCTGGTCACGGATAAACAGCGGGTAAGGGCCTTTGTTACCGCGAACAGTATCGGCCTTTGGTACGCCGTTCACGAGGCGCTGAAAAGGCAGGTAGCCGTACAGGAACATACCTTCACGTTTACTGTCGCCCAGGTTTTTGTAAAGCTTCAGGCGATAATCGTCAGGATAATGCTGGAACTTAACGAAAGGTTTGCCCAGCTGAAAGCTGTACTCCACGCTATCCACATCTCTGCCGGGTTGCAATGCATACCTGGGGTTAGCCTGGCCAAAATCCGTAAAGCCGCAATACAACGGCGCCGCGTCGTAAGTTACTGCCCAGAAGAACATGCCGCCATCATATTGCCAGTGCGTGCGTGCAAGGGTGGATGGGAAGCCATAAATGGTTTCTGAATTCACCGTATTATTGGTATAATCATACGGCGCATCCCAGCGGGTATCCAGCTGATAGCTGCCGTATTTGCCGCTGATAATGTCCTGGCAAACCGTGGCACAATCGCTGAACTTATCCTGGTTTACATACACTTTGGCATTCAGGTACAGGCGCGCCAGCAGAGATGCTGCCCCGGCCTGTGTCCACCGGCCAATGCCATTATTGCCCAATGTTTCGCGTTTAGGCAGATCGGGCAGCGCCGCTTTCAGCTCTGATTCAATGTAGGCGAACATTTCATCCGGTGTTGACTGCTTATTAGCAGTAGTGGTATGTTTTACATCCGTTACGATCTCAATATTGCGGTAAAAATCAAATGCTCTTAAATAGAACCAGGCCCGCAATGTTCTGAGCTCGGCTTTAAAATCAGCCAACTCGGTTTCTGTAATACTCAGTTTAGCCGGATCCGTTATGCCTTCCATATCCTGCAGCGAGTTGGTGGCAAGTACAATACCCTGGTAAAAAGCTGTCCAGGCGCCGCTGGTAAAACCATCCTGCGTGGTCCAGGTATGATAGTGCATACGCTGGTAATAACCACCATCCTGCCAGTCGCCCTGGCGGTTGTAGGTGCCTATTTCATCGGTGGAGTTCTCGTTTACGGCATAAACATCATTCCCCTGGATGCTCCAGTAGGCGTGTTCAAATGGCCGTAAAAAGTCCCTGATCACATCATCACGCCGGGTAAGGAACTGCCCTGCATCTACTTTATCATAAACAGTTTCATCCAGTTTTGTGCAGGCGCCTAAAAACAACGCGGTGCTCAAAGCGGCATTTACTATATATTTTCTATAATTCTTTTTCATTACTGTACCGGTTTGTTGTTTAGAATGTAGCCTGTATGCCTGCCAGTATCTGGATGGTGGCCGGGTAAAAGTTCATGTTATAAATGTTCGTACGCGGATTACCCTGAACACCAGGTGTTATGTCATTCACCGGGTACAGGTCGGGATCGCCGCCTGTGAAGCTGGTAAAGGTATGCAGGTTGCTTACCGCTCCATAGATCCTGATGGCTTGCAGGTACTTGGAGTTAACGGTATAATTATAACCCAGTGTTATGTTATCGATCTTAACAAAGGAGCCTGATTCCAGGAAATAGTCTGAAGCAAGCGCCGTGGTGGCCTGATTAGTAAGCTTTGAATATTTGCTTTTCGGATCGTAGGCAGATTTTAAAGTATTAGCATCGGTTTGTGTGGCTGGTGTGCCCAGGTAAAAAGCCTGCATGTTGAACAGCTTATACCCAAAGTTTCCCCTGAGGAAAATGTTAAGATCCCAGTTCTTATAGGTGAATACATTACCCAGTGAGCCGGTGATCTTAGGCAGGCCGTTGCCCACAAACTGCTTGTCATCCGCATTTGCCTGGTTGGCGGGCACTATAGTTCCATCTTTTTTATAAACCAGCAGCGAACCATTTTCATCCACACCCGCTGATTTTAACATATAAAAATCCCCGATGCGGCGCCCTTCCTGCAAACGCTGGATGGTACCGGGAGAACCCGGGGCAGGCAATCCTGCCATATCGCGGTAAGGATCACCGTGGTAGAGCTTATTGGAAAAGGAAACGAATTTATTGTTGTTATAAGCGGCTGCAAATGACAGGTTGTAGCCAAATTCCTTGCGCCGTATCACCGCTGCGCTCAGCTGCAGCTCAATTCCTGAGTTCTTCATAGTGCCTACGTTCGCAAAAGTTTCCGTTTGCGGGTTGGGCGGAAGCGGTACTCTATAGTTGGCCAGCAGATCTTTGTTCGTACGCACATAATAGTTCAATGAACCTGATATGCGGCTGTCGAATATTTCAAAGTCGATGCCGGCGTTAAAATTGATCGCTTTTTCCCAACCCAGGTTCGGGTTAACGTTCTGCGACGGACCATACACCTGGTAGGTTTGACCATTGAAAGCAAAATATCCGTAACCGCCATACAGGATCAAAGACTTGTAGTTGTCAAAATCCTGGTTGCCGGTGATACCGTAATCTGCTCTCAGCTTCAGGTCGTTCAGCCAGCTAACCTTGCCCTGCAGGAAGTTTTCATCAGAAATGCGCCATGCCACGGATACGGCGGGGAAGTTACCCCACTTGTTAGCGGCGCCAAATTTTGAAGAACCTTCGTGCCGGAGGCTTGCGGTTAATATATATTTATTATCAAAATCATAATTCACCCTGCCGTAGAATGACGCCAGGCGGGAATCATTCTGGGTAGAGGATACAGCGTCCTGCCCATTGCCCTTATCGCCACCATTCCAGGTGCCGGAGCCCAGGTTGTTCCACAGGAACGCATCGAACGGAAAATCAAAGTTATGGGCCTTGAATTGCTGGTAATTGAAATAGCTATATGAATAGCCGCCGAGTACCTTAACGTGGTTTCTTTTAATGTTAAGCGCATAATTGATCGTCCATTCGATGTTCCGCTGGTCGTTATCTATCTGTTCCTGTGAAGCTTCGTTGGTTTTGGTCACCTGCCCTGAGTGAACAATAGTTGTCAGGGTAGACGGCCGGAAATTCAGGTTCTTATAGGATGATTTAATAGTAGATACCGTTACCGTTGAATACAGGTTCTTCATAAGGTTCACCTTCAGGGAGCCGCTCATATCCAGCTCCTTTATCTGTGCCTCACTTTTAATAAGCCTTGCATTTTCAACGGGGTTGTTTGCGAAGAACCCGGTATTAATAAAGTTATATTTCCCTGTACTGTCGTAGATAGGGATGGTTGGATTCAGTGTAATAGCGTTGTTGAAATTCCCCTGGTCAGAGTTGCTGGTATGCATGTACCTGGGTGCAACGTTCAGGGAAACGGTATAAACATCGCTTTTTGAAGTATGGTTCAGGTTCAGGCGGGCGCCGTATTCCTTTTTATAGGCGCGCAGGTCAATACCATTGGCATTCCGGTAATCGGCAGAAGCAAAATAGTTGTCGTTAGGTGTGCCGCCGGAGATCTGTAAGGTATGCTTTTGTGCATATGCCTCCTGGCGGGTAACGGACTTCATCCAGTCGGTATTACCTCCAAATTCAAAACCCCGCGGTGTTGAGGTATTGATCCGGTATTGGCGGAACTCATCGGGACTGAGCACATCCGGTACCATCGTCAGCCTGTCCATGGTCACATAACCATTGTAAACCAGCTTTGATTCGCCGCTGCCTTTTTTAGTGGTAATAATAATAACACCATTCCCGCCGCGCGTACCATAAATAGCCGACGCCGCACCACCTTTAAGTACGTCGATGGATTCAATATCGTTCTGGTTAATATTATCAATATTACCTCCCGGTACCCCGTTTATAACGTATAAAGGCCCTAAACCTGCGCTCCGGGATGATACCCCGCGCAGCTGGATGCTGGGAGAGGAGTTAGGATCGGCCGTGGACGTATTGGAGATGGTGAGCCCTGCCACCTTCCCCTGTAAGGACATTAAGGGGTTGTTGGCTGCTACGGTTTTCAGGTCCTTGGCGCTTACGTGCGTTATGGCGCTGGACACTTCCCTTTTGTTCAGGGTACCGTAACCCACGCTCACCACTTCAACGCCTTCAAGCAGCTGGCTGGATAGCGCCAGCTTAACTAATAAGGTGTTCTGAGTAGTAACAGGGATTGTTTGTGTGGCATAGTTAATTGAAGAAAAAATGAGCTCACTGGCATCTGCTGTTAACGTTAACCGGAAAGAGCCGGTTGCGTCGGTGGTGGTTCCGGAGCTTGTCCCTTTAATTCTGATCGTTACCCCTGGTAACGGAGTGGCTGTGGTTGAATCAATTACTTTCCCCTCCAAAACCCTGTTTTGCGCAGCTGCCGGGTAGGCGAAGGCAAAGATCAGGGCGAAAGCACTTAATAATCGTAGAATTTTTTTAAACATAACGGTCTGCTTGATTGGTTCATTAACGCGGACATTCATCGTTCATCGCTGCAGCTGATGATTGTTGACTTCCTATGCCAGTCACGGCTTTTTCTTTGGCGGGTCAAATTAAATCACTAATCAGGCGTGTGATGCCGTCCTGGCACAGGCCGATCCAAAAATCTAAGCTTTTCTAAAATTAGATACTTGATAATCAATATCTTATTAAGCCGGCTGTACCGAAAAATCTAAGGTTATCAGACACGTTTTCACTCAATTACACGGCAAAAAGCTGTACTTTTAACCGCATAAAATCACCAGGATCAGCTATTAAAGCATCAGGGTTAATTTCAGGAAAACGAAAAATGGCCGGTACTTCATTTTTAAAATGGGCTGATCATTCCGGGTCGAAGAACAATGATTGGGGGACTTCCGCTATACAGGGCGGCAGATTACACATTACTTAAATTAGATCTCAGATCTATATGAATAAAATATTATTTGTTTCACTTTTCCTGCTCGCGGGTTTTAATGGATATGCACAAAACACAAAATCAGACAGCCTTTTAACCGTCCTGAAATCCGAAATTGCCAGGGAAAATATTTATAACCAGGACAAAGAAAAACGGATAAACAGGCTGCAGCTTCAGCTGCTTCATACAGACCGCAAAGATTTTTATGCCCAATTCGGGCTTTATTCAAAGATCTTTGAAGAGTACCGTTCCTTCAAGTTCGATTCCGCATTTGTTTACGTCAAAAGGATGATCAGCCTTTCGGAGCAGTTTCAGAAAAAGGACTCTCTGACCCAGAGCAAGATGATGCTGGGAAGCATTTTGCTGAATTCCGGATTTTATAAGGAGGCTTTTGATGTTACCGGGGAAATAGATACCAGCGGGTTGTCCAGGACACTCAAAACCGATTACCTGATCCTGCGGGCGCGGCTGCATGCCGGTATTGCCGACTACGACAACGATGCCTATTTTTCACATAGCTATTACAAGCAGTCGGAAGATTATTTTAAACATGCCGATATTGTTACGCCCCCCAATGATTTTGAGAAAACGATCGACCTGGCCTTTCTGCCGGATTCAGTCAGGGACAAAAAGCTAACTCCGGATTTTTTCTTTAATTATATTATGCGGCGCGGCCTGCCTGAACATGGTATTGCCATGGTTGCTACCAGGATCAGCTTTGCCTATACAGGGCAGGACCGGATCCTTTTCCTTGCGCTGGCGGTGATAAATGATGTGCGTTCCTCTACCAAAGAAACACTGGCCATATTTTTACTGGGGCAGGAGCTGTTTAAGCTGGGTAAAACAAACGATGCCTATATTTTTCTCCAGGAAGCTGCCCGCAACGCCAAATTCTATGGCGCCAGGAACCGTGCCGTGCAGATTGAAACCATGCTACCCCTGGTTGCGGGTAAGCTGATCGATGAGAAACAACATGAAAGGGATAAGCTGCTCATCGGTCTCCTGATCTTTTTGATCGTTGCCGTTATATTATTTTTCCTGCTGGTCATTTACCGGCGGCAAATATTACGCATCAAGGCAAATGAGCTGATGATAAAGGAAAAGAACCATGAGCTGGAAAGCGTGAACGGGAAACTCTGGGAATCTTCTAAAATAAAGGAGCAGCTGATCGGGTTGTTTTTTAAAACGTGTTCATCCTACATAGAAACACTGGATAAAATAAAACACCAAACCCTGCACAACATAAAACTGGGGAAATATAAAGACGTGAACCAGTTTTTAAACAATGTTCATATTGAAGAAGAAAAAGGGAATTTATACAACATGCTTGATACGGTGTTTTTAACCATGTTCCCTAATTTCATTACCTCTTTTAATGCGCTTTTAAAAAAGGAGGATCAGATCTGGCCCAAATCCGGGGAAACCCTCAATGCCACGCTCCGGATATTTGCCTTAATGCGCCTGGGGATCAATGAACATGAGGCCATTGCCAAAATACTGGATTATAGCGTTAGCACGGTGTACACTTATAAAATGCGGATCAAGTCCCGGGCCCTGGTTCCAGCCAATGATTTTGAGCAGAAGATCATGGAGATCAAGTTTATTGAGAGTAATGATCAGTGATGGGGCGGCTTACCTGCCTCCAGGCACCAGCTCAACCCGGTTAAGCGTATAGCTAAAATCTTCATTCCCAACCCTGAACTCCTTGTTTTCATCTAAAACAAAAAGAACGTTCTCATCTCCCTTGAACAAATACATCCGGGCTTTAGAATTGTCAAATTCCAGCGCATAAACCGCTGCATCGGGATCTGATCCGGGGCCTTTAACAATTGTCCATTTACCTTCCAGGATCTTCCGCTGGTAAGAACCACCTTCCTGCTTAACCACATCTCCCCCTCCTGCAATATACAGGGTAAATGTGGATGGTTTCAAAGTGACCGGATCCCGGTAAAACACAAGATCCCATTTTAACTTTTCGCAGTCACCGGGTATGGGGAGGTTTAGCTGTTTTGCTATTTCAGGACAGGGAGGCCTTCCTTCAAAAACGCCTAAAACAGATGGCCCTTTTGGTATGGGACGAAAAGTAATGGTTTGTGAAAGTTTATTATCGGCCGCTGCTGTCTGCGCTTTTGAGAGATTCACAACCAAGGAGCAGAAAGCTGTTACGGATATAAACAATATAGCTTTCATAATATTTTTTTTACAGGATTCTTATTTATTACCGGTCCTGTTAAAGGTATAGCTCCATGCAGCGCTCCCTATCATCAAATGCAGATCACTGTCCAGCAAGTGGAGCAGGTCGTCATTGAGCTTTAAAAATGAAATTGTCCGGTTTGTTTTGGGATCGTGCAGCTGATAAATTATTGCCCCGGGTTTTGATGCAGTGCCTTTAACAATCGTCCATTGCCCTTCCATTTCAATTAATTTCCCGCCTCCAATAAGCCCGGTAGTACCTTGCTTAGGCAAGCCGTATATGCAATGCAGCTTATAGCTGATGGGTGATTTCTTAAATGCATCCTGGTAAAGTACCAGCTTCCATTTTATCAGCTCACAAACTGCATTTACAGGGATACCGGGTAAAGGCCTGGTGCCCTTGCTGCAGGGAGTGCTGGCCAGGAACACAACGGATGAATTTTCCCGGCTGGTATTTTGTGAGCATGCATTTGTTATTGTAAATAACAATACAGGAACTATAAAAATCGATCTGAGCTGTTTCATGTACCTGAATTTCACTAAAGCTACAATCCAGGGGCCAGCCAGGATAAAATTTTACATCAAATGCCGCAGCGGCTTGACAAAGAGCAAGCTTCATGCAATATTCATTATGCGAATATAGGTTACAATAATTCAGCTACACTATAATAGCAGATCCCAAAACTTTTCTTCTTGAATGGAAGCAACAGGAACATGATCATGATCTATAAATTTCTTTGCAATATACTTTCTTTTCATTCTGAGATTGGGTTAATCCGTTGACAATAGTTCCATCAATTTATAATTTACAAAATAGGTCGTCCTGCCAATTTTTTGTGGTTTCACAATGTCTGCATCAGTTAATTTTTTTAACCAGGTAGAGGCTGTTTGCCGGTGAGCCATCTCCTTTTTCTCTAGTAGTTCGATTTTTAAATATGGTAATGTGAACATTAACTGCAACAAATCATAACTAAAAGAGGAACCTAAAGCCTGTTTCATTCTTTTCTCCATTTCCTCTTTCAAGGAAAGCATATTCTTTATTTTTTTGGTAGTTAACTGTGCTGTTTCTATTATGGCTGTAAGTATGTACATAACCCAGTCATGCCAATTATTTTTCTCAGTGACTCCCCGTAGCAACTGGTAATATTCCGTTTTATATTTTACGATATATGAGCTTAGGTATAAAACTGGTTGCGATAATAATTCCTGTTGCACAAGATACAGCGCATTTACAATACGCCCCGTCCGCCCGTTACCATCAGAAAAAGGGTGAATGGCTTCAAATTGATAGTGTATAAAAGCCATTTTTATCAACGGGTCAAGCAGTGCTGCTTCAGGATTATTGATAAACCGTTCCAAAGCTGCCAGTTTTTCTCTTAATACATCTTCACAGCATGGCGGGGTATATAAGGCATAATGTTGAATTGCTATAATGATTTCATCATTTATCTCTGAACGTGTCGTTTGTTTCGACCCCAACTTTACATGATGATGAAATTATGCTATTTTTTCGACATAAAAAGACATTGATGTTGAAAGGTTTAACATTTCGGTAACTCATATGATCCCGCTCGCTTCAGGCACTCAATCGAGTAGGAAGATAGTCGGCTTGG
>NZ_JAGXJN010000010.1 GCF_019091455.1 Chitinophaga sp. GbtcB8
CCATCCCACGCTATCCCAGGGGTGCATCTCCTCCCAGCCACGTATTACAAGCGATAAGGGGACCGGGAGAATGGTTTAACCGATCAGCATCCCCAGCAGCATCTTCCAGACCGGGACGGTATGGATGAGCGGCCATAGCGTAGAATCCGTAAAATAGAATCCGATAGCGCCCAGGGTCATCCCCAAAACCACCATTGGCTGAAGACGTTCGATACGGCGTTTGAAGAAACTGCCAACGGTCATTTTATGCCAGCGGTCGTCATACGCATAACCGATCACGAAACCGGATAACAAATAGAAAAGATCAACAGCCAGGTACCCATGATTGACAAGCTTATCTAAATTACTGGTAGATAATGGCTCGGCGAGGTGAAAGGTAACAACGATAATGGCCGCAATACCACGAAGGCCATCTAATATAGGATAGTGTGGCTTGGTGGCCAGATCATTATTATTCATTAGTAAAATTGCATATGCGGTTTAGAATGAAACTGGCGCAAATTATAAAAGATGACCTAAACCATACAATTTTTTACCAAAAGGGACAGATCATACTTGTGATGATCTGTCCCTTTTTCGTTGCCGGTAGTTGTTGCTTATTGTTTGATAAATTTAAATACCTGGTATTTTCCCTTTGATCTTAACCGCACGTAATATGCACCGGCCTTCAGCCCCTCAACCGCGATAGAGGTTCCAAAGGATGATAGCTGCAATTGCCCTAAGCTATTATACACTTCAATATTCACAGGGTTTTTAATCCCAACAGTATAAAGCGTGGTCATGGCAGGGTTGGGATACACTGAAATACCGGTTATATCCTCTTTCTTTGTGGTGCCGCCAGTCCTGGCCAGCATTGCTGCCCCCAGCCGGCTTAATTTCCATTGCCCGCTGGTTTGATTCACATCCGTCCATTGCTGAACATTTCCTCCATTAACAGTGCTGAAATTAGAAACCTCCACCAGCTTCCCACTGTGTTTTGCTACTATTTTGTAATAATCGCTGTCAACAGGCACCATTAAAAATTGCTGATTGGCGCCACTCACATAACCCCATTGTTGTACATTGGCGCCATCCGCAGTGCTAACCCCGGATACATCCATCGATTTTCCGGATCCAACGCAAATAATCTTATAAACATCATTCCCTAAATGCGTAAACGTAAATTGCTGATTAGTGGTACCCATAAAACCCCATTGCTGGATATTACAGCCATCCTGTGTCATCATACTGGCATCAACATCCATGTACAACCTGCTGAAACGGTTCTGGAGGTAATAGGTACCTGAAATAATATTCACTTTCCTTACCTTATTGGTACTCTGTGCCAGGTTTACGAGAGGGTCTGCACTAAATACATTTGCACCATCCAGCGGTGAATAAATTTCGAGGCTAGATTTCAGCAAATTGGCATCCACCATTGCGTTTATTTCTTCGGCAACCATACCAGCACGATAGAAGAGTAAGGTCCTGTAGTTTGCCGCCGGGGCATTGGATCCATTTAAGTCAAAGGTGGTGGTAACAATTTTTTCAGCTATGGAGCCTTGTAGTACCTTATCGATATAAAGGAACGTTTTACCCATCGCATAATAATGCGTGAGCGTTACCTTATGCCATTGGTTGTCGTTAAGAACAGTAATTCCCGGAATGCCGGTTGAGGAGGCCGACGAATAATCCATTTTACCCGAAGCATTGATCACTAATTTATTCAGTCCTGCAGCGGTGCTCAGCTCTGCTACCTGCCCGGTTGATGAAGTTTGTATATCAAAAGAAAAGGTAAAGGGATGAAGGATCTCTTCCGGTTTGATCTGCAGCTTATAACCGCTGGCAGGGCTTAAACTTAATGATGTACCATCCACCCGGTAGGGCTGGGATTTTCCTGCTTTTAAGGCATCGAACAAGGAAGGAACCATTGCGTACTCAAACTCAAGATGCCCCGCATCGTTGGGATGCAGATCATCGTATTTGTAGCCCGTAGCCCATCTGCCCGCACCATTATCAATTGCTCCTAACAAATTTACACTGGCCACATTCCAGGAATGGATCAGCAAATTCATTTGCTTAATGTAATTGTACTCCGTAGCCGTGTAATCTTCACGGGTGTAACAATTGGTTATAATGGGTTCAATGCCTTGTTGTCTTGCTTTGTTGATAAGCAATTGCAGGTTGTCTCTGAACTGGTTAAAGGTTGCTTGTCCGCCGGTGGTAATACCCTCATTCCCTAATGAAAGCGCATAAACAACATATTTGCTGCAGAGAGGCAATAAGTCTTTATCCCAGCGGTTTATAACACTAATGGTGTTGTTGCCGGGAACTGAAATATTCGACACATTCCATGGCTGGCCCACACCGCTGTTTGCCCGGGTGGTAAGCAGCTGGGCATAGAGCTGGGCATATCCCTGGTTGTTGGTGGCGCCGGTGCCTGAGGGAACAGAAGACCCCATAATGGCTATACGGCTAAGGTCCTTAGAAGGGCAGCTGGGCTCAAAAACAACAGGGGCAACCTGGTTCATCTTCATTACTCCCAAATAGCCGAATGATCCTTCCGTTCTGGTTAGGGTAAGATTTATCTGGCCATTATCATCCGGCATTATTATATCTGAGGTTAAAATGGTTTTCGTATTGCCATTGTAACCTGTTCCCCCCAGGTTGGTTCCGGAGGTTTGCAAAGTTCCGTTGTAGAACGTAGCGCCTGTCAGTGAATACGTGGTGACCCGTTTCTCAGGATCATTCCGGCTTCCGAACAAATTAAAAACATAACCTTTTGTTTTATCCAAACCCCTTATAGAAAGAGTGGAAGATGCGGTGGTATGGAAATAATCCTGTGTAGCTGTTGGAATAGCAAGATCACCTAATAAACCGGCATCTGGTGATAATAAACCTCCGTTTTGAATACCATTGGAAAGAAACCCGGAAGTGATCTTAATATACGCACCGGTAGCTGCATTTGCTTTATCTACCAGGTTTACCTGGGGAGCTGTGGTATTGATATTGGTTACATTGTTCCAGTAATTGCCATTTATATCAGGACTGGTGGTGATGTTGCCATTGCTAACATCATTGGGCCCAAAATCAACATACACTGTTTTTAAGACTGTAACAGGCATCCTGACTTCCTCAATTTTCAGCGCGCCAATATAGCCGAAAGCACCCAGCTCCCTTTTTAGGGTAATGGCTATCTGGCCCTTTGCATCAGGGGCAATAGTACCCGTAACCAGAATAGTGCTGTTATTGCCATTGTACCCCGTTCCTCCCAAATTGGTTCCGGAGGTTTGAAGGGTAGCGCTATAGGTGGTTTTACCTGCAAGGGTATAATTGGATTTGCGTACCTCAGGATCATTCCGGGTAGCAAAAAAATTGAAAATATAGCCCTTGCTAACATCCAAACCCTTTATTACAAAAGCCGCGGTATTTTCCGTATGAAAATAATCCTGCGTAGCAGTATTGATCGCAAGGTCCTTTAAGAGTGCTGCATTAGGTGCTAATAAACCGCCATTGTTAATACCGTTCGAGCTAAAGCCCGCGGTGATGTTTATAAATGCACCGGACGAAACATTCCTGTTTGTTAACAGGTATACCGGAGCGGCTGTGGTACTGGTATTCGTAACATTGTTCCAGTAATTACCATTTACGTCGGGACTGGTAGTGATATTGCCATTGCTAACATCATTGGGTCCAAAATCAACATAAAAAGTTCTAAGGGTTTGCGCATGCGTATCAACCGGGCCAAGGCAAAGGATCAGTAAATAAAGAAATAGTTTTTTCATAGCAAAGATGTGGTTTGAGGGATTCTGATTTATAGTCTTATAAGCTGCCACTGCTCACTGTTGCCTCCGTGGTAACCATATTGAATAATGCTTGCCCTTTCGTCAGTAGAACCGCTAAGCACATCGAGTACTTTGCCGGAATGAACGAAACTTAGCGTATAATACCCGTTTTCCGGCGAAGTAATAGATACCTTTTGATTGTTCCAGCCAACGTAATCCCAGATATGAACAATAGCCGCAGGTTCTGTAGATACATCTTTCAGGTCAAGCGCTCTTCCACTGCCCACATTAATAATTTTGTACTGTCCGTTGCCTAAACCGGTGATCGTCCAGCGCTGGGCGTTAGTGCCGTTCCAGGTATACTGTTGTACAATGGTTCCATTGGCGGTATTGCCATCCCTGCAATCCAGCACTTTGCCGCTATTGCGGTTAACGATCCGGTAAGTGCCATCGGCAACCGGCTCATAGGATTCAGACGGAGTTACAGCCTGTAAAACAACAGAACCCTCTGCTTCCATAGCACGAACATCGCCTGTAGGAGTAGCTGCAGACCATATATTCCAGGAAACATTGTAATCGTAGCGCCTCCAGCTCCATGCTGCAAGGCATTGTTTGGTAAGATACTCCCGGTAGGTACCCCAGAGGTTATTCTGGCTGGCCATCAGGCTCAATCCACGCACAAACTGATCAGCGCCAAAATCACCATTGGCCGGTTTGTCCTGGTTCAGGATAGGCCATGCATTTATAACATGCGCAGCCGCAAATTTTGCATCATCCAGGTAGGATGCTGTTCTTGTAATTTGGTAAAGCGCGTTGGCTGCGTTAACGAACAATCCACTGTTATAAATGTTGTCGTCTGAAGCAACATTCAGGCCATTGGGCCCCCAGCCTTCATAAAGTCTTCCGGTAGTGGTGTTTAAGAGCCTGCGTGCCCAGGCATAGGTTGCGATGCATTTATTCAGCACATCCGTATTACCGGTTGCATTATAGATCATACAGCCAGCAATGATGAAGGGATAATTACTCAGGGCAATTTTGCCGCCGTTCGGCACATCTTCCATGTTCTCCCAGATCCCTCCATCGTAAACGTTATTCCAGCCCCGGTTATACACTACATTCCAGTTGGTGATCGCTGCATCACGATAAGCCGTATTACCGGTGATCTGGTAGCCACGGATAAGCGCGATAATTGCCCATTCAATGTCATCATTCCAGCTATCCCATGAAAGGTCTTTGGTAGCTGCGGGAGTGATCTCATTGGCTATAAAGGTGTTTAGCAGATCAATGATCAGCTGTTTGGCATCCGCTCTTTGTGACTTATCGTAGAAATCCTCCACCCCGGTGATCATGTAAGCCTGGCCCCACATGAAAGCTCTTGACCGGTCCGTTAAGCTATTGCAGAAATAGGTTTGACCACCTGAGCGGATCAGGTAAGCCCTGAGCCAGCCATCGTACACCTGGTCGTCAATACCCGGATCAATACCACCTCTTGCCAAAGGATTTGAATTTGTGCTTTCAGTTTTTGGAGCAGCAGGGGTGGGTGCGGGTTTTTGTTCATCCTTAACACAGTGTGAGAAAAAGACCGTAATGCACAGCATTATCAGTAACCATTGCCTGGGTTTCAGCGCTCTAGAGTTTTTCATAAATTTTTGATTTTGGTTAATTGTTTAGTTACATATATTATTCATGGAGAATGCTTAGCATAGTGCCCAAACGCGGGGAAACGTGGAATTTTCATTATTGGGTAATATAGGTTATGACCTTTTAAGGGACGAGGTCTAAGTTAATCACTAATAGGCTGGGATAGGCGGCAAGAGCTTTGCCGGATAAAAAATCTAATGGGTTTTTAAATTATGTATTTTATAATCAATGATTTATATAGCGGCTTGTACCGAAAAATCTAAGGGGTAAGGGATGATTCAGGGTAAAAAGACCAGCTCTTTATGCTTCTTTCCCCAATTTTCGAGTTGTTCAATAATGGGTTTTAGCTCATAACCAATTGGGGTTAGCTCATATTCTACCCGTGGAGGAACTTCTGGGTAAACAGTCCGTTTCAGGATTTTGTTTTCCTCTAATTTTTGCAGCTGTAAAGTAAGCATTCGTTCCGTGATGTTTGGTAAGCGTTTTCTTAATTCTCCAAATCTAAGTTTACCGTTTATCAGCCAGGAACAAATAGCTAAAGCCCATTGCCCGCCAATAATGTTCGCAGCATACACTTCTGAGCATTCATCGGCTAATGCCTGTTTGTTAGCAAAGTTTGTGGAGGTGGTCTTAATTTTTGACATTACTTACATTTTATATAGTACCATACATTCGGGTGCTAAAATATCAAATTTAGGTCAACCGTTTTACTTTCGTAGAATGAAAACATTGGTGATCGTTATACATCCTGATATTGAAAGTTCGGCTATTAACAAGAGATGGATTGAAGAGCTGCAGAAATTCCCTGATAAGTATGCTGTACATCAGCTGTACAAAGCTTATCCTGATGAAAGAATTAATGTGCAGGCAGAGCAAAAGCTTGTGGAGCAATACAGCAAAATTGTATTTCAATTTCCTTTTTATTGGTTCAGCAGCCCTCCGCTTTTAAAGAAGTGGTTTGATGAAGTGTTGGCTTACGGCTGGGCTTACGGGAGTAAAAGCAGCTACAGGGTTTCAGGAAAGAAGATTGCCCTGGCGGTATCAGCAGGAGTGGATGAACAGGAATATAGCCAGGGAGAAAGATACAAATATACCCTGGCAGAATTAACGCGGCCTTTTGAGCTAACCTTTGAATATGTAAAGGCCGATTACAAACCGCTTTTTGCTTACTATGGGATTGAGTTAAATTCTTCTGATGAATGGATTGAAAAGAGTGTTCCGCTTTACATGGAGTTTTTAGCCTCCCTTTAATCCACCTGGACTACTTTTCAGGTTTTGCATAATTACTTCTGATCCGGCTTAATGTTTCCCGTGTCAGCCCTAAGTAGGATGCTATCATGTGGAGCGGCACACGATTAAAAAAGTCAGGATATTTTTTAATGAAATTTTCGTAACGTTTTTCTGCAGTATCACTGATGTTGCTCAGGATGCGGTTTTGGCTTGCATCAAAACTCCGCGCATCCAGCTTCTCCTTGAAATTATGAAAGTTGGGGATAGCTCTTACAAGTTCGTCAAGGTCGTTCTTCCGGATCAATATTAGGTCACTGTCTTCTAAGGCATCAATGTTACCTTTTGCCGGATCTCCTGAATTATAACTCTCGTAATCAGCTATCCACCAGTTCTCTACCGCAAACTTTAAGATGTGTTCAGCACCGTTATCACCTACACGGTACAAACGCATACAGCCCTTTGCAACAAAACAATTGGAATGACAAATATCACCTTCCTGCAGCAAATATTGCCTTTTACGAAGCTTTTTTGTTATAGTCTTAACACGGAACTGCTCTATTTCATGATCGGTAAGGAAGGCATTCTTTCTCAGGTATTCTGCTAAAATTTCAAACATTACCGGCTACTTTATTGCAAAAGTAACGGAATAACCGGCCCCATACAATACCTGGTACAACCATGCAAAGAAACCCCATTATGTATGGGGTCTCTGAAAGCTTAAATATTTATGAGTTATTTCAGGGCTGTGATGTTTATAACACCGCCATCTGCAATAATTTCAGTCCCCACTACAAAAGAGGATTCGTCTGAAGCCAGGAATACGGCTGCTTTCCCTATATCTGATGGTTGCCCGATCCTTCCAATAGGAATTAGATCCGTCCACAGATCTTTGACATGCTCAACCTGCTCAGCGGGTAAGAATTTATCAAAGACAGGTGTATCAATTGTACCGGGGGAAAGTACATTTACCCTTATATTCCTGTCTAACAGGTCCAGGGAGAATCCGCGAGCAAACGAAATCACCGCTGCTTTGGCTGCGGCATAAGTTGACTGGCCGGGAAATGCCCTATGCCCGCTTATAGAGCCGATCAAAACAATAGTGCCCCCGTCTTTCATGTAGGGCAATGCCTTTTGTACAGTGAAATACACGCTTTTCAGGTTAAGGTTCATGTACTGATCATATTCTGCTTCGCTGATAACGGCTACTGACCCCATTTTCACGCCTTCCACTGCACCTCCTGCATTTACAACAAGGTTATCTATCTTTCCGAATTTTCCGGAAGTATCCCGGAAGATCCGGTCAAGGTCTTCCATTTTTGTTACATCGGCACTTATTCCAATGAAATGGTCACCTAATGCTGCAATACTGCGGTCTAAAGTTGCCTGGTTCCTCCCTACAATTGCTCCAACGGCGCCTTCGCTTTGAAAGGCCATTGCAATACCCAACCCGATGCCGCTGTTCCCTCCTGTAATTACTGTTACCTTATTCTTTAGCTTCATGATATTTATTTTTATCACGGCAAAGTTCAGGTAACAAGGCGCTTGCTTCCGAGGATATTAGTCAAATAATATGCGTGATAAATGTCACTATTGTTCAAGGTGCCGGATATCCTTATGGGTTACTACATTATGCTGGGCGTCCAGTGGTATCAGCGGATTGGTGCCAATATCCCACAGGTTACCTTCCACATCCTGCACATATCCGGTATAGGCGCCGAAGAAGGTTTTTACAGGATGTTTTACAATAGTAACCCCTTTGCTTTCCAGTTGTGCAAACAGCTCATCTACTTCTTTTTTACTGTTTACAATATAGCCCAAAACATAGTGCCGGTTGCTGTTTTCGGCATAGGCGATTTTGGCATCTTCCATTAATGCCTTTGCAGAGAAAAAGGAAATAAGGCTGCCGTTGATCTTATAAAACACAATATCCTTATTTACAGCTTCAGGCGTCCAGCCGAACTTTTGCTCATAGAATGCGCGCATGGCGGAGAGGTCTTTTACACCAATTGTAAAAATGCTCAGTCGTTGTTCCATAGTTTGTTTGTTTTGAACTACAGGATCGTTGCAGGCAACAGCGATCAGGATAAGAATAATAAGTGGCAGGCTCAGGATCTTCATGCTGAAGATGTTTGTTCTGCACAAAAATAAGGAAAAGGCCTGCCGCGCCTTTGGAAAAAAACGACAATCCATAATACTTCCTTTTGCGTTGATCACACTTCCCTTCACGTTGACTGCGCTGTTATGGCCGCTCTACCTTTGCAGCATATAAAACATTATAAAATGGAAGTATCAATCTTACTGGGAAGCATCAGAGAGGAAAGAAAAAGCCACCGCCTGGCTTACTATCTTAAAGATCAAATGATAGCAAAGGGAGTAAGCGTTAACCTGATAGACCTGAAGAATTATTCACTCCCAGTCTTCGGATCAGTAATTTCAAACGAAGAAAAAAAACGAGTTGAGGAGATCAGCACCTTCTTAAAAAGCGCACAGGCCGTGGTGATCGTAACACCCGAATACCTCAGCAACATTCCTGCGGCATTGAAAAACGCATTGGAATATTGCGGATTAAATTTGATAAGTAAGGTAACGGGTATTGCATCGGCTTCAGCATCGAAGTTCGGGGGATTGCACGCTTCCAGCAACATGCAGATCACCTTGCTGAACCTGGGCGCTTATCCGGCGCCAAGGCGGCTACTGGTGCCTGAGATCCATTTCGCATTCAACCAGGACAATGAACCCGTGCAAAATGAGATGAAGGAACAGGTAGAGCGGTTTATCAGTGAGCTGTTGTCTTACGCAGATCTGCTTGAAAATAAGGTTGCTAAAAGCAGTAACATTTCTTCATAAAGCCCCCTTTTTTCAGTAAATGCAATTGCTAAGAATAAAAACAGCCAACCCTTTTCCTGTATTGCTTTTGGCTACGTTCATTGACCTGTTGGGTATCGGCATCTTACAACCTGTATTGCCATTTCTTGTAGCACAATACACACATAAACACATTGCATCTTATGTGGGTATCATAACTGCATTGTTTGCTTTCTGCGAATTTGTGGCAGCTCCTGCACTGGGATTATTAAGCGACCGGTATGGAAGACGGCCGGTATTGCTGTTAAGTATGGCCGGATCGGTACTGGGTTATTTGTTGCTGGGCTGCGGCAAAACATTATGGCTGCTGTTCCTGGGAAGGATCATCGACGGATTAACGGCAGGAAACATCAGTACTATTTTTGCTTATGTGGCAGATATTACTCCGCAGGAGCAAAGAGCAAAGCGTTACGGGATGATAGGCGGTGCAATTGGTCTGGGCTTTATCATAGGGCCTGCAATAGGCGGTTTTGCTGCCCGCTGGGGGCTGTCCGCGCCTATGTATATAGCGGCTGCAATGTGCCTGTTTAACCTGGGCTGGGCCTGGTTTGCCCTGCCAGAAACCGTATCATTACAATCAGCGTATACCCGGTTCCGTTGGGCAGATGTTAATCCCCTGGTGGCGTTTAAAGGTATCCGGTCAAATGCAGGATTGCGGTCATTGCTGCTGGCGTCAGTATTTCATTTTATAGCATTTGCCCAGCTGCAGGGGAATATTACCGTATATTTTAAAGAGGAGCTATCGTGGAATGCTGCTCAAATGGGCATCATATTTTTGATAGTGGGCATTGGAGACCTTATTACGCAAGGTTACCTGGTAGGTAAGCTGCATGATTTTTTTGATGAGCGAAAATTATCCGTGATCGGTATCAGCATTGCAGGTGTTATGTACCTGGTATTTGCTTCGTTCATGCGTTTTCATATTGCCCTGGAAGTGTATATCGCTTACCTGGTTTACGCTGTCGGCAAAGGATTGTTTGAGCCATCTATGAGTTCCCTGGTTTCCAGGACCGCTAGCGACAATGAGCAGGGAAAGGCCCAGGGAACTTATCAATCATTGCAATCATTAACCAGGGTTATCGGGCCTGTTACGGCTGCTTTTTTATATAACATTCATAAAGGCCTGCCTTATATTATTTGTGCGGTGCTAACGTTTGTTTCTGCAATACTTTTTTTGCGGTTAAGGAAAACGTAGCGGCTCTTGTGTTTATTGTTGGTGGCAGGTTGAAATAAATTTATATTTTACCCTTTATCCATAGCAATAACCTTATTTAATTCTTCTACCATGGCGGGCCGGCGGGGATACTTCTGGTTTAGATTTCTTGCAATAGCAATGATCTTTTCTTTTCCTTCAGGAATACTTTTTATTATTGTTTTCATTTTACCAGCTAAATTGGTGTATTCACCACGATTGCCCGCCGTATCTCCTTTACGCTCAAATGCAGGCAGGTATATTGCTAATAGCTCTAACGGATATTCTTTTACTAAATAATTGTGGTATTGTAAGATCCTATCTAAATCAGCCTCTTTACTGATCAGTGCCAGCAGCCTGTCCCAATATTTCTCTTCAACATAAATAGGTGCAAGTGAATCAAGCAAAAGAAGATCAGGCGAATACCATACTTTACCTTTGTTTTTTTGGTATTGTTTGTCTATCTGATTTATTTTTTCTTCAATGTACTTTTCTATCACCTCTTTCCATTCAGGAGTTGTAAATGTTTTTCTCCATTGAATGTAGTAATCCCGGTTAAACCACCGGTCAAAAGCAAAATACTTTGTATAATGTCTTATTGTTTCCTTATCCTCTTCTAAAACAGCAATACGCAGTAATTCTTTTTCCCACTCCGAAACAACGCCTGGATGGCCTTTTTGCTTAGCAATTTTGATCCCTTCTGCTATTAGTTTTTTTGCCAGGGGGAAATCTTTTTTATCAATGGCGCTATCCACTTCTCCCTGCCTGATTTCTACGATATCCAGATTTTGCTGAACAAGTGTAGCTATTTCATTCGCTTTTCCAATTGCCTTCAAAAATCCGATCTTCAATACCAGGAAGGCATTTTTTTTATACGCATGTTCCTCTGCCGAAAGCTTTGTTAGCCGGGCATCAAGGTAATTGAGAAACGTTTCTTCTTTATTCAGCTGTATGGCAAGACGTTGATAAATATTTATCATCTCATATCCAAAGTCGCCATAATCAAAATAGATCTGATTGCCTAGCTCTGTGTGTATAAAAACAAATATCTGTTCCTTTAATGCTATTGCGGCGCCTTTGGCTTCTGCGGCATTTTCTATCAGTTGTATTACCCTGCTAATGATATCTCCAATGCTTCCAGTGGAATCATCGCTGTAAGCAACAAGCTCAATCACTTCTTTTAAAGCTGCCCGCGCTAATATAAAGGCATCTCTGAAGTTGTGTTTAAGGATAAGGTCATCGCCTCTGTCCAGCAATTTATTAATCTCGTTTGCCAGGCTGTAGGCAGCCCGGTAATCAATATAACCCTGGGTTGTATTTTTCCGGATAATGCTTTTAATCAGGTCAGTGTGTTTTTTTCCGGTATCAATACGGCTGTCTTTATGAGCGAACCATAGCTCAAATACAGACCTGAAATTTTTATCTTTAGCAGCATGTGCCAGCATAAATTCCTGGTATTCTTCCAGGCTTATTTTTTGCAATAATGTTTTAAAATCGGGTTTTCCCGGCTGCTTTGTCTTCGTGTTTGTTAATGCTTCTTTTAGCCGGAAAAGTACAGCCGCAATATGTTTGCATGTGCCCCCATCATAAGGGCAGTCACAGGAGTGGTCTTCTATTTTATTCTTATTAATAAATTTTATTTCTACGGTGTATGTTGCGGAGCCCATTACTTTTGCCTGCCAGATATTCTTGCCTGTTTCTTCCAAATCAGTAACAGCGCCATCTTCATAGTACTGTTTTCCCCGCTTTAAAATGGTTTCGTTTAGCTGGATCTCAAAATTTTTCAATGTAAGCATAGGTAAATTCTAACTTTAGAAAAACATCTAACTTATTACTTAAATATTTTCTTCAATTGGAAGGTGAGGCCGAATATACTTAAATTTCGTGTCGCGTATAATTAGTTAGCATACCAGCCTTTCCAACAATGTTACGGTAACGAGCACTACATCGCCCAACAGGACGATAACTATCCGTAACAATTTCAACTTTACTATTTATGTTGGGCTGTACAGTTTCACCACCGGCGTGGTGCTTTACGGTGCGCAGGCATTGGGCTCCGGGGCGCAAATGTCCTTTTCATCACTGCCTGCCGGCAAATATGGTGTGTTGCTGAACAAGTTTGATCCCTTCTCCGGAACATCCGCCTTTACCTGTACAATAAATCTTCCGTAAATGCCCGTATACCGTTGTAAGCCCCGGGGCAGATCCGGTGACCTATATGATCAGTAACCTTTGAGGCAACCCCCAAGCTCCACCTTTCGTATTCTTTACAACCGTTTCCTATATATGGCACAACTTCGAGAGAGCATACTTAAGGTGGTGGCTTATTTTGACCTGTTTAACTACCCGGTTACACTGGAAGAGATCCGCCATTTCCTGGACCAGCCGGTTCATGGAGATGATTTGCCAGCAGCCCTGGAATCCTTACTGGATAAGCAATTACTGTGGCAACATGGCCATTATTATAGCTGTAAGAACGATCCGCAATTAGTTGACCGGAGAAAGCAGGGCAACCAGATGGCTGTGAAACAATTGAAAAAAGCCATGCGGGTAGCGCGGGTATTGTCATGGTTCCCGTATGTGCGGGGAGTAGGTATTTCAGGGTCTTTGTCCAAGAACTTTGCCTATAAAGGATCTGACCTGGATTTTTTTATCATTACAGCCGCTAACCGGTTGTGGATCGCCAGGACCTTCTTATTATTATTTGCAAAAGTGACTACTGTACTGTTTTTCCAGCGCTTATGCTGTTTGAATTATTATGTAGATGAGGACGCATTGTTAGTAGAGGAGGAAAATATCTTTACGGCAATTGAGGTGGTTACATTATTGCCGGCCCGCGGTAAACGTAGTTTTGAACGTTTCTTTTCGTCCAACAGGTGGGTATATAAGTATTTGCCAAACAGCAGCTTCAGAACGCCTGCAAAAGAGCTATCTAAGGGGATCGTTAAACAAGGTATTGAGTGGATGTTAAATAACAAGCTGGGTAACGGCCTGGATACCTGGCTAATGGAACGTTTTAGCAGTCACTGGCAGGAACAATTAAAGCTGAACCGGTTAACACCCACTGGTATTCCCAAAGGCGCCGTAGTAGCAAAGAAACATCTCTGTAAACCGGTAGCCCATCACTTCCAGCAAAAGATCCTTTCCCGTTACCAGGAAAATGTAAACACCATCAAGGCAAAGTATACGTTAGTAATGGACTGATCAGCCTACTTCTTCCTCAATGTAATAATGTAATAATCCCCTATATACTTCCAGGGCCACCGGCTTTTGAACCGGTTCTCCAGCCTCATTAAAAAGCGGTAAAGCCGGGGCAGCTTATCCGGGAAGCGTTCCAGGTAAGAAGGCGGCACAATACTGCACAAACCTTCTATACTCAGTACTTCGTAATCCTCCTTCAGCGTGCTGGTAATAAAGGAAGGTTTGTAATACCAGCAGGTGAAGGGTACGCCTTCTACATAAGCGGTTACGCCATTCTTACTGTTAAATCTTCTGAAAGCTGTTTTGAAATGGCCGCGCAGCGCCAGTAGGGTTTCCCACAGGCAAAAGGGTGGCAGTATAACCAGGGTTATCTGCCCTTTGGGTTTCAGTAAAGGCCCCAAGGAATGCAGCACCTGATCCAGCTGCCCGGTACAATTTAACCCGGCAAAGTTGGAGAATATAAGATCATAAGGGCCTTTATGCTGTAAGGCCGGCAAGGCGTTGAAGGAACATTTTTCAACAGATACCTGATCATTTAACTGGTGCGCCTTTACTTTTGCTGCCAGTTTTTCCAGCATGCCTTCGGCCAGGTCAGTGGCATGCACATGGTGGCCGGCTGCTGCAAAGTACACTGTATCTTCCCCGGTGCCTGCATTTAGTTCCAGGATGTGGCTGCCCGGCGCGAGGAAACGCTCCACCTGCGCACGTACACGTGCCCGTTTATATTGGATGATCTTATTAGGAGTATAAATGGCGTCAAATATAGCCGACTGCTTGCTAAAGGCAGCTGCTGCCTGTTGCTCATCCATTGTATGTTGCTCGCCCTGTACCATGCCAGGTAATTATTTTTTTGAAGAAGAAGGTTTTTCCAGGGTATGCAGCTTGCGTTTGGCAATAAAGGCCGCCGGTATATAATAGGCCGCTGAAAGAGCTTTCCGTAAAGTTTTTTTAGTAGCCTTACCCGGGTGGGTGAACAGATGTTTGATGTTGGCAAAAGCCAGGTGTTTAAGATAGCTTTTATGCGTATACCTATACAATTGTTTGTAATAGGCAGGCTGATAAGTGTTCTCAAACATCAGCGCCAGTTCATCAGAGTCTGTCCAGTTGGTTTTTTCTTTCAGGTCTGCTTTTACTTTATCGTAAAATACAGTACCCGGTAATGGATAGGATACGGAAATGCCTATGCTGGAAGGCAGCAGCTCATTGATCATGTCAATGGTCTTATTAATATCCTCCTTGGTTTCGCCCAGGTAACCGAATTGTATAAAAAAGGAAGGTTTAATACCGTGCTCCTTTAATAAATGGGTGGCTTTATGGATCTGCTCAATGGTAGTGCCTTTGTCCATAGCATCCAATATCTTCTGGGAGCCGCTTTCAGCGCCCATCCAGATGTTTTCGCACCCGGCGCGGGCCAGCGCTTTTACATAATTATCCTGCACCAGCAGGTCGGCGCGGGATTGGATCTTGAACCTGAAAGAGAGCTGCTCTTTTTCTACGAGGTCTGCAAACTCATTAACCCAACCCGGTTTCAGGCCAAAAATATCATCACAGAACCAGATGTGGTCAAAGTTGAATTGCTTAAGCAGGTATTTTATTTCATTCACTACATGCTGTGGGGAGCGGGAGTTGTAACGGTTGCCATATATGGGCTTTGCGCACCAGTTACATTTAAAAGGGCAGCCGCGGGTAGTGCCCATGTTTATGGAAAAGTAACCCGCATGTTTTTGCCATGAGTGGCGGTAAGGCTCCATATCCACCAGGACCCAGGCCGGCATGGGCAGGGCATCCAGGTCACGCATTACGCTGCGGCCGTGCGTTTTAACCACATGGCCGTTTTGTTTGTAGGCCAGGCCCATAATACCGGAAACATCTGTTGCATTATTATCAATAGCTGTTACAAGCTCCAGCAGGGTCATTTCTGCTTCACCTATCAGGATGAAATCAGCGCCTTCATCCAGGTATTGCTCATAATGGTCTGTGGAGTCGGAGCTGGAAACAATAACCGTACAACCTCTTTCCTTTGCCAGTTTGGCCATGCGGAAAGCGGCTTCCCGCATGTTGGTAAGGCACACTTTGGTGAGGTAGTTGAACCCATCGTCATAGATCACAAAATAGTCAGGCTGGTGGGCTACTATCCTGGGCAATACTTCATCCGGGTTGCTTACGAACATGGTATCAAACAGGGATACTTCATACCCTTTTTCCCGCATTAATGCCGCTGCATGCATGGTACCCAGGGGTGCATACGGCTGCCCCATTGACCATTGTTTAGGATCAAAACGCATAAAGTACGAGTGGGAAAAAAGTATACGGCTCATGCAGTCATTGTTTAATTGCGCTCAATCTTAAAAATGTAGATCTCCTCCATCAGGTTCTGCATGGAGTGCACACGGTTTAACCGGCAGCCATTCTTAATGGCCAGGTTACGGATCATAGTCTCATCACAGCCATCGCTCAGCGTCATTAACACGGTGGATTGACCATGCATATAATCCGGCAGGGAATGGAACAGGCGGTCAAAATACTCCCCATTTTCCCCGCAGTACCAGGCATGTTCCGCAAAGGTTTGTGGCTGCTTTTTATAATAAGGCGGGTTAATGGCAATAATATCAAAGGTACGGGAAGGAATCTGCTCAAACAGGTCGGAGTGGATCACTTCCATTTTCACATGATTGGCGCGCCCGTTCTTTTCCAGGTATTCAACAGCAACAGGATTAATATCCGTGGCCAATACATTAGACCCTTTGCCGGCCACAAAGATGGAAATAAGGCCGCTGCCGGCGCCCAGCTCCAGGAAAGAGCTTTGCTGCAGGGGCAGGCCGCTGATGTAACGCAGTAAATACTTGGTGCTGAAAAAGAAGGCCGGGTGAAATACCTCCGGCGGAATTAAAAGCTGTACCCCTTTAAAGGTATACTTCCTTGTTTTAGAGAGGTACCGGACCAGTAAAGGCTTATAAAAGCGGGTGACCAGGTATTTTACAACGCGTCTCATGTATATGTACTGGGTTGATGATAGTTTTTGCTTATCCGTAACTTATTTTAATGACATAAGTTAGTTACAGTACGCAATACCGCCCTAAAAGGTTGCCTGGTATGAAAAAATTTGTCTTCGGAATTTAGCCTATCATTGCCCCATCTTTTTAACTTACCACCGGGCGGCTTTTTATGAGGATCGTATTTGCAAGTTATGTTTGTTCTTCCGGTTTTAAAAATCCGGGGGAATGGCTGCAGCGCACTAATTTTTATACCGGCATACCCGAAGCCTTAAGCCGGGAAAATGAGGTCATTTCTATTGAACAGATTGACTATGAAGGCCGTTACCAGCAAAACGGGGTAGACTACCAGTTTATGGATTTTGGGAAAAGAACCCTTCTTTTTCCCTGGCAGCAGCACCGCTATATCAAAGCCCTGCAGCCGGATGTAGTATTTGTGCACGGTTTACATTTTCCCTTGCAGGTAATTCAGCTGCGCCTGCAATTAGGCCGGCGGGTAAAGATCATTGCCCAGCACCATGCAGAAAGGCCGTCGCGGTGGCCCAAGCGTTACCTGCAGCAGCTGGCTGCTTCCTGTATTGATGCCTACCTGTTCACCTCACAGGCTATGGGTTTGGATTGGATGAAAAAGGCGCATATCCGCAGCACCGGTAAAATTCATGGGGTTATGGAAGGCTCTTCTGTTTTTTACCCGGTAGCGCAGTCCCTGGCAAGGGCAAAAACAGGCGTGCAGGGCGCAGCAGCTTTCCTGTGGGTAGGGCGGTTAAATGATAATAAAGATCCGCTGACAGTGGTGCGTGCCTTCCTGCAATTTACCCGGCAGTATCCGGAGGCCCGCTTGTATATGATCTATCATACCCCGGAATTGCTGCCGGAAATTGAAAGCCTTTTGCAAAGTGAGGCAACTTATAAAGACAAAATTGTTTTAGTAGGGAAGGTGCCGCATGACGACCTGCTGTATTGGTTTAACAGCGTGCCTTTTATTATTTCCGGATCACATTATGAGGGAAGTGGTATAGCGGTGTGTGAGGCTATGTCCTGCGGATGTATCCCCGTGCTTACAGATATCCTTTCTTTTCAGTTGCTCACTAATAACGGGCACTGTGGCGTATTATACGCCCCGGGGAATGAGGCCGCGCTGCTGCAGGCCCTTTTGCAGGTTACCACGCTGGATGTAGCTGCGGAGCGCAGTAAAGTATTAGCGCAATTCCAGTCACAGCTTTCCTTTGAGGCTATTGCTAAAAAAATTCAGGAGGTCATTACCTCATTATAGCCGAAGAGCTGCATAATGGCCCTGGCGCTGCCGTTCATCTCATAAGGTAATACGGCCTGCCGTTGTGCCGGCGGCTGGCGCAGCAAGGTAAGCACCTGTTCCACCATCGCCCCTTTATCTTTTACAATGTACCAGTTGGGAATAGCAGCCTGCATAGGTTGTACAAAGCTTACCACCTGTGCGCCTGCATACAATGCTTCCAGCATTACCATACCAAAACCTTCGTAAGCGGAGGGGTGCAGTAAAATGCGGCTGCGTTGCATAAGCCGTAATACTTCGCGGTGCAGCTGCTCACCGTATAGCTGTACATTCTCCTGTAAGCCCCATTTGGCAATCAGCGCCTGTAAGTGATGCACTTCTGTTCCCTTGCCACATATGCCGGTTTTAATGTTGGGGAAATGTTGTTTTACGGCATGAATAACTTCAATAAAGATCTCGTATTGTTTTAAGGGTATCAGGTTGCCAACACCCAGTACATCAATATCTACCGGCGCAGTAGCAGGAGGGAAGTCGGCGGTATTCACACCAATAGGTATTACATGCTGCGGCACAATGTGGTGATTGCGGTTGAACTCCTGTACTAAAAAATCGGATATAGCTATCAGCTCTTGCGGCGCCGGCCGTATATAACGTACCGTGTTATTCGTTTTTTTTGCATCCTGCCCCAGTATCCAGGTATGATGTTTTATGTTATAGCGCTTCCCAAAATAATGGCCTACCAGCGCACAGGGGCCGCACCAGCAGCTGAAAAGGCCTGCCACATCATGCTGCTGCCGGAGCTTTTTTAGCTGCCGCCATATTTTCCACCAGGAGTGTAAGAGATGAACTTTGTTACGGTACTTGCCACCTATGCTGATGATGGTATTGCCATGCCACTGATAGGTATGTGTAAAGAAGGGATAATGAAATGCTACCACCACCACCTTTAGTTCAGGGAACTCCTTATTCAGGGACCTTACCAGTAGCTGCAGCGGTGGTAAGCAGGTAGTATCTGCTTCATTTTCCGGAAAGCCTGGTATAAGTATCACCAGTGTTTTACTGTTATTTGCCATGCAGGTTGTACTATTCAAACAGGCCGCAAAGTAATGAATTTATCAGGCCAGTAATAATACGATCAATGCAATAACAGCCGGTAAACCCTGTTTTATGAAAATGGACCTGGAAGCGGTAAGCCCGCCATAAATACCGGCTACTATCACACAGCCCAGGAAAAAGCAGGCCACATTCCGGCTCCAGCTTACATCTGAAATAAACAAGGACCAGATCAGGCCGGCGGCCAGGAAGCCATTATACAGGCCCTGGTTGGCAGCCAGTGTTTTGGTTTCTTCAAACAGGTGAGCCGGTAAAGAGCGGAAGGTTTTTTTGCCCGCCGTGGTCCAGGCAAACATTTCCAGCCAAAGTATATACAGGTGTTCCAGGGCTACCAGGCCTATGAGGATCTTGGCAAAGAGTAACATGCGCTTGAATTTTATAGGGGATATAGTGAAAATATTATAAATGTAAGTTATGCAAGCCGGTTTACCATCCATAAACAGGTAAACTTTTTGATAGAGGCTTTATATACCAAAACAAAATCTTACCACCATGAAAAGTACTGCGCATATTAAGGGGCATCCGCTTCATCCTATACTGGTTACTTTTCCCATTGCCTTTTTTATAGGCACGCTCTTATTTGATATAATGGCGTTAATGAACGACCGTTATGATTTTGCCTTTGTAGCATCGTGTATGCAAATAGCGGGCATTACCACGGCATTGCTGGCTGCGGTGCCGGGTATTATTGATTATGTATTTACAGTGCCCCCTAAAAGCTCCGGTAAAAAACGGGCTGCCCGGCATGGGGTGCTGAACGTACTGAACCTGGTGCTGTTCTTTGCAGCCTGGCTGCTGAAGCGTAACCCTTACATACCGGCCTTTGGTATCCTGCTGCTGGAAATGGCGGGGATCGTGCTCCTGGGCTTTGCCGGCTGGATGGGCGGTACGCTGGTGTACCGCAACCAGATAGGCGTTTTTACCCGTTATGCGGGCGGTGGCAAATGGAAAGAAGAACGTTTCTCCGGTGACCATCAACCCATACAGGTAGCTAACAGTGATGAGCTGAAGACCGACCAGATGAAGCTGGTGCATGTGCAGGGTAAACGTATTGTGATCGGCAAAACAGAAGCCGGTTATGTAGCTTTTGACGATGCCTGCACCCATAAAGGCGGCTCACTGGCAGGCGGCGCTATGATCTGTGGTACGGTACAATGTCCCTGGCACGGCTCCCAGTTTGATGTAAATACCGGCCAGCAAAAAGCCGGGCCTGCGAAACAGGGCATTGTGATATACCGGCTAACCGAAGATAATGGTAAGGTGTACCTGCACTTGTAAAGATTGAGTATACCAGGCTACATTGTGAAGAAAAGTCTCCATATATTCGCCCATAATCCATACCGGTATTATGGCACAGGAAAAAATAATTCCTACTTTATATGAATGGGCCGGCGGACAGGCAGCGCTGGAAAAGCTAACGGAGGTATTCTATGATAAGGTGCTTAAAGATCCCTTGTTGTACCCGGTGTTTAAAGATATGAGCGGCGACCACAGCAAACATGTTGCGCATTTTATTGCTGAAGTTTTTGGCGGTCCTAAATTATATTCAGAACAGGATAACGGCAGCCATGCATCTATGGTGGCCCATCATGTAGGCAGGATGCTGGATGATACCAAACGCAAAAGATGGATAGCCCTTTTGCTGGAAACTGCGGATGAGATAGGCCTGGCCAGTGATCCGGAGTTCCGCGCTGCGCTGGTAGGTTACCTGGAATGGGGCAGCCGTATTGCCGTAATGAACTCCACTACTACTGAAAATCCTGTTAAAGAAGGTGAGCCTATGCCTAAATGGGGATGGGGTGAACCTGGCGGACCGTACCAGCCCTGATCATTGTTCCCGCAGCAGCTCAGCTAACCCGTCTGACGCCGGGCTTTGATAGGTGATCCCTTTTATTGTATTTCCTTTAATGGTAATGATCATTGGATAAATGTCCTTTCCCTGCTCCGGGTAATGGATAACATTGTTGCTGTCTATTAATACCCGGCTGTTATTCATTACTTCATTACCCAGTTTTATCCGTAATAACTTAATGGATTGTACCCGTGTAAAAATGTACTTCGCCTGTGGGAACCGGCTATAATTCCTTTTTACAAAATCTTCTGCGGTGCTGATACAGCCTTCACAGCCCTGGTTGGGTATTACCACGTAATGCCCGGCCGGCAGTGGTTTTGCATCCACTGCATGTAAGGCCTGCAGCAGCTGGTCAGGTGCTGCGGAGCAAGCTGTAAAGCCTAACAGTAATGTATATAGGAAGATCTTATAGTTCCGGGTTGATGTGTACATATTGCCCAATGTTTTGGTCATGATTAGCTACATTCAGAAAATACAGGCCTTGTTCCGTTACAAAAAAATTATCCAGCGCAAGCCCTTTGGGTAAGGGGCCTTCGCCCAGGTAATGAAAGGTATTGTCAAAAGCGATCAGTGTGGCATGTTTTTCCCCCAGCTGCTGTGTATTTAGCTCAGCGGCGGCAGGCGGGGTTTGTAATACCCGGTAATAACGCTGGTTGTAAGCATCATAAATAATATCCCGGTAAGCAGCTGTGTTTGTAAAATAACGCAGGGCATTATCCGGGTCCTGCAGCTGCGGGCTGTTTTTGCGTATGGGCATGGAGCTTATGCAGAACTTTTGCCGGCTGCCTGCATATACGGTAGTTATGTTCCATGCGCTGTCAATCACCTGCAGGTTATGATCTGCCGGAAGGCTAAGCAATAATGTTCCCTGCTGTGGGTTATACGCCGCATACGTTGTGCGCATGTGGGAGCCGCCCCAGTTACCGGTTTTATAAATAGCGGAGTAAGGTATTTTGTGCTGCAGGCTGCCATCAGGTAAGTGAAGGATGGAGAAGAGCGTGCGCCCTGCCGCTACTTCGCTGTCATGCTCGCCCATTAAATAACCGGTACCAATAATGTTATTGCCCTTAAAAATAATAGGTGCAGCATTACTGGCATTGGGGGGAGCCGGGTTAAAGGCAAAATTGGTTTTTACTTTTCTATCGTAAAAAGACAGTGTTTTATATACAGTGTCCGTATCCAGGTTATAATAAGACAGGCGGAACAGACCATAGGTGTATAACAGCAGGCTATCGCGGTTCAGGTAATGCATGTACATCACTTTGTCATTCAGGTGCAGCGCCTGCGCCCGGCTGGGTTTTGCTACGGTATCAGCAGCTGTTAGCGGGTATTGCAGCAGCCGTTTGCCATAGGTGTCCAGTATCAGCAGGGCATTTTCCTTTTCCAGGTATTGCACCGGTGTTTGTACGCCTATTACCAGCATACTGTCCAGGTACAGGTTTAATGGCTTTCCAATATTGATCTTCAGGGGAATAAGGCTGTCTGTAACAGTGGTGCAGGATTGAACAACCGGTGTTCCGGTTTCTTTACAGGCAGTGGTCATACAAAACAGCAGGGCTACCATTACGGTAGCCCACTGATAATTTCTCCTATTGTACATAAGCCGTACAATTGGGTTTTTCTGTTGCTATTGGAGAACCACAGTAATAATACGCGTGTCCTTCAATGTACTCGGCTTTACATTTCCCGTTCAAAAAAGTGGGACTTACCTCACAGGGGGTGGAGTTTCCAGGTACCCAGCTACATACGGCTACCAGGGCAAAGCCCAGGAAAATACAGGTTTTCTTCATCTTTTAATGGATTTGAGTGCAGAAATAGGATTTATCATAATCAATATACTAACTTTTTTAATTCGCATAAAGGGCAGGTTGTCTACTGCGGCAGGGCAGCAGTGTGCGGGTTGTCACCCTAAAATTGCAGGTGGTCAAAACAGAGGCCTGTACCGCTTTTACACTTGTTAGGTTTGTAAAAAAAAAGATGCAACCTACAAATAGACAAACTTACCTTGACTGGCTGCGCATTGCAGCGATCTTTGGCGTGCTGTTATTCCATTCCGCCCGCCCGTTTATGGTAGATGATCCCTGGCACGTGAACAATGCCACCCAAAGCAATGTGCTGACGGAGTTTGCCTTTTGGCTTAGCCGTTTCCGTATGCACCTGCTGTTCTTTATTTCCGGAACGGTTTCCTGGTTTATGGTCAGCAAAAAAAGCGCCCGCGGTTTTATGTGGCTGCGTTTCCAGCGCCTGTTCATTCCCCTGCTGGTAGGTATGCTGCTGATTGTGCCGCCCCAGATCTATATGGAGCGGTTAAACCAGGGTTTTAAAGGGAATTTCTGGCATTTTTACCCTTCCATTTTTGAGATGCGCCCTTACCCGCATGGTAATACCAGCTGGCATCACCTGTGGTTTATTGCATACCTGCTGGTATTTGACCTGTTGCTGACGCCTTTTTTCGGATGGGCTGTTTCCCCTAAGGCCAAAGGTTTTGTTGAAAAATTGAAATTTTTTGCCCGTGGCAAAAATGTATATCTGTTAATGCTTCCTTCCGCCATATGGTTTTCATTAACCGTGCTGAAATATCCCATGACCGGTGACCTGGTGCACGACTACTGCTTTTTTGTGTACTGGATGCTTTTCCTGGTAGCAGGTTTTATTTGCATGCTGCAACCTGCCCTGATGGACAGCCTGGAACGTAACCGCCGCTTTTCGCTGGGCATGGCCCTGGTTATGCTGGGGTTCATTAATTACCTGCGCTGGAATAATGTAGGGCTGAGCACCTGGGTCCCGGACTGGGATCAGCATTGGTATCTGTATCCATACCTGGCAAGGCAGCCGCTGAACTCATGGTTCTGGGTATTTGCGCTGATAGGGTATGGTAAAAAATACCTGAACCGGAAAGTAAAGGTGATGGATTATATTAACCAGGCCATCTATCCCTTTTACGTCCTGCACCAGACAGTGATCGTGATCATTGCCTGGTACGTGGTAAAAACCAATGATACCATTGGCATGAAGTACGGCTTTATTGTAATAACCGCTTTATGCATAAGCATGGGTATTTACCATGTATTTATAAAACCGTTTGCCCTTACCCGTTACCTGTTCGGAATGAGGCCTCTTGAGAAAAAGGTACAGGCCCCGGTAAGTGAAAAGCCGGTACCGCAGCCGTCCTTACAGGTAGTACCGGAGCTGGTTGTATCCTAAAAAGTTTACTGATCTTTGCTTAACTTCATGACTATGCAGTATAAATGGTGGCGTTTGATATTTCCGGTTTTTTACGGGTTGCTCATTTATATGACCATCCGCCTGGTAAATGATGTGATCACCGGTACCCGTTTCTGGCTAAGGCCCTGGGCTGTTAATGCCATTGAATTAGCAGTGGTAACACTTATCAGCTACATTAACATATGGGGTATTCATAAATTACTGGAAAGGAACCAGCGATATTTTAAGGCGCCGGTGCGTAACCGGGGGTTACTGAAGGAGTTTGCTGTGGTAGGTTTGTATGTGGAGCTGGTAAGCACTGTATTCATAATGCCCATGGCAGCCCTTACAGATGACGGGCTTACCTGGTACGATGCTGTGCTCATTTACCTGATACCACTGCTGTACTTATTATTCTATTACGCTTTTATAAGAGGAAATGCTTCTATGAGAAAAAGTTATGAGCAGCAGCTGCAGATAGAAAAGATCAGTAACGACCAGCTGCAAACAGAATTGCGTTTTCTGAAAGCGCAGTACCATCCGCACTTTTTGTTCAATGCATTGAATACGGTATATTTCCAGATGGATGAGGATGTGAGCCGGGCCAAACAAACTATTGAAGAGCTGTCGGAGCTGCTGCGTTACCAGCTGTATGACCAGCATCAGCAGGTTTCCATCCGGCAGGAACTACAGTACCTGCAATCGTATATTCACCTGCAAAAAAGCCGGATGAATGACCATCTTAACCTGCAGGTGCAGTTTGATGAAGCGCTGGACGGGCAGCAGGTGTACCCCTTGTTATTGTTACCCCTGGTGGAAAATGCTTTTAAATACGCCGGCGGTGAATACTGGATCAATATTTCTGCCAGGTTAAATAACGGAGAGCTGCACTTTGAGGTAAGCAATGCAAAGCCGGAGATCATTCCGGAGAGAAAGGGCAGGAGTGGTATTGGGCTGGATAACCTGCAACGGCGCCTGGCCCTGCTATATCCCAACCGGTATACGCTGGCCATTAAGGATAACGGGCAAAGTTTTACGGCTAATTTAAATATAGGATTATGATCAGGATCAAATGTGTAATTACAGATGATGAGCCAATGGCCCGCAAAGGCATTAAAGGGTATGTGGAGAAAGTGGATTTCCTGGAGCTGGTAGGGGTTTGTGAAGATGCCGTATCATTAAACAGCCTGCTGCGTGAGCAGCCGGTGGACCTGCTGTTCCTGGATATAGAAATGCCTTACATCAATGGACTGGAGCTGCTGCAGAGTATTAATAACCCGCCTAAGGTGATCTTTACTACGGCCTATGAGCAGTATGCTATAAAAGGTTTTGAGCTGGAAGCAGTGGATTATTTACTGAAACCTATTTCCTTTGAACGCTTTCTGAAGTCGGTGAACCGTGTATACGATCTGTTCCGCCAAACCTCAGCGCCCGCAGCGTCCGACCATTTGTTTATTAAAACAGATGATAAGCTGGTGAAGATCTCCATTAACGATATTGTGTATATAGAGGCAATGGAAAATTATATAAACATTTACACGGCGCAAACCCGCTATATTACGCATACCACGTTAAAGTCTGTGCTGGAATGTATTACGGATCCCGGTTTTATTCAAACACATAAATCGTTTGTGATCAATGCCGCTAAAATTACCAGTATTGAAGGGAACCTGATTGAGCTGGGCAAACACCAGGTACCGGTATCCCGCAGTATGAAGGATGCGGTGCTGGAGAAAATACTGAAGAATAAGCTCCTTAAAAAGTAATTGTTTATTTGCTGGCCACAAGTATAATCCTGTCCATTTGAAATTCTTTTTCCATGATCTTCACCACTTCTTCCTTTTCTTCCACTACCTGCTGAATAGTAAAACCGGCTTTTTGCAGCAGGGTGGTGGCTTTGGCGGTATCATACAATTCAAAGCCGTATTGTGTGAAGGGTAGTTTTTCCATAAGGCTTTTGCTGCGTATGCCAATGGCCAGCCGGCCGCCGGGTTTTAATACCCGTTTAATTGCAGCTAACATCAGCAGTGGATCTTCCCAGAAGTACAGGGTATTAACCGTGTATACTTTATCAAAGAGATCATCATCATAAGGCAGCTCCCGCCCATTTCCTAATGTAAATGAAGCCATGCCCTGGGTGATGAGCGCTGCGTGCTGCTGCCTGGCCTGCGCTAACATGGTCTCAGAAATATCAATGCCATAATACTTTAAATGTGGCGCGCGGGAAAGCAGGTAAGGCACATAACCACCATCTGCCGGGCCAATTTCCAGCACGGTATTATGGTCCTCACAGGCCAGCAGGTCAATGGTGCGCTGGATCATGCCTCCATTGCCAACTTTCATATTGGCGGCTATTTTAAGCCCATCTTCCCCTTGCGGGTGGCTCAATTGGCGGGCAATGCCCTGTAATGCTGCTTCGTCCATTTTATGAAATTTCCGGAGGTTATGACCACCCCTTTAGGGGCGCCGTCCGGGTTGCAATAAAGATAATTAATACAAACCGGACGGCGAAAACTGCCAGCTTCCGTTGGCAGGTGTTATTATTATTTCAGCTCAATTTTTTGAGGCATGGTGTACAGTAATTCCGCTATACCGGCGGTTTTAACACCTACCCGTGCATACACATATCCCTTGGCAATAAGGGAGGGCGGGATAGCCACCGTTAAATTAACCGGCTGTGTAATGTTGGGAATGTCTGCGGCAGCTACCGTAGTACCGGCCACACTGTTCACCTGGTCTACTACCGTAGTGGAGCCCAGATAAATGGATACGGCATCAAGCGGCAGGCTGTTATTTATTTGCTGTAGTGTAACCGTTGCTGTTATATCGCTGCCGCTCCGGCCTATGTTAGCGGTTTTAATAATGAAAAAAGGCTCTACCGGTACCTCTACTGTGGTATTGCCATTTACCGTTACATCCAGCGAATCGGAATTATTTACCCAGGGGCCGTTACCACGTAACAGCACCAGCTTATAGCTGCCGTTAAACAGGGATGCGGAAAAAGTGCCATCCTGCGCTATATACACGGGTATTTTGGTGAACAGGGCAGAACCGTGCTGCCACAGCTCCAGCTGTACGCCGTTAGAGCGTAAGCCCACCGGCTGTTTATCGTACACAACCTGGCCTGTTAGAGTAGCCTTGGGCTCCTCGTAGTTATCTTTTTTACATCCTGCTGCCGCTATGAATGCGATCGCCAGGAATGAGATGATGATACGTTGCATAATATTGAGTTATTGAAAGGGATTTTTAACAATTGTTGGATTATTATTGATTACTGCCTGGTCTATGGAGGAGTAATAATTACCCAGCTGGAAAAATCTTGGCGCCCTGAACCGCGGTGCGATCATTTTCACAAATACATACTTGCCGTTGCGGGCTGCATCCCCGGCGCGTACTACACGGTAAGGATACAGCGCATACACCATGGCATTCGGGTTACTCACACTGCCATTCCAAAGCTTATCTGCAATACGCCAGCGTTTCAGGTCCCACAGGCGGTGGTCTTCAAAGGCCAGCTCTACCCGGCGCTCGTTCTGTATGCGGGCCAGGGTTAGCGTGCTAAGGCTGTTGGCGCCAAAACCGGCCCTTTCGCGGATGGCGTTAATGTAGGTGAGCGCTTCGCCGGTTAATCCCAGCTCAAAGGCGGCTTCTCCTGCATTCAGGTACACCTCCCCTAACCGGAACCAGATCCACCAGATATCGCTCTGTATACCGCGGGTGCTGGTGCGCGCGCCTGCATCAATATATTTGCGCAGGTAAAAACCAGTGTTGGATACTTCCTGTATGGAACGGTGCGGGCCAGAGCTGCCGGTGAGCGTTTTGCCATCCGTATAGGTGGTGTTCAGGTCATTGCCTTCTACTACATCATATGCATTACGGGTGGCATTCCAGGCCATTACACCTGCCTGTATACCTACCGGCAAACCCTTGAAGGTAGTACCGGGGTATATAACGGTGCCGTATAAACGTGCATCCTTGTTGGCAAATATATCCCCAATATTGGTATAATAAATATAATCGCTGTTATCGGCAGTGCGGGTTTTTAACGCACCGGCCGTACCATCCAGGTACTCATAGCTTTCCACCAGGTTCAGGGAAGGCGTTACGGAAGAGGAGCCCAGGTTATCCTCACGGATACCGCGTACAATATTGTCATAAGAGAACCAGTGCCGTTTTTGAGGCGTCAGGAAATCCTTTACAAAAATGGCTTCTTTATTGCCGGATTTTTTGGTAATGGCTTCGTAAAAGTTCTCGCCCGTGTTCGGGTTCACCTTGTACAGCGTATATACCCCGCTGTTAATGATCTCCCTGGATGCTTCCAGTGATTTGGTATAAAATTCCGTGGCCCTGGATGCCGGGATACCTACTTCTCCGCCGGGGGTATTAATGGGCGCAGGCATCAGGTTATTGTATTTGGCAATAGAGGCGGCATACAGCATGGCCCGGCTTTTCAGCGCCAGGGCAGTGTACTTGTTGGCGCGGGACACATTACCGTCGTTGCCAATGTCGTCTTTAATAGCATCTACTTCACTGGCTATAAAATCATACACAGCTTCCTCCTTGGCGCGTGGTACCTGCAGGGGAGTGGCATTGCCGCTGTAATCATAAAGCAGCTGTTTAGTAACCAGGGGCACGCCGCCCATTCTTTTTACCAGCTCAAAATAATCGTAGGCCCGCAGGAAACGCAGCTCAGCGGTGAACTGTTTTTTCTGATCTTCTGTTAAGCGCTCACCATACTGTGCTATGTTTTCCAGCGCCAGGTTAATATCGCGGATATAAGAAAAGTTCCATAAACGCCAGCTGTCAAAGCCATAAGCGGGAATATTATTACGCCCGTCTTCATTGGACTGGCCGGACCACATAGCGTCGTCAAAATTGGCCATATCGCGCCACTGGGCTATGCGGCCGTCCAGGTCGCCGTTATTATTAATATCCTGCAGGCCGGTTTGTACCGGCAGGCGGTCGTAAAAATTAGCCAGCAGTGCTACGATCTGTTTGGGATCATTCCATACCTGCTCTTCCAGCAATATGGTGCGGGGCTGCCGCTCCAGCCAGTCTTTTTTGCACGCGCCGGCAGTTAGCAGGCAAAGGCCCAGGAGTATGTATTTATATGTCTTTTGCATAATTATCATCATTAAAGGGAAAGATTAAAACCAAAGTTGTACAGCCGTTGCTGCGGATATACGAGCCCGTTACTGGAGCTGATCTCCGGATCAATTTCATATTTCTTTACATTGTCCAGGGAGAACAGGTTAGTGCCGTTCACATACACCCGGAAGGCATTCACTCCAATCTTGCTCAGCCAGGATTTAGGAAAGTTGTAACCCAGCTCCAGGTTCCTGAGCCGGATATACCGCACATTGGTGATCCAGAAATCATTGGTCTGGTAATTCACGTGCGTGGTATTATCTTTCCGGATGGCAGGGTAGGTACCGGCAATCCATTTGCTGTTGGGATCATACGGATCTTCACGGTGCCAGCGGTCGGTGAACATATAGGCCGGTGAGGAACCATTGTTCTGGAAAGGATAACGCAGCTCCCAGTCGCGCAGGTAAGACTGCATAGTGGCGCCTGCAAAATCAAAACGCAGGGTAAAACCTTTGTACCCGACACTGCCATTAATACCAAAGCTTACATATGGCTGCGCACCCTGTGCATAACCAATGGGCCGCTGGTCCATATTGTTAATGATCTTATCGCCATTCACATCTTCATACTTAAAATCACCGGGCAGCTCTGTACGGTTGCCCTGTCCGTCGTTATTAATGTCATAGTTATCAATCTCATCCTGTGATTCAAAACGTCCGGTTACATGGTATCCCCAGGTAATGTTAGACCAGCGGTCTTCTACAGAGTTGCGGTATTTCTCCCATTCATTGCCAAAACGGGGTTTATAGGTGCTTACACTTTTCAGCCGCGCGTACGTGGCATTTACTCCAATGGAATAATTTACCTGCCCGGTTTGGCCGCTGTAGGTAACCATACCTTCTATACCACGGGTAGCATCTGCATTCAGGTTCTCATTGGGTAAGGTATAACCTACTTCGCTGGGCAGCAGCACATCATAACGGGCTGCGGGCAGGCCGGTGCGTTTGCGCTTGAATACATCTACCTGGCCGCTGATCTTATTATCCAGCAGGGTAAAGTCAATACCAATGTTGGTGGAGCGGTTCTTTACCCAGGAAAGCTGCGTAATAGGCAGCCCGCGCGGACGGATGCCTATCACATAGGCGCCATTCAGCACAGCGCCGCCCTGGTTAAAGTTGTAACCAGACAGGTAGCTGAAAGGTTGGGGAGGATCGCCGTTCGGGAAGCCGATCTCACTGCCTGTTTCACCATAGGAAGCCCTGATCTTCAGATCATTCAAAAAGGTGCCCAGCTTATCTTTCAGGAAAGGTTCCTCTGAAATACGCCAGCCCACGGATACGCCCGGGAAAAAGCCCCAGCGGTGGCCTTTGGCATACAGGTAAGAGCCGTCATACCGGCCCAATAGTTCCAGCAGGTACTTTTGCTTATAGTTATAGTTAACCCTGCCGATATAACCGGCACGGGCCTCCGTAGTCCATTCATCCGACAAATAATCCTGTTCCGATAAGTACTGCGTAGGGATGTAGTTGTTAGTAGGAATGGTATGTACTACGTAATAAGAGTTATCGTAATCAGACCGTTCGTAGGCCGCCACGGCTGATATAGCATGCGGGCCAAATTGTTTGTTATAGCTTAGCTGGAACTGCCCGTAACGGGAGATCACGTTCCGCTTATGCCTTTCACGCCAGGGGTTCTGGTTACCGAAGCCTGGCTGGGTGTTATAAGTATCTGTGTTGGCATCATACTTATACGCATCCCAGGTATATTCAAACCCATCAAAGTCTTCGTTCATGTAGTTGTAAGAGTAAATGCCTTTTGCCGTTAGCCCGAAATTAAAATCATACTGCGCATTCAGGTTTACGTTAATGCCGCGCCACCACTCATCCAGGTAACCGGTAACATCATCTTTATACGTGGCGGGGTTCACGTTTACGTTATGCGTTTGATTAATGTAGTTGGGATTATCGTTGGCATACGGGCTTTCTGTTGGCCACATGCTGAAAATGCTCAGGAAAGGATTAAAGTAATCATCCAGCCCGGGCACGCCTACGTTATGGGTTTTTTCCAGGCGTGCGCTGATCTGTGTGCCTACCTTCAAACCCTTGGCCAGGCTGCTTTCCAGGTTAGCCTGCAGGTTGGTGCGTTCAAAGCTGAAATCCCTTACAATGGCATCCTGCTGAATACGGCTTACGGATAGATAATAAGTAGAACGTTCCCCACCGCCGGATGCGCTTGCACTCAGGTAAGACTGCGGTACATTAGGACGTAAGGTTTCTTTGTAATAGTCATAACTCTTGTATCCCTTTTCTGTGCCGGCCTCCCATTTGGCCAGCTCCTGCGGGGAATACAGCAATGAGGGATCGCGGCCCAGGTTCTGCTCAGATTCCACCAGCGCACGCACATATTGCCCGGCATTAGCGGGATGTGGGTAACGGGTAAAGTTCTGCAAGCCGTAATAACCGGAAACATTGATGTTGGGTTTACCGGCACGTTTACCTTTTTTAGTGGTTACCAGTACCACGCCGTTGGATGCGCGCAGGCCGTAAATGGATGCAGAAGCATCTTTCAGGATGGTAATGCTCTCAATATCTTCTATACCCAGGCTGTTAAACACATCCTGCCCGCTGCCTTGCGTAAAGCCGAATGCGGTAGTATTGGGACTGCCGGTGTAGGGCACACCATCTATTACATACAGTGGGTTACCCAGGTTCCTGATCTGTATGTTGGTGCCTCTGCCGGGCCGCGCATCCGGAGCCCGCGCAGTAAGGCCGGGCATTCTGCCTACCAGTGCGGCAGACACCGTGGTGGCAGGCGTGCGTACAAGGTCTTCTGATTTTACGGAGCTTACAGCACCGCTCACCGTGGCCTTTCTTTGTGTGCCATAACCTACTACCACAATATCTGTTAAGCTGCTGGATGCCTGGGCCAGGCGGATGCGCAGCGTGCTGCCGCCGCCCAGTATAATCTCCTGGTTCTGGTAACCTACATTAGTTACCACAATGGTGCTGCCCTGCGGGGCCTGCAGGTTAAAAACGCCATTCTGATCGGTGATGGCGCCACGGTTAGTGTTCTTTAGTATAACGGAGGCGCCGGGTATGGGCAGTCCGGCAGAGTCTGTAACCGTACCGTGGTAGGTTTGCGGATTGCCTTGTTGTGCATAGGCCGGAAACGTGCTGATGATAGCTGCTACCAGTGCGCACGCCAACAGCCGCTTCCTGTGCAGGAAGTGTAATAGTAATCTCATAACGCTGGATTTAATTTAAAGGGTAAATGGAAAATAATACCATCGGAGTTAAACACACCGGTGATACGTTGTTATATTTGAAAAGTGTTTTAAACTGCTAGGTAAAACAGGCAGCTGATGGTGGTTTTTTATGAAGCTTTTTGCGATGCTTACCTGTATTTTGATCAGTTCCAGGTACCAACAAAAAAGGATACCTGTGTGCAATAGCGATGAGGTGGAATGGACTTCTCATACGGGATTTTTTTGATGGCTGATAAAAAATATGGTCCTGGCTGATAGTGCTTGTAATGCGACTTTTATGGGTTTGGTTCCATGTAAAGTAAAAGTAAAAAAAATAAATGTCAATTTAACACTTCTTATAAAAAATAACCCTGATAAGCTGAATCTTTTATTTTTGAGTTAATTTAATAGTTTATGCTGGATCTTAGACTGAACTACCCTGCGGTTAAACAGGAGGCTGATATTTTTCAAAGATATGTAAATGGATTAACGGAGCAGGAAAAAGTTGCATTGTTATCACCGGCCCCTATGACGCCCAATGCTGCAGGTTTACAACGCCTGGGCCAGTGGCTGCAGCTGCCGCCGGATACCCTGCAGCAGCAAATGGATGTAACCACCACTGCCAGTGGAAACAGTGCCGGTTATTGCATGCTTGCTTTTTTCCGCCATACGGAGCAAACGGTAGCTATTGAAGAATTTACCTACAACAATTTTAAACTGAGCGGGCAGGCGCTGGGCTACCAGTTTCAAACCATAACCTGTGATGAGGAAGGTATGCTGCCGGATGCGCTGGAACAATACCTGCAAACCGGTAAAAGCAGGCTCGTGTATGTGCAGCCTACGGTGCATAATCCCACCTGCAGTGTAATGTCGTTGCAAAGGAGGGAGGCCATTGCCAGGGTGATCCGCTCTTTTAAGGATGTGTATTTAATAGAGGATGATGCCTACCGTTTCCTGCATCCGTCCCCGCCGCCGGCTTTTTTACAGCTGATGCCGGAGCGTACTGTTTATGTGTGCAGCTTTTCCAAGATCTTTAATCCTTTTGTGAGGCTGGCTTATATTATTTATCCCAAAGGATTGCTGCAGGGTATGGATAGCATCATCAGTATCACTACCAGCGGCAGCTCCGCATTATTCCATGCTTTTGTGCAGCACCTGCTACAGTATGATCTGCTGCCGCAGGTGATCCATGAAAAGCGGCAGATAGCGCTGGCATTATATGAAAAAATAACGACCCTCTTTGAAGGACTGAACTATAATATATTTCCCGGTAGCTATCATTTTTGGGTAAAGCTGCCTGTGCATTTGCCGGCAGGTATTTTTGTGCCGCAAATGAAAGCGAAAGGTATTGATGTAATGAGCAGTGAAAGTTTTTCCGTGCATGGAGATCAGGGCTACATCCGCATTGCGATGGGCGCTGTCTGGAATGCACCGGAATTGTTGCCTGCGTTGAAAGCCATTGCGGAAGAAATGCGGAATGCTTAATGCCGAACGCTTAACGCTTAATGCTCCAATACTGAATGCTTAGTGCCCAATGCCTGTGGTGAAGCCGTAAACCATTAGTATATAATATATCAGGCATTAATAATACCAGTCTATCCAACATAACGCAAACAGCGTTCAGCGTTCAGCATTAAGCCTTCAGCGTTCCGCATTTATCCGGTACTGCTGCAGTAATTTCAACAACACACCATTGGTCCAGCCAAAACCATCCTGCGTGGGATATTCACCGCCGCCGGCTACCAGCTGCAGATCCATCACATTATATTTTTCCATGAGCTTACCGGTGTTATGGTACACCTGTATATTCAGCGCCACCCAGCGTTCCGCAATTTTTTTAGCCAGCGCAGATGCGCCATAGTTTTCCAACCCGGCGATGGTTACCCATTGTAATGGCGCCCAGCCATTAGGGGCATCCCATTGCTCCCCGGTATTTTTCAGGGTAGTGGTTACGCCGCCGGCTTTCAGGAATTTTTGATTGATCTGTTGTTGTATGATGGTAATATGCGTTTTTGAAGCTGCCTTTGTAAACAAGGGGTACATACCAGCCAGTGTTAATGCGGTACCCGGGCGCTGGCTAAGCAGGTCATAATCCACATACCAGCCCGCAGCGGCCGACCAGCAATATTTTTCCAGGCTGCGTTGGCGCCTGGCTGCCAGCAGCTTGTATTGTGCGGCTTTCTGTGTATGACCCGCCAGCTGGTGGGCGCGCGCCAGTGTATTTTCCAGGTGAAATAACAGGGCGTTCAGATCCACCGGTACAAAAGAGGTTACGCGAATGGTGTGCAGGTCTTTGGTATTCCGGAACCAGCGGCTGCTGAAATCCCAGCCGCTTTCTGCGGCGGAACGCAGCTCCCGGTAAATATCTTTATAGGGAGTAAGCTTAGCTACCGCTACATCTTCTTTATAGGCTTCCTGCCGCGGAATATTATCCTGGTCATAATAACGGTTCAGCAGGCTGCCATCCGGCATCTTTACTACGTGTTTGGTAGGCGCTGTTTTGTCCATCCAGTAAGCATATTCCTTTTCCAGCACCGGCAGGTAAGCGGTGTAAATGCTATCACCCTTGTGTTTGGCCAGTATATCCAGCATCAGTGAAAAAAAGGGCGGTTGCGAGCGGCTCAGGAAATAGTTACGGTTGCCATTGGGAATATGTCCATAACGGGTAAGCAGGTACGCAAAATTCTTGATCATGTTATCTATGATGGTAAAACGCCCGCTTTCTTCCAGCCCCAGCATAGTGAAGTAGCTATCCCAGTAATAAATTTCCCGGAAGCGGCCGCCCGGTACAATATACGGGTAGGGCAGGTTTAACAGGGAGCTGTAGGGCAGGGCATGGGTGGTATCCCGCTGCAGCACATTCCATAAATGGTTGATGTGGGCTGTTACGGAGGTTTCGTGCCCGTTAAAAGCCGGTGGAACGGCAATAGAATCCGGCAGCAGGAAATGTGCCTGTACAAATGCCCGTAGCGCCGCGCTATCCTTTGGTTGCCCGGCAGCCAGGTATTGTGCCATTACCTGTTTGGGATCTTCTTTGGGTACGGCATCTACAAAGGTTTTATTGTCGCGGAAAATACCGGATAACTGTACGGTTTTAAAGAGGGGGCCATATAACTGGTCCGGGGGCTGAATGGTTTGCGCCGTTAATACTGGCGCACAGCTCCATAACGCGAGGAAAAAGAAAAGTGCTTTTTTCATAGCCTATGGTAGTTAGCGGATATTAGCAGAATATCATGCTAATCTAAGGAATATAAATATGCCGGCCGCTTAGTAGTGCAGCAGCCTGCAGGATACCTTATTCTTAAAAATATTTTTTGAAACAGCGTTGCATATCTGATTTGTTTTATAAATTGCAACAGTGTTTCAAAATATATTCAGCCATAAACCCTTTCCTTTTTACAAACAATCTGACGCTATGGATTGCGGGCCTACCTGCCTGCAAATGGTAGCGGCGTTTTATGGCAAAGTTTATCCGCTGCAGTACCTGCGTAATGCCTGTAAGATCTCAAGGCAGGGCGTTACGTTTGCCGACCTGATGGCGGCTGCAGAGCAGCTGGGTTTTAAAACATTATCAGCAGAGCTGCCTTTTACGGTGCTGGCGCAAAAGGCGCCGCTGCCCTGCATCTTACATTGGGATAAACAGCATTTTGTAGTGCTGTACCGTATTACCCCCAAAGCGGTGTATGTGGCAGATCCTGCGCTGGGACGGCGCAGCCGGTATACCATCCCCGAATTTATGGCCGCCTGGCAGGTTGCACAGGAGGCGGAGATGGGGCGTGCTTTATTCCTGGAGCCTGCTGCTGCTTTTTACGAAGCGCCTGCAGTTGCAATACCTAAAACTACTTTGCGCACTTTATGGCCTTACCTGGCAGCGCACCGCAACAAATTAATGCCGGTGCTGGGCACATTGCTGATAGCCAGCCTGCTCTCATTACTTCCGCCATTGCTTACGCAGGCTGTGGTTGACAAAGGTATCAGGGGAAAAGATGTGCCGCTGTTATTGCTCATTTGCGCGGGGCAGCTGATGCTGTTCATGGGCCGCATGGTAATGGATTTTATACGCGCCCGTTTGCTGCTGGCGTTGGGGGCACGTATCAGCATTGGCATGCTGAAGGATTTTTTACAAAAGCTGATGCGCCTGCCTTTTACTTTTTTTGATAACCGGCAGGCGGGCGATAATATGCAGCGCGTAACAGATAACCAGCGTGTAGAGGATTTTCTGACCACCTCCCTGGTCACATTTGTAATGGCGGTGGTAACCCTGCTGGTGCTGGGTGGTATGTTGCTGTATTATAACTGGCAGCTGTTCCTGCTGTTTGCTGCTGGTGCTGTTATAGGAATTGCGTGGGCAGGCGCTTTCCAGGAAAAACGCGGGCGGCTGGATCAGAAACGTTTTCGCGTGCTGGCATCCGGCCAGGATACGCTGCTGGAAATATTTTCCGCTATCCAGGAAATAAAGCTAACCGGGAGCGAGGGTCTTAAAGCCGCGCAATGGGCTGCCTTACAGGAACGGTCTTTTACCGTAAAGCTGGAAAGTTTAAAGGTGGACCAGCTTATACAGGGTGTTGCGCTTTTCATCAATGAAACCCGGAATGTGCTTATTACCTGCCTGGCTGCCATACTGGTGGTGAACGGGCGCCTGACGCTGGGGGAGATGCTGGCTATTACCTACATTGGCGGGCAGCTGAATACACCGGTGGCCCAGCTGACGGACTTTATACGTGCAGTACAAAATACGCGTTTCAGTTTGCGGCGCATGTCAGAGGTGCATCATGAACCGGATGAAGATCCGCCGCAGGAAAAAGAGCTGTTGCACAATGAGGTAACAGGGAAGGATCTGTGCCTTTCCGGCGTTTATTTCCAGTACGGGCATAAACATTCACCGCTTGTATTAAACAACATCCACCTTACCATACCCGCCGGTAAAGTAACTGCCATTGTAGGTATGAGCGGCAGCGGAAAAACCACGCTGCTGAAGTTATTGCTGAAATTCTATCAACCGGTGCAGGGGCACATAATGTTGGGCAATATGCCCTTACAGCAAATGCAGGCCAAAGCCTGGCGGCGGCATTGCGGCGTGGTAATGCAGGATGGTTATGTGTTCCGGGACACCATTGCCAATAATATTTTCGCAGGTGCAGCAGAGCAGGATCACACCCGCTTATATGAAGCCTGCAAAATGGCCAATATCCATACCTTTTTTACGGCTATGCCTTTTGGTTATGAAACCCTGATCGGTAAAGATGGTTATGGGCTAAGCGAGGGGCAGACACAGCGCCTGCTGATTGCCCGGCTTATTTACCGCAACCCCGCATTTGTTTTCCTGGATGAGGCCACCAACTCACTGGATGCGCATAATGAACGTGCCATCATAAATAACCTGCATAGTTTTTTTAAAGGGAAAACAGTAGTAGTGGTGGCGCACCGCCTCAGCACGGTTAAACATGCCGATCAGATATTGGTCATGGATAAAGGCACTATTGTAGAAGCAGGCACGCACGAAACGTTAACCGCCAGCGGTGGCGCCTATTACCACCTGATAAAGAACCAGCTGGAGCTGGGAAAATAACAGATCCGTTACACCTGTAAATACAGTCCTATGGCATTAAAAATATTCCCCTATGCGCTGGTACGTTATGCTGCCATGTCATTCAGCACATTAGAAGCCCTGCATATGCCCGGTGTGGAAGCTTTTATTGCGCAACAGGCGCAGCTGCAAAAAGCATTACAGCAGCAGCAACAAACCCTGTGCGATCAGCTATACGCCGCTATTCAGGCACAGGAAGATCATAAAAAAAGGCAGCATTTATTACAGCTGAAACGGGAGGTATATAATGGCAAACAGCTTACCGGCGCGGAACTGGCAAAGGTGGATGCTGTAAAGGAACCGCTTATACAGACCGCATTGCAGGCTTACCTGCAAACGCTCCGGCAAATTGAAACAATCCGGCAGGCATGGGAGCTCCATTTTGACCAGGCGCTCATAGATCATAGAAAACAGCTGCAGCAATGGACGCAAAACGAATTGCTGCGCAGCGGTATTCTCTTATCCAGCCCGGTCCTGTATACACAGCTGGATAGTTTTGCGGCGGCAGATACCACTGCTTTCCGGAACCGGGAGCTGAAGAATGAGTATAGCCTGCTCCGTTATATTACCCGTATGGCCGGTAAAACATCGCCATTCAGCACATTTACCTGCACCGGTACAGGTATGCTGGATGAGGCATTACATCATTATATTCCCCCGGCGCCAAAGACTATCCGCAGCTGCATCCGGCTGCATAACGGCCTGTTTTCGTATATCCGCTCTTTAATGATCCATCATCCCGTATTAAATGAAATACTCTCCATCCGGCTAAATGTAACAGCTACTGTGCAGGAGGAGCAGCTGCATTTCCTGGTGAACTACTTTAATGTAGAAGCCTTTCAGCGCCTGCCTGCGCGTAACCTGCCATTATGGTTATTTCAGTTCCTGCAGGAGCAGGCAGCGCCTGTTACCATGAGCACTTTAATTGATACCCTTTGCAAACATATTCCTGATACAGACCGTGCAACCATCAAGGATTTTTTGTTAAAGCTGGCTGCCGGTGGTTTCCTGGAAACAGGTATTGGCTGTTCCGGGGTAGATCCGGACTGGGATGCAGCATTTACGCATTTCCTTTCAGCACATACACAACATACATCCGTTGCCAGCTTACAGCGGCTGCTGCATACAGTAAGGGACCGCAAGCTTGCTTATGCAGGTGCTTCATCCACCCAACGTTACCAGCTATTGCAGGAAACAGCAGCCCTGCTAAACCAGGGCTTAAACGTTCTGCAGGAAGAGGCTGGCTTACCCACTGCAACAGATATAAAACAGCCGGTGGATAACATCACCGCTGCCTCTTTTGAAGTGAACCGCTTTCATCCACGTTCTTTTGCCCCGCAGGATATTTTTTATGAAGATACTGCTACGCCTGTTAGTAACCCATTGCCTGCAGCTGGCATACAGGCATTTATAAATAAGGCAGAACGGCTTTGTGCTTTATTGGGAACAAAAGATGCTTTACAGGAAGAAAGGCAGCAAATGCGTAATTTCTTCCTGCAGCATTATGGCCCTTCACAGCCGGTACCTGTTACCACGTTTTACCACGCCTATTACCTGTTTGAGAAAAAACAGGCGCATGCGAAAAAGCAGGAACAGCCTGCAATGCAGCTCCCGGATGGGCTGCAGCTGGATATTACGCCTGCACAGGTGAGTATGCGGTCAACATTGGTCACTGATAATACTGCAGGGCATACCAGGGGTATGTTTGTGCAGTTTTACAATGTTGGGCAAAATGGTAAACCCGCATTACATGGTATCATCAATGCATTATTGCCGGGCATGGGCAAAGTGGCCGGCCGTTTCCTGCATCTGTTAGATCCCGCTGTAGCAGGCAGTTTTAAAGAATGGAATGCCGCGCTATACCCGGAACACAGGATGATAGAGCTGAACGATGGCTCTACATTTAATGCCAACATACACCCGCCGCTGCTGCCGTATGAGATCTGTATGCCTGGTGGTAATAATAACTACCCGCAGGAAGCGCAGGTATCCCTGCAGGACATACAGGTGAAATATAACCCGGAAAAAGACGGGCTGTCTTTATATCATGCGTCTGATGGAAAGGAGATATATGCCTATGATCTTTGCCTGGAATCTTTTTACAACCGTTCTCATTTTTACCAGCTGCTGGCGCATTTTAACCCGGAGCAGCGCCTGCCTTTACGTCAATTGATCATAGCGGCCGACCGGCAATATGCGGTTACATACCCTCCGCAGGAAAATGTGCAGCTAAGGCCCCGTATTACTTTTGAAGAGCAGGTGGTGTTAAGAAGAAAAGGGTGGCTGGTGAAAACCGCTGCCATACCTGCACCGGTGAATGGGGAAACGAATGCAGCCTATTTTGTACGCCTGCATGAATGGAGGGAACAGCATGATCTGCCTGCGCATGTTTTCATTTTCCTGAGATCACCTTATATCCCAATAGTGCCCGGTGAAGTTACCAAACTTCAAAGGGACGATTATAAACCACAATACATTTGTTTTGACCAGCCTTTACTGGTGGGCTTATTCCGTAAGCTGCTGGCAAGGGCCGGTGTTTATTGTTACCTGGAGGAAATGTTACCGCATGCAGCACACTTAGCGGAACAGGGGCCGGAAAGCACCGTTACGGAATATTTACTGCACTGGTATAAATATTAATGCATGCAACGTACCTGGTTATCTGCACACCTGTTTTATGCAGGTGATCTGCATCACCTGCTCCGCCACCTGGTAATACCATTGCTGCAACGCACGGGATATCCTGCTTTTTTTATCCGTTACTGGGAATGCGGCCCGCATATACGCTTACGGTTACATGTTCCTGAAACGGCCATGCCGGAAGCAAATCGCCTGCTGCATAGTGCAAGCCAGGCCTACTTTACCCGCTATCCTTCCAACAGGGATGATGCGGCTTATGAAGGCAAGCCACTATTGCCAAATAATACATTGCAGTTTATTGCTTACGAGCCGGAGGTAATGCGTTATGGCAATTTCCAAAGCATAGAATGGGCAGAGCAGCAGTTCGTTGCTTCTTCGGATTATATACTGAAACAGTTGGCAGAGATCTCCGAATGGAAGGGTACTGTTGCACTCTTGCATGCCATTAAGCTGAATATAGCCGTTATGTACGCCTTGCAGGAAGAAAAGGAAATGAACCTGGATACCTGCCGGCGTTTTATCCATGCCTGGCTGCCCCGCTTATATGATCCGGGCAAAGACCGGTCACAGCAGGAGCAGCACTTTATGAGCCTGTTCCAAACCCGTTTTGAGCAGTATGCAGACAGCTTAAATACGGCTGCACTGGCACTCTGGGAGGAGCTGTCGCGGGGCGCCTGTGAGCACCGTCTGCAAATTTTCACGGAGCACAACCAGCACATTTTTCAACAGTATAAAACACTGGGTTTTGAAACCATCCGTTTACAGGACATTATAGGCAGCTTTATGCATATGGGCCATAACCGGCTGGGTATTTCCAACCACGATGAGGCATATATCATGTTCTTCACTTTAAAATGCCTGGAGTTTATTTATGGAGCAGGATAAAGCAATTATTGAAGAAGAAGTATTCCGCATAGCCGCGCAGCTGTTACACGTCATTCACCCGGATGTTATTGTCAATGGCAGCCAGGGCACGGACCTGTTTAATGGTAGCGCAGGGGTGATCCTGTTCTATTTGCGGTTATATGATCACTGTAAAGATCCGCTGTATCTGCAAGCCTGCGAGCGGGCGGCAGCTGTTTTACTGGAACGCCCTGCCATACGCCGGCAGGAATATTTTACCCTGTATACCGGCGCTACCGGTCTTATATACCTGTGTATAAAAATGTATGAGGCTACGAATACAAAAAAGTATATGGATCATGCGCTGGCTTTGGTACAGCATTTTGAACCCGGCATTTTGCAGCAGGTGGTACAGGATGATTTTATGAGCGGGCATGCCGGCAATATTTTCCTGCTTACTTACCTGCATGCACATACGGGAAATGAAAGCGTGAAAATGCTCACCAGGTCACTCACAGATAAGCTGATCCAACAGGCGCGGATGGCACCGCAGGGCCTGCGATGGGGGCATGTTAAAAGATCGTATGACTGCCTTACCGGCTTTTCCCACGGCGCTTCAGGTATTGCTTATGCCTTGTTACAGGCCGCGCAGTATTGGGGGGATGAAGGATTAACTTACCTGGCAGAACAGGCCTTGCACTATGAAATGCTGTACTACGATGCAGCTGCCAATAACTGGCTGGACCTACGGCTAACGAGCACCCATCTGTATGAAGCGGACATTATGGATTGGCAGGCAGCCAATTTCAGGAAATATGCCAGTGATGCCAATGCCTGGGCGCACGGCGCAGCAGGAGTGGGAATAGGCCGTTTATATGCCTGGCAGCTTACCCGCACCCCATCTTACCTGCAGCAGGTGAACCAGGCCCTGGAACGTTGTTTAAAAGATGTGCAGCTGCTGCAACGCGGGGATTTTACCTTATGCAGCGGTTACGGCGGCCTGGCATCTTTCCTTTTACAGGCAGCCGGTATATTGCAACGGCCGCAGTTACGCCTTGCCGCACAGCAAACGGCGCTGGCAGCGGTCCAATTTTACCGGCAGCAGGGCGTTTACAATACCTATGTACCGGACGCAAATAATGATCCCGGACTGTTTTCCGGGCTTGCAGGAGTAGGGTACTTTTTAGTAAACACACTCCTGCCTTACCAGGAAGATGCAATAACGCATCCCATCATTTGCAAGGCTTCGGGCAAAAAGACAGCTCCTCTATATGCACCGGGTGAAGTGAGGAGAAAATTATTCATGCGTTATTACGGCCGTACCATTACACTTTTGCAGGAGGAAGAATGCTGGCAGGTAGCGGATGATATACCGGAGCTGGAATCCATACTAGTGCGGCGCATAACCACGTCGCCGGAAGCGGAATGTTTATTTATAACAGACTGTTTCAGGTTTGAGCAAAGCTTAACCGCCTTATGGCAGCAGCACAAAGGTTTTTTGTGTTATGCTAAAAGAAAAGAATTATTACAGGCAGCAGTAGAAAAGCTCCGGGCCGCAAGTCCTGCACAGCTATTACAAACCGTATTTATACCGGTGAGCAATATACAGCTTTGTTATACCACCTGGCCCTGGCATGAACCGGGATTGCCAAACAGGGAGAACGTTTCTCCCCAGGGATACTATTATATTCACCACAGCCATGAGCAGGGTATCTCTACCTATCCGCTCACCGGGTTTGCCGCTTTGTTATTAAATAATTTGCAAGAGGGGAAAACCCTGCAAAGGGTGATCAGCTCCATATGGGATACCCATTTTAACCGGGATACCAGTACCTCCATTCAGCCCGTTACCACAGCGGCCATTACACAGATCAAAGCATTATTACAACAATACTTTATCCGGGAAGCAAAAAAAAAGGGAGATACAAAAAGTATCTCCCTCTGCTATCGTTAACAGGTTTATGCACAAATAACGGTCGTGCATAAATGGCCTTCGTCATCGGTAGCCAATGTATGCGTGGGGTGGCTTTGATTAGCCAACCCGCCTGCCAGGCGCATATTCATTTCACTGTCAATGCTGGTTACAAAACTTTCAATTTTCAGATCATCAATGCTCAATTTGATCTGGGGTGCTTTGTTCTCTTTCATAAATAGTGTTTTTAAAGAATTAGTGCCTACTATTAAGGGGTTTCGGCATATCCCCGATTGCGCAATCTTTTTTAAATAGTTAAAGCCGTATACCGGCAAATGTTTTAAAGGAAATAGGCGCTCCCTCTATATAATAATAGGTGCTTACGCCCGGGTACACGGAGCCCACCAGCATATCGCCGCTGGCGAAATAACGTTTGTTGGCCAGGTTATCCGCTACAATGCGCACATACCATTTACCGGCATCATAAGCCAGGCCTGCATCCAGCTTCGTATAACCTTTCAGGTAAAAACCGGGCGTATATGTAGCAGTACGTGTAACCGTACTTTGGCCTGCGCTAAAGCTTAAGCGGGAGGTTTCACTCAGCGGCAGGGTATATTGCAGCCAGCTGTTGATCATCTGTTCCGGTATAAAGGGCAGCTTGTTACCTTCATTTTCTTTGTTAGCATCTTTGCTGGTAATAGCATGTGTGTAAGCATAATTCGCAGATATGGAAAAGCGGTTGGAGAGGCGGCCGGTTACATCCACCTCTGCACCGGTGCTGGTGGCCTGGCCTATCTGCCTTCTGAAGCCGGGATGTTCCAGGTCGCTCGTAAGCAGGTTATTTTTAATAATGCGGTAAGCTGCTACACTGGTAATAAGCTTGCGCTGGAACCATTCCCTTTTAGCGCCTGCCTCTATACTGTTGCCCCGCATAGGCTTAAAATTGTTGCCTGCAAAGTCAACGCCAGACTGCGGTATAAAGGATTGATCGTACAACACATATACCGATGTATTATCGCCCAGCAAACGGGTAATGCCCAGGCGGGGAGAGAAGGCTGTTTCATCCCGCTGCGGTTGTTTGCCATTGGTAGTAACCGGTGTATTCAGTGTAAAACGGCCGCCGTAGTTCACGATCCAGCGTGTATTAATACGGGTAGTGTTATAAGCAAAAGCGGAGGTCCAGTTATTTTCGCGTACAATAAGTGCAGGTTTACCCAGCATGCGCACACTATCTGTATTTAAGCCATACTGCGGGTGCATTCTGTCAAAAGTGAAAGCATATTGCCCGTAAGCATTAAAAAAATTATCCTTGCTGTAGTTGTAATCCAGCCCCACCACCAGGTTGTGTTGTATAACACGGCCGGTTTTAAAAGAGCCGTTCATATATACCTGTGCTGCTGCTACCCGCCCGGTAATACTATTATTAACCGGTAAGCGCCGGGTAATATTGGTGCTGTCGAAATTCACCAGCGAATAGTTATCGGAGATCAGGTACCAGACAGTGGTAGGAGTAACGGTATATTTTGATTGTACTGATAAGCGCCAGTGATCATTAAAGCGGTGGTTAAAGGCCAGGCGCACGCTCTGCGATTGTGTGCTGGACTGTGGTAAATTGGGATCGCCTGCATAGTTATTGCCAATGCGGTCTTTAAGTATATCTGCTTCCGTGCCTATTTTGGTAATGCTGCTACCCCCCTCCGATGTGGTGCGGATAAGATCATACTCCGCCAGGATAGCAGTACGGGCGCTGAAGTTATACTGTATAACAGGGGCGGCCACATACTTTTTTGTTTTAATGAAATCCTGGAAGCTGTTCTGTTGCTGGTATACAACATTCAGGCGGTAAGAAAAACCATGTTCCTGCACTGCGCTGCCTGCATCGGCCGCTATCCGCCATAACCCAAAGCTGCCGCCTGCAGCTTCTATTTGTCTTACCTTTTGCTGCCGGGGTGTTTTGGTAGTAATATTCATACTGCCACCCGGCTCACCGGACGACAGCAGGAAACCTGCCGGGCCTTTTACAAAATCCACCCGTTCTATAAGGGCCGCATCATCTGTAATAGCGCCCATGGTGCTGCGTTGTGGCATGCCATTTACAAACTGGTCTGCGGAGAAACCTCTCATGAATGCCGCTGCGGAAGCATCAAACACAGAACTGTTATACCCGATCTTTACGCCGCTGGCATTGCGTATAATGTCTTTCATTTCCAAGCCTCCCTGCTCACGGATCAGCTCATTGGTTACACTTACCAGGCTTTGTGGTATTTCCAGCAGGCGGCCTTCCAGGCGCAGTACCGGCGCCATGCTGTCTGCCTTCAGCTTTTTTTTCTTTTCCAGCACTACAATTTCCTGCAGGCGTTGTTTACGCAGGCTGTCTGTATTATGCTGGGCATAACTACTGACAGTAATGCTGTATAAACTGATCAATATAGGTAGTGTTTTTTTCATTGATGCGATATATTAACTGATTGATTTAATGATCATGCCGTACATGCCTTTTCCATAACACAGTTATACCCGCCAGCAGCCAGCCTGCTGTTAATAACAGCAGGTAGGTCATACCTTTCCACCAGCGTGTGGCGCTGTTTACATCATATACCGGTTCATAGGCAGGCAGGGTTTTGTAATCTGCTGCGGTAAACTTCCGGCCGTTAAAATGCAGGCGGTAAAAGAATTGTTTCCATTGTTCACGGAAAACATTGGCCTGCCGGTTAAAACAGGCATAGTCAGCTATATCTGTACGGGCAATACTGTTCAGTAATGTTTGCGTATATACGGCAGGGTTATAATGGTAAGAAGCCGTAATGGCCTGCATATCCAGGCGGTTCGCGTTTTCCTGCCCGGCCATTATCCGCTGCATACGTTTGGCTACCAGCTCAAAATAAGCCATCAAACGCCGGGAGCTGGCTGCGCTGGTATCATAAGCCTGCTGATTGTAGTATTGTGGATGCCCTGCATAAAAGCTGTCCAGCAATTGTTTTTGCGGCAGCTCCCAGGTATCCCATTCAATTTCCCTTTGCCGGGAGGCATAGGTGGCTGTATTGTCTGTTGTACCTGTAGATTGTGTACCTAGCCGGAACAAAGCCGGTATTACTACCAGTAGCACTAACCAGGTGCATAACATAATAACCAGGTTTGCAGCAGCCGTAGTATTCCAGGAAAGTATGAACCATATCATAGCCATCCACAGTGCTGTATAAGCGGCGGATACGCCCAGCCAGGCAAGGAATGCCTGCCAGGGAAAATGTGCGCTGCCAGATAGCCATACACCGGCTACAGTGATCAGCAGCACACCCATTAATAAAATAAGATAACGTACCAATAAACGCAGCAATAACGTACCGGTAATACTGCCTTTTTGTATAACCAGCAACGCCAGTGTGCCTTGTTCCTTTTCCTGCGCCAGCAGGTTATAGCTTAAACAGATGGCGGCCAGTGGCAGCAGGTAGATCAGCAGGAAGGCGCCATCAAAATTGCCGGAAAGCAAATATTCCGGGTTATTGATCTTTTCTTCCGCCGGTACAAAATTTTGTTTGATGGTAACCGGGAAATAATAAGTGGCCATATCACTCATGCCAATAGCCAGCAGGGAAAGGGGCGCAGGCGGGTGAAAGACGGTACGGTGCAGCCGGTAATCCACCACAGCAGGGTGGCTGGCCATAATATAATCCGTTTTCCCCTGTGCCGTACTGGTATCCGCATCCAATTGTTTATAAAGCTTTATGTACTGCTGGTGGTAATCCCGCTGTATACTATCCAGCGTAGCCTTATGGGTTACCATTACGGAACGGCCATAGTATAAGGCTACTGCAGCTGTTATTATAAAAATGCCTGCCAGCGCCGGTAATAAGGAAGTCCGGGTAAGGCTGCGTACCTCGAACTGCAGGATGCGCCCTGTCATAAATATGGATCTATTGAACCTGTGCATGGCGGGCAAACCGGTTTAAGAGTAAAACACTTCCCGGCAGCCATAACAGCAGGGATAATAGCAGTAAGCGCTGGTTATGCAGCACGCTGGCTGTAGTTAGCGGCTGGTAGCGGAAGGCAGGTATGGTGCTGTAAAAACTGGGGTTTACTTTCGAGGTAACATCCTCTGTTTTACTGCCGCCATAGGCCAGCTCATTATTCAGGCGGCGTATAAAAGTATTGCGGTATTGCCTGGCGGTTTTATCAAAGTGCCATTGATGGTCATAATCTGTACCACATAAAGCCATAGAAATACTGCGTATGGCCAGGTAAGGATTAAGGTAAGCCGCATAACGGGTAATATTGTTTTGCAAACGTATAATGCTATCTGTTTGTGCAGCATAGGTATCATACACCATTTGTGTATAGTCTTCATTAGCCTGCATTAAGATGGCGGTTAAATTAACCGGCAGCTGTTCAACGCTGGTAACATGGTACTTTTTAAGAACTTCCTGTGTTAGCTGTGCCTGCCTGCTTTCCCGGGGCGCATCGCCATGAATGCCCATTTTAATAGCCTTTTCAATTTTTTCCTGTATGGCATACCGGGAAGGTAAAGGGTGCAGGGCCTGCCCAATAACAGGCATTAAGCGGGGCATCAGCACATTCCATAACAGCCATATGCCCAGCACAATGATCAGTGACTGCCGGGCATTTTTTGCCAGTGCAGACACCAGGATGCCCACTAAAACAAAAATGCTGCTGTAAACGGCATAACAAATAATGAGCAGCAGCATACGCAAAAGATCTGCACCGGTGGCTGGCCGGCCTGTTATTACAAAGAGCGCAGGCAGGTATACCAGCAACCCCAGTAGCAGCATGCTGTTTACAATAGCCAGGTTAAAACCGGCTTTACTGTTTAACAATGCAGCCGGGCTGGCGCCCTGTAATAAAAGCAGCCGCAGCGTGCCGGATGTTTTTTCCTGTGTATAGCTATTAAAACAGCAGAAAAGGATGAACAGGGGGAAAAAGAGCTGCAGCACACTTGCCATGGTCAGCTCTCCGAAACGCAGGTAAATATCGGCCGGGCGCAGGCTGGGTGTGGCCATACTGTGCTGCACGTGCGCCTCTACCCGCATCGTATATCCGGTAAGGTTATCCAGTCCTTTGTCAAAACTGCTTAACAAGGTAACAGGCTTAAAAATGTAGGTGCCAAAATGGGCGGCGCTATGCGGATCACCCACCTGCAGCTGCTCCCATTGTTGCCGGAAATGTATGTTTGCAGCAGATCGTTCTTCCTGCAGGCGGTTATACCGCCCGCAAACCCCTGCAAAGGCAATACCCAGCATTACCAGCAATGCAATGAAGGCTGCCGGCAGGGTATGGTTACGCAGCATCTGCTGCCATTCTTTAGTGGCTAATATTATAAACATGGTCATTGAATAACAGGCGTGTGAATCAGCGGGTGGCGCTCATATGTTCCATATACATGCTTTCCAGTGTGTAATGATCAATGGTGGCGGCTTCCATAATGGCAAGCAGCCGCCCTTCCTTCATAATGCCAATGCGGGAGGCCACTTCCCTGGCCCGGTACAGATCATGGGTGGCCATTAATACTGCGCGGCCTTCATCACTGAATTGCCGCAGCAGTGTAGAAAATTCGTTGCTGGCCCTGGGGTCCAGGCCGGAGGTGTGCTCATCCAGCAGCAGGGCTTTGGCATTTTTGGCAGTGGCAATTGCTATCCCTACTTTCTGCCGCATACCTTTGGAATAGGTTTGTACCCGCCGGTGTATGGCATCTTCCTGCAAACCTGCATGCAGCAGCAGCTGTATATACTGTTGTTTCGTGTATTCATTACCGGTAAGCGCGTTAAAGAACTGCAGGTTCTCCAGCCCGCTCAGGTATGGGTACAACATCACTGTTTCCGGGATATAGGCAATATGCCGGCGGGCTTGCTGCCGGTGGGTTTTTACATCTATACCATTTACCAGCGCAGTACCGCTGCCAGGGTCTAAAAAACCCAGGAAACAATTGATCGTGGTGGTTTTGCCGGCGCCGTTAGGCCCTAAAAGACAAAAGATCTCACCTTTATTTACAGACAGGTTCAACGCGTGCAGCGCTGTATGCCGGCCAAATTGTTTGGTCAGCGCAATGGCTTGCAACATAACTTACAGGAATACAGTCAATGAAAAATGTGAAGCAGCAATAAGGGAAGAATATTATAACAGGGCAGGAGGGCCTCTGTTAGCCTGTGTATACTGCAGGCCAGCATTGGGGGCAGAAGGGCGGAAGGTATTAGTAACAGAATAGTAACAAAGCGGGGGCAATATTATATGTACCGCTGGGAGATCTGCATCTTTTGCCAGGTGATAATCACAAATAGGGCAGGAATGGCTGGCCTTAACCAGGTGCTCCGGCAGCTGGGCAGTCTTATGATGTTTTACCTGCGTATAGTCGTGCCGGTGAAAAACCTGCACACCCTGTATATACAGCAGCATGGCCATTAATATAAAGGCCGCTGCTTTACGAATAAGGATATGCCGGAGGAACTGCATGTGACAAATATAAATAAAATTGTAACAACGTTGCAAAAAATAATAGGTAAATTATTACCTGGAAGAAACATTTTTTCACAGCAGGCAGTAGCAGGGCATATAAAAATATTAGAGCAGGTCTTCTTCTTTAATGAGGTTATTTTTCAGCGCAAATACCACTACGCCGGCGGTATTCTTCACATTCATTTTTTCCAGGATGCGGGTGCGGTGCCCTTCCACCGTGCGTTTGCTCAGGAAGATCTTTTCACCGATCTGCTGGGCGGTGAATTGCAGGCATATGAGTTTAATGATCTCTTTTTCGCGGTCTGTGAAGGAGATCTTTTCTTTATTGCGTTGCGGGTCAAACCGGCTCTTTACGATCATGGTGGCCAGTTTGGCGGAAGTTTGTTTGCAGTAGAAGATATTATCTGCATACACCTGTGTAATGGCTTCCAGTATTTCCTGTTTATCCGCATTTTTAAGCAGGTACCCTTTGGCACCGGCTTCCAGCATTTCCACGATCAGGTCTTCCTCGTCGAACATAGAAAGGGCAATGATCTTGAGCAAAGGATTTTTTTGCAGCAGCAAGCGGGTAGCGGTTACCCCATCCATACGGGGCATTTTGAGATCGGTCAGTACAATATCCGCCTGCACATTTTCCAGCATGTCCACCAGCTCACGGCCATCAGATGCCTGGCCTACCAGCTGAATATCGGGCTGCCTGGAAAGCATCAGTGCCAGTCCGTCCCTGAAGATCTCATGATCGTCTGCTATTAATAATCTGATTTGTTGGTCCATTGTTTCCGGAGTGATAATGATCGCCGTACAAGCGTTGCGTGCCCCACGAGCCCCAACTGAAAATTGCGAACTGCAATATTGGGGTGGATAAGTGCCTCTTTTGAGGAAGTAAATATACAAATTTCCGGCAGTTTTTGTTCAGACGGCAGTGGAGGTGGGAGGGGCCTGCATTCAGGCTGGTATTTTTATCAGGTAGTTGGTGCCTTGTCCGGGTGCGGAATCAATGGACAGAGAGCCATGCATAATGTCGGTCCTTATTTCCAGGCTTTTCATGCCCAGGCCTGTGGAGTTGGCCTTTGCTTTTTTTACATCAAAACCGGCGCCGTCTTCACGGATCAGCAATAGCAGCAGGTCTTCTTCCTTATTCAGGGATATCTGCAGCTGTTTGGCGTGCGCGTGTTTGAGCGTGTTCTGGATAATTTCCTGGATAATACGGAAAATGTGGATGGCCTTTTCCGGCTGTATTTGTATGTCGCCGCTGGTGCGCAGCTCAATGTGCAGGGGCTGTTTTTCGCTGATCTGCTGGATAAATTCGCGGAGCGCTTCGGTGAGCCCTTTTCGCTCCAGCGCATTGGGCAGCAGATTATGGGATATTTGCCGCAGGTTGGTGATGGTTTCGTCAATATACTTGCTGGAGCGGGCTATGATCTGTTTATCCTCATCGGTATGTACATCCAGGCTGTTAATGAAAAGTTTTACGGTTGACAGCAGGGGGCCGGCGCTGTCGTGCAGGTCTGTGGCAATACGTTTGCGTTCGTTTTCCAGTATGGTGATCTCCGCGGTGATCCGTTCCCTTTGTAATTTAATATAGCGGCGGTGGTACAGGATAATGGATACTACAAAAAAAACGATGATAATTGCAATGAGCAAAGAAACAAAGACGGTGGTATAAAAGATCTTATCTCCCATTGTTGAAAAATTACTTTCTCCTTCATTTACTCAAAGTGCCTGTTAAAATAAAGATCGTTCTTTTTTACGGGGATTAAAAACGCGGCCACTCCATACAGCAAATTTACAAAAGCGTTCATATACCCGAACATACTAATGATCTTCGTGGCTACGCTTACCACATTATCCTTCCCCAGCACATAATAGGATGCTTCGTAAATGATCTGGTAAATAAAATAGATGATAAAGCCCAGGCAGATCAGGAATTTAGCGTTCTTAAACAGCTGTTTGCTATCCTGCACGATCATATAATTGATCTCATTGATGCTAAGCAATACGATCACAAAGGAGTAAGCGCCTTTAAAAAATGGGCTGTAGGTTTCTATCTTAAAGAACACCAGGTTCTCCGTGATCCAGATAATAATAAAGGCAGCCATCAGGAAATAGAACAGCTTTTGTTTCCGCTGCAGGAAACCCCAGGAGCGGAATAGGAAAAGCAGGATCAGGCACTCAATTAATGCGTACAGGTTTACCGTGATCGCATTGTTGGCGTGCAGGTAGCTGATACAGATAAAGCTAATGACCTCAGAGGTAAAGGCCATCAATAACAAAAGAATAAAGGGGTGGTAGCTGGTATTGATCTTGTAAAAGCGTACCACCCCTATAATCAACGGGATAACCACTGTTTCGCTTAACAGGAAACTGGCAATATGGTCAGGGATCATTGAGAAAAGTTGGGTAGATTATCTGGTTAGCTTGCTGGCTTTACAGGGCGGGGGATCGCAACGCTGGCCGTTTTCCATGGCCTCTGCATCATCAACCTGCGCCTGGGCAGTGGAGATACCGGGTATAAAACCAACGGCTTTCTCGCCCCGGCTGTTCTTACCATCCAGCAGTTTTACAACAATATCTTCGCCTTTGGAATCAACCGGTACCATTACCAGTCTCACTTCCCCATTCTTACCACGGCCATAATAAATACGGATGCCCTGTGCATCTTTCTGGTTTAATAATACGGCAAAGGCGTCGCGGTTAAAGGTTTCGGCTGTGGGTAGCTTCAGGGACGAATCCAGCCGGACGTTTTTTATAAGCTGGTCCCGGGTATTCCGGAAATCTCTGGTCAGGGTAGCGGCTTCGTTTATGGGAATGGTGTGGATCGATGCCTTTTGGGGGTCAAAAGGGATGGGGCCTTGAGGCTGCTGGCATGCATTTAACAAAACAATTGCCACCAGGGCGGCAATGTAAGTAAAGCGGTTTTTTTTCATGAGTATGAGGTTTTTTGGTGAACTGAGCTGCAAAATAGCCGATATGCCCTACAAACCCCTTCGTAGAATTGCCTGAAAAAACAAGTATAAATACGCAATCTTTTCAGGTGTTACTTCGCTTGCCCCCATGGCCGGCCGGTAGTAAATTTGTACTGTTAAATCGATCGTACTTTTCTCTGCATATAGCGTTTGACCCCAAAACGTAAGGGCAGCACCCGATAACGGCTGTCAGCACCTTGTTTGTTAACCTTTCTTCTTTTTCTTCTTTACGCCTATTAAGATAAGGCATTTTTCCCGGATGGTTCATATGTGTATCCGGGGCGGCTTCCGGCATATGTATATACTAATAATGATGCGCTGTTATCTATGGTCTGCACGGGAGCTGAGCAAAAAGTTAAATGCGGCGTTTCATACTGGTCTTACACCGCGGCATTTTCACCGGCCTGAGGGGCTGGGAATTACGTAAAAGCGGTTGGCTTTTACGGGAGATGGACGATCCTTCCAGCTATTATCCTGACAATATTCATCTTGCCATAGGAGTGGAAGATTCTTTGTAGGCAGTCCCCCGGGCAATCGTACGCACAATTTCATCATGCCATAGGGTGCTCTTAGGCCAAGCTCCCTGACAGAAAAATTTATTTTACGCTTTCCAATCTTTCCATATCTTTGCATTAACCGAATGGTTAAACTGAATAGTTTATGTCTCAGGAAAGGAATACAGAGGAGCAGATTATAGCAGCAGCCAAAAAGATATTTTCAACCAAAGGACTTGCAGGCGCGCGTATGCAGGATATTGCAGATGAAGCAGGCATTAATAAAGCTATGCTGCATTATTACTACCGCAGCAAGGAGAAACTGTTTGAAATAGTCTTCACGGAAGCCCTGGATAAGCTAATGGATCGTATGAGCAATGTTATCAATGCTAACTTGCCGCTGCCGGATAAGATCCGGGAGATCGTTAAGAACTATATTCAGGGGCTAACGGAAAATCCGCATCTCCCTTTATTTGTACTGAATGAGCTGCAGCAGCAGCCGGAGCTCCTGGTAAAGCAATTCAAAACCAAACCTAACTTCCCGAACATCCAGCAGTTCCTCATGGAAATAGCCGTGGCAGGGGAAAAGGGGATCATTAAAAAGATAAGCCCCCTGCAATTAATGCTGAATATTTTGTCGATGTGCGTCTTTCCCTTCGCGGCAAAACCTTTGCTGAAGGGGGTTACAGGAATAGATGAAGTACAGTTTAAGCTACTGATAGAAGAAAGAAAACAGTTTGTGGCGGACTTTATTTTAGCGGCAATTACACCGTAGGTTTTTTTTGCTTTTGAATTAACCAAATAGTTAAATAAAATAGTTAACAATGAAGTATGTCGTTTGGGTGTGGCTATTAGCTACCACGCAGCTGTATGCACAGGACAGCACCTTGCTTACCCTGGAACAATGCCAGCAGCTGGCCCGTGAGCATTACCCTTTGCTACGCCAAAAGCAGGTGCTGGACAGCATTTTAAAACTGCAGGTAAAAAATACCAATACCGCTTACCTGCCACAGGCAGAGCTGAACGGGCAGGCTACCTACCAAAGCGCCGTTACAGAATTTCCGTTTAAAGTACCGGGGGTAAGCATACCGGAATTTTCCAAAGACCAGTACCGGGCCACCATTGATGTAAAGCAGCTGTTGTACGATGGCGGCGCTACCCGCCAGCAGCGGGAGCTGCAAACCATACAGCAACAAACAGAGCAGCAGAAAGTGGAAGTGGAGCTGTACAAGGTAAAACAGCAGATAACACAGGCCTATTTCAATGCGTTGCTGGCAGCGGAATACATACAGGCTGCCCGCTTAACGCAGCAGGACCTGCAACAGCGGATAGACCGGTTAAATGCCGGGGTACAGAATGGTACGGTGCTGCCCTCGAATGTAGATATGTTAAAGGCAGAACAGCTAAGGGCAAGCCAGCAGGAGATCTCCGCCGATGCCTCCCGCAGTGCTAACCTGGCCGTGATACAGCTGCTTACCGGTTATGAAACAACCGGCGCGGTAAAACTGTCCCTGCCTGCAGCAGCGCAGGTAACCTCAACGGATACACTTAACCGGCCGGAGCTGCAGTTATACCAGCTGCAGTCCGCCGCCCTTAACCAGCAGGCCAGGCTTACCGCCACCAAACCCTTGCCCCGTATAAGCGCCTTTGTGCAGGGTGGTTACGGCCGGCCGGGTTTAAATATGCTGAAAAATGATTTTACTCCTTTTTACCTGGGCGGCATCCGCCTGAACTGGACCCTCTGGAACTGGCGTTATAACCGTACGGAACAAAACATTCTGCGCCTGCAGCAGCAGAACATAAACCAGCAAACAGAAACCTTTACACTTAACACCCGGGTACAGCTGGCGCAGCAGCAAACGGAAATAGGCCGCCTGCAGCAAACGCTGGAAAAAGATACGGAGATCCTGACCCTGCGCGCCCGGGTAAAAGATGCCAGCGCTGCCCAGCTGGATAACGGGGTTATTACCGTGCACGATTACATTACCGACCTGAATGCCGTAATGCAGGCCCGGGTAGACCAAAGCACGCACCAGGTGCAGCTGGCGCTGGCCCGTATTAATTATCAACTTATAAAAGGCTATTAAATATATGTTACCTGTACTCAAAAACATTTGCACCATGCGTACTGTATTCAATGTTATAGTACTTGCTATTATGCTGCCGGCCTGCCGCTCCAATGATGATAACGCAGACGCCTATGGGAATTTTGAAGCCATAGAAACAGTAGTATCTGCAGAAGGTACCGGTAAGCTGTTATCCTTTGCCGTGGAGGAAGGAATGACCTTACCCGCTGATACCATAGTAGGATGGATAGACTCCACCCAGCTTTCCCTGAAAAAATCGCAGGTAAGGGCCAACATTAAAGCTGTGCTGAGTAAAATACCGGAAACCGCACCCCAGCTGGAAGTGATCCGGGAACAGATAGCCACCCAGAAACGGGAGCAGCTGCGTATACAGAACCTGGTAAAAGCCAGCGCCGCCACCACCAAACAGCTGGATGATGTTAATGCGCAGGTAGCTGTGCTGGAAAAACAATACCGCTCCCTGGCCTCCACCCTCAATACACAGGTAAGTGGCTACAGCAGCGAGACACAGCCCCTGGAAGCACAGGTGTTGCAGCTCAATGACCAGCTGCGCCAGTCGCGTATAGTGAACCCCGTTAGCGGCACAGTACTTACCAAGTATGTGGAAAAGGGAGAGGTGGTGAATTATGGTAAACCGCTGTATAAAGTAGCTGACCTTTCCTCCCTGCTATTGCGGGCTTATGTGGGTGAGGAACAATTAGGGCTGTTAAAGATAGGCCAGCAGGTAACTGTACGCACCGATCTGCCGGAAGGTAAATACCACGAGTGGCCCGGCACCGTAACCTGGGTATCTGCCGAAGCAGAGTTTACCCCCAAGGAAATACAGACTAAAGAAGAAAGGACTAACCTGGTATACGCCGTAAAAGTGAAAGTACAGAATGATGGCAGCCTGAAAATAGGCATGCCCGCTGAGCTGAAACTGGCAAAACAATAACTCATGAAAACACCCATTGTTGTACAGGATGTGCATAAAAGTTTCGGCAAGGTAAAAGCCCTGCACGATATTTCTTTCACGGTGAATGAAGGGGAGTTGTTCGGGCTTATAGGACCGGATGGCGCCGGTAAGTCCACGCTGTTCCGCATTCTTACCACCCTGCTGCTGGCAGATAAAGGACAGGCTACGGTGAATGGGCTGGATGTTGTAAAGGACTATAAAGCCATCCGCAAAATAGTGGGTTACATGCCGGGCCGTTTTTCCCTGTACCAGGATCTGACGGTGCAGGAGAACCTGGACTTTTTTGCTACCATTTTTAATACCACGGTGGCTGCCAACTATGAGCTGATAGAAGAAATATATGTGCAGATAGCGCCTTTCAAAGACCGGCCGGCAGGAAAACTTTCCGGTGGTATGAAACAAAAGCTGGCGCTGTGTTGCGCGCTGGTACATAAACCGGTGGTGCTGTTCCTGGACGAGCCTACTACCGGTGTAGATCCGGTATCCCGCAAGGAGTTTTGGGAAATGCTGCAACGCCTGCGTAAAAAAGGCATTGCCATTCTGGTATCCACACCCTATATGGATGAAGCTATGCTCTGCGACCGGGTAGCGCTGATCCAGAATGGCAGCCTGCTGGAAATTGATACGCCGCAACATATCATTGCACAAAACAACAAACCGATGTGGGCCGTTCGCGCTAAACGTATGTACCCGCTGATACAGGACCTGCGCAGTTTTCCTGAAACAGAGAGCTGTTATGCTTTTGGAGAGTACCTGCATCTTACGCTCAAACACGGGGAGGCAGACCTGGATAAGCTACATGCTTACCTGCAACCCAAAGGGCACGAGGAGTTTAGCATGCATCCCATACAGGCCGGCATTGAAGATTGTTTTATGGAGCTGATGAAAAGCGAAAAAGTTTAAGTTATGCAACCCATCGTTACTAAAGAGCTTACTAAGAAATTCGGCACTTTCATAGCCACCAATGCCATTACGTTTGAAGTAAAGGAAGGGGAGATCTTCGGTTTCCTGGGGGCTAACGGCGCCGGTAAAACAACCGCTATGCGCATGCTTTGCGGGCTGTTGAGGCCCAGCAGCGGGGAAGCTAAGGTTGCCGGCTTTGATGTGTACAAACAGGCCGATAGGATAAAACAAAATATCGGTTACATGAGCCAGCGGTTCTCCCTGTATGAAGATCTGAAGGTAAAAGAGAATATCCGCTTTTACGGCGGCATTTATGGATTAAGTAATAACACGATCAAAGAAAAAACAAAACAGCTGCTGCAAAAGCTGCAGATGGAAGCTGAAGCAGACCAGCTGGTAAGCGCCCTGCCATTAGGCTGGAAGCAAAAGCTGGCCTTTTCCGTAGCCATCCTGCATGATCCGTCCATTGTGTTCCTGGATGAACCTACCGGTGGGGTAGACCCGGTTACCCGGCGCCAGTTCTGGGACCTGATCTATGAAGCAGCCGGCCGCGGGGTAACGGTATTTGTAACCACTCACTATATGGATGAAGCGGAGTATTGTGACCGTATCTCTATAATGGTGGATGGCCGTATACAAGCCCTGGATACGCCCCGGCAGCTGAAAGCGCAGTTCCAGGCTGAATCGATGGATGATGTATTCCTGAAACTGGCAAGGGGCAAGTAAGTAAAAAAGTAAAAAGTGAAGGCGAATAAGCAATCAACAAAAGCTAAGCCATTCGTAATTATTCGCATTCATAATCATTTTCAATGGTGCTCAAGCCCCGTTTTGCGGGGCGTAATTGACAATTCGTAATTAAAATCTCATGCGTCAATTCTTTGTATTTGCCCGAAAAGAATTTTACCATATTTTCCGCGATAAGCGCACACTGCTCATTCTTTTTGGAATGCCGATAGTGCAGATCGTGCTCTTTGGTTTTGCCATTACCAATGAGATCAAAAACGCGGAAATCGCTGTGCTGGACCAATCCAGGGACTATTACAGCAACCGGCTGGTACAGCAGCTGCAGGCAGGCAGTTATTTTAAAATAGACCAGGAGCTGCAAAGCCACCAGGCTATTGAAGCGGCCTTCAAGGAAGGGCGTATAAAAATGGTGGTAGTGATCCCGCCTAAATTCGGGGAATCATTTTTCCATTTACATAAAGCGCAGGTACAGCTGCTGGCAGATGCCGGTGACCCTAACACCGCTACCACGCTCATTAACTATGCCCGGGCCATTATCGGCAATTATCAGCAGGAGCTGAACGGGCCGCAGTCAATGCCGCTTACTATTAACACCACGGTACGCATGCAATACAACCCGGCATTAAAAAGTGTATTCCTGTTTGTGCCGGGTGTAATGACCTTAATACTATTACTGGTATCTGCCATGATGACCTCCATCACCATTGCCCGGGAAAAAGAGCTGGGCACCATGGAAATATTACTGGTATCGCCATTACCGCCGGCAATGATCGTAACAGGAAAGGTGGTGCCTTATATTGTATTGTCGTTCATTAATGCACTGGTGATCCTGGGCATGGGTATCTGGTTATTTGGTATGCCTATTAAAGGCAGTATTGTGCTGCTGTTGCTGGAATGTGCGCTGTTTGTACTAACCTCTTTGGGTTTAGGCATTCTCATATCCACCGTTACAGATAAACAGCAAACCGCCATGATGGCCTCCATGATGGGCTTACTGATGCCTACCGTGTTGCTGTCCGGTTTCATCTTTCCTGTTGAAAGCATGCCCCTTCCGCTGCGGTTATTATCTAACATAATGCCGGCCAAATGGTTCATCATTATCCTCAAGGATATTATGCTCAAAGGTTCCGGCCTGCGGGAAGTATGGCCGCAAAGCCTTGTACTGTGCGGTATGACGTTATTATTTGTGACAATAAGCATACGTAAATTCAAAATCCGTTTAAGCTGATGCGTACCATCTTTTTTATACTGCAAAAAGAGTTCCTGCAGATCTTCCGGAACAGGGGTATGATGGCCATCATCTTCCTGATCCCGATTGTCCAGCTGCTGGTATTGTCCAATGCTGCCAACTATGAAGTAAGGAACCTGGCTATTGATGTAGTGGACCAGGATCATTCCGCCTGGTCGCAGCGCCTGGTAAATAAGCTCACGGCCAGCGGTTACTTTAAGCTGCACCGCCAAACATTTAATGAAAAAGCCGCTTTTGAAGACCTGCAGCTGGATAAAGCAGACATTGTACTAATGATACCCCGGCATTTTGAGCGCGACCTGGTACGGGAAGATAAAGCCTCCCTGCAGCTGCTGGTAAATGCCATTAACGGCAGCAAGGCAGGCCTGGCAAATGGTTATACCAATAATATTATCCGCAGCTTTAACCAGAACATCCGCACGGAATGGCTGGCGCTGGATGGGCGCAATGGCCCTGCTGTAATTGAGGTTACCTATTCAAACTGGTTCAATACCCGCCTGGATTATAAAGTATTCATGGTGCCGGGCATTATTGTAGTGCTGGTAACTATGATCGGGGCTTTTTTGTCCGGGATGAATATCGTAAAAGAAAAGGAAATTGGTACCATCGAGCAGCTAAACGTAACTCCTATACGTAAACACCACTTTATATTAGGAAAGCTGATCCCATTCTGGATCGTAGCGTTGTTTGAGCTGGCCCTGGGATTGCTGGTAGGAAAGCTGGTATTCCATCTGCCCATGGCAGGCAGCCTGTGGCTGGTGTTCCTGTTTGCCGCCGTTTACCTCTGGGTTATGCTGGGTATGGGCTTGCTGATCTCCACCTTTACGGAAACGCAGCAGCAGGCTATGTTCATTGCGTGGTTCTTTGTGATCATCTTTATACTCATGAGTGGTTTGTTTACCCCGGTGGAGAATATGCCGCATTGGGCGCAGGTGCTTACCTGGTTTAATCCTATTGCCTACTTTGTAAAGGTGATACGTATGGTATTGCTCAAAGGCAGTGGCTGGGCTAACATACAAATATACCTGCTTATTATGCTGGCATATGCGGTGGTGATGAATGGTATTGCTATCTGGAATTACCGGAAAATAACATAAGATTTTTAGTATCTGTTACAGTGTAACAGTTGTAGGTTTAGGCATGCCGGAGCATTCTTGCTCCGGCTTTTTTTATGCTTAACCTTTCAGCTTCCTGATCAGCTTCCCCAATGTTTTAATGCCTTCCTCTACCTGTTTATTCCACGGGTTGCCATAGCTCAGGCGCATACAGTTACGGTAGCGGTCCTGCAGGGAGAAAATACGGCCTGGCGCAAAGCTGATCTTATTCTTTAGCGCCAGCTCATACAGCTCATAGGTATTAATATTCTCATTAAGGGCCAGCCATAGTACAAAACCACCCATAGGCCTTGTTACCAAAGTGTCTTCCGGGAAATAATCCGCCACCGCCTGTAAGTAGCGCAGGCTTTGGGTATGCAGCTGTTTGCGCATGCTGCGCAGGTGGTGCTCATAACGGCCATTTTCCAGGAAATGCGCTACGGCTGCATGGGGCAGCGAGGCGCAGGCAATGGAGTGGTTACGTTTCAGGCGTAGTACCTTTTCCTTATACTTCCCCGGAAGTGTCCAGCCTACGCGGTAGCCGGGCGCCAGGGATTTGGAAAAGGAGTTGCAGGCCAGCACAATACCGCTTTCATCAAAGGTTTTACACAGGGCGGGCCTTTCCCTTCCAAAATAAATATCCCCGTAAATATCATCTTCAATTAAGGGAATGCCATGTTTTTCTAGTATATGTACCAGCTCGCGTTTATGCGTATCCGGCATGCAGGAGCCCAGCGGGTTATTGAAGTTGGTTACAAATAAGCAGGCTTTAATATTGTGCCGTGGAATGGCTTTATCCAGGTAATCCAGCTCTACACCGGTTACCGGGTTGGTAGGCACTTCCAGCACCTTTAAACCCAGGCTGGCAGCCAGCTGCAGGGAGCCGTAGTAGGAGGGGCTCTCTAACGCAATGGTATCACCGGGTTGTGTTACGGCACAAAGGCTGAGTGTTAAGGCATCTGTACAGCCATTGGTGGTTACCACATCTTCTTCACTTACCACGCCGCCCCATAAAATACTCATGCGTGCAATTTGCCGTCTTAGCTGCAAATTCCCCTGTATGGATTCATATCCAATACCGTTACCAGGCATATTACGGAGGGCCTGCACCATTGATTTGGAGATCTTGGCTGCCGGAAGCAGGGAATCGGCAGCGGCCGCAATGGAGAACTTCAGTATGTTGTCGGCCGCCATGTGGGCAAACACGCGGTCTATCATTTCATGTACCGTTACTTCCGATGCTTTTTTTACCGGCTCGCAGGTTTTGGGAATATCGCGCAGCTTACGCGGGCTAAAACGTATGTAGTAGCCGGATTTAGGCCGGGGCTCAATTAATCCCTTGCCCTCCAGGTGGTAATAGGCCTGGAAAGCAGTGCTGAGACTTACGCCCTGTTCCTTGCTGAGCATGCGTACAGAAGGTAGTTTGTCGCCTATTTTCAATACATCTTTTTCTATCAGCTGTTCTATACGGTCTGCTATCTGCAAGTATAAATGCTCCGCGGTTTTTAACATGGCTTAAAGATCTGATCTGGTCAAAATTACTAAAACTGCATCTGTTTTGGCAACCTGCAAACTATTTATTTTGCAGCCATATCTAACTCCTTTCGCCAATATGTTTTATCCATCGTTGCTGGAACGTCTGTTGAACCAGTACCAGGCACTACCGCCTATGTTACCGGCTTTAACGCAGGAGCAGCTGCTGGCGCAGCCTTCGCCCGGCAAATGGTCGGTGCAGGAGCAGGTAGCCCACCTGGTGAGCTATCAGCCAGCATTCCTGAGCAGGGTGTATCGTATCCTGGATACGCAGGACCCGCTGTTTGAGCCGTATGTGGGAGATGATGACCCGGTGTTCCTGTACTGGCGCCGCCAGTCGATGGACACCTTGCTGGAAGAAATGCAAACCGACCGGCAGAAGATCATTCAGCTGCTGCAAAGCCTTTCGGAGGAACAATTACAGCGCGTAGGTGTGCACAAACGGTATGGCCGTTTGAACATACTGCAATGGACAGAGTTCTTCCTGCTGCATGAAGCGCATCATTTGTTCTCCATTTTTAAGCTGGCGCATGCGCAGTAGCTTATAACATTTTCCGGATCAGTTTTCCGGTAGTTTGCACGGCCCGGGTCAGGTCTTCGTTCCAGGGCAGTGCAGCGCTGAGGCGCATACAATTCTTATATTTCTGCTGGCTGGTGAACAGGGTGCCTGGCATAATACCAATGTTATGTGCTGCCGCCTGCCGGTGCAGTTCCCAGGTATCTGTTTTTTTATTGCACACTACCCACAGGTTAAAAGACCCTTCCGGGTTGCTGAGCTGTGTATCATCCGGATAATATTGCTGGATGGCACGGGCCATTTGCTGCGTTTGCAGGGCCAGCGCCCGCCGTAGCTGCTTCAGGTGCAGATCCGGGCGCTGATGCTCCAGGTAGCTATATACAGCCAGCTGCGGCAGCAGGCCGGTAGAAAAGGTGGTCATAAATTTCAGCTGTTGTACCTGGGTATAATACCTGCCGGGAATTACCCATCCAAGGCGGTAGCCGGGCGCCAGCCATTTGGAAAAAGAAGAGCAGTGCAGCACTAATCCATCCTTGTCAAAAGTCTTTACAGTAGCGGGCCTTTCGGGTCCATGATGCAGCTCTCCAAAAGTATCATCTTCAATTAACGGCACCTGGTATTTGTGCAGCAGCTGCGCCAGCGCTTTTTTGCCGGCAGCAGGTATACAGCTGCCCAATGGGTTATTATAATTGCTGATGAACAAACAGGCATTTACCCGCTTTTTACGAAAGGCATCTTCCAGCTTTTCAAGTGATATGCCGCTTACCGGGTCAGTAGGTATTTCCAGCGCTTTCATGCCCAGGCTTTCAATGGTCATCAGCAATCCAAAAAAAGTAGGGGATTCTATGGCAATGGTATCACCGGCTTTGGCCACTGCCCGCAAACACAGACTAATGGCTTCCATACAGCCATTGGTGATAATAATGTCCGATGAATTAACGGCCCCCTTCCAGCTTAGCGTACGCCGCGCAATGTGTTTGCGTAGCGGTTCATAACCATTCAGATCATTATAATGCACAAAGGCCGTTTTATGCGAACGTACTGCATGCAGCAAGGCTTTGTGCAGCTTGTTAAGCGGGAACAGCTCATTGGCAGGCGCTGCAGCATCCAGGGAAATAAGGCCTTTGTACTGCCGTCCATCATGTATGCGCTGCATCTGCTCATTTACCTTTACCGTGGTAATAGTAGCCCGGGGTGTAGTAATAGCCGGTAATTGGAGGCGTTGCCGCTGTGTATACTGCACATAATATCCTGAGCGCTCACGGGCAGCTATCCATCCCCTTTTTTCAAGCTGTGTATATACCTGTAAAGCGGTGCTGATACTGATATTATGCTCCTGGTGCAGCTCCCGTACAGAGGGGAGTTTATCGCCCGCTGCATACACACCTTTTTCAATGAGCAGCTCAATTTTATCCGCCAGCTGCTGGTATAAAAAATCATCCGTTTTAGGCATAACTCTATCTGTTATGGTCAAAAATAATAAATTCTGTATCTGTTTTGGTGAGCGGTATTGCTGTTATTTTGTATCCGCATCAAACCTGAAAGCAGATGAAAACAAGAATGCATTGGAAAGAAGTAGACCCCGAAGCCTACAAAGCAATGAGCGCTTTAGAAACGTATGTGCGCAACAGCAGCCTGGATAAAAAGCTGATGGACCTGGTTAAAGTGCGCGCTTCCCAGAGCAATGGCTGCGCCTTTTGCCTGGATATGCATGCCTTTGAGGCCCGCAAAATAGGAGAAACAGAACAGCGCCTGTACACGCTGGCCGGCTGGAGGGATGCCCCCTTTTTTACCCCGCAGGAGCGGGCTGCTTTAGCGCTTACAGAAGCAGTTACCCTGGTATCTGCCACGCATGTGCCGGATGATGTTTATAATGAGGCCGCTCAGCATTTTTCAGAAAAAGAGCTTGTGCAGCTTATCCTGTTAATTGTAACCATTAATGGCTGGAACCGTATTGTTATTTCAACACGAACACTTCCACAGCTACGCTAACTAATAATAAAGAATGAATAATTAATAGACGCTGGGCATGTGCTTCAAGTGAATAACCGGCCTTCATGATTAATAATCATATCTAATGAACAACAGTCTTCATTATTAATAGTCATGGGGCTGGTGCTTCAGGCGAACAACCGGCCTCCGGTATTAATTATTCATTCTTAATTATTTTTTGTGCAATTAAAAAGTTGCACTATTTTCGTGCAACTTAAATGTTGCGCAAATGGATGAGCTGTTTAAAGGGCTCGCTGATCCGGTACGCAGGCAAATACTGGAGCTGTTGTTACAGCAGCCGCTGAATGTGAACCAGATCAACGAGCATTTTAGTGATATTAGCCGGCAGGCCGTTTCCAAACATGTAAGTGTGCTGGAAGACTGCGGCTGGATAAGGATCTACCAGGCCGGCAGGGAACGTTATGGTTACCTGAATAAAACGGCTTTTTACCAGCTGAAAGACTGGCTGCAGGACTACCTGAACCTGGACCAGCGTTCCCTTAAAAACGATCATGGCGTATTCCTGGAACGTACTACCTACAAGAAAGGTTCCCCGCTAACTTATCCTGTAATGCTGCAGGCCATGCTCAGCAAGGATAAGGATTTTGATACCCTCTTCTACAACGCCGTAAAAACCACCGGCATTTTCTGCAAACCATCCTGCTCCGCTAATCCGCGGCCAGACAATGTTATTTTTTATGCTAACCGCGATGAAGCCCTGAAGAATGGCTTCCGCGCCTGTAAGCGTTGTAAACCATAAGCACATGATCACAGTACCTATATTACATCCTGAACAATTTTCCTTTGCGGAGTGCCTGGTATTTCTCAGCCGCTCTGACCGGGAGTGCCTGCACTTTGTGAAAGACGGTTACCTGCAGCGTATGATCGTGCAGGATGGCGCCCCGCTGCTGCTGAAGATCCGCGAAGCAGCCGATAAAAAAGCGCTGGAAGTACAGGTAGCCAATCCATGGGAGGTAGCGGTGAATGAAGCTAACATCCGCCAATTCGTTACGCATTGGCTGCACCTGGATGCTGATATGCAGTCCTTTTACAACTTTGCCGCGCAGGATGAGGTATTAGCGCCGCTGGTGCAGCGTTACCCCGGCTTGCGCCTCATTGGTATACCGGACTTGTTTGAAGCTATTACATGGACTATTACCGGGCAGCAGATCAGCTTACCATTTGCCTATACATTACGCCGCCGTTTTATACAGGCCTTTGGTTACCATGCACAGGTAGAGGAAGCAGATCATTACACTTACCCGCATCCTGCGGTGGTGGCCGGCTTACAGCCGGATGACCTGATCCCCATGCAGTTCTCGCGCAGTAAGGCCCATTATATTATTGGCATAGCAGCGGCCATGACAGAGGGGCGGTTAACAGCAGCACAGCTGCAGCAAATGGAATATACCGCTGCCAGGGAATACCTGCTGCAATGGAAAGGCATCGGCAACTGGTCTGCTAACTATGTGTTAATGAAGTACAGCCGTTTCCCGGAAGCATTACCGCTGGAAGATGCAGGCCTGCACAACGCCCTGCGCCGCCAGCTACAGCTACCGGCCAAACCTTCCCTGGTAGCAGTAAAAGACTACACCGCCCATTGGCAGCAGCATGCAGCTTATGCCACCTTTTATTTGTGGAGAAGCTTATCCAGCGAGTAAGTCTTCGTTGCATTCAATTCGCACTTCGTAATTGAAAATTCGTAATTGTCATGGATCTCTACCACCACACCTATCAATCACCCATCGGCCCACTGGGCCTCACGGGAAATGATGACCACATCACCGGGATCATTTTTGATCCGCGCACGCTGGTCACTATGCAATCTTTGCCGGATATTTTCCTGCAGTGCATGGCGGAGCTGGATGCATATTTTGCCGGCAGCAGCCGTACTTTCAGCTTTAACATGCAGCAAAGCGGTACAGATTTTCAGCAAACGGTATGGCAACAGCTGTTAGCCATCCCTTACGGTAATACCATCTCCTATTTACAGCTGGCTAAACGGATCAACAATCCTAAAAGCATTCGTGCCGTAGGCACTGCCAATGGCAGCAACCATTTGCCGATTGTGGTGCCCTGCCATCGCGTAATTGGCAGCAATGGTTCACTTACAGGTTTTGGCGGCGGTATCTGGCGTAAAAAGTGGCTGCTGGAGCATGAATGGAAGCATAAGTATGGTACACAGGAATTGTTTTAACCGGATAAGGTCCATTCGTTTGATGATCCCGCCCCGTATCTGTACCGTGGCAGTTTTAAAGAAAGCCTGTTATAAGTGATATGCCTGTACGATTAATTTAAGACCATCTGATCTGGTTGTTTGTTTTTGCAATTTCTTTTTATGTATGCAGGTCCGCTTGTTATTGGTCAATAACAGCAGGGATACGGATAATTGCCCCCGACCGCAGATCACGAAAGTTGGTTCAACAGCTATCTGATCTGGTCAATTTTTACAGAACTGCATCTGTTTTAGATAAGTTTTTTGTATCAATTTTGCTGTCTCAACCGTTACAGTTATTCTAAACGTTAGTAAGATGAACGCGCAATTAGAACAGGATCTGGCGCAATTGAATGACCTATTGTCAGCAACGCAAACATTTAGTACACACTTCTTATCCAACATAGAAGAGCTGCCCGCCAGTAAGTACATGCCACCGCCAGGCAATGTTACTTTATTACCCGAACAGGGCATAGGGGCTATGGCAGCCTTACAGCAATTCCAGAAGCAATACGGTCCGTACCTGGCAGCAGGTGCCGGACCGCGCTACTGGGGTTTTGTAACCGGTGGCGTAACGCCTGCCGCCTTAGCTGGCGACTGGGTGGCTTCCGCCATTGATATGAATGCAGCCGACAAAGGCGGAGCTGCCTTTAATATTGAAATAGCCACCATACAAATGCTCCGCCAGTTATTTGGGTTGCCGGATGATTTTGAAGGCAGCTTTGTATCCGGCGCTACTATGTCAAACTTTGCGGGGCTGGCTGTGGCAAGGCAATGGCTGGGAGAACAGCAGGGAGTAGATGTAGGGCAGCAGGGCATAGGCGCCTTACAGGAGCCAAAAGTGCTTGCCTGCACACCGCATTCCAGTGTGGCTAAAAGCCTTTCTATGCTGGGTTTTGGCAGGGATGCGCTGGTAAAGATACCTGCCCTGCCCCAACGGGAAGCGGTAGATGTAGATGCGCTGGAGGCCTGGCTGCAGCAGCACAAAGGCCGGCCGGTGATCTTTGTTGCCAGCGCAGGCACCGTAAATACAACTGACTTTGATGATCTTGCTGCGCTGGCACGTTTAAAACAGCAATATAATTTCTGGTTACATGTGGATGCTGCTTTTGGCGGGTTTGCCGCCTGCAGCCCGCAGCACCGGTTTTGGGTAAAAGGCTGGGAAGCGGCAGACAGCATTACCATTGACGCGCATAAATGGATGAACGTACCTTATGATGCCGCCATGATCTTCTGCAGGCATCCTTCATTACAGGCCGCCGTGTTCAAGAACGTAGGCGCTGCTTACTTAGGCGATCCTGCAAAAGATTTTAACTTCATTCATCATGTACCGGAAAACTCGCGCCGCCTGCGGGCCTTACCAGCCTGGTACTCGCTGCAGGCTTATGGTGCAAAAGGCTACCAGGATATAGTAGAAGCCAATATACAGCAGGCGAATTTACTGGGATCGCTGATTTCAGACAGCCCGTACTTCCGCTTGCTGGCGCCGGTGAAGCTGAGCGTGGTTTGTTTTACACTTAGCAAACCTTTAAACGAGCTGGATGAAGCCACTGCCCGTTTCCTGGAAATATTGGCTGAGCGTGGCGTAGTCTTTATGACGCCTACGGTATACCTGCACACACCGGCCATCCGCGCAGCGCTGGTGAACTGGCGTACTACGGAGCAGGATGTACGCACAGTATTTAAGGAAATGGAAGAAATAGCACAAAGCTTAAAGCCCAAAGCAGCAACCAAAGAAAAACCGCTGTTAGACAAGCTACTAGGCTTTTTGCTTTAAACCGCTATAAGAATGACACAATCCAAACATACAAAAGCTTACCTGGCGCTGGTCATAGTAAGCATTTTCTGGGGCACTACTTACCTGGCTTCCAGGATAGGAGTGCGGCATATGCACGGGCTTATGCTATCAGGCCTGCGGCAAAGCGTGGCAGGTGTGCTGTTAGTTAGCTTCTTTTTACTGAAAGGGTATAAGCTGCCGGGTAAGGCCGTATTATCGCGCTTGTTTATTATTGGTATGATGATGTTGGTAGGCGCCAACGGCCTGCTTACCTGGGCCATGAAATACATACCCAGTGGGCTGGGCGCCATTATTGCCGCCACTGTACCTATCTGGATGACCATCTTCAGCTTTTTCCTGGTGCAGCAAAAGAACCGGGTATCGCCCCTGTTAATTGCCGGTATGGTCATTGGTTTTATTGGCGTGGCAGGCATTTTTTCCGATTACCTGGGAGATCTGATGAACCCTGATTTCCGCTTTGGTATTATCCTGGTGCTTATCAGCTGTTTGTCGTGGTCCATGGGTTCTGTGCTCACCGCCAAGTGGGCGCTGGAGGTGAATTACCTGTACGGCGCAGGGTTTGAAATGTTATTCAGCGGCATTGTAATGCTGGTAATAACCCTGGTCACCGGCGAGTTCCGCCATGCGGAGTTTACCGGCGAATTATGGGGCAGCCTGTTATACCTGATCTTCTTCGGGTCTATATTAGGATACTCCGCTTACGTATACACGCTCAATAACCTGCCTCCATCCCTGGCATCCGTATATGCTTACATAAACCCGATAGTAGCAGTGCTGCTGGGGTGGATGATCTTAAATGAACAATTAAACTGGATCACTGCTTTATCATGCCTGGTAACATTAACCGGGGTGTATATGGTGAATACAGCCGTAAATAAAAGCAAAGAACAACGCTATGAGCTCAGTTGAGGAAACCACTGCACAGGCAACCGCCCGCGGGCTGGAACAAACATTAACAGTAGCTGTACCTAACCTTCGGAAGTATACCGAAGCAGAAGCAGCCTTCAAACCAGCGCCTGAAAAGTGGAGCAAAAGGGAAATATTGGGTCACCTGATAGATTCTGCACTCAACAACCATCAACGTTTTATACGCGCCCAGCAAGGGCCGCTGGAGCTGCCGGGATATGCGCAGGATTTCTGGGTAGCCGCACAGGGCTACCAGGAAACAGACTGGGAAACGCTCATCCTGTTATGGGCCGTAGTGAACCGCCACCTGGTACGGGTAATGCAACGCATTCCCGCAGCCGCCTTACAGCAAACCTGTAAAATAGGCGCCCACGCACCGGTAACGCTGGAATATATAGTGGAGGATTACCTGGTGCACTTACACCATCATCTGCGGCAGGCGCAGGTGACTTATTCAACCTGAACGATTTAGATAGAAGTATGACACGATGCCCGCTGGTATTTACCGGACCGGGCATCTTTTTTTAGCGGGAAGTCTTACATTTAAGCATGACAATCAGAGAAGCCACCTTACAGGATGCCGCTGCAGTAGCAGTTTTGTTTGATGCCTACCGGATCCACTATGAGCAGGCGCCCGACCTGCCGGGTGCAGAAGCCTTTATAGCTGACCGGATCCGCAACCGGGAAAGCGTGATCTACCTGGCGCAGGAAGGGGAAGAGCTGCTGGGTTTCGTACAGCTATACCCGTTATTCACATCCGTAGGTATGCAGCGCGCCTGGGTGCTGAACGACCTGTATGTATGGGAGCAGTACCGCAATACCGGCATAGGCCGCGCGCTGATCGATGCTGCCAAAGCGCTGGCCCAATCCACCAATGCCAAATGGATCATGCTGCAAACGCATAACGACAATGTGAACGCACAGGCCCTGTATGAAAAAACAGGTTTTGAGAAAGATGATATTTACTACTACTATTACCTGAGCGTTTGATATTTTTATAACATGGAAACAGTGCACAACAACCCCTGGAAAATATTATCCAGCCAGGTACAGTATGATAATAAATGGATACGGCTTACAGAACACCAGGTCATTAACCCTAATGGCGGCGCCGGTATTTACGGCGTGGTACATTTCAAAAACCTGGCTATAGGCGTGGTAGCGCTGGATGAGGAAGGATATATTTACCTGGTGGGGCAATACCGTTTTCCGCTGGAACAGTTCTCCTGGGAAATACCGGAAGGCGGCGGCCCGCTGGATGAGGCGCCCCTGGCTTCTGCCCAGCGTGAGCTGCTGGAAGAGACCGGGCTGGTAGCCAAAGAATGGTCACTTATTGTAAACATCCACCTCTCTAACTCTGTATCTGACGAAAAGGGCCTGGTGTACCTGGCCCGCGGCCTGGAACAGCGTGCGCCGGAGCCGGAAGAAACCGAACAGCTCACTACGCGGCGCATTCCTTTTGAACAAGCCTACCAGATGGTGAAAAACCACCAGATCACCGATTCTATGTCTATTGCCGCCATTCAGAAAATAAAGCTGATGATGCTGGAAAAGGAGATTTAGCACATTAGTTCGTAATTTGCAGCATGGATTTTCGTAAAAACGCTACCCGCCGCACCTTTGCACCCAAGCCCAAAGCCTCTTCCATGGTTGTAGGGCGGCAGCCGGTGGTAGAAGCAATACAATCCGGTAAGGCCATTGAGCGCATTTATATGCTGCGCAATGCTACCGGCGACATTATTCCGCAAATAAAGCAGCTCGCCGCACAATACAATATTCCCATTAACGGAGTACCGGTAGAGAAATTGAATAGCCTTACACAGGCTAATCACCAGGGTATTATTGCCATTACAGGCCAGATCAGCTACCTGGACCTGCAGGATGTGATCTCCCACACTACAGAGCAGGGCCTTACGCCACTGTTCCTGATCCTGGACGGTATTACCGATGTACGTAACATTGGCGCCATTGCCCGCAGCGCCGTTTGCTGTGGCGCGCAGGCCATCATTATCCCGGATAAAGGGATTGCAGCGCTGAATGAGGAAGCCATTAAATCCTCTGCCGGTGCGCTGGAAAAAATATCCGTTTGCCGGGTCAACAGCCTGCTGAAAGCCATTGACACCCTGCACCTGAACGGTATTAAAGTAATGGCCAGTGAAATGGAAGCCACGCCCAGGCTGTACAACTGCGACCTGAAAGAGCCGGTAGCCGTGATCATGGGGTCAGAAGATAAAGGGGTGTATCCCGCATTGTTAAAAGCAGCAGATACACTTTTTCATATACCCATGACCGGTAACTTTGAATCCTTCAATGTATCCGTAGCAGCGGGTATCATTTTATATGAAGCCATGAAGCAAAGGACCTTGGAGGTATGATGCATCATACAGCTGAGATCCGGGTTCAAATCATCGATCATGAAACTAATCGAATGTCCGCGGGACGCTATGCAGGGATGGCATCACCCCATTCCAACGGCCGGTAAGATCCAATACCTCAATACCCTGTTGCAGGTTGGTTTTGATACCATCGACTTGGGCAGTTTTGTATCGCCTAAGGCTATTCCGCAAATGGCGGATACGGCAGAAGTGTTGTCGCACCTGGATATTCCGGCAAACGGCAGCAAGCTGCTGGCCATTGTAGCCAACCAGCGCGGGGCAGAAGAAGCTGTGATGTGCGAACCAATTACTTACCTGGGTTATCCTTTTTCCATATCAGAAACATTCCAGCTGCGCAATACCAATAAAACCATTGCAGAATCCCTGGAGCTGGTGCAAACCATGCAGGAGCTGTGTATCAAGAACCGCAAACAGCTGGTAGTATACATCTCTATGGGTTTTGGCAATCCCTATGGCGATCCGTATGACGCGGGCATTGCCATGCAATGGGTTGATGAGCTGACAAAGATGGACATTGGCATTATTTCCCTGGCAGATACCGTAGGCGTAGCAGAACCTGATAACATTACCAAACTGTTTTCCACGCTTATACCCGCTTACCCGCAGGTGGAGTTTGGCGCGCATTTTCACTCCGCCCCTCATAACTGGGAGGAGAAAGTGGCTGCCGCCTATGCGCAGGGCTGCCGCCGGTTCGACAGCACCATTAAAGGTATTGGCGGTTGTCCCATGGCTAAGGACGACCTGGTAGGCAACCTGGCCACGGAAAACCTGCTGCAGTTCTGTAATGAGCATAATGAGCCGCTAACAATGAACCAGTCTGCATTAGCCGCTGCGCAGCGTTTGGCGGAGCAGATATTTACTACTTCGCTCTGATCTTCACTATTCATTCTTAATTATTAATTACAAGCATGCACTTCCGCCTTACTTTTCCCATTACGCCCATAGAACCGCCCATCGACTACCGCGACCGGCTGTTGCTGATGGGGTCTTGTTTTGCGGAAGAAATGGGGGCGCAGCTGCAACAGCATTTGTTCCAGACTTTGGTGAACCCGCATGGTATTTTATACAACCCCCTTAGCATTACCCATGCCATACACAGCTACCTGGATGCTAAACAGTATACGGAAGCAGACCTTTTCCAGCACAATGATCTGTGGCATAGCTGGGACCATCACAGCCGCTTTTCCGCACTAACACCTGCTGCAGCGCTGCAAAATATCAATGCCGCTCAAACGCAGGCCGCACAATGCCTGGAAGAAGCCCGCTGGCTGGTGATCACCCTGGGTTCTGCACATGCTTATTTATTAAAGGAAACCGGGCAGCTGGCAGGCAACTGCTATAAAGTGCCCATGGCATCTTTCTATAAAAAGCTGCTTACGGTAGATGAGATCATCAGTGCCCTGGATAACATGATGCACCGGCTGTTCTTCCGCAACCGGCATATTAATATCCTGTTTACGATCAGCCCTGTACGTTATGTGCGGGATGGAGTGGTGGAAAATAACCTCAGCAAAGCTATACTGCTGCAGGCCGTGCATCACCTGGTAAATAAATTTGACCGCCTGTTCTATTTCCCGGCCTATGAGCTGGTGATAGACGACCTGCGCGATTACCGTTTTTATAAAGACGACCTGGTGCATCCCAATGAAACCGCCATTCATTATGTATGGGAGCAGTTCGTAAATAACTGCATTCATCCGGATAGCCAGCAGCTCCTGCGATCCATCCATGATCTGAACCGTGCCCGCCAGCACAAGCCCTTTAACCCGGAAAGCCCCCAGCACAAACAATTCCTGCAAACCTACGCCCGCAAGGTGCAGCAGCTGAAGGAGCAGCACGTACAGCTGGATTGGAGTGAGTTAGAAAAATACTTCAGGGGCTAATTACCCCCGCTGCACGTATTCTAAGTTTAAACTAAAGGTCATTGCGAGGAACGAAGCAATCTCCTGCTATTCGGGGGATTGCTTCGTCGCCCCTCGCACAATAGCTTTACACTGCGTATCGCAATGACGGGTATAATAAAAGTCCTGCAGCTTAAACCGCAGGACTTTCTTTTATGAAGTACTCAATTCGTAATTCTCTTAATCCACTGCCATTTCATATTTATTCAGTCCCTTCTCCCTTATAAATACCATTCCAATCACAAAGCAGATCAGCGCAATGGCGATCGGATAGATCAACCCCGCCAGGTGGTTGCCGGTTTGCGTAACCAGCAGGGTAGAGATAGTAGGTAATAAACCGCCAAACACTCCATTCCCCAAATGATAGGGCAATGACATGGACGTATAACGGATGCGTGTGGGAAACAGCTCCACCAGGAAAGCCGCAATAGGCGCATAGGCCATGGTTACAAACAATACCTGCACAAACACCAGTATTACCAGCAGGATAATAGCAGAATAGCCCAGCGTGATCTCTTTCTTGGTTTCTGTTTTGCCTTGTGTAAGCGTAGAGATCTCCTTTACCTGCGTACCATCCGAATAGTTGTGAATGCGTGTGGTTTTCTCTGTGCTGATGCCGTTATTGCTGCTCAGGTTACTTTCTATCCGGAATTGAGCGGTAAGCTCCTGTTTCTTTTGCAGGTTCACGGTATTATCCATGGCACTGTAAATAGGGTAGTAGGCCAGGGCTGCCAGCAGCATACCAGCCATCATGATCTTCTTACGGCCTATCCTGTCAGATAATCCGCCAAAGTAAATAAAGAACGGGGTGCCCAGCACCAGCGCAATGGCAATGATCACGTTGGACTGTACAAACTCCAGCTGCATGGTCTTTTGTAAGAACGAGAGCGCATAGAATTGACCGGTGTACCAAACCACGCCCTGCCCCATGGTAGCGCCAAATAACGCCAGCAGCACCATGCGCAGGTTCTCCTTTTTGCCAAAGCTTTCTTTAAGCGGGTTGCGGGAGGTTTTGCCTTCTGCTTTCAGCTGTGCAAACAAAGGCGATTCCTTCAGGCGGATGCGGATGTAATAAGACATGATCACCAGCACCACTGACAGCAGGAAAGGGATACGCCATCCCCAGCTGCTGAAGTCTTCCGGTTTCATAACATTGCGTGTGATCAGTATTACTGCCAGTGATACAAATAAACCCAGTGTAGCCGTGGTTTGTATAAAACTGGTGTAATACCCGCGTTTGTTGTCGGGGGCATGTTCCGCTACGTAGGTAGCAGCGCCGCCGTATTCACCACCCAGGGCCAGGCCCTGTAACAGGCGCAGCACCAGTACAATAATGGGTGCAAATACGCCAATGCTTTTATAATCCGGTATCAGCCCAATGGCAAAGGTAGAGCCGCCCATGATCAGCAACGTAAGCAGGAAAGTATATTTACGGCCTGCCAGGTCGCCCAGGCGGCCGAATATAATAGCCCCGAAAGGGCGTACAATAAACCCTACCGCAAAGGTAGCCAGCGTGGCAATGTAGGCCAGGTCAGGGTTTGTGGCCGGGAAAAACTTTTCAGAGATAATGGCGGATAAGCTGCCGAAGATGTAAAAGTCGTACCACTCTATAAGGGTACCGGCAGAAGATGCGAAGATCACCTGCCAGATATTTTGCACATTTTTCGAGTTGTTCATTCGTAGGATTTATAAAAACAGGGGAGAAGATATAAAAAATTATTACAGTATTTAAATCTTTTGTAGGGGAAATAACCCTGGTATACGTCTTTACTGTCAGATGAATCCGTTAACTTTAGACAATACTTTGTTGCGTCTGTGGACAGTTACTATGAGGTTTTTAAGCGTAATACTAGCCGTTATATTTCTTGGAATTTGTAGCTACCCTGCCGCCGTACAGGCCCAGTCGGACAAAGGCCGTCCTAAAATAGGGCTCACACTCAGCGGAGGCGGGGCCAAGGGCCTGGCCCATATAGGCATCTTAGAAGCTATTGACAGCGCCGGGCTGAAGATCGATTATATCACCGGCACCAGCATGGGCAGCATTGTAGGCTCCCTGTACGCCATGGGTTATTCCGGCGATACCATTGAAACGCTGGCTCGCCAGCTGGACTGGGACAACCTGTTTGCCAACCAGGCATCACTGAAAGATATTTCCTACGAAGAAAAAAGCGAATACGATAAGTATATAATAGAGATCCCGTTTGAGTATGGCAAACCCAAGCTGGCTTCCGGTGTAATCACCGGTGAGCAGCTATGGCTGGAGCTGGCCCGCCTGTGCTGGCCGGCGCGGGATATAAAAGATTTCTCAAAGTTCAATATCCCCTTTAAATGTATTGCCACAGATGTTGCCACCGGCGAAATTGTAACGCTGGACACAGGGCAGATCATTACCAGCATACGGGCCAGTATGGCCATCCCTTCTATTTTTACCGCAGTAAAGATCGGCGACCGCAAGCTGGTGGATGGCGGCGTAGTACGTAACTTCCCCGTGATCACCGCCAAGGAAATGGGAGCGGATATTGTGATAGGCTCTAACGTAAGCGGCGGCCTGCGCAAAGCCGACCAGCTGACCACACCATTAGATATCATTTACCAGCTGGGATTTTATAAAGATGCTATTGACTTTAAGGAAGCCCGCAAAGCCTGTGATATTTATATCCGGCATGATATGGAGGAATATTCCGCCGCCAGCTTTGGCAGCGTGGATTCTATTATCGAAAAAGGAAAACAAAAAGGCCGGGAAATGTACCCGGTGTTCAAACACCTGGCCGATTCGCTGAACGCCTTGTATCCCACCGCACCTTTTCAAAAGGACCGCCTGCCTTTTGTGCCGGACATAGAATTAACAGGCATCAGCATAACAGGGTTGGTGCATTCCGACGAAAAATTCTTCCGGGGCCGCCTGGGCCTCAAAACCGGCGGTTGTTATAACCCGGAGCAGCTAAAGGCTGCCGTACAGAACGTGTTTGGCACCCGTTTTTATAAAGAGATCACCTACAGCCTCACACCGGATGGCCCGGCAAAAGGCACCATGAACATACAGGTAGAGGAGAATCCCCTTACCTATGTAAAGTTTGCATTGCTGTACAATACTTTCACCAATGCCAGCGCCATTATTAATATTACACAAAGGAATTTCATTGTACCCAATTCCCGTTCATTCGTAACCGTAGCTATCAGTGAAAATCCGCGGGTAGAAGCAGAGTACTTTAAATACCTGGGCTGGAACCGCAGCTTTGGCTTTGGCATGGGCCTGTACTTTGAAAATAACGGGTTGAATGTGTACGATAATTTCATTCGCCAGCAGCAATACCGCACCAAGTATGCTAACGCTAACATACATATGCAGTATGCCTTAAGCCGTATTATGACCATTGGCGTTGGCACCCGCTGGGAGTATTTCCACTTCCGGCCCAGCTTTGAATCATCAGAAGAATTGAAGGGAGATGGCAACCAGATGAACAGCTATTTGTATTATGGCGTTAATTCCCTGGACCGTAAGATCTATCCGCGCAAAGGTATGGACCTGCAGTTTGAAACAGGCTGGGTGTTTAACCAAAATCCCAGCTACCGCCTGTATAAAGATGAGGTAATGGTGCCGGAAGACAGTACCGGCCTGGAGTTCCCGAACTATCAGCATGCTATGCTGCAAATGAAATATTACTTTCCGTTTAGCCGCAGAAGTGCGCTGGAGGTGAACCTGGGTAGCGGTGTGAATTTTAATTATAATCAATCCCCGATCAATGGTTACCTGTTAGGGGGCTTGAGCAAAGTTGCGCATAACCAATTAACGTTTCCGGGATTGTATGAAGGTGAGGTAATAACATCCAGCGCAGCAATTGCGCAAGTCGCTTATCAGCATGAGCTTTTCAGGAACCTGTTCGTACTGCCGCGCATAGGTGTGGGACTGTATGATTTCAATGGCGATGTAAATGCCCGTTACCGTTACCTGAGCGGCTACTCCATTACTGCTGGCTATAGCTCGCGCCTGGGGCCCATAGAAGGCTCCCTCATGTACAATGACCAGGATGGGAGGTTGAAGTTTTATGTAAATATTGGATTCAACTTTTAATATGCACATCATCAATGCATCCTATCCCCTCTAATCTCCATTCCCTTTAAGATCTCCGCTTCTGTTTGCAGCCAGTACTGCCAGCGCGGGCTTACTTTTTCTTCGGGAATATATTCATGCGCCAGGTCAATGAACAGGCGGTAATGCCCTGCTTCAGAGATCATGAACTTGCGGTAAAAATCACGGAGGTATTCATCTTCCAGCCCTTCGCTCAGCAGGCGGAAACGCTCACAGCTACGGGCTTCTATAAGGGCGCATATCAATAGCTTATCCAGCAGCTGTTCTTCAGCAGTGCCGCCTTTTACCTGGTGCAGCATCAGCTCATTTACATAAGCATCCTTGCGTTGTTTGCCCAGGGAAAAACCTCTTTTTTTCATTTCTGCCAGCACCTGCCGGAAGTGGCCCCATTCTTCTGTAACAATAGGTGCCAGGTCCTGCACCAGCCGGTCTTTTTCAGGATAGCGCTGTATCAGTGATATGCAGGCCGTAGCAGCCTTCTGTTCGCAAAAAGCATGGTCGGTTAATACTGCCTCCAGGGAAATGGAAGCCAGGTTCACCCAGCGAGGGTCTGTTGGCAGCTGCAGGCCAAGAATGGATACTTTAGACATAGTAATGAAACTAAAGGTGTTCAGGTACCGGGCCGGTTATCATAACAGGCATGGCTTCCGGATACCGTGGCAAGTTACAAACTTATAATATACCGCAAGGGCAGGGAGTATACAACTGGTATAAAAAGTACGTAAACCTGCAGATGAATATCCCGGTAAATACCGGTAAAGTATATTTATTGTGCTCGGGGGTAAATTTTTTTTTGTCCATTATGGTTATTTTTTATTCCGCAATAACCGGTACTATTTTTATTAAATACACCTTACTATAATTAGTAGTCAGTTATTTGCAATATGTCCTATACGAAAATTGATCTTCCTCCGTTCCGACTATTCATTTCGGTTTAATTGTCTGTACGACATTCATACGATATGCGATATAGTAATATTCACTAATATTACGCAAGAATTTAATTTGTGTAGATCTGTAGCTAGCCTTTACCTATTGAACAAGAAGTAATCACTTAAACCATAACCAACCTTATCGTGAAAATTTTACCAACGAAAGGACGTGGGCATTTTATGTCCTTCGTTCTCCTACTACTGTTATTTACCAGCAACAATCTTTTTGCCACGCCTGAATGCCCGATCGTAACGGCAAGATTCCCCCTGGCAAACGGTACTACTGTTGATAACAGTGCTACCGGATGGTACCTGGATGCATCCAGAGTAGCCAGCACCGGCTATTTTGCAGTTAAATCAAACCGCCTGCATGCGCAGGAGCTGGGAGGTGAAGGCATCTGGTATTCCAAAGTATTTTCTACTGCAGGATATGCCGGCTGGCAGGTAGCAGTAAAGGTATCTTCGGAAGGGGATATGAACAGCTCAGAGTATGTAAAGATCTATTATAAGATAAATGGTGGCAGTGAAGTATTACTGGACCAGCGTACCGGCAACTTCGGTACCATTGATTTTACATCGCCCGCATTGAATGGTAATAGTGTGCAGCTGGTAGTGAAGATCTATAATTACAACAACGGAGGCTCGCAAACCTCCAAATATTATATTGAGGAATACCGTGTGTTTAAAGATAAGGGCCCTTGCTCCGCCACTGGAATAACGGTAACGGCTACTGCGGGTAATGGCGGTGTGCTCACCTGTGCCAACCCGTCCCTTACACTGTCTGCCAGCTCTACTGCTTCCGGTGTAAGTTACAGCTGGACAGGCCCTAATGGTTTTACTTCCAATAGTCAAAACCCGGTTGTAAACACTCCCGGAACCTATACCGTAACAGGCACCAGCTCATCCGGTTCAGGTACTGCTTCCGTTACAATTACGGAAAATAAAACACCGCCGGACCTCTCCGCCACAGGTGGCAGCCTGGCTTGTGGCTCCTCTGGCGTTACGCTAAATGCTAATTCTTCTGTCGCGAACGTAACCTACAGCTGGACAGGTCCTAATAATTTTACCAGTACGGTAAAAAACCCTACCGTTAGCACAGCCGGTAATTATACGGTTACAGTGAGGAATCCTGCGAATGGCTGTACTGCTTCGCAAACAGTGAGCGTTACCAGCGGCGCTGCCGCATCCAATACATGGGTAGAGGATTTTGCGCTTTCCAATGGTGCTACCAGCGATAACGGTACCACCAGCTGGACCACCTCAACCCCATCCGGCAGCACATTTGCTGTAAATAATAATGAGTTTAAGATCAGTGGCCAGGGCACTACCGGGGAAAGTGTATGGACTTCCGGTGTGATCAATATTACCGGTAAAACCAGTATTAATCTTGCTGCAAGTGTACGAAGCGCCGTAACAGGCGGCGCCGTAATGAATGATACCGGTGAATATGCAGATTACATACGTTTTTATTATAAGCTGAACGGCGGGGCTGAAGTATTATTTGCAGAAAGGAAATCTGCTATCAATAATCACAGCACCACCTATACGAATTTATCGGCCGCCGTCTCAGGCACCGGTACCAGCTTGCAGCTGGTGATCAGGGCCAGGGCTACCGGTACGGATGAATTTTATTACACAGATAATGTAAAGGTAACAGCCGTAGATCCGGCAGTAACGTTAGCAACAGCTGTTAGCGGGCCGGTAACCTGTACCGGTAATGCCACTATTACTGTAACGCCCAGTGGTACAATATCATCCTGGGCATGGACAGGTCCCAATGGCTTTACCTCCACTACACAAAACCCCACTGTAACAGCAGGAGGACAATATAATGTTACAGGCACTATGCCAGGTGGCTGTACCGTATCCGCATCTGTAAATGTTACAGAAAATAAAACACCGCCGGATGTTACGGCTACTGGTGGTGCACTGGGATGTTTAAGCAGTGTTACCATCAGCGCCAGTTCTTCCGTGTCGGGTGTGTCCTATAGCTGGACAGGTCCTAATAATTTTACCAGCAACTCCCCAAGCACTTCCGTAAACACTGCAGGTACTTATACGGTAACAGTCAGAAATCCCGCTAACGGCTGTACGAACACTCAATCCGTTCAGGTAACAAGCGGTGCTGCTGCTCCTGCTGCTTTTTGGTGGGAAGATTTTACACTGGCAAACGGCACCACCGTTGATAACGGTGTTACCAGCTGGACGCTGACCAATAGCGGTGCAGGTACTATATCTGTACAGAATAACGAGTTTAAGGTTTCCTATAATGCAGCCGCAGAAGCCGTATGGACCTCTGGTGTGGTAGATATTTCCGGTAAAAGCAGCGTAGTGATCTCTGCCAACCTGCGCAGCGAAACGGCATCCACCAACGATGCGTTTGAATCAGATGATTATATGCGTGTGTATTATAAGCTGAATGGCGGTGCTGAAGTACTGGTATATGACGACGCAGCCGGCATAGGTAATACCACCAATGGCACGGCCAGCACCACTGTCAGCTCTGCCGCATTAACCGGCAACACGCTGCAGGTGATCATCAAAGCCAGGAATTCAGATGCAACAGAACGTTACTACTTTGATGATGTGAAGCTGACCGGCGCTAATACAAGCAGCACCATTACAGCTACTGCATCTGTAACAGATTCCCTGACCTGTACGCGTACTTCCGTTAACCTTTCAGGCAGCTCGAATATTACAAACGCTACTTACCGCTGGACCGGTCCTAACAACTTTACTTCCACTACGCAGAACCCGTCTGTAACAGCTCCCGGTAATTATATATTAACGGTTACTGACCCGGCCGCGGGTTGTACTGCAATGGATACGGTAACGGTAATACGTAACACTACTGTACCGAATGTTACTGCTGCTGCAAGCGGCTCACTTTCATGTGGCGCTTCTTCAGTAACGCTTTTGGGTAACTCATCCACCGCAGGGGTAACTTACAGCTGGACAGGTCCCAATAATTTTGCCTCCACCGCGCAAAACCCTCAGGTAAGCGTGGCCGGGGATTATATATTAATAGTTACCAATCCTGCCACTGGCTGTACGGCAAAAGATACCGCAACAGTTAGCCTTAGCGCCAGCACTGCTGCATTCTGGTTAGAAGACTTTACGCTTGCTAACGGTACCACCAGCGATAATGGTACTACCAGCTGGACCACCACAACACCTTCCGGCAGCACCTTTGCAGTAAATAATAACGAGTTTAAGATCAGTGGCCAGGGCACTACCGGAGAAAGCGTGTGGACTTCCGGTGTGATCAATATTACCGGTAAAACAAGTCTGGGTCTTTCAGCAAACGTACGCAGCGCCATAACAGGCGGCGCCGTAATGAATGACACCGGCGAATTTGCAGATTACATTCGTTTCTATTATAAGCTGAATGGTGGTGCTGAAGTATTATTTGCAGAAAAGAGATCTGCTATCAATAATCACAGCACCACTTATAGTAACATATCACTGACCGGTCTAAGCACCGGTACCAGCTTGCAGCTGGTGATCAGGGCCAGGGCTACTGGTACTGATGAATTTTATTACGTGGATAATGTGAAAGTGACAGGTGTAGATGCTGTTGCCGGCGTGAGTGGCCCGCTTTCCTGTAAAGCCACTTCAGTAACGCTTTCCGGTAGCTCATCCACCGCTGGCGTAACCTATAGCTGGACAGGTCCTAACAATTTTACATCTATAGATCAAAACCCGGTAGTAACGGTTGCTGGTACTTATACCCTTACCGTTACTGCTCCGGGTGGTTGTACGGCTACCAGCACAGTTACCGTATCGCAGAATATTGTCAAACCTAACCTGACGGTAACACAGCCGGCAGTGCTTACCTGTACCACTACATCAGTAAGCCTGGCAGCTGCTACCACCACCACTGGTACTACTATTACATGGACCGGTTTTGCTGCCGGTCAGAACCCGGTAGCAGTTACTGCACCTGGTAAGTATTATGTAACGGTGAAGGATACTGCGAATGGTTGTACCAGCATGGACAGTGTAACGGTAACGCGGGATGCTGTTCTGCCTAACCTGACCATAGCGCAGCCGCCTGTACTTACATGTGGTACTACATCTGTGAATTTAACGGCCTCGTCTACCACCAATGGTGTTACATTCACCTGGACCGGTTTTGCCGCAGGCCAGAACCCGGTAGCAATTACAGCCCCCGGCACATATACCGTAACAGCCAAAACAACGAATGGTTGTACCAGCACGGCCAGTGTAACAGTAACACAGAGTGTTGTGAAGCCAAACCTGACGTTAACACAACCGGCAGTATTAACTTGTACTACTACCTCTGTAAACCTTACAGCCGCTACTACCACCAGCGGCGCCATTATCACCTGGACCGGTTTTGCTGCCGGTCAGAACCCGGTAAGCGTAACCGCTCCTGGTAAATATTATGCGACGGCTACCGGTACCAATGGTTGTATACAAAAAGATAGTGTAACGGTAACGCAGGATGCTGTGATACCTAACCTGACGGTGACACCGCCGGCAGTGTTAACCTGTACCACTGCTTCAGTAAATTTAACAGCCGCTTCTACTACCACCGGTGTTACATTCACCTGGACCGGCTTTGCCGCCGGTCAGAACCCGGTGAGTGTAACCACTCCTGGTACATATACTGTAACTGCGAGAACAGCGAATGGCTGCTCCAATACGACCAATGTAACGGTAACGCAGAATATTGCGAAGCCCAACCTGACGGTAACACAACCGGCAGTGTTAACTTGTGCTACTACCTCTGTAAATCTTACAGCCGCTACTACCACTACAGGTGCAACTATTACCTGGACCGGGTTTGCAGCTGGTCAGAACCCGGTAAGTGTAACTGCTCCGGGTACATATACTGCAACAGCAACAACAGCAAATGGTTGTTCTACAACGGCGAGTGTAACGGTAACGCAGGATAATGCCAAGCCTAACCTGACGGTGTCACAGCCAGCAGTATTAACTTGTACCACTACTTCTGTGAACTTAACAGCGGCATCTACTACTAATGGTGTAACTATTACGTGGACGGGTTTTGCCGCCGGTCAGAACCCAGTGAGTGTAACCGCTCCCGGTAAATACTACGCAGTTGCTACTGGTAGCAATGGTTGTACGCAAAAAGACAGCGTAACGGTAATGCAGGATAATGCCAAGCCAAACCTGACGATAACACAACCAGCCGTACTGACTTGTACCACTACTTCTGTAAACTTAACAGCTGCATCTACTACTAATGGTGCAACTATCACCTGGACCGGCTTTGTTGCCGGTCAGAACCCAGTAAGTGTAACAGCTCCTGGTACCTACACCGCAACAGCAACAACTGCAAATGGCTGTTCTACTACAGCCAGTGTAACGGTAACCCAGGATAATGCCAAGCCAAACCTGACGGTGTCACAGCCAGCAGTATTAACTTGTACCACTACTTCTGTGAACCTGGCAGCAGCATCTACTACTAATGGTGTAACTATTACGTGGACAGGTTTCGCCGCAGGTCAGAACCCAGTGAGTGTAACCGCTCCTGGTACCTACACCGCAACAGCAACAACTGCAAATGGCTGTTCTACTACAGCCAGTGTAACGGTAACCCAGGATAATGCCAAGCCAAACCTGACGGTGTCACAGCCAGCAGTATTAACTTGTACCACTACTTCTGTGAACCTGGCAGCAGCATCTACTACTAATGGTGTAACTATTACGTGGACAGGTTTCGCCGCAGGTCAGAACCCAGTGAGTGTAACCGCTCCTGGTACATATGCTGTAACCGCAACCGCCACAAATGGTTGCGCCACTATGGCCAATGTAACCGTAACACAGAATATTGCGAAGCCTAACCTGGCTATAACACAACCGGCAGTACTGAACTGTACTACTACTTCCGTAAACCTGACAGCTGCCACTAATGGTACAAGTATCACCTGGACCGGCTTTGCCGCAGGCCAGAACCCAGTGAGTGTAACCGCTCCCGGTAAATACTACGCAGTTGCTACTGATAGCAATGGTTGTACGCAAAAAGACAGCGTAACGGTAATGCAGGATAATGCCAAGCCAAACCTGACGATAACACAACCAGCAGTACTGACTTGTACCACTACTTCTGTAAACTTAACAGCTGCATCTACTACTAATGGTGCAACTATCACCTGGACAGGCTTTGCCGCCGGCCAGAACTCAGTGAGTGTAACCGCTCCTGGCACCTATACCGCAACAGCAACAACCGCCAACGGTTGTTCTACAACAGCCAGTGTAACAGTAACGCAGGATAATGCCAAGCCAAACCTGACGGTGTCACAGCCAGCAGTATTGACTTGTACCACTACTTCTGTGAACCTGACCGCCGCTACTACCACTACAGGTGCAACTATCACCTGGACCGGCTTTGTTGCCGGTCAGAACCCAGTAAGTGTAACAGCTCCTGGTACATACACGGCAACAGCGACAACCGCAAATGGCTGTACTACTACGGCGAGTGTAACGGTAACCCAGGATAATGCCAAGCCAAACCTGACGGTGTCACAGCCAGCAGTATTAACTTGTACCACTACTTCTGTGAACCTGGCAGCAGCATCTACTACTAATGGTGTAACTATTACGTGGACAGGTTTCGCCGCAGGTCAGAACCCAGTGAGTGTAACCGCTCCTGGTACCTACACCGCAACAGCAACGACAGCAAATGGCTGTTCTACAACAGCCAGTGTAACAGTAACGCAGGATAATGCCAAGCCAAACCTGACGGTGTCACAGCCAGCAGTATTGACTTGTACCACTACTTCTGTGAACCTGACCGCCGCTACTACCACTACAGGTGCAACTATCACCTGGACCGGCTTTGTTGCCGGTCAGAACCCAGTAAGTGTAACAGCTCCTGGTACATACACGGCAACAGCGACAACCGCAAATGGCTGTACTACTATGGCGAGTGTAACAGTAACACAGGATATAACTAAACCTAACCTGACAGTAACACAACCGGCAGTATTAACTTGTACGACTACTTCAGTGAACCTGGTAGCCGCCACTACGACTACAGGTGCTACGATCAACTGGACCGGTTTCGCAGCAGACCAGAATCCGGTAAGTGTAACTACACCTGGTAAATACTACGCGATTGCCACAGGCAATAATGGCTGCACACAAAAAGATAGCGTAACCGTAACGCAGAATATCACTAAGCCGGCCCTGACGTTAGCGCAACCGGCAATCTTAACTTGTACTACCACCTCCGTAAACCTGACAGCTACTACTAATGGTTCGGGTATTACCTGGACAGGCTTTGCTGCCGGTCAGAACCCGGTAAGTGTAACAGCTCCTGGCAAATACTACGCAGTGGCTACTGGTAGCAATGGTTGTACACAAAAAGACAGCGTAACAGTAACTCAGGATATCACCAAGCCAACGCTGGCCATCACACAACCGGCAGTATTAACTTGTACTAATACCTCCGTGAACCTAACCGCTACCACTAACGGTACAACCATCACCTGGACAGGTTTCGCCACTGGTCAAAACCCGGTAAGCGTAACCGCTCCTGGCAAATACTACGCTATCGCTACCGCCAGCAACGGTTGTACACAAAAAGATAGCGTAACAGTAACGCAGAATATCACCAAGCCAACGCTGGCAATCACACAACCAGCAGTATTAACTTGTACTACTACCTCCGTGAACCTGGCAGCTACCACCAATGGTACAAGTATCACGTGGACAGGTTTCGCTGCGGGCCAAAACCCGGTAAGCGTAACCACACCTGGTAAATACTACGCAGTGGCTACCGCCAGCAATGGTTGTATACAAAAAGATAGTGTAACGGTAATTCAGGATAATGCCAAACCAAACCTGACTGTAACGCAGCCGCCTGTACTGACATGTTCCACTACTTCAGTGAACTTAACGGCTGCATCTACCACCAATGGTGCAACAATCACCTGGACAGGTTTTGCAGCAGGCCAGAATCCAGTGAGTGTAACAGCTCCTGGCACTTATACGGCAACAGCAACAACCGCCAACGGTTGCTCTATAACAGCCAGTGTAACAGTAACGCAGGATAATGCCAAGCCTAACCTGACGGTGTCACAACCTGCAGTGTTAACTTGTACGACTACTTCCGTGAACTTAACAGCTGCATCTACCACAAATGGTGCAACTATCACCTGGGCAGGCTTTGCCGCAGGCCAGAACCCAGTGAGTGTAACCGCTCCAGGTACTTATACCGCAACAGCAACAACTGCAAATGGTTGTTCTACTATAGCGAGTGTAACGGTAACGCAGGATATTGCCAAACCAAACCTGACTGTAACGCAGCCGCCTGTGCTGACATGTTCCACTACTTCAGTGAACTTAACGGCTGCATCTACCACCAATGGTGCAACAATCACCTGGACAGGTTTTGCAGCAGGCCAGAATCCAGTGAGTGTAACAGCTCCAGGTACTTATACCGCAACGGCAACAACTGCAAATGGCTGTTCTACTACGGCGAGTGTAACAGTAACGCAGGACAATGCCAAGCCTAACCTGACGGTGTCACAACCTGCAGTGTTAACTTGTACGACTACTTCAGTGAACTTAACAGCTGCATCTACCACTAATGGTGCAAACATCGCCTGGACAGGTTTCGCTGCAGGCCAGAACCCAGTGAGTGTAACTGCTCCTGGCACATATACGGCAACAGCAACAACTGCAAATGGCTGTTCTACTACAGTCAGTGTAACAGTAACGCAGGATAATTCCAAACCTAACCTGACGGTAACGCAGCCACCTGTACTGACATGTTCAACTACTTCAGTGAATTTAACAGCCGCATCTACCACAAATGGTGCAACTATCACGTGGACAGGTTTCGCTGCAGGCCAGAACCCAGTGAGTGTAACTGCTCCTGGCACATATACGGCAACAGCAACAACTGCAAATGGCTGTTCTACTACAGCGAGTGTAACGGTAACGCAGGATATTGCCAAGCCTAACCTGACGGTGTCACAACCTGCAGTGTTAACTTGTACGACTACTTCAGTGAACTTAACAGCTGCATCTACCACAAATGGTGCAACTATCACCTGGACAGGTTTTGCCGCTGGTCAGAACCCAGTGGGTGTAACCGCTCCTGGCACCTATACAGCAACAGCAACAACTGCAAATGGTTGTTCTACTACCGCTAGTGTAACAGTAACGCAGGATATTGCCAAGCCTAACCTGACGGTGTCACAACCTGCAGTGTTAACTTGTACGACTACTTCAGTGAATTTAACAGCTGCATCTACCACTAATGGTGCAACTATCACCTGGACAGGTTTTGCCGCTGGTCAGAACCCAGTGGGTGTAACCGCTCCTGGCACTTATACCGCAACAGCAACAACAGCAAATGGTTGTTCTACTACAGCGAGTGTAACGGTAACGCAGGATATTGCCAAACCAAACCTGACAATAACGCAACCTGCAGTGTTAACTTGTTCAACTACCTCCGTGAACTTAACAGCCGCATCTACCACAAATGGTGCAACTATCACGTGGACAGGTTTTGCCGCTGGCCAGAACCCAGTGAGTGTAACTGCTCCTGGTACCTATACCGCAACGGCAACAACTGCAAATGGCTGTTCTACTACAGCTAGTGTAACAGTAACGCAGGATATCACCAAGCCAAACCTGTCAATCACGCAACCAGCAGTATTAACTTGTGCTACTACTTCCGTGAACCTGGCAGCTACCACTAACGGTACAACCATCATCTGGACAGGTTTCGCCGCTGGTCAAAACCCGGTAAGCATAACAGCACCTGGTAAATACTATGCAGTGGCTACAGGTAGCAACGGTTGTACACAAAAAGACAGCATAACAGTAACGCAGGACATCACCAAGCCAAATCTGTCAATCACGCAACCAGCAGTATTAACTTGTACTACTACCTCCGTGAACCTGACAGCTACCACTAACGGTACAACCATCACCTGGACGGGCTTCGCCGCTGGTCAAAACCCGGTAAGCGTAACAGCACCTGGTAAATACTATGCAGTGGCTACAGGTAGCAACGGTTGTACACAAAAAGACAGTGTAACAGTAACGCAGGATATCACCAAGCCAAATCTGTCAATCACACAACCAGCAGTATTAACTTGTACTACTACCTCCGTAAACCTGGCAGCTACCACTAACGGTACAACCATCACCTGGACGGGCTTCGCCGCTGGTCAAAACCCGGTAAGCGTAACAGCACCTGGTAAATACTATGCAGTGGCTACAGGTAGCAACGGTTGTACACAAAAAGACAGCATAACAGTAACGCAGGATATCACCAAGCCAAACCTGTCAATCACGCAACCAGCAGTATTAACTTGTGCTACTACTTCCGTGAACCTGGCAGCTACCACTAACGGTACAACCATCACCTGGACAGGTTTCGCCGCTGGTCAAAACCCGGTAAGCGTAACAGCACCTGGTAAATACTATGCAGTGGCTACAGGTAGCAACGGTTGTACACAAAAAGACAGCATAACAGTAACGCAGGATATCACCAAGCCAAATCTGTCAATCACGCAACCAGCAGTATTAACTTGTACTACTACCTCCGTGAACCTGGCAGCTACCACTAACGGTACAACCATCACCTGGACGGGCTTCGCCGCTGGTCAAAACCCGGTAAGTGTAACAGCTCCTGGCAAATACTACGCTATCGCTACAGCCTCCAACGGTTGTACACAAAAAGACAGCGTAACAGTAACGCAGGATATCACCAAGCCAAACCTGTCAATAACACAACCAGCAGTATTAACTTGTGCTACTACTTCCGTGAACCTGGCAGCTACCACTAACGGTACAACCATCACCTGGACAGGTTTCGCCGCCGGCCAGAACCCAGTAAGTGTAACCGCACCAGGCAAATACTACGCAGTGGCTACTGGTACTAACGGTTGTACACAAAAAGACAGCGTAACGGTAACGCAGAATATCACTAAGCCAACACTGTCCATTACACAGCCGGCAGTATTAAATTGTAACACTACGGCTGTAAATCTGACAGCAGCAACTAATGGAACAAGTATCACCTGGACAGGTTTCACAGCAGGCCAGAATCCGGTAAGCGTGATCACGCCAGGTAAATATTATGTTATGGTGAGCAGTAACGTGAACGGTTGTACTAATAAAGATTCCGTAACCGTGATCCAGGATCTTACAGCCCCGCAGGGTGTAGATGCTTCCAATAACGGTCCGCTGACCTGTGCAAGAACCAGTGTAACGCTGACCGGTGTTTCTTCTTCGTCAAATGTTTCTTACAGATGGACGAATGCAACCAACACCTATAACGCCACTACCGCTATAGCATTTACAACAGCGGCAGGCACCTATACGCTCACAGTTACTAATACAGCTACCGGATGTACGTCTACCAAAAGCACAGTGGTAGTCCAGAATAACACCGCACCAGCTACACCGGTAACAGGCAATGATGGCCCGCTTACATGTACCAAAACCAATGTTACCTTAACAGGTAATTCCACAACCGCAGGAGTTACTTACAGGTGGACGGATGGCGCCGGTTTTGATGTGCCGGGATCTACGGCCATTACCACCAAAGCAGGTACCTATACATTAACAGTCACTGACCCGGGTAATAGCTGTACCGCTACAAAGAGCACCATTGTAACAGAGAACAAGGCTATACCGGAATGTGTCATCAATCCGCCGGCAACAGCGCCGGATGCGCAGTCCTTTAATGTATTAACAGCAAAAGATGTAACCAATGTATCCTATGCATGGACGCTCACCGCTACAGATCCCCAATGGTCTATAGTATCAGGTGCAGATGCATCAAGCGTGGTGTATATGTCCGGCGATGCAAATACCTCCGGCACATTTAAGCTGGTAGTAAAGGATAAAACAAATGGTTGCGAGAACACGGCCAGCTTAAAGGTAACAACAGCAGCAGGAGCGATGTTGGTTGCAGCACCGGCTACGGCTAATCTTACTGAACGTGTAGCAAAAGAAGAACAGGCGCCGCTTGAATATAACATCTTCCCCAATCCCTTTGTGGAAAGAGCATGTATCACATTCAAATCGCCGGTGAGCGGAAGGGTAGAAGTAGCCATCTTCGGAGCGATGGGTAACCGGGAAACGGTATTGTTCTCCGGTCAGGCGCAGGGCGGACTTACATATAAACTCTTCCTGGATGCACATAGCATTCCCCCGGGTATGCACTATTGCGTGATCCGTGCAAACGGAAAAATATATTCGGCCAAGCTGATACTGGCCAAGTGGTAATACCACAAACAAAGTATCAGGCATAAAAAAATACTTTACGTTCTTTTTCTCCGGAGGAAGAACGTAAAGTATTTATCAGTAATAGCTATTGAAACATGCTGCCACAGCTGAATGGGAGTGGTATGCCTGATATATGATACTCACATAAACGCACATACGATTTATTTGAAAATACCGGTGAAATATATGGTGTATAATGATTGTTTAGATATAAATATCATTAATTTTATGGTATCAGAATACTATCCTATAACCAATGCCTTTAACCTATGAGTAGTTTTACACAACGTAGCATACCCCATTATGCATCTTTAACTCCCCCTCATTCCGGACACCGGACTAAACCTATCTTCTCAACGCAAACAATTTAATGTAATGCGTATTACTCCCTATTGGTGCAAGCTTGCATATATGCAGCAGCGCATTTTAACCATGTATACCGGTAGCAGGAAATATGTCCTGTTAATAGCCATCTGCATCTTATGCGGCAGCTGGACACCGGTAAACCGTCAAACAGCATCCCTGCATAAAACCACACCCGCGTATGCACTGGAAGTGGCCATCACTGCTATAGCCGGTGCAAGAGAACCTGGTACCACCGGTAATTTTTCCGTTGGGTTAACACTGGGAACCATGCACCCGGAAGATATTACCATCTCCTATACAGTAAGCGGCACAGCCACGGCAGGTAGTGATTACACAGCGTTATCCGGTACAATAGTATTACCGGCCAATACAAATGCGGTGCAAATACCGGTAGATGTAATGGACGATAAGCTCATTGAACCCACTGAATCGGTAGTGGTAACCCTTACGGGCGCTACCACCGGATCGCCTGCTGTTCCGGTGCCGGTTAATTCAGCCAACAATGCCGCAACAGTATCTATTACGGATGATGATAATAATATAAACATCAGCAGCACCGCCATTAATGCAGAAGAAGGCGGCGCAAATGGTAAATTCACTTTTGAGCTGCCCGCAGGTGTAGTAGCTGCCAATGATATTACCATCGATTATACCATCCAGGGCGCAGGCGTCGGTGTTGCAACAGAAGGGGCGGATTATAATGATCTCTCTCCCCACTCCATTATACTGCCGGCGGGCGCTAATAAAGTAGACCTGGTGGTAACAGCCATAGATGATAACGATATAGAAGGCGATGAAGATCTGTCCATTCAGTTAAACAACGTTACAGATGCAACTGGTGTGATGTTCACCATAGGCCCCAACATAGGCAGCGGCATAGATATTATTGATAATGATAACCGCTTAAGCATCACCCTTGCAACAAACGGCACGGAGCCAGGTGGCGCTGGCAACAATGCAGGTTTTAACATCAGCTTGCCCGGTGGGCTTACCTTTACTCAGGACATTCTTGTAAAGTATAATATAGATAACATCAGTACGGCAACAGGCGGCCCCGGTGCAACCTACGACTATGATAACACAACCCTTACCGGCGGGATCGTTTTACCCGCAGGATCTAACAGTGTGTTACTGCCCATAATAGTGAACGACGATAAAGTAATAGAAGCAACAGAAACAATTAGTATTTCATTAACGCCCAATGCAAGCGTTTCAACCGGATCACCGGCAGTGAACTTTTCCCTGGACCCTGTTAATAAAAGCGCAGTGGCAAATATTGCCGATGATGATAACACATCCATCGCTATTATCAGCACCACAGATGGTAGGGAGCCAGGTGGCGCAGGTAATAACGGCAGTTTCAGAATTGGCTGGACCAATGGTGTAAAGGCTCCGGTAGGAGGTTTGATCGTTAACTTCGGCATTACCGGCAGCACCGCAACAAAGGGCGCCGGTAACGACTATACGATGCCCACAAGTACTTTCATCCCGTCGGGCAGCAGTTATGCAGATGTAACAGTAACCGTGCTGGATGATAATCTTGTAGAAGGCCCTGAAACCGTGGTTATGACGCTCACCGCTGTTATACCGGGCAGTCCGTCCAGCAGCCCTGCCATCCTGATAGGCACGCCAAATCCCGCTACTGTTACTATTGCTGATAATGATGTTATATCCTCCCAGCAATGGAAAAGCGCTGCCTATACCGGCACCGGTGCAGCAGGCGCTGTAACTGCAGGCGACCAGATCACCTATACCATTCATATACGCAATACCGGCAACGTTAATTTACCGAACGTAAAAATAACGGATAAAATACCCACCTATACAGAGTTTGTGAGTGCCGATGGTGGTATTGTGCCGGATGCTACCGGTACATTAACCTGGACCATTCCCAGTGTAGCAACAGGCGGCCCTGATGTCACCCGCAGCTTTGTAGTAAAAGTGGCAAATGATCTTACCGGCGCTACTGGCATTCTTAACACCGCGGGTGTAGATAATGGCGACGGATCAGGAGAGCATCCCACCACGCCGCCGGATCCCGGTAACCCTAACAACCCGCATCCCGGCCCTGTTACCCCTGGCGATCCATCTACCAACGTACCGGTTGATCAGAGTAAACGCTCTGTTAACTGGAAAAGCGCAGCATACACCGGCACCGGCGCTGCAGGCGCCGTAAAACCGGGCGACCAGATAACCTATACTATTCATATCCGCAACACCGGCCATGTAAAGCTTACCAATGTAGTGATCACGGATAACATGCCCGCCTATACGCAATTTGTAAGCGCAGAAGGCGGTATTGTACCCGATGCAAGCGGCAAGCTCACCTGGAACGTAACAGAGGTGCCTGTTGGCTCAACAGACCTAACCCGCAGTTTTGTGGTAAGAGTGGTGAATGATCTTACCGGTGCAACCGGCATTCTTAATACAGCAGGAGTTGATAATGGTGATGGATCAGGAGAGCATCCCACTACGCCGCCGGATCCAAATAATCCTAACAACCCGCAGACCCATCCTAACCCGGGTGATCCGTCTACCAATGTACCGGTAGATACCGCCAAACGCTCTGTTAACTGGAAAAGTGCCAGCTATACGGGCACCGGCGTTGCAGGATCAGTAAGGTCCGGTGATGAGATCACTTACACCATCCATGTACGTAACACCGGTTATGTAAAGCTCACTGATGTAGCGATCACGGATAACATACCTACCTATACGCAGTTTGTAAGCGCAGAAGGTGGTATTACGCCCGATGGAGCCGGCAAGCTTACCTGGACCATTACAGAGATCCCGGTAGGCAGCGCAGATGTAACACGGAGCTTTACCGTAAAAGTAGCGAACGACCTTACCAACGCAACTTATATTGTAAATACAGCCTGGGTAGATAATGGAGATGGCGGCGGTAATCATCCCACAGGCCCGCAGAATGGTAACGATCCTAATCAGCCCAAACCTAACCCGGATCCCAATGATCCGGCTACCGAGGTGCCGGTGGATAATGGCAAGAATTCCGCCAACTGGAAAAGTGCCAGTTATACCGGCTCCGGTGCTGCAGGTGCGGTAACCACCGGCGACGAGATCACCTATACCATTCATGTGCGTAATATCGGCAGTGTTACATTAACCAATGTGCAGATCACGGATAACGTACCTGCCTATACGGAATTTGTAAGCGCAGAAGGCGGCATAGGTCCCGATGTTACAGGCAAGCTTACCTGGACGGTTGCCACTATTGCAGTAGGCGCACCGGATGTTACCCGCAGCTTTACCGTAAAGGTGGTAAAAGACCTTACGGGCGCTACCAGCATTATTAATACCGCTGCAGTAGATAACGGTAATGGTAAGGGAGGGCAGCCCAGCACGCCGTCAGATCCCAATGATCCTAATAACCCGCATCCGCACCCCAATCCCGGCGATCCTGCCACCAACATACCGGTGGGCAAGGTATCCACATTTGATACCTGGAAAACAGTGACCACTGCCAGCGGTAATCCCAAGGCAAAAGCCGGGGAAATATTAACCTACACCATCCAGGTGCGGAACACAGGGAATGTAACCATACCGGCTATTAATATTACCGATACAGTACCGGCGCATACCACTTTTGAAAGCGCAACAGATGGCGGTATTTATGACAGGGCAACGAATGCAGTAAAATGGACCCTGAGCAACCTGGCATTAGGTACTGTTGCCGATGTAACCTTTAAAGTAAAAGTAAGCACCGGGCTGGATAGCAGCGTGCCTGTGATCACCAATACAGCCTTTGTTTCAGATGGTACTGTTACAGTGCCAACATCCGGCTGCGATCCTGCATCCGTAGGCTGTAACGGGCACCCGGGTACGGAGATTGAAACCATACCGGACGACAGCGATGGCGGGCTGTTTATTGTAAATGCCATGAGCCCTAATGGCGATGGCAAGAATGAATACTTTATCATCAAAGGACTGGAAAAATATGGCAAGGCTGCGCTCTATGTGTTCAACCGCTGGGGTAGCATGGTGTACCAGTCAAAAGAATATCATAACGACTGGAATGGTACCGGCTTAAGTGAAGGCACCTATTTCTATAAGCTGGAATTAAAAGAAACAGCAGGAGGCGTAAAATTATACAAAGGATGGGTGGTGATAAAAAGGAATTAATTCGTAAACGTACAGTTATGTGCAGCAGAAAAAGATGGTATATAGTAATACTGCTACTGGCAGCCTTGAATAGCAGGGCGCAGCAGAATGTGCAGTTCAGCCAGTATGCCTTTAACGGGTTAAGTGTAAACCCTGCCTATGCAGGTTATAAGGATGCCTTATACCTTAACACCATTTACCGGCAGCAATGGACCGGTTTGCCCGGTGCGCCGCATACCGGAGGAGTATCGGTAGATGGGCCTGTGCACCCGCTGAAAGCCGGTGCAGGAATAGGTTTGGGATTACAGGTAATGGCAGATGTGATGGGACCGCAGCAGGCATTTTCTTTTTACGGCTCCTATGCATACCGCATTCCTTTGGATAATGAAAATACGCGCCGTCTTTGCCTGGGCATAGCCCTGGGTGTTACGCAGTACCGGCTGGACGGGAAAGCGCTGCAGTACCTGGATACGGATGACCCGGTGTTCCCGGCAGGAGGCGTAAATGCTTACTCTCCGGATGCGCGGTTCGGTATCTATTATCATACACCATCCTTTTTCCTCAGCCTGTCTGTGCTGGACCTTTTTTCCCGTTATACCAGCACATCATATCACTGGAAAGGATATAACTACCAGAACATCCGCAAAACGCAGCACCTTTACCTGGCAACAGGTTGTATGCTGCCGCTGTCAGAACATGTGCAGCTGAAGCCGTCCATCATGCTCAAGGATGATTTTAAAGGGCCTACCAACATAGACCTGAATGCCATGCTGCTTATTGAAAATGTTTTCTGGATAGGCGGCTCTTTTCGTGCAGGCGTGCCCATATGGAACAAACAGCTGCCTTCCGGGCTGGAATCTGTGAATGCCGCCAGCGCTATGGTAGAATATTATGTATCGGAAAAGCTGCGCATGGGATACGCCTATGATATGAATATTAACAAACTGGCCGGCGCCCAGGGGGGATCGCACGAAATATCTATAGGCCTGTTATTCCCGTCAAAGCATTACAGCACATCCAATCCACGGTACTTTTAAAAGAAGGGGCTCTGATATGTTACGTTTTTACACCATTCTGTTAATGGTTTTAGTTTGGGGGCCTGTGCGGTTATATGCGCAGGAGCAAAAAAGCCTGCCACAGCTGGCAGATGACGCTTTTGCACGGCAGGAGTATGCAGTAGCTGCTACGCTCTATAGCAGGCTGGCGGAAAGAAAGGGTAACAAGGCATCGCTAAAGCTGCTGGGAAAAACAGCGCAGTGTTATATTGAAATGGCACGTTTTACAGAAGCAGGTTACTGGTACCTGCAAATGCTGGAACGCCCCGATTGCCCGGCAGAGATAGGGCTCCTGTATAGCGAGATCCAAAAGAACATCGAAGAATATGATACGGCAAAAATTTACTTAGGCCGTTATAACGGCACTGGTGCAGATAGTATTATGCAATGGAGGAACATGATGCTGGCGGGTTGCGACAGTGCGCTGTTATGGAAAAAAGATACACTGAACCTGGCAGTTGAAAATATAAAAGAGCTAAGCTCACAAGGGGCCGACTGGGTGAGCGGTATGATGAAAGCCGGGCTGCTGGTAGTATCCAACGGTTACCGTAAAATGGCGCTCAGCACAGGTGCAGAACGTAACCCGGCTACAGATCCCCGGGTGAATCAACCTTTCTTTAAAGCCTACCTGTTCAAACAATATACAAAAGGCGGCATAGTGAATAATGTGCTGGAAGAAGTATTGCCGAAGGTGTTGGGAAAGGTCCCTTACCACGTAGGCCCGGTTTGTTTCAATAGCAGGGAAGATACTTTGTATGTGACCCTGAATGTTTGGGGAAAAGATATGGCTGACCGTACGAAGAAAGGCGCCGTGAATGGAAAACGTTTAATGTCGCTGTTCTGGTCTGTGAAGAAAGATTCGGTTTGGTCGCCACTGGAGCCGGTTGCAGCATTAAACCTGGCTGGTTACTTTACCGGCAATGCAACGCTTAGCGGTGATGGCAATATCCTGTACTTTGTATCAGACCGGCCGGGCGGGCAGGGCAAAACAGATCTCTGGTACAGTGAAAAACAGGCAGATGGTAACTGGGGACCACCCGCCAACTGCGGGCCGGTGATCAATACCCGCTTTGAAGAAGGATTTCCCACCATAAATGAAGCAGGCTCGCTTTACTTTTCCAGCAAAGGGCATCCGGGCATGGGCGGTTTTGATATTTTCCGCACCACGGGCAACCGTGCGGAATGGAGCGCTCCCCGCAACCTGCACCGCCCCTTTAACTCCGGTTCAGATGACCTGGGTTTTGTAATAAAAAGCAACCAGTACGAAGGGTACTTTTCCTCTAACCGCCGCGGTGGTGGCGGTGGAGATGATATCTATCATTTCATGGATACGCATATCTCAGAAAAACTGGAGAATCCCAAAGCCGGGAAACCAACGCAGCCTGATACGGCTGCCGTTACGCCTCCTGTACCTACTAAAACAGACAGCACTATTGTGAACAAGCTGGAAAAATTATATTTCCTGTATGATTATAACAGCGCTGAGCTGCTAACGGCATCCAAAGATCTGCTGGATAGAGTAGCAGTGGTGCTGCAGCAGCATCCTGAATGGAAACTGATGGTGCGCTCCTATGCAGATAGCCGCGGTTCTGACAAGTACAATATTGATCTTTCCGCCCTGCGCAGTTATGCTGTAATAGATTACCTGGTTAAAAAAGGAGTATCAGCCAAACGCATGTATTATGAGAACCTGGGCGAGCGGGTGCTGGTAAACCCCTGTGGAAATGGGGTGCCCTGTGATGAAAGCCAGCATCGGGAAAACAGGCGGAGTATGCTGAAGATCTTGTATTAAGCAAAGATCGTTCACAGCAGAGGAACATCTCCTGAATGATCTTTTCCTTAGCTTTGACGGATGAAGGAAGATTTTCTTTTATCCCGGCTGGCGCAGCGCCAGGCGCAGCACGCCCTACGCGAGCTGAAGCTGCCTGCCCCGCATATGGTGGATTTTTGTTCCAATGACTACCTGGGCATTGCCCGCAGCGCCGCCATGCAGGAGGCTGTGCATACCCTGTTAATGGAAAGGCCTTATATGCATGGCAGCACGGGCTCCCGTTTGCTGGCCGGTAACTATGCGTGGATCGAAGAAGCGGAGCAGAACCTGGCCGCCTTTCATGCCGCCCCCGCAGGCCTGATCTATAATTCCGGGTACGATGCTAATGTAGGATTGTTCTCCTGCGTACCGCAAAAGGAAGACACCGTGATCTATGATCAGCTGATCCACGCCTCTATCCGCGATGGCATTCGCCTGAGCCGCGCACAGGCTTTTTCCTTTTTACATAATGATGTGGCCGACCTGGAAAAGAAGCTGCAGCGCGCTACGGGCAATGTATTTGTTGCCGTAGAATCCGTATACTCTATGGATGGGGATATGGCCCCGCTTAAAGAAATGGCTGCAGCCTGTGAAAAGGCCGGCGCTCATTTAATTGTAGATGAAGCCCATGCCACCGGTGTAGTCGGGGAGCAGGGCGAAGGTTTAGTACAGGCGTTGGGGTTAGCCGGTAAATGTTTTGCCCGCGTACATACCTTTGGCAAAGCTCTGGGCTGTCATGGCGCCATTGTATTAGGGTCTGATGAGCTGCGCAAATACCTGGTAAACTTTTCCCGCGCTTTCATATATACGACCGCGTTACCCCCTACAGCTGTTGCTGCTATTATGGCCAGCTATAACTTATTCCCTTATATGACAGAGGCCCGCACGCACCTGGCTGCCCTCATAACCCGCTTCCGGCAAGCCACGCATACCCTGCAGGTGCTGCCCAGCGAAACGCCCATCCAGATCGTGCTGACCCCCGGCAATGAATTTACCCGCCGCCAGGCAGCCGCTTTACAGTCCGCCAATTTAGATATAAGGCCCATCCTGCACCCAACAGTCCCCAAGGGCCAGGAGCGTTTACGTATTGTATTACACAGCTTTAATACGTTTGAGGAAGTGGATCAATGTGCAAATATGCTGATGTGCTGATGTGCAGATGGGAAAAATCACATGTACACCATTGTATTCATTTTTTTGCATTAATTTCATCTGCATATTTGCACATCTGCATATTTGCACATTATTATGAGATTCATACCCTTTCTTATAGCCGCCGTTATTACCCTTGCTTTAATTGGAGCCCTGAACCGCAAATGGGGATCCATCCCGCCCTTAGGTAAGTTCTTAAGCCCGCAGGAAGGGTTCTGGCAAAATGCAGAAGCTATCAGTAAAGACTATAATGAGGAGCTGGCCCTGCCCGGCCTCAAAGGCAAAGTAGAAGTATGGCTGGATGACCGTATGGTGCCGCATATTTTTGCAGAGCAGGAAGCCGATGCCTATTATGCAGAAGGTTACCTGCATGCCCGCGACCGCCTTTGGCAAATGGAATTGCAGACAATGGCCGCACAAGGGCGTTTAAGTGAGATACTGGGGCCTAAGCTGCTGCAGTACGACCGCCGCCAGCGCCGCCTGGGCATGGGATATGCAGCAGAATTATCCGCAGCAGCGATGTTAAAGGACAGCACTACCAAAATGGTGGTGGAAGCCTATTCCGCCGGTATCAATGCCTATATCAGCAGCCTCTCTTACAGCGACCTGGCCGTGGAATACAAGCTGCTGGACTACCGTCCGGAACCCTGGAGCGCTTTGAAATGCGCTGCATTGCTGAAGTATATGTCGTATGATCTGGCCGGCGGAGTGAACGATCTGGAATATACGAATGCCCGACGCCTGTTCAGCCAGTCGGACTTTAATAACATGTACCCCGACCGTAACGATAGCATAGACCCGGTAATACCTAAAGGCACCGCCTTTGATAAACCGGTGAAGAATGCCGTTATGCCCGCAGACAGTGCCTTGCAGGAGGTAGCTGCCATGCTGCATTTTAAGCAGGACAAACCTGACCCGGATAACGGGAGTAATAACTGGGCCGTAAGCGGCAGCAGAACCCGCAGCGGCGCACCCATCCTGTGTAATGATCCGCACCTGGGCTTAAGCCTGCCTTCTTTATGGTACGAGGTACAGATCAACACGCCCACTATGAATGTATATGGCGCCAGCCTGCCCGGCGCACCCGGCGTTATCATAGGCTTTAATGATAACATAGCCTGGGGCGTAACCAATGGTTCTGAAGATGTGATGGACTATTACGCCGTGCAGTTCCGCAACGGGCGTCAGCAATATTTGTTCAACGGGCAGTACCGCGATGCTGTGCCCCGCGTGGAAGAAATCAAGATCCGCGGCCAGCGGTCTTATTATGACACCGTTGCCTACACCGTATGGGGGCCGGTAATGTTTGATAATACTTTTCACGATGATATTCCCGGGCAGCCTTTCCTGGCCCTGCGCTGGAAAGCGCATGACCCTTCCAATGAGCTGCTTACCTTCAATAAGCTGAACCATGCCCGTAATTACGACGATTACGTGGCTGCATTGGAACATTATACCTGCCCTGCGCAGAACTTTGTATTTGCTTCCAAAGCCGGCGATATTGCTTTATGGCATAACGGGGAGTTCCCGCTGCGCTGGAAAGACCAGGGCAAATGGATCATGCCCGGCAGCGACAGCAGCTTTGCCTGGCAGGGATATATTCCGCATGGCGAAGTGCCGCATATTAAAAACCCCGCACGCGGTTTTGTAAGCTCTGCCAACCAGCAGCCAACAGACAGCACCTACCCTTATTATTACTTTGGTTATTATGACCTGTACCGTGGTAAACGGATCAATGAGCGTTTGAGCGCCATGAGCCAGATCACCACACAGGATATGATGCAGCTGCAGAACGATAATGCCAACCTGTTTGCACGCGCTGCCATACCATTGCTCACCAGGCATTTGCCGGAGGCTGATCTTAAGCCTGCACAACAGCCCTATTACCAGCTGCTGAAAGTATGGGACCAGCAGAACAGCCCTGCCAGTAAAGGCGCTACCATTTTTTATATGTTGTGGGAAGGGCTTAAACACCGCATCTGGGACGATGAGCTGATGAACCGTACTGACAGCGCGGAGCTGGATTATCCGCAGGATAATGCCTCCCTGTTATGGCTGATCCGCGATTCCTCCATGCGTTTTGTAGATGATGTGCATACTCCGCAAAAAGAAACATTAACAGACCTGGTGCTGCAAACTTTTGCGCAGGTAACAGATTCCGCACAAAAGCTGGATCAGCGGCAGGAGCTGGAGTGGGGGCGTTTCCGTGGTACGGATATCCGCCACCTTACACGCAGCCTGCCCGCCTTTAGCCGTATGCATCTCTACACCGGCGGCGGTACGCATGTGGTAAATGCTACCAAGGCTAACCATGGCCCTTCCTGGCGTATGGTAGTGCAATTGGGAGCTACTACGGAAGCGTATGGTATTTATCCCGGTGGGCAAAGCGGTAACCCGGGCAGCCCTTATTATGATAATGCGGTGAATGACTGGGTGCAGGGCAAGTATTACCTGTTACACATCTTTGATCAGAAACAGCGGGATGATGCCGGTATCAAGTTCAGGATGGTAATGGCCCCTAAGAGTTAATGCCCGGCGCTGCCCAGCTTTTTAAGATAAGCTTTCTGCAGATCACTTAAGATGGAATCATAACCCGGCCGGTCAATAAATGCGGCAGGATTATAGGCATCGCCCGGTTTACGTTTTTTGTGCAGGTCAAACTGGCCGGCATGGGCAGCGAACCAGAGATCAAATTCCAGCTTTTTCATTGCATCAAACGTATAGGCGTAGTCTTTAGCAACATCCGGGTAGGCAGGCATGCCTGCAAGGTTCGTCTCTTCCAGCACAGAAGGCATATTGGCGATCAATACCTTGTAGGTATGCAGTGTATCATTAACGGTAACTAAAAAGCTGCTGGAGCCTTTTGTATGCCCCGGATGGTGTAGTACTATCACCTGCATGCCGCCAAGCGTTACTGTATCCTTATCATGCAGCAGCCGGTTTGCCTTAACAGGTGTATATTCAAATGCAGGGTTGCCGCCCAGCGCATAATCAGATCTTCCCCCGTCTGCCAGTACAGGTGCATCTTTTTCATTGATCATCATTTTTGCACCCGTTATTTTCTTTATGGCCGCCATTGCGCCTACATGATCAGCATGCGCTTGATTAGTCAGTAATATTTTGATGTCGGAAAATTTGAATCCCAATGCTTCCACATGCTTCCGGATCATAGGAGCAGATCCCGGCATACCGGTGTTGATAAGTATATGGCCTTTGGGCGTGGTAATCAGATAACAGGCCAGCTCATAGGAGCCTACATAATACAGGTTGCCGGCAATCCTGAAGGGCGCATAATCCTGCGACCAGGTTTCCGGCGGAGTGTAGGTGGCTGCAGGCTTTTGAGCATGGGAGCAAAGGTGGGTCAGCAGCAGGGTGGTTATCAGTAAAGTAAGGTGCAATGATCTTTTAAGCATGGCGCAATAATATAAACATAAAAAAAGCCAAACAAACCGTTCATCATTTATACTCCTGTTCCTTAAAAAATCCTTCTATCAGGCTGATCTCCTTTGCAAACATGGTACGCTTTCTTTTGCCAAAGTACAAGGTATTCTCCAGCACAGCGTTCCCTTCCCATACCAGATTTAGTTTCCCGGTTTGCAGCTCGTTACGGCATAAAAAATCAGGTATCACGGCAAAGCCCGTACGGTTACTTAAACATCTTACAATGGAGCATTTATTGGGCACAATATAATTAGGCCGGAAATCCGGGTGGTTGTTGAAATTTGTTTGCCAGAATTTGCGCAGGTTCTCCATATCCGTAGCTGTGCTGTACCATACCTGTTGTTTCAGCCAGCGGCAGCATCTGCATATTTCTTTTTTTTAACCAGCTGCTCAAAGGGTTTGCTGTCCTGCTTTTCACCGGATATTGCCTCTTCACTGAACATTTCTGCCTTTAACCTGGGGGTAGCTATCGGTTCCTATGCAGGTGGTAAAGCAGTGGGCAGCGCAGCCCTGGGCCTGCCGGCTACGCCCTGGCTGGGTGCGTTGATCGTATTGTTAGGAGGGGTATTAACGGTGTATAGTTATCGTGCGAATAAAGGTAAATAAAGATGCAGCATTAGCGGATGGTGTATAGCTGCCTTTGCTTTCACGCAGCCTGGTGTTTCTTATTCCTGAATTGCGAAGGGCTGATGCCTTTCAGCTTGCGGAAGAATTTATTCAAATGGCTTTCGTCCGTAAAGCCCAGCTCCGCCACTATTTCATTAATACGCAGGTCACTGCGCAGCAGGCGGCTTTCTATCAGCTTTAGCTTATAGTTGTTAATGTACTGCTGCATGGTTTCATTGGCATGTTTTTTAAAATAGCGGCCCAGGTAAGAGGCCGATACGCCAAACTCCTTGCTGATGGCTTCCGTACGCAGCTTCTCCGGTGCATAGATATGCTGCTGAATGTATTGCAGTATATCCAGCGCTTTTTCATCCGTAGCTTCATTTACTTCCTGCGGCAGGTACTTGGCAATGTTGCGTGCCACTACTATAATGAGGGTGTTCACCAGCTGTTGGATCAGCTCTTTATTAAAAACGTCCCGGTTCACATACTCCCGTATAATGGCTTCCACAATGGGCTTCACCAGGCTTTTATCGGTTTGGTTCCTGAGAATGCAGCCCGGCTGGTGGTTGGCATTCTGTAAAATAAATTCCAGCTTTTCCCGGTTGACGGCAGGTATGCTGCTGTTGCGGATATAAATATCATTAAAGCGGATAAAGAAGAACTGTGTAGTACTTTTTATATCAAAGGAATGGCAGTCGTCCGGGGTAATAAGGAACATATGCCCGGGATGATAGTTGAACGAATGTTTATTGATACACTGCGTACCGGTACCGGATACAATGTACACCAGCTCAAAGAAAGAATGTTTATGCTCGTACTCCGGCAGCTCATCCAGCTCTTTGAACACAATTTCAAACGGCTCGTACAGGTTTTCCTTTATCATGCGGCAAATGTACAGAAAAAGCGAAAAGTTATACCAGTAAATAGCCGTTTTGCCTGTATAATTTTGTGTTATTAAATCAATGAGCCACATGAAAGCAATTATCGTAGCGCAGCCTGGAGGGGTAGAAAACCTTATCCACACACAAACAGATACACCTGTTATTGGTGATAACGAAGTACTGGTACAGGTAAAAGCCATCAGCATTAACCCGGTAGATGTGAAGAGCCGCCAGGGCAAAGGTATGTACGGACGGCTGAAAGCGTTTTCCCCTCTGATCTTAGGTTGGGATATATCCGGTGTGGTTACTGCTTCCAGCTCTCCGCAGTTCAAAGCAGGTGATGAAGTATTTGGGATGGTCAACTTTCCCGGCCACGGTAAGGCCTATGCGGAATACGTAGCAGCGCCTGCCGCGCACCTGGCATTAAAACCGGCCAGCATTTCCCATGCGGAAGCTGCTGCTGCTACACTGGCGCCTTTAACCGTTTGGCAAACCCTGGTGCAATTTGGCCAGGTAAAAGCAGGCCAACGGGTACTCATACACGCAGCTGCCGGTGGGGTAGGGCACTACGCCGTACAAATAGCCAAACACCTGGGCGCTTACGTAATAGGCACCTCTTCTGCTGTCAACAGGGATTTTGTATTAAGCCTGGGGGCTGATGAACATATCGATTACAGGTCTCAGCAATTTGAGCAGGTAGTGAGCAATATTGATTTTGTGCTGGATGCTATTGGCGGTGATCATATTGACCGTTCCCTGGAAGTAATTAAACCCGGCGGCACACTGGTAAGCATTCCCTCCGGCCTTAGTGAGCAGGTAACAGAAAAGGCAAAGTCAAAAGGCATCCGGGGTGCATTTATATTAGTACAATCCAGCGGAGAGGATATGAAAGCACTCGCTGACTTACTGGCCCAAGGGCAGCTCAGATCCCATGTATCACAAACATTTGCTTTTGCAGATATGGATAAAGCGCATTTGCAGGTGGAAAGCGGCAGAACAGTGGGGAAAGTAGTGGTGGAGATTTAATTATGAAGGTACCGCTCTTAGCTGTCTGTAGAAGCTAAGAGCGGTACTTATTTAAACAACTTTTTTAACATCCCGGAAAAACTGTTCAAAAACAATTTTTCCATTCGCAACCTGGTACACACAGATCTCTTCAAAATCCCTGTACCCGGTATTTTTTATTTCTATTTCCATTCTAAGGATCACAGAAAAATAATTACCAGCTATCAAAGGTTCAGAAAAGCTAACGCTGATGATCTTTTCAAGATTACTCAGGAATCGCTCCTCCTTCGCATGCATATTAGAAGCTCCTTCAGTTCTGCTTCCATCAGGATCAATGCTTATAATATCTGTATCATACAATTCATGCTGCGCCTGAATAAACTGCCCTTCTTTGCAGAGCTCAATCAGCCTGCCGGCTACCATTGCTGTTGTCATTAGTACCCCCATTTCTTCATCTGCACCAGGTCCAGCTTCGCACTTTCCAGCGGAGTTTTATCCTGGTAAGATTCCTGTTCAATAATAAAGTACTTGGTACCGCCGGATTGTTTGCCCAGGTCTATAACCTGTTTTACCGGTATAATGCCCTTCCCCAGCACCGTGCTTTCATAAGCGCCGCCCATTTCACCGCCCTTGGCAGATTTTATTTCATCTTTCACGTGCATCAGCTCAAAACGGCCCGGGTATTGTTTTACAATGTCCAGCGCTATACCGCCTGCATGGTACATATTGCCAATGTCCAGCTGCTGGGCTACCAGCGACGGGTCTGTGTTCTGCAATATCAGGTCAAACAGTTTCTGGCCATTCAGCTTGGTGCTGAACTCAAAATCGTGGTTGTGGTAGCCGAACTTCATGCCCGACTTTTTACACAGCTCCCCGCTTTTGTTAAACACATCCATATAGGCTTTAAAGTCGTCGTAGGTTTTGCGCAGGCCCTCATCCAGCCAGGGGCTTATTACATAGCGCTGACCTACGGTAGCGGCATCTTCCACCGTATATTTCCATGCGTCGGTAAAATCTTTCTTGGCAGCATCCCAGTGCTGTTTGCCCATTACAGTATGGCCGCTGGGCATTAAAAGGCCCAGGCCGTCCAGCAGCTTTTTAAACTCTGCGGCGGAATAGCCATAAAATTTACGGTCTATGTAGTTGGCATGCTCCACGTATTTGTACCCCATGCTGGCCAGCTGTTTCAAGGTACCGGAAGGATCTTTTTTCATATCATCCCGGATAGAGTATAGCTGTATGCCCAGTATTTCTTTGGCGCGTGCGGCCGCAAATAATTCGTTCCTTAATAACGTGGTACCTGCAACGGCTAAAGCGCCGGTACGCAGAAAATTCCTTCTTGAAATGTGCATAGTAGTGTTTGTTTATGAACGTGAAATAACGTGTGTGTAAGGTAACCTGAATATACTCAATTTAAGTTAAAATCATAGGGCCGTTACCTGCTCCTGTATATCGCGATGGGCCAGGCCCCAATATTCCAGCTGTTTCCAGATAGGCATCAGCGCCTGTGAGCTCTCTGTAAGCTTATACTCTACCCGGGGCGGTACTTCAGCATACACTTCGCGGCTAATGAGGCCATCCCTTTCCAGCTCCTTCAGGTGCAGGGTTAGCATACGGTCAGAAATGTCGGGGATCTTTTTCTTGATCTCCGCAAAACGCAGGGTTTTGTTATCCAGCTTATACAGGATCAGCAGCTTCCAGCGTCCGCCCAGGATATTAATAGCATAGGTAACACCACAGATATTATTCAGCTTTTCCCGGTTCTGGGTATTGGTGGAGGTAGGTTTACGCTTAGCCATAACTAACATTTTTGTGTGTATCAAACAACCGGCTACACAGGTTACAAATGTAAACCGCAGGGAATAATTTTGCCAGCATAATTTAAATAAATCTTTTTATGAACGTATTGATCGTGTACGCGCACCCTGAGCCGAAGAGTATGAACGCTGCGCTTTTTCAGACAGCTATCCAGGCATTAACAGCCGCCGGCCACCAGGTTAAAACATCCAACCTGTATGGTATGCAGTTCAACCCGGTATCTGACCGCTATAACTTTACCAGTGTACATAATGCAGCCTTTTTTAAACAACAGCTGGAAGAAACGCATGCCACTGCAGTAAATGGTTTTGCACCGCATATAGATACAGAACAGGAAAAAGTGGAGTGGTGTGATCTGATGATCTGGCAATTCCCCCTGTGGTGGTTTAGCCTGCCGGGTATCCTGAAAGGCTGGGTAGATCGTGTGTTTGCTATGGGCCGGACTTACCGGCACGGGCATATTTATGAAACAGGTGTGTTCCGGGGCAAAAAAGCATTGTTATCCCTTACCACCGGCGGCCCGGAAAGCAATTATGTGAAAGGTGGTTTTAATGGAGATCTGTCCGGCATATTACGGCCCATTCACCGCGGTATCCTGGAGTTCACGGGTTTTACCGTATTGGCGCCGCAGGTGGTGTATGGTCCGGCAAGGTTATCGGATGAGGAACGGGCTAATGAGCTGGCGGTTTGGACCACCCGCCTGCAGGGTATTTTTGAAGAAGCGCCTTTTACTGTGGGCGCCTACTAAGCATCAGCCGGGTACTGGCACAATATTTTGTTTATATAAGCAGATCTATTGTGTAACTAAGGGCCTGCATAGGCCCGTAAAAGGCAGATTACCCGGATGAAAAAATGGTGGCTGATCATACTCTTACTTTCGCCCTGCTGTGTTCTGGCACAGAACAAGGGGCTGGATTCATTGCAAAAAAGGAACTACGACCCTGACGAGGATACCGTGCCACGATTGGATGTGATAGACCTGTTTAACGATTTATTCCACATAAAGTCCCATAATGTCCCCAAAAGAAACGGGAAGGTATATTATTCATTAATACCCATTCCCACGAATATACCGGGTGGTGGTAGTGCGCTGGTAACCTCTACCCAGGCGGCGTTTTACATGGGACCCCGGCGCACCACGCGTATATCCAACGTAACGTTCTCGCCGTCCTTTTCTTTTTCAGGCCGGTTCTCGTTCTCCGTGCGTCCCAACTTATGGTTTCAGGGTAACGACCGCAATATTGTGGGCGATGTACGCTTTATTGTGAACCCGCAATACACCTGGGGCCTGGGTAAAGGCGGCGCCGGCGATGACCGCGAGCTGTTGGGCAATAACTATTTCCGCTTTTACGAAACTTTTTATCAGCGTATAAGACCCGGGTTGCTGGCGGGTGTAGGTTATCACCTGGACTGGCATTCGGCCATTAAGGTAAGAAGTAATGATTCTTTGTACCTGCCGGATTATGTAAAGTATGATTATGGTACAGCACCGGGTAAACAATCAGTTTCTTCGGGTATTTCGCTGAACGTGCAGAATGATACGCGGGAGAACCCCATCAACCCGCAATCCGGGTATTATGTAAATGCTATTTTCCGCATTAACCCTACTTTCCTGGGGAGTAATGATAACTGGAAATCTTTATATGTAGATTACCGGCGTTATTTCCATTTTGGTCCGGAAAGAATGCAGAATGTGCTGGCCCTATGGGGTTATTACTGGACCACGCTCAGTCGTAAAACACCTTACCTGGATCTGCCCAGCATAGGCTGGGACCCTACTAACCGCAGTGGCCGGGGCATAGACCAGAACCGCTTTCGGGGCAAGGGCCTCATAGACCTCGAAGCAGAGTACCGGCGCGATATTTTACCCAGCGGCTTCCTGGGTTTTACCCTGTTTGCAAATATGAATACAGTAACGGAGCGGGATAAGTACCGCTTTACCGGCTTTCACCCCGCAGCCGGCGCAGGCTTGCGCATTAAGTTCAACAAACGCTCTAATACCAATATAGCGCTGGATTATGGCTTTAGCCGCTACGGCAATGTGTTTTATATTAACCTGGGCGAAGCATTTTAAAGTACCTGCATAGCCTCATGATCTTCAATAACCGCAATGCATTTTTGTAGGATGGGGAACTGCGCAGGCCATGGTTTTCCCGCCTTCATAACATTCACCAGGTGCAGCGCCACCGGTGGCAGCAGGTTCCATAATAAGGCGGCTTTATAATCCAACAGGCATTGCTGTGCCGGGTAAAGAATGCCATATGCGTGTAAGCATGCCCGGTAGCTTTCCAGTAAAGTATGTTCTATGCTGCGGCGCAGCTCCGTAGTAATGCTGGTAGCTATAAACCGCGCCACATCCAGCATGCCGCAGGCCTGCTGCATAAACTGGAAGTCTATCAGCGTAACATTATCTTCCCTGAAAAAAATATTCTGGCTATGGTAATCGCCATGTACTATGGTGCGTGGCGCTGCCATTAACAGGGATTGCAGCTTGCTAAGCTGGGTAGTGACATTGGGTAGATAAGGCTGCAGCAATGCCGGCCATTCACCGCCGTATGCCAGCAGGCGTTGCGTGCAAAAGTTACCGGCAGGCGAAGTGTTAAGCGCTTGTATCCAATGCAGGTCAGCAGGCAGGTCACGATCCCACCATTGTGCATGCAGCTGCGCTATTTGCCGGATGGCCAGCTGCGCCTGTGCCGCATTACAACCTGCCAGCTGTTTTACAAAACAGCCATTGTGCAGTTCTTCCAGCAACAGGTAATTTTCATCGCCTGCATAACATATAGGAGCAGGAATACCGGGAAACCAGGAGCTGGCCTGCTGGTAAAAACAGGCCTCTGTTTGACTGAATGCAACACTTTCCGTTAGCTGATAGGAGGGGAGCTTAACGATGAATGTACCTGGCCCCGGTGTATGATCATAGGTAACATGCAGGCGTAACACGTTCCCTACTAAGCCGCCGCCTGCCATGGTTACCGGTCTTACGGACAGGATGCGGGTATCCGGCGCCAGCCTGCCTGTGCTGCGTAGTATGTGCTCCAATTGTGCAGGTAACAAAAATTGTGTATCCAAGCATCAAAAGTAACAATATTCCAATTTTATGACATTCACTTTTATTTTGGTATATTCAGTTAGCAACAACCGTGTAGTGACAGATAATCTTATTTTTATTTGTTTTATTTAACTACCGGTGAAAGTGCACCGGTAGTTAAATAAGTTAAGCCTGGCAATTGCCATCCATGGACTCAATAAAGGCTTCCAGCACTTTTTGCCATTCGGGTTTGAAAAACAAAAGTGCTTTTGCGAAAAGCAGTATAGGCCTTACTGTTTTGTAGATGGCGCAAAAGTCAATGGCGGCAGTAGTTGCATTAGGCCGGCTTGCAATGTGTTTATCGATCTGCTCAATCGACATTAGTTGATCACTCATTTTGTTTTGTTTTAAATGTGTTTAAGTGGATAATGCGAAGTTGCGCATTCCCTGCAGGATACTTAAGGGGATTTTCACGGGAATTTATACCAGGTTTTTCCTGTACCCGGCCCTAAAAATCTCCTGGGCTGAATTTCGTATCGGCAAAAAATTGATTACATTAGCATATAATATTTAGGGACAATAGAAAATAATGGAGCACTGCAAATGTCCGACCTATAACCATTGATTACATATATATGACTCCCAAATCACACGTTAAACTAGCCCTGGTTGACGATCACAAACTATTCAGAAAGGGTTTGCGCAACCTCATCGAACTTGCCAATAGCGATTACTGTGTATTATTCGAAGCTGGAAGCGGACGGGAACTGCAACAGAAAATAACAGCCGAGAACGAGCCGGATGTTATCCTCATGGATATTCACATGCCGGATATGGATGGTTTTGTGACCGTTGAGTGGTTAATAGAGCATTTTCCGCTGGTGAAGGTTTTGATAGTTAGCATGGCGCAGAAGGAAGAAACCATTGTAAAGATGTTAAAGCTGGGCGTAAAGGGATTTTTGTCGAAGGATGTGGAACCGCAGGAGTTGGGCGCTGCCATTGATTCTGTAGTGAACAAAGGATATTACTATACGGATTTTATAACCGGTAAGCTCGTGCATTCACTGCAAAGAGGGGATGAAGGGAATGGCAGAAATGCCCGGCCGCCCGCTATGAGCGACCGGGAAAGAGAATTTCTGAAATTTGCCTGCACGGAACTTACTTATAATGAAATTGCTTCAAAGATGTTTTTAAGCCCTAAGACCATTGACGGATATAGGAATGCGCTGTTTGAGAAATTAAACGTGAGATCGAGAGTTGGATTAGCCGTGTACGCAATTAAGAATGGATTTGTACAAGTGTGAGGCAGGTATGCTATCTTATCGCAACTCAACGGTCGTTTCCTCTATAGTGAGATTGTTGTATTTGAGAATTTCGTTAGTTAAAAGGTTTCCATGAGTGTCCCTTATTTCAAAACTTACGTCTTTCTGAGGGTCTATATTTTTTGCATGTAAATCCAGTCTATTTAAAGCTTCAGTGATATCATGATACTGGTCAAACAACATTTGATGGTGCATATGGCCTGTCATGTCACCCATACCAAATATTCCAAAAATGCCTGCACTTACTTTTTTATTATTATCTATTTGCTGTAAAAAAACTTCTACAATCAAGGACTGCATGGGCATATTGGCACCATTAATCTGTAATATTACACGGTGGTGAGGTGGCTCTATTACATAAGTAAGGTTGTCATACTCATATCCAAGCAGGGTTTGATATTGTACAACATTACGGACCCTTACCCCGTTAAATCCACGCAGCTCATCCTCTAAAAATTGACCAGCCGGATCAGGATTGTGACTTTGCCAGATTGCCCATTGCCGGTCAACATTTGCGTGATGAGACCAGAAGAGAGGATCATAGGCCGCCAGATCGGAATTGCTAAAATCACCTCCTACACCTGTATGTACTGAACCGTGAGGCGGCAGCAATTTCCTGCCTATGGCAGGCAATGTAGGTGTTTTATTACCTAGTGCAAAGTCAACAAGTGATCTGGCCGATATAAGGGAGCCTCGTAATTGTAACGGCTTCCGGTTAGTTTTGCGGGTTTTATCGTAAATATCTGATGAATAAAGAGGATTGTCTCTTTTTGTGCCGGTAGGATCTATAAAAGTTTGATCTGCATGTGCCGGGGCGATACTGTTAGCAAATGTAGCCTTGTTGGTCCAGTCCCAATATGGTAACGACACATTTGAGTTAATTTCCCTTAGCCCCTGCTCAAATTTGTATATGTAATAACGGTGCCATGCCAGAAATAGTACAGGATCTTGGTGAGGGCAGTAGTGCTTGGGAAGCCCGTGATATCCTGCAAGTTCATAGTAGCCGCCACTGTCTTGAAAAGCTATCATCGCCATACGAAGGTCCATTAGTTCGGACGGCTCGAGGGATCTTATTTCTTTTCTTTTTATCATAAAATAGTTTTTAGTGAGGGACATCAAATTAGACAAAGAGGATATTGGATAAAACAGGTTTTTTCCTGTTTTATCCAAATGGAATTCAAACAATATTTGAGACATTAATCACAAAAAAATTTAAATTTATGATGGAGTCTATGTTTATAATACCTGCCGAGGAATTGGTAGATGGGCATATCCAGGGAGAACCCATTGACTTTTCTAAGATCTTTACACCACCCAGTTATCTTCCTAATTTAGTTTTCAAAGGATTCGTTGTATGCCCCTCATTAGACGAAGCGAAAGAGCCCGTTTTTTATTTGAATGCTGTTTTTTTTGATCCGCAAGCGAAAAAAGATGTGATCGTTCAAAATGACAGGGCCAAAGGGTGTCCTTATCCCCCTGGTTATGCAACACCTTTACATTAAGCCCTTTGAAAGACCTGTTATTCAAACTTGATCTAATCGCTCCTGCAGTATCGCTTTTATTATCCATGATACTGATAATGATCCAACGAAGACTACAATCATTGGGGGATCGTTTATTACTCACATTTTTTGTAACCCAATTATTGCTTAATGGAACAGCTGCAATACTGCAGGATCGATTGATCAACAATTTATGGGTTTACCATTTAAACTGCTACAGTACTCACTGTATATTCGGTTACTATTTTCTGAAGGTGCTGTCCAATAAGCAGATCGTTTATTGGGGCTTCTTTCTGTTCCTTGTTTCGTTACTTCTGATCACCCTGGAAATACAGCCTTATAACAGCTTCCCTAGCTACCTGTACTCCATCAGCAGCTTCATTACTATCCTCTATGCCTTTTTCTTTTTAAACCAGATTATTGATACGCTGCCAGCTATTAGGATACTTTCCCTGAAAGACTTCTGGATCATTACAGGCATACTTGCTTATTTCGGCAGCTCCTTTTTTATTTTTATCAGCTATAATTACTTGTCCAGTATTTCATTAAAGAATGTTTTCGTACTTTGGCAATTACATAATATCTTTCTTTGCCTTGCATGCTTGCTTTTCTTAAAAGCTATCAATTCCAAGAAATGGGTACTGAAATAATTATAATCGCTGCGTCTTCAGTATTTGTTTTCATACTGCTTGTCTTTCTCTTCGGATTTGTCTTAAAGTACCAACGAAAGGTATTGTCGTTTGAAAGGGAAAAAGAGTTGATGCGATCAAAATTTAACCAAACCTTGCTGCAATCGCAACTGGAAATACAGGAACAAACCCTTCAGCATATTAGTAATGAATTGCATGATAATCTTGGGCAGATCGCAAGCCTGATCAAAATAAATTTGCACACTATACCTCTGGATGACAAGGAAAAAGCTGCTGAAAAACTAGCAGATACCCGGGAGCTTACGAGGAACCTCATTACAGACATAAAGTCGCTATCCGTCAGCCTTGGTACAGATCACATCTCGCGTACTGGCCTGGCTAAAATGTTGGAAATTGAAATGAAGCGTATTGGCAAAACGGAGCAATTTATAACTCACTTTGAACAGGACGTGGACAAGCTGGTTATCCCGGACGGGAAAGCCATTATCCTATACCGTATAGTGCAAGAGGTGCTGAATAATACGGTGAAGCATAGCGATGCAAGAAATATCCGTGTAAAGCTTTCTGGTAATGAGAAAACTGTTAACCTGGAAATATCCGATGATGGCAAAGGTTTTGATGTTGCAGACAAAATTAAAAACTCAGAAGGGGCTGGGTTACACAATCTTCAGAAAAGAGCTGCGCTTATTAATGCCTCTCTTAATATTGATAGCGCTATAGGTAGCGGATGTATTGTAACAATAAAGTTACCCGTTTAGACCGGCTGTAAAACGGATAAACCCTCCCATAGGGAAGGTTTATGTTTAGGTGTATTCCGGGTGTCAATGGAGCTATATCACGCTCAGCTTCCGGGATATAAGCTCTGTTACCGCATCTATTGCCTTTGGGAAAACCCTGCGCAGATCTATATCCTGGCTGTTTAGCAGCTGTTGCTGCAATGTTTTCATGAATATATTCTTTGTTTCGGTAGCAAGATTTACTTTGGTGATACCGTTTTTAACAGCGGCTTTTAGCTGATCGTCCGGAACGCCGGAGCAGCCGTGTAATACCAGTGCGGCAGGTGTAGCGGTATGGATCTCTTTAAGCAGGTCTATCTGCAAATGCGGGGGCGATTTATAAAAGCCATGCGCAGTACCAATAGCTACGGCCAGGGCATTCACACCGGTTTCATTTACAAAGTGCCGGGCCTGTTCCGGGCTTGTAAAGGCAGCGGTTTGTTCCTGTCCCAGTTTGGCAATATATCCCAGCTCTGCTTCTACATTCACATCATACCCTGCAGCTACCCTTACAACGGCAGCGGTAGTACGAACATTTTCTTCAAATGATTTTTCACTGGCATCTATCATCACGGAATCAAAACCTGCATCCAGGCATTCGCGGATAGTATGTATGTTGCTGCCATGGTCCAGGTGCACCCATCCGGTTACACCGTACTGGCGCAGCGCTACCCTGGCCATGTGTACCGCGGTGTTAATGCCCAGGTATTGCAGGGTGCCTTCTGATAATTGCAGTATAAGGCTGCAGTTAGCTGCTTTGGCCGCCATCAGCAGGCCTTTCAGTGTTTCAAAATTATAGAAGTTCACGGCCAGCAGGGCGGTGCCTGCCTGTGAGCATTGCTGTAGTTGTTGCTTTAAGGTCATGCGGGTAGGTAGTTAAATTTTTGACTGGCAATGGCGTAAAAGGTATCCAGGCTGTGAAAGGCCGTAGTGCCGCCCGGGGCAGTGGTATTAACCGCGCCTGCCAGCGCTGCATATTCCGCGCATTGGCGCAGGGAATGGTTACGGATATACTGACTTATAAAGCCGGCGTTGAAGCTGTCGCCTGCGCCAATGCAATCTGCAATATCTGTTTGTTTAAAGGAGGGCTGGTGAAACAGTGCCTGGCCATCCCATATATAGGCGCCTGCTTCTCCGTGTTTCACCGCTATAATATTGGCATAAGGGCAGATGGTTTCCAGGCAGGCTGAAAGAGTGGCCTGGCCTGTGAATGCGCGTAGCTCCGCAATGTTGGGCAGGAAAATATCCACATGCGGCAGCAGTGCCTGTAGGTCAATATCCCATCGCTCTGCCGGGTCCCATTGCGGGTCCAGTGAGGTAGTGAGCCCTAGCCTTTTTGCACGGGCAAAAAGTTGTGTTAGCCCTGGTTTCAGGGCCGGTTGCAGGAATATGGAGCTTACGTGCAGGTGCCTGGCACTGGTGAGTACAGCATCTGTAATGTCTGCAATGCTCAGCTCTTCCATCGCGCCGGGATAGGTGATCATGGCCCTTTCCTGTTCGTGGCTGAAAGCAATGCTGATGCCCGTGCCGCTTGCAGGACTGTAGGAAATACAGGAAGTATTTACCCCTTTGGAAGAAAGTTCAGCAAGCACTTTATGGCCAAACAGATCGTTACCGATCTTACCGGCAAAGGTAACGGCAGCGCCCAGGGTGCTGAGGTTACAGGCAAAAATGGCGGCGCTGCTGCCCAGGGTAAGGGTCATGTCTTTTGCCAGTATTTCCCTGCCCAGGGTAGGCAGCATGTTAAGTTTGTTGAGTATCAGGTCTACATTCAGTTCTCCGACCACCAATACATCAAATGTGGTGTTTTTCATAACGCTGTTTTTATCAGGCATTGAGCGGGTAAATGGCAACGCCTTCCACCACGCGGGTGATGGCGCCGTTTACAGAAGGATTGTCCGGTTGAAGGCCCAGCGACAAAGAAGTATAAAAGGCCAGCAGCTGCAGCGGCAGTATGCTGCATACACATAAAAGGTCTTCTTCCAGCACCTGCTGCTGATCGCCCGTAAGCAGGATGGCATCCAGCTCCGGTACTTCACCGTTGGCAGGTAATATACCAATTTCCATGAGTGCCTTATTGCCCTGTTTCATGGACATAACCAGGTCCTTTTCATAATTCAAAACATAACCGGTGTTGGAAAATATATATACCACCAGCGTGTGTTCGTCAATGATAGCTTTAGGGCCATGCCGGAAGCCAAGGAAGCTGTCGCTTTTGCAAATAACCTTACCGCCGCTGAGCTCCTGTAGTTTCAGGTGCGCTTCCGTAGCGGTGCCGTAGAATGGGCCATCGCCCAGGAATACAGCCCGGGTAAATTTTTTACCGGCAATGCTGCGCAGTAAAGCGGTGTAGCGCCCCAGCAGGTGATCGCCATAGCTGCACAGGGCTTTTACCTGTTGCTGCATAACAGGGATGTTGTGCAGCCGGGTAATAAGGGCGCCGGTAAGCAGCATGCCGGAGTAGCTGCTGGTCATGGCCAGGCTTTTATCATTACATTCCGGTGGCAGCAGGATCACGTGTTGCGCGTGTTTGCTTTGCCAGCCGGCCAGCTGCCCGTTCTGGTTACAGGTGATCACCAGGTGGTAACAGCGCCGGGAAATATTATCGGCCAGCTCCAGCGCAGCGCAGCTTTCAGGGCTGTTGCCGGAGCGCGCAAAAGAAATGATCAGCGGTATCTTATCGGCATGGAAATAGTCGTGCGGGTGCGCTACAAGGTCCGTTGTGGGGATGGTCCGGGTAATAAGGCCCGTGTGCCGGAAAAAGCTGCCTGTAAGCGAAAGGCCAATAAAGGCGCTGGTACCTGCACCGGTAAGAATAATGTTGTCCGCCGCCTGGTAAGCTTCCTGCAGGAATGCCAGTAACGCAGTGGTGTCAGCCGTCAGGCTGTTCATGATCTTTTCCCATATATAAGGCTGTTGTACAATTTCCCGGGCAGTGTGGAAAGCTCCTTGTTCTTGCAATACGGAAGGTTCCAGCTCAAGTACTGATTGCATAGTTGAGTTATAAGTGAGGTAATACAATACAAATATATCAAAAGGTGTATTACTTTCAAAACCTTTTTATTATTTCAGATAATTTGTTTTAAATTTCGTTTGAAAGAGATTACACAATAATCTGTAACTTAGCTGGCTTATAATAGCTAAAAACTCAAAATAAACAACTGTAAATGGAAGAGAGCCAAAACGGATCAACTGTAAACCGGAGAAAGGAGATACTGCAGAAGCTGTATAAGAACGGCCAGGTGATCATCAGTGAGCTGAGCAAAGAGTTTAATGTAAGCGAGGTAACTATCCGCAATGATCTGGATCAGCTGGAACAGAAGAATATGCTGTTACGCGCCAGGGGCGGGGCTATCAAGCTGGAAAATAATGTAGGGATGGATCAGCGTATCAGTGAAAAAAATAAGATCCATTATGTGGAAAAAGTAGCCATCGGCAAAAGCGCTGCCGCCCTTATCAATGAAAATGATACCATGATCATTGATTCCGGTACCACTACCGCGGAGATGGTTAAACACATGCAATCTTTCAAAAGCCTGAATGTGATCACCAATGCCATGAACATTGTGAACATGTTATCCGGTTATCCCAATATAAATGTGATCATCCCCGGCGGTTACCTGCGGCAAAATTCTATGTCGCTCATAGGCCCCCTGGCGGAGAAGAACCTGCGCAGCTTCCATGTGGACAAGGTTTTCCTGGGGGTTGATGGCTTTGATACCCGTAATGGGATCTATACGCCTAATATGGAAGAAGCCCACCTGAATGAGATCATGATAGAAATAGCCAACGAAGTGATTGTGCTGGCAGATTCCAGTAAGTTCAACAAAAAAAGCCTGGCATTTATTTGCCCGGTCAACAAGATAAATACTGTGGTTACCGACGCCGGTATAAGCGCAGAAGATAAAAAACGCCTGGAAGACCTGGACGTAAAGGTGATCATAGCATAACCTATCCCAGCATTCAGCACACAAATCAGCGAAGCAGCAAGAGTTATCTGTCAGACGGGTGATCTTTGCTGCTTCGCTTTTTTGGGGCTTTATATACATTAAACCCTTCGTTTCCTTTGTTATTATTCTTCAAAATCCTTGTAAAAAAATATTTATTGCTTGTTTTTTATTTAAATATCTTATATTTACTTTGTTTTAGAGAGAAAAGATAAGGTTTCGGAAGGTTGCTTGGCCTTGAAACAATAAATGTTCCACATATGAATAGATCCCGGCTTTGGCTTTTATATACCGCAATTAATACTGTTTTTGTAGGAGTTTGGGGAGCGTTTATTGAAATACCTGAAAAGGCCGGTTTCCCGGCAACACTGGGATATATTGTATGGACGCTGACAATGCTGCCCTGTGCTGTTGCAGCCTTATGGATCATTAACTGGAAACTGGACCGCAGCCCAAAGCATATTTTCCAGGGATCTATGGTGGGCCTGCTGGGTGCAGGCGGGCAGCTGATCCTTTTTGAAGCATTGCGCACAGGGCCGGCATATATCCTGTTTCCACTCATCGCCCTTTTTCCCTTGCTCACCATCCTGCTCTCAGTGGTGTTCCTCAGGGAAAGCTGTTCCCGCAGGCAATGGTTAGGTATAGGTGTAGCATTGCTTGCCGCATTTTTCCTGGCCTTCCAGCCCGGGCAAAATAAACAGGCGCAGGGATATACCTGGCTCATAATGGCAATGCTGGTATTTGTAATGTGGGCTACCCAGGGCTTTGTAATGAAGTTTGCCAATAACGGCATGAAAGCAGAAAGTATCTTTTTCTATATGATGGCAGCATCAGTGCTGCTGGTGCCTATAGCCATAAGCATAACAGATTTTTCACGCCCAATAAACTGGGGATGGAAAGGGTTCGGGCTGGCTGTGCCCATTCACCTGTTAAATGCCATCGGTGCGCTGATGCTGGTTTACGCGCTGCGTTACGGTAAAGCCATCATTGTAATACCATTAACCAGCTTATCATCTGTTATTACAGTCATTCTTTCCCTCATTATTTATGGTGTAGTACCGGATGCGGTGCTCACAACAGGATTGCTGCTGGCAGCAGTGGCAATCTTCATTCTGTCTGAGTAAAAATAAATAGGATTTGGAATATACCGGTCCGGGCGCATGTAACGCCCGCGGCTGTACGTAGTATTGATTTTTATTTATTGTTCACCTGCAGTGTAAAAAATTAAAAGCACTGGAAAAACCTCACAGAATGACCACACTAAAATGGAAAACATTCCTTATTGCCCCGGCTATGATAGCCTTTATCGGATCATGTAAAGTTGATCCGAAGTTACTGCCTGAAAACGAAGCATTCACAAAAGCAGGATTGCTGGCGGATACCGTAAGAATTACGGTAAACAAAAGCACGCAGCTCATGACCACCTCACTCAAATTAGGAGTGACCTATATGAAGAACACACTGGATTCCTGGGGTGATGGTCCCTCCATTACCAGGGGAACGAATTTGCTGAAAGGCGCCGTTGTTTATCACAATCAGCACATCTTTGGTTTTGGTGCTGATAATCCTGAGCCCCGGCCAGGTGTTTACGACTGGACTTCCCTGGATACCCGCGTAAGCCTTATGACCACCACTATGCAGTCAACACCGGTGATCACCTTTGCTACCGCGCCCACCTGGATGACGGATCCCACCTGGGCCCCTGGCAAATATGATGACGATACCGACTGGGATAAGATAGAATGGGCGCCGCTGCTCTCAAAAGAAAAAGACTTTGCACACCTCTGTGCGGAAGTTGCAAAACGTTATAACAATGTAAGATATTTCCAGGTATGGAATGAGCTGAAAAGCATGTGGGATACAGTTCCGGGCGAGAACCACTGGGACTATGAACGTTATACCCGCCTGTATAACCTGGTGTACGACTCTGTTAAGAAAGTACGCCCGGATGCTATCATCGGCGGCCCATACATTGGCATAGATTCCTGGATAGACCCGCCATTCGGCGCCGCCAGCAGCATTTCAGACCCTGCCTATGGCACATTGGACCAACGCTGCCTGGATGTAGTTACCTACTGGCTGCAGCACAAACACGGCGGTGATTTCCTCTGCGTAGACGGCGGCATTGACTCCAACGACGAAGATGCCACCGACATCATTGGAGCTACCAAAAAATTCAAGGATATAAGCACCTGGCTGCATTCACAAACAGATCTGCCGGTATGGTGGTCGGAAGATTATGTGGGCTTAAACACCGATACCACCAAACAACCTGCAGCGCTGGGATGCATGCTGGTATACCATGCGCTTGGCGGCGATGCTGTATCACTGAGATGGTCGCCGGAACAACAGGAAGGAGACGGTAATGTAAGCAACTTCTTTAGCAGCACCCTGGTGCCAAACGGAGGTAAGCCGTTCAACAATTATTATGTGTACAAAGACTTTAACACTTATTTCCCCGCAGGTACAAAATTGTATACCACCACGGTATCCGCCACAAGCGTGATGGTGATGGCATCACAAACAAAAATAATGCTGATCAATAAAACCGCTTCGCTGCAGAAAACAAAGATCAATAGTACGCTGGCCGTAAACCTGAATCCATACCAGGTAAAATACGTGACGCTGCCGTAGTGGATGTTAAAAATAAAATTGTCCGGTTTCATATACCAATCAATCGTTGCCCCCCCACACCCTGGCTTTACTTTGCTCCTCGCAATGACGGGATTGGTATATGAAAGCGGATAATCATTAAAATAAATAAACATGGATCTCGACAAAGTAAAACCAAAGCCATTAGGAAATGTTCCGTCATCGCCGGAGCATATCAGATTGCAGGACTACCGCCCGCAGTCGGTATTCAAAATGCCGGAAACATCAATTGTAAAAGCAGCTTTCCCGGTAATTGATACCCATACGCACGCATGGCAGCCGGAGCTGGATGTTAGCAGATGGGTGGCCCGGATGGATGATGCAAACATTGAAAAAAGTGTAGTGCTCACATTTGAAACCGGCGCCGGTTTTGACGCAGTGACCAGGCAATATGCGGCCTATGCTAACCGCTTTGACCTGTGGTGCGGCTTTGATTATACGGGTTATGACCAGCCAGGCAGCAGCTGGACAGACCATGCAGTTGCGGAACTGGAACGCTGCCATCGCATGGGCGCAAAAGGTGTAGGAGAGCTGGGCGACAAAGGACTGGGTGAGTTTTATTCCCGCCCCGTAGCCGCTTATGGCCTGCACCTGGATGATCCGCGAATGAAACCATTGTTTGAAAAATGCGGGCAGCTGCATATGCCGGTGAACATACACATTGCAGATCCCATGTGGATGTACCTGCCCATGGATGCCACCAACGACGGGTTAATGAACGCCTACGAGTGGCGCATAGATCAGAGCCAGCCGGGCCTCCTGGGCCATGCCGCGCTGATACAGTCTTTTGAGAATGTAGTGAGGGAAAACCCCGGCACCATTTTCATAGCCTGCCATTTTGCTAACTGCACCTATGATCTCAGCATTGTAGGTAAAATGCTGGACCGTTATCCCAACCTGTATGTGGATAATGCCGCAAGGTTTGCAGAAACTGCTACCATACCACGTTTTGCCGCGGCGTTCTATGAAAAATACCAGGACCGGCTGTTATTCGGCACAGACCTGGGCTACGACCCGGCCATGAATATGGACTACGCCACTAAATTTTACCGTACCGCTTTCCGGATCATGGAATCAACCGATGATCATTTTTATGAACATGAGATCTTCACTTATCACTGGCCGCTCTATGGGCTGGGATTAAGTGCCACCATACTGGAAAAGATCTACCGCGGGAATGCTTTGAAGTTAATGCAGCTCTAAGAATATGCCAATACTCAACCATCTACATATCACCTAATACCGTAAGCGTATGTATTTCCAATTTATGAAGAAGGGCCCGTTAACCGGGCCGTCAGCCAAAAGAAAATACCTGTATAATTATGCATGCCTGATCCTGTTATTATTTTTATTGGGGAGCAAAAAAAGTATGGCCGCACCGGTACAGGATACACTGGTACCGGTATCCGGCCTGGTTACAGATGAAAAGGGAGATCCTTTTCCCGGTGTTACCGTGTATGTGCCTGCGCTGAAAACCGGCACTGCCAGCGATGCCAATGGGCGTTACCAGGTAAAGGTGCCTGCAAAAGGCACGCTTATTTTTAAGGCAGTAGGCTTTGGAACGCAGGAGCTGCCGGTGAATGGCCGCAGCAAAATAACCGTAAAGATGGAGGCGGAGAACGCCAACCTGAACGAAGTAGTAGTAACCGGTTACACTTCTAAAAGATTATCGCAGGTATCCAGCTCAGTGGCGGTGGTAACCGGCAAACAGCTGAATGATGTAACCTCCAACAACGTAGCCAGCCTGTTACAGGGAAAGGTAGCCGGCGTAGTAGTACAGAACGCATCCGGTAACCCCAGTGTAGCCGCTAACGTTACCATCCGTGGCTCCAGCTCCATTACCGCCGGCTCCGGGCCTTTGTACGTGGTGGATGGTATTGTGGGCGGTACCGCCAACCCGAACGATATTGCTTCCGTTACCATCCTGAAAGATGCCGCTGCAGCAGGGCTGTACGGCGCCAGGGCATCCAACGGAGTCATCATCATCACAACTAAATCCGGGCAGGCCGGTAAAACGCAGATCAGCCTTAATTCCAGCGTAGGGTTCAATAAAATGAGCATGGGTAATATGAAGCTCATGAACAGCCAGCAGCTGTATGATTACCAGAAAAGTTATTTTGCCCCCGCCGATTTTGCGCGGGACCGCCCTGCCAGCCTGCTATCGCAGAATACGGACTGGATGGATCTTGCATACCATACCGGTCTTACTCAGAACCACCTGCTCTCCGTATCCGGCGGCTCTGAAAAAACACAGTTCTACGTTTCCGGGAATTATTATAAGGAAGAAGGTATTATCCGGCATACCAGCAATGAAGTGTATAACCTTCGTGCAAATATCACACACCGGATCAATGAAAAGCTGAAGCTAACCACCCGTATCAACGCTGCTTCCCGCAATTTTGAAAATGAAGCATCGGGAAACTACGGGGCGCTGGTGTTGTCAAAGATCAATTTACCCTGGGATAATCCGTATAATGCCGATGGGTCCATAAAAATGGGCACAGAAGAAGGATGGATAGGCCGTGAGCACGACAACTTCCTTCACGGATGGCAATTTAACTATGATAAAGGCAAACAGCTCACCACTGCTGCAGATGTGAACCTGGACTATTATATCACACCCAACCTTACCTTTTCAACCTACAACCGTGTAAGTTACTCTAACCTGCGCAGTGAGCTGTATTATGATGTACGCTCCAAAGCAGGCAGGGGCCTGGGAGAATTGTACAACAACTCCGGTTATGAATCAAAGCTCATAACCTCCAACCGCCTCAGCTACCAGCGCACCTTCGGGGAGCATGCCCTGAGCGCAATAGCAGTAGCAGAAGGGGAGAAGAACTATGTTGAAAACAACAGCCTGTATGGCAATAAGATACCGGCAGGCCTGCATATTATGGATGCAGCCGCCAACATCCAGCAATCGCCATTTGGCCCTGGCAGCAAATCTGAGAACCGGTTTACAAAAGGGCTGGTGCAGGTAGATTATACCTACCGCGAAAAGTATAACCTCATAGGCGCCTATATCAATGAAGCATCCTCCCGCTTTGGCGCTAATCACCGCTCCGCAGGTTTTTATACATTGGGAGCTTCCTGGATCCTGAGCAGCGAGCCGTTTATGAAAGATCAGCGGTTAATAGATCAGCTGAAGATCAGGGCCAGCTATGGTATTACCGGTAATGCAGAAATAGGCGATTACCAGTCCTTAGGCATTTATGCATATACTTCACAATATGCTTCCAATCCGGGTTCTGTGCCGTCAGTATTGCAGAATCCCGATCTTACCTGGGAAAAGTCAAAGACCACCAACATCGGATTGGACATAGATCTCCTGAAACGTATAACCCTTACCGTAGATGTGTATGATAAAACCACCAGCGCCCTGCTGCTGGATGTGCCGGTGCCCTATACCAGCGGTTATGATTATATTACACGTAATGTTGGTTCTGTGCGCAACAGGGGAATAGAGTTTAACCTGAACACCCGGAATATCAACAGCGCGCACTTTAAATGGGAAACCAGCTTTAACCTCTCCATTAACCGCAACAAAGTGCTGAAGCTGAACAACCGTGAAGATATTGCTTACTCTTCCCTGCAGTGGATCAGCGAAGGCCGCGACCTCTATAGCTGGCATATGCGCAAATGGGCCGGTGTGGACGCAAAGAATGGCGATCCCTTATGGGAAGTAGTGAGCACAGACGCCAATGGCAAACAAACCATCAGCACCACCAACTCTTACGATGATGCCACGCTGCAATACGCAGGTACCGCATCACCTGATTTCACCGGTGGCATTAACAACCGCTTTTCATGGAAGGGTTTTACACTCAGCGCCTTCTTCAATTTTGTGAGCGGCAACCAGGTATATGAAGAGAATACCAATGACGGCAGCGAGCCCACTTCCAATTCAAGGGTGTTGCCTAAGAACCGTACCAGGTGGCAAAAAGAAGGAGACATAGCCACTGATCCCAAAGCAGTGTACGGAGGTAATAAGAACTCCGACCTGGAATCATCCCGCTTCCTGCAGGATGGCAGCTACCTGCGTCTGCGCAACGTTACGTTTTCTTACGATGTGCCGGAAAGTTTCCTGCGCCGCATAAAGGTGAATAACGCAAGGGTATTTATCAGTGGCGACAACCTGTGGACGCTGACCGGTTTCTCCGGTATGGATCCTGAAATGGGATTACGCCCCTATGCGCAGCCGGTAGGCGAAAGCGGTAACAACTTCCAGCAGAACAGCACCAAATACCCGCTGTCCAAAAAAGTGCTGGTTGGTATTAATGTCACCTTTTAAAAACAGCAGCTATGAAAAAGAAGCTTTTAAAATATTATATGATTATCCGTCCTCTTTCGTCATTGCGAGGCATAGCGTTGGTCTGTGCTGAGCATGCTGAAGCAATCTCCTGCCATCCCTTCGCAAGATTGCTTCGTCGCGCCTCACCTACAAAATCCCCCCTTCGCCTCGCAATGACGGCAATTTTTGCCGCTATAGTGTTTGTAACCGGCAGCTGCAACAAAGACCTGGAGCCTTACAACGGCAAATCGGATAAAGCTGCACTGGAAACGCCGGAAGACCTGCAAACAGCTACATACGGTACTTATTCCGGGCTGGTAGACAGGATGTATACCAAGAACCTCAACCAGCTGGGTGAATATCCCGGTGATGATGTAGCATTAAGCGGCGCTACCGGCGACCAGGTATTTTATACCTATACCTATACACATTTCCCGGGCATGGGAAACACGGAACAGTTCTGGCAGGGCGCTTACAAAGTGATCTATTCTGCCAATGCCATTATTGAAAGAATAACAGATGGCACTTCCCCGCAGCTGGACCAGCTAAAGGGCGAAAACCTGTACCTGCGCGCCATGGCACATTTTGACCTGGTGCGTATTTTCGGCAGGCCCTATCCGCAGGGCAGCGGCAACAACCCGGGCGTAGTGATCAAAGACAATACAAAAGACGACCGCCCATCCAGGAGCTCTGTGAAAGACGTATATGCGTTTGTGATAGCTGACCTGGAACATGCCGCTGCCCTGATGACGGAAAGCAAAAATGCAGCCTTTGCATCCAAAGAAGTAGCCGAAGCTTTACTGGCGCGGGTATACCTGTATATGGAAGATAACGCCAATGCCTTGCTGTATGCCAATAAGGTGATCAACTCCAACCGTTATCACCTGGTAGAAACACAGCCTTACAAAACCTACTTCCGGGTAATACCGGAAGAGAACCCGGAAACCATCTTTGCCATCAGGCATACCCTGGCAGACGATCGCGGTAAGGATGCTATTGGCTCCATGTACTATAATGACCCGGTTACACAGTCCACCGGCTGGGGAGAAGTATATGCATCCCTTGCTTATGTGAAGCTGCTGGATCAATATCCGCAGGATGTGCGTCACAGCTTTGTGGAACCGCAACGCGATGCCAATGGTAACATGCTGATGCGTAACCAGACGCCCATCTATTATATCAATAAATACAACTGGCAGGAAGGGGTTGCCAATCTGAGCTCGCCCGTTATCCTGCGCCTGGCGGAAATGTACCTGACCCGTGCAGAAGCCAATGCCAAGCTGGGAAATGCGCAGCCAGCCATTGATGATGTAAACCTGATCCGCCGCCGCGCCGGTTTATCCGGAACCGCATTATACACAGTTGCTGATCTGAAAGGGCGCGCTTCCGTACTGGATGTGGTGCTGGAAGAACGCCGCCTTGAGCTGGCATTTGAAGCGCACCGTCCTTATGACCTGTACCGGAACAACCGCCCTATGGTGCGCGCCTATCCGGGCTTTCATGGTACTAACCAGTTTGATCAAACCATTCAGCCAACAGATCCGCAGGTGATCAATTATATTCCTGAACGTGAAACCGGCCTTAATCCTAACCTCACACAGAACCCATGATAATAGCTTGTAAATGGATGCTGGTACTTGCGTGCATTTGTTGCAGCACAGAGATATTTGCACAGCAGCTGAGCGTAATACCCATAAGTGACTTTAAGGTTACTGGCGATGGCAGCAATGCCGGCTGGAACCAGGCAAGCTGGATCACGCTGCCACAGCGCAGCGGGCAGCAGCAGCAGTCAACAAAAGTAAAAGCGCTATACTCAAATAACGGTATCTACTTTCTTTTCCATTGCGAGGATCAGCGGCTGAGCGCCGCCATGAAAGCGGATTTCCTGGACCTGTGGACAGAAGACGTAGCAGAAGTGTTCCTGTGGCCGGACACTTTACAGCCGGCCTATTTTGAATACGAGATCTCCCCGTTGAACTACGAGCTGCCCATCCTGATCTCCAATGAGCAGGGCGACCTGGTACGCTGGTTGCCCTTTCATTATGATGCAGACAGGAAAACGCAGCACGCCACCACGGTGTCTGGCGGAGAAAAGAAAAGCGGCGCAGCCCTGAATAGCTGGACAGCAGAGTTTTTCATTCCCTTTAAGCTGTTGCGGCCATTAAGGAATATTGTTCCCCGGAAAGGCACAACCTGGAAGGTCAACCTGTACCGGGTTGACTATGATAAAGACGCAGTGGAATGGTCATGGCAGCTCACAGGCAGCAGCTTTCATGAGATAGAAAAATTCGGCCGCCTGGTTTTTGAATAGTCCCCCACTCTGTTTCGTCATTGCGAAGCATAGTGCGGGTTTGTGCGGAGCATGCTGAAGCAATCCCACGAATGGCTGGAGATTGCTTCGTCGCGCCTCGCCCACAAAAATCCTCCAGGCTCCTCGCAATGACGTGGTTGATTGGTATAATCATCTAATTTTTTAATACATAATGATATGAAGCAATTATTAGCCTGTATGTTTTTTTTGATGCCTGTTATAACCTTTGCGCAGAAAGGTAAGCTGATCTGGTCAGATGAATTTAATTATACCGGGCACCCTGATCCAAAGAAATGGCGCTATGAGGAAGGTTTTGTAAGACATCGCGAAGCGCAGTATTATACCAAGAACCGGTATGAGAACGCGCATGTGGAAGATGGTCACCTGGTGATACGTGCCATCAAAGAAGAGCCGCTGCGTTTGATCAAAGGCGGCAGCAGCTTTGTTACTTCTGACAGCGGCGGGGAGTTCACATCCGCCTGCCTGAACACAGAAGATATTTTTGAATTCACCACCGGCAGGGTAGAGGTACGGGCCAAGCTGCCGCATGGCAGGGGCGTGTGGCCTGCCATCTGGACCCTGGGCAATAACATGGCCTGGGGACCGGGGGATTCTTCGCAGGTGTATTCTGAAATTGATATCATGGAGTTTGTAGGCCATGATCCCAACAGCATCCATGCTAACATACACCCAGGTTATGAAGGCGGCAGCCGTGGCGGTAAGATCACGGTGGAAAAACCCTGGGAAGATTTCCACGTATATGCGGTAGAGTGGTACAATGACCGGATCGATTTTTTCTTTGATGACCAGAAGTATTTCTCTTACTACAGGAAAGATGTACCTGAAGGCAAATGGGCTTATCATGTACCACAATATCTTTTACTGAACCTGGCTATAGGCGGCGATTGGGGCGCTGAGCAGGGCATAGATCCCACCGTTTTTCCGGCAGATTTTCTCATAGATTATGTACGGGTATATGAGCTTAAATAACCATAAAGAAGAATAACATGAAGAAAAATATATTATTGGCCCTTCACGTGTTACTGACCCCTGTAATATTGTTTGCACAAAAAGGGGATCTGAAGCTGCTGGACTGGCAGCCAGGAAGCCAGCTGGTAGTAAAGGAAACCAAATTAATGAAACCAAAGTTCCCGGTGATCGATATTCACAATCACCTGGGTAAGCTGGAGAATACCGCCACCTACCTGTCGGAAATGGATAAAGCCGGTGTAATAAAATGTGTAAGCCTGGATGGTTATTCAGCCGGTGATCAGTACCTGCAGCACCTGAAAGCGTCGCAGGCAGTATCTAAAGACAGGTTCCTGGTATTTTTCCGGCCGGACTTCAGCCGGATAGATGAACCTGATTTTGGCGTAAGAGAAGGAAAGAAGCTGGAAGCAGCTGTGAAGATGGGCATAAAAGGGGTAAAGATCGCAAAGGAGCTGGGCCTGATCATAAAGGATAAAAGCGGGAAGCTGGTGCCGGTAGATGACCCGCGTATTGATCCTTTCTGGGAAAAATGCGGTGAGCTGGGTATACCGGTACTGATCCATGTATCTGATCCCAAAGCGTTTTTTACGCCGGTAGACCGTTATAATGAACGCTACGATGAGCTGGGAGCGCACCCTGACTGGTCTTTTTACGGGCCGCAGTTCCCCTCCAAAGAAACCATCCTTACACAGCGCAATCACATCATTGAGCGCCATCCCAAAACTATTTTTATAGGCGCGCATGTGGGTAACCTGCCGGAAGAGCTGGAGCGCGTATCCGGCTGGCTGGATAAATACCCTAATTTATATGTAGAGATCTCAGCGCGGATCAGTGAGCTGGGAAGGCAGCCCTACACCAGCCGCGATTTCCTGATCAAATACCAGGACCGCGTGCTGTTTGGTACGGATACGCCCTGTGATGCAGCAGCCTACCGCATTTATTACCGTTTCCTGGAAACAAAGGATGAATATATTGATCCGTCGCCCAGCCACCATATGCAGGCGCGCTGGATGATCTATGGTTTATACCTGCCGGATACAGTGCTGGAGAAAATTTACAATAAGAATGCCTCAAAGATCCTGAGGTTGTAGGGCTAACAGGAAGAATGTAAAAGTAAAATGCCGAGATACCAGGTACAGACTCATGCTCGCGGCATTTTACTTTTACATTTTAAATTTTGCATTTATGATTTTACATTCTTTTTAGCCAGCCCCTAAAGTGTATACATATTAAAAGTCAGGGCCAAAGCCTTCTGTGTTCCTTTTGCGGATAGCTTCTTCAGTTGCTGGAACAAGTATATCTAATCCCACGCTTACCACTTTAGCCTGAACTTCCTCAATAAAGGGACGGAAATTTTTATTGTAATCCAGGAACGCTAATTCAAAATTTCCGTTGTTTTGGTGAAAAGCATCTGCTAATGCGGCAGCTCCATCTATTGCCAGCGATCCGCCCTTTCCCGCAGCTGGCGAAGCACAATAGCCTGCATCGCCCACCAGCGCCACTCTGCCTTTGGTCCAGGACGGCATTTTTATCTGGCAAAGCTTATCAAAGTAAAATGTTTTCGATCTTTCTACTTCTTCCAGTAGTGCCGGGGTTCTCCAGCTTTGGCCGGCAAATTGTTCCAGGATAATTTTTCTTTGTTGTTCTTCATCACGATAATCGTAAGGGATCTCTTTTTCTGAACGGAAACAAAAAATTATATCGGTCTTATTGTTATAGGCATTCAGCATTACAGCCTTATCCGGCACATTATAGAATTGTGTGGTGTTTTCCTTTATCAGCAATTTGTTTACGATGGTGATGGAAAAATATTGCCCGAGAAAATGTGAGTATTCAGCTTCGTTGCCAAACCAGATCTTTCTGATAGCCGAATGGATGCCGTCACAACCAAACACCAGGTCAAAAGCTTGTTGTGAGCCATCTTTAAAGGTAGCTTCGATATGATCCTTTGTTTCGTTTAAGGCAGTGATGCTGTTGTTGAAAATGAATATAACATCATTTTTCACCGTGTCAAATAACATATTGAGCAAGGTATTTCTCTCAATTTCATATGCATCATCCGGCAGCTCCTCACCCTCTTTCTTTAAGGTCATTGCTCCTTCCGTAACATCATCTGCATTTTTAAATTCCAGCATTTCCATAACCAGCCTGTTTAATCTGATCTGCTCAAAAAGCCCCATATGCTTAACGATGTTAATGGTATTCCCCTCCACATTCACAGGCGTTCCGCCCATTTTAAGCCCGTTTGCAATTTCCACAACCGTTACTTTATAGCCCAGTTTGTTCATCCAGTAAGCGGTTGAAAGGCCGGCAAAACCTGCACCCGAAACAAGTACTTTTTTTTCTTTTAGTGCTTCCATTTTTTATACGATCTTTTGTTGCTGCAAAGGAACATCGTACAATCAACGTGAACAATAACAATACAAGGTAGGTATTATACTAATCGAGGTTTTTATTCCGGAAGGCCAATGGTGTCATCCCTGAAATATTAGTAAACAGCCGCGAAAAATACGGGTAATTATCATAACCCAGTTCAAATGCAATTTCTTTTACCGATCTGTCAGAATGATAGAGCAAACGTTTTGCTTCTAAAACAACACGTTGCTGTATATGATAGGTAACGGGATAACCGGTTACTTTTTTAACACATTCGTTCAGGTAAGGGGTAGATATATTTAGTTTCTGCGCATACGCTGCCGGGCGTTTAACAACCGCATAATGATGTTCCAGTATTTCCTTAAAGGCTTTGGTAACAATTTCAAATCGTGAAAGTTTGTCTGTGGATCTGGATTGTTCTAAATACTGTGAAATGACCAATGCGACCCATGCGTTGCAGCTATCTTTTAGTAAAGAATGGTATAACTTATCAGGGTTTCTTTTAGAAAATCTGAGGCAAAGCGATACTGCTTCGGAGATCAGGGAAAATGTTTCTTTCTTTAACAGCAAAGGTTTTGCGGGGGTGATCTCTTCCAGAAATTTTAAATATGCAGGATTGAGATTTTCATTATTGATCCCCAAACTGCAGACCATTACATTTTCAAATGCTAAGATCCGATGCACCTGGTTGGGATGCATGTAAATGACAGATGGAGACTTAATTTTATACTTTTTAAAATCAATTTCGAGCGTAATGGTTCCGTTTTCAAGCAGGAAGAATGAATGACGGTCGTGCCGTTCCGGGCGCTCCAATTCCTCAAAACCAGGTAGATCTTTAAAAGATATTTTTTCAATGAAAATACCTGAGTTAAGCTCGCCATCAAAATGGTTTACAGGAATGGAGGTTGTTTTTTTACGCATTATTATGATACTATTGTGCCAAAGATAGCGATGATTATCTTTGTAATATGAAACACGTGTCTGTTTTAATCCCCGAAGGAGACATCAGCCTCAGTAATGTGGAAGGCATCCACCATATGTTCATTGAAGTAAATAAGCTCCTTGAAAGGCAGGACAAACCGCCTGCTTTTCATTTACAGCTGGTAGGCAAACGGATCGATAATGTTATGAAGGAGAATTTCTTTAGCGTACATACCGGCCGTTTGATCTCTGAAGATTTTACCACAAACCTTATCATTATACCAGCCCTGCATACCGATGTGGTCAAAGGGATAGAGCTAAATAAAGACCTGCTGCCCTGGATCATTTCACAATACCAGAAAGGGGCAGAGATCATGAGCCTTTGCACCGGTACTTTTTTGCTGGCAGCCACCGGTTTGCTGAACGGTAAAAAAAGCACTACCCACTGGATCCATGCCGACGAGTTCCGCGATCTTTTCCCTGAGGTACAATTGGTGAAAGACGAGATCATGACGCACGAAAAGGGCATCTACACCAGTGGCGCAGCCTACTCTTACCTGAACCTTATTTTATACATCATTGAAAAATATACCAGCCGCGATGTAATGGTCTGGATCTCCAAAGTATTTGCTATTGATGTAGACCGGAAAAAACAATCACACTTCATTATTTTTGAAGGTTACAAATCCCACCAGGATGAAAATATTTTAAAGGTGCAGGAGTTTATTGAAGAAAATTATGAGCAGCGTATAACGGTAGACCAGCTGGCTGGTATGGTAGCCCTGGGCCGCCGCAATTTTGAGCGCCGTTTTAAACAGGCTACTACCAGCTCCGTAGTGGAGTATGTGCAAATGGTAAAGGTGGAGGCAGCCAAAAAGCTGCTGGAACGCGGTATGAAAAGCATTAATGAAGTGATGTACGATATTGGTTATAACGATACCAAATCTTTCCGGGATATATTTAAACGCATTACGGGCATGTCGCCGGTAGATTACCGGAACCGGTTTAACCGGGAAGTGATGGTGTGAATTTTAGCTGTTTTATGTATGCAATGGCCTGATGTTTTTTTTAGAAACCGTCAGGCCGTTATGTTTTTAGAGCTGTTAGCTCTAATGGATACTAATGGTTTCAATATTACATTTCGCTTTGCATCCGGTTGCAATAAAAGGATAAGCTATATATAAGCCATATGTAAGCTATATGTGAGCCATATATAAGCTATCCCTTATAAAGGATGGCTTATATACGTGTTATAAATATGTTGTTGAAGGTTTTGATATTACTTATCATTGCCACCGTAATTTATTTCATACACCAAAATCATAAATTTTCTTCCTATGGGAATCCTGAAAGACGGCATCCAATTTACCGGAAGCGTGGGCAATATCTCCGCTTATACTACTAAAGGTTCAGACAAGATCATCCTGCGCCGCAAGGGTGGCGCCACTAAAGAGCAGATCGCTACTAGTCCCAGGTTTGAACGTACGCGGGAAAATAATTCGGAGTTTGGCATTTGTGCATCCACTGCTGGCCGTATCAAGCGAATGATGAATGCTGTAAATAACCTGGCAGACTACAATTTCACATCTGCATTAAGTTCCTTATTGAGAAAAAGAATGCAGCCGCGGGATACCGTAAGTGAAAGAGGCAAACGGGGGCTCTTATTTTCACAGCATGCGGCTTTGCTGCAGGGCTTTCGTTTGAACCTGAAAAATCCTTTTGAGAGTACGGTACGGCAAACGCCCATTTGTTCCATTGACCGCGCCACCGGCAAAGGTGTGGTACAGCTGCCGGAGCTAACGCCGGGCATAAACCTGCTGTTGCCCCCAAACCCGCCGCTGTACCGTTTTGTATTAGGTATGGGCGCCATTGCCGATATAAAGCATAACGGAAGGGATTATACGGAGATTAACCCCAAACCATTGCCGGCTGTTTTTTCTACTGCTACAGAGTGGCATGGCAATCAGCAAACATTTAATGCCCAGCGGATAGAGCTGCCTTTGGAACTTCCGGAAGGATGGGATAAAACAGCCACCTTCCTGTTGTTTATAGGACTTGAAATGGGAAAACCTTTAACAGCCAGTGAGATTGAAGAGGTGAAGGGCAGGGGCTGTGCGGTTATAGCAGCAGTGGGGTGATCAAACTTGCACCTGCTTACTTCACTTTCATGAATTTTAAATTCTTTACTCCAAAATTCGAGATCGTGAAGCCGGTCACGGCATGGTTTTCATTTTTCAGGAACTCCATTTCAAATGCAAAGGTTTCCGGGCCCGAGCCTGAAAATTTATTGCCGCCTACCCGCTTCAATTCAATGCCTTCCAGCTTCAGATGGGTCATGATAAGTGTATCCCCGCGCACGGCGAACGTATAGCTGGTGCTGAGCTCATCGCTGTAATACCCGCCTGTAAAGTCCTTTAGATTGTTGGGGTATGCTACGATAGGTTTAACTATTGATTGGCCGGGTATAGTGGCAGATGGTTTTTCCTCTTTCAGCTTGTCTTTTATATAAAAGTCAGCGATCTGCCAGCGGGCATTCAGCCTTTCATTGTGTTCATCATTACTTAGGGCAATAATGGCCAGATGCTCATCAGGGAAGCGGCCCATAAAAGTGCGGAAAGCAGCTGTATGCCCTCCGTGCGTGATCATATTAACCCCTTTATAATTACTGAGGTTTTGTCCTTTCGCATGAAGATCGTGTCGCGGTCTCCGGATATCCTCAATACTACTTTCTGTCCATTATCCAGGTAAGGAGCTGCGGGAAGCGCACATAGGGAAAAACCAAACCGGTTACCAGGATCACTGCCAACCAGGCTAGCAGCTGTATGCTCCATGATACCGGCAGTTTCCGCACCTGCTGCATTTCTGTTTTTACGAAGAAGTATAAAAGAGGACCAATGAACAGGCAGGCCGTCAGCCCAAGCTGCAGGATTGTTTTTGGTAAATTATAGTCAAAAAAATAGGCGACAGACTTTCCTATACGGATGCTCAGTGCAATCAACAGAGCGCCCAGAAAATAATTGGACAGGGTTTTCTTTGTGGTGAAGCAAAGGAAGTATGTGCCGATAATGAGACCGTTAAATGCCCCCAGCGCACTAAAGAAAAATAGTAAGTTGTTTCCAAAGGTCATGGCTGTTGTTATTTATGCTTCCCGTAACATCAGGCCTGCTTTTATCTTAGCGATCAGCTTTCCTACGCTTGCACCATACCTGGCACTTTCCATGTGACAATACAAGGCTTCTTCGAAATCCGGATGTTCCAGGAACGCTGAAAGCTCCTGCGCGAGGTATTCTCTAACAGGAGCCGGACCGGTTAAAAGTTGTTCATCGAAATCCCGGCAATTCTCAAAAACATACACCATGTCTTCAAAATCCCGGCTTGTCCGCAAATCATTTGCTCCTCTGGATTTGTGAGCTTCCCATTTGGATGCAAGAAAATATGGCAGAGAGAAGATCCGGATCTCTGTCTCGTTATCCAGCTTATATGGAATTGCGTTTTGAAAGCCATCAGGATACCAGCTATTACTGAACCCAAGTCCTTGTGAGGTAGTGGGCATTATATCAACAATAATCCCTTGTACTTTATAGCGGCAAATTATTCCTGATTCTATATTATTGACAAACCCCAGCTTTCTGAGCCTTTCCTCCATTTTAGAATGATCTGCATAAGAAGCAAGCTCTATTACAACATCTACATCATCTGTTGGACGGATGCTTTCGGCCAGTGCTTTTTGTGTTGAATATAAAGAAACAGTTGCACCTCCAACAAATACATAAGGTTGATCAAGTCCTTTCAGAATATTGGCCACCGCTTTAATCCGAACAAGATTTTCATGCATGGTGCGGACTGAATTTTTCTTTTAATAACTTAAGGGCGATTTCTTTCTCCCGGACTTTTCCTAAACGCATTGCATCTACGAGCGCAAATAATTCGTGCAATTCAGGATCCTTAAGAGCAGCCTTCACTGCATTAGGATATAATGGAGTAATAGATTCCCCCCGGGCTTGACCTTCAGCATAAGGCCATACAACCATTTCCCCTGATTGATTTGTCATAAGGTATCTCGACATAACAGGAGATGAAAATGCTGTCGGTACGCCTATTGCGATTGAACCTTTAATAGCGGGAAACACATGAGGCAGACCATACTGGATGAATTCCAGGAATGTTTTTCTCATAACTTTTCTCTTAGAATGGTCAATAAGTTCTGCCAGGGCTGACCGCTGTAAGGAATAGCTTACTTCTGCAGGACTCAAAAACAAGGCTTCTGCAATGTCCTTGTTCATCCAATTTGAAGGAGATACAACTATTTTTAACAATACGGCGATGTCTTGCGGCCGCATCCCATTGTGCTGATTCATACCCCTAAGATACGTAATTCATGATTCATGAATCATGAATTTTGAATTGCCTATCTGAGTAAGGCCGTGTAGCTGAGTAATTGTTAATCTATAAATAATTGGTTAACAATTAATATAGGGAAAATCTTATTGAGGTCGCTATGAAAACTTAATCTTATCCCACAACTTATTCATCACCACCTGCTCAATTACCTGCTCCCGGTAATTACGGCTAATGGGAATTTTGTGCGATTGTATGAAGATCTCATTGCCCTCAATACCTTCTATCTTCTGGATGGATACAATGTAACTCTTATGCACGCGGATAAAGGAGCTGCGGTTTAAATTCTCTTCCAGGTGTTTCAGGTATAACAGGGTTACATATTTGCCTTTACGTGTGTAAATGGTTACGTAGTTCTGCATGCCTTCAACATACAAAATATCATCAAAGTAGATCTTTTCGTATTTGCTGCCGCATTTAATGAAAAAGTGATCGATGCCTTCTGTTGTTGTTTGAGGAGCCGGCATGCTGGCGTTGGTAATAAGCTGATGGTATTCCTTGGCTTTATTGGCTGATTTAAAAAAGCGGTCAAAGGTGATGGGTTTTAAAAGGTAGTCCAGCACATTCAGCTGAAAACCTTCCAGCGCATAGGTGGGGAAGGCGGTGGTAATAATAACCATGGGCGGCCTTTGTACGATCTTCAGGAAATCAATACCATTCATCTTGGGCATTTGTATGTCCAGGAATACCAGGTCTATGGGATGTTTGTCCAGTAGCTTCATCAGCTCCACCGGGTTTTCGCAGGTGCCGGTCAGCTGCAGGAAATCAATTTCCCGCACATAGTTGGCCATACCTTCCCGGGCCAGGGGCTCATCGTCAATAATTACACAGTTCATCATACTATTTATAGTTGAAGGCTAATGCCGGTACAGATTGTGTTTGCTGCTGCGCAGATACATCCAGGTGAAAGTGTACGCCAAACCGTGTGTCGCTGCTTTGTATCTCCAGCTGGTACTGACCGGGATACAGCAGGTCCAGCCGGCGCTGCACATTTTTTAACCCGATGCCGCCATAGTGCAGCACATCTTTGGAAGCATTGTCAGAGGTGCTGTTGGTTACTATAAAATCCAGCTGCTGTTCGTTCATACGCATTTGCATGTTGATCCAGTTGGGCGTGTCCGCATGTTTGGATACGTGTTTAAAAGCATTCTCCACAAATGTCATGAGTATAAAGGGCGCTATCATTAGATGAGCTGTACTTTGCTGCTGTATGTTAAAGGTCACCTGCAGGTTATCGTTCTGCCGCAGCTTTTCCAGCTCTATAAAATTTTCCAGGTAAGCGATCTCGTTGCTGAGCGGTATCTGTTTATCGTTACACTCATACAGCTGGTACCGCAGCAGGTCGGAGAATTTGGCCAGCGAGGCCGATGCCATGTGCGGGTTTTTATGGATCAGGAAAAAGATGGAGTTAATGGAATTGAACAGGAAATGCGGGTTAAACTGGTACTTCAAAAAGTTGAGCTCTGTTTCCAGCTTTTCTTTTTCCAGCAGCTGTTGCCTTCTTTGTGTTTGCAGCCAGTTACCGGCCAGCTTAATGCTCATGCCTAAGGTCATGCTGGCCAGGGTAGAAGGTAAGGCTGCACCAATGAACTGGTAAATGCAGTTACCGTCTGATTTATAATAATCCCCAACCGTTTGGCCTGCTGCAAAAGCGGTTAGATAATAACCCGGTATAATAAGCGCTGTAGCACAGATCACGGTTAATAACAGGTAGCTGAGGTAAATCGTGAACCGGCCTTTTTCCAGGTAACGCGGTATCAGGAAATACAGGTTGAAATACACCGCCAATGCCTGGAACACAATGTAAAAGCTGAACTTAATAGCATAGGTGCTGTGCAGGATGGCATCTGCCGCTTTAAAAGGATTGCCGATAGCTACTACCCACCAAATGTAATGGTACAGGAGCCAGAACGGCAGGTGGTATAACTTATACCGGATAAACCAGTGCGGATGGGCAGCTTGCATTGTATAAAAATTTAAGGACAGATGCTTCTTTTAAAGATACAGGACTTTCCGCCTATTTGAAAGCAGTACTATGTAAACAGGCTTAAATAATTGACCAGCTGCAACCGGTGGTATATGAAAGGCATCCCTTGCCTGTACTGTGCCTTTGCAGCCGGTTTTAAGGGCTTTTGCTGCGCTTCATCAATTAGTGGCAGCGGATGGTCATTCCGGTTTTTTTTAGTGTGCAGGTGCGTATTTCTTTGGAGAACTTTCTAAACAGCCTGCAATATGAAGATCTTACACCTGTGCTTATTACTGTGCGGTTTTGCACCAGCTGCCTTTGGCCAGGTATCCGGCCGGCTTACTACAGCTGCCGGGCAGCCCATTCCCTTTGCCAATGTGCTGCTGTTAAAAAGCAGCGATACCTCGCTGGTAAAAGCTGCTTTAACAGATGAAAAGGGCGCTTACCGCATAGAACCCACAACACCGGGGCAATACCTGTTGCGTTACAGCAATGTAGGTTACCAGGTTTTTACGTCGGCCCCATTTATACTAACTGCTGCACAACCGCAAAAAGATGCAGGCACCCTGGCGCTGGCGGAAGATACCCGGCAGCTGGGAGAGGTAGTGGTACGGGCGGAGAAACCCTTATTTCAACCCCGTACAGACGGTATGGTGGTGAATGTGCAAAACAGCCTGTTAACCAAAGGCAGCTCTGCGCTGAACGTGCTGGAACGCTCGCCCGGGGTAATGATCGATTACCGCAACAACAGTATTATGCTGAATAGCAAAAGCGGGGTGATGGTAATGATCAACGGGAAGCTGGTACGCATGTCTATGGACCAGGTAGTGAGCCTGTTGAACAGTATGAGCGCAGATAACATTGAGAAAATAGAGCTGCTTACCACACCAGGATCCCGTTACGATGCTGATGGCAGCGCCGGTATGATCAACATTGTGCTAAAGAACGACCGGCAGCAGGGCACTCATGGCACTTTTTCAGTTACCGGCGGTTATGGCTGGCGGCAAAAAGGTACGGCCGGCATGAACCTGGCGCACAACACTAAACGTACCAACCTGTATGGGTCCTATACCTATTCCATGAACAAAATCTACTCAGACCTGTATATTACCAGCGCGCAGGATATGCCGGTGCTGGGCGGGCGCATGGAGGTGATAGCCTGGGATACCACCCAGCAGGTACAGCACAATCATGATGTTACTATGGGTATAGATCACCAGCTGAATGATAAAACCACCATTGGCGCTAACGTAGCCTATAACAGCAGCCGCTCTAATACAACTACCATTGCCAATGCCGGTTATAATGTGCTGCCGGATTCCCTGCTGCAATACAATGGTGTTGTAAATGGCCGTAACCGCTGGCAAAACCTGCTATCATCCATTTACCTGGAAAAGAAATTAAGGGCAGGGGAGCAGCTGAACCTGGATCTGGATTACCTGTACTTTAATAATAACAACCCTTCAGAAGTATTCAGCCAGTTTGTAAATGAACATGGTGCAAGAGCGGGGGAGAACGATAGTCTTTTTGCGCCTTTGCAGCGCGGGTTTGCCAATACTACCATCCAGGTAGGAGTAGCTAAGGCAGATTATTCCAGGCAGCTGAATGCCGCCATTAAGCTGGAAGCCGGTATAAAAGGAACGTATACACGCAGCACCAGCACATCGCACATTGAAAGCCTGATCAATGATAAATGGTTGAACCGTTCTGAAACCCTCAATAATATTTTAATGAAGGAAGGTATTGGCGCAGCTTATACCTCCGTTAATGTACAGCTGAACCCTGCCACCAGCCTGGTTGCCGGTTTACGTTATGAATATGCCCATACCCGTATGGATAATCCGCAAACCGGTGAAAGTACCCTGAACCGTAAGCTGGGCGTGCTGTTCCCCAATATATCCCTTTCCCGCAAGTTAAATGAAGAGGCCGAGCTGCAGCTGGCTTACAGCAAAAGGATCAGCCGCCCTTCCTACAATGATCTTGCTTCTTACGTGATCTACAGTGATCCTACTGCCGTGTATACCGGTAATCCTTTTCTGCGGCCTGCCATTACCCATAATATAAAGCTGGGGTATAACAATAAAGGTTATACTTTTTCCCTGCTGTTCAGCCGGGATAATAATCCCATTATCCGTTACCAGATCAGCCAAACCGCGGCTGCCAACCTGTTATACATTTCCCCGCAGAACATGGCTTACCTGAACAGCATTAGCTTCCAGGCCAATGTACCGGTAAAGGTAAATGACTGGTGGACCATGAGCTACAGTTTAACCGGTGCATTGTATAATTACAAAGTGGTGCATACCCTGCAGCCGGTGAAGCAAACCTACCTGGGTTATTCCTTTAACTTCAGTGAAACCTTTCAGCTGCCTGGGCGTTTCTCCGCTGAACTATCCGGCTGGTATAATGCCCGTTCTTACAATGGTTCTGTAAAGGTGGATGGCTTTGGCGTTATAAATGCCGGTATTAAAAAGGAGCTGAATAACAATGCCGGCAGCCTGCAGCTATCTGTAACAGATGTGCTGCGCAGCTTTAGTATTCATACGCAGTACGGTACGCTTACCAGGGAAGCGTTTGATATTGTAAACAATGTGTTTATTCATACAGAATCTACGGTGCGGCCGGTTTTCAGGTTAACGTATGCACGGTCTTTTGGCGGGAATGGGTTAAAGAGTGCTGTCAGGAAGGAGGGTGGTGCAAAGGATGAAAGGGACAGGATCAGGAAGGAGTAGGGGGAGGCACACCTGCTGGATCTGAGGCTGAAATAGAAGGAGGAAGGAGCGGCATTCGGTACTTTGTAAATATGACAGATTGATAGTATAATACATATGTTCTATTCGTTTAGCAAAGCAGCATATTCGTTACAATGAAATATTTTTTCGTATTTTCAGTATAATTTTCACGTTAATATATTATTTGACCCTAAAACAAATAGCATGAGTATTAATAGCAGAGAAAAAGGAGGCAGCCCGTATCAGGGCTCGTTAATTTTCACTAATCATACCCTTGCATTTAATGGTACTACTATTCAACTAAGAAATGTAACAAGGTTTGGAACGCGTGAAATTAAGCGGACTCATAAAATTTCTCCTATATTACTGATAGCATCCGCAGTAATATTTTTTCTGTCGTTATCCTGGAAAGGTTTAGGTTTTATTTCCTTTATCGCTGCTGCAGTTGCAGGATATGGGATCTATGAATTTTTTCGGCCGAAGTTATATGCTCTTATTATTGAATTAAATTCTTCCTATCATCATATATTCAGCAGTGTAGATAGAGGGGGCATAGAGGAAGTACATAGAAGGATCACTTCGGCTATGACAAGTGACAAGCCGGTCAATACAACTGTAAATTTTAGCAGCGACAAGATAATATTCGGTGATCATGTGGCACGCGATAAATACGAGGTCAATGACTCAAATATTGATAAGATGGGATCTTTCAACAATAATCCTTAAATGCCGGTATGAAAAAAAATGATGAAGTCATGGGAGACAAAATAAGTATACATAATTCAGCAATTGGGGCTGTCGGAAGAGGCGCTGTTAACTATGGAAATGTAACGTCAACATCTGGAAATTATGATTACAGTGTAATACTTGAGGAAATTAAAAAGCTTAAAGACGTACTCTATTCCATGCCACAAAGTGAAGCCCAAATACTTGCCCTATCAGATATTATACGGGCAGAAGAAGCAGCGTCTTGCGAAGATGGCCAAACCCTAATAGGATATTTAAAGAAATTAGGTCCATGGGTATTCGATTTAGCCAGGGATATAGGTGTGAATGTTATCTCGGGTTTTATAGGGAAGTAATAGCTAAGTAACAGAGTAACATGCTCAACACCTTAAAACAAAGTTTGTGGGCGCAATTTGGAGCAAGCATAGACATGCTCGAAAATGCGATAACCTCATACCCTGAAGATCATTGGGATAACAACAGGAAGTTTTTTTACATTGCCTATCATACCCTGGTATTCCTGGATTACTATCTTACCATTCCACACAAAAACAATCCGGCCTCGTTACCCTTTACGCTCGCAGCATCTGAAGATGAAATAGACCCTGACGCATTAGATGATATAATGCCTAACCGTATTTACAGCAAAAAAGAATTACTGGACTACCTGCAATTAAACCGTGAAAAGTGCCGCCAGGTAATTACAGGCTTAACAGAAGAAAATATAGAAGAGCGATGGATAGAGGAAGGAGGTGATATGAATTATGCAGTGCCGGAAATATTATTATATAACATGCGGCATGTGCAGCATCATGCAGCGCAATTGAATATGCTTTTGCGCCGGCAGATGGGTAGTGCGCCAGGCTGGGTTTCAAGGGGGAAGTAAGGGGTGTGAGCGGAGGCATTCCCATAAGGTATATTTCAGATAGTATATACCTGATTTATATGTAAAATATTAATTAACATGTAGTTATTGTTGTTTTGGATTCATTAAGATCCCCGATATCATTCATTTATTATTTCCATTTCAAAAATTAATGGTAAATTTGTTTACCATGAGTAATATACTTATAATAAAGCGTGAAAATAAAAAAGCTCGTGAAGCTATAAAAAAGCTACATGAGGCAAAGGCTGCTTTGCGCTTATATGTATTAAATGGTGGCAACGTGAAAGATTATAATCCCCCCAAAACTAAAGAGCTTTAATAAGTTGCTTACCCCATATGAATTCCTGCCTCTTATAACACCAATTGAGGTAAATGTTACTTACGTTTTTCATACTAAATATGGCCATAAATATGGCGTTACTTTTATTGAGGCAACTAAAATAACAGAATTACTTGATGAGTATCCTGTTATATCAAACGCAATATATGTCACTTTAGATATTCTTCAACCAGGTGGATCTTTATATTTTGACTGCAGGATTGGAATAACTGTAGTAGAGATTATCAAACACTACCTAGCGAATGTTGATATGAGATGCCTCTTAGTTTACAACTGCGCTATTGATGAAGGTAAGCAAGTTAAGAGAAACGATAAATTTGATCGATGGTTTAACCATTTTGCCCAAGACTATAAGTTTGAGAAAATAGACAGAGAAATTTTAGAGCCTCAAGAAGACAAATATATCCCAACCTTTATTTCATTTTTATTTTCATCAATACATCCACGAAAAGTTCAAATCTTACAAGAGCTTGAGATGTTATCTCAGTTACTAGGAACCGATAAACTTGGATGATCTCATTATGCGGCTATTTAATTTCATCTTTAAAAATGAAAAATGGTATATAGATCTGCCACAATATCTTGCACTTGGAGGGAAAGAGTCAGATTTGGAAATGGTTGCGGGAGCTGATGTCATGCTTGATTTATATTCTCAGCATAAAAGCTCAGTATCGTTGTTTATTGACACTGTTCCTTTTCAAAATTCTGATGCGCTATACTTGACAGAAATTTGCAATAAAGAGGATGGAGGAGGCGCATTTTATTTTATGCCATTCTATCAACAAAAAAAAATAGATCAAAGCGTTTGGCTGTGCGATGTATTAATTTTCGTATTTAACGCGATTCCCCCAATTATTTATTGCGCTAATTCTAAATATTAAGCTTCAAAACTAGTTTGAGAGTATAAGAAGAAAGTTCAACCGGTATATATTATTGCTGATCGGTTTCCACATGAAAAGTATTGCAAGGCCCCAGCGTTATTATCCTAAAGATAATATAAGAATATGGACTAAAAATGAGTTTAAAATATCATTAGAAGAATCAAAAAAGCCAAATTGGGGGGATCTTTTATGCCTTGCTACCTATAAAAGGGAATACCTTTTAGAACTTGTAAGACAGCACCCTGATTATAGCTTATAAGAAGGGGCAAATTCTCTAACCTTTTCCTGCAGGACTTATTAGCTTTTGGCGATTTATCAAGCTGATAAACCGCCATCATTTTTTGGTGTTCAAAAGTTCCTGCATAAGATCATGCAAGGGAATGGCAATCACACCTTCACGCATGGGAAATCTTTCATTGCCGGAATAAACAACATAACGCCTGTCGGCTTTTATGTCCTCGCAAGCGATATGAAAGCCTTTCGATAAAGAAGGAGCGGAGCTGCGTTTTACTTCAATGGCCCATTTTTCACTACCTGAAAATTCCAGGATAAGATCGATTTCCGCCCCGCCTGGTGTGCCGTAATAAAAAGGCAAAGCGTTGGACGGTGCAACGGAGAGAAGATTTTCAATTACAAAACCTTCCCAGCTTCCCCCCACGACGGGATGGCCCAGCAGATCATTATAAGTGGAAATATTCAGCAAAGCATGCGTTATGCCGCTATCGCGTACATAGATCTTCGGAGCGCGTACCAGCCGCTTGCCCACATTGAATGTCCAGGGCTGTAAACGTCTGACAAGTAATAGATCTACCATAAGATCAAGATAACGACCGACTGTTACGGCAGACACTTCCAGGTTTCGTGCCAATTGCGCGGCATTCATTACTCCACCCTGGTTATGCGCAAGCATTGTCCAAAAACGCTCAAGAGTTTGGGCCGGAATGCGTGGCCCTAATTGGGGGATATCGCGTTCAAGATAGGTTTTGATAAAATCGCGGCGCCATTTCAGGCTGTCTTGATCGGATGCCGCCAGCAGACTTTCTGGAAATCCACCCCGCAACCAAAGTGGAGTGATCAACCCGGAATTTTGCGCGGTATATTCTAAGACATCGATGCCGTGCAGCTCGATATAGGCGATCCGCCCAGCCAGCGATTCGCTGGATTGCTGTAAAAGATCAATTGAGGCTGATCCCAAAAAAAGAAACTGCCCGGCTTTATTGCCTTTGCGGCGCTCCTTGTCGATAATGCCCCGTAGTGAAGCAAACATTTCCGGCTTACGTTGCACTTCATCCAGGATAATCAGCTTTTCCCTGTTTTCTTCATGGAAAGCAGTGATATCCCGCACCCTTTCCAGGTCAAGCATGTTTTCCAGGTCAAGATAGATCGAAGGAATATTTTCGGAGATATTCAGGGCAATGGTTGTTTTGCCGACCTGACGCGGCCCCATGAGTGCAACCGAGGGGCTGCGCTGAAGGGATTCCCGGATTTTATTTTCGAGTCTACGTTTTATCATCTCTGCAAATATAACATAAAATGTTCGATTTGCAGAGTAAAATATCAATTAACCATGCAAATATAACATAAAATGTTCGATTTGCATGGTTGAAACAATTATAGTTCCTTCAGTAATATGGTAGAGAATGATAATATAAAAGCAGACGCTGTTACTAAGAAAATCTCAAATAGCTCATGAAGGGAACAAAATAATTTCCGTTAAAAAGGAGATATGGCCGGGCATAAGTTGGGCGGATATAGCGAGGCGGGGCCTGGCACTCATTCTGTGCGATGCCGCATATCCTGCGAGTCACGATCTTGACAATCCCCCATCATTGATCTCGTGTAAGTAATGCAGCTTAAACATAAGTTCCGCATTCATGACACACACTTACCGGTCAAGAAAAGTATAATTAAAAGCAGCTACGGTGTTAACGGCAAAAATTATTACCTTGATTGCGGCCGGAAGACAAAGTGCCAGCATTAAACCTCAATAAGGCATGGATCCAAGACAACTACTAAAAGAGCACATGGCGAAAACCACTAAACTTTCGGATAATGAGTTCGACGATTTCTTCGATTGCTTTACAACCAGATCCTATAAAAAGGGAGCCTATATTATTACCGCAGGCGAAAGAATAGACTGTGAATATTTTGTACTTAGTGGCTGCATTAAAACCTTCTATGTAAATGATAACCAGAAAATGTTTGTGCTGCAGTTTGCAATGCCTTCGTGTTGGGCATCGGATTACAGTGCCCTGTATAGTGGCACAAGAGCTACTATCAATATAGGTTGTATTACAGATACAGAATTGTTGTGCCTGTCGAACAAGGCACGGGAGGACGCCTGTAAAAAGTTTCACCAGGTAGAACATTTTTTCCGCGCTCATATGACCAGTGAATATGTGGCTTCTCAAAAAAGATTGCTAAGCACAATGAACAACGACGTGAAATACCGCTATGAAGAACTGATAACTTTATTCCCTGAGTTGTACAATATGGTGCCCAAAAGACTGATTGCCGCTTATTTAGGTGTTTCAAGAGAAACACTTTACCGCCTGAATAATTCCTGAGCTGCGGTCCTCTGAAAAATGTGATTTGCATCACACAATTTACTTTCGTGCCCGTCATACCTTCGCGGCATACTAAACATATAAAGTATGACAACTCAACTAACAGATGGATCCACCATTGCGCAGGCATTGGAAGAATATTATTTTCAGGGAAGTTATGAAGGCGATTTGAATAAGTTAAAACAGATCTTTCACCCGGGTACCAGGCTGTTTGGCGATGTAAAAGGGCAACCTTATAGCAAAACATTGGATGAATGGCTGGATGTGGTAGCGAACCGGGAGAGTCCGAAAGATTCGGGGAAGCCATTTAAAGGAGAGATCTTGAGTGTTAAGGAGGTGAACTCTGTCGCGGTTGCAGAGGTACAGGTGAAGGCGTATGATATGGTTTATCATGATTTTTTGTCGTTACACAGGATTGATGGCAAGTGGGTCATTGTTAGTAAAATTATGAGTGGCATCAGTCAATAAATAAGTTTTATTACATAGTACAACGTTAAGCATATAACAGATAAAGATGGCTTCACTTTGTGAGGCCATCTTTATTGTAATAAAATATAACGCATCAAGATAAGATAGTTGAAATTGTCTGAAAAGATTATCCTACTATTTTGATGGACTAAATATTTATTCTATTTTTGCGGTGCCAGATACATATTCCAGTAGTATCTGATAGATCGGAATAATGACAACAAGCATCAAGAAACCATGAGAAGATCAACTTTACTTTTACCAGCTTTATTCTATTCAAAACCCTTGTTTGTAAGCATAAGATGTTATTGTAGCAACGCATAATTTAGGCAGATAATACGTCAACCATCGCCAGCTGCTTTTCCCGGCACCTGGTATATATGTTGTTGCCCTAAAGGCAATATATTCCTCCATTCTTATAATCTAAACACGCATGTTCAAAAAAAATGTAACACTCGTGCTTGCGCTGCTGTTCAGCACAGTGCTTTTTGCGCAGCAAAAACAAATACGGGGGCAGGTGCTCGCTGCGGAGAACAAGCAGCCATTGCCCGGAGTGACCGTAAAGATCAACCGCACCACACTGGGTACTACTACTGACCAGGATGGCCGTTTTCAGCTGAACATTCCTGGCGGCAAAGCCGTGCTTTCCGTTTCCTTCATCGGCAGGGAAGCAGTGGAAACAGAAGTACGGGAAGAGGATGCAAACGTCATCATTCTCCTGAAGCCCGCCAATACTACGCTGGATGAAGTAGTGGCAGTGGCCTATACCAATGTAAAACGCTCAGGGTATCCGGGAGCCGTATCCACTGTAAGCTCAGACAAGATCAATAACCGGCTTACGCCCAATGTTACTAATGCCTTACAGGGACTGGTAACCGGCCTGCAAACTACTTCGTCTAACGGGCAGCCGGGCAACAGCTCCACCATACGTATACGCGGTGTAGGCTCTATCAATGCCTCCAGCGCGCCGCTGTTTGTTGTGGACGGCGCTCCGTATGAGGGCGACATTAATGCGCTTAATGCGGCAGACATTGCATCCATCAGCGTATTGAAAGATGCTACTGCCGCTAACCTCTATGGCTCACGGGCTGCTAATGGAGTGATCATCATTACCACTAAGCAGGGCAAAAAAGGGGAGCCCGCAGTGAACGTCACCTTTAACCAGGGCTGGAGCAGCCGCGCGGTAAAAGACTATGACAAGATCAACACCGATCAGTATTTTGAGCTTTACTGGGAAGCGCTGCGTAATAAGCAGCTCACTAACGGGCAGTCACCTACGCAGGCAGCAGCAACAGCCAGTGCGCGTGTAGTAGGGGACCTGGGCATCAACCCATATGGCCCTAACTACCTGCAGCCGGTAGGCACAGACGGAAAGATAGTAGCAGGTGCGCGGCCTTTGTGGAACGATGACTGGGAAAAAGGCATCCAGCAATCCGGGAAATATACACAGGCGCAGCTTAGCTTCAGCGGTGGCAGCGATAAGTCTACCTATTATATTAGCGGCGGTTATGTGAACAATGAAGGCGCTTATATAGGCTCCGGCTTTAAACGTTATAATTTCAGAAGCAATCTCACCTTACAGGCTAAACCCTGGCTAAAAGCAGGCGTGAACCTGAGTGGCTCCAGCTCTGCACAGGATTATCCTGCGTCTTCCGATTCGCGTACAGACAACGTAGTGCTGTTTGGCAGAACGGTTCCCGGCTTTTATCCTATTTACCAGCGCAACCCCGATGGCTCCTACAAGCTGGATGCCAGCGGACAAAAGCAGTTTGATTACGGCGCTTACCGCCCCTCTGCAGCCCTGGCACGGGAGAACCTGATAGGTTCCTTACCGCTGGACAAGAACCGGAACAGCAATGAGAACGTATCTGCCAGAACATTCCTGGAAGCATCGCTTACCAAAGCCCTGCACTTTAAGACCAGCTATAACATTGACTATGTGAACGGCAATTCGCTGTTTTACACCAACCCTACCGTGGGTGGCGATGCAGAGATAGGCGGTGCTATCAGCAAATCCAATAACAGGGAGCTGAGTTATACCTGGAACAATATACTCACCTATGATGCAGACCTGTTAGGCGGGCATCACCTGAACCTGCTGGCCGGGCATGAATACTATTATTACAATTACAGCACCCAAAGCGGCAACCGGCAGAAGTTTGCATTACCAGGCCTGTATGAGCCGGCAGCAGCCTCGCAGCTAAATGATTTTACGGGTATTTCAGATAACTATGCGAAGCTGAGCTTCTTTGGCCAGGGCCAGTATAATTATCTGAACAGGTATTATTTCACAGCATCGGTGAGAAGGGATGGCTCCTCCCGTTTCTCGCCGGACTCACGCTGGGGTACCTTCTGGTCTGCCGGTGCATCCTGGCGTATTGCAGAAGAGGCATTTCTCCGCTCTGTGAGCTGGCTGAATGCCCTTACGCTAAAGAGCAGCTATGGCGCTTCCGGTAATGATAACCTGAGCACCTATTATGCTTACCTGGCGCTTTTTGATATCCGGAATAACCTGGGCAACGGTGGCGTCATCACTTCCAGGCTGGCTACCCCGGGGCTGAAATGGGAAAGCAATCTTAACCTGAACATAGGCCTGGATTTCGGGTTGTTTGACAACCGCCTGTATGGTACCATCAACTATTACAATAGAACCAGCAAGGATCTGCTGTATGCAAAACCCATGGCGCCATCCACCGGCTTTGGCTCTATCAGCGCCAATATCGGCGCCCTGCGCAATACCGGTGTGGAGCTGGAGCTGAATGTGATACCAGTGAGCACCCGCGATATTAAATGGAGTATAGGCCTGAACGTTGCACATAACAAGAACAAGATCACGGAGCTGCCGCAAAAAGAAATTATCAGCGGCACCAAAAAGCTGACGGTCGGCTCTTCCATCTATGAATTTTACTTGCGTGAATGGGCCGGTGTAGATCCGCAGACCGGCAACCCGCTTTGGTACCAGAGTGGTGCTGACGGTAAAAAAGTAACCACCAGCAACTATGCTTCCGCCACACAGTATTATGCAGGTTCCGCACTGCCGGATCTGACAGGTGGTGTTACCAATACGATTAGCTACAAAAATGTTGAGCTGTCGTTCCTGTTAGCTTACAGCATAGGTGGTAAGGTGCTGGACCTGGATTATGTATCGCTGTTAAGCGGTGGTGCAAGTCCTGGCCGCAACTGGTCCACAGAGCTGCTGGAGCGCTGGACGCCTGAGCACACCAGCACGGATGTACCTAAGCTCACTACTGATAACCTGAACTGGACCTCTACCTCAACCCGCTTCCTGTACAGCGCCACCTATGCGCGCCTTAAAACAGTATCGCTGGGATATTCATTGCCTAAGCAGCTGCTGTCAAGAATAGGTATCAGCAGCGCGAAAGTATATGCGCTGGGTGAGAACCTGCTCACTTTTTACGGCCACCAGGGCATGGATCCGGAACAGTCTATAGATGGCACTACCTACTACCAGTATCCTGCCATGAAAACATTTTCACTGGGCATACAGGTAGGGCTCTAATGTGTAACGTTTAATACTGAATGAAAATGAAAGCAAGCAGATTTTATATATATGCCGCAGCGCTGATCATTGGTTTGTCGGCCTGCAACAAGCAGCTGGATACCGCTCCTTCCAATGCGGTATCAGAAGATCTTGTACTGAAGAATATTGACAACCTTAATACGATCTCAGAAGGCACCTGGGCCGCCATGATGGATGATTTTTACGGGGGCACCTACAGTAACCCGGGATTCAAGACCATTGCGCTTACCAGCGACGCCATGGCAAATGACGTAGCGCTGATCACCACCAAATATGGTTTTCCGACTGCTTACCGTTTTACGCAGCTGAATGATAAAACACAGTCACGTGTCAACGCTATCTGGGGCCAGCTGTACAAGATCATTAATAACAGCAATATTATCATTGCCAATGCAGATAAGGTGGATGGCGATGCCACTGCAAAAAGCGTGGCCAAAGGACAGGCGCTGGCTTTAAGGGCGCATACCTACCTGACCATTGCCTCGTTTTACCAGTTCTCCTACCTGAAAGATTCCCTGACCAAAACAGCGCCTATTTATACGGAGCCTACCACCGCCGCTACAGTGGGTAATCCGCGTGCTTCCCTGAAAGAGATCTATGAGCTGATCTTCTCTGATCTGCTGCAGGCAAAAACGCTGTTAACCGGTTATGACCGGCCGGCTAAATACAAGATCAATGCCGATGTGGTGAACGGCCTGCTGGCACGTGCTTACCTGAATACAGGCAGATGGGCGCAGGCAGCAGCTGCGGCAGATGAAGCGCAACGGGATTATCCTTTGATGGCGCCCGCTGAGTACAGCAAGGGATTCAATGATGTAAACAATACAGAATGGATCTGGGGGCATCCTGAAATTCCCAGCCAGAGCGACGGCAGCTACAGCTTCCACTTCCTGGACGTATCCTCTGCATCTTCTTATTACTATAGCTTCATGGCTGATCCTTTCTTTGGGGAGCTGTTTGAAGCAGGTGATATACGCAAAACGCTTTTTTCGTGGGATGGTTCTGCCGTTGCGCGGGAAGGGTACCTGCAGTATAAAAAGTTCAAGTTCAGGGCAGACCAGACCGCAGACCTGGTGCTGATGAGAAGCGCAGAAGCCATCCTGATCAAAGCAGAAGGTTATGCACGTGCAGGCAACCTTACTGAAGGCATTAATGCGCTGAACCAGCTGCGTACTGCAAGAGGCGCCCGCGCTTTTGATGGCACAGGAGCTACGCAGGCCAGCCTGGTAAAAGAAATATTGGTTGAAAGAAGAAAAGAGCTGTGGGGAGAAGGGTTTGGCTTATCCGATATTATCCGCAACCAGCTGGCTGTTGTGCGTAAGCCTTATGTGGACGCTGGCGGCGATGATATAAAAGTAACGGTGGTAACGCCGGATGGCACTACCAAACAGGTGGCTGCCAAATACCACACCGCGCTGAATTTTGCAGACGGTACTGCCTTTGTGCCTAACAGCCCTTACTATATTTTTGTTATACCACAGGCTGAAGAGCAGAATAACCCGAACCTTAATAATTAACATAAAGCAGTCCCCTTTTTCCTTTAGCAGCAACGGGCAGGTATATACCTGTCCGTTGTTTAATTTTCCACTACCACCTTTATATGAAATAGTGTGCTTGCTCCCTGATCGTTATCAGCTACCAGGTGCAGGTACCACTCTTTATCCGTAACAGCTGACAAACAAGCCCCTTCTACCTTTTCGCCTTTGAATGCAGGATCTGCATCAGACAGGTTAACAATGCCATCCAGCAATACGTCCCGGCCATCCAGCTTTTGACTGATCTGTTTTACCCAGCCGAAGTAACTATCTCCTATAACACCATCGTCATAAGTATTGCCGGTAGCTTCGCTTGACAGGATGATCAGCAATGCATCTTCCTGCTCAATATAACACAGCTCTGAAACGCCGGCAAATCCGGGTAATGAGAAAGGAATAACGAGCTTTGAAATACGGATCGCAGCATCTTCCTGACGTTCCCAAAAATCAGGTGTAGTGATAATAAGATGATTGACAGGATTGCTTTCATTACCACGGTTACTGAGTATGAAATGGCTGCCTGCCAGGGTAGCGCCTTCTATGTTTATTCCGGGGATCTGTTGCAGGCGTTTTATAAAGGAAGCATATGAAATATAAGAAGGTTTGTTATCCGTGAAGGGGAGACGCAGCAATACGCCCATTTCCCTTTCTTTTGTAGCTGCAGAACCTAATGCTAACAAGTGCTTTTGACCATCAAGATCCAGTATCACTGCTGTTTCCAGGTCAGTCTTCTTTGCTTTGGGGATCCGTTTTTCTTCATAGTGAAAGAACGGTACCGTATTTACTTCATTGTAATTACTATCCAGTATCAGCAGCGTATTGGCATCATCTCCAATAACATACAGGTGGCCAGCGTAATAGTTAATAGCGGAACCGGAGGGGTAATCATTTAACAACAAGGATCTTAACAATGTTATACTAGCTTTCAAGACTGTAATGATTTTAATAGGATTAAATCTACAAAATGAAACTATTTCCCAACCAGATTTTGTAAATCCGGAAATACTTGTATATTTGTACTATATGTATAGTACAATAAGACACTGCTATGATTGACTTTAAACTAGACCCAAAGACAGGTACCCCGTTTTACCGGCAAATTATTGATCAGATCAAGTTTGGTATTGCGGCCGGGAACCTGAAAGCAGGAGAGCAGCTGCCAACGGTGCGTGCATTGGCCGTGGATTTAAAGGTAAACCTGAATACCATAGCCAAAGCGTATAAGGAGCTGGAAATTCAGCGTGTTTTAGAAACCCAGCAGGGAACGGGAACCTTTATCAGTGAAATGAAAATTCAAATCCCGGATAAGGAGAAAAAAAGCAAGTTAAAGGAGATCTGTAATGAGTTTACTGCTATCGCATTTAGCTATGGCTTTTCAATAGATGACATCATTAAACAACTAAAAAAATAACAATATAATGAGTACAAAAAAGAATATAAAATTAGGGTTGAACCCCATATCGAGGGTCGTCTTTTTTGTGTTGGCGGGAGCCTCCGCTGGGCTTTATTATTTAGGGTACCTGAATGTTCCGTTCCTGGTTGTATCCCTGCTTATTTCTTTATTCATTGCCAGCTCCATACACATAGCAGATCAGTGGGAGAAAGCTATTATCCTGAGAATGGGTAAATACGTAGGTTTGAAAGGGCCCGGTATCTTTTTTATTATTCCCATCGTTGATAAAATAGATAACTATATTGACCAGCGGGTTAGGGTTACTGACTTTAAAGCGGAACAAACGCTTACTAAAGATACCGTACCGGTAAATGTGGATGCCGTAGTATACTGGACTGTTTGGGATGTGGAAAAGGCAGCGCTGGAAGTGCAGGACTATGAAGTAGCAATTTCATATATCGCACAAACCGGGTTAAGGGATACGATAGGGAAGCATGAATTAGCAGAATTACTGCAGGAAAGGGATAAGGTGGCGGAAGTGCTGCAAAAGATCCTAGATGAGCATACCAATTCATGGGGCATCACTTGCCAGAATGTAGGTATAAAAGACATTATTATTCCTCAAACATTAGCGGATGCCATGAGTAAGGAAGCGCAGGCAGAAAGGGAACGCCGGGCAAGAGTGATCCTGGGCACTGCTGAAACAGAGATTGCCGAAAAATTTGCGAAGGCAAGTGAGCAGTATATTAATAATCCTGTAGCCCTGCACCTGAGAGCAATGAATATGTTATTTGAAGGTTTAAAGGAAAAAGGATCCATGGTAATTGTGCCAAGTTCCGCACTGGATTCCATGAACCTGGGCGCTACCGGTGGTTTAATTTCTTTGGCAAAATCAAATGAGCCTTGATGCTGTTAATCTATCCGGTCAAAGGCAGGCAGCTCCCCGATAGGGGCCTGGATCGCTGCTTTTAATGGGCCTGTAAATACTTTTCCATCTTGACCTGCCCATTTGCCTTTCGGAAATAACACGGTCCTGGTGGAAGTTTTATCAAGCACCGGGGCTACCATCAGACGGTCCCCCAGCATAAACTGGTCTTTGACAGCTGAAAGGCCCTGGTTAGGAAAAACATATTCCATACAGCGGACAACCGGTTCCCCGCTTTTAGCGGATGCGCTTACTGTTTGAAGGATGTAGGGAGCATATTTTTTCCGGAGCAATACGGCATTTTTTACTGCTGCCAGGTGCTCTTTATCCAGGATGCGCCAGGGTGCAACGGAAAACTGCATCATGGGCATTAATGCGCTGCATTCAGCAGAACGTACCACCAGGTCCTGGTCAAAATTGGCAAGGCCAATAAACGAACCGTATTCCCCGCCACCGATCATATCCGGGCAGGTGAACTGGTAGCCCAATAAACCCGCTGCGATCATGTTCGGGATCAGTTTTTTCAGATCGTTCCAATTGTGCTTTTTATCGCGGAGCCTTTCAGCAAGGGGCTGGCCGCCTCTTTTCCACATGGCGCGGTATTCATTCAGCTTATAGTAAGTGCCAAATACGCCCCATAGCTCGCACTGTTCATTGGCGTTCTTTTTTTCATAGGTGAGTATATTCCCGGTATAGAATTCTATATCTCCGGCATCAAATTTAAAACCGTCAACCCCGTATTGGGAGCTCATATTATCCAGCTGTTTTTTATACCAGGTTTGCGCGCCGGGATTGGTAAAATCAAGGCATGCGCTATAACCGTTCCACCAGCTAATGATAGCCGGTTTGGCAGCGTCTTTCCACTTCAGGGTTTTATCGCCTTTGTTATCCATGATCAGGTACCGGTCATCGTTTAGTTCACGGAAGATCTCTGTATCCGGCGATATGAACGGACTTACCCAGATCATTACCTTGAAGCCTAACTGGTGTAATTCAAGGATCATTTGTTTAGCATCGGGAAACCGGTCCTTCCTGAATTGAAATTTACCGTAATAGTCAGCCCAGTTATCATCGATCATCAGAACACCGGGTGGAAAACCATTGTCAATGATGGCATGGGCATACTTAAGAATATCGGTTTGGTTCTGGTTATAAACAAGCTCTATCCAGGTATTATACTGCGGGCGGGTGAACAGCAGGCTGTCAGGCATTTGCCCGGTGGCCTTGAAATGTTTGTTGCTGGCGGATGTGAAGGCATCGGCCAGGGTTTTACCGGCGTTATAAATATTTACACTGTCAAGGTTATCTGAAACCAGCAGCTCATTTTCCGAAAGAATGAATTTAAACGGCTGATTGCTCCAGATGTACCTTCCGGCAGTAGAAAGCAAAAATGGCGCTGACTGGTTACCGTTATTATTCCCAAAAAGATTAAACTTATAACCTGGTTCATAAGGAGCCAGGTTTCCTTCGTCGACTGTTCCCCCATACCATCGCTCGCCTTTTAATAGTTTGAAATGTTTTTGGCCTCCCTGCTGAGCTGTTGAGAAAAGTGGCAGTATTATGAGCGAAGCAGCAATGATGTGCTTTGTTAATTTTAGAATGGTCATGATTTGATAGTTCATTTTTCTGAATGCAATAGGGGAGGTGGTGTAAGCTTCAAATATTAGGCTTTAAAATAGGTATTTATAGCGGAGGATGCAATGGGGATGGAAAAATGCCGGGATATATTTTAAATTCAAGTTTTTTTTCGAAAAGTTTAAATACAATGAAGATTAAGGTAGTTTTCGGAAGTGTACTGTTTTTAGCCGCTGGCTGTTTTGATATTTTCACTGAGAAACAAATAGAACTTGTAGGGCATATTTCACTGATTAGTTCAAATAAACCAGATGATAAGGAGTATACAATGGTGCTATATAAAGATGGAATCAATGAAAATGTGATATACGAAAACATCAAAGATGTTGCTGGAGATGACTCTGTTTTATTTGTGAGATCGATTAACAATGAATGTAATGATGTCTATTACAAAATAATCCATGACAAAGGGCAGCACCTTATCAAGGTTATAAATATAAATTCGAAAGATTATTTGCAACAACTAAATGTTATGGAAGTAAAGTATGGCTTTCATGATGAAGCTCCATGCGTTAGTAATCTTTAGTAAAACTAAAATTAATTGTCTGAAAACTGATAAAAGTAACAGCAAATGCGGAGAATAAAGCCCTTATCCTCCGCATAATTTGCGTAGAATAAATTGCTTTTGCGGAGAATAAGGGCTATATTCGACGCATAATATGCATAGAATGTATATCCATCAATTAAAGGAATGGCCTGATTTTCAATGGAATAGCGAGCAAGTTGGCATGCTGCTGGCGGAAGTACGCTACCGCCAGGGCAGGCTTTTAGGGCAGATGGAGGGCTTAGGTTTCCGTTTAAAGGAAGAGGCTACCCTTCAAACGCTGACGATGGATGTTTTGAAATCCAGCGAAATAGAAGGTGAGATATTGAATCCTGACCAGGTACGTTCTTCTATCGCACGACGTTTGGGAATGGATGTTGCAGGGCTGGTTCCTTCGGACAGGAACGTTGAGGGTGTTGTTGAAATGATGCTGGATGCAACACAGCAGTATACTTTGCCTTTAGCTGATGAACGCCTTTTTGGATGGCATGCATCATTATTTCCTACGGGACGCAGCGGCATGCACAAAATTGTGGTAGGAGCATGGCGCGATAACGCAAAAAATGATCCTATGCAAGTTGTATCCGGCGCTATGGGGCGTACAAAAGTACATTTTCAGGCGCCGGATGCAGATATTCTTGATAAAGAAATGAGCCAATTCCTGGATTGGTTTAATACAGAAGATAAACTGGATCCTGTATTAAAGGCTGCAATTGCACATCTTTGGTTCGTAACTATTCATCCTTTTGATGATGGTAATGGACGTATTACGCGCGCTATCACTGATATGCAGCTATCACGTGCTGATGGCAGCAGGCAACGCTTTTATAGCATGTCTGCACAGATCAGGATTGAACGGAAAAATTATTACGACATACTTGAGAGAACTCAAAAAGATACACTTGACATAACAGCCTGGCTGGATTGGTTTTTAACATGTCTTAACCGTGCTATAACCGCTACAGATGATACACTTGCAGCCGTCATCAGGAAAGCAAGATTCTGGGAGAATCCGGCAGCACAATCCATTAATGAGAGGCAAAGGCTGATGCTGAATAAATTATTGGATGGATTCCACGGCAAATTAACTTCATCTAAATGGGCTACCATTGCTAAATGTTCACAGGATACAGCGATCCGTGACATTCAGGATCTCATAGAACGTGGCCTTTTAGTAAAAGAAGCTGCCGGGGGAAGAAGCACCAGTTATGTTTTGAATGCATGACCCATCTCCATCTCCCACTTATCCAGCCCTTTCCCAAAACCGTCTTTTACAACCTCTTTTGCAACAAACCCCAGCCTTTCATAAAATGCCTTCGTGTGCTGGCTGGTTTCAATTCTGCAAACCACTCCCGGGTGCTGTTTTTGCAGCAATTCCAACCTATAGCGCGTAAATAATTTGCCAATGCCCTGGCGGTGATGATCCGCATGCACCATGCCCCAGGTAAGTACAGCTACCTGTTTCTCAGGAAAGTAAAAAACACCTCCGCAGGCAAGAATGCCGCCATCTCGTTCTGCTACATAATAACCTGTTGTAGTATGGTTATCCAGCCAGTCTGTAAATAAGGCCTTTTCTTCCGGTGCAAAGAATGCAGGCATATTACTCTCAAAAATAGCAATACAGGCATCCCGGAAAGCTGGGTTATATGCTACAATATTCATCTTACGATATTAATCAATGATTTTTTACAATCCACCCGCTTATTTCCCCAATAGCTTTGCATTAAAAATATGAAACAATTCAGCTGCCTGTGTTTATTGCTGCTACTGGCATTCACCCAGGTTTCCGGACAACAAAACAACAAGAAAATTATGACACAACAAACACTGATCGACCGGTTCATAGTACCGCAGCCCGCTATTGATACCTTTATGCAACGGGTAAATTACAACCGCAATTTCATTAAGCAACTACCGGGATTTATACACGATGCCGCTTACCAGCATAGGGATGAAAAAGGGAATTTAATCTTTGTAACCGTAGCGGTATGGGAAAATGAAACCGTGATCAACAACGCAAAAGCCGCTGTGCAGGCGGAATACAAAAAAATCGGTTTTAACATGCCGCAGTTTTTAGAGCAGGCTGGCATTACCATAGAAAGGGGCATCTATGAAGAAGTCGTGGAGAAGGGGCAATAAGTTACTACCAGTAATACATCCGCTGCATTCAATTATCAATTATCCCTCTCCGCCCGCTTCCTTACAATCCATTTATCCAGCTGCACATCCAGCTTCTCAAACAGCTCCACAAAGTTTGCAGCTAAGGGTCTTGGCTTTGTGTAGTTATCCTCATGATCCAGCCATACCAGGGGGTAATCCACATCAGGCTGGGTAGTGCCATGGCTGTCAAAACATACCACGCCATAATCGCTGTAATCAGCTATGGGCAGGTAGCCATGATCCATCAGCTCTGCAGGGTATCCAATGATCCATTCTTTCATGCTATCCAGCCAGTCATCGGGAATGCTTTTGAAGAATGAGATACGGGGCAGGCCCAGCGGTAGCTCAATAAAATGCAGGTACTGTAAAAAGGCTTTGTAAGAGGGGGGTAGCTGGCTGCCTAAGAACTCTTCCAGCAAATACAGCTGTGTATCTGTTACAGTGCTGGGAAGGGGTTTCCAGTAGGTTATTTCTTCATCATCGGGGAGGTGGCGGTGGTCTGTCATGGCATCCGGTACTTCTTCTGCTATGTACTGGTTGCCGCGGATCTCCTCCATGAAATCAAAATACTTATCTACCACTTGTTTGATTATACCAAATAGGTGTTGACGACTCATAAGATAGTTGGCATCCTTGTTCTGTGGACAAATTAATAAAAATCTGAATGATTGTACCGCGTGCTAAAAATATTTCTCTATTGTCACACCGTAGTTGATGAGCAGATTCTCCCGGTCGGTACGATTTAGCTTGTTATAGCTAAGGGCAGCAGTAATAGCCAGCCAGGAACGCAGCTTCAGGGAAAGGGAGTTGGTGCTTTTAATAATATAGTCTTCCCCGTTCTGGAGGGATTGCTGGAAATATTGGGCGCCTTCCAGCACAACAATGTTCTTAATGGTCCATTTATAGGTAACCCGGAAAGAGTTACGGAAAGTGTGATATACATCCGGGATGGTATCTTTCAGGAAAAGATCGCTGTTCTCGAACAGGATCCCGTCACTTAATGTAAGTGTGGCATTGGGGCGGCTGATCACATCATAGGCTGCGCCCAGGCCTCCCTGGAAACGGTTGTTGATCTTCAGGGAAAAGCTTTTATCGTAGCTGGCCAGTCCCCAGTAAAAAAAGTGGCGGTTGCGCTGGTACAGGTTAAAGTCAAGCGCTGCTGTTACATCATTATTGGTCAGCGCTTTGTCCTGCTGCCCATACACATAGCTGGCGCCGGCATTCAGCACCACTTTTTTCTTGCTTACCTTAAAAGCGGCCATATTGTTCAGCAAATAGGAATTGCCGTCGTTAGTACGGTTAATAGAGCCGGTAGAGGCATACTTTACATAATAGTGGGTAGAATCGCTAAACTGTGCCAGAGCGCTAAAACCAGGCATTAATAACATTAATAGTATAACTATACGCTTCATCATCAGCAGCTTATATTTAACCGTTATGGTTCTACGGGGCCGCAATTAACGTGCCCGAAGTATTGTCCGTAAACGGACAATGCCCGTTCGCGGGCGGACAGCTTTGTCCGCACCGGGAACCTGTAACCCGCTCTGCTGGCAATTATACGGTGTTGGCAGGTTTGTTGCGTCCCCAACAGCTAAAGCGCCTGCACATGCTTAAGAATTACCTGAAAATTGCCCTGCGCAACCTCTGGAAGCATAAAGTTTTCTCTTTTATAAACATTACCGGCCTGGCGGTTGGTATGACGGCCTGCTTCCTCATTTTCCTGTACGTTCATTTTGAATTAAGCTATGATAGCTTTCACACGAAGGCCGACCGCATTTACCGCCTGGCTACAGATGTAAAAACCCCTACAGAGGTTATACACAGTGGTATCACCAACATCCCGGTTGTACCGGCCATTAAAAATGATTTCCCGGAAGTGGAATCTTATGTGCGGGTGGCTGACCTGGAGGTGCTGGTAAGGAAAGGGAACCTTAAATTCCAGGAGGATAATATACGCGCTGTAGATTCTACCTTTTTCCGCGTGTTTGATTTTAAGCTGCTGAAAGGGGATATAGATAAGGCTTTGCAGGCGCCCTTCACCGTAGTGCTTACACAAACCACGGCTAAAAAATATTTTGGGAATGAGGATCCGGTAGGGCAAACACTCATGTTTGACACAGAGGATGGCGGCAGAACGGCTACGGTAACCGGCTTAATGGAGGACTTCCCGGAAAACTCGCAGATAAAAGCAAGCATGCTGTTATCTATGCCCAGTCTTATACAGGTGTATGCAAAGAATTATGCGGATAACTGGACGAATCATCACCCCGCATCTTACCTGCTGCTGTACCCGCACACCAATCCCAAAACGCTGGAAGCAAAGCTGCCGGCCTTTTTTCAGCGCCACATCGGTGAAATGATGGCAAAGAACAAAATGTATTACACGCTTACCTTACACCCGCTGAAAGACGTGTACCTGCACTTTGGCAACAAGGACTATAGCGGGGTGGATGGCAGCGAACGCAATGTGTATATTTTTTCTGTAGTAGCAGTGCTGATACTGCTGATAGCCTGTTTCAACTTTATTAACCTTACTACCGCCCGTGCAGCAGAACGTGCAAAAGAAGTAGGCACCCGCAAAGTGGTGGGCGCCGTAAGGCACCAGCTTTCCCTGCAGTTCATCGGGGAATCCATTATACTTTGTTTCAGCGCCTTTTTATTAACGCTGATCCTCTCCTCCCTGCTGATACCCTTATTTAACCAGCTGGCCGGTAAAACGGTGAGTAAAGGCCTGTTCCAGAACTGGCCCGCGATCGGGTGCCTGTGGCTGGGCGCTATGGGTATTGGTTTGCTGGCAGGCAGCTACCCGGCATGGGTGCTGTCAGCTTTCAGACCGGTAACGGTGCTCAAAGGGCGGTTCACCACCGGGGGCAAAGGTGTGCTGCTTAGAAAAGGTTTGGTAATAACGCAGTTCACCATTTCCCTGACCTTAATAGCCGCCACCATAATTGTGTACCGGCAAATGAGCTATATGCGCAGCCAGGACCTGGGTTTTCAAAAAGACCAGATGCTGGTGATCAGCACTTTTGTAGAAAAGCCGCAATATGCTTTCCGGGATGCCATCAGCCGCCTGAAAGGGGTAAAGGGCAGCACCTTTTCCAGCGCAGTACCAGGTGGCAGCAGTGCCAGCGCCTATACGAAACTGGAGAATGTGAGCAGTGAAATGCAGGAATCCAACATGGATCTTTATTTCGTAGACTTTGATTATATCAGTCAGTATAAACTGAAGCTGGCAGCAGGCCGCGCTTTTTCGCTGGATATGCCTACAGATTCTACCCAGGCCATGGTCATTAACGAAGCCACTGCAAAAGTGCTTGGGTACAGTACCCCGCAGCAGGCCATAGGCAGGCGTTTTAGCCAATGGGGCCGGGAAGGAAAGATCATAGGGGTGTTAAAAGATTTCCATGTACGCTCCCTGCAGCAGGCAATAAAACCTTTAACCATGCGCATTGAGCCCTCCAGCTTCTGGCAGCTTTCTGTACATGTAACGGCTGCCGGCCTGCCCAATACCATGGCTGCCATTGAAAAACAATGGAATGCGCTGATACCGGGCCGCCCCTTCACCTATAACTTCCTGGATGCTTCTTTTGACAAGCAATACCGTGGCGAAGAACGTTTTGGTAACCTGTTCTTCTATTTTTCCATACTGGCCATTTTTGTGTCCTGCCTGGGTTTACTGGGCCTGGTAGCTTACAGCACGGTGCAGCGCACCAAGGAAATAGGCATCCGCAAAGTAATGGGCGCCTCTGTGCTGAATGTAGTAACACTGCTTTCAAAAGACCTGATAGAGCTGGTGCTCATAGCGGTTGTTATAGCGGTGCCGGTGGTATGGTATGTCATGTACCAATGGCTGCAGGGTTTTGCCTACCGCACCACGGTGGAGTGGTGGGTGTTTGCCCTATCCGGCCTGCTGGCGGTGGCTGTGGCCCTGTTCACCATCAGCTTCCAGTCTATAAAAGCCGCGCTGGTAAATCCTATACAATCCTTAAGATCGGAGTAAATAGCACGAATTTTATCTTTTCCCGAATTTCATTTTTACTATTTTTATCCGGTAGTAAAGTAAATCCAGGAGGTAATTTTGAGTGCAGAAGAGGCACCTTTAGGGGAAGAGCAGGTGTTATTGAAAAAAGTGTCGGCAGGAGATGAAGCTGCTTTTACCGTATTATTCAACCAATACTACCCGCTGCTGTCTACGCATGTATTCCGCATCACCCGCTCATTACCTGAAACGGAAGAAATTGTGCAGGATGTATTCTTCAAGATCTGGATAACCAGGGAAAGCCTTGGTAATATCACTGCCTTCAGGCCCTACCTGTGGGTAATGGCTAAGAACCGGGCCCTGAACGCTTTGCAGAAAACGGCCCGGGAAAGAAGTAACCGTACCGCTTACCTGCAGGAATACACGGAAACAGAAAAAGATGATGACCTGCATACCCTGCATTCCCTGATAGATGAAGCCATTCACCACCTGCCGCCCCAGCAGAAAAAAGTATACCTGCTGAGCCGCCGGCAGCGCCTGCGCCAGGCCGAAATAGCCGCCCAAACCGGGCTTACCGTGCCTACCGTTAAAAAATATATGCAGCTGGCCGTAGCCGCCATCAGCGATTATATAAAAGAGCGCCATCCCCTGATTACCATCCCTTTATTACTGCTCCGGAAATTTTTATAGATTTTTTTGCTGACCCATATCTACTTTTTCAATTCCCGTTTTGTCTTATATACAAACCACCAATCTGATCCATGACATCCAGGGAACGTATTCAACATTTATTTGAGCTTTACTACAACGACAGGATCACCACGGAAGAGGAAGCGGAGCTGATGGAGTTAATGGCCAGCGATCCCGGCTCGCCGGCGCAGCTATCAGCACTGCTGCAGCAGCAATGGGAAGCGCTGTCTGTAGCAGATGCGCGTTTCAATAAGGAAACAGGACAGCCTTTATTACTGAATATTTTAGGCGCTCCGCAAAAACGGGTAATACCGCTGTACCGTTATGGCTGGGCCGCAGCAGCGGTAATAGGAGTGATGCTGCTGGCCGGTGTTATTATCTGGCAGCAGCGCTTAGCCACCCGGCAGGAAATAAGCCAGGCAGCAGTACCCGTTATTTTGCCCGGCAGCAACAAAGCAGTGCTTACCCTGGCAGATGGTTCCACGCTAATGCTGGACAGCGCCGGTAACCGCACCATTCAACAGGGCAATGCCACGGTGAGCCAGCAGGGCGGGCACTTACTGTATAATGCAGCTAACAGCGGCGCGCTGTTAAGTTATAATACCCTTACAACACCCAGGGGCGGGCAGTTCCGCTTAACCCTGCCGGATGGCACGGGCGTATGGCTGAATGCTGCATCGTCCATTACATACCCCACGGCCTTTACCGGTGCAGAACGGAATGTAACGGTAACGGGGGAGGTGTACTTTGAAGTAGCGCAAATGGCTAACAAACCTTTTATGGTAACAGCCAACCATACTGCCATACAGGTGCTGGGCACCAGCTTTAACATAAACGCCTATACGGATGAGGCCACGGTAAATACCACCCTGCTGCAAGGCAGCATCAAAGTAACAGCCGGCGCTGCAGGCCAGGTGCTGTTACCCGGCCAGCAGGCGCAAACCACTGCCAATGGCAGCCTGCAGGTGCTGAACCATACGGATACCGACCAGGCCATAGCCTGGAAGAACGGCAGCTTTGACTTTAGCGGCAAAGGACTGCCGGAAGTAATGCGGCAGCTGGCCCGCTGGTATGATATAGAAGTAGTGTTCAGCGGCAAAGTACCGGTACGCAAGTTCGGCGGGGAAATACAACGCAGCCTGCCCCTGTCTGAAGTGCTGGAAATACTGCAAACAATGGATGTAAAATTTAAAATAGAAAATGAAAAGAAGCTAATCGTATTGCCCGGCTAACCTACGGGCAAACCCGCGCGAAAAAAGAAGCCGTTCTACGGGGAGGTAGAACGGCAGAGCGTTTGGCCGGTTTAGAATAAGGTCTGCTGAAAGACACAATTATTATAATCAACCAAAAACCTTTACAAAAGTATGCATTTTAAGACTTTTTGTAACCGGGAGGTTATTGCCATGCCTGTAGGCAGCAGTAACCGGTTGTCGGGGGACGACAATTTAAAGGACAACCGCCGGTTACGCATTCTAACACTGCGTGTTATGAAGTTATCAACCATCATCTTGCTGGCCGCCTGTTTACAGGTAAGCGCCAGCAGCTATTCGCAGACCGTTTCCTATACCTGCAGGAATGAGTCATTGGTGAACGTATTTAAGGCTATCAAACAGCAAACCGGCTACGTGGTTTTTTATGACCAGGGCATGGTGGATACGCTGCAGGGCGTTACGCTGAATGCAAAGGAACAGCCGCTTAAAAGCTTTATGAATGAGGCTTTGCAGGACCTGCCTTTAAGCTACACCTTTAAGGACCGGACCATTGTGATCAGCAAAAAGTCTGTTTTAAACCAGCTGCTGGACCGTGCTGCACAGGAAAAACCGCAGTATATTTTTGGCCGTTTGCTGGATGAGGAAAGCCAGCCGATAGAAAATGCATCCCTGACCTTACAGCCGCTGAACCTGCACATTGTAACAGATCCGGCAGGCAGTTTTTCCTTTGGTGAAGTGCCGCCGGGTAACTATACGCTGGTGATCACCCACATCAGCTATTCAAAGCTGGAAAAGAAAATAAAGGTAAAAGGGGAAACAGTAGACCTTCGCCTGGTGATGTACAAACAAAGGCTTGAGCTGGGACCAGTAGAGGTAAGCGTTGCCAGCACCGGTTATCAGAAGATCAACCGTTATACATCCACCGGGTCTTACACCCTTATTACTGCAAAAGAAATTGATGCCAACCCTTCCATTAACCTGGCTGAAAGGCTGGAAGGCAAAGTGCCTGGCGTACATTTTGACCTGGCCAATAACCGGATACAGATCAGGGGCGCCAATAACTTTGCCACCGGGAATGTACCAAATGTAAGCACGCCGCTGATCGTTATTGATGGTTTCCCTGCCATTGAGCAGAACCTGGCTAACTATCCCGGCTCTCCTTTGGGTGAAGGTGCTGTAAGCCCAAACTCCCGCAGTGGAATACCCGTCAGCAACGCTACCATATTAAGCATTTTTAACCCGGCCGATATCCAGAGCATTACCTTCCTGAAAGATGCGGCAGCAGCCTCTATCTGGGGATCCAGGGCTGCTAACGGCGTAATAGTGATTGAAACTAAAAAGGGTATGAAAGGCCGTACCAGCGTAACGGCCAGCTCCACCATCAGTGTTTCATCCACACCGGATATGAGCAAGGCCAATATGATGAACAGCGCGCAATATGTGGATTTTGAGAAAGAGCTGTATGATAAGGGATATTTTAAATCCGATCCTACCACGTACTGGCGCTATCAAAATGTAGATGATGCCGTATTGGCTATGTATGCAGCCCAGCGCGGAGACATCGGCTCCACGCAGCTGGATGCAAAGCTGCAGGAGCTTTCACAGCGTAATAACAGCAGCCAGTTGCGCAAATACCTGATGCAGCAGGCGGTTACACAGCAATATAATTTGTCCCTCTCCGGCGGGGCAGGTAATACCAGCTATTATATTTCCGGCAATTACTCCGCCAACTCACCGGTGTTTAAGAACAACAGCAGCAAAAATTATTCATTACTGGCCAACCTTACCAACGATTTCTTTAACAGGCGCCTGACCATCACCACCGGTTTAAACCAGGTGTATAGTGACCGTATGGTGAATGGTGCTGCGCAAACAGCCATGAGCCCCGGTAACCTGGGCCTGCGGCCTTATGATATGCTGGTGGATGAGCAGGGCAAACCTATAAACCGCGCCATTGATTATATGCCGCATGTGATTGACAGCCTTACCAGGCTGGGTATGATCCCCTGGACCTACAGCCCGCTGGAGGAGCTGCAATCCAGCAACGTTTACAAAACCACGGCCACCCGCCTTACTTCCCAGATCAGGGGTAATATCACAGAATGGCTGCACCTGGACTTTTCCGGTATGTACCAGCGTAACCTGGTAGACATGAGCAACCTGCAGAAGCAGAACTCTTATGTAGTGAAAAGCCTTATTAATACCGGCACTTCCTTCACCAATGGCAAACCTGTTTACGGCGTTCCATTGGGAGGCATTATGTATACCAGCCATACGGCAACGGAAGATTATTCTTTGCGGGGGCAGCTAAGCATTGACAAACGCATTAGCGACAAGCACCAGCTTAATATGATTGCCGGTACTGAGATCCGCCAATCTACCGCCAGCGGTTACAGCCAGGGGCATTTTGGATTTGATGAAGATACCTATAACTCTGTATCCGTAAACCCTACCACACCGTATAAAACATTTTATGGCAGCACTGCTACCATTGGTGCGCAGCAATCCAACATACTGGTGAGCAAGGCGCGTTACCTTTCCTATTACGGAAATGCTTCCTATACCTATGATTACCGTTACACGGCCTCAGGCAGCCTGCGGTTTGATGATCATAACCTGGTAGGCGTGGAGCGCAGGAACAGGGCCAAACCATTATGGTCAGCAGGTTTGAAATGGGATCTGAAACGGGAATCGTTCCTGGAAAATGTGCGCTGGGTAAATGGCCTGGATGTACGCGCTTCATTGGGCACCGGTGGCACCATTCCCATGTCTGCCACACCTTTTGCGATTATTAGCCTGGTAGCTCCGGATGGCATTACACAGGCGTTACCCGGTGCTTATGTGGGGCTGCCTGCGAACCGCGACCTGAGCTGGGAAACTACCCGTACCCTGAACTTTGGAACAGATGCAACGCTGTTTGCCAGCCGCTTAATGGTAACCCTGGATATCTATAACAAACATTCTTACGGCATTTTATCCAGCCTGCCCATTAACCCTACCTATGGCTGGGATTTCTTATCCTATAACGCTGCGGATATGCGCAGCCATGGTGTGGAATTCAGCGTTTCCGGGGATGTGCTGAGAAGCAGGGACTGGAACTGGAATGCCAGCTTTAATATTACTTACAGCACTAATAAAGTAACGGACAACCGTTTCCCGAACAAAACCACCTCGCCATCAGGATCACCTGTTGTTGCCACCGGTTACCCTACGGATAACCTGTTTGTATACCGCTGGGCAGGTCTGGATAACCAGGGGCAGTCGCAGATCTATGACCGCAACGGTAAGATCATTTCTTCTTCCGAAACAACGGATTTTACGCCGGAGGATCTGTTATATGCCGGGCGCACTACAGCACCCTGGTTTGGCGGCTTTTCGCAGAACCTGCGCTGGAAGCAGTTCTCGCTGGGTATGCAGCTCTCTTATTACATGGGATACAAGGTGTTGAAAAATGATATCAGCATTAGTAATTACCCTACCGGCAGTGAGTCCAGCGGATTTCTTAGCACCAGCAAAACCCTGGTGAACCGCTGGCGCAAACCTGGTGATGAAGCCTTTACCAATGTACCGGGCCTTATGAACTTCAATGGCACCAGCATACAACGTTACATGACGTCGTCAGTGAATGTGATTGACGGGGATCATATACGCCTGCAGATGGTATCGCTGGGGTATACGCTGCCCTCCACAATGCTGAACCGCATAAAGGTAATGAAGTCGCTGAGCGTGCGGGCCTCCGCTAATAACCTGGGCATCATCTGGCGTAAGAATAAAGAGCATATAGACCCGGATTACATGTTCTCAGGATCTTATACCAGCTGGCCGCCGGTGAGGAATTATTCTTTCAATGTCAATGTTACTTTCTAAATACTTGCCAATAATGAACAGGATCATATATATAACTGTGGCGGCTCTTTTTTTATTAACAGGAGCCGGTTGCCGCAAATACGTGGAAATAGACCAGGTGGGCACGCGTACCCTGCATTATACAAAAGATTTCCAGGCCCTGCTGAACTATTCGCAGGTAATGGAAAAAACATACTACTACCCGGAGATGGCGTCTGATGAAGTGAATATCAGCGATACCAACTACCAGAAAAATATGCGGGACCTTGATGTAAAAGGCTATACCTGGGCGCCGGAGATTTTTATTGATGTAAATGACGGGGACTGGGACGGGCTTTATAAACAGGTGTATTACTGCAACCTGGTAACTGCCGGTGTGCTGGACAGCGATGGCGGTACGGAAATGGAGAAAAGGAACATATATGCACAGGCGTTAGTGCACCGTGCGTATGCTTTTTACACGCTGGTGAATATTTATGCCAAACAATATGATGCTGCTACTGCAGCCGGCGATGCGGGCGTACCGGTATTAACGGTGCCCGATTTTACCGGCAGCCTGAAAAGAGCATCTGTTAAAGAAGTGTATGACCTGGTAAAAAACGATCTGCAGGCAGCGCTGCCTGAGCTGGCAGATGTAGCGTCCTATTCTTCTATCCCTTCGCGTGCAGCAGTATATGCTATACTGGCCAGGGCCAGCCTGCAGCAGGGATTGTATGCAGATGCAGGAAAGTATGCGGATAGTGCGCTTGCAAGGCAGCATACCTTGTTAAACCTGGCAGATTATGCTGATAATGCCGCCGGGCTGCCACTGAAGCTGCAGGATCCTGAGATCATTTTTCTAAAATCAATGACCCTTGCACTGCCCACCTTTCCGCTAAGTGATGACCTGCTGGCGCTGCTGGAGAATACCGACCTGCGTTACACATTGTTTACGGCAGATGGGGCTAACTTTCCCGGAAATGGATTTATTGGCCGCGGTTATTACCGTATGCGTATTAACAGCCAGGGCGTGTATACCGGCCCCTGTGTGCCGGAAATGATGCTGATCAAAGCAGAATCCGAAGCGCGTGCCGGTAATGTGGGTCCTGCGCTGGATGTGCTGAATGAGCTGCGCAAACACCGCTATAAACCTGCCGACTATACGGACCTGCGTGTTACAGACGCGAAAACAGCTTTACGCCAGGTATTGAATGAACGCAGCCGAGAGCTGATGGGCCGCGGTTTCCGCTGGTTTGACCAGAAACGTTTGAACCGGGAAGCAGACTTTGCCACCACGGTAACCCGGAGTAATTTCCGCGGGCAAACCTATACGCTGGCGCCTAACAGCAACCGTTATGTGTTCCCGATAGCCAACATATACATAAAACTGAATCCTGAAATAACACCTAACCCAAGATAATTCACACACAACACCATTAATAGATTTTATGATGCAACGAAGATCCGGATCTTTTGCGGCTCTGCTGTTATGCGCTGTAATGAGTATTAGCAGCATGGCAATAGCCCAGAAGCATAAAAAAGACACCACAACAGCTGCAGCTGCTGACAAGAACAATGCGGATTCCCTTAAAAAGAAAACCGGTCCGCAGCCTGTTAAAAAGTATGAGGAGGTGATCACCAAAGACATGCGCAGCAGCAAGGGTTTTATTACTGTGCATACCAAAGAGGATAAGTATTATTTCGAGATCCCCTTTTCCCTGTTCGGCCGCTATATTATGACGGTGAACAGGATTGCCAAAGCCTCTGTAGATATGCGTAACGGGCCCTGGGGCCTGGCGGGCGATGAAATAGGGGAGGCCATTTACAGCTTTGAAAGAGGCCCTTCCAACAAGCTGTTTATGAGAAGGCTGTCGTTCACGGAATATACATCAGACAGTTCCCGCGCTATGTTCAATGCAGTGCAGAAGAACAATGTGCAGCCTATTGCATATGCTTTCCCCATTGCCGCCTTTAACCAGGATTCTACTGCGCTGGTGATAGATGTAACGGAGCTGCTGAACAGTGATAATGATATCTTATATTTCCATGGCGATAAAATAAAACAACGGGCCGGTGTAAGCGGCCAGCAGAACGACCGGAGCTATATTAAATACGTACATACCTATGCCACAAACCTGGAGGTGCGGGCCCTGAAAACATATGCAGCAGGGCTCAACCCTTCCGGGCCTAATTACTCCATGGAGCTGAACTCTTCGTTTGTGCTGCTGCCTGAAAAGCCCATGCAGGGCCGCCTGCTGGATGAGCGCGTGGGTTATTTTGCCACCGGCTTCCGTGACTTTGATGCCAACCCGCAGGGTGTGAAAGAGGTAGTATATGCAAAACGCTGGCGCCTGGAGCCTAAACCGGCAGATGTTGAAAAATATAAAAGGGGAGAGCTGGTAGAACCGGTAAAGCCCATTGTATTTTATATTGATCCTGCTACGCCTAAAAAGTGGGTGCCTTACCTGATACAGGGTGTGAACGACTGGCAAAATGCTTTTGAAGGCGCTGGTTTTAAAAATGCCGTGTATGCCCGCATGGCGCCAACAGAACAGGAAGACAGCACCTGGAGCCTGGACGATGCCAGCCACTCTGCCATTATTTACCGCCCTTCGCAGATCATGAATGCCATGGGCCCTAACGTGGCAGACCCGCGCAGCGGCGAGATCATTGAAAGCCATATTTTCTGGTACCATAACGTAATGAAATTATTGCACGACTGGTACCTGGTGCAGTGCGCTGCCGTTGATCCCCGCGCGCGCAAACGTGAGTTTGATGATGAGCTCATGGGGCAGCTGATCCGCTTTGTATCCAGCCACGAAGTAGGGCATACGCTAGGCCTGCGTCATAACTTTGGCGCATCCTCCACCGTGCCGGTAGATAGCCTGCGTAATAAACGCTGGGTGGAAAAGTATGGCCATACGCCTTCCATTATGGACTATGCCCGTTTCAACTACGTGGCGCAGCCGGAAGATAATATCGGCGAAGCAGGCCTGTTCCCCCGTATTAACGACTATGATAAATGGGCCATTGCATGGGGGTACCGCTGGCATCCGGAATACAGATCGCCCTGGGAAGAACAGCTGGCATTTACTAAAATGGTTACCGACAGCCTGAAAAAGAACCACCGTTTATTTTTTGGCAATGAGATGGAACCTGCAGACCCGCGCAGCCAGAATGAGGACCTGGGCGATAATGCCATGAAAGCCAGTTTGTACGGTATTAAGAACCTGAAACGCATACTGCCGCAGCTGGCCGCATGGACCACCGCACCGCAGGAGGAGTCTGATGCCGCCAAAGAGATGTTAGGTACTGTATGGAGCCAGTACGTAATGTACACCGGCCACGTAATAAAATACATTGGCGGCGTGTACCATACGCCTAAAGTAGGCGCGGAGCCCGGCCCGGTGGAAGAAATTGTGTCTAAAGCCAAACAGCAGGAGGCCATGGAATTTCTTAAAAAGGAATTTTTTACCACACCTATGTGGCTAAACGAAAAAAGCCTGATTGAAAGATGCCAGGTGAATTTTACCAAGGAATTATCTGAGCTGCAAATTTCCGCTGTTGGCACCCTGGTAACCCGTAACCGCTTAAGCCGCCTGTTAACCGCAGAAATTGAAGAAGGTAAAAAAGGTTATGGCGTGCAGGAGTTCCTGACGGATATGGATAAAGCCATTTATACGGAATTATACCAGGGCAAAAATGTGGATGTGTACCGCCGCAACCTGCAGCAAGCCTACCTGAACCGCGTGCTGGAACAGGCTTTTGCCCCGGACGACCCGTACCAGATATTGTTTGGGGCATTTCACCCAACATTCTCTGACCTGCAGGGCATTTTAAGGGATGAGCTGCAAAAGCAGCAGGCATTGATCAAAAAGAATATGCTGAACCCGGGCCTGGATAATATGACCAGGATACACCTGCGGGAGATGAATGATAAGATCACACGCAAATTTGCGATCAAATAAATACTCCTATCCTATATAAAACCTGTCCTGCAACTATTCCTGGAGTTATGATTGATAGAAGAGAGAATTGACTGACTTTAGATTTTGATTGACACGAGACCCCTGCCGGTTTTTACCAGCGGGGGGTTTTTATTGTGAGGTAAAAGTAAAAATGTAAAAGTGGAATACAGCCCCTTATTAGCTGCATTCCACTTTACATTTATGATCTTATATAATTACGTTTTACCCTTCTTCCTTAAGCTTCAACATCGCCTGTTACTACTTCTCCGGCCCGCTTGTAATAGGCTATAATAACCCCTTTTGATGTTACATGGCTTTCTGTTAATGTAAACGCTGTCGGGATCGTGCCGTTTTCGAACAGCTTTTTTCCTTCACCAAGAAGCACGGGGTAAATTTTGAGCCGGAGCTCGTCCGCCAGGTCATGCTTAAGTAACAGTTGAATGAGCTTACTACTGCCCCAAACATGAATGTCACCACCCTCTGAATGCTTAAGCTTTTCGATATCTGCCGGACTTTTCAGGAAAACGGTATTCTTCCAATCTGATTTCTCCTTGGTCTGCGACAGAACGTATTTGGTACCGTCATTGATGCCTGGCCAAAAGTCAGCGTGTTGGGGCCAGTAGGATTCAAAAATATCAAACGTTTTTCTGCCCAAAAGATAATCTGCGGGTTTCAGCTCTTCTGCCATGATCTTGCCAAAAAGCTCGTCGCCATAAGAGGACGTCCAGCCGCCATATTTGAAGCCGCCTGATGTATCTTCTCCGGGGCCACCGGGTGCTTGCATAACACCATCCAGTGTGATCATTGAAAAAACAATTATTTTTCTCATTTTATTCGTTTGTATAATTAAGATGAAAGTTGTTATTCTATTCAGGTTACTTTAAAAAATTGTTCAGGTAGGTCAGGATCGTTGAGGTCTGCATCATCAGGCTAACATGGCCCTGCGAAGGTACAATGGCCAGCTGCGATTTGGGCATGGGTCTGAAATCACCACAGATAGCGCCTCCCAGCAGCTGATATGTTTTTATCAGCTCAATTTTGTCCAGGCCATCATTGTCGCCGGATATAATTAATACAGGTGCAGAAATTTTTGAAATATTGGAGTCGCCCAGGTCGTAGGGCGTTCCGGCGGAGGCGATCATCTGCTCTAGGAACTTTGTCCATTTTGTTTTATCAGGAGCCACGGCGTCGTATGCGGCTTTCATCGGCGTGTTCGTAAAAAGCTCAGGCTTCATCATTTTAAATCCACTGTTCACTTCAGGCAGCCAGCCATTACTTTTATACGTAGCAGAAATGATCACTAATTTTCTTAACCGTTTAGGGCTTTGTATAGCAAACTGGTAAGCTATAGCGCCGCCATAACTATATCCTGCTACATCCGCACTGTCAATTTTCAGGTGGTCCATTACTCCTTCTACATCACTCGCTAAAGTGGCATGCGATAATTTTCTGTCTGAAAACTGTGTATGTCCATGTCCCTGCAATTCACTAGCTATTCCTTTCCTGGTTTTTGACAGCTCAGGGATTCACTGGCCCCAGTTCAGATCAATTGTCATAAAGGCGCCGTGTAGTAAAACTAAAGGTTTGCCCTCGCCATATACTTCGAAATAAACTTTGATGCCATTAACAGGCGCGTAACCACTATTGGAAGGTTTGTTCTGTTGCCCGTTTGAGGGGGATGCTGCAAACATGAGGATTGCAATGAGTAGTATTGATTTAAGAGGATGATGTGTTTTGAGTAAATTTTTCATAATCAAGTGTAACATACAAGTGGTTTTAGGTTTTGCGTTTTTGTGTTTGTGATGATACAAAAGTAGCGCAGCCCCTTTAGCCACATGAGGGGTAAAAACGACTTTGACCGGTAAGATCCGGACATTTCGGAAAGTAAGAAGTAAAAAGGTAAGATATAAAAGTGAAATGCAGTGTATGACCTTCCGCCTCTACATTTTGCCTGCCTGCGCATCCGCTGCATGTGTGGGTGCAGGTAAATAGTCGGTATGTGAAATAAATACACCTTCCTTTTGCAGCCAGGTGAAAAGCGCTGCCAGCTTATTTTCCAGCTGCCGGCCGCATACCCGTTTCACATACCAGGGCAGCTGGTAGGTATGCAGGTCTTCCAGCTCCCAGGGGTGAAAGTAAAAGGAGCAATGATCCCCTTTCCGTAAAATGCGCCGTATACAGGTTTTGCTGAACCATAAAGGCAGGTTCTTAACACTTAACCAGAAAACAGGCAGGCGTAATACCGGTGTTACGGAGGCGGGCATAATCCATAGCTGCGCTTCGCGGAACACCTGCCGCGGGCGGTGTAAATTGTTATACCGGCCAGGCAGCCAGGTGGGGTTTAAAGAGGCATCATATATATATCCGGCTTTTTGCAATGCGGTTAGGCTTACGGGCTGCAGGCGCGGCATACGGAAGCCTTTTACCGGCTTACCGCAAATAGCTTCCAGTGTCAGGCGTGAATGTAACAGGTCTGCTTCTTCAAACCGGTCATGATAAAATGCATGTGATGCGATCTCATGTTTTTCAGCGATCTGCTGCAGCAGCGCCGGATGTTGCTGCGCCCAGTAAGCGGTAACGAAAAAAGTGGCGCGTATGTTCAGGGTATGGAACAGCTCCAGTGTTTTAAGCAGGCCGTTGCGGGATACCGCTAGTTTTTGCTCCATCTCCAGGGACTGGCCATATTCCTCCGGGATATCAAATTCTTCTACATCTACACTGATCAGGATCTTTTTCTGCATGTTAATCGATCAACAGGATGGTTACAAAATTAAAGCATTCCCTGAACAGGGTCTTTAGCTTGAAATCGGAAAAGCGGATCTCTTTTCTGCAACGGATGCTGATCTTGGTAATAGCCAGCTGCCGGTTCTTACCGCTGCGGTGCACAAACTCGCTATCATATAAAAATCCGTTGATGCGGGTGGAGAGGAATTCCCTTCGCCCATTACCGTTAAAGGCTTTCAGGCCTGCCTGCGCATCATCTACCGGCAGGCGCAGCACATACCGGTTCAGCAGGCGGTTAATACGGGTAATGAACCTGCGCTGAATGGGCAGCAGGTTGGTATACTGCCTGCCCCGCACACCTGCGACTACATCGCTTCCCCGCAATAGCTGATGGTATGCCCGGCAAATGGCTTCCACGCCAAAGGGCATATCATAATCGCTGCAAACCTGGTAAGGATTCTCTGCCAGGGCCACTCCCAGCCGCAGGGCATATCCTTTGCCCCGGTTCACCGGGTGATTGATGATGCGGATATCCGGAATAACCTCTTTCAGCTCCTGGATCTGCGTGGCGGTGAAGTTCCTTACAGAACCGTCATTCACCAGTATAAGCTGTATGAAGGTATCCGGCAGCTGTTGTTGCAGCAAATGAAAATCTTCGATCAATTGATGCGTCCATTCGCCGGGTGGATTACAGCATGGAAGAATAAGGTCGAACCGGTTGTGAACATCGTTATGCGGTGTTCCGGTTGCCTGGTTTAGTATAGTAATAGGTACTGGCATTGCCATTTGCATTTCATGAGGTTTTACATGACGATTGCTGGTAAAAAAAAGAGAAGAAGTGTACCGCACCGGGAATACCGGTTGTTAAAAAAGCAGGAATACTACGTGGGGTAGTATTGTTCAATAGCAGGCAAAATATAGGAATAGTGGCCGGATACCACCATCCGCGGCGGCTGGCTTCCAATGGAAGCAGCCGCCTGGTGATGTAATACATATTGTTAGGTTAAATGGTACTCTTCTTATAACTAGACGCCAAATTTAATCCTTACCCCCATGCGTCCCGCTTAAAATGCGATTAAAATAGTCATGTTAGCGATATAAGGCAGGAACTACCCTTTCTTATTTATGCTTATGCAGCAGGTAACCTACACTGATACCCAGGTAATGATTCTTTTGAGTTTCACTTTCATATGGGCTGGTATTGGTTAAACCCAGGCTGTAATTTACGCTGAACAGCAGACCCATTTTAAGCTCATAACCGGCAATGAAATTGGCGCCGGCATCAAAAGGTTTTACATAAGTTATACCAGCAGCATAGTCCTCTTTGTTTTCAAATTTTACCTCACTTTCCCTGCTTGCATAATGCTCATATTCAGTTTTTATTTTACCGCCAACGCCATAAGCCAGGTAAGGGCCAAAACCGGCAAATATTTTACCAGGGCCCAGCGCACGTTTATACAGGAAATTAACCGGCAGCTCCAGGTAATTGAGGCGGGCAGTAGACACTACTTTCTCCGTTTCATCGGCCGGGCCGGTAGTTATTTGATGCAGCTTAGCCCCTTTGGCGCTATAAAACAGACCGGGTTGCAGGGAAAAGTTTTTTGCCAGAGAAATGTCGGCAATAATACCTGCATGGAATGCGGGAAGTGTTTTTGTGTTAGCCTCGTAAGGTGTATTGTCTGTTATGACGTTCTTGGAACTCATACCAGCTAAACTAAAACCGGCTTTTACGCCAAAAGAAACCTGTGCATAGGAAAACAATCCGCAGGAGAGGGCTGCGGTTAATAACAAAAGATGTTTTTTCATTAAATAGGTATATACTGTTTATAAATACAAAAATTATATTCCACTTTTTACTTACGCTTATGCAGCAGGTAGCCTACACTGATGCCCAGGTAATGGTTCTTTTCAGTTTCGTTATCATAAGGACTGGTATTGATCAGGCCCAGGCTATAATTTACGCTGAACACTAAACCCATTTTAAACTCGTAACCGGCTATAAAATTGGCGCCTGCGTCAAAGGGTTTTACATAAGCTACATCCAGCAGAGAATCGCTCTGTTCATTTTTAAATTTTATATCAATGTCTTGGGCTTCATCGCCACCATAGTTAACTTTTATTTTACCGCCAACACCATACGCCAGGTAAGGTCCGAAACCGGCAAATATTTTACCGGGGCCCAGCTCATGTTTATACAGGAAATTAACCGGCAGCTCCAGGTAATTGAGGTGGGCAGTAGACTCTAATTTCACCGGTCCATCTGCCGGGCCGGGAACTATTTGCTCCGTCTTAGCCCCTTTGGCGCTGTAAAACAGGCCGGGTTGCAGGGAAAAGTTTTCCGACAGGGAAATGTCGGCAATAACACCTGCATGGAATGCGGGAAGTGCTTTTGTGTCAGGCTGGGTAAGTGGATTATCGTACTTGGAGCTCATACCAGCCAGGCTAAAACCGGCTTTTACGCCAAAGGAAACCTGTGCATGGGACAACAAACCGCAGGAAAGGGCGGTGGTCAATAACAAAAGATGCTTTTTCATTTAATAGGTATAATTAATGGTCAAATAATGAATGAATAAAAACTAAATTGATGCTTTGCCCCTTTTTGATGCTAACAACTGCTACGTAAAAAAGTCAAACAACCGTAAAACGCAGCAAAGGATCATAATGTTACAGCCCTGTGCTAACGTTTAGCAGTATACGTTTTTCTGAAGGATCTCATTTTCATCATATAAGTGTCCGGTTTGTGCAGCCTGTTCTACCCATTTTATACCCATTTACCGCAAAGCCTTACCTGGCGGTATTACAGCTATTTTAGTCCCTTACACTTACTGATTTAAGTATGCGCCGCAAAGATAATTAAAAGAAAAATAGTATTAACTTTATCCTGCATATTTTAATTATGAACCATGTCATTGAAGCCAATTCCTCACGTAATTGTCCATTAACATAACAACAATCTTTATCCATTCAAAAAAACCACTCTTGCATGATGAGAAACCTACCAAAAATGCAGCAATTTTTGCGTGCCCGCCTATTGAAAATATGCCTGGGCATTACCCTGTTCCTGGGCGGCTTTGCCGGCAATGGCTATAGCCAGCTGCCCGCAGGATTTATTCAGAAAAAGCTTACCGGCGATAACATTAATGAGGCCACTGCCATGGTGCACGCACCGGATGGCCGCATCTTTATTGCAGAACGTTCCGGTAATGTAAAAGTGTTCCAGAACGGTAACGTATCTACGGTGCATACCGTTGGCACTACCACCGGCTCAGAACAGGGCTTGCTGGGTATTACCCTGCATCCGCAGTTTGCCGCCAACGGCAAGTTTTACATTTTTTACACCAACCCGGCTATGACGGTGCATTACCTGGATGCAGTGGTGATCAACACTGCAAATGTGGTAACCTCCACTACCCGCATCATGGAGTTTGACCCCATCATCAACGGTTTCCATAACGGCGGCGCCATCCTGTTTAAAGATGGTTTGCTGTATGTGGCTATTGGTGAAAGTAACTCTCCCGCAGAAGCCACCAAGCTGGATACCTACCGCGGTAAAATATTGCGGTTAACGGAAGATGGGCAGCCTGCACCGGGCAATCCGTATTACAATGAGGCAGGCGCTTCCCGCCAGAAGCGGAGCATTTGGGCCATTGGTATGCGCAACCCATGGAAAATGGCGCTGGACCCGCTTTCCGGCAAAATATTCGTGGTAAATGTGGGTGGCGACTATGAGGAGATCAATGATGTTACTGCACCGGATGCTTCCAAAAATTATAATTATGGCTGGGACCAGAATGGCCGCTCCGGCCCGCAGCAGGCTGCCGGCACCATACTACCGGCATTTGCCTACCCGCATGATAACTGGGGATGCGCCATTACCTCCGGCGTATTCTTTAACCCGCCGGCCACCAACTATCCCACACAGTACCGCAACCGTTTTTATTTCTCCGACTGGTGCTCCCAGTGGTTCCGCAGCGTAGATGCGGTGAACCCCGGCGTGGGTGCTGCACAGGAATTTTCGCCCAGCGGTTTTGGCTCCATCCTGGGTACCAGTGTAGGCATTGACGGTAATATCTACTACATTAAATATAATTCCACCGGCAGCTTATGGCGTATTGAGTTTGACAGCAACCAGAAACCGGAGGTGGTGAACAACCCTGCCAGCCAAACGGTGGTAGCCGGTGATCCGGTTAGCTTTTCTGTAAGTGTATCCGGCGCTACGCCCATCACTTACCAATGGCAGAAGAATGGCGTGAACATCAGCGGGGCTACCGCCAACACCTATACGATAGCGCAAACCGCAGCAGCAGATGCAGGCAGCTACCGCTGTCTGGTGGCCAATACCCTGGGTGCAGATACCAGCACGGCCGCCGTGCTTACCGTACAGCCGTTTAATGCCCGCCCGGTACCGCACATCTTAACGCCAACAGCCAGCCTTACCTGGAGCGTATTAGACCAGGTGAGCTTTTCCGGCAGCGCTACAGACCTGGAAGATGGTACCTTACCCGCATCAGCCTACAAATGGGAGGTACGTTTTTATCATAAGGACAATCCTACCAGCGAGCACTATCATCCCGGCCCGGTAATACCGGCAGGTATTACATCCGGCAGTTTTGTAGCGGATAACGGCGGGGAAACATCGCCCAACATCTGGTTCCGTATACTCTTAACCGTTACCGACTCGCAGGGCCGTACCGGTGTGGATTCTGTAGATATTCAGCCCAATAAGGTAAACCTGACCATTACTTCCAGCAAACCCGGGTTACAGCTGGTATTAGGCTCGCAGGTAACTGCGCCGGCCACTAAAACCTTTGTGGTAAATTCCAACTTTACCATACAGGCCCTTAGCCCGCAAACCCTGGGCGATACCGCTTATGAATTTACAGACTGGGCGCATGGCGGCGCAGTTACGCAAAACCTGCGTGTGCCTGCTGTTAATACCACCTATACAGCTAATTATAAGGTGAGCGCATCTTTACAAAATCCCTACAAGGGCGTGCCGGCTGCCATACCGGGTAAAATTGAAATAGAAGATTATGATACCGGTGGCGAAGGTATTGCCTACCATGATGCTTCTGTTGCTAACCAGGGTAACGGATACCGCCCCAACGAAGGTGTGGACCTGGAAGGCTGTGCAGATACCGGCGGCGGTTTTAACATAGGTTATGTAGCTACCGGCGAGTGGCTGGAATATACCGTGAATGTAACCACACCCGGCGTATATACCCTGGCTGTCCGTGTAGCCACGCCTTATGATGCCAAAGCATTCCATGTAGAGCTGGATGGCGTGAACATCAGCGGTACCATGGCCGTACCCAAGACCGGCGGTTTCCAGGCATGGCAAACCATTAGCGTGAACACACCGGCCCTGACCACCGGCGTAAAAGTATTACGTGTAACCATGGATGCAGCGGATCTGAACATTAACTACCTGACCTTTGCCCTTGGCGGCAACAGTGGCAGCGCGCCTACCGTAAGCCTTAACGCCCCGGCCAATAACGCTGCCTTCTTTAATAATGCTGATATTGATATGGCGGCTACTGCAGCAGATGCAGATGGCACGGTGCGCAAAGTGGAATTTTTCCAGGGCGCTACCAGGCTGGGAGAAGATACTACCAGCCCTTACCAGTATACCTGGATAGGCGCAGCCGCAGGCACTTATTCCCTTACAGCCAAAGCCACGGACAATGCCGGTTTAACCACCACATCCGCCCCAATAGCTATTACCGTAAACCCGGTAACAGGAGCTAAAACCATTCCTGGTAAAATAGAAGCTGAAGCTTTTGACGCTAAGTCGGACGTTGGAACAGAAGGCTGTGCAGATACCGGCGGCGGTGAAAATGTGGGCTGGATAAATACGGATGACTGGATGGATTACAACGTAAAAGTAACCACGGCCGGCACTTATACCGTAAACTTACGTGTAGCCAGCCCGGATGGCGGCAAACAATTACAGCTGCGCTCCGGCACAGCTATCCTGGCTACAGTAACCGTACCTGCCACCGGCGGCTGGCAGGCCTGGACCACTATTACCACCACGGTAACCCTGGCTGCCGGCGATCAAACCCTGCGCATTTATGCAGTAAGCGGCGACTGGAACATTAACTGGGTTGAGTTCAGCAGCGCAGCGCAGGCAAGCCACCTGCCGGAAACAACCGACCAGTTTAAGGTATATCCCAACCCGGTAACCAGCAACCTGACCATTGGCGGCCTGAAGAATGATGGGGTGGTAAGCGTGATCAATGTGGCCAACTCACAGGTTACCAGAATGAAGTCAGCGAACGGTACCTTAAACCTTGGCAACCTGCCAGCCGGTACCTATATTATTGAGTTCAGGGATGGCAAAAAAGTAGTAAGGAAAAAATTTGTTAAACTATAAGTAAATGGTACGGAGGTCTTTAAGGCCTCCGGCCATTTCCTGCAGTAACAAATGGCACAGTTTTCGTTATGGGTAGGGCAGACCTAATATTTTAAAATTAAAGCCATGAGAAACTTAGTTATAGCCATCGCATCATCCGCATTGATCTTTGCATCCTGCCAGAGCAATGACGAGAAGGCTGCCGCTATAGGGGATGCCAAACAGGCAACCATTGATTCAATAAACGCGGTAAGTGTAGCAAAACAGCAGGTAATTGATTCTGTGAACGCTGAAAAAGCAAAACATAAAAGCCATAACAGCCAGGCATCAAACGGCAGCTACAGCAATAACAGCTCCGCTGATAATTCTACTGCAGCCGCTCCTGCAGCCACCACCACTACCAAGAAAAAGGGCTGGAGCCATACCGCTAAAGGTGCGGTAGTAGGCGCTGGTGCAGGTGCTATCACAGGCGCCCTGGTGAATAAAGACCACTTAAAAGGCGCTGCCATTGGTACCGTAATTGGTGCGGGTGTAGGTGCCGGTACAGGTGCCATTGTGGACCATGCCAAGAAGAAAAAGGAGCAGAAGGCCAACCAGTAAGTAAGATGGAATAAAGATGTATACGGGCGTCTTCCCCACCGGGAAGGCGCCTTTTTTTATGCAGTATATTTTACTATTTTGAGGGCATCAACCCGATTAACGATTAACCATGAAAAATTCCAACAGACGTAAATTCCTGGGCACAGCTGCCACTATTTTAGCTGGTACTGCGGCCGCTACAGCATCGCCATTGCAGGCTGCTGCACCCAAATACCCCGTGGTACACCATGTATTCTTCTGGCTTAAGAATCCCGGTTCTGCGGAAGACCGTGATAAGCTGGTGGCCGGTGTTAAAACCCTGGCCAAGATCAAAACCGTAAAAGAGCTGCGGGTAGGGGTGGTGGCCAGCACCGAAAAACGGGAGGTGGTAGATAACAGCTGGGCTGTATCTGAGCTGATGTTCTTTGCCGACCTGGCAGGGCAGGCTGCTTACCAGACAGATCCCATTCACCTGGAATTTATTAAGAACTGTGGCCACCTTTGGGAAAAGGTGATTGTTTATGATGCGGTGGATGCCTGAGGTGTGCGGTAAGACTGCCGCCTGTGCGGATGGCGCCGTGATTGTATTGTAAAACATTTATAATCAATACTATAAGGCTTTGGCCGTCCCCGTACGGTCAAAGCCTTGTTCATCTGCAGCCCCCGGTTTTTAACGTTTCCTGTTAGAAAAAATCTGACTAAAAAGCAGAATATCTGGATATATTTTAACAATTTTGCAGTTACTTTTTAAATTATAAAAAATGAGCCAAATACCTACTACCGTATTTGATAAAGTATGGGATTCACATGTTGTGAGAAAAATAGCAGACGGTCCGGACGTATTTTTTATTGACCGCCACTTTATTCATGAAGTAACCAGCCCGGTAGCATTCCTGGGTTTAGAGAGCCGGGGGCTGAAAGTGATGTTCTCCGAAAAAACCTTTGCTACCGCAGATCATAATACACCTACTATTAACCAGCATTTACCGGTGCAGGACCCGCTTTCTGCCAACCAGTTAAAAGCCCTGGAAACCAACTCATCCAAATACGGCATTTCCCACTGGGGCCTGGGTAATCCCAAGAACGGCATTGTGCATGTGGTAGGCCCGGAAAACGGTATTACCCTGCCGGGTATGACCATTGTATGCGGCGACTCGCATACCTCTACCCATGGCGCATTTGGCGCTATTGCCTTTGGTATTGGCACTTCTGAGGTGGAGATGGTATTATCTTCCCAGTGTATAATGCAGCCCAAGCCCAAAAAAATGCGCATTAATGTAAATGGCAAGCTGGGTAAAGGAGTTACACCTAAAGATGTGGTACTGTATATTATTGCCAAGCTGACTGCAGCCGGTGCTACCGGTTATTTTGTGGAATACGCAGGCGATGTGTTTGAGCAAATGAGCATGGAAGGCCGTATGACGGTTTGTAACATGAGCATTGAAATGGGCGCCCGCGGCGGCATTATAGCACCGGACGAAACTACTTTTGCATATATCAAAGGCCGTGAAAAAGCCCCTAAAGGCGAAGCATGGGATAAAGCCCTGGCTTACTGGAAAACGCTGAAAACCGATGCCGGCGCTATATTTGACCAGGAATATACCTTTGAAGCTGCGGATATTGAACCCATGATCACCTACGGTACCAACCCCGGTATGGGATTGGGTATTACCCAACATATCCCCTCTGCAGACAGCGGCAGCGGCAAGGCCAGTTATGAAAAGTCCCTGAACTATATGGGCTTTCATGAAGAAGAATCCATGCTGGGTAAAAAGATAGATTATGTGTTCATAGGCAGCTGTACCAACGGCCGTATAGAAGACTTCCGCGCTTTTGCCTCTATTGTAAAAGGACGTAAAAAAGCAGATCATGTAACAGCATGGATAGTGCCCGGCTCACACATTGTAGAGCAGCAGATCAGGGAAGAAGGCATCCTGGATATTTTAACAGCCGCAGGCTTCCAGCTGCGCCAGCCCGGATGTTCCGCCTGTTTGGCCATGAATGATGATAAGATCCCGGCGGGTAAATATGCCGTGAGCACCAGCAACCGCAACTTTGAAGGCAGGCAGGGCCCCGGCGCAAGAACGCTGCTGGCAAGCCCCTTAGTAGCAGCTGCAGCAGCGGTAACCGGTGTGGTAACAGACCCCCGTGTTTTAATGGCGGATTAATAACGCCCGCGTATAAACGATCAGCAACATAATTAATTAACAGAGATACGACCTAAAAATGGCTTACGATAAATTCACTGTATTACGGAGTTCAGCGGTGCCCATGCCCATTGGAAATGTAGATACTGACCAGATCATTTCTGCACGTTTCCTGAAAGCTTCAGAACGTAAAGGATTTGGCGATAACCTGTTCCGCGTCTGGCGTTATGAGTTCGATATTACGCCTAAGAAAGATTTTGTACTGAACAATCCCTCCTACAGGGGTAAGATACTGGAAGGCGGTAGGACCTTTGGCGGGGGCAGATGCCGGGTGCACGTTGCCTGGGCCATTTATGTTTAGGGTTTCCGCGTGGGGGGAG
>NZ_JAGXJN010000100.1 GCF_019091455.1 Chitinophaga sp. GbtcB8
ACTGCCTCCACTACTTTTTCAAAAGGCGCATCCTGGTGGTCATATGCTTCCAGGGTGATCTGACGTAACTGCCGCAGGTAGTCCCGGTAACTTATTTCACCATGCACCTCACTGCGCAGCACCAGCGTATTTACAAAAAAACCGATCAGCCCTTCCACTTCCGCACGCTGGCGGTTGGCTACCGGGCCGCCTATACTAATATCATGCTGACCGCTGTAACGGTACAACAGTACCTTAAATACAGATAGTAAGGTCATGAACAGGGTCACGCCTTCCTGACGGGAAAGCAGCTCCAGCGACGATTGTAAAGCAGCGGGCAAAACATAATGTATGGTAGCGCCACGGCCACTCTGCTGTGCCGGGCGTGTATGATCTGTGGGAAGCTCCAGCGACTGGGAACCGGATAACCGCTCCTCCCAGTAAGACAATGCGGTTGCCAGGCCATCCCCATCGAGGTAACGGCGTTGCCATAT
>NZ_JAGXJN010000101.1 GCF_019091455.1 Chitinophaga sp. GbtcB8
GAATACCTCCTTTTTAGAGCTTCATTATCTGTATCTGTTGTTCCTTCTTTTAAATTTATTAGTTCTTTGGATCATCGTAATGAATATCCTTCATTACAGATATCACCCGGTTATAGATCCGTAGCTCAGCCTGGTTAGAGCACTACACTGATAATGTAGGGGTCAGCAGTTCAAATCTGCTCGGGTCTACTTCATCAGTTAGTAGTCGTAAGACTACAAACGATTTAGCTGGGGGGTTAGCTCAGTTGGCTAGAGCATCTGCCTTGCACGCAGAGGGTCATCGGTTCGACTCCGATATCCTCCACCAGAAAGGGAGGAACATCCTCCAAACAAGTTCTTTATTTAAGATGATGTAACCTTTAAACGTTTATCATCTTCCACTGTTAGTACGCAGGTATTAACATAAGTTCTTTGAAAGATTGGAACAGCAGAAGTCAAAACCTTTTATAAGGATGCGAC
>NZ_JAGXJN010000102.1 GCF_019091455.1 Chitinophaga sp. GbtcB8
TAACTGCGCCGATAACAGCTCTCCTGAGATATAGCGGCGTTGCCATATTGCATAATCTGCATATTGAACCGGCAGCACGGGTAAAATAGCTGCGCTGCCTTGTTCGTAACTATGATAGTAAGCAACAAACTCCCGTAACAGTACCGGCATAGACCAGCCATCTGCTGCAATATGATGCAACACCAGCACCAGCAGGTGATCGTTTTCACCACTGTTTATTATCGTTGCCCGTAACATATAATCACGGCTCAGATCAAACGGCTGGCGGATCAGCGCTCCTATCTGCGCTGTTACATCTGAAGAGGCGTCTATTATATTTAGTTGCCAGCTGTCTGCGTCCAATACTTCCTGCCAGCGCTGATCATGCTCACTTTTCAATACACTGCGCAGCACCTCATGACGGTTGATCACCTGTT
>NZ_JAGXJN010000103.1 GCF_019091455.1 Chitinophaga sp. GbtcB8
GCAGCGCTGTCACAATTCCGGGAGGAGCTTGCGGATTATCCTGTAACAGCCCTGCCCCGTACACTGCAGCCGGACGATCTGTCTTATGTGATCTATACTTCAGGTTCTACCGGTAATCCCAAAGGCGTGATGGTGGAACATGGCAGTGTAGTGAACTATATCGGCTCTCAAAGCCGTTATCTGGGCATTACACAGGAAGATAATATCCTTCAGTTATCAGGCCTTTCTTTTGATGCATCTGTGGAGCAGATCTTTATAGCGTTGCTGAATGGAGCCCGTTTAACGATGATCAGTAATGAGCTGCTGTTATCTGCCGGGTTGCTGGAAGCCTTTATCGATGAGCAGCAGATCACGCATATTCATAGTGTTCCTTCCCTGTTGAAATTAATTACAGCCAGGAAATATCC
>NZ_JAGXJN010000104.1 GCF_019091455.1 Chitinophaga sp. GbtcB8
CCGGCGCCTTCTGTATGGAAGGTGTGGATCACGCGGCCGTTAATGGCGTTCATGGTATCTTCCAGGAAGCCGGCTTCATTCAGCGTATCAGTATGTATAGCTATTTGCACATCCAGCTTATCCGCTACTTTCAGGGAAGCGTCTATTACTGCGGGCGTAGCGCCCCAGTCTTCATGGATCTTCAGGCCTAAAGCGCCTGCTTCCACCTGCTCTTCCAAAGGTGCGGTGGTAGCGCAGTTGCCCTTACCAAAAAATCCCAGGTTCATGGGGTAAGCTTCTGCGGCCTGCAACATGCGTTGTATATTCCATTTACCCGGTGTAACCGTGGTAGCGCTGGTGCCATCAGCGGGGCCGGTGCGGCCGCCGATCATGGTGGTAATA
>NZ_JAGXJN010000105.1 GCF_019091455.1 Chitinophaga sp. GbtcB8
TATGCAATATGGCAACGCCGCTATATCTCAGGAGAGCTGTTATCGGCGCAGTTATCTTACTGGCAGCAGCAATTAAGTGGCGCTGAGGCGCTGGAGCTGCCTACAGATCATGTACGTCCGGCGCAGCAAAGCGGCCGTGGTGCAACCATACATTATGTTTTGCCCGCTGCTTTACAGTCGTCACTGGAGTTGCTTTCCCGCCAGGAAGGCGTAACCATGTTTATGACACTGTTATCAGTGTTTAAGGTGCTGCTGTACCGTTACAGTGGTCAGGAGGATATAAGTATAGGCAGTCCGGTAGCCAACCGGCAGCAGGCGGAAGTAGAAGGGCTGATCGGTTTTTTTGTAAATACGCTGGTGCTGCGCAGTGAGGTGCATG
>NZ_JAGXJN010000106.1 GCF_019091455.1 Chitinophaga sp. GbtcB8
GCCGCGGCGTACGTGAGGAAGATCGCGGACGCGGCGGGCTGTGCAGCCTACGCAGTCCCGATTCGCCGCAAGCCCTCCGACAAGGAGCTCTTCTGGCTGACCCTCTTCTGCCCTCGCACACTTGCTCTGTGGCACTTCAATGAGGTTGTGAGCCTCGCTCTGAAGGAATGGCGGGGATTTCTCGCCGATGTCGAGCTCGCGGAACTCGAGCGCACCGAAACGGAGACTCCGGGCTTGTTCTCGAACGTCTCGGAGCTCCAGGGCATTCAGCAGGCCGACGAACGGCAGATCGACCGAGACGCCATAAATGACATCAAAGCGTCGGTGCGGAAGAACCTGGGCCCGAACTCGCCCCTGTCGACGCG
>NZ_JAGXJN010000107.1 GCF_019091455.1 Chitinophaga sp. GbtcB8
CTTACTACTGCCTGCAATAATTGTTCGTAGTGCGATAGCATCCGGCTAACCGTTCCGGCTTCAAACAGGTCAGTGCTGTAGGTAATATCTATATTAAGCCCGGCTGAAGCACTGAGCGCAACGCTCAGATCAAACTTTGTACTGTTGCCTTCAACAGGTTCCGCATGCAGCGATACTCCTTCGCCTAACAGGTGTTCTGTTATACCTGCAGATTCATTGTTCTGTAGCATAAACATCACCTGGAACAGCGGATGGCGGCTCAGATCACGGTCTCTTACTACTGCCTCCACTACTTTTTCAAAAGGCGCATCCTGGTGGTCATATGCTTCCAGGGTGATCTGACGTAACTGCCGCAG
>NZ_JAGXJN010000108.1 GCF_019091455.1 Chitinophaga sp. GbtcB8
AAGCAAAGAGGTATCGATTCTTATTACTGGTGTTCCTAGGACAAGTAACCTAAAGTAACGAGTACCTTTCGAGTACCTTAAGGAGCAATAACAGAATGCGTGTCATTACAAGATGTTAGGCTAAAATGCACTAAAAATAACTTGAGTCGTTTTCTGGGAAATACTTCTAAAAACAGCACAGATGGAGCTAACCTTTAGCGACACCCGAACACTGGTGTCTTGTAATAACAACTCCTAAATCGACGATCTTTTTCTTATTCTTATAGTGGTATTTTAGTGTCTTGGCAGTTGGCGACGAAGCGATAAATGAATGGCCGGATTTTCCTTTGTCTGTTAATGGAGTGAGAGGG
>NZ_JAGXJN010000109.1 GCF_019091455.1 Chitinophaga sp. GbtcB8
CACCCATAAGCGGCGCTGAGCGGCAGATAACTCATAAGCAGGTTTAGATCCTGTAACCGGTATGTTTATAAATGTTGATTTATTGCTTTGGGCAATGAGGCGGGCCTGTTCTTCCAATACAGCGTGACTGAATAATTCTTTTAATGCCAGCTGCACCTCAAAGGTTTTATACACCTGGCTGGCCAGGCGGGTGGCTTTCAGGCTATGGCCACCTATTTCAAAGAAGTTATCTTTTACGCTGATCTGCTCACGGCCTAATATTTCCTGCCAGATGGCTACCAGCTTTTCTTCTGTAATATTGCGGGGGGCTACATATTCAACACCCGTAATACCCAAGCCTT
>NZ_JAGXJN010000011.1 GCF_019091455.1 Chitinophaga sp. GbtcB8
CCACACAACTGGACACCTGCATAAAAAGTAGAGCCTCCCTCTTCAAGAAAAAAACATGTACTTGCTCGTGGGGATACGCCTTACCGACCTGGTATACAGGTCCGGTTATATGAACGTGCCGCACAGCAATAACCTGGTGTTTATTGAGATCACTGCCCGCCATGGCCGTACCGTGGAAATGAAAAAAGCATTATACCATTCCATTGCAGAAAAAATAGCTGCACGCACACCGGTTACAATGGATGATGTGTTCATTGTGCTTACAGAAGTAACGGCCGAGAACTGGTCGTTCGGACAAGGCCTTGCACAAATGGTTCTATAACTAGCCGCCATTTCTCCTGATCATATAACCCTGCCTGCCGGTAATTACCGGCAGGTTTTTTGCATAAACCCGCAGATCCCTCATACGCTTACCTACGGCGGATATTAATTTTTTCTGCACCCCCTATATAAAGTTGATTAATCTAAAATATTTAAGTACATTCAATTAGCCCTATGTAGCAGCCAGAGTCATGCACACATATATAGTAGCAATCTGTTTTTAATTTCCAAAATCCGTTTCGTTATTCATTTAAATTTTATTCGCTATGAAAAGAAATCAACTTATGCGTTTGGTCTTACCCCTTATGATGCTCATTGTTGTCGCCTCATGTAAAAAAGACCTCAACATCATTAATGGGTCACTGGACAAATCCAAAAAACAACAGGACCGGGGTTTCATTGTAATTGCGCAGGAAGGCGCAAAGCTTGAAACCATCTCAGAAGGTTTAACCGCCTTAGGCGTTAAGAAATTTAAGCTCAAAGAAGCCATCAAGGAATTAGGATTAATTCATGTACAAACCCCAGATCCCAGCTTCCCTGAAAAAGCAAGAAAGATCCCGGGGGTACAATCCGTAGCGGTAGACATTGTAATGAACTGGCGCCTGCCCACAAAAGTTTATCGTTCCTCAGTATCTTACAAACCCGGTGCGCATGCCGCTGCCGCAGGGCCTATGGCTAAATCCAATGCATTAGCCAATAATCCTTACAGCTTTTTGCAATGGGATCTGCAATCCATTAAGGCACCGCAAGCCTGGCAAAAAGGCTACAAAGGCCGTGGCGCAAAAGTAGCTGTACTGGATGGCGGTTTCCTGCTGAACGATGCAGAAATTAAACCCAACATTATTTTAACGCACAGTTTTATTGAAGGTGAAGAAGTACAGTACCATGGCGCAGAAGGTTTCAGCCATGGCACCCACGTTGCCGGCACTATTGCCGCACTGGACGATGCTTACGGCGTAGTAGGCGTGGCCCCGGAAGCAAAGCTGATGCTGGTAAAAGTATTGGATGATAATGGCTCCGGCCCCTGGAGCGGTATTATTGATGGTATCTTCTATGCCGTAAATCATGGCGCCAATGTGATCAACATGAGCCTGGGTGGCGAGCTGCCCCGCAGAACTTTTGTAGATGATAATGGCACACCAGATGATCCTTCCGATGATTATACCGTGGTATATGACCGTGATGTAAGGGACCTGGTAATTGCTATGAACCGTGCTACCATCTATGCAAACTTATTGGGCACTACCGTAGTAGCTGCTGCCGGTAATGATGCATATAACTACGATGTGGAAAAGAACTTTATTACTTACCCTGCCGCCTGTTTGGGTGTACTGTCCATTTCCTCCAACGGCCCGCTGGGCTGGGGCATTAACCAGGATACTACCTTGTACCGTCCTTCCATTTTCACCAACTCCGGTAAGAACTTTATTTCTTACGGTGCACCGGGCGGTAACTACAGCATTCCTATTAATACTACTATCGTAAATGTAGGCGGTGTTGTTAATCCGGAATACGTGTTCGACTTTGTGTTTAACATTGGCGCCTGGGACGAAGCTACCGATACGTATTACTATACCTGGTCTGCCGGTACCAGCATGGCTGCCCCTCACGTTTCTGCGGCTGCAGCGCTGATCTATGGCAAATACGGCCGGTTGGCTAATCCCTTACTGGTGGATCTGCTGTTCCGCAAAAGCGCTACCGATTATGGTACGCCTGGTAAAGACCGTTTCTTCGGGAATGGCCAGGTTAATGCCGGTAAAGCAGTGAGCTACTAATAAATTTGTCCTTCATGTATATAAGAAAGAGGTCCGCCTGTAAAAGGGGACCTCTTCTCATTTTAAACACCTGGTATTTTTGCTATCTTGCCGGCATGAAACGTATTTTAATTTTATTTAATTTGATTGCGGCGCTGGCTGGTCATTCCGTAGCGCAGGAAACTACCCTGGAAGGCGTAAAGGTTTCTGAAGATACGCTGGCCGCTTACCCGGGCGGTGAGCAGGCTTTTGACCAGTATATACTCACTGGCCTGCGTACTACCAAAGCGGCGCAGGCAGGTAATATCAGCGGTAACGTAGTTATTAAGTTCGTGATTGATGAAAACGGGCGGGCAGGGGATATACGCATCACCAAAAAGCTGGGTTATGGTTGTGATGAGCAGGCCATTGCCCTGTTACGCCGCATGCCCCTATGGCAACCGGGCGTGATCAATGGAAAACGGATTAAGACCAGGCTGGAAAAAGTCTTCCATTTTTATACAGATAATATGCAGGCTGCCGATAACACAGCAGAATTTTCACGTGATATGCTGCCCGTCGGGCCTTCCGGCTTTGGCACACAGACGCAGGACCTTGAAAAATACCTGCAGGCTAACTTTGTATACCCCGCCGGTGTACAACAGGATGTAGCAGATGTAATAGTGATCCGGTTCAGGATAGCCCCCGATGGCGCTACTGATAACATACAGCTTATAACAGGCCAGGGCGATGCTTTTGACCAGGAAGCCATCCGGGTAATAAAAAATATGCCGCCCTGGCAGCCCAAGCTGACCGGCTTTAAACCGGTAGAAGATTACCGCCAGCTGGTGATAGGCTTTAAGAACAAAAAACCTTTGTTAATACGCTAAACACTAAATGCTAAATGCCAAACGCTAAACGCTAAATGCCTGCCTACAATCGTTCCAATACCATCATGTCGGTATTGATCATTATTACCCGGTATTGCCGCTGTAGCTTTTTCTGCTTATTGTAAAGCCGCAGCAGCTTAGTGGGTTTGTTAAACTCGTAACGATACCCATCTTCCCACTTTGTTTCCTTCTCGTAATTGTCGGCATAAGAAAAGCGGTTGCGGCCAGGTTGCCTGTGTAATACCATCCTGGCGCTTACAAAGAAGGAATCTGCCATAAAGATCACCTGCTTATAAACAGAATCACCTGTTTCATAATCCGGTACTTCCGGTGCTTTAGGTGTGTACACTTCATAAGCACCCGCGGAATCCCGGCGGGTCCAGGTTTTGAGCATTTCATTCCTGTAGCCCGGAACATAATCCTCGTTCTTTTTATCCTTTATAAAATAAGCGGCGGCATCACTTTCATAATAGTGTCCTTTGCCAGCCAGCACTGCGTTCAGCTCTGTGGTTAAAGTTATATTGTCCCGCTCTTTGTAGCTGGATTTTTTTGCAAAAATGGCCGGGTGATGCGCTTCCCCTGCAATGCCATAAATACCCATATTACCTTCAATAGACTCTTCCATTAATGCCATAGCGCTGATCTTACGGTTAATGTACAGCACATTTTGCAGCTGGTGCCGGCTGTCCATCAGCTGCAGGTAGCCGAACAGCTGTTTCATTTTATCGCTACGCTGCCGTTGTATAATACATTTCAGGAACACCACATTTTTTCCTTTGTATAAGGCCTGCAGTTTTTCCAGGTTATACAGGCCGAGGCTGGCATTCTCCTTTCGAAAGAAATGGTTGTACATGGATATTACCACTACTTTGCCGCGATAACTTTTTAACACGGCCTGCCAGTCAGCTTCGTTATTAATTTCGCGGATGCGCGTACTGTCCAGCTTTACTGCCAGGCCGGCGCTGGCGGTTTTAATGGCCTCCTGCCGGTTAAGGCTGTCCACCAGCCACCAGGGCATGTTGTTTGCTGCTGCGGCATCCTTAAAGACATTCAGCCGGTAGGTAGAGGGGATCCGCAGATCATCATCCGAATAGCTGCTGTGCAGCAGCTGGTACAGGTTAGCGGCAAAATGTGCTGCCGGGTCTTTAAGGATAGTAGTATTCATTGCATAAGCCACAGAATCGCGCTGCTCTTTAAAAAATTCATCCTGTATTTTCCGGGTCAGGTAGCGGAAGGCAATGGCCGCATCTTTATCGCCGTTGAAATAGGTTTTAATAATTTCTTCATCCTTCATATTGCGCAGCAGGGCGCCATCTTTTTGTATGGCTTTATAAGGCTGCATAAATTCCGGAGAAAGAAAGCGGCCGTAATCGTTATTAATGCGCTGCGCCATCTTATCTGTGGAAAAGGAATAGCGCATACCGTTACTGCGGCTGCTTTCCCGCAGCCGGTCTGCATAATAACCGGCCAGCTGGTAAAAGTTGTCGTGCAGCACGGCGTAAGGTGATCCCGGTACCAGGTAGCGCTGGTACAGCTGCTGTGCTGTGGCGCTGTCTGCATTACGCATATCGGATAAGTGTTTGCAGGCATAATCATACAACACTTCCTCTTTTATATAATCAATGACAACCTGTGGCACTTTGGCAGGTGAGTACACCTGCGATAATGCAGTTATGTTCTGTGTATAAGCCGTATCATTTAACCCGCTGCGGTAAGTTAAAAAATGCTGGTACTGGTTATTAAGGTCTGCATCATCGCCCATGACAGCTACGCGTTGCGCTACCAGGTCATAGTCCGGGTTGGGGTTGCTTACTTTAATGTCCGGGTTCACGGCCAGCAGTAGGCTGCTGCCGGGTTGCGCCAGGAAGGTAGCTATTTTATCCTGGTTATAGATCAGCGTACATTTTTGCAGCTTATACAGCGGAAAAGTAATATTAAAGCGGCCTGTTTTATCCAGGTCGGCCGGTAAGTACTCCGTTTCGCCGGTCAGCACATTTTCATAGCTTATCAATACATAGTTGTATTGCAGCTTGTTCCTGGAGGCAGTGGCCGGCAGCTGCAGGTAACCTTTTACGGTGGCCGTGCCTACCCGGAACAACGGCTGTTTTAAAGGCTGCTGTATGGGCTGGTACCCGTAATTATAAGTACGTATATGCTTTAACGTTTGTGGCTGCCCGTTCTCCGTAAGTATAAGGGTATGGGCATCTTTCAGGGAAAGGCTCAGCCGCTTGCCGGCTAAGGTTATTTGCCAGTGACCATTACTTCCGGTAAGGGCCGTAATAAGGGACACATTGTTCTGGTAACAGGCAACGCCGTTATACAGCCCTATTACAAACTGGTTGCTGCCATCTGTTTTAAGCCAGTTGCCGCTTAGCGCTTCAGGCATTGTTGTCTGCTGTGCAAGCGCCATAGCGGCATACAGCCATAGCAGCAGGGTAGCAGTTCCCCTCCGAATTATACTATGCATAGGGTTAATTACTGGTTAGCTGTATACCGGGAATAAAGATCTTACCGCTTTTCATATCCATATATCCTTTTTTTCCATTGGGCATTTCTACCAGCCAGGCGCGCAGGTAAGGATCGCTGTTGTAAATGTTCTGCAGCACCGGCGGGGTTATCTCGTTCAGATTCCTGCTCAGTATCCCTATCTTGTTATTGCGGATGGTTTTGTAATAGCTGCCGGTATAAATAATATCATCATATTGAAAAGGCGCCAATATTGTTCCTGCAGGGTTAATAATACCTGCTTTCCCGTTCTTTACAGCTTTCAGTGTTACGGAAGGCACGTCCCTGCTGTAAGGGTCATAACTCAGTTTTTGCAGATTCGTATAGCCGTTCAGGTCAAAGGTATTTAAGATCTCTGTTTCTCCGGAGGTGTACAGGGGGCGGTTTTCAAGGGTCAGCTTCCACTTGTTATTGCCCTGGTTATAAATGTAAATATCCTTTTTCATTTCAGGACCGTCTGCAGTACCTTCCATGGCAACTGTTGACTCCATTAACGTTGTTTCCTCCATAACAGGAGCTTCTTCCTTTTTAGGTTTTTTTTTGGCCGGTTTTTCTTTTTTTGGCTGAGGTACTACAACACCCTGCTCATCAAACCATGTATTAATCTTACCGGTGGTGGCCACCAGTATTCTGTTACCGTTCTGCCATGCATCTTCCAGCTTATCGTATTTAGCGGGCAGCACAATGGCGCCGGTACGGAGGTCTATCAGGCCGTATTTGTTACCGGTTTTTATTTTCCCGCGGTTATTGTAGCCCCGCAGGAATGAAGCATCGTCATAACCTTTTTGGTTGAGCGGTTGCCCGGTAAAGATGTTTAAAAAATGCTTTTTACCGGCCTGGGTAACCAGCAGTACAATAGCATCTTTGTAGTTGTAATCATTCAGCTTGTCAAACACAAAAGCGGATACCGGTTTGCCGGTAGTGAAATTCAGCAGCTGGTATTTGCCCTGTAATTGTGCAGTACCTGCATTCATACCAAAGTAGTTCAGGGCTTCATAATCACAGGGGAGGATCATATTTCCATCCGGGCTTATAAGGCCGTAGCGCTGCTTCTTTTGTACGATCGCAAATTTGTTGTCTACAAACCGGAAGCTGGTATCAAACTGGGGGGCTACCAATACTGCCAGGCTTTCATCGGTAAGCCCCCATTTGGCTCCCTCTGCATAAGGGTAGTAGCGGTTTTGCGATATGGCAGGTAAGGCCAGGCAGCATAAAAGCAGGTGAAAAATATGTTTCATCTGTTAAGATTGATTTTTTTACGGGTCAGATAGAACCTCGCATTAACATGCCCCTGTGTAAGAAAATGTCTCATGCCCGGTTTTATAAGATGATAGGATCAGGTGTAAAGATGAGTTCGTAAAGATAATAATATTAAAAATATTTTAAATGCAATAATCATAAAATAATATAGTGGGCCGGCCTGCTCTTTCACGCCTCATTTACAAGGGGTTTAAGAATGTAATTAATTTGAATACATTTGCGCATAATTACAGATCATTGTTTACACTGATTATGAAGGATTATAAAAAGCATTTTATAGTACCAGCACCTCCGGAAGATGTGTACCGGGCGCTCACCAACCCGGCCACCATACAGCTTTGGAGCGGGGAGCCGGCAGAAATGAGTACAGAGCCGGGCTCAGAATTTTCCCTGTGGGAAGGGAGCATTGCCGGCCGCAACCTGGAGTTTGTGGAAGATAAAAAGATCGTGCAGCAATGGTATTTCGGGGAGCAGGAGGAAGATTCTATTGTAACCATTATCCTGCATCCTGATAAGAAAGGCACTTCGGCAGAATTAAAACATACCAATATCCCGGACGACGCTTATGCCGATATTGTGGAAGGATGGCAGGATGCCTATTTTGGTGCGCTCATAGATTTTTATCTCTGATAGCGTAACATATTTTTATTATTGGTATATTTATATTAAAATTACACCCCGTAAGTAAGAACAAAGCAAAACCCGTAATCAGTAAATGCGTGTTGGAAAAATACAACTACTGAGAAGGAGCTGGCAGATTTCATGGGAGAATACGAGTTTTAAAAAGAAAATGATCACTGGCAGCATTACACTTGTGCTCATTTTTTTAACCTTCCCATCCTTTTTCCGGTATATCGAAAAACGGGATGGTACGGTACTGAACGACTGGATCCTGGCCAGCATACCTGCAATTGACGTTTCAATCCCTATAATGATCCTTATATGGGGAATGATGGTATTGTTTGTGGTGAGAGCCACAGCACGGCCCAAGCTGTTCCTGACCTCTGTTACAGCATATATATTACTTTGCGTATCCCGCTGCCTTACTATTTTCCTGGTGCCCCTGGCGCCACCCGTGGATATGATAGCCTTAACCGATCCGCTGACCGGTGTATTTTACGGTGGGCAGTCTATTAGTAAAGACCTGTTCTTCTCCGGCCATACCTCTTTACTTTTCCTCATTTTCCTTGGCTGCGAAAAAAAGCAGGATCGTTACCTGGCAGGTATCAGCACATTCCTGGTAGCAGTGCTGCTGCTGGTACAGCATGTCCACTATACTACGGATGTAGTGTTTGCACCGCTGTTTTCCATTATGGCATATGCATTGGCTGTTAAGTGGGTGGATCTGTAGAGCTGTTAGCTTTTAGCTTTTAGCTCTTAGTCCTTAGCGCTTAATACCTGACCGCTAATAGCTAATCCCTAACAGCTAATCATTAACTACTACCCGCTAACTACTACCCGCTATCCGCCATCCGCTATCAGCTACTCGCTATCAGCTACTCGCTATCAGCTACTCGCTATCAGCTACCCGCTATCAGCTACCCGCTATCAGCTACTCGCTATCAGCTACCCGCTATCAGCTACCCGCTATCAGCTACCCGCTACCCGCTACCCGCTAACAGCTAACAGCTAACAACTAACAGCTAATCACTACCCGCTAAAGGCTAATAGTTACCCACTATCCTTTCTTGCCCTATTAACTATTAATTGTTAATGAATTTTCAGAAAATTTTGAAAATTCGGAAAACAGGAATACCTTTGTCAGGAACTTTCGCACTTATGAACACACTTGCCTATATCATTTACCTGCTCATAACTTACCTGGTAACAGTGCGTGTAGGATTCATCTTTTACCGCAACGGGCGCCTGTTCATCCTGAACCTGTTACATCAGGATGCTGCGCTTACAGACTTTATAAACAAGATACTGCTGGTGGGTTATTACCTGCTGAACCTGGGCTACGCCGCGCTGATGCTCACCACCTGGGATACTATTCACACCTGGACGGAGCTGCTGAGCAGCATTACCGCCATGACCGGCAAAATATTGCTTACACTGGCGCTCATCCATTTTTGTAACATGACCGGCATTTACTTTATCAGCAAACGGGATCAATCTATTACTCATTCTAAAATATAGTTGTATGCAAACCTCTTACAATTTCATGGCCTATTTAATTTACCTGCCTGTGGTGATCTTATTAACCTGGTATGTAGCGCATACCCTGTTCAAAAACAGCAAAGTGTTCATGCTGGACATTTTTGGCGGCAAGGCGGAAATTGCCGGCGCCACCAATAAGCTGTTTGAAACCGGCTTTTACCTGCTGAACCTGGGTTTTGCTTTTTGGGTAATGACCATTGCGGTTGACATTGCCAGCAACCGCCGCCTGCTGGAAATACTGAGCACCAAAATAGGCGGATTTTGCATCTACCTGGGGATCATGCTGTTCTTTAACCTGTACCTGTTTTTCCGGGGCAGAAGGATCTCTAAGGAAAAAGCACGTCTGGCCACCGTTCCCGTACCGCCGCCTGCCATCAGCTGACCTTTCATCCCCATACCATACATCCACAGCACATGCCATTAAGGTATGTGCTGCTTTGGTTTATAGATTTTTTTTATTATGTTGTGTAATATTTACCAATGCCAACACTACAACCTGTGCCATGAATTCATTGTCATATCCATTGCCGCCGGCCCATGTTTATCCGGAAAAGTTAACGCCATCACCCGGATTCAGACAACAAGCCGTTAAAGTTATTATCGCTATCCTGCTTTTTTTAATCACCTATGTGCTGTTATTGGCTGTGGCCGTGGGTTTGGCCATTGCCTGCTGTTATGCCGGTATTTGGATAGTAGTGCATTTACCTAAGTTGATCACTATCATTTTAGGCGGAGGGCTGGTATGTGTAGGTATTTCCGTGCTGTACTTCCTGGTGAAGTTTATGTTTGCGGTTTCAAAGGATGAAAATGCCGCGCGCATTCCCGTTACAGAAGAAGAGCAGCCGCAGCTCTTTGCCTTCATACGCCGGCTCACCACTGATACCAATACCCGTTTCCCGAAAAAAATATTCCTGTCGCCGGATGTAAATGCCTGTGTATTTTATCATTCCAGCTTCTGGAGCATGTTCCTGCCCGTACGTAAGAACCTGGAAATAGGCCTGGGGCTGGTGAACAGCATTAACATCAGCGAGTTTAAAGCCGTAATGGCGCATGAGTTTGGGCACTTTAGCCAGCGCAGTATGAAGCTGGGCAGCTTTACGTATAATACTAACCGTATTATTTATAACATGCTGTATGATAACAATGGTTATACGGCTTTCCTGCAGGCCTGGGGTAACCTGCACAGCTACCTGGCCCTTTTTGCCAACATTACCATCAAGATAGCGCAGGGCATCCAATGGATCCTGCGCGGCATGTATACGCTGATCAACAAAAGTTACCTGGCCCTGAGCCGGGAAATGGAATTTCATGCAGATACCATTGCGGCTAGTGTGGCAGGCGGTAATAACCTGGTAACAGCCCTGAGCAGGGTAGAGGTGGCCGGCGGGTGCTACACCTCTGCCATTAATGCGGCCAATGAATGGCTGCGTGAAAAAAAGGTGGCCCGTAATATTTTCCGTAACCAGCTTACCGTGTTCCGTTCCATGGCCAGCCAGCACCAGCTGCCGCTGAAACAGGGCCTGCCGGATATTAGCTACCAGTTCATCCGCTCTTTTTCCAAATCCAGGATCAATTATAAAAATCAATGGGCCAGCCACCCTACGCTGGAAGAACGTAAGGTACACCTGGAGCAGGTGGCCATGGATGCCCCGGCCGATGATACCAGCGCCTGGGTACTGTTCCGTGATGCAGAGGCCCTGCAGGAAAAGCTGACAGCTAACCTGTACCACGCAGTGCCTATGGAAGGTGAAATAAAACACTACGATGACCGGGAGTTTGATACCTGGCATGCAGAACAGCAGGAAACTTACCGCCTGCCGGCTGCCTACAAAGGTTTTTATGACAGCCGTTATATTAACGTAACAGAATGGGATCTTAACACTAATGAATACACGCCGCAACCAGGCGGCTTTGAAACGCTGTTCAGCGAGGAGAACGGGCAGATCCAGGCTTCTATTACCACCAATGAGAACGACCTGGCCATTTTAAGAGCTATTAAGGAAAAACGGCTGGATGTTACCAGCTTTGACTTTGACGGCGCCAAGTATACCCACCAGGATTGCGACAGCATTATAACCCGGCTGGAAAAAGAGATCGAACAATTAAAAGTGCAGCAGGCGCAGCTGGATAAAGAGGCCTTCAGCTTTTTTTATACCCATGCCAATGGCCAAAAAGAGCATGTGCTGGCGCAGTACCGGCAGTTCCAGGCATTTGGCAAACGGAATGATGCATACCTGGAAATTGTGCATAAGATCAACACTACGCTGCAGCCCTTTTATGACGGCAACCTTACCCTGGGGCAGGTGAATGCAGCTGTAGAACAGCTACGTAACAACTATGAATGGGAATTTAAAAGAGCCTTGCAGGCGCTTATTAATGAACAGGTGATCACCCCGGAAACACCCGGTGACCTGTACAATAAGATATTGGCGTTTATAGATACCCGTTATACCTATTTCAAAGACAATAGTTTCCAGAATGATGAGCTGAACGGGCTGTATGATCTGGCCGTGAAAGTGGCCGGGGAGCTGAGTGACATCCGTTTCCGGTATTATAAAAAAATGCTGGAAACACAGCTGGAATCCTACGCACATCAATAAGGATCACAATCCCCATTGCTCCATAATAGTATTGGTAAATACTTTTTTAACATCCGGCTTTAATAGCTGGTTCCTGGCTTTTACCCAGGCATCCAGCCGGTCGCCGTACATTTTTTTCATACGTTTAGGCGTAAGCTCATTTACCTTGCCCCAGTGAAAGGTGAAAGGTATATGCTGTTTTTCCAGCTCTTTCCATACTGCTTTGTAAAAAGAATAGGTGGTTTTGGAAAAGGCTGCATCCAGCTCCACTACACAGGTGTAAGGGAATCGTGTAAAGGCCAGCAAAGCGCCGGACTGTTTTATGAACCGGAAAGCAAAAAGCCCTGCAAAGGGGCCCTTGGAATTATTAAGCGCCAGTAACAGGTCTATAACTGTATTCACATGCTCAATTGGTATACCAACAGCAGCGCTCAGCAATTTGCCATGCAGGTCGGTATTAGAGAATATTTCCCCTAAAATGCCCTGCTGATTTTTGTAGGGTGTTAGTGCGCCTGCCAGTAAATTATTTACCAGCAGGGGCACGGTGCTGGGTATGGCATTTGTGAGCTTGCCTATAAAACAAGGTGCATCATCGCCCGGGCCAATGCCCTGTGTATTGCTTACCGGCGGGGTATAACCAGCGTGGTAGGGCCTTTTATACATGCTGGTAACATAAGCGCCTTTCTTTAAGTTATACGGGTTAATGATCACCTGGAAATGGTAAGGGCGCTCATTCCCAGCCGGCAGCGTAGCTTTGGAAAAATCCAGTGTTTGCATCCAGCTGCGTAAAGCGGCATCCAAAGGCCTGCATTCAAGATGGGCTTCCAGCAGGAAGAGTGGTTCTGTTTCGATCATTACCCCGTGAATAATGCCAAAGCTGCCAAAGCTCACCAGCGCAGCATTAAACAGCTCATCATCCCGTACCAGCTCTGCATCCAGTAAAGCAATAAAGCTATCTGATACCACGGGATTGGTGCTGCGCTCCAGCCATATGTGACGGTCCGGCGCCAGTATGAGGTGCAGGCCTGTTACCACATCCTGCACCGCGCCTACATCAAAGGCTGATCCATGTAAGCCGGTGGATATAGCGCCCGCAATGGTTTGCCCGTTGCTGGCGCCGGATGTTTTCAGGGAAAGCCCCCGCTCTTTCAGATATGCGGACAGCTCCCATATGGCGGTGCCGCATTGCGCCAGGAAAAGTTTTGACGGATCGCCTTTATACGCCGCCGTAACACTGGCCGGTGAAATTTCAAACACCGTGTTCAGCGCCTTTGTATCCAGTATAATACCATTGGTAGCGGCAATAGGGGTAAATGACCAGCCCGCGCCTAACCCGCGTAAAGCGCTGTTATTATTAATGGCTTCCTGTATCAGCTGCTGAAAACCTTTGGTGGCCGCATTATACGTATCCAGCGCCGTACCGCTGCCATTGCCCAGTTCATACAGGTTCTGGATGGTATGGGCAAAGGTTTCATGCCGGTTCTCCCATTCGGTATTGTTGGTTTTGAAAATTTTCATGCTCATAACCGGCCGTTTTTAGGACAAGGTTTACCACAGCGGTATTCCACCTTTACCGGGCAGTAAATGCCCAGGGACACTACTGTAACAAGCGCATAACCCAGGTTGGTCTTAACCCGCACCTCCGACATGCCATAGATATTCAGGCTGTCGCAATTAGGAGTGCTAAGCTGTTTGGGCTTTTGTACCAGGCCCCAGAACCAGCTATGCGCGGTGAGCCTGGTGATCTCTGAACCTTCCTGGTTTTTGGTAGCAATACGGTAGGAATAACAGCTGCTGAACGACATGACAGAAATGGCCAGTAACAGGGTTAGTAGCAAATTTTTCATTAGGGAATTTTTGGGGTCAAATAATATACAGGGGCAAATTATAGCATATTGCTGTGCCGGCCAGCCACCATTGCGTAATTGGCTGCTGCTGATTAACAAGTGGTGGAAAGCAACCGTTAAATGGAATAGGGGACCGTGATATTTATCAATGCTTTTTTTTATCCTGGATCAATGTTTTAAAGTGCTTACCCGTTGCAACTTTGCACTATAAAAATTAAAGCACAAAGTTATGTTCCAACAGGTTTTTAGTACAGATAACAACTGGCCCGGCCTTATTTTACGCCTTACGTTAGGACTGGTTATTTTTCCCCATGCTGCACAAAAATTATTCGGATGGTTTAATGGCCCCGGATTATCCGGCGAAATGCATTACCTCACGCAAACCACCGGCCTGTCGACCTTTACAGCGGTCATGGTAATACTGGTAGAATGTGGCGGCACACTACTGCTGCTAAGCGGCCTGGCCACCCGTATTGCTGCCGTAGGCATCATGGGTTTATTCATTGGGATGATTGTAGTGGTGCACTATAAAAGCGGTTTTTTCATGAACTGGTTTGCACAGGCGCCGGCCGGGCAGGAGGGATTTGAATATCACCTGCTGGTGATAGGGATGTGCGTGGTTTTGATCCTTACCGGTGGCGGCCGTTTTTCTGTAGACAGGCTAATAGGCAATTAATAAACAGCTTTTAGCATTTAGCTTTTAGCGTTTGGCATTAAAAGTCTTTTTTTAAATTGGGTTCGTTATGATACAAAAAGACTTTGCTAACCGGGTAGTAACCATGCTGAAAGAGGATGCCCGCGTAATTGGCCTGGCGGCAGCCGGTTCCTGGATCACAGATGAAATAGATGCCTTCTCTGACCTGGACCTGGTGCTGGTTACCCGCGACACTGTTGCCGGTAACAAAACACAAATGCTGGCTTATGCGCAGCAATTTGGCAAGCTGCTGAATGCCTTTACCGGCGAGCATGTGGGCGAGCCCCGTTTGCTCATTTGTTTGTACGATGATCCGCTGCTGCATGTGGATATTAAATTCCTGACCTTGCCGGAGTTCCATCACCGTGTAGAAAACCCCGTGGTGCTGCTGGAAAAGGATCAGCAGCTAACAAACATCATCAGCAATACTACGGCTGCCTGGCCTTACCCGGACTACCAGTGGCTGGAAGATCGCTTCTGGACCTGGGTACATTACGGAGCCACCAAACTGGGGCGGGGGGAGTATTTTGAAACCATGGATATGCTGGCCTTTTTACGGGCACGGGTACTGGCCCCGCTATTGCAGGTCCGCAACGGGCTGCAGCCCCGGGGTATGCGGCGGCTGGAGACCAATTTACCACCCGCAGACCTGGACAGGTTAATGGCCACAGTACCGCAGTACAAACCTTTATCCTTACTGGAAGCCTTGCGCCGGAGCATAAACCTGTACAGGGTTTTGCGGGATGAGCTGTATCCCGCCGGCATTATTTTACAAAGCGCGGCAGAAAAAAGAAGTATGGAATACCTGGAGGAGGTTGGCGCTCACTTATAATGAACCGGGGTATTTTTCTTTCATGGCATTGCTGGCCTGTGTAACCATTGTTTTCAGCACGTTGGTATCCACATCCTCCAGCTTTTTGATGTACAGGCAGCCCTTGCCTGTTTTGTGTTTGCCCAGCTTTTCCAGCAGGGGGGAATGATCAAAGCTGCCCAGCATCAGGTAAAAAGTAAAAGCCTCTTTGCGGGGCGAAAAGCCGGTTAAAGGTGCATCGCCCTCATGCCCGCTGTCGTATTTGTAATGGTAGCTGCCAAAGCCCACAATCGCGGTGCCCCACATTTTGGGTGTATAACCGGTGGCCTGCTGCATCAGCTCCAGGATGGCATAGCTGTCTGTACGTTTTTTTTCATCGGTTATGGTATCCAGGAAGGCCGTAACGCTGCTACCGGTGGGCTGGGTTTTCTGTTTTGCCATTAGAAGGGGTATTTAGTTCAAATATAACAAGTTTTTATAAGGAGTATTTGCACTGATAAGCGAATGATTTTCAGGCTAAGAAGCCCTATGGGCGGCCCCTGCCATATCTGTGTGATTTGGTGATTTCAAAATATTTGGTATATTTAGTGAGACGCATAATGTTGTGGACTATGATCCTGTATTTGTAGACCAAAACCTACAGATTTTATCCAGAATCCCATACTAGATTGCAATGTAATTCGTTATCAGTACTCATAAAAAACATTCCGTGGAGAGAATTGTACGTGTCCTACTGCTGTCGCTGTTAGTATTTGCCTACCGGCCTGAGGTGAAAGCGCAAGGTCTTGACTACAAATTGCTAAGGACTATTAACTACAACCGTGACGATGAATTTGACGGTTTTATGAACGGTGTCAGCAACAGCATGTATACCGTTTCTGCCGCCTTGCCCATTAGCCAGCTGGTAATAGGGTATGCTACCGGCAATAAAATCACCATCCAGAATGGCTGGACTACTGTAGGTGCGCTGGCAATAAGTTTTGGCGCTACTACCGCTATGAAGAATGCATTCCGCCGTAACCGGCCTTTTATGAATCACCCTGAGCTGTTAACGGCCCAAACAGATAATAGCCCTTCTTTCCCCTCTGGTCATACATCTACTGCGTTTGCCTGTGCGGCGGCGCTTAGCCTTGAATATCCCAAATGGTATGTAATAGCACCTTCATTTGCCTGGGCAGGCGCTGTTGGGTATTCCCGCATGTACCTGGGCCGGCATTATCCCAGTGATGTGCTCGTAGGTGCGGTGATAGGCACCGGGTCTGCATATCTGAGCTATAAGCTGAATAAGTGGATAGACGGAAAACACAAGAAGACACCTGTAACGCCGGTACCGCTGTTCTAGCGGGCGCCACTCCTAATTTCTTATTGCAATAATTTCCCCAGGTTAGCGGGGTAGCTTTCTGCTTCCGTACCGCCGGAACCCTGTGTGATGCTATCTCCCAAACACACCACCCGCTTTGCCGGCAGCTGTTTGTAGGTGATACAATCATACACGGCCAGCGCTATAAAGCGGTAACCATCTGCTGTAGGGTGCACCCCATCTTTACTACGGCTGTTGACCTCATTCCGCAGCAGCGCTGCTTTATCGGTTCCCACCTGACCTATCTTTTCAAACACTGCGCCCAGCTCCAGCAGGGTAGCCCCTTGCGCGGCCGCTACTTCCCGGATGGCATTGTTAATGGCCATGCGCCGCTCATCCGGCGTTTCATTGGCAAAAAAGGAAGCCGGATGGCGGGTTAGCAGGTAAGGCGTATAAAAGGGCAGAATGGTCATTAAAAGCACCTTGCTGCCGCTGTTGCCAATGCGTTGTACCAGCTCCGTAAGGTTGGCTTTATATTGTTCTAAAGGAATGTATTTTTCATGGTTCATACTGTCGTTCGTGCCTGCCATCAGAACAGTGAGCTCCGGCTGGTGGGAGAGGCAATCTTTTTCCAGGCGGTTCAGCAGGTCCTGGGTATTGTTACCGCCAATACCGGCATTGATCACAAAAGTATCATCCTGCTCCGGCGTATGCGGCCGGGCAGTCAAAGACAAGGGTAGGGCGGCGCCCATCAGGGCAGTATTGGTCAGAAAAGTTCTCCGGTTCATGAAGGAAGCTGTTTAGCAGCATTAAGATAAAGTAAAAGCAGGGAATGTGAAAAGTTTGGGGATAGGCAGGGAAGTGGGAACGGCTAAGACTTTTTTTGCTTTTTAGCTGATTCTTCATACGTCTGCAGCAGCTTTTTAGGCGCCCGTTCTTTCCAGGCAGCCAGGAAAAGACCGGCCAGGTCTTTTTGATCCACTTTGGCCAGGTGGATGAGCATCATGGGGTAGTTCTGGTAATGATCCGTAATGAAAAAGATATCGGGGGCAGCTTCCATCCACTTTTCCCGCTCCTGGGTGCGGATGGCCAGGGTTTCGCCATCTTCCTTGATACGGCCCAGCAGCTTTTTATGCACCCAAAAGCCTGGTGTTCCATGGCAGGGAGCTTCCGTTACACCGGGTAAGGCCAGCGCAATGGCGCGCACTTGTTGCAGGTATATGTATGCGTCCAGGTTCATGGTTATTTAAATATACGAAATTACCGCAGCTCCCGTACTTCTACTTCCGCACCAAAATTAATACCCGGGTACGCCTTAGCCAGTGAGGTGGCTTCCTGGATGCTTTTTGCCAGTATGATCATGTAACCGCTGATCTGCATATGGCCCCTGATAGGGTTAATGTTCCGCAACGGCCTGTCAGCCTCGCCGGTAACCGTATACCCATAGTCCCAGAAAGTGTGCGCAGTAACAAACAGCTGTTGCTGTGAAAGGTCCCGGATCCAGCGGCTAAGCTGCTGGCTGCGCGCCTGCTGCTGATCATCAGAAAGCAGGGTATCATCCTGCCAGATCAAAAGAATAAATTCCTGCATGGATTTTGAAAAGGTTTGATTGGACATTCACTGCTACAGAACCGGCATTGAATATAACAAAAATCAGTTACAGTTGTTTAGCATACCCCTCTGTTAAAAAATGCAGCCCAATCGTTACATTTGAATAACAAACCTTTTTATGCAGCTTCCTGAAGATATCTATCAGCGTATTGTTGCCGCCAAGCTGTTCATGGATGAGCATTACCATGAGTCCATTGACCTGGGGGAAATTTCAGGACAGGCGTTTTTGTCGCGCTTTCATTTTCACCGTTTGTTCACCCGCATTTACCGCAGCACCCCGCACCGCTACCTTACCCGGCGGCGTATGGATAAAGCCCGGGACCTGCTGGCACAAGAGGGGCTAAGTGTAAGCGAAATATGCACCAGCGTTGGGTTTGAAAGCATAGGCTCATTCAGCACCCTGTTTAAAAAAGAAACCGGCATAGGCCCGCAGCATTACCGCAACCTGCGCATTGTACAGCAGCAACAGGCCAAAGCACAACCCCGTACTTTTATTCCGCATTGTTTTATTGAAGGGTATAAGCTGAACCGGCAATAAAGCAAGATCCAAGAACTGTATTCCCCCGCCGCATTATAGTTTTGCCTGTATAAAATACAACTGTTATGATCACAAAAATGTCGCACACCTCCCTGTTTGTGCTGAACCAGGACAAAGCCTACGATTTTTATGTGAATAAGCTGGGCTTTAAGGTAAATACCGATGTAGTAATGGGCGATACCGCCTGTGAGGACGGTAGTGAGGAACAGCCGCCTGCCGGTGGTTTCCGCTGGTTAACCCTGAACACGCCGGAACAGCCGGACCTGGAGATCATCCTGATGCCGGTAGTAGGTTTAGAGCCTGATGCACAGGCGGCCATCCGTTTATTACTGGAAAAAGGCTTAATGGGCGCCGGGGTATTTTACACACCGGACTGTTATGCTACGTATGAAGAGCTGAAAGCAAAGGGCGTGGAGTTTAAGTCAGCTCCCAAAGAACAGTTCTACGGTATAGAATGTATTATGTCGGATGGCTGTGGTAACTGGTTCAGCATGACACAGCCGAAGGAGCATTAACCCATATTATTTTCTCTTTAAATCTAAAATGACGGTACTGATTTATAATATGTTCTATACTTTTATAGCATAACAATTATGTACCGCTATGGATTCCAGAAGGGATTTTATTAAAAAGGCTGCGCTGCTTTCCGGTGCAGCCGGTTTTGCCACATTGCCCGCTTCCGTACAGAAAGCATTAGCCATTAACCCCGCGCCCGGCACTACTTTCCTGGATGCAGAACATATTGTATTCCTGATGCAGGAGAACCGCACCTTTGATCACTGCTTTGGCAGCCTGCAGGGCGTACGTGGCTTTAATGATCCCCGTGCTATAAACCTGCCCGATAAAAAACCGGTATGGCTGCAAACCAATGCTGCCGGTGAAACGTATGCCCCTTTCCGTTTGGATATAAAAGATACAAAGGTTACCTGGATGGGCTCTTTGCCACATGCATGGAGCAACCAGGTGGATGCCCGCAACAATGGCAAGTACGATAAATGGCTGGATGCAAAACAATCCGGGCACACTGAATATGCAAAGATGCCGCTGACCATGGGGTATTATACCCGGCAGGATATTCCCTTTTATTACGCATTGGCAGATGCTTTTACGGTGTGCGACCAGCACTTCTGCTCTTCCCTTACCGGTACTACGCCTAACCGTTTATACTTCTGGACCGGTACTGTCCGCGCAGAACAGAACAGCCAGTCCAATGCGCTGGTATGGAATGAGGAAGCGGATTATGACAGCATGGTGAATTATAAAACCTACCCGGAAAGGCTGGAGGAAAGTGGTATTTCCTGGAAAATTTACCAGAACGATATTAGCGTGGATGGCGGTTTTACCGGCGAAAAAGATGCGTGGCTGGCTAACTTCACAGACAATCCCATTGAGTTCTTTACACAGTATAATGTAAAGCTCTCTGACCGCTACATTACTTACCTGGAAAAAAGTATCGCCACATTACCGGCTGAAATAACTGAGCTGGAAAAACAGCTGGCTGCATTACCCGCTACAGACGCTAACCATACGGCGTTGGAAAAACAGCTGAAAGAAAAAAAGGCCACCCTGCAAAGAGTGCAGGCAGATCAAAAACTATACACCCGCGAAAAATACGCGCAGCTTTCGCAGCACGATAAAAACCTGCATGAGAAAGCATTTTGCGCCAATCATAAAGACCCGCATTTTGGAGAGCTCACCACACTTAGCTACCAGGATGGCGATACTGCCCGGGAAGTGACCGTGCCCAAAGGCGATGTGCTGTACCAGTTCCGGGAAGATGTGAAGAACGGTGTTTTGCCCACCGTATCCTGGCTGGTAGCGCCGGAAAACTTTTCAGATCATCCCGGCGCCGCCTGGAATGGCGCCTGGTATGTATCTGAAGTAATGGACATTCTTACGCAAAACCCGGAAGTATGGAAGAAAACCATTTTTGTGCTTACCTATGATGAGAACGACGGTTACTTTGATCACGTGCCGCCATTTGTAGCGCCCAACCCGCAGAACCCTGCCAGTGGTAAGGTTTCCCAGGGAGCAGATGCAGGTGTGGAGTTTGTAAGCATGGAACAGGAGCAGCGCAAAACCTATCTGCCGCAGGAGCATAAACGTGAAAGCCCCATTGGGTTAGGTTATCGTGTACCCATGGTAGTTGCTTCGCCCTGGAGCCGCGGAGGATGGGTAAATTCACAGGTATTTGATCATACATCCTCTTTGCAGTTCCTGGAAAAATTCCTGCAACACAAAACCGGCAAAGCCGTAATAGAATCAAATATCAGCAGCTGGCGGCGCACGGTGTGCGGAGACCTGTCGTCAGTATTCCGCCCATATAACGGCGAAAAAATAGAGCTGCCTGCCGTGGTAGAAAAAGATGCATTTATTGAAAGTGTACATAAGGCGCAGTTCAAAGAATTACCGCAGGGTTACAGATCATTTACCGCCGATGATATAGCGCAGGTGAAACGCAACCCTTTGCTGATAGACAGCATGCAGCAGGAAAAAGGCATTCGTCATGCCTGTGTATTGCCGTATGAGCTGTATGTGGAAGGACAGCTGAGCGGGGATAAAAGATCATTCGTTATTCACCTTGCCGCCAAACAGGAAGTGTTTGGTAAAAAGGCTGCCGGCGCACCTTTCCTGGTTTATGCGCCTGGTAAATATAAAACCGAAGATATGCGGGTATGGTCTTACGGCGTAGTGGCCGGCGGGCAGCTGCAGGATACCTGGCCCCTGGAAGATTTTGAGAACGGGCAGTATCACCTGCAGGTACATGGGCCCAATGGTTTCTTCCGGGAATTCGGCGGTAACAGCCAGGACCCCTTATTACAGGTAAGCTGCCAGTACCAGCAGGCGGCGGGTAAGCTCACAGGAAATGTAACCCTGCATCTGCAAAACAGCAGTAAGGAAAAATATACCGTTAATATAATTGATAATGCCTATAAAACCGGTACACGCACCTTGGAGCTGGCGCCGGGACAAACAAAAACCACATTGCAGGATCTTAATAAAAGCCATGGCTGGTACGATTGCAGCGTACAAATAAAAGGGCATGAAAATTTTGAAATAAGATATGCCGGCCGTGTGGAAACCGGTAAGCCCAGCTTTACAGACCCGCTGATGGGAAGGGTATAACCTTTAAATACCGGACATTGCCTGTCCGGAAACGGACAGCTTCCTATGCTCCCGGCCTCTTAATGTATTGGTTTTCAGGTAGGGCACAGGCAGGCATTTACTTTGTGCAATGCGGTGTTAAATGTCTTTCCATGCTGAAGAACTACTTTAAAATTGCCGTACGACAATTATTGAAGCAAAAGATGTACACCGCTATCAAGATCGGCGGGTTTGCATTAAGTATTGCAGCCTGTTTGCTGATCACGTTGTACATAAGGCATGAGCTGAGCTATGACCGTTCCTATCCCAATGCTGACCGCATTTACCGGGTAATAGGTGAATCCATTGACAATGGGGTGGATGAAAAAGGCGTATCCTTCCCGGCGCCGTTCGCCCGTTCTTTAAAAGATGATTTCCCGGAGATTGAGGAAGCAGGGCGTTTAATGTCCAACCGCCTGTTTACCGGTGCTGGCAGCAACCAGCTGCGGCGGGCCGATAAAGTTGAAAATACATTCGAAGAAGGTTTCGTTTATATAGATCAGCAGCTGCTGAACATATTTCAATGGCCTATGGTAGCCGGAGACGCTGCGCATGTATTGGATGAGCCAAAGACCATGGTGATCTCCCAGCGGATGGCAGCAAAATATTTCCCGCATGAAGATCCTATCGGAAAGGTGATGCTGCTGAATGATAATAGTAACTACGCTTACCGCATAACGGGCGTAATGAAAGACCTACCCTCCACCTCCCATTTGCAGTATAATTTCCTGTTAACCCTTTCCGGCGTTGCGTTCTGGAACGGGGAGCAAACTAACTGGATGTCCAGCAACTATGATAACTATGTGCGGCTGCGCCCCGGTACAGATGCTCAAAAGCTGGGGAAAAGGATCTGCGATAATATCCTGCAGAAGTATTATATCCCTATCATGAGGGAGGCCGGTAATAAGGACCTGGAACGCCTGGGTAAAAGCCTGGAGCTGCGGATAAACCTGCAACCGGTAAGTGATATACACCTGTACTCTAATGATATTCATGATAATGTACACAACCGCGGCGATATCCGTTTTATATGGCTGTTTGGTGCTGTTGCCTGTTTCATACTGTTGATAGCCTGTATAAATTTCATTAACCTTTCCACTGCCAGGTCAGCCAACCGCGCTAAAGAAGTGGGTTTGAAAAAAACGATCGGTGCATTCCGCAGCAGCCTGGTGCAACAGTTCCTTACAGAATCTTTTTTATTCAGTTTCCTGTCTGTTATATTGGGCAGCATGCTGGCCTGGGCGCTGCTGCCTTATTTCAATCAATTGTCGGCCCAAACGCTGGTATTTCCCTGGCATGAGCTGTGGCTGGTACCTGCGCTGTTGGTGGCTGCTGTGGTCATTGGCCTGCTGGCAGGTATTTACCCCTCGTTTTATCTTTCATCCTTTCAGCCTATGCAGGTATTGAAGGGCAGTATTAGCCGCGGCACTAAAAATTCCAATCTAAGAAGCATCCTGGTAGTGTTCCAGTTTGCCACATCTATTATCCTTATTATTGGTACGGTAGTTATTTACCGGCAGATGCAGTTTATCCTTCACCGTAAGATAGGTTTTGATAAAGAGCAGGTAGTGATGATACAGGGTGCGCATACCCTGGGTGATAAGGTGCAAACCTTTAAGAGTGAGCTGCAGCGGCTGCCCCATGTAGCGCATGTGGCCGTAAGCGACTTTTTACCGGTTTCCAATACCAAACGTAATGGTAACAGCCTCTGGAAAGATGGCAGAAGCAAGATCGATATGCCGGAGTTCGGGCAGTTCTGGCAGGTGGATCATGATTACCTGGCTACGATGGGTATGCACCTGGTGGCCGGCCGTAATTTTTCTAAAGACATGCCTACGGATTCACAGGCCGTTATCCTCAATCAAACGCTGGCAAAAAAATTATTCGGGAAAGAAGACCCGCTTGGCCAGCGCATTATGAACGGTGGTGGTAACAGCTTCCAGGTGATCGGGATTGTGGAGGATTTCAATTTTGAATCCATGCGCAGCAAGGTGGAAGGGCTTTGTATGTCGCTGGGTAACAGCCCTACTATTGTATCTGTAAAAGTAAATACGGCTGATATGACAAAGATGATCAGCGCCATCACCGGTGTATGGAAAAGTTTTGCCCCTAACCAGCCGTTCCGTTATAATTTCCTGGACGAACGTTTTGCACAGATGTATGATGATGTGCAGCGTACCGGCCGCATATTTACCTGCTTTTCCATACTGGCCATTATTATAGCCTGTTTAGGATTGTTTGCATTATCTGCTTATATGGCGGAGCAGCGCAGCAAAGAGATCAGCATCCGCAAGGTGCTGGGGGCTTCTGTAGCCCAGGTAACGGCCTTAATATCCCAAGATTTTGTGAAGCTGGTGCTGATAGCCGTATTGCTGGCATCACCCATTGCATGGTGGGCTATGAGCAAGTGGCTGCAGGATTTTGAGTACCGTGTAAACGTCAGCTGGTGGATGTTTGCACTGGCCGGTATGCTGGTAATAACCATTGCATTGGCCACCATCAGCTTTCAATCCATTAAAGCTGCGCTTACCAACCCGGTTAAGAGCTTAAAGGCAGAGTAACTATTACCTGCCTTCTTCTATCAATGTTTTATTCATCATAGCACCGGCTTTGGTACCGGCTGCCACTGCAACACTTACTGCGCGGAACATGGTGGTATTGTCGCCTGCTGCATACACGCCGGGTACGGTGGTTTGCTGAAAATCATCAATTACAACATAGCCGCTTTCATTGAGCGCGCAGCCCAGTGACTGAACAATATCCTGCTGTGGCGTGGCCGGCCTGGTGTAGAGCGCTGTTAGCGGATGTGCGCTGCCATCCTGCAATTGAATGGTTTGCAGGTAGCCTTTTTCATGAATGATGTTTGTAATAGGTTGTTCCTCTACAGGTATATTCCAGGCCTTTAGCTGCGCCTTTTGCTCATCGTTTAAGGTAGATGGGCCATTGGTAAAAAGGGTAAGCTGTTTAGTCCAGTGGTGGATCATCCTGCCAAACTCAAATGCCATATCCCCGTTAAGCAATACACCGGTAGGCAGGTGTTTTACCTCATAACCATGGCAATAGGGACAGTGCAGTATGGAAATGCCCCAGCACTCCGCAAAACCGGGAATGGGCGGCAAAATGTCCTGTACACCTGTGGCGAGTAATAATTTTGCAGCAGTAAATTGCTCACCTGTTGCTGTTGTTACTGTAAAAGCATTCTGCTGCTGCACAGCGTTCACTACTATTCCCTGTTTCAGCTGAACAGTAGGGTAAGCCAGCACCTGCTCCCTGCCAAGAGCTGCTATGGCAGCCGGTGTAGCGCCATCCTGCGTAAGAAAGTTATGGGAATGCGGTGTTTGCCGGTTACAGGGCTTGCCGCTGTCAATGATCAATACCTGCCGCAGCGCACGGCCAAGGGCCATAGCTGCAGAAAGCCCGGCATAGCAGCCGCCGATGATAATAACGTCTAATGTGTGTTCATGCTCCATAAAGCGAAGGTAAATAAAAATGAAACAATGTTGCAAATGTATTTTACCTGCTTTTTGCAGCATGCACATAACAGCAGCAGCAGGTAGTAACCCTGCTTACTGCAGCAGCGTTTTAAAACGGCCTGCGCCGGTGTATATTTCTGCCTTCAGACCGCTTAATATGGAATACAGGCCAAAGTAGGTACGGTTCACATACAACGAGTGGCGGGAGCCGCGTGCTACCTTGGAATCGCGTACCTCTTTCAGGTTGTATACATAATCCATATACGCATATATTTCCTGGAAATACTTTTCATTGCCAAAGTCAAAGCTGGTTACGGTAAAAGGCAGCGTAAGCAGATCTATCATTTTCTGGAAAAGCCCGGAGTAAAATGCAATTTCCTTATCCGTATCAGATGGGTGGATCATTTCCAGGTTCATGTAGATCTGCATCCGTTTGGCTTCATCCTGCAGGATGGTTTTATCTACCAGCATAAAATAGTTGGTATAAAAATCCTCCGGTATCTCCTTTATGCAGCCAAAGTCAAAAATGCCTACCGTACCATCATCCCGCATCAGGAAGTTGCCTGGGTGTGGATCTGCATGTACTTTTTTCAGCTGGTGCATCTGGAAATCATAAAAATCCCACAGCGCCTGTCCAATGCTATTGCGCACCTCCTGTGAAGGGTTGCGTAACAGGAACTCTTTCAGGTGAAAACCTTCCAGCCAGTCCATGGTAATAATACGGTCAGAGGAAAGCTCCGGGTAATAGCGGGGAAATACCAGGTTGGGAATATGCGCGCAAAGGGCCGACAGCTCTACGGAACGGCGCAGCTCCAGCTGGTAATCGGTTTCTTCCAGCAGCTTGGTTTCGATCTCGTCAAAGTATTTGTCCATATCCACCTCGCTCATGCCCACAATGCGCACGGCAAATGGTTTTACAATGCGCAGATCGGATTTTACGCTGTTGGCCACACCGGGGTACTGGATCTTAATAGCCAGCTGCTGGCCATTTTTCCAGGCTTTGTGCACCTGCCCAATGGAGGCGGCGTTGGAAGCATGCAGGTCAAACTTATCGTATAGCTGTGAGGGTGATTTGCCCAGCGTTTTTACAAAAGTGTTCACTACCAGCGGCCCCGAAAGGGGCGGGGCGCTGTACTGCGACATGGCAAACATATCTGTGTAAGCCTTGGGCAGCATGCCTTTATCCATGCTTAACATTTGCGCTACCTTTAAGGCGCTGCCTTTCAGCTGGCTAAGGGTATCGTAAATATCTTCCGCATTATCCGCATGCAGCTCTTCCTTGCTGATAGAAGGATCTATGAGCTTTTTGGTATAGTGCTTTAAATAATTGGAGCCTACTTTTAATCCCGTGGTTATAAAACGTCCAGCCCTTTCCACTTTGCCGGTCGGGATATTGGATTGTTCCTTCATCTTTTGATTTTAGATTTACGATCTACGATTTTAGATCTTCTAAAATGTACATCGTTACTTTTTATAGTTCAATCAGGTTTTAGATTTACGATTAGCTGGCCACAAGAACAGCTCTCTGGCATCACAAGAAGTATTTCAGGAATACGATCTTACCTGATTGACGTATGAACAGGACTTTTATTTTATGGTCCCCAAAATAATCCGCTTCAATCAAATCTAAAATCGTAAATCAATTCATTTTCCCGTGAACATAAATTTGCCAAAATCAAACAGGCTATCCAGCGTATTGGAAGCAATCAGCTGGAAGCTCAGGTGAACAGCCTTTTCAATAGCGGCATCCGTCATTTCAAAACGCTCGCTGCTGTCGTTGATCCAGTAGCGGAGCACAAACAGCGCCTGTACCCAGAAGCCATGTACGTATTGGTCGGAAATGTATTTGCGTTCCTTGATCTCGCTGGTCTGGTAACCTTCTTTCACCAGGTCTTCCACGTATTTGTAAAAGGCCTTTTTAAAGGTTTCCAGCTGGCCCTGGTGTAAGACAGGGAAGCGGAATTTGTCCTGCTGCAGCAGAATGTAGCTACGGTCGGCTTTCAGCTTTTGCACCCACATAAAGTAAAAAGTGAGCAGCTTTTCGCGGGCGGAGTAGTTCCGGTAGATCTCATCGTCCTGCAGCTGGTTAATAGTATCTTCAAAAATACCCAGCCATATATCTTTTTCCACTGCTTCCAGGGAGCTGTAAAGATCATAAAAAGCCGGTTCCGGCAGGCTTACCATCTTGCAAAAAGCATATACGGAAACAGGTGGTTTGCCATTCTCCAGCCAGTATAATTTATAAGCGTCGCGTAGCTGTTGTTTGTCCATTTTTGAAAGTTTTAAGCGTTTTGGGCATAGGGGGTTCTCAAGCCTTACAAAATTACACCAAGACGGTGGATAATGAACAGGCAGCCGCGAATTTGATGTTGCGCGGATGTTAAATAAACGCTAAAAACTAGCGGACGGTCTTCAGTACCGTAAACAAAGTGTCATAAAACGGTTTTGCCTGCTCAAACATGGGGAAATGGCCGGATTCCTGGATCCAGTGCAGCTGAATAGAAGGGCGTATGATCTTCAGGTCATAGGCATAAAAGGCTAGCGCATCCTGCCGGCTGGCAATCACCTGAATGGGGCCTTTGTAACGGGGCAGGGTTTTGCTTACATCATAGTGCACCCGGAACAGGTCCCGAATCAGCAGCTGCCGCATTTTTATGTTTGGTTTACCGGCGTTTATCTTTTTCAGCAGACTGTCCAGCATACTTTTATTGTAAATGTAAGAGAGGCGCCCCAGCTTATCCAGCTCAAGAGAATCTGCGGCGCTGGCACGGCCATCGTCCATTTTTTTTGTCAGCGTATCCAGTAGCTGCAGGTCTGTTAAGCCAAGCCGTACCCGCAGGTTGGCAACATGTACTGCAAAATTCTCCTCCGATATTTTATAATAACCCGGGTTAGCCAGCACCAGTGTTCTTACCCGTTCAGGATGCGCTGCCGCAAAACACATAGCCAGCATAGCGCCCCAGGAGTGCCCGTAAATAATGCCCTGCTGAATGTGCAAATGATCCAGCAGGCGTTTTACATCTTCCACCTCCGCCTGCAGGGTAATAGTGGTTGAATCAAAAGGCGTAGGAATAGAACGGCCGGTACCTCTTTGCTCCAATAAAATGCTTTTGTAGGATGTACCTAATGTAATGGCTACTTCCTCCTGCTGCAAATAAGAGTTGCCGGGGCCACCGCTTAAAATTATTACCGGGGTGCCGGTACCGTAAGTATGATAGTACAAATATCCCTGGGCATATTGAAGAGAATCCATTTGCTGTGCATGCATGGGATGGGCCAACAGCAGGATGGCTAACAGTAACAGAACGGTTTTCATAAATTATGGCAATTGGTGTAAATTTAGGAAAAGAACAGTGTTATGAAAAAGTTTTTGAACGGAAGCCTCTTTTTAATAATGGCCATTACCTGCTGCGGCCAGCTATTTGCCCAGGATAATAAAAAAGACAAGATAAAAAACCTGGTAGCCAGCCAGTCCTATGTATTTAAAGCACAAACAGCCCTGCCTATGAGCGGCCGCACGCGGCAGCTTACCAGCGAGTATGAGGTGAAGGTTGCCAAAGATTCTGTGATCACTTACCTGCCATACTTTGGCCGTGCCTATACGGCGCCGCTGGATCCCAGCAAGGGCGGTATCCAGTTCACCTCCCGTAAATTTGATTACACGGTAAATAACGCAAAAAAAGGAGGCTGGAATATACAGATCAGCCCAAAAGATGCAGATGATGTACGGCAAATGGTGCTGATGCTTTCTGAAGATGGTTACGGCACCCTGCAGGTAACCAGCAATAACCGGCAACCTATTATGTTCAACGGTTATATAACGGAGAGGGAACCACGAAAATATTTGAAGAAATGATGTAATTTCCCATCCCTATAACCATTTTTCAGTAACCCTAACCCTCATAAACATATAATACATGCATTTCCTCAAAAGCCGGATGTTTGCTATCCTCATTTTATTATTTGCAGCTACTGCCTGTGCCCAACAGCCGCCTAAAACAGAAGTATTGTGGGATACCTATGGTGTGCCGCATGTATATGGTAAAAGTTTGGCAGATATGTATTATGGTTTTGGCTGGGCGCAAATGCACAACCATGCCAACCTGCTGCTGCAGCTCTATGGACAGGCCAGGGGCCGTAGTGCTGAATACTGGGGAGAAAAGAACCTGTTCCGTGACGAGATCATTCATTTATTCAACATACCGGAGCTGGCTAAAGAACATTATGCCCGGCAAAACCCGGTTTTCAAAAGCTGCCTGGATGCTTTTGTAAAAGGCGTTAATGCTTATGCCAAAGCGCACCCGGAAGCTATTGGTGAAAAATTTAAGCAGGTGCTGCCGATACAGCCCACTGATGTTACGGCGCATGCCCTGCGGGTATTGTACATACAGTTCCTGGCTATGGATGATATTGATGAAACCATGCAGGTGGCGGGGCGTGGCTCCAATGCCATTGCCATCGGGCCATCCCGTTCCGCTTCCCGTAATGCTATGCTGCTGGCCAACCCGCATTTGCCCTGGGCAGACCTGTATCTTTTTTTTGAGGCGCAGCTAAGCGGGCCGGGATATAACGCTTACGGTGCTACGTTAATAGGGATGCCTGCCCTGGCCATTGCATTTAATGCGCACCTGGGCTGGACACATACCGTGAACACCATTGACGCCTCTGACCGCTATACGCTGCAGCTGAAAGACAGCAATACATATATGCTGGATAATAAACCGGTACGGTTCATACAAAAGAGCATTACGTTAAAAGTAAGGCAGGATAATGGCAGCCTGCAATCGCAAACCATAGCCCTGAGATACAGCAAACAGGGACCGGTAATAATGGGAAAGAAGGGCGATGCCTATGCCGTGCGTATTGCCGGCATGGAGCGCCCGGATATGATGTACCAGTGGCACCAGATGGGCGCGGCACAGAACTGGGCACAGTTTGAGGCCGCGCTGAAGCTGATGCAGCTGCCCATGTTTAACGTAATGTATGCTGATGATGCCGGCAATATTAATTACTTCTTTGCAGGTAATGTACCGGTACGCGCGCAGGGCAACTGGGATTTCTGGCAGCAGCCGGTAGATGGCAGCCAAAGCGCCTGCATCTGGCAGCAAACGCACCCTTATAAAGATCTGCCCAAGCTGCATAACCCATCCACCGGTTTTTTACAGAATGCCAATGATCCGCCCTGGACCTGTACTTACCCCGCCGTGCTGGATCCCGCCCAGTATCCTTCGTATATGGCTCCCCGTGGTACGGGCCTGCGCCCGCAAAGAGCGCTGAATATGATCCGGAAAGATAGCTCCATTACCTACGGGGAGCTGGTAGCTGATAAATACAATACCGGCATGGAAGCAGCCGACCGTTACCTGGATGAGCTGCTGGCTGCCGTAAAACAATACCCCGATACTGCCGCCACCCGTGCTGCCGCTGTATTACAGCAATGGGACCGGACCACAGATACTGCCAGCACCGGCGCGCTGTTATTTACCCACTGGTTTGATAAGCTGAAGCCGGGCATGATCCGTACGCCTTTTGATCCGGTACATCCCGTAACCACACCGGCCGGTCTGAAAGACCCTGCCGGCGCAGTAAAGCTGCTGGCAGCAGCTGCCGCTGAAATGCAACAGCAATTTGGCCGCCTGGATGTGCCCTGGGGCAGCCTGGCCCGCTTCCGCTTCAATAACCGGGATTATGCCGGTAACGGCGGCTCCGGCCGCTATGGTATTTTCCGGGTGATCAATTACAATGAGGATGAGGATAAAAAATACACCGCTTCAGGGGGAGATAGTTATGTAGCCATTGTGGAGTTCAGCAAACCGTTGAAAGCGCAGGTATTGCTGAGCTATGGCAATGCCACCCAGCCGGGTAACAAACACCTGGGCGACCAGCTGCAGCTGCTGTCGCAAAAGAAAATGCGCAGCCCCTGGCTGCAGCGCAGCGAGGTAATGGAACACCTGGAAGAAAGAGAAACACCTTAATATTTATTATATTGGGGGATCATCATTTTTAAGACACAAAAAAAATTACGAATGAAACGTCTTTTATTATTCCCCGTTGTGTGTTTGCTGTTACAATTCTCCTATGCACAATCCAGGGACGAAACAGCCGTTACGCAGGCGGTAGAAAACCTGCGCAAAGCTATGGTAGATGGTGATAAGGCCGCGCTGGAAAAAGTGTCTGACGACAAGCTGAGCTACGGGCATTCCAATGGTAACCTGGAAGACAAGGCTACTTTTGTAGGGAACATTGTAAGCGGAAAATCTGATTTTGTTAAGATAGACCTTAGCGGCCAAACCATTGCCATAGTAGGTAATACCGCTATTGTACGCCACGTGCTGGATGCGGAAACCAACGACGGCGGCAAACCCGGCACCGTGCATTTACGCGTGCTGCTGGTATGGGCAAAAGAAGGCGGTCAATGGAAATTGCTGGCAAGGCAGGCCGTGAAGGAGCCGGTGAAATAATTAAGAATGAATAATTAATAGTTAAATGCCTGGAAGGGGCTTCAGCAGCCCTTTTCAGGCATTTTAATGTAGCGCAGCATTGACCAGAACCTGTCAAATTTTTCTCTTTGGTAATAATTAACTACTTTAAATATTCAGAATACACCAGGTAACCATAAATATTTAAAGCCCCCCAATGAGAAAGATAAAAAGGCTCCTTAGCATTTTTACCCATTCTGTATATAAATCAAGAAAGACACAACAAGCGGACCTTTTATTGCTCGGGAAAATGCTTTCCCGGCAAAATAAGGCGTTGCAGCAGGTCAGTGACCTGGCTGAAACCGAATTCCGGGTTTTCTCTCAAACCGGTGATGACGGCATCATTCAATATTTAATAAGCAAAGCTGAGATCTCCGACAACACATTTGTGGAGTTTGGTGTAGAGAACTATATTGAATCCAATACCCGGTTCTTACTGGTCAATGATAACTGGTCTGGTCTGGTCATTGATGGCTCAGAGAAGCATATTAATTTCATAAAAACAGATGATATCTACTACCAGCATGACCTGACTACCCTTTGCGCATTTATTACCAGTGAGAATATTAATGAGCTGATCTCTTCCAGCGGGCTTTCAGGTGAGATCGGGTTATTGAGCATAGATATTGATGGCAATGACTATTGGATCTGGAAAGCCATTAACGTAGTAAACCCCACCATTGTAATTGTTGAATACAATAGCGTGCTGGGGTCTGAGCGGGCTATTACCGTGCCCTATAAGCCGGATTTCATTCGCACAAAAGCGCATTACAGTAACCTTTACTTTGGCACCTCTTTGAAGGCATTATGTTTACTGGCTGAAGAAAAGGGTTATGCTTTTGTGGGCTCCAATTCTGTTGGCACCAATGCTTACTTTGTAAAAAAAGAAAGATTGGGCAGCCTTGTGCCCAGGAGCGTGGAAGAAGGTTACGTGCAATCCAAATTCCGGGAAAGCAGGGATGTGAATGGGAACCTTACTTACCTGAGCGGGAAAAGCAGGTATAACCTGATTAAAGGCTTACCGGTGTATAATGTAATAACGGGGCAGGTAGAGGAGCTATAAGCCCTTCTTCACCTTTGCATAATCAAATACCAGCTGACAAAATACTTTCACACCTACATCCAGCTTGGAATCATCTATATAAAAATCAGGTGTATGGTGTGCGGCTGCTTTGGCAGGATCCTGCCCGGCAGGCATACCGCCCAGGAAAAAGAAGAAAGCCGGCGCTTTATCTCCAAAGAAAGAAAAGTCCTCCGCACCGGTGGTCCAGTCGGTTTCATATACATTCTCTTTACCGGCGGCAGCTTCAATAGAAGGCGCCATTAATTTCACCAATGAGGGATCATTATAAGTTACCTTGGTTTTGGTATCAATGCTTACTTCTGCGGTGGCGCCGGATGCAGCTGCAATATGGGTGGCCATCAGCTTCATTTTTTCATGCACCATTTGCTGCATTTTACTGTCCAGCGTGCGGATGGTGCCTTCCATCACCAGCTCTTCGGGAATAATGTTACTGCGTACGCCACTGTGAATTTTTCCAACAGTGATCACCACCGGCGCTTTGGTAAGCTCTGCCTGCCGGCTTACAATGGTCTGGAAGCCCTGTATGATCTGCGCGGCCACTACCACGGGATCAATACCGCTCCAGGGCTGTGAGCCGTGCGACTGCTTGCCTTTTACCTTTACCACGAACCAGTCACTGGAAGCCATCTCCGCCCCGGACTTATATTTCACTTTACCAATAGGCGTTTGCGAGTTAATGTGCAGGCCAAAGATGGCATCTACCTTCGGGTTATCCATCACACCTTCTTTGATCATTAAAGGCGCACCGCCTTCCTCCGTACCGGGAGGGCCTTCTTCTGCCGGCTGAAAAATAAACTTCACGGTGCCGGGTATATCTTTTTTCAGGCTGCTTAATACTTCAGCAGTACCCAACAGTATGGCTATATGGGAATCGTGCCCGCAGGCATGCATTAGCGGCACCAGCTGGCCCAGGTATTCAGCCGAGTCGGTGGATTTGAACGGCAGGTCAGCTCTTTCATATACGGGCAGGGCATCCATATCTGCCCGCAAAGCTACTACCGGACCTGGCTTACCGCCTTTTAGAATGGCTACTACGCCGGTTTTGCCAACACCGGTTTGCACATCCAGCCCCAGTTTTTTAAGATGGGCCGCCACAAAAGCAGCGGTTTGGTATTCCCGGTTCGATAGTTCCGGGTGCTGATGCAGCTGCCTTCTCCAGGACACTACGGAATCTTTTACACCGGCAACACGCTGATCCAACTCTTTAACCTGCGCCAAAGCCAGGATAGGGGAGATAAGTGCCAGGAGGAATAGCTGGTTTCGCATAAACGAGTAGATTTTGGTGAATTACGAATTGTCAATTACGGATTACGGATGATGTAGCGCGTAAATGAGGTTGGTATGTATAAATAAGGCTAAAAGTGTATAAGGTATAAAAAATAGATCAACTACAAAATACCTTCTACCCGGAATTATAAGATCCTGTTATTAACAAAACGTCTTCAATTCGTAATTCATAATTGATAATTCGTAATTTTCCCCCATGACTACCTTTCTAAGTTGTGACTGGGGTACTTCCTCCTTTCGGTTAAGATTAGTGCAGGCGCTGGATCTGGACATACTGGCATCCGAAATTTCCGGCCAGGGCATTGCCCCTACCTGCCGGGCCTGGGAGTCCGGTGGCCCGCGGGACCGTGCCGGCAGATGGGAATTTTATCTGCAGGTGATCCATAACGCCATTACCGCTATTGAGCAACGTATCGGCTATACGCTGGAGCAGGTGCCGGTTATTATTTCCGGGATGGCTTCTTCTTCCATTGGTATGCTGGAGCTGCCTTACGGCACCCTGCCCTTTAGCGTGGACGGCGCCAATGTGCATACGCATTATGTAGCGCCCACCGCAGATTTTCCCCATGAAACTTTCCTGATCTCCGGCGTGCGCAGCAAGCTGGATGTAATGCGCGGGGAGGAAACACAATTGGTAGGCTGCATCAGCAATGACCTGGCGCTGGCCGATTCCGGGACCTTTATTTTCCCGGGCACCCATTCCAAACACATACAGGTAAAGGAGCGGCAGGCCGTGGAATTCAAAACCTTTATGACCGGCGAGCTGTTTGAGCTGCTGCGCCGCCAGAGCATACTCAAAGATGCCGTTGCGGGGCATGAAGCCCCGCTTATTGTTACTACCAACAGCTCTTTCAGCCAGGGCGTGCAGGATGCGGTAACCTTACCTTTGCTGCATGCCGCCTTCCGTGTAAGAACGCATCATTTATTCGGCAGCTTTACGCCTGTGGAAAACCTGGATTACCTGAGCGGCCTTTTGATAGGGGCAGAGCTGCAGGAATTATTATTTACAGACCCCGGCACCCTGTACCTTTGTGGTGGCGCTCACTTGCAGCAACGATATGCTACGGCATTATCGGTATTAGGATTAACCAATGTGGTGGTGTTTTCCGCCGCATGGACGGAGGAAGCCGTGATCCGCGGGCAGTACAGGATCTTTAACCAGTTAAACAGCTAAGCAATGTCACATACTTTTTCACCTGCGTTGTTTGACCAGATGCCCATTGTGGGCATTCTGCGCAATGTACCGCCGTTAACGGTGCCGGTGCTGGCGCGGTATTACCACGCAGCCGGGTTAACTACGCTGGAAGTGACCATGAACTCAGAAGAAGCCCTTACCACCATTACCCGGCTGGTACAGGATTTTGGAGGGCAGCTGAACATAGGCGCCGGTACGGTTTGCACGCCGGACGACCTGGAAAAGGCCCTTGAAGCCGGCGCGCAGTTCATTGTAACACCCATTTTACAGGAGGAGGTGATCAGCGCCTGCTTACAGGCAAAGGTGCCTGTATTTCCCGGTGCTTATACGCCTACAGAGATCTATAAAGCCTGGCACCTGGGCGCTACTATGGTGAAGGTGTTCCCTGCCACAAAGCTGGGTGCTTCCTATATCAAAGAAGTGCTGGCGCCTATGGATTACCTGCAGCTGCTGCCTACGGGTGGTGTTACACCGGATAATTTTACGGATTTCCTGGAAGCAGGCGCTAAAGGGCTGGGCATGGGCAGCCAGCTGTTTTCCCGGCAGCTGATAGAAGAAGGGGAGTGGGAAGCGCTTTCCAATATATTCAAACAGGTGGTGGAACGATATAATACCTATAGAAATAACCTTAACAACAAATAACATTACATGCCCGGAGTAGTACTCATTACCGGCGCGTCTGCCGGATTAGGCGCGGCCATTGGAAACTATCTTACTGAAAAAGGATTTACAGTGTACGGCACTTCCCGCAGCATTCAGCAGGAAGGAAAAAAATTCCGTACCCTGGTGATGGATGTTTGTAACGAAGCCAGCATACAACAGGCCATCCAGACTATTTTGCAGGAGCAGCCGCGGATAGATGTGCTGATCAATAATGCTGGTGTGGGCATTGCCGGTGTGGCGGAATACCTGTCGCTGCAGGATGTGCAGAAAACATTTGACACCAATGTGTTTGGGGTGATCCGTACCTGCCAGGCCATACTGCCGCATATGCGCAGCCAGGGTAAAGGATTGATCATTAATATCAGCTCCATCGCAGCAGAAGCGGGATTGCCCTACCGGGGCGTGTACAGCGCCAGCAAGGCAGCTGTGGACCGTTTCACAGAGGCGTTACGGTTAGAGACGGGCACTTATGGCATACAAGCCTGCTGCGTGCAGCCTGGCGCCGTGCATACGGATATTAATGCCAACCGTATTAAAACGCAGGTGCCGGCAGATTCTCCCTACAAAGCCAGCTTTGAGCGTGTATATGAAACCATAGATGCCAGCATAGATCATGGTTTGCCGGCAGAGCATTTTGGCCCGGTCATAGAAAAGATCATTAACTCGCCTTACGTGAAACGTTATTACCGTGTGGGCAAACCCATAGAGAAATTTTCCGTGATCCTGAAAAAATGCTTACCCGAACGTACATACGAACGTATGATGCGTAAGTATTACAATACCTGATCACCGCAGCCGGCCTGCAGGTGTTATACAGGCGGAGCTGATGACACATATATTGTTGCAGATCAGCATCTCTGCCGGTCTTCAATTTTTTAGAAAAAAGGAGGCTTTTTTTTGTAAGTTGGCATTGACAACAATTTAGAAAGAAAGGCAGTTTCCACGTTAACGTATAAACGGATATAGTAATGTCTACATACAGAAGTACGAACTGGTTCGGAAAAAAAGACAAGATGGGCTTCATTTACAGGAGCTGGATGAAGAACCAGGGTTTCCCGGAAGATCTATTTGATGGCCGTCCTGTGATCGGCATTTGTAATACCTGGTCAGAGCTAACGCCCTGTAATGCGCACCTGCGCGATATTGCAGAAGTGGTGAAACGCGGTGTATATGAAGCGGGTGGTTTTCCCGTGGAGTTCCCGATCATGTCGCTGGGCGAAACCCTGCTGAAACCCACAGCCATGCTGTTCCGCACCCTGGCCAGTATGGATGCGGAAGCATCCAGTCGCGGTAACCCGGTGGAGGGGGTGGTGCTGCTGCCCGGCTGTGATAAAACCACACCCTCTACCTTAATGGGTGCTGCCAGCGTGGACCTGCCTACCATTGTGGTTCCGGGCGGGCCTATGCTCAATGGCCGTTTCCAGGGGCAGCAAATTGGCTCCGGCACGCACGTATGGAAGTTTGCTGATGAAATGAAAAAGGGCAATATGACGCCCAAGGATTACCTGTTTGCCGAAAGCTGTATGTCGCGCAGCGCCGGGCATTGTATGACTATGGGCACTGCCTCTACCATGGCCTGTATGGTAGAATCCCTGGGTATGACACTTTCCGGCGCAGCCGCCATCCCGGCGGTTGATTCCCGCAAAAAAGTGCTGGCCCATCTTTCCGGCCGCCGTATTGTGGAAATGGTGAAGGAGGACCTGAAAATGTCCAAGATCCTTACGCGGCAGGCATTTGAGAATGCTATAAAAGTAAATGCAGCAGTAGGCGGATCCACCAATTTTATTATTCACCTTACGGCTATTGCCGGCAGAATAGGCGTGGAGCTGAACCTGGAAGACTTTGATAAGCTGGGCAGCCGTATTCCGCTGCTGTTAAACCTGATGCCTTCCGGTAAATACCTGATGGAAGATTTTTATTATGCCGGTGGTTTGCCCGTGATCATTAATGAGCTAAAAGAGCACCTGCATATGGATACCATTACTGTTACCGGTAAATCGCATGCAGAAAATATTACGGATACCTGCAGCTGTTATAACCGGGATGTGATCTACCCCATGGAGCAGCCTATGATCCCTGAAGCCGGTACTGCTGTATTAAAAGGCAACCTGGCGTTAAACGGCTGCGTAATAAAACCCTCTGCCGCTACGCCTGCACTCATGCAGCACCGTGGCCGCGCCGTGGTATTTGAAACTATTGAAGACTATCATGCACGCATAGACGATCCTGCGCTGGATATTGATGAAACCTGTGTAATGGTTTTAAAACGTGTAGGCCCCGTAGGTTATCCCGGTATGCCGGAAGTAGGCAATATGGCCCTGCCCAAAAAGCTGCTGGACAAAGGTATTACCGATATGGTGCGTATTTCCGATGGCCGCATGAGCGGTACTGCTTATGGTACCGTAGTGCTGCACGTATCTCCGGAATCTGCTATTGGCGGTAACCTGGCGCTGGTAGAGAATGGTGATTTTATTGAGCTGGATGTTGCCGGCCGCCGCCTGCACCTGGATGTGCCGGACGAGGTATTGCAGCAACGCCGCCAGCGTTGGGGAAAAGACGCCCAGCTTATGAACCGCGGGTATGTAAGCCTGTATGTAAACCACGTGCTGCAGGCCGATAAAGGCGCCGACTTTGACTTCCTGGTAGGCGGCTCCGGATCAGAAGTAAGCAGGGATTCGCATTAAAATCTACAACTACTATGACTTTATTGATCATCTTCCTTTGTATTGTTGCGCTGATATTACTGATCTCCTGGGGTAAGGTTAATGCCTTCCTGGCTTTCCTGGTGGTGTCTGTGATCACGGGTTTATTGCTGGGCATACCCTTGAACAACATCCCGTCATCTATATACAAAGGCATTGGCGATACCTTGGGATCGCTGATAGTGGTGATCGTATTAGGGGCTATGTTAGGCAAGCTGGTAGCGGAAAGCGGTGCTGCGCAACGCATCTCTACGGTGTTAATGAAATTATTCGGTGCAAAATATATCCAGTGGGCCCTGATGCTTACCGGGTTTATTATTGGTATACCGCTGTTTTATAATGTAGGTTTTGTATTGATCATTCCTCTGATCTTTTCTGTGGCGTATCAATACAAATTACCCGCCGTGTATGTTGGTTTGCCCATGCTGGCGTCCTTATCGGTTACACATGGTTTCCTGCCGCCGCATCCGTCGCCTGCGGCGCTGGTAGGGCAGTTCCACGCCAACATGGGGCTTACGCTGATCTATGGTGTAATAATAGCCATACCGGCTGTAATACTGGCTGGACCCGTGTTCTCAAAAACCATCAAAAAGCTGGAAGCCAAACCGCTGGCCAGCTTTAACGTAGAGCCGTTACCGGAACACCAGCTGCCGGGTGTGTTCAACAGCCTGTTATCGTCGCTGCTGCCGGTTATGATGCTGATCGTTACCACCATCCTGCTGTTTATGCTGCCGGAAGAAGGTGTTTTTAAAACATTGCTTACCTTTTTGGGTGAGCCGGGCATCGTAATGCTGATCACGATTATTATTGCCACTTTCAGCTTAGGCATTAACATGGGTAAAACCATGCAGCAGATAATGAATATTTATACAGATGCAGTGAAGGATGTGGCCATGGTGTTACTGATCGTTAGCGGCGCCGGGATCCTGAAACAGATCTTTATAGACAGCGGTGTAAGCACTCAGATAGCTGTGGCCTTACAAAGCTGGAGCATACCGCCCCTGGTGCTGGCCTGGATAATTGCAGCCGTGATACGTGTGGCACTGGGATCTGCTACGGTAGCAGGTTTAACCACTGCAGGCATTATTGCTCCCATGATGGGGCAGCTGCACGTAAATCCCAGCCTGATGGTATTATCCATTGGCGCGGGCAGCCTTTTCTTTTCGCATGTAAATGACGCCGGTTTCTGGCTGTTCAAAGAATATTTTAATCTTTCCCTGAACGATACGTTCCGTTCCTGGTCATTAATGGAAACCATTGTTTCCATTACAGGCTTATTCGGGGTGCTGATCATGCACCTGTTTGTATAACGTATAATACCACCCGTTATGACTCTTTCCCGCAGAAGGTTCTTACAATCTACCATCAAAAGCGTGATCCTGATCGGTATGGGCAATGCCCTGCCTGCATTTATGCCGGACAACTTTTCATTGCCTGACCGTAAAAAAGTAAAGCTGCGTTTTGCGCTGGCATCTGACGGGCATTTTGGAGAGCCTAAGTCAGAATATGCGGTGCTGCACCGGCAAATGACGGACTGGCTGAATGCAGAAGCCAAAGGCCGCGGGCTGGATTTTGTAATGATCAACGGGGATCTTTTTCATAACGATCCTGCTTTGCTGCCGGGCGTAAAAGCTGCCTGGGATCAATTATCCGTACCCTATTACGTGTCGCATGGCAACCATGATATGACGGAGGAAACAAACTGGCAGGAAGTATGGGGAACGCCCTTTGACCATGTGTTCACTAAAAAAGATATTGGTTTCATTACCCTTAATACCGCGGATATAAAAGGTGTATATACCGGCCCTGACCTGGCAAAAACACAGGCTTTCCTGGATGCTTACAAGGATAAGCAGCAGGTATTTGTGTTCATGCACATTACACCGGTAAAGTGGACCAAATACGGCATTGACCGGCCGGATATTGTGGAGCTGTTCAGCCGCCAGGCCAATCTCAAAGCTGTTTTCCACGGGCATGATCATGATGAGGATGGCATGCGTGAAAAAGACGGGAAGTATTATTTCTGGGATTCACATGTAGCCGGTACCTGGGGCACAACGTATAAGGGTTACCGTGTGGTGGAAATATTGAAGGATGGATCTGTACTCACCTATCAGACAGACCCATCCTCCGCAAAACAAATTAATAACAACCGTATCCGTTAATTACAACGGGAAATCCAGGTCAAACACAAAACGCGATGGCTGCGGCAAAGGCTTGCGGGGCATCATTTCCGGCCGCATAGCCGTGTTATACACAAAGGCTGCAATAATGGCAGCTGCCTGTTTCATATCATCCATAGATAAGTGATCGTACGTATCCATGTTGCTATGATGCGTTTTGGTTTCATATTCCAGTGGGTCCTGTATGAACTGGAATCCGGGAATGCCTACTGCATCAAATGAAAGGTGGTCTGTAGAGCCGGTATTGCTGCTGGTAATGCCGGTGGCGCCCAGGTCGGCAAAGGGTTCCAGCCAGCTGCGGAAAACAGGGCCGGCCGCTTCATTGTTCTGTAAATAAATACCCCTGATCTTACCGGAGCCATTATCCAGGTTATAATAAGCAGATACATTTTTCTGTTCTGCCGTTAGCTTCATATCAGCGGGGTTGCCGTAATGTTTTTTCACATAACCGAAAGAACCTAACAGGCCCTGTTCCTCACCACCCCACAATGCAATGCGGATAGTGCGTTTAGGCTGCACGCCCAGTGTTTTTAAAATGCGCATTACTTCCATCATCACAATACAGCCGGCGCCATCGTCGGTAGCACCGGTGCCGCTATGCCAGGAATCCAGGTGGCCGCCCAGCATTACTACCTGGTTTTTCAGCTCGTTATCTGTACCCGGTATTTCACCTACTACGTTGTAACCTTTGGTATCTGTGCTGTCCCATTTGGCCTTTACATTCATTTCCAGCTGTATTGGCTGTGAGGAGCGCAGCAGGCGGTATAAACGCAGCATATCTTCTGTGGATACCGTTACTTCCGGTAAAGGCGACGTATAACCTTTGGCGTAGTACATACGGCCATCTGCGAAAATGGTACCGTCCCTGCCGTGCGGATTGGCGTTCAGCAAGGCTGCAGCGCCTTTGGCCGCCAGGTGTTTCCTCACTGCATAAAGCTTCTGGAAAAAATCGCCGTATTTGGCTATGTCATTCCGTTCTAACATATACATATCAGGCAGCTTGCTAAAGTTGGTGGTATCTGCATAGCGGGTGGCAAAGGGTTTGAAGTTGGATACCAGGGCAGTATCATGCGGGCGTACGATCACGATCTTGCCTTTAATGCCGGCTCCTAATTTATCAATAGCAGCTTCAGATAAGGTATCCAGCAATACTACCGATGCGGTGATAGGGCCTTTGGTACCGGTGCTCCATGCTTTGGGATAGGCAATAAGCGGCTGGTAGTAGGGCGTTTTCAGGGCCAGGTAAGAGCCGGTAAGGCTCCAGCTTTTGCCAAACTGGCCCCAGGGCTCCATGGCAGCATTTTGCAGGCCCCATTGTTTAAGGGTTTGTACTACCCATTTGGCAGCATGCGTGTAACCGGGGGAGTTAGTCAGGCGCGGACCATTTACATCCGTCAGGTAATGTGCAATGATAGGGATCTGTGAATGCTCCAGGCCTTCAGTCCTGATCTTTTGCATCATAACCTGATCTACCGGTTCCTGTTGTGCAAGCAGGCAAAAGGGTATCAGCAACGTCAGGGTTGCGGTGAAAAGGAAAGTTCTCATGTTGCAGTATTAGACGGTTGGTGAATAAAAACCAAGTTAATTAAAATATGGTGATCCCCGCATTCCAGCCAATTGCGCCCGGGCGGCTGCGGTAGCCGGTTTTACGGATAACCTCCTGCTCATCATAATAAATGGTAAGGGCCGGACCAGCAAACACGCTACACAGGCGGTTTAGCCGGTAATGCAACAGGGGTTGCAGCCGTACAAGGGACTGTAAATGTTCCCAGCTGCCCAGGTATAGGTTAGGGGAGAGGAATTCTGCACCCAGGTACATTTTATCTGATAACGTAAAAATATGCCCCAGGCCAAACCCAAACAGGAAAGCCTTTTTATTAGCCACCGGGTTATAACCTGCCGTAAAAATAGAGTAGAGTTTTTTGGTACCTGTTTTAACCGTCAGGTTCAGTAAGGTGATCTCATTGGTGGATAAAGAGAGCTGGTGGATACCGCCTTTTTTAATGATGTTGAGCAGGCCAATACTGTAACCGGTGGAAGTATCGGCCACATTCACCAGCGCAAACTGCAGGCCGCGTAAAGTATCTGCATAGTTAAATACACCCGCTACCTGGAAGCCTTTGGCAGTGCCATGCACTATATTGCCCACACCTGCTACCTGCATGCCGTACATATCCCCTTTAGCCAGGTTTAATACGCCGGCTGCCTGGAAACCCTGCATGGTATCTGATATGTTGCTCACGCCGCCGACCTGCAATCCCTGCACATCATCTTTTGCCAGGTTAAGCACACCGGCTGCCTGCATACCCTGCACATTTTTGCCATTGAGGTTAAATACACCGCCCACCTGCGCCCCTTTCACAGAATCGCGGGTGTTGTTATAGATACCGCCTGCCTGCAGCCCCACCATCTTTCCTTTTACAATGTTCAGCACACCGCCCACCTGCAAGCCGGTAACAGTATCCAGCACATAGTTGTGGATGCCCGCTGCCTGCAGGCCCAGTACTTTCCCGCCTACTACATTGAAAATGCCGCCTACCTGCACGTACCGCACATCCTTTTTATCGATATTAAAAATGCTGCCTACTTCAACGCCATCCAGCCCTGCGGCATAACCACCTATCAGGTTGAATGAAACCTTGTTAACCACCTGCGCATCCAGGTGGCCATGAGAGCCCAGCCCGGGCACAATAGAGGACTGGAAAGGCTTATCTGCAAAAAAGCTGCTGAGGTTCAAACTTTGCATGCGCTGTTTGGAGGAAAGGAAGAACTTACCCATCCAAGTTTTTTCTACGCCAATATCCACCGGCATTAACATTACGGTGGGGGCGTGTTTTATGGAGATGTCCATTTCCTGGTCCACACCGGCATGCACGGCAAGGGTAGTATCGCGGTACAGGTCTTTACTTACTGTGATGGTTGTTGCATTACGGTCGCTGCCCTTTATGCGCAGGCGAAAAAAGCCCTGGTCGTTGGTAAGGGTGGAAATGAACTGCTGTTTTTCATACACGGTGGCGTTCACCACTTTTACGCCGGTTTCCCGGTCCTGTACATACCCGCTGATGGTGAATTGTTTGGAAAAGTCAGGTATAATAATGATATGATCGCTTACTTCTTTGTACTGGTAAGCGCCGCCGAAGAGCTGATCCAGGATCTGTTTTACGGGTTTATTAACAGCCGAAAAGGTAACCAGGCTGTCGTTTTTTACTACATCGCTGGTGTAGGAAAAATGGAACTGTCCTTGTTCGCCTATGCTGTTCAATACCTTTACCAGGGGTTGTTTTTTGACATTAACTGTTACGGTTTTGCGTAACAGGTGTTGGGCATGGCTTAGGGTGGAACAAAGAATGCTAACAGTAATGAATATTATTCTTATCAAGCCGGAATTAAAATTCATGCGGCAAGATACAAAAGACCGGTTAAATTAATGGGCGGCGGGTGACTGGGCAAATCCTGCTGTTTTCCTGGTAGAGAGGCCTGCCGGACATAGGCTTATCACCAATAAATAATGAAGGGGACCTGAACTTCACATGAAGAGGACCAGAAGGGAGAACGCTTTTACTCCTAAGGTTAATACGGCATTCACCAGGGATGCACACGGGAGACAGCGTTGCATACTGCTGATGGACAGCTACTGCAGATGGCCGGGAACAGGGATATATAAGAGATGGCAGCGTATTACTATCCCTGAATAGATATAAATAAAGAACCCCGCGCAAAAGAGCGGGGTGGATCCCTTATTCCTCAAAATAAGATATTAAAAAATCCCGGGCAAAATTACGCGCTACAGAATGAGGGGATGCTAATCAAAAGTTAATGATGCGATTTTTATATGAGGGTGCATAACGGTTGGGATGCCCGGAGATTGGTTGAGGTTGACTGTAATATTGATTGTGCTATAAGGTGGCTACAGGTTAATAAGCTAAACGATAGTATAGTGGAAGCAGCTTTGTTTACAATGGAATGTTGGGGTGTATTGAAGATAATATATAAGGTACCGCTTTTATGCAACAGCCCCTATAAATAAAAGGGGGGCTGGATGGAAATCCGGTCCCCTGATGAAATAGGAAAATTCATTTAATATCAAGAGTAATTTACAAAAACAGGTAGCACATTTTAGCTAATAAGGTGTTAACGGGAAAGTTAATGGAAATGTTAATGAACAAAATGGCTGACGGATGAAGGGACAAATTCTGAATATCTGACAAACATTTGTAAATTGGTTAAACCGATTAGAGGAGAAGGATAGCCTGAAGTGCATGCATGGCGTTGCAAAATTTCTTCCAATTGGATATTGGCCTGGCATTAAAAGATGCTTTATACACTATACATGAGTTCCAAACTTCAAATAAAGGACAAAAGCGAATCCGGGAAATCGATAAAGATTGCACGCTTCAAAAAGGAGATCAGGAAAACTACTCCGCATAAGCACAATAATTATTTTGAGATACTTTACCTTTCACAAGGTAGCGGCTATCATTTTATTGATTCACGCAAGTTTGAAGTTCAGCCACCTGTCATGTATTTTATCCGCAGGGAACAGGTACATTGCTGGGAACTGGATAGTGAACCAGACGGTTTTGTGATAATTATAAAGAAAGCATTCATTGAAGAGAGCCTGGATAGTGGATTAAAGACCCTCTTTGCAAAGATTAGCCAGCAAAGCAGCGTATATACAAGGGACGACGCTACCATTCTTTCCCTTTTTGGGTTACTTACTGAGGCAAATAAGAAGGAAGGGAAATATGCGTTTCACATACAGGAAGGCTTATTAAAAGCATTATTGGCAATAGTATTGGACGCTGCGAAGCTGGTTGAGCATAAAGCTGAGATTAATTCCAATCTTTACCAGTCTCTCCTTTCCTTGTTAAGCGCTGAACAGATGATCAAAAACAAGGTGCATTATTATGCGGAACAATTGAGCACGTCTCCGCAAAACCTAAATGCAGCTTGCCGCAAGGCGGTGAATCAATCATCAGAGGAAGTGCTTTCAGAATTTATTGTCAGTGAGGCCAAACGCTTATTAATTTATACAGACAAAACGATAGCAGAAATTTCTTTTGCACTCGATTTTAATGATCCTTCGCATTTTGTGAAATACTTCAAAAGGAAAACAAACCAAACACCACTCACTTTCCGGCGTAGTAGCTGATACCATAATTTATTATAGGCGGCCCTGCAGTGCATATCGCCCGCTATGTTCTACAGCAGCGGGTATGTTTTATCCGCTTATGCTGACAGCGACCTGGCGACAAGAGGAATAATCGTGCTTTTATTGTGTTGGGAGGGCTTTTGCCGGTTATTTACCGGCGGTTTTTTAATTCAGGGTTAATACCATTATATTTTCAAATATACCATGAATCAGCCGGTTTATTTCTAATATTTGTTCCCACTGATAGCCTGTGGATACTTACCGGGCTGTTTAGTGGTTTGCAGCCATTCCCTCCGTTACTATGCTTGTTGCCATAATTACCACAAAGGCGGCGGTAGTGCAAAAGACAATAAAATAAACAAATATGCACAAATTCCTTTTAAGGCTCTTACAATGTTTTATTGGCCTGCTGGTGAGTATGCAAAGTGGATTTTCACAGGAAATTTCAGCCGGTACAACATTGAAGGAATTACTGCAGCTGGCAGCAACCAATTATCCGCTGCTAAAATCAAAAGCGTGGGAGGTCAAAGCAGCCCAAAAAGGAATAAGCGCCGGCAAAAGCACCCTTATTCCTTCTCTGGATGCGTCTTACCAGGTGAATTATGCTACCTACAACAATATCACGGGGATGGCGTATCCGCAATTCCTGATCCCTGTCAGTGGTCCCCCATCTGCCGGTAATAATTATAGTGGTGTGTTTGGCAGTGCCACCAGCTTATTGCTAAACTGGCAACCGGTAACTTTCGGACAGCGGCAGTCGCAGGTAGATCTTGCGAGAGCAGGTGTACAATATGCCCAGGCTGATGCGCAGAATGAGCTCTTTCAGCATAAGATCAGAGTTGTTAATGCTTACCTGGATATTTTGATGGCACTAGAGCTGGAGAAAGTATACCAGGAAAACCTTGCCCGCACGGAAGCAAATTTATCCGTTGCAAAAACCTTGGTAATAAATGGTATTAAACCGGGGGTGGATACCGCTTTGCTGAAATCGGAGGTTTCCAGGGCAAAAGTTGATCTGCTGAACAGCCGCAAGTATAAAGAACAAACTACCATTACCCTTTCCGGCCTGTTAGCAACGGACAGCCTACCATTTTTTGCGGATACCAGCTACTTTGCCAGTGTACCATCCGCTTATGCAATATCAGACACGGCAAAGAACCCGCTACTTTCTTTATACAGCTCAACTATTGAATTAGGCAAAGCGAGAAAGAAAGTGTTATCCAAAACAGCTATGCCTACGCTTGGCCTGTGGGGTACTGCTTATGCAAGAGGTTCAGGGATTGATAATATTGGCAACGTGAAATCCACTGATGGCCTTGCCTTTCAGCGGTATAATTACGGCGCCGGATTGCAGTTAAGCATCCCTATTTTACAATTTGCAAAAATAAAACCGCAGGTACAGCAGCAGGATCTGCTGATCAGGTCCAATGAAGAGCAGCTGAACGAAATTGCTTTACAGATCAGGAAGCAGAACGAGCTCGCAGATACTACCCTAAGCACTGCATTAAAAGTGTTGCAGGAAAGTCCGTTGTTCTATGAATCAGCCAGTTTCTCTTACAAAGCACTGCAATCACGCTACCAGTCGGGGTTAGCCAATTTTGCTGACCTGGTGCAGGCGCAATATGCGCTCGTAAAAGCGGCGGCTGATAATAAAACGGCTTTTATGGCTGTCTGGAAGGCATTGTTGTATAAAGCTGCGGTGAATGGTGATCTGGACTTATTTTTAAAACAGGTTAATTAGCAGGTTATGATCCGATTAATAGCATTGGCGTTGCGAAAGCCATTGGCAATAGTGGTAACCTTTATAGCGATCATCTTTTTTTCATGGCTTACTATCAAATCCATGAAGATTGACATTTTCCCCAAAATGGGTTTGCCTACTATCTATGTGGCGCAGCCTTACGGCGGTCTTTCCCCGGAACAAATGGAGGGCTTTATTGCTTCTTATTATGAATATCACTTTTTGTATGTAACAGGGGTGAAGTTTGTAGAATCAAGATCCATACAGGGTAACACCATCATCAAAATACAATTTAACGAAGGCACAGATATGAGCCAGGCAATGGGTGAAGTGGTCGGTTATGTTAACCGCGCAAGAGCCTTCATGCCATCGGGTACGGTACCTCCTTTTGTGACAAGATTTGATGCCGGGAGCGTTCCGGTTGGCCAGCTGGTATTTACCTCCGGAACCCGTTCGCTGGGAGAGATACAGGACCTGGCATTATTTAAGGTGCGGCCTATGTTTTCAACCCTGCCAGGCGTATCTGCTCCGCCACCTTTTGGTGGTAACCAGAAAACGGTTATTATTAAAGTTGATCCTGAAAAGATCAGGAATTATAATTTGTCGCCGGATGAAGTGGTACAGGCTTTAGCCAGGTCAAACAGCATTACTCCCGCAGGCAATATAAGGGAAGGGGATGAAATGCTGATCACATCGCAAAATGCAGTGGTGGAGAATGTGAAGGAGCTGGAAAATGTTCCTTTGAAACTGGGCGCAGGCCCTTCTGTATATGTCCGGGATATTGGCAATGTGGAGCTGGGTGCAGATGTAACTACCGGTTATGCGTTAATCAATGGGAAACGGTCAGTATATATCCCTGTGACTAAACGCGCCGATGCCGCTACCTGGGATGTGGTGCAAAGAGTGAAAGCGGCTCTCCCGGATATGCAGGCTGCCGTGCCGGAAGATATTAAAGTAACATATGCGTTTGATCAATCGGGTTACGTCATTAACTCTTTAAAAAGTTTGATGACAGAAGGTATCCTGGGCGCTTTGCTTACCGGCTTAATGGTGTTGTTATTCCTGCGGGATATCCGTGGAGCTTTTATTGTGGTAATTACTATTCCCTTAGCCTTGTTGTCAGCAGTTATCTTTTTAAAGATCTTCGGGCAAACCCTTAATGTTATGACATTGGGCGGTTTGGCGCTGGCTATTGGTATCCTGGTAGATGAATCTACCGTAACTATCGAAAATATCCATTATCACCAGGAGCTTGGGAAATCAAAGGCCAAAGCAATATGGGATGCGTGCCGCGAGATTGCGTTACCGAAACTACTCATCCTGCTTTGTGTAATTGCCGTGTTTGTGCCGGCATTATTCATGACTGGCATTCCGGGTTCCATGTTCCTGCCATTGTCATTGGCTGTTGGTTTTGCAATGGCAGCATCTTTTATGCTATCTCAAACCCTGGTGCCTGTTTTTTCTCATTGGTTATTGAAAGATCATATGCAGGAAGGAGAAGCCAGTGCAGCCAGGCGGTTCAACCATTTCAGGATGCGCTACAAACATTGGTTGAAGGGCTTTGTAGAAAAATCATCCTGGGCCATTCCCGTTTATCTTTTATTGGCATTCGGGTTACTGACCGGGGGATTCATGTTATTGGGCACTGAAATATTTCCCAAAACGGATGCAGGTCAGGCACAGGTACGGTTAAGGTTACCTGCGGGTACCCGCGTGGAAAGAACGGAAACCGCTACGCAGGAGCTATTGCACCTGGCGGATAGCATTGCGAATGGCCGTATTGAGATCAGCTCTGCATTCGTTGGCGTACAACCATCCAGCTACCCGGTAAACCTTATTCACTTATGGACGAGCGGCCCTCATGAATCCGTTGTAAAGATAAAGCTGCAGGAAGGAACTGGTATAGCTATTGAAAACTTCAAAGAGGCATTACGGAAAGCGGTAAAAAATGCTTTGCCAACGGCCACTCTATCTTTTGAACCTGGTGATATGGTGGAACAGGCGGTGAATCTTGGTTCATCCAACCCTATTGAAATTGCCATAATGGGCAAAAACCTTACTCAAAGCCGGAAAGTTGCAGCTGATCTGAATAAAAAGCTACAAAATATTGCTTACCTGCGTGATGTTCAGATTGCAACGCCGCTGGAGTACCCTGGTATTAAATTGAATATTGACAGGGTGAAAGCGGGGCAGCTGGGGCTGACGGTTGACCAGATCAGTAAATCAACTGTGGCTGCTACTTCATCCAGCCGGTTCACTCAGCCCAGCTATTGGCTGGATAAAAGTACCGGTACCGCTTACCAGGTGCAGGTGGAATATCCGCAATACCGTATTAATAATAGTGACGAATTGGGGTTAGTGCCTGTTATAGCGGGTACCGGCAGTCCTGTTTACCTGAGAGATGTAGCTACTTCACAGAGAATCACTTCACCTGGCGAATATGATCGTATTAACCAGCAACGGTACATTACCATTACCGCAAATATTTTTAAAAAGGATGCAGGGAAGGCTGTTGCGGATGTAAAAAAGACCATCGCGTCATTGGGCAAGCTACCGCAAGGCGTGAAGATCCTGTTGCGTGGCCAGGCAGATCTGCTTGACCAGACAATGAGTGAGCTGGAAACCGGGTTACTGATCGCCATTGTTGTGATCTTTTTGATGCTGACTGTTAATTTTCAATCCTTCCGGTTAGCCCTGGCTGTTTTATCCGTAGTGCCTGCGGTAATTGCCGGTGCGGCGCTGATGCTGCTGGTAACCGGGCAGACCCTGAATATACAATCCTATATGGGCACTATTATGGCGGTAGGTGTAGCGGTAGCTAATGCAATTCTTTTAATCACCAATGGCGAACAATACCGGAAAGAGCAATTAAGCTCCGGTTTTGCAGTTAACGGGGCCAGTAACCGTTTGCGGCCTATTCTCATGACCAGTCTTGCTATGATTGCAGGGATGATCCCGATGGCGATCGGCTTCGGTGAAGGAGGCGATCAGACCGCTCCTTTAGGCATTGCTGTTATCGGAGGGCTTATTTTCTCTACTATCAGTACACTTATTTTCCTGCCGGCCATCTATACAAGCATGATGGGCAGGAAAGCATACCAAAGCCCGTCCTTGCACCCGGAGGATAAGGATAGCCGGTACTATGAGGCAAATAATGAATAAACTAACTTTCTATAAAAACAATTATGCAATGAGACTTTCGTATTCTATCATAAGTTTATCATTATTGACCGTTATAATATTGGCAGGATGCCAGCAAAGCAGCAGCAAGGGAGAAATGACCAAAACGGCAGATGTTGATTCTGTTGCTGTGTTTATACTGCAAAAGGATAGTGTTAATAAGCAGATCACATTTCCTGCAGAACTGGTCCCGCTGGAGCGGGCAGAGATCTTTGCAAAAGTAAGCGGGTATATAAGCGCCTTAAAAGTTGATATTGGCGATAAAGTGAGTAAAGGGCAATTACTGGTAGTGCTGGAAGCACCTGAAATGATTGCCAATTATGCAGCGGCCAATGCAGATGTACAGACAGCCCGTTCAAAGTACCTGGGAAGCCTGGATGCTTACAAACGGATTGTCAATGCCGCCAAAGTGGATGGTACGGTAGCTGCCGGAGAACTGGAAAAGGCGAAAAGCCAGATGCTGGCAGATAGTGCGTCATTGGACGCCGAACGGTCAAAAACGAATGCTTATGCCCAGTTGAAGGATTACCTTACTATTCGTGCGCCTTTCAGCGGCATTATTACACAGCGTAATGCAGATGCCGGAACATTGGTAAGTACTGGTAATGCCAAACCCATACTGGTAGTAGAGAATATCAGCACATTGCGTTTAAGGGTTCCTGTTCCTGAAGCCTACACTGCCACTACGCCGGAAACATCTGTTGTTAATTTTACCGTAGATGCCCAGCCTGATATAACCTACCAGGCAAAATTATCCCGTAAGGCCGGCGCTTTAAACCTATCTAACAGAACGGAGACCTGGGAGTTTCTTTATCAGAACAACAACAGTCAGTTGAAATCAGGTATGTTTGCCAATGCCATACTTAAACTTGGAAGAAAAGCACCTACTTTTTTAGTGCCGTCAGCATCAGTAGCCACGAACCTGGAAAAGCATTTTGTGATCCGTTTGAAAGATGGCAAAACTGAATGGGTGGATGTACGCAGTGGTATCAATATGGGCGATAAGATAGAGATCTTTGGCAGCCTTACTGAAGGGGATACGCTATTGGCAAGGGCTACGGATGAAATAAAGGCGGGGACTGTTGTGGCGGCAATTTTTTTTAAGAAATAAGCATTGGCGGGCCAGGGCCATATTGGCCCTGGGGCTACGGAAACCACTATCACCGCAAATTTATGATTCCACCGCCACTTCCACTTCAGCTTCCGCCAGCACTAATGCCATGGCCGCTTCCTTTATAGCTATTGCTTCTGCCTCCGGCAAAAAGCTCTCATTCGACATAAACACAAAATCCATTTGCCCACGGAATGTAGTGGTTACAATAGTATTAGGATTGCGCCAGGGAAAAGCCACTGTAGGGCTCATAATAGTTTCCACCTGGAAGGTCTGGTAGTGCTCCTGCACGTTTAACCGCCCCATATTGGAGAAGGTAACGTCATGATTTCCATTGGTGACCTTTAACAGCTTCACCAGCTTTTTCGCGGAGCTATGTACATATTCCCCGATCATCAGCTGTATAAATACATTGACTTCTGCTATTTTCTCCGCCAGGTCATCCTTTAGCTTATAAGCCTGCACCCAGAAACCTTTGGCTGAAGCCGGCGCATCTTCACTTATAGAAAGATTTACGGTAGGGGCGTAGGCAAACAAATGATCCGGGCGGATGGCTGTAATAAAACGGCGTATATCCACCGGCGATATGATCTTATTCTTAGCCTGCTCTCCTTTTACCTGTTTGAAAGCCCGCAGCAGCGCCACGCTTAGCGCTGCATGCACCGTAGTGCCTTCTGTTTTGCAGCGGCTCACAAATGCGGCAGACTGCGCCTTGCTGAGCTTCCAGTGCAGCAGGTAGTCACGGCCTTTAGGCGGCTGCTTTTTGCCCAATAACACTACAGACAACGTAAGCCAGGCCAGTACCCTCGATCTCCGGCCCTTTTGCCGTAACTGTTTGTTCTCCAGGAAAGGTGCAGGTATCAGCTCGTGAATATCATTAAAGGCCAGGTAAGGTTCCATTGGCAGGTCCGGCTGATCCAGCAGGGCAAGCAGCTCCTGCAGGATGGTGGCTACAGAGCCGCCGTCGCAAATGCAGTGGTGGCATACCAGGATCAGCTCTGACACCTCCGGCGACTGGATCCATACTACCCGGCACAAAGGGCCGTTCTGCATGTCAAACGGGGTAGCCCATTCCTGCATGGATTCCCGCTGCCAGTCGGCATCACTATGGCGGGGTACTTTACGTACAGGTATGCCCGTTATCTGCTCATTGGTGGTGAACCAGGGATGGCCTTTTTTATCTGTGAGCACGCCCGCGCCCAGCAGCGGATGTTTGGCCTGGATCCTGGACAGCGCATGCCGCAGGTTTTCCGGGAAAACAGTACCCCGGATCCTGGCGGTAAAACAGCTGTTCAAAGGCGTGTTGCCATCTCCGTACATGATCCTTTCACCGATAATGAGTTTTCTTTTCATCCGTTGAGATTTAATTTTCTTTTATACCAATTGCACTGCTTCAGGTACCCGTTTTTCTTCCAGTAACAGCTCCATGGCTTTATCCCGGATGGCGCTGGCCTCTTCATACGACAAATACGCGTCGTTAGAGAGGAAAGAGAAATTTAATTGTTCATCAAATGTGCTGGCAATAATGCCGTTCGGATTGGCTGATTTAAAGATGAGGATGGGAATATGTACCGCCTCTACTTCAAAGGAGCTGAATTTTTTAGGTATATCCAGCCGGCCCATATTGGAGAACGTAAGATCATTATTACCCCTGGCCGTGCCCAGGTACTGCGATAATTTTTTTACTGACGGGTGCAGGTATTCATTGAGCATGATCTCCTCATACACCTTTAGGTTGGAGAGCTTTTCCGACAGGCGGTTATTCAGCCGCTTTACCTGCTCCTGGAAATCCAGTGTGGGATCTTTATCAATAGATAAGGTGGTGCTGGTGGCAAAACCAAACAGCATATCATCTTTTATTTCCGGGATATAACGCCGCAGGTTCACCGGGCAAAATACCTGGTTCTTTACATTTTTGCTGCCCCTTACATGACGGAACGCCAGCAGGAATGCCGTACACAAAGCTGCATGCATAGTGGTATGCTGTGCCTTGCAACGTTTTACCAGCGCGGCGGTAGCCGCTTTGTCCATTTTCCAGCGTACGGTATAATCCTTACCCCAGCGGATTTGTTTTTTACCGGATACAAAAAGCAGGAACAAACGTAAAATGGCCGCTGTTACCTTGCCTTTGCGCTGTAATTTCTTATCTGATAAAATGGCTTCCGGCACCAGGTCCTCAACCGTATTAAATGTTTCATATTGCCCGATGGCCAGGTCCGGCTGATCCAGCAACGTAAGCATTTCCTTATACAAGGTTACAATGGAGGCGCCGTCGCAAATACAGTGATGGCATACCATAATGAGCTCCGATACTTCTGCGGAGCGCAGCCATACCATGCGCAGCAGCGGGCCATTTTGCATATCAAACCGTTGCTGGCACTCCTTTTCAGATTCCCGCATCCAGTCCTCATCTGATGTGCGTGTGAGGATGCGCACCGGGATATCCGGCACCGGCATGGGAGATACAAACCAGGGCTGCCCCTTGCCATCTTCCTGCACACCTGCGGTCAGCAAGGGATGCCGGGCCTGGATCTTAGCCAGCGCATTCCGCAACGCCACTTCTGTAAAGGAGCCGTTGATCTTTACTGTAAAGGTGATATTCTTTGGAATGGTGCCATCTCCATAAATGAAGCGCTCCAGGAAAAGTAGTTTACGTTTCATGTTCTTAGTTTTAAAAAGCAACCATCTTAGCCTCTGCTGCAAAGCTTTCCAGGTATTCCACTGCCTTATCATTACCACCGGCCTGTACAAAGGTTTCGCGGATGCGCTGTGCAGCGCTGCGGTACTGCGGATTATTGAGCAGCTCCCACATGGATGTTTTAAGATCGTTTACCCGTAAGCGTTTATAGCGCAGCTTAATGCCGCAGCCGGCCTTTTCTATCAGGGATGCGGTATGAAAATGATCATAGGCAATGGGGGTAATGAGCATGGGAAGGCCGTTCACGAAAGTATCGTTCACGGTGTTAAAACCGCCGTGACAGATCACGGCATCCATTTCCGCCATCAGCTCTGATTGCGGTACAAAACCCTGCACAATAAAGTTATCAGGCCATGTTTTAAAAATATCCGGACTGGTGGCGGCAATAATGGTCAAAGGCTGATCGGCAAAGGCTTCTATGAGCTTGCTGAAAAACTCCTTACGAATATCTACCAGCAGCGTGCCCAGGGATACATATACTTTTGGCGTGGTTACTTTACGCAGGCGTTCCCAGTCAAACGGTGTTTCATTGGGGCGGCCTTTTACCGGCCCTACAAATTTCATATGTGCGGGTGCGTTAGGCACATTGGCAAATGTTTGCGAGGTGAACACCAGGTTCAGCTGGTTGGAGTTTACGATTGCCTGTGGTGTATAAATACCAAACTCCTGCTGCAGGGAAAGAATGTTATGCACCCACCAGGCATGCACCTTGGGCGCGCTCATAGCATCGCCTCCCACATCCGGTGGCACAGGGGTGGTAGTTACACAAGGAATGCCTTTGTTGTATGCGCAAATAGCACCGGCAAAGGTGATACAGTCGCTCACGATCACATCCGGCTGAAACTCATCTACAATGCGTTCCAGGCCTTTCATAATGAAGCGGCAAAACGGCATATAGGTTTCTTCCAGCGCCAGCTTCAGGGTTTCTGCACCTGAAATATGCGGGCCATCATCCTGCCGTTTTAATATCCGTTGTATTTCAGGTAAATGTTCTTCCAGTTCTGCATGCGGTACAATGAATTCACCACCGGCAGGTACATGTTTGGCTGCAATTTCCTGGATGCCTGCCCAGGCCACTTTATGGCCGCGGGCTAACAGGCTGGCGCCTACGCTAAGCGTGGGGCTGATATGCCCGAAAAAGGGAGGGACAACGAATAGGTATTTTTTCATAGCGGTAGTTTTTTAATGTGCAGAAGTGCAACTATGCAGATGTGCAGATGTTTCGGATATTGTGCGCAAATATGAGATATGCCTGTTGTCGCTTCATTCTATCTGCACATTTGCATATTTGCACATCTGCCCATTCTCCAGCAGCTCTGCTGTTCTGCCGGTGCCGCCTGCATTTTCAAAAGATGTTTTAACCTGTTGTGCTGCTGCCGCGTATTTCGGGTCCTGCAGCACATCCCACACGGCATTTTTCAAATGTTCTGCTTTAAATCGTTTAAAGTTCAGCCGTACACCGCTTTCCGTAGCGGTTACGCAGCCGGCTACAAAAGACTGGTCATATGCAATAGGGATCACTACCAGCGGCAGGTGATGGGCCAGCGTTTCACACACTGTATTGTGGCCGCCATGGCATACTACGGCATCCAGGTAAGGCAGCAGGCCAAGCTGCGGTACTTTTTCCTGTACAATAAAATTATCCGGCCAGGTATCAAAAAGCGCCGGGTCTGATACCACTACTATCGTAAGCGGCTCATTACCCAATGCTGTGCATACTTTGCTGAAGAAATCTTTTTTATAGGTATGGTCAAAGGTTGTTCCAATAGATACCAGCACTTTATGCGGCTGGCCCATATGGTAAAACCGTTCCCATTCAAAGGGAATATTGGCCGGGCGGTGTGTTATTACCGGCCCTACGAACTGGTAATAATCCGGCAGCACTTTATCGCCAAAAAATGTTTTAGAGGTAAATACCAGCGTAAGCTGGTCAGAACACTGGATGGGTTGTGTAGCTGTTAAGCCTAATGATTGCTGCAGTGCCACTATACGCTGATCGCCCCATTCTTTTACCTTGGGCAAATCGTCCATGGCGCGTACTGCGGCGGGCGCTGTAACGGCGGTGGCATACGGAATACCCTTTTTAACGGCCGCCATGGCGCCGGCAAACAGCTCATGGTCATTGATCACCACATCCGGCTGAAAAGTATCCAGCCATTCCAGAATGCCGGGAAACATATACCTGTTCAGCGGCACCAGCACATCGTCATACAGGAACTTAATGCTTTCCACGCCGTACACATTCTTTTGCTGGATGGCATCCATGTAGGGCTGGTTCTCTTCTCCATTATTGGTTTCATCATACCGGATCAGCAGCAGCTGTCCACCGGGAGGCAGTTTTTCCTGCAGGGCAGGTTCCAGGCTTATCCAGCCCACTTCATGCCCGCGCAGCAGCAATTCCGCGCCTACGCTCAGCGTTGGATTAATATGACCCGTTAATGGTGGAACAACAAAAGCAAATTTTGCCATAGCCGTTATGCTTAGTCTTGAGTGTCAAAAAAATCTTTCAGTGCATTGCCAATGGTAAAGGGTTCCTGCACCGGTATGTTATGATCGCCGTTCACAAACAGTAAACGGGCATCTTTTATTTTTTCCTGCAGCTCCAGCCCGGCGCTTATACAATCGGAATCCTTACCGTAAATAAGCAGCGTTTCATGCGGTATATCCTTTATACCTCCGTTGCTGAAGAAATGCCTTTCCTGCTGCATATCCTGCCGGATGCTGCTTTCCTTCAACAGAAATTCGTAGAGCCGGTGCCTGCGTTCCAGCTGCCGTTTGCCCATTTTGGCAGGGGAGTGATCACCCTGCCCGTTCACAAAATGTACCAGCAGCTCTTTGCTGTACACATCCACTACGTTCATGGTTTCCTGCTCATAAGGATTGGGACTTTCAATGATTGCCAGCTTTTTAATTTTTTCCGGGTGGCGGATGGCTGTTTTCAGGGCAATCAATCCGCCATAGCTGTAACCCGCCAGGTACACGGATGTTAGCTGTAAAGCCTCCATCAGCGCTAACAGCTCATCGCTCATGGATTGCAGGTCATAACCATGCTGCGAGCGGCCGCTCATGCCATGGCCTTTCAGGTCGTATAACACCACATGGTAACGTTCCGCCAGTATGGGTGCAATGTTAAAGTACCAGATAGAGAGATTGGTGAACATACCATGTACCATTAACACGGTTTCTGCTGCTCCCTTGTTCATCTCCTGCAGGTGAATGCGTGTATGTGGCAGGTCCACTACAGGCATGACTGAATGTATTTGGTAATATCGCCCAGGTTCAGGCTAATGATCTGGTCCAGGTCCATATTGGATAACCAGCCGGTAAAATCAATGTCTTTGCCGAAATAGTTTTTTACTTTTTCAGAAAAGGCTACGATCTCAATGCTGTCCATTTCCAGGTCTTTGGTAAAGGAGCTGGCTGCTGTAATATCCAGGTCTTCCACAAATTCTTCACCTATTACTTCTGTGATGAATTGTTTCAGTACAGGCAGGATCTCTGCTTCGCTCAGCTTAGCGGGTTGTGTTAACTGGTCCATCCGATAATGTAGTTTTTGTATTGAATAGTTTGAATGTGTACGCCTTGTATGGTTAAGGTTTCCCCGTTAATGGCTTCTACCACATAAGCCTTGGGATTGCCCTGCAGGCCTTTGCCCAGTGATTTGCCATAGGCTTCTTTGGCTACCCAGTAGCGGGTAAGCCACTCTGCATGGCTGCGGTTGCCCAGCAGCGCCAGCTCTGCGGGGTCAAACACCAGCTCTTCAAAAGCGGTGTTGTGCTCCCGTATTTCTTCTATGTCAATGCCTACGGGTTTGCCAAAACGGGCAATGGCTACGGCATCTGTATTTTTATGCGCCAGGGAAATGTGGATGTTGCCGGTCATATCGCCTGCTGTAAAGGGCTGGCCTGCTTCATTGGACTGGATGGCAAATTCCACCGGGTAATACAGGTTACCTGCTTCCAGCAGCAGGGCCTTTACCGCATCTTTTACGGCTACCCGGCTAATGACCCATTCTTTCTTTTTATGCAGGGGCAGGCTGTTGTGATGTTTTTTCTCCTCCTGGTTAAAATAACGTTTCACTATAAAATCCCAGGAGTTCACGCGGCTATAAGCATTGTGGAACATAAACACACCGGGCACAATCTCTTTTGCCAGTGTATGTTTGGGAGAGATGAGCGCATTCCACAGCGGTTCATCAATTTCCAGGCGGCGGTTTTGCCAGCCGCGGATGATGGCCCATACCTTATTATCCCGTTTCAGGATAAAATCTGCAAATGCAAATTCATCGTTTAGGGAAGTTAGCTGGCAGGTGCATTCAAAGCTGCCCTGCTGGTCTTCCATCTGCTGGTAGAACTCTACTTCCTGGATCTTAACGGGGAAAGCTATACGGTCTTTGGGCAGGGTTAGCTGCAGCCATAATCCAAACAGCTGCCCGGCATTATCCAGCAGGGAGCCTTTGCCGGCGCCGCCTTCAATAATACCGGTAATGCCTTTTTCCGCAATTACCTTTACTTCGGTAATGCCCTGGTATGCGGGCCCGTGGAACATGCGCTGGGAGTAGATCTGCTGCGGCGTGATAGCAATCTGCAAAGGCGTGCCAATATCTGCTGCCGTTTTTTCCGGCGTGCCATATTGCTGTGATAACTGTACTTCTGCATTGGCATATTTTTCCAGGTCCAGGTAAATACGGTCAGGTGTTTTCCATTCTCCTTTTACGGTTTCGCGGAAGGGGGCGGCCACATTCATCCACTGGAACACTTTTACCTGCATGATCTTTTGTACTTCCATGCCGGGCGCGTTCTCTTTGGCTATGTCGCCAAACATTTCCAGGATCATGGTCATGGGTATTACGGGCTCACAATCATCTGCACAATGCCAGCCCGGCCTTTGGCGTATCAGGGAATGGTCTATGAGGTAAGGATGTGTATCCAGCGATACATCCAGCTTTTTTACTACCGGCTGCTTTTGCAGCGGGGCCGTGGGCATAGCCGTATGTGCATGGCCGTTAGTTCCGTTGCGATGGCTGGCCTTTTGCTGGAATATTTCCATTACAGATTGCTGTATGTCTGATATTTCTGCAAAATTGTTCAGCAAAGCCTGCATCAGGGGCGAGGATGCTGTTTCCGGCACTGCGCTGCGGCCGGCAGCAGGTACTGACAGCTTTTTCAGGGAAGGCAGCTCCCGCACAATGGGAGAGCCCAACTGCAGTTTTATAGAGCGGTTGGCTGGTTTACTTTTTATAGTTGAAGTTACGGCTGCAGGTGCTTCCATAAAAGTGCTGTCAACTGCCTGGCCTTCTACAAACAGGGCCGCCAGTACGCGTTGCAGCTGTGTGATGCCGGAGCGGGTGGGCACGCTGGCGGCTACTGCGCTGTAATTTTTTTGTTTCAGCGTATCATCCACAAAACCTATTAAACCGCCGGCGCCTACCTGTACGAATATACGTACACCGGTTTCATACAATTTCTCTGTAAGCTCCCGGAAACGTACAGGTTCTACCAAATGCTCCACGCTCAGCGCGCGGATGGCAGCAACATCATCCGGGTAAGTGCTTAAGGTAGTGGCAGACCATACCGGCACTGACGCCTGCTGGAATTCCAATTGGTTCATACCATCCAGCAGCAGCTCCAGCTTGTCTTTTACAAAAGGGGAGTGAAAGCCTGACTGGAAGGGCAGCACCTGGTAAAAAACCTGTTCTGCTTTTAAGGTATGGATAAATTCTTCTACCGCTTCATTGGTGCCGCAAAGGATCACCTGCTGCGGGCAGTTATCAATAGAAAGGTAAATGTCTTTAGTGGCGGCCAGTAATGGTTCTAGCCGCTCGTACCCGCAACCTGCTACCAGGAAGGTGGCGTTCTTTTGTTCAAACAGGGCAGGGTCTAACTGCGCCTGCAGGCGTAACAATGATTGCTCTGTTACCATTTCAGCAGCGCGGCCGGCCAGCCACTCACCCAGGCTATGCCCTGCATTCAGGTGCGGTTGCACACCTAATAACTTCAGGGCGCTATCCAGGATACTGCTGTTCTCCATTTGCTGCTGCGCAGCGCCTAACACGCCATCGGCAGCGGCTACACGCGGTAAACCCGGCAGGTTAAAATACTGCGCTACGCTGCTGGTTTCGCCACCGGCCAGGCCATCCAGACCGGGGAACAGGAAGGCTATTTTACCCCCCTGTAATAACATGGCTTCGTTGGAGAACCAGATGTCCTGCCGGTTACGCCAGGGCACATCTTTATTTATAATTTTTATAGCGCGTTGGATACGTTCGGGTGTGGGATCAAAAATGGCGATGCGGTAAGCGCCTTCACCGGTAAAGGTTTCATTGGTTTCTAATGCCTGCAGCAGTGCAGCTTTATCAGGCCTTGCGAGTAAAAGCACCGCATCTTTTTGCGCAACAGCGCCAATGCCGTTGAATTGTTTTTTGGAAATACCTTCCTGCATACTCACGGCTTCCATTACTACATGCGCATTGATTCCGCCAAAGCCAAACGCGTTCACCCCGGCACGGCGCGGCAGCCCGGTTTCATCCCAGGGCGTAACGTTGTGTATTGGTGTGAACCGTGTTTTTTCCATAAAAGGTAAAGGCTCTTCGCAATGCAGGGTAGGAGGCAGCTGGCCGTGATGCAGTGCCAGCGCGGTTTTAATAAGCCCTGCTATACCGGCTGCTGGCATGGCATGGCCTATCATGGATTTAATAGTGCCAATGCCTGCTTTGGGTAAAGCTGCTGCGCTGCCAAATACATTCAGCAGGGTTTCCAGCTCTGTTTTGTCGCCCAGCTGGGTGGCGGTACCATGCGCTTCTATCAGGCCAATATCGCGCAGATCAGCGCCGGCCTGCTGCCAGGCTTGCAGAATGGCCTTTGTTTGTCCTTTTACGGAGGGGCTCATTACGCTTACGCCTGCGCCATCGCTGGATACGCCTACACCCTTAACGACCGCGTATATACGATGTCCGTCGCGGATGGCATCTTCCAGCCTTTTCAGTACTACAAAACCGCAGCCTTCTCCAATGATCACTCCATCTGCGCGTTGGTCAAAAGGCCGGATCTGCTGGTTGCGTGATAAGGCGCCCAGCTGAGTGAAGATGCTCCAGAAAGGCGCGTTCTGCGAGGCATGTACGCCGCCGGCTATTACCATATCAGAACGCCGGCTGCTCAGCTCCTGCACGGCATGGTCTACTGCTATGAGGGAGCTTGCGCAGGCGGCATCAATGGTATAGGCGGTACCGCCCAGGTTCAGGCGGTTAGCCACCAGAGAGGCTACCAGGTTAGGGATCAGGCCCATGGCCGTATCCGGGCCAAAGCGGCCTTTCTTTACCTGGAACTCTTTTTTAACCAGGTCTAATTCTTCTGATCTTAAATTGGGTAGCAGGTGCTGCAATACCCGTACTATTTGTTCACCAGTTCTAATAATTTCAATACCTCTTACTGCGCCGGGGCCGGGGTAGTTCCCTTTGCCAATGATGATGCCTGTTTTTTCCAGCGATAAATTCTTTTCAAACACCCCTGCATCATTCAGCGCTTTATGGGCCAGGTGTAAGGCCAGCAGCTGCTCTGGTTCCGTGCTTTCCACCACCAGCGGCAGAATGCCAAATTGTATAGGATCAAATTCTGCAAAATCATCTATAAACCCGCCGCGCCGGCAGTAGAACCGGTCTACCGCTACCTCCCCGTCAAAGAACATACTTTCCATCCGGTTTTCCGGTACGGTCTGTATCGCATCCACCCTGTTGATGATATTTTTCCAGAAAGCAGCTACATCAGGGGCGCCCGGGAAAATGCAGGACATACCTATGATAGCTACGTTTATGTTGTGGTCCATTTTTATGATTTATTTCCCTCTTTCTCTATCAGAAAGTAACATTACCGGCCATGATCACTACCTGGCTTTCATTGCCATACTTCAGTTCATCAATAAAGATCTCCATACCATCGCCCAACGGTATTAAGGCTATGCCGCGGCGTTCGTATTCCTTTTCCAGCGAGGGGGATACCATGCCGGTACCTTTCCAGGGGCCCCAGTTAATGGCCATTACCTTGGCTTTCAGCTGCTGTTTCAGCACCCGTGCATAACGGTCCATTACACTGTTGGCTGCTGCATAATCTGTTTGCCCGCGGTTACCGTATACAGAGGCTACACTGGAGAAGAGGATCACGAACTGCGTATCTGCATTCAGGTGCTCAGCCAGCACACGCAGTGGTGTTACTTTGGTGGAGAATACGCGCTCAAAGGATTCCGGTGTTTTCTGGTGGAACAGCTTATCTTCCAGCAGGCCTGCGCCGTGCACCACGCCATCAATACGGCCATACTCTTTATACACCTGGCTCATGAAAGCACGCAGGGCGGCTTCATTCCGCAGGTCAAGCGAATGATAGCTAACAGTTGCGCCATTGTGTTCCATGGCAGTGAAGGTATTCAGGATCTGGTTATGTTTATGGATCTCTGCTGCACGTTTTTCAATGTCGGCCGGTTTTTTCAGCTCACCTTGCGCTACCAGGTGCTGGCGGATCTCGTCTTTAGTTTTGAGATGCACCAGGCTTTCCTGTGACAGCTTGCGCGGATCTGCAGAGCGGCCTACCAGGATATAGTGACAGGGATATTCTTTAGAGAAACGGATCATGAGCTCCGCGGTAATGCCTTGTGCGCCGCCAAATACCAGCACCACGGATTGTTTGGTGAGGCGGATATCGGACGTAACACCAATGGTAAGCGGTGCATGTACCGGTTCCAGCGTTTGGCGCTGCCCGTTAAGGTAGGTAACTTCTGCAGGGCCTTCCGGGTGCAGAATTTCATCTAATGCAATGGCGGCAATTTTTTCCGGCGACAGCTTATTGGCCAGGTTAATTGTGCGGCAGGTGGTATGCTCATATTCTTTATCCAGGCTTTTAAAAAAGCCGCTGTAACCCTGGAAGTGCTGCAGCAACAGCGGATCTGCCGCGGGTGTTACATGCCCGTCAAAATCAGAGAGGGCATATACCCATTTCACTTTCTCAAAATCCAGCTTCTTCACCATGAAAACGGAGGTGATAATATCGCTTCTTTTTGGCGAGGAGAAAATATCCAGTATAATAAGGCCGTGATAAGCTTCCAGTGAATCGGTGGCTGCTATGATGGTGGCTTGTGCACCCTGCTGTTCCAGCAGCTGTTTAACCGCTGTTGCAATGGGGCCGCCGCCATCATCTGTTATGGCAAAGTGTAATCCTTTTAATTCTGCGGGCGACAGGCGCTGCATGGCGGAAGGTGTAAGCTCAAAGCGCAGGCGGGAAATTTTCTCCTTCAGGCTTTCTTTCACAAAACCTTCTTCAATGATCTTTTTGGCTTCCTGCACCGGTTCAAAATTACCGGCGGTGCTTTCTGCTATCCAGCTGATCAAACCCTGTAAGGTTTTTATGGAGGCCAGCTTTTCCATCATCTCCTCTCCATTGCCATTGGCCTGCTGCAGGCCGCCCAGGCGGGTTTTCAGCTCTCCAATGATCTCCATACGTTTAATGGAGTCAATGCTCAGGTCTGCTTCCAGGTCCAGCTCAAGGCCCAGCATATCCGGCGGGTAACCGGTTTTTTCACTTACTACATTTAAGAGTACGGTTTGTATCTCTGTAACAGATAAACCTTTGGAGGGTGTTGTTGCTGCCTGGATAGTAGCTGCGGGTATGGGGGCCGGTGCTGCTGTGGTGTTTTCCTGTGCGTTGGTTGTTAACCAGTCCACCAGCCCTTTCAGTGTTTTTATAGCAGCCAGCTGCTCCACCAGCGATTCTTCACTGTGCGTGCTGCTGCTAAAGCCACCCAGGCGGGTTTTCAGCTCTCCAATGATCTCCATGCGTTTAATGGAATCAATGCTCAGGTCTGCTTCCAGGTCCATTTCCATGCCCAGCATATCTGAGGGATAACCGGTTTTATCGCTGATCACTGCCAGCAGAATGGCCTTTACATCTTTTTCCGCGGTTACGGTTTGCACTCCATTCGTGTAAGCATGCCCGTTTGATCCGTTATTATGATGGCCGTTATTGCCATTGTGTCCATTGGTTCCGTTATAACCATTGCTGATATTAGTGATGTTTGTGCCATCGGTATGTACGGCAATGATCTTGCGGGGCGACAGGTCCGGCGCTGGAAGATCGGCGCTGTGGAAGCTTTGCGGGGTATGGCCCAGGTAACCTAAAATTACATCGCGCTGCGCCTGTACAATATGTTTCAGGCTGTTCAGGTAAGCTTCTACCATTTGTTCTGCACCGCTGTTGTGGTTGATCACTACTGTATTAGGCTCTGTACCTTTTAAAACCAGTGGTGTCATAATGGGCATTGCGCCATGGGCCGGCAGCTTACCATAAGCGGGTACTGCCATCTGCCCGTTCACCAGCCAAACGGTGCCAGGTTTTTTGTACTGGTCAATGGCTTCCAGATCCAGCTGTTTTACATTACGGCCGTCAAATAAACGGTCCAGCTGCACGGTTCTGCCACTGGCCATGTAGCGGGCAATGGTGTGCAGCAGGTGGGTAATGCCCGGCTGGTCTTTATCTTCTGTATGCAGGATCAGCTCATCATCACCTATAATAGACCTGGTAAGGTTGCTTAACACTTTACCCGGACCTACTTCAATGAATACACGTGCGCCCTGTGCATACATCTGTTCTATTTCTTCTGTAAAACGTACCGGCTGTACCAGGTGTGTTGCCAGTCTTTCCTTAATGGCTGCGGGCTCTGTAGGGTATGCTGCTGCTGTGGTGTTAGACCATACGGGAATAACCGGCGTTTTAAAATCTGCATCCTTCAGCGCATTGGCAAATAAGCCTTTGGCGCCGGACAGCAGAGGGCTGTGGAATGCGCAGGCTACTTCCAGCGGCTGGAAGGAGATGTTGGCGGCTGTTAGCTTGGCCGACAGTCTTGCTATAGCGGGTGTGGCGCCGGCCATTACCCATTGCAGGGGCGAGTTGTGGTTCACCAGGTACACATCGGCTTCCCCTTCAATGGCGCTGGTTAACACTTCTTCCCTGCAGCTCAGGGCCAGCATGGCGCCTTTATCAGCTCCAATAGCATCCAGTATAGAAGCGGCTCTTTTTTCACTTAAAGGCAGCAGCTGATCTTCTTCAAACACTTTGGCAAAACACAGGGCCGGCAGCTCGCCATAGCTGTGGCCTGCCAGCATATCCGGCACAATGCCCAGCTCCTGTAAAAAGGTGGCAATGGCCAGATCCACCATACCTAAAAGCGGTTGCGCCAGGCGGGTGTCTTTAATGGCATTGCGCTGCGCTTTGGCGGCTGTTTCATCAAAAACAGCGGAGGGGAACAGGATCTGTTCATACTGCGGTTTGTCTTTCAGCAAACGGCGCATTACCGGGAAAGTAACAAACAGCTCACGCGCCATATTCACCCGCTGGCTGCCCTGTCCGGGAAACAGGAAGGCTACTTTACCTTCCAGCTGCTGTGTGGTGTACACGCCGTTGGTAGCGGCGCCGGACAAGGCTAGGTCCAGCTTTAGCAGCAGGTCGTCTGCGCTGTCTGCCACAATACATAACTGAACGGCTGAAGTGTGGTTTTTATAAAGGCTGAAGGCGATGTCCTTCAACGGAATGTTATCATTTTTTTCCAGCAGGCCTTTTACTTTCAGCAGCTGTTGCCGTGCTGCTTCATAAGTTGCGCCACGGAACACGAACAGCTCGGCCGGCCAGGAATTGAGCACAGTGGCCGGTTGCGGCGTATTCACATCATTCTCTATCACTGCATGGAAGTTGGTGCCGCCAAAACCAAATGCGCTGATGCCTGCTACTCTTTTATCCTCGTTCCAGATGCCGGTTTGCGTGTTAAAGGCAAAGGGGCTGGTGGCTGCGTTATAAAAACTATTTGGATCTTTCAGGTGCAGGGTAGGTGGTTTTACACCGTGGTATACTGACAGCGCTGCTTTAATAAGCCCTGCCAGACCGGCGGCACACTTGGTATGCCCTATCTGTGTTTTTACAGAGCCCAGGTGTGTTTGCGCATGGGTAGCGCCGGAGCGGATGAGCATATCGGATATAGCGCTTAGCTCTGTTTTATCACCTACTACTGTGCCGGTGCCATGTGCTTCTATGAGCCCTACGCTTACCGGTGAAATACCGGCCTGCTCGTAGGCCCGTTGCAGGGCGCTGGTTTGGCCGGCTTTGCGTGGTGCGGTAAGGCCCAGGCTTTTACCATCACTGGAGCCGCCTACACCTTTTATTACTGCGTAAATGGTATCACCATCGCGCTGGGCATCTTCCACACGTTTCAGCACCATCATGGCAATGCCTTCACCCAGCGTAGTGCCGTCTGCGTTAGCATCAAAGGTGGCGCATTTGCCCTTGCGGCTTAATGCGTGTGTGCTGGAAAACATCAGGTAATCATTAATGCTGTTGTGCAGGTCTGCTGCACCGGCTATTACCATGTCGGATTTTTCCAGGATCAGCTCCTGGCAGGCCAGGTCAATAGCTGCCAGGGAGGAGGCACAGGCAGCATCTACCGTGTAGTTACGCCCGCCCAGGTCTAAACGGTTGGTGATACGGCCGGCAATTACATTGGCCAGCACACCGGGGAATGAATCTTCTGTGAGCTTGGGCAAAACTTCATGCAGCTCTGCCGGCATTTCTCCGAAGATCTGGGTAAAGAGGGAGCGGAAGCCATAGCTGTTGGCCAGGTCCGTGCCCGCCTCTGTACCAATAATCACAGATATATTTTCACGGTTAATATTCAGCTCACCATAACCTGCGTTATCCAGCGCCTGTTTGGCTACCAGTAAGCTTAACAGCTGCGTGGGGTCAATGGCTGCCAGGGATTGCGGGGGAATGCCAAAGGCTACGGGATCAAAATCTATTTTAGGAATAAAACCGCCCCATTTGGAAGGCGTTTTTTCTCCGTTGGTAGATGCGGGATCATAGTAGAGTGATTTGTTCCAGCGTTCATCCGGCACTTCTGTTACACAATCTTTACCCAGTATAATATTACGCCAGTATTCTTCTGTGTTGCGTGCGCCGGGGTAAATACAGGCCATGCCTACAATGGCTACGTTCAGCGCTTTTTCCGGCGCATGAGGCATAGCGGGTAATGCTGCCTGTTCTATAATGGCATAATTATCTGCTGCTACTGTTTTGTGCAGATCTGCAATGGTGGTGATACGGTCCCTTAAGGCCGCTACCTGGCCTATCATGTACATGCCGCCGGTAAGCTGGTCTGCTGTATTAATGTTCAGCAGCTCATTGCCGCGGCGTTCTATACCTTTGGCGGCTATACGTAAACGGCCTACGTTCAGCTGTTCCAGCTGCGCCCATATTTCTTTTTTATCGGCGCCGGCTGATTGTAAACGTTCTTTTTCTACATTAAAGAAATCGGCAAATGGGGTATACAGGCAGCGGGTTTCATGGCCTGGTGCGGTTTCCAGTAAAATGGTGTCTTTATGGTTAATGGCTTGTTCCTGGAACTGGGGCAGGATGGCGCCGCTGCTTACGGCTTCCTGTGTATAGATATAGGCGGTGCCCATTAGTACGCCGGTTTTAGCGCCGCGTGCTGCTAAGGGGGCTGCCATTACGGAAATAAAGGCGGCGGACAATGCATCATGTATACCACCGGCAAAGAATACACTGAACTGGTCGGCATGCTCTTCCTGCAGCAAACGTTCTACCTGCCGCTCCCATAACACCAGGCTGGATAAGGGGCCTACGTGGCCGCCGCATTCCCGGCCTTCAAACACAAAACGTTTTGCTCCTTCTTTAATGAACATGTCCAGCAAAGAAGTAGATGGTACATGCAGGTAGGTTTTAATGCCTGCCTGCTCCAGCGATTTAGCCTGTGAAGGCCTGCCGCCGGCTATTAATACAATGGGTGGTTTTTCATCTTTAATATAAGCGATCTGCTCTTCCCTTAATTCAGGCGGCGCAAATCCCAGTATGCCTACGCCCCAGGGTTTGTTGCCTGCCAGAGTTTTGGTTTGCTGGATCAGCTTTTTGGCGGGTTCGCCTTTTAATAAGGAAAGCGCTACAAAGGGCAGCCCGCCTGCATCTGCTACTGCGGCGGCAAAGGCAGGTACATCACTTACGCGGGTCATGGGGCCTTGTGCAATAGGATAGGGGATGTTCAGCTCTTTGGATAAGGCATTGCCCGGGCTTAATACATTTAATGCTTTGGCTTGCTGCAGGTGGCCGTAAGCGGCTTCCTGCAAACCAAATATTAAGCGGTTCAGTTTTTTGTAACGTAAAACCAGGTCAATACCAATGGCTATATCCTGGCCCAGGGGTAAATAACCTTTATCCATATCCGTTATACCCAGGTAAGGCGCTAAGTCTTGCCGGGTGGCCTTTTCAGGCAGCAGGGGTGAATTGGGCCTTGCCAGCACACGGTAATGATCTATTATGCGGGTTTCATTACCATTCAGCTTTTCACAGATATTTTTAATGGGGGCAGGTACATTACTTTCCGGGAATAATGCCAGCTGGCTGTCCAGCACCACACCGGTAGCGCCGGTAGCTGCCAGCGCTGCGGCGGTGTGTATGCCTACGCCGCCCTGCACCCATATTTCCAGTCCGCTTATTTCCCGTATCACGCGCTGGAACAGGATGTAGGATGATTCATCGCTCACGGTGCCTGCGCCTTCATTTCCTTTTATAATAATGCCCTGTGCATTGGCTGCTTTGGCTTTGTGCGCCTCACCAACCGCATGCACCTGGTAATAAGCTGCTACGTGTTTGGGTAACGTTATTTTAAAACCATAAGGAATAATTGCCAGTGTAACCTGTGCTGGCAGGGAAATGGAGGCCAGCTGCTCATCTGCAAAACATACACCGAAAGGCTGGCTGGTTTTTGCGGTAATGGTGTTTAGTGCGGTCTGGGCTTTTGACAGATCACGGCCCAAATGAAGTACAGGAAAGGCTTTTGCTTTCAGCAGGGCCAATACAAGGCCTGCATCCGGTTGCTCCAGGGGAGTCACTCCGATAATTTTTATTTTTCCCATGGTTATGGTTTTATTCCGGCAAAGTATACCAATGTAAACAGGTAGTGTAAGCTGTTAGCTACAAGGTTTTTTATGTTACATACCGGATATGTTCTATGGTTATTACGAATAGCTGGTTCTATTGTTCCTATATATACGGCCTATTTGCCTGGATGGGTTCTCAAAAAAATATATATTAAAACTACTTATAGGTGTAACCAGGCAAGGCGCTTTCAATAAAGACAGAAAAGGTTTTTCAATCTTCCCGAGGGAGTAAAGATTAAAATAGGGCCGTATTTAAAAGATATAGTCCACTGGTTCTAAAATCCAATCTGTTATTTCACACTTCACATGTTATTTCACATGCGTATTATCGCTGACATGCATTCTCATTTAAATGTTTTATCAATTGCATGATCAGCCGAAAAGTGATGCTAAAACAATCATGGTTTTTATTTCATCATGAGCAAGGTGGTAAAATGTAAGGTTCATAGGTGTGTATTTTGAGTAATTCTTACATGAATTTACAAAAAAAGCAAACGGTGATCCGGTGGTAACATGTTTTTAACACGCCAATTTCATTTAGGGTAAGAATATACATTTTCTTAATATCTGCGGAATGCCAGTAAAAAGGGGCATAGTGAATGTTTATGAAGCGGGTTTATTTGTTATTGACTTTTTTGAGGGGGATATAAGATGAAACATTGCATGAAGAAATCTTCCGGGGTTAACCTGTATCTTAACGCAAACAATTTGTACAGATATACGTATTACTTAAATTAATAAGTATCAAAAAAAGCAGCAGTGAATAAAGTATTGTACAGTAAAAGGTTTGATGTACAAAAACTGTTCAATTGACAATTATTCCTGCTGCTTTGTTAATGGTTCATTGTTAAGTACTTACTGCCATCCGCCGCCTAAGGTCTGGTATAATTGTACGGTGCCGGCCATCATATCACGGCGGGCATGAACAAGCGCCAGCTCTGCTTCCAGCACACTTTTTTGCGCGGTAATGATCTCCAGATAAGAAGCATAACCACTTAAGAACAGGTCATTTGCAGTGGATACTGCGCTTTGCAGCACACTTACTTCCTTTTCACGTAAGGCGTAGATGTGTTGCTGGTTGTGCACATTGCCCAATGCAACCGACACTTCCTGGTAAGCCTTCAGGATCTTTTGCTGGTAATTATAATAAGATATTTTGCTGCCGGATTCATTGATGCGGTACTGCGCCTGTAATTGTTTTTGATTGAACAGCGGCGCTGTAATGCCGCCTAATACGCCATAGGCAAAGGATGCAGGCTCCAGCAGCAAGCCGGCTTTAAAAGCATTAAAACCTCCGTATGGCGTAATATTCAAAGAAGGCAAAAATGCTTTGCGGGCTGCCTGCACATCTGCTTTAGATGCAGCCAGCTCCAGCTCCGCCTGTTTAATATCCGGGCGGTTGGCAAGCAGCTTCCCGGGCAGGCCGGGCTTCCAGGGCGCTCCCAGCGTATCTATTGCTAATGCTTTACTACGTGGCACTGGTTGCGGATAACGGCCTAATAAAAAATTCAGCTGGCTTTCTATCACCAGCTGGCGCTGACGGGTTATATGTTCCAGGCTGCGCGTATCCAGCAGCTGCGCTTCAAACTGTTGTACGGCCAGTAAAGTAGCCCGCCCGGCAGCTTGCTGGATCTGCACGGTGGCTAATGCGGTTTCCTGTAATGCAATGTTCTTTTTGATAATTGCCAGCTCATTATCCAAAGCGATCAGCGTATAATAATGCGCGGCCACTTCTGATACCAATAAGGTAGTTACCAGGCGGCGGCCCTGCGCACTGGCCAGGTAACGCGCCAGGGCGGCCTGTTTGCGTGCTTTTATTTTACCCCAGAGATCTACTTCCCAGCTGCTGCGCAGGCCCAGGAAAAAATCCGGAGTAGGATCCGGAATGCGCTGATCCTTACTAATGTTAGTAGACAAATTTGTATCAAAATTGCCTACTCCATTCAGGGTATACTTACCATATTTATCAATACCGGCAGTGGCAGACAGGTTTACATTCGGTAACCATGCATACCGGGCAGCCAGTAAAACTGCTTCGGAAATCTTCATTTCTTCCCGGCTGCTTTGTAAGGCATAATTATATTGTAAGGCCGTATCTATCAGCGCGCGTAAAGGTGCATCTTCAAAGAATTGCTGCCAGGGCAGCTGGCCTATACCGGCAGTGTCTGTGCTGTTAACCGCAAAGGTATCCGGCATGGGTTTGTTATCCGGTAAGACCAGTGGTTTAGGCAGGCGGCAACCGAATGCCATTAATAGAAGGCTGAATGCTATTATTTTAATCAGATCCATCATGATGTTGCTTTTAAACGTTTGCGGGATAAGCTGGCGAACAATACATACAAACCCGGTATTACCAGCACCCCGAACAAAGTACCTATTAACATACCACCTGCTGCTGCCGTACCAATGGAACGGTTACCCATAGCGCCTGCACCAGCGGCCACACACAGGGGTATTAAGCCTGCAATGAATGCAAAGGAGGTCATGAGGATGGGACGCAGGCGGGATACCGCACCTTCCTTTGCCGCTTCCAATGGAGAGAGCCCCTGCTTATTACGCAGAATGGCAAACTCCACGATCAGGATGGCGTTCTTGCCCAGCAAGCCAATGAGCATCACCAATGCTACCTGCGCATAAATGTTATTTTCCAGCCCGAATAATTTCAGCGATAGGAAAGCGCCGAAAATGCCAGCGGGTAAGGAAAGGATCACCGGCAAGGGTAACAGGAAACTTTCATATTGCGCGGCCAGCAGCAGGTACACGAACACCAGGCATATCATAAAAATATAAATGGCCTGGTTGCCGGAAAGGATCTGCTCCCGCGTCATGCCGCTCCATTCATAACTATACCCGCGTGGTAGCTGTGCGGCGGTTTCCTGGATGGCTTTAATAGCATCGCCGCTGCTGTAGCCAGGCGCCGCATCTCCATTGATCATGGCTGCAGTGTACATGTTATAACGGGTAAGCTGCTCCGGCCCATACACCCGTTCCAAACGAATGAAGTTGGAGAAGGGCACCATTTCACCTTTATCATTTTTTACATACAGGTGCAGCACATCTTCCGGTTTGGCGCGGTACTGTGGCGATGCCTGTACCATTACCTTGTACATTTGACCAAAGCGTATGAAGTTAGACGCGTAGTAGCTGCCCAGCAAGGTTTGCAGCGTGTTCATGGCAGTTTCAATACTCACGCTCTTTTGTGCGGCACGTTCCTGGTCCACATGGATCATGTATTGCGGAAAGCTGGGATCAAAGCTGGTGAAGGCTGCGCCTATTTCCGGCCGCTTTTTTAATGCAGCTATAAAATTATTGGTAGCCTCAGCTGTTTGCTGCAGGTTGCCACTGCCGGTTTTATCCAGCACCCGCAGCTCAAAACCACTGGCATTCCCAAATCCGGGTACTGTAGGCGGCGGAAAAAATTCAATGTTGGCATCCCTGATATGGCTGGTTCTCTTTTCCAGCTCCGCAATCAGATCTGTTACGGAAGCTTTACGCTCGTCCCATGGTTTCAGGTTGATCATGCCCATGCCGTAAGAGGCACCGGCAACATCATTCACCAGGCTAAAACCAGCCAGTGTGGATGCGGATTCCACGGCATCTATATTCCGCGCAACCTGGTACACCTGTTCCAGCACCTGCTCTGTACGTTCTACCGTAGCGCCGGGCGGGGTGGTTACATTTACGTAGATCATGCCCTGATCTTCCGAAGGAATAAACCCGGATGGCAATATAGCGCTGGCGCCCCAGGTAGCCAGGAAGAACAGTATCAGCAATCCAACGGTAATAAGCCGCCGGCCTGCTATACGGCCTATGAATTTCCGGTAGCGGTTGGCCGTAGCATCATAACCTTTGTTAAATCCTCCAAAAAAGCGCTGTAATAAATTCTTCTTTGCCGGCTGCCCGTGCGTATTTTTTAACATGATAGCGCAGAGTGCAGGCGTAAGCGTTACTGCATTAATGCCGGATATAACAATGGAGAATGCCAGCGTTAGCGAGAACTGCCTGTAAAAAACGCCTACCGGCCCGGATAGGAAAGCTACGGGTATAAATACGGCCGACATTACCAGCGTCATGGCCCCAATGGCCCCGCTGATCTCTTTCATAGCTGCTATGGTGGCTTCCAATGGCGGCAGGTGCTCTTCGCCCATTTTTACATGCACGGCCTCCACTACCACAATAGCATTATCCACCACAATACCTATGGCCAGCACTAAGGCAAACAGGGTAAGCAGGTTAATGGAAAAACCTAACATCTGCATAAAGCTTAAAGTACCTATCAATGCTACGGGCACTGCCAGCGCAGGTATCAGGGTGGAGCGGAAATCCTGCAGGAACAGGAACACTACCAGGAATACCAGCAGGAAGGCTTCAAACAGCGTACGCACTACTTCATGAATGGAGGCATCCAGGAAGCGGGATACGTCGTAGTTGAAATTGTACGTCATGCCCGGTGGAAAGGAAGTGGCTTTCAGCTGTGCCATGCGGTCCTTTACATTTTGTATCACCTCCCGCGCATTGGAGCCGGGGCGCTGCTTCAGCATGATGGATGCAGAGGGCTTGCCATCTGTTTTGGATACCATGCCGTAGCTTAATGCCCCGAACTCCAGCTCTGCTACGTCTTTCAGGCGGAGCATAGCACCATCTGCCTCTGTGCGCAGGATGATGCCGGCGTACTGGGAAGGTTCAAAGAACTTGCCCGTGTAGCGTAATACATATTGTAACAGTTGTGGGTTTTTGTCAGAGCTTTCACCGGTTTTACCGGGTGCTGCTTCAATATTCTGGCGGCGGATAGCGGCAATAATTTCTTCTGCTGAAATGTTGTAGGCCAGCATACGGTCGGGCTTTAACCATACGCGCATGGCATATTCCTTGGCGCCCATGATCTCTGCAAAGCCAACACCGTCAATCCTTTTCAGCTCCTGCAGCACATTAATGTCGGCAAAATTGTAAATGAACTGTTCATCCAGGTCAGCGTCTTCGCTCATTACATTGAGGTACAGCAGCATGCTGTTCACCTCTTTTTCTGTGGTTACGCCGGCTTTAATTACTTCTTCGGGTAATTCATCTATAATGGTGGCTACGCGGTTCTGTACGTTCACTGCTGCCTGGTCGGGATCAGTGCCTACCTTAAAAAAGATCTGTATAAGGGTAATGCCGTTGTTACTGGATACGGACGACATATACGTCATGCCGGGTACGCCGTTAATGGCGCGTTCCAGCGGGGTGGATACGGCTTTGGCGCATACTTCTGCATTGGCCCCGGTATATTTAGCCGTTACCGTTACAGAGGGCGGTACAATATCGGGGAATTGGGTAACCGGCAGCGTAAACAGCGCCAGCAGGCCCAATAACAGTATGATCAAAGAGATAACGAGCGACAGTACCGGCCGCTTTATAAAAGTTTCAAACATGTGTTGTTGTTTTTGTGTCCCTACATTTTCATCTTCAGCAAACTGTCGAGGGGAATGCTAACAGGATGAATGTGCATGCCCTCGCGGATGGTTTGCGTGCCTTCGCACACAATGCGCTCACCGGCTGTAAGCCCGTTTTTCACAATGTAACAATGTGATAAGCGGGAGCCTGGCATAAAGCTGCGCATGCTTACCCGGTTTACGCTGTCTACTACAAAAACGTAGTTCTTATCCTGCATTTCAAATACGGCTTTCTGGGGAATGATCAAAGCATCCTCCAGGGTATTCTCCAGCTGAATGCTGCCGCTGGCGCCGTGTTTCAGCAGCTTTTGCGGATTGGGAAAGCGGGCGCGGAAGGCAATGGCGCCTGTGGAGGATTCAAATTCCCCTTCTATGGTCTCTACCTTGCCGGGATAGCTATAGCTGGTACCGTCCGCCAGGATCAGGCTTACCGCTTTATTGCTGGGCCCTTTTTGTGATTTCCGGTATTCCAGGTATTCTGTTTCCGATACATTGAAGTAGGCATACATTTCATGTGTGTCTGATACGGTGGTGAGCAGCGTACCATCTGTTACCAGGCTGCCTGTTTTCAGCGGAATGCGGTCAATGGTGCCATCAAAGGGCGCATGAATGTTGGTGTAGTTCAGGTGCATGGTAGCAGTGGCGGCGGCAGACCGTGCCTGGTCTATTTTTGCCTGTGCCGCGTTAAGCTTGGCGGTGGCCACTTCCAGCTCTGTAGGTGCTATCACTTTTTTATCTACCAGCATTTTTACGCGGCGGGTATCTACCTCCGCGGCTTTTGCTTCTGCAATGGCGCTGCTTAAGCTGGCATTGGCTTCTGCCAGCCGTGCCTTGTATTCCTCGTTATTTATGGAGAAGAGTAATTGTCCTTTTTGTACTTCCTGGCCTTCATCCACATAGATCTTTTCCAGGAAACCATTTACCCGGGCCCGGATCTCTACATTACGAACGGCCTGTAAACCGGCTACATAGTTATGTTTCAACAAAGTGTCTTTCGTCACCAGCTTTGTAACCGGGAAGGGCTGCGCCTTTTCCTTTTTGTTATTGGTGTTGCCATTGGTGGTGCATCCCCACAGGATGATCACCAGCATGGCGTATATATAACGCTGCTGCATTAATTGTAATTAATAATGAAGAATGGGTAATTAATAGCCTGCAGGATGTTACTGCCTGCATAATCCATTACATTGATCCGTAAGTGGCATAGCATGGCCGGATTCTCTTACGGGAACGGATACTTTACTATCACCAGATCAGAAAGGGGAGAAGGGGCTCAGAAAAGGGCTAAGCGGAACAGGAAGTTATAATAGGCGGGCAGAAAGGAATCCTGCCATTGATATACACCGCTTTTATTTTCTTTTTCGAGAATGTAATTGTCCTGCCGTTCATCCAGGTACAGGATGCGCGGGCTGCAGCTGAACTGCTGCGTAGTGGCGTTCAGGTAATAGCGCTGTTTGCGGCCTTTAGGGGCCGTGGCGCGTAAGATATCCCTGTTGTCGTCCGCTGTTTCATCTGCCAGCAGCTCTGCTGCCAGGCGGGTAAAAGCGGTGTCGTCAAAAAGAGCAACCTTTGTTTGCTGAATATGTTTTTCTGCGGCTGCAGCGGGTGTTTGCAGGGCCTGCCCGTCGGGGAAAAAGCCCGCCAGCTGCCGTAAGCTGAAGAACAGCATACAGCAGAGCCATTTAACCGGTATGTGCATTTTTTTCACCACGCCTTAAAAAAAGTCCCCAACATTAAGTGTATGCAAAGGTATATTTTAGTGCGCAGGGATCAAAGGAGAATTGGATAAGCGGAATAATAATTAATAATGAAAAATGAATAATTAATAATTGTAGAGCGGGAGTCCGATTGTCCTGAAATGCTCCCTGGATGCGGTATGTAGTGGCCTTAATCACACGTTAGTGGCACGCATTCATGGATCGTGTCCTGAATTCTTCAGGGGTATAATTTATAATTATCTTAACAAAACTTCAGCGTGCAGTATGCATTCATTATTAATTGTTACTGCTGCTGCCCCGCTACACTTCCATCCACCTCTATTGAAGTTTGCTGGCTGCCGGCGGTATCTACGTTATTCATTTCTTCAAAGAATTGACCGTCTTCATAACCAACAGAAACAAATACCGTTAGCTTTTGGCGGGCAGGGCCTTTAAAGGTGCCGCGTACGGGGCTGCAATCCCGGAAATTGCGGCCTACAGATAATTTTACGTGTTTATTGGTTACCCATATATTATTAGTGGGGTCTATGCCGGCCCAGCCAAAACCGGGGATCAGGGCTTCCACCCAGGCATGCGTAGCGCCCTCGCCCCGCATCCCATTTTTATTCGGGCAAATATAGCCGCTCACATAACGGGCGGGGATATGGCAGGTGCGCAATATTTGCAGCATCAGGTGGGCAAAGTCCTGGCATACACCGGCGCTGTGCTGCAGTATTTCGTCCACGGTGGTCTCTACATTGGTAATGCCTTTAATGTATTTGAAATGTTTAAAAATGTATTCGCTGCAGCTTTCTACTACGGCTGCTACACTCTCGCCGCGGCGCACGGCAATAGCAATGGCGTCTATGGCCGCCTGCGACTTTATTGTATCGCGGTTGCCCAGCTCCAGTAATTGCAATTGCCCGTCCATTTCCTGCTGCAGCTGTTTAAAATTGGAATGAAAGTTTATTCCCAGCTGGGAAGATGCCGTGGTACGCACCAGCAGCTTGCTTTCTATTGCCAGCACGTTATGGGAGGGCAGAATGTTGAACAAACCGGTTTTATTGCCCCAGTAGTCAGAGAACGTTTGTACGTTCGGGTGATCTGTGATGAACAGGTCGTGCTGTAACACTTCCTGGTCTGCACACTGGTAAGGAAAGATCTTTATTTCGTTGGCGCTTTCCTTTACCGGCCGGTCGTACTCGTAACGGGTAATATGGTGTATCTTGAAAATAGACATAATCCTATCTGATAAAGCTTATACGTAAGAAAAGAATTGACGGCTCAGCTGCAAGGTAAATTCCTGCAGGTCCTGCCTTATTTCTTCCAGGAACTGTTGTAAAGATGCGTTATTCAATGTTTCCGGGTCCGTGTAACGCACCTTGCTGGACAGGCGGCCAAAACAACGGGTGAGCGCTGCATTTTCCGCCATGGGATTACCCCTTATCACTTCCTGCAAGCGCCGCTCCGCCCTGCCCAGGGTATGAGCTACGGAATGTGGGAAATTATCATTGAACAGTACCTGGTGTAAAACATTTGAATTATAATTGGCGGTACGGTATGTTTTTAAATGCAGCTCATAACCGGAGAGCGACATCAGCAGGTAACGCCATTGCATAATGTCCTGCACATTATCCAGGTCATAATTTATACGCTGGTATTCCTTATTGGTAAGCACAATAGTTTCCAGGCAGCGCTCCACATATTTTCCCAGGTTCATAAAATTCCAGCCCAGCCCGCGCGACATGGTAATGTCTGTAACGCCGTTATACAGAACGGTATGCCTGGTAATGGCGTCCAGCACTTCCAGCGCTTCATAGCTCATCAGGCGCTGATCTACCGAAGGCTGGTTCATAAGATGATAAATGGCATTTACCTCCTCCCATACTTCTTTGGTAATATGGTCCTGTACGCCGCGGGCATTTTCACGGGCGCGGCCCACGATCATCTTCAGCGAATTATTATTGTTGGGGTCTGTGATCAGCTTCCGTAAAGAAGCGCCGGTATTGTGCTCCAGCGCTATGATCTCATTTGCGCCGCAGGTAGTGAAAGTTTCCAGCACCGGCTTCCAGGTCAGGGATCCATTCACATCTTTGTCCAGGGCCTGCACATAATGTGTAGCAGCCACCCTGCAAAGCCCACCGGCCCTTTCCATGTAACGGTTCATCCAATATAATGCGTCAGCTATCCGGCTTAACATGCGAAAAAAATTACGAATTACAAATTAATCAATCACCCAGGTATCCTTACTGCCGCCGCCCTGTGAAGAGTTCACCACCAGCGAACCGGCGCGTAATGCTACACGCGTAAGGCCCCCTGGCACGATCTTAACACCCTGCGGCCCGCATAATGCATAAGGCCTTAGGTCCACATGCCGCGGCTGAAAGGTACCATCAATAAAACAAGGTACCGTAGATAATTTAATGATCGGCTGTGCAATATAATTACGGGCATCTGCCTGAATCTCTACTTTTGCTTTGTTCCAATCCTCCTCTGATACTTTATTGCCCATGATCATACCATACCCACCGGATTGGTTGGTACGTTTAATAACCATGTTCTGGATATTCTCAAAAACATGATTCCGCATATCAGGATCGCTTAGCTCATAAGTGGGCACGTTGGCCAGGATGGGCTCCTCATTCAGGTAGTAGCGGATCATGGCCGGTACATAGGCATATACCGCCTTATCATCTGCCACGCCGTTGCCTACCGCGTTTACAATAGCCACGCTGCCCCTGCGGTAAGCGCCCAGCAGGCCGGGTACACCCAGCACGCTGTCTGGTTTAAAGATCAGCGGGTCCAGGTATTCATCATCTATACGGCGGTATATTACGTGCACTTGTTCCAGGCCATTGGTAGTTTTCATATATACCTTATGGTTATCCACCACCAGGTCCCGCGCTTCTACCAGTGAAATACCCATCTGGCGGGCCAGGAAGGTATGTTCGTAATAAGCGGAGTTATATACGCCGGGCGTTAGCAGCGCTACCGTAGGGTTGGCGATCTGCCCCGGGGCCAGCTGCAACAGTATTTCGTGTAGCAGTATGGGGTAGTTGCTTACCCGCCTCACGTGGTTGGCTGCCAGCAGGTCGGGGAAAATACGTTTGGTCACTTCCCGGTTTTCCAGCATGTAGCTAACGCCGGAGGGAGTACGCAGGTTATCTTCCAGGATATAGAATTTACCATCGTCCCCGCGGATCAGGTCAATGCCGGAAATGTGTACATAAATATCATAGGGCACTTTTATTCCGAATACCTCGCGTGTATAATGCGGGCAGGAGGCAATGAGCCCTGCGGGCACAATTTTATCCTTTATGATCTGCTGTGCGCTATAGATATCTTTTAAGAACAGGTTCAGGGCCTGCAAACGCTGTTTAATGCCGCGTTCTACTATATCCCATTCTTTGCCGGTAATAATACGGGGAATAATGTCAAAGGGAAAAATGCGCTCAATACCTTCATTATCGCTGTATACCGTAAAGGTAATGCCCTGGTTCATAAACAGTTCGCCTGCCAGGCGGTCCTTTTGCAGCAGGGCCGTTACATCCAGCCCCTGTAAGGTGGCAAAAACCTTGTTGTAGTGTTCACGTATCTGCCCGGAATCGTGCATCTCATCCCAAATACCAGGGGCTATATTATATTCATGCAGTAAATGATCCAGGCTCATATCTTTTCACTAATTTGGTTGATGATTGATGGTGTTAACCAATGGTTTGCTATGTTCAACTGATAGGCCAATATAATATTAAAAAAAGGCAAATAGAAGGCATTTTTGATCACATCGGCTAATATTTGTCAAAATATAGCTAATTCTAGTAATTATAAATTATTTTTATTCTACTATCTTAACCCGCATCAACCAAATCGCTAAAGCACCCAATAACCTGCTAAAGCATCAATTTAAAATCTGGCACTATGTTGAAGATCCACAGCGCATTATTATGCCTGCCCGTACCATTACACAATGTTTAAACCATCGAAAGAACCGTAATCTGAAAAAAAATTATTATTAACGGCATCAATCCAAAATCTATGCAAATGACGAGCATTACCGGACATTATTATGTCTGATTGTACTATTGTACAATGTTTACACTACCTAAAGAACCGTAATCTAATCAACCAATTAGTTTAACAAGTATCAACCAAATTTTGCTGAAGCATGCACTAAACCGCTAAAGCACCCACCCAAAAATCTGCACAATTATGAGAACACTCTACCTGGCATTGTTATGCCTGATCGTACCGCTATTGCCGGCACTGGCCCAAACCGTTAAGGTTGAAGGCACGGTGACGGATAATGCAAAGGAACCCCTGCCCGGCGTTTCTGTACGTGTAAAATCAACTAACAACGGCGTTGCTACAGATGCCAAAGGACATTTCAGCCTTTCTGCCACACCCGGCGCTACGCTGGAGATCACTTACGTAGGATTTACCAAACAGGAGATCAAAGTTACCGGACAGCAGGACCTGCATGTGGTAATGGCTGCCACTGCAAGCGCATTGCAGGAAACGGTGATCATCGGTTACCAGCAGGTGACCCGCAAAAAGGCCACCGCCGCTATTTCCAGCCTGTCGGGCCGGGAAATACAAAACCTGCCTGCTGCCAGTTTTGATCAGTTAATGCAGGGCCGCCTTTCCGGGGTGAACGTGCAGAACTTTACCGGCGAGCCGGGGGCACGTACTACCGTTTCCGTTAGGGGAAATTCTGCAGTAAGCCGCGATTATGACGAGTTTAAAGTAGTGAACTCGCCCTTGTACGTAGTAGATGGCATTCCCCAGCCGTCAGAGGAATATGTGAACTCCAATGTGGGCACCGGCACCAACTTCCTGGCGGGCATTAATCCCATGGATATTGCTACCATTGATGTACTGAAAGATGCCTCTGCTGCCGCCATTTACGGATCGCGTGCAGCCAACGGCGTCATACTCATCACTACCAAAAAAGGAAAGTCCGGCATTCCCAAAGTGAGCCTTTCCAGCTATTTTGGTATTACTGAAAGGCCGGAGCTGCGGGATGTGGTTTTAGGCACCGAAGAACGGCGGCAAAAAATGGCGCTGTTACAGCAAAGCCTTACCTACGCACAAAAACAGCAGCTGCCCTTTTTAATGACAGACAGCCTGAACCCGGCGTACAATGCCCATACCGACTGGCAGGACATTTTTTACCGCACCGGGCTTATTAAAAATGCTGACCTGAGTGTGAGCGGCGGCAGCGATAACTCTTACTACCGCTTCAGCGCCGGTTATTACGACGAGCAAGGCGTGGTAATAGGTACAGATTTTAAAAGATACTCCACGCGTTTAAACCTGATGACGCGCGCAATGAACAATAAGCTGGAGATCAATCCCATTATTTCCTTTTCGCGCACAGACCGGCACCGGGGCAATGGCCAGCCGGGTAACTCCATCAACATTACCACGAATGGCGATCCGCGTGATCCTGTAACAGTAGGGGCGGGGCAGATGCCTTCCTCCCTGTTTGCGCTGGACCCGGATAAAAAAGCCGCCATGCTGGGCTCCTATAAGGATGCGCTGGACAGGAATATGGAGAACCAGTTCACCATTAACCTGAACCTGGGATTAAGCATTACCCCGCACCTGAAGCTCAATTCCCAGAACTCTTACATTTATAAGACCAGCCGGCGGGATTATAACAAAACCAATGCGCTTACCTCTAACAGCGGAAGCTTTTCCTTCTCGTTTGCGGATAATGGCGCCAACCTCCTGTCCTCTAACTATCTCAGCTATACGAATAGTTTTAAGGACCATAACCTGAGCGTGATACTGGGTACAGATCTGCAGTATGATCAGTACCAGAATACCCGGGCGCTGGGTTACGGCGGCTCCTCAGACCAGATACAGGTGGTGCAGGGCTTCCGGCAAACGAATATTGAAGCATCATCCGATTACCAGGCATACGGGCTGTTATCTTACTACTCCCGTATTGCGTATGACTTTAAAGAGAAATACCTGCTGTCAGTAAGCGCGCGTACAGATGGCTCTTCCCGTTTTGGAGCAGATAGTAAATGGGGCTTTTTCCCCTCTGCATCTGCAGCATGGATCATATCTGACGAAGCCTTCCTGCAGCACAGCCGCACTTTTTCCCTGGTAAAAATAAGGGGTAGTATAGGTACCTCCGGAAGCCTGCCGGAACAGAACTATTTACAGTATAACCTGTACAAGGTGAATAACGGCGGTTTTTTGGGCAATGACGGCGCTACCTCTTATAACGGGGTTACCGCTATTACGCCCAACTTTACGGATGGCGCGGCACAGAAGGGATTAAGCTGGGAACGCAGTGTGCAATGGAACCTGGGTACAGACCTGGAATTTGCCGATGGTAACTTTGCCGCCACGGTAGATGTGTATAACCGGCAAAATTCCCTGCAGCTGTTTAGTATCATCCTGCCGGTTACCTCCGGTTATGACAAGGCGCTCACCAATGCGCTGGGCGTACGTAACTCCGGTGTGGAGCTGACCGTTTCCGGTTACCCGTTCAAACGGCGTAACAGTGCCATTAAATGGTTTACCCGGCTGAATATTTCCTATAACAAGAACATGATCACCAGCCTGCCCAATGGGGGGCGTGACATTGTTTTCCAGAATGGCGACCGGTTTGATAAATCACACATTCTTTCTGTGGGCAAGCCATTGAACGCTTTTTATTTGTACCAGAACCTGGGCGTATTTGCTACGGACGATGATGTGCCGGGCAACAAATACACCGGCGAAAAATACCGTAACGGCAATGGTACCTACCGTGGTGGCGACTTTTACCTGGCAGACCTGGATGGCGATAACTTCATTGATGTTTTTAATGAAGGGATTAACCCGGACAAGATGCCCGTTGGCGACCCGAACCCCAAGATAACCGGTGGCTTTAACAATGAAATTACCTGGAAGAATTTTATACTGAACATCTTTTGCACCTTCACCTTTGACCGGGATGTGCTGAACCTTTATAAGGCCGACCAGTTCAGCAATTCAACGGATGGTGATGCCACCAACCGCTTTATACAATACGCCACTCCTGATTTCAGCAAGCTGGATATATGGCGCAAACCCGGTGATAAGGCTACTTACGCCAAGTATGACCTGGGTACTTACCGTTATTATTACACCTCTGCGCAAACTTTCTTTCTAGAGAAAGGCGATTACCTGCGCATTAAAAGCATCAGCCTTACGTACAACCTGGGGGCTGACCTGCTGAAACGCTGGGGCATAGACCGGTTCAGCATTTTTGGCGTGCTGGATAATGTGGCGATGTTCCAGCGGTCCAAAGACCTGCCGGATGCAGAAGCCGTGAACCCATACGGGGAGTATAACGGTAATGGATACCCCATTCCAAAGAAATATACTATGGGCCTGAGTGTTAATTTTTAAACCGGTAAAATCTGCTACTATGAAACTTAAACATATTATGCTCCTGTGCACGTTATTATTATCTGTTTCCTGCAAAAAGCTGCTGGAACAGGAGCCCAAGAACTCTACCTACCTTGAAAAGTACTGGAAAAGCACCCAGGACTGTGAAAGCGCCCTGGCTGGTAACTATGCGCTGTTAAGGAATGCGCTGGCATTTAAATACAGCTATTACATGTATGGCGATGCTGTTGCCAAGAATTACTTTGTAATTGATTATAATGGCGATGGGCTGGAAGGCATACAGAACGGGGATTACACCTTTACCTATAATGTGAAGGACCTGGGTAACTGGTCGCGCTATTTTAAGGTGATCACCATGAGCAACACCATCCTGGCAGAGCTGCCCAAAGTGCCGGATGCCAACCTGGAGAAAGATGTGCCTAATGCGCAGCAATACAAGAACCGCGTGCTGGGGCAAGCCCTTTTTATACGTGCATTCACTTACTTTACCATGACCCGCATATGGGGTGACGTGCCTTTGGTAACGGAGTTTTATGAAAATCCGCTGGAAGCGCCGGAGCTGCCCCGCAGCCCCAAGGCCGATGTGATGCAGCAAATAGAAAAGGACTGCCATGATGCCATCAGCCTGCTGAACTGGGGTTATGCTGATAACCCCAGCGGTGCAGCGGTTACTGCCAACAAAGGCTCCGTATACGCGTTACTGGCCCACCTGTACCTGTGGAGGGGCACTACGCTGAATGCAGCCAATGGCGGCGCCAATGACATGAAGGATATTAACAGCGCCGATACTGCTATTAATACGCTGATCGCTAATGGCGGTTATGCGCTAACGGATACGGCTAACTATTATAAAACCTTCATCGGCAAATCCACCGAAAGCATTTTTGAGCTGAACATGAGCGAAGACCAGCTGGAAGGCTCTGATGACGGTATTGGCATGCAGTTCCTGCGTGGCGACCAGTACATTAAATATCACGGGGATTATGCCCGTATGGCTGTGCGCCCGGAATACTTCAGCCGGCATTACCTGAAAGGGCAGGCGGTGAACGATACGCTGGATGTGCGCTACCAGAAAGGATTTGATTACCGGGATGATAACCGCCCGCTGTGCCGCAAGTACAGCAATGTTATTTACCGCAACCCCGGTTTAAAGCTAAGCCCGTACATGAGCAATAACCTGATCATTTTCCGTTTCGCGGATATAAAGCTGCTGCAGGCAGAAATAGCTATATACAAGCAGGAATATGGAAAGGCGCTGGACATCATCAACTTTTTCCGTACCCGTAATAACACGCAGCCCTTAACCATGCCCGCACCGGATGTGCTGATGTATGATTACATCCTGGAAAGAGGGAAAGAGCTGTACCTGGAAGGGCAGCTGTTCTACGACCTGGTACGCACCAAAACCTACACCTACATTGTGGATTGGCTCACAGAGCAGCGTTATGCGCAGGAAGGTTTTTACTGGCCGGTGGATCCCCGCCTGTTCAGGGGCAACAAGTTCCTTACGCAAACCCGTTTCTGGGTAGGTAAGATCTGATCCTTTTTTCTGACCATTTAATATTACGTATATGCAATACCGTTTAAACATCACCTTTCTCATATTAGCTACCGCAATTTTTCTTTTTGCCTGTAAAAAGAATGATTATAAGAACGATGGGGGCGTACATGACCCGCATGTGAACATGACCACCTACGATTACCTGAGATCGCAAAGGGTATTTGACTCCCTGGTGTACCTGATAGACCGTGCCGGCCTGAAGGATATGGTAAACAGCGATGTGACCTTTTTTGCTGTGACCAACTACGGGGTGGATGATTACCTGAAGATCCGCCAGCTGCGCGCTGCAGAGCAAACCGGCGATGAGAATATCCCTTTTAATATGGACAGCATTTCTGTAAAGGAGCTGCAGGATTCCTTAAAGCTGTACATGATCAAGGGCGCCATTAACCGGGATCAAATGAACCGGCAGGGGCAGCTGTATGATTGTATGCTGGGTGCTATTCCAAATACAAAGTTCATGATCAGCTTATTGCGCACCTATCCTTACAATGATTATGTTTCTTATGTGGATATGGTGAACTATACAAAAGTGATAGGCTCCCGTGATGACCAGGCTTTAGACCCGGCCCAGATACCGCAAAGTGAAAAGGATAATGCAGCCGTTTGCCAAACCTCCGGTATTATTACCACCACGGGTATTGTGCACGTGCTGAACGGCTATCACCGGTTATTTTTTAATACTGAAGTTCACTAACCATTAAAGCGAAACAACATGCAAAAAATACTATTGCTTATACTGTGTACAGCCTTTGTGATGGCTGCCTGTAAAAAAGTAGAGCCGGGTTTTTTAAGTGACCAGATGCGCTACAAGGATAACGTGATCTATTGCAAAAGGGGATTATCCCTGCAGCAGTCGGACCGTATTAACACCGACGAATCTACGCCGCCGGTAACATTCAAAATGCTGAACCTGCGGGATAAGGCCACCGGCAAAGCAGCGCCTCAATCATTTTTTGACGATTATGAAGTGCTGGTTTTCAAAGACGGGGAATCTTTTAACGTGGAAACAGATACCAGCGTGGAGCAGCTCAATAAAAAGCGCGAGATCCAGAAGCTGAAGCCTATGTATTTTAACGAGAACAGCGGACAGTTTGTGTTTAACAAAGCATCCCTGAACCTGCCGCTGGGCGATTATCTTTTTGATATTGCCTCCCAGAACGTACATGGCTCCCACACCTTTCCCAGCTTTGGCCAGATCAGCGTTGTAGAGCCAACACTGGATGATATTTTTACCATAGAGGATAATGTATCCAATGCGTTTGACGTGAATAGCGTGGCTATTCCCATGCGCAATCCTAAAATGACGCTCACGAAAGTGTCTGATGAAGGCGCCCGCGTGATCCTGAAGCTGGTGGACAAAAACGGCAACCCGTTCAATCCAAAGGCCGGTGAGATCATTAAACGTGGCGACAGGCCGGTATTTGAGAACTATGCACGCTTTCATCCGATTATTACTACGGATACAGCCATGATCTGTGATTTTGAGCTGGCGCCGTTCCCCCTCACCAAATATAATGATGGTGTTACGGACTGGAACCACCTGATGTATTACCGTATTCCATCGCAGTTTGTGAAGGTGGATAATATGGCGGCAAATGCATTTTCCGTGAATCCGCGGTTTGCGTTTGTAGTGAAATTGGAGGGAACTTATATTGTAGAGATTAAGTTTTTGGATGCAGAGAGGGTGCATTAATTTTAAAGACCATGGACTAAGTGCCCACGGAGTGGCACTTAGTCCAATTTTGGGCTGCGATCTGTAGCCGTGGTTCCACATGTTACCGCACTTACATTGTTTTCCCTCCGCCAATCCCAGCCGCTAACCATACCGCCCCAACGAAGCTTCCACTGCTGAGCGCCTGTTTCCAGGATACTGGCGCAGTTTTTACGGAATATATATGCAGGATGCGGGTTTAAAAGCGTTTTGATCTATCCTATAAATACAGTTGTTTGCCACGCCACCGGATCGTTCCCAGGAACGTGAAGGTGGCGTTTGGCTTTTGTTTGTTAAGCTAATGTTATTCAGGCATTACACATAGATACCACAAAATGACAATGTCTGAAATGATAAACATTCATGATCATATAGTTATTGGGGCCGCTGCTGTCTTTGTGATACTCGTTTAACCCTTTTTATAACACTAAAGTTTTTGCATATTATCCAATAATAATCTTATTATTAAATTATATAAATTAGATTTTATATATTTGCAGCGAAGAAATACAGTTGTTTGTAAGGCTGACCGTTTGGACGTGCTATCCCTTTAATATCAAGATCCTATAGCGAAAATAAGATCACAGCACTACAAAACAGACATGTTTATTTGGGACAATCTTCACGTCAGATCCCCTCATTAATCAGTGAACAGCGGGCAAATTCCTCGCATTCATCCATCTGAAAAGCAGCCCGTTTTATAGCTATCCTATACTGTCTATGAAAAAAAATTTCATTAAAGGTCTGTTAAGCACCGGCTTAATCCTGTGTTCATTACTGACATTCGGCCAGCTGCCTTATAGTCCGTGTAGCCCCAGTGGTGGTAAAAGAGCCGATCTGTTAGGTGTAGAAACTAAATACAAGGCTCCGGGAGGCAGCGCGCCTGTCTTTACCATTCCGGCAGGAACCAAGTCCATAGCGGTTTATACCTCATCTGAAACCGGCATGCCTACCGGTAGCGATAACGCGCAGGGGGATGAGGATTTCATCACCATTAATGCCATCATCAATCTTGCGGCCAATACTTCTTCCGGGTATGTGAACTATGCAAAGAATACAAACACGGATGGTTCCGGTACCAACGTATACGGATGGAAGGATGCCGCATTGGGTGCGCTGATCCCTGCTGCCAGCAAGATAGGAGATGCCTCGCCCGACCTGAACAATGTTAACTTTACGGTTTCCGGCAGCACATTAACCATCACTGAAACCGCTACCAGTATACATACATCATATTATGTTGAATATCTTTCACCCTATACCAACTCATTAAATCCGTTAAGCCCGCAGATCCGGGCATTATTGCATGGGAGTGCCAGCACGAATACCGACCTGGTAATACCTATTCCCGCGGGCACTAACCTGATCAGCATTTCGGCAAAGGGTACCAACTCCAGCGCTACAGATCTGAATTCCAGCAGCGGTACAGAGGAAGGTTATTCCAATTTACGTTTTAATATTGACCTGGATGCCGGTTTAACAGACGGTTTTGTTACCTTATCAAACGGCGGCTCTGTGGATAGAAGATCTACTTATGTGATCAATGACATGAGCAGCACCTCCACCAGCAGCATGATCTCTTCCGGCGTTATAACGGGTGATTATTCAACAAAGCTGACAACTGCAGGTGCAGTGGGCCTGTATAATCCACAGATCTATGTTTCAGGCGGCAACCTGGTCATTAAGAGGGATGCCAATTATGCACGTGATTTTGATGACGCTTATGTAGTGGAGTTCTACCATCGTGTAGGACAGGGCATGAGCGCGGATTTTATCAATACAGAAATTAAAGCCATCCCCAGCGGACTAAGCTCCACTTCAGGAGTTAGCAGGGTATTTAAAATACCGCCGGGCACCAACTCCATTTATTTTAATGAAACCGGTAACGCGGTAAATACAGACCGGGAAAGTAATGAGAACTCCCTGGCAGCATATGCTTATATAGACCTGGCTACTGAAACCGCTACCGGTTATTTCTATCAGCAGGTAGGTTTATCCGGTGCTACCAGGCGCGATGATAACTATGCGTTTAAAGGGGTGCCATTAACGAATGTTAGCACCAGCACACATGCAAATACAGTAGGATTCACTATTCCCGGTGATAACTATGACCTTTTATTTTCTTTGTCGGCCGATAAAAGCGAGCTGACAATTACCAATAAAACCGGTTTAGCCAATCCTTTTTACCAGTTCCTGCTGTCAGCAGACTATTATGGCTCCAAACCGGATATTGCCTTTAGTGATGGCGGGGGTAATATAACTTTCACCAAAGGCGCTTCCTGTAATATAGTAAAGGCCAATATAAACATATGTAATCCCGGTTCCGGTAACAGTAACGGGGGGATGCCCATTTCATTTTACCAGGGCGATCCGACCGTGGACCCTGCCGCTAAGCTAGTATATACCGGTACCTTTGGCCAGGCCGTGGGTGTAGGAGAATGTAAGGTGTTTGTTTTTGATATTGACATGACAGGTTACAGCAACCTGAATGTGCCTTTAACACTGATCATCAACGACAATGGCAGCTTTGTGCCTGGTGGCGTAGGACATACGGTGGGCACGCCTTTTACGCTGTCATCTCTTGCTAACCAGAACACTACTTATAAAGAATGCTACTACGATAACAATAAGATCACCAAAACAGTAAATGTAAATAACTGTCCGCTCGTAAACCTGGATCCGGACAATAGCTCCGGTGCTACAGGTAGTTATAATTACCTGAACTATTTTAACGCCGGAAGTGCTACCGGCTCAAAGATCGCAGATGCCGATCTTAGTATCGTGGACCCGGATGCCGGCGATCTTTTCAGCGCTACTGTTACTTTAACCAATGTGCTGAATGCAGGCAGCGAAAGGCTGAACCTGAATGGCGTACTGCCTGCCGGTATTACCATTTCGGGTAATGGTACCAGCACAATCACGCTCTCCGGCCAGGCTTCGCAGGCAAATTATATTGCTGCTATCAAAATGCTGGAATATAAGAATACGGCCGGTTCGCCTAATACTACTAACCGTATTATCACCGTGGCTGTAAATGATGGTGTGGAAACAGGTCCTGCATCCACCACCACTATCGTTATCTTAACCAGCCCGCGCATTAATGTAACCGGTAATACCATTACCATAGCAGATGCCAGCACTACTACCTATATAACGGATGGTACTAATTTCGGCACTATTACGCCTGGCGGCAGTGCCGTGAATCACACCTTTGCTATCCAGAATGTGGGCACCGGTATTGTTACTTTAACCGGTACACCAGCGGTAAGTAAAACGGGCGATGCGGGTTTTACCATCTTCACACAGCCGGCTTCCAATTCTATTACAAGCGGCAGCAGCACGAACTTCGTGGTACGTTTTGACCCGGCTGCTCATGCTGTGGGCACTTATACCGCCACTATCACCATTAATAATAATGATCCGAATGCAGCCCGTTCCGTATACACTTTTGTAGTTGCTGCTACGGTAAATACGATACCGGCTATTACGGATTTTACCGTAAACGGCAGTGAGGATAATACACTTGCCTTTACCGCAGCCAACTTCAGCACGCATTATACGGATGGTGATGGAACGGCTTTAAATAAGATCATGATCACCAGCCTGCCGCTGAACGGCAGCTTCCAGCTAAGTGGGGTGAACATTACCATAGGGCAGGAGATCCCTGCTGCACAGCTGGGCAACATTACATTTGTACCTACTGCTAACTGGAACGGTACAACGGGATTTGACTGGAACGGTTCCGATGGTATCTCTTATACTGCCGGTGTAGCGCATACTACTATTAATATTACACCGGTAAACGATGCACCTATTATTTCGTTGCCCACCAGTATTGCCGTAACAGAAGATGTACCGGTTTCTATGGGCGGTGTGTCATTTATAGATATTGATGCGGGCACCAGTCCTGTGACGGTTACTTTTAGTGTTCCCAATGGCACTTTCACTGCATTGCCCGGTACCGGCATAACGATAGGCGGCACACCTGGTGCGCTTACTTTAACCGGCACCGTGGATGATATTAACGCCTACCTGGTGTCAGACAAGCTGACGTATAATACTTCACAGAATCCGCCGGTTACGCTGAGCATTACTGTGAACATTAATGATAATGGCAATACCGGCATTGGCGGCGCTATGCAGGATACCCAGATCCTGACGCTGGGCATTACTCCCGTTAATGATATACCGGTAGTAACGGCTGTTCCAAAAACAGTAGCAGAAGATAATGTACTGGCCTTTACAGCGGTGGATTTCACCAGCAAATTTGCCGATCCTGATACTGATCCGTTAGTGAAGATCCGGGTAGTAACCCTGCCTGCACATGGTACGCTGAAACTGAATGGTGTTAATATTACTGCGGGTCAGGAGATTGTTGCTGCTGATTTAGTGAATATTACTTATACGCCTGCTGCTGATTTTAATGGTGCTGATAGTTTTAACTGGAATGGTTATGACGGTACAGCTTATGCTGCTGCAGCATCGCCGGTTAATATTACTGTTACACCGACGAATGACTCGCCGGTAGTAGCTGATGTGCTGAAGACTGTGGTAGAAGATAATGTGTTGGCGTTTGCTAGTGCTGACTTTACCGGCAAGTTTACGGATACTGATAGCGATCCGTTAGTGAAAATTCAGGTTGTTACCTTGCCTACACACGGTACTTTAAAACTAAATGGTACTAATATCACCGCTGGACAAGAAATCCTGGCAACTGATCTGGCTAACATCACCTACACGCCTGATGCTGATTTCAATGGTGCAGATAACTTTAACTGGAATGGCTCCGATGGTGCGGCTTATGCTGTTACTCCGGCCGCTGTAAATATTACAGTTACGCCAGCCAATGACGCACCGGTAATAGCAGACATGCCGAAAACTGTGGTGGAAGATAATGTGCTTGCGTTTGCCAGCACAGACTTTACGAGCAAGTTCACAGACACCGATAGTGATCCGTTAATGAAAATTCAGATCTTGACCCTGCCTACGCATGGTACGCTGAAGCTGAATGGTACTAACATTACTGCTGGTCAGGAGATTGTTGCAGTTGACTTGGTCAACATTACTTACACGCCTGATGCAGACTTCAATGGCTCCGATAATTTCAACTGGAATGGTTCCGATGGTACGGCTTACGCTGTTACTCCGGCCGCTGTAAATATCACCGTTACTCCTGCGAATGATGCACCGGTGGTGGCTGATGTGCCTAAGACAGTGGTGGAAGATAACGTGCTGGCCTTTACTGGTACCGACTTTACTAGCAAGTTTACGGATACCGATAGCGATCCGTTAGTGAAAATCCAAATCGTAACATTGCCTACGCATGGTACCTTAAAGCTGAATGGTACTAATATTACCGCTGGCCAGGAAGTTCTGGTGGCCGACCTGGTGAACATTACTTATACACCAGATGCAGACTTTAATGGTTCTGATAACTTTACCTGGAACGGCTCTGATGGTACGGCCTACGCTGCCACGCCGGCAGCTGTAAATATCACTGTAATACCGGCCAATGATGCACCAGTTGTAACCGATGTGTCAAAAACAGTAGTGGAAGACAATGTACTCGCCTTCACCGCCACCGATTTTACCAGCAAGTTCACCGATACCGATAGTGACCCGTTAGTGAAAATACAGGTGGTAACATTGCCTGCTCATGGTACATTAAAGCTGAATGGTACTAATATTACCGCTGGTCAGGAAGTTCTGGCGGCCGACCTGGTGAACATTACTTATACACCAGATGCAGACTTTAATGGTTCTGATAATTTTACCTGGAATGGCTCTGATGGTACGGCTTACGCTGCCACACCGGCTGCTGTAAATATTGCCGTTACACCAGCCAACGATGCACCAGTAATAGCAGATGTGCCTAAAACAGTAGTAGAAGATAATGTGCTGACCTTCACGGGTACAGACTTTACCAGCAAGTTTACGGATACTGATAGTGATCCGTTAGTGAAAATCCAGGTGGTAACGCTGCCTACGCATGGTATATTGAAGCTGAATGGTGTTAATATTACTGCCGGTCAGGAGATCGTTGCTGCTGATTTAGTGAACATCACTTATACGCCTGATGCTGATTTTAATGGCTCCGATAATTTCAACTGGAATGGTTCTGATGGTACGGCTTACGCCGCCACACCAGCCGCTGTAAATATTACGGTTACACCTGCAAATGATGCACCAGTAGTAGCCGATGTGCCGAAAACAGTAGTAGAAGATAATGTACTGACATTTGCCGGTACAGACTTTACCAGCAAGTTCACCGATACCGATAGCGATCCATTAGTAAAAATCCAGATCATTACACTGTCTGCACATGGTACGCTGAAACTGAATGGTACTAATATTACTGTTGGTCAGGAGATTGTTGCAGCTGACCTGGTCAACATTACTTACACGCCTGATGCAGACTTCAATGGCTCCGATAATTTCAACTGGAATGGCTCCGATGGTACGGCTTACGCTGTTACTCCGGCCGCTGTAAATATCACCGTTATTCCTGCGAACGATGCACCGGTAGTAGCTGATGTGCCTAAGACAGTGATAGAAGATAATGTGCTGGCCTTTACTGGTACCGACTTTACTAGCAAGTTTACGGATACCGATAGCGATCCGTTAGTGAAAATCCAAATCGTAACATTGCCTACGCATGGTACCTTAAAGCTGAATGGTGTTAATATTACTGCTGGTCAGGAGATTGTTGCAGCTGATCTGGCTAATATCACTTATACGCCTGATGCTGATTTTAATGGTTCGGATAACTTTACCTGGAACGGCTCTGATGGTACGGCCTATGCTGCCACGCCGGCAGCTGTAAATGTCACTGTAATACCGGCCAATGATGCACCAGTTGTAACCGATGTGTCAAAAACAGTAGTAGAAGACAATGTACTCGCCTTCACCGCTACCGATTTTACCAGCAAGTTCACCGATACCGATAGTGACCCGTTAGTGAAAATACAGGTGGTAACATTGCCTGCTCATGGTACATTAAAGCTGAATGGCACTAACATCACCGCAGGTCAGGAAATCCTGGCAGCAGATCTGGCCAACATCACTTACATACCAGATGCAGACTTTAATGGTTCTGATAACTTTAATTGGAATGGTTCTGATGGCACCGCCTACGCCGCCACACCAGCCGCTGTAAATATTACGGTTACACCCGCCAATGATGCACCAGTAGTAGCCGATGTGCCGAAAACAGTAGTAGAAGACAACGTGCTCGCCTTCACCGGTACAGACTTCACCAGCAAGTTCACTGATACCGATAGTGATCCATTAGTGAAAATTCAGGTTATTACCTTGCCTACGCACGGTACGCTGAAACTGAATGGTGCTAACATCACAGCAGGTCAGGAGATTGTTGCGGCTGATTTAGCCAATATCACTTATACACCGAATGCAGACTTCAATGGCTCCGATAATTTCAACTGGAACGGTTCTGATGGTACGGCTTACGCAGCCACACCAGCCGCTGTAAATATTGCTGTTACTCCGGCAAACGATGCACCAGTAATAGCTGATGTTCCGAAAATAGTAGTAGAAGATAATGTGCTGGCCTTTATGGGCACTGACTTTACCAGCAAGTTTACCGATACCGACAGCGATCCGTTAGTGAAAATACAGGTGGTAACACTGCCTACACATGGTGCACTGAAGCTGAATGGTACTAACATCACAGCAGGTCAGGAGATTGTTGCGGCCGATTTAGCCAATATCACCTACACGCCAGATGCAGACTTCAACGGTTCCGATAGCTTTACCTGGAACGGTTCTGACGGCACGGCTTACACCGCCACACCGGCCGCTGTAAATATTACTGTTACACCTGCAAATGATGCACCAGTAGTAGCCGATGTGCCGAAAACAGTAGTAGAAGATAATGTGCTGACCTTCACGGGTACAGACTTTACCAGTAAGTTCACCGATACGGACAGTGACCCGTTAGTGAAAATACAGATGGTAACATTGCCTGCTCATGGTACCTTAAAGCTAAATGGTACTAATATTACCGCTGGTCAGGAAGTTCTGGCGGCCGACCTGGTGAACATTACTTATACGCCTGATGCAGACTTTAATGGCTCCGATAATTTCAACTGGAATGGTTCTGATGGTACGGCTTACGCCGCCACACCAGCCGCTGTAAATATTACGGTTACACCTGCAAATGATGCACCAGTAGTAGCCGATGTGCCGAAAACAGTAGTAGAAGACAATGTGCTCGCCTTCACCGGTACAGACTTCACCAGCAAGTTCACTGATACCGATAGTGATCCATTAGTGAAAATTCAGGTTATTACCTTGCCTACGCACGGTACGCTGAAACTGAATGGTGCTAACATCACAGCAGGTCAGGAGATTGTTGCGGCTGATTTAGCCAATATCACTTATACACCAGATGCAGACTTCAATGGCTCCGATAACTTTAATTGGAACGGTTCTGATGGTACGGCTTACGCAGCCACACCAGCCGCTGTAAATATTGCTGTTACTCCGGCAAACGATGCACCAGTAATAGCTGATGTTCCGAAAATAGTAGTAGAAGATAATGTGCTGGCCTTTACGGGCACTGACTTTACCAGCAAGTTTACCGATACCGACAGCGATCCGTTAGTGAAAATACAGGTGGTAACACTGCCTACACATGGTGCACTGAAGCTGAATGGTACTAACATCACAGCAGGTCAGGAGATTGTTGCGGCCGATTTAGCCAATATCACCTACACGCCAGATGCAGACTTCAACGGTTCCGATAGCTTTACCTGGAACGGTTCTGACGGCACGGCTTACACCGCCACACCGGCCGCTGTAAATATTACTGTTACACCTGCAAATGATGCACCAGTAGTAGCCGATGTGCCGAAAGCAGTGGTGGAAGATAACGTGCTGTCATTTACCGGCACCGACTTTACCAGCAAGTTCACTGATACCGATAGCGATCCGTTAGTTAAGATTCAGATTGTTACCTTGCCTACGCATGGTACACTGAAGCTGAATGGTACTAATATTACCGCTGGCCAAGAAATCGTGGCCGCCGACCTGGTTAACATCACTTATACACCAGATGCAGACTTTAATGGTTCCGATAACTTTACCTGGAACGGCTCTGATGGAACAGCTTATGCTACCACACCAGCTGCTGTAAATATTACGGTTACAGCAGCTAATGATGCACCAGTAGTAGCCGATGTGCCAAAAACAGTGGTGGAAGATAACGTGCTGACATTTACCGGCACCGACTTTACGAGCAAGTTTACTGATACAGATAGTGATCCATTAGTAAAAATACAGGTGGTAACACTGCCTACGCATGGTACGCTGAAACTGAATGGTACTAATATTACTGCTGGTCAGGAGATTGTTGCAGCTGACCTGGTCAATATTACTTACACGCCTGATGCAGACTTCAATGGCTCCGATAATTTCAACTGGAATGGCTCCGATGGTACGGCTTACGCTGTTACTCCGGCCGCTGTAAATATCACCGTTACTCCTGCGAACGATGCACCGGTAGTAGCTGATGTGCCTAAGACAGTGATAGAAGATAATGTGCTGGCCTTTACTGGTACCGACTTTAGTAGCAAGTTTACGGATACCGATAGTGATCCATTAGTGAAAATCCAGATTGTTACCTTGCCTACGCACGGTACGCTGAAGCGGAATGGTACTAACATTACTGTAGGTCAGGAGATTCTGGCAGCTGATCTTGCTAACATCACCTATACGCCTGATGCAGATTTCAACGGCTCCGATAGCTTTACATGGAATGGTTCAGACGGCACGGCTTACGCTGCCACACCAGCCGCTGTAAATATCACCGTTACACCAGCCAACGATGCACCGGCAGTAGCTGATATAATAAAAACAGTAATAGAAGATAACGTGCTGGCCTTTACGGGCACTGACTTTACCAGCAAATTCACCGATACCGACAGCGATCCGTTAGTAAAAATCCAGATCGTAACACTGCCCACTCATGGAACGCTTAAGCTGAATGGTACTAATATCACCGCCGGGCAGGAAATCCTGGCTGCTGATTTAGTGAATATTACCTACACACCAGCCGCAGACTTCAACGGTTCCGATAACTTTACCTGGAATGGTTCTGATGGCACGGCTTACGCCGCCACACCGGCCGTAGTAAATATTACTGTTACACCAGCCAATGATGCACCTGTAATAGCCGATGTTCCGAAAACAGTAGTAGAAGATAACGTGCTGACCTTCACCGGTATAGACTTTGCCAGCAAGTTCACTGACACAGACAGTGATCCGTTAGTAAAAATCCAAATCACCACCCTGCCTACGCATGGCACTTTAAAACTGAACGGTACCAACATCACAGCAGGCCAGGAAATCCTGGCAACGGACCTGGCTAACATCACCTACACACCAAACGCTGACTTTAACGGCTCCGACAGCTTCAACTGGAACGGCTCCGACGGCACCGCCTACGCCGCCACACCGGCCGCTGTAAACATCACCGTTACACCAGCCAATGATGCACCGGCAGTAGCTGATATAATAAAAACAGTAGTAGAAGATAACACATTATCCTTCACAAGCACTGATTTCACCAGCAAATTCACTGACACAGACAGTGATCCGTTAGTAAAAATCCAGATTGTCACCTTGTCCACGCACGGTACACTGAAGCTGAATGGTACTAACATTACTGCGGGGCAAGAAATCCTTGCCGCTGACCTGGCAAACATCACCTACACACCAACCTCTAATTTCAACGGCTCCGATAACTTTACCTGGAACGGCTCCGACGGCACCGCTTACGCTGCCACACCAGCCGCAGTAAACATCACCGTTACACCAGCCAATGATGCACCGGTAGTCACCAACATACCAAAAACAGTTGTAGAGGATAACACATTAGCCTTCACCACCACAGATTTCACCAGCAAGTTCACCGACACCGACAGCGATCCGTTAGTAAAAACCCAAATCACCACCCTGCCTGCACACGGTACTTTAAAACTAAACGGTACCAACATCACCGCAGGTCAGGAAATCTTAGCCGCTGATCTGGCAAACATCACCTACACACCAGCCGCTGACTTCACAGGCTCCGACAGCTTCAACTGGAACGGCTCCGATGGCACCGCCTACGCCGCCACACCGGCAGCAGTAAACATCACTGTTACACCAGCAAACGATGCGCCTGCCGGCAATAATGACGGCAAAACCACTAATGAGGATACTCCTGTAAACGGCGTCATTACCGGTACCGATACAGATGCGGATCCGCTCATCTATACTAAAGGCAACAATCCATTACATGGTACAGTAGTGGTAAATCCTGACGGTACTTATACCTACACACCGGCTGCCAATTATAACGGCCCGGATAGCTTTACCATCATTATCAGCGATGGTAAGGGCGGCAACACAACGGTAACGGTAAACATTACCATAATACCGGTAAATGATGCACCCATCAGCGCCGGCAACAGCAAAACTACCCAGGAAGGAATGCCGGTAAGCGGCGCGGTAACCGGTACAGATGTAGACGGAGATCCGCTGACATTCACGAAGGGCACAGATCCTGCGCATGGTACGGTAGTAGTAAATCCTGATGGCACCTATACCTATACACCGGCGCCTGGTTACACCGGTCCGGATAACTTTACCATCATCATCAGTGATGGCAAGGGTGGTACCACTACGGTTACTGTTAACATCACGGTAGGTATGGCTGACAACCCGGCCATTACCCTGGTAAAAACAGGTCTGGTACGTGCGGACAGTATCAGCATCACCTATACATTCACCATCACCAACACCGGCAATGTAACCTTACATAACGTAACGGTATCAGATCCCATGCTGGGATTAAGTAAAACCATTACCGGCAATTTCCTGCCTGGCGCCGTAATCACGGAAACAACCGTGTACATGCTTACACAGGCCGACCGTGATCATGGCAGCGTAAGCAATACTGCCTCCGTAAGCGGACAAACACCGGTTAACACAACTATTACAGATATCTCCGGTACAGGAGGTAATAACGATGCGCCTACCGTAACTGAAGTATCCAGATCGCCGGTGGCTGTGGACGATGAAATGTCCACGAAAGTGAATGCACCGGTAACTATCCCGGTACTGGATAATGATGATGCAGGTCATTCTACATTCAACACCGGTACGGTGGCGGTTATTACACAACCGCAGCATGGCCGCGCGAATGTTAATGAAGATGGTACCATTACCTACACACCGGATCTGAGCTATAAGGGCGATGACAGCTTTACCTACCAGGTACGGGATGCAGATGGTTATATTACCAATGTAGCTATTGTGAAGCTGGGCATCTCTTTCTCAGATCTTAAAGTGCCAACGCTGTTCACACCGAATGGCGATGGTAAGAACGATGCCTTTGAAATACGCGGCCTGAACCAGTACGCAGAAAATGAGCTGGTGATCATTAACCGCTGGGGTAATGAAGTGTTCCGCCAGAAGGGCTACCAGAATAACTGGTTTGGTGAGGGGCTGAATGAAGGCACCTACTATTACCTGTTACGCATAAAGAAAACAAATGGTTCTGGATGGGAAGTACTGAAAGGGTATACAACGCTGATCCGCGCATTCAAACATTAATGTTCTTATAAATTGTCGTTATGAGAAAAGGCATCATATTCACAGGTTTGCTGTTGCTGATTGGCAGGTTCGCGCTTGCCCAGCAGGATGCGCAGTACAGCCAGTATATGTTTAACGGGATCTACATCAACCCCGCCTACGCCGGTTATAAAGAGGTGCTGAATGTGCACAGCTTTTACCGGGCCCAGTGGACGGGTATTGAGGGGGCGCCCCGCAGCTTTTCCGTAGCGGTGGATGCCATTGCCAATGAGGGCAATGTAGGCCTGGCCTTACAGCTTTTCAGCGATAAGCTGGGCGCGCAAAGCACACAAGGCGTGTATGCTAACTATGCCTACCGTATACGGCTAAATGAAGATGGCAGCTCGCGCCTGGCCTTTGGCATCAGCGGGGGACTGCTGCAGCTTGGTATCAATGGCTCGCTGCTTACCACCAATGATCCTGAGCTGGATATGCCGGGTGGTACGCAAACCACACTAGTGCCGGATGCGAGGGCAGGAGTGTTCTTTTCAAACGACCGTGTATTTGCAGGTTTTTCAGTGGATAATCTCATTGCGCCGCACATGAATAAATCGCGCTACATCTATATTCCGCAGCCCAGGCCGCACTATTACCTTACCGCGGGAATGCTGCTGCCGCTATGTGAAAGCATCCAGCTTAAACCTTCCTTTTTACTGAAGGATGACCGGGGCGGCCCTTCCAGCCTGGATATGAACGCTTTCCTGCTCTTTAAGGAAAAGATCTGGGTGGGCGGCTCTTACCGTACCGGTTTAAAGCTGTATGATAAAAATTACCTGCAAAAGGTGCTGATAAAACGGAATGCGGCAGTGGCGGTCATAGAGTTTTTCCCGGTCAGCAACCTGCGTGTAGGGTACGCATATGATTTCTCAGTAGGCCCGCTGCAAAGCTACAGCAGCGGTTCGCATGAGATCTCTATCGGTTTTTCATTTGCCGGTCCGGATATGCGGATGGCCACCCCGCGGGTGTTTTAAACGATTCAATGAAACAGCTTTTCCAGATGAGTAGATACATGACCGGGTTATTACTGTTGTTGTCCTTCACAACGCAGGCGCAGTATATAATAAAGGAGGCAGATCACCAGTATGTGCTTTATAACTTCAGTAAGGCAATAACACTGTATGAAAAAGCCTATGAGAAAAAGCGCATGCTGCATGCTGCGGAAAGACTGGCTGATATTTACCGCCAGACGAACAACTACCCCCAGGCAGAAAAATGGTGCGCCATTGCAGCAGGTATGAAAGGCAGTAAGCCGGAGAACCTGTTATATTACGCAAAAGCTTTACAGAGCAATGCCCGTTATGCCGCAGCAAAAGAGCAATACCGGAAATATATAGCTACTGATACCGCCGGCAGGCTGTCGGACCGGCAAAAGCATAACTGGCTGGCCTCCTGTGATTCCGCCATCAGCTGGATGAATATCTCCAGCATTATTACGGTAGAGAATATAGAGGCGCTGAACTCTCCACAGTCCGACTGGGCGGCAGTACCTTACCAGGGTGGGGTTGTATTCACATCCGACAGGATCATTACACAGCCCTCAAAAACAGATAAGCCATTCCTGCGCTTTGATACGGAGAAGCTTCCGGATGAAGCCATTTATGGCTGGACAGGCAACCAATACCTGCGCCTGTATTATAAAAAGGGGCAGGATAGCGTGACCGTTTACCCGTTTAATGCCGGTACACGATACCATGTGGGCGCCGCTACCTTTACGGAAGATGAAAGACAGCTATTTTTTTCGCTCACCGAAATACCGCGCAAAACAGCTAAGGGAAAAGGAGCGCTCAAAACTATTAACGTAGAAATATACAGCAGCCAGAAAGACGATCGTGGCCGCTGGCAGGCGCCCGTGCCTTTTATGTATAATAACGTGGACGTATACTCGGTAGGCGACCCTTTTATTACGCCCACGGGTGATACCTTATATTTTTCATCTAACATGCCGGGAGGTGATGGTGGTACAGACCTGTACCGCTGTTTTCGTACAGATAAAGGCTGGACCAAACCGCAAAACCTGGCCTGGTTAAATACAGAAGGTAATGAGCGTTGCCCCATTATTGACCGGCAGGGCCACCTGTTCTTTTCCAGCGATGGTGGTATTGGTATGGGCGGCCTGGATATTTTCCGCGGGCCCATTACCGGTGTAGGCGCTATTGTAAATATGCAGTCCCCCATTAACTCACCGCAGGATGATCTTTCGTTTACGTTGGACCAGTATGGGAATATGTTATACATGTCATCGGACCGCAGTGGCGGAAAAGGGGCAGATGATATTTACCGCGTGTACCCGCATGTGAAGCCTGTAATGCCGGTAGGCACGCCGGAAGATGAGCCGCTGATAGATACCGTGAAGAAACCGGCAGACACCACACAGAAAATAGTACCCATTGCCAAGGAGCCGGTAGAGCCGCCTAAAAAGCCGGCGCTGCCGCAATTAGCCAGCCTGCTCCAGTTCTCTATAGATGGTACGGTGTACGACAGTGAAACAAAAGAGCCGCTGGAAAATGCAGCAGTAACGTTGTTCATTTCTAAAACACCAATAGCCACCGTTCAAACAAATGATGCCGGTTATTATCGCTTTGACCTGGATACCGGTACCGTTTATATGCTGCACGGGCAAAAGGAAAATTATACATGGGATGAGAAAACCGTGAGCACCCATGGATTGAAAAAAACGACCGTGCTGCATCAAAGCCTTTACCTGCCTATATTGCCGGTAAGACCCAGGCTGCAGGTGCTCAATGTATACTTTGATTTTGATAAGGCAGATATACGGTCCGAAGCAGCCGTTGAGCTGAATACCCTTGTTAAATTATTACAGCAGCATCCGCACATGAAAATTGAGCTGCGCACGCATACGGATAGCCGCGGTAATGATGTCTATAACCTGAGGCTGTCGCAGAAGCGCTCTGAAGCAGTGGTGAAATATCTTATCAGCAAAGGCATTGAAAAGAAAAGACTGGTAGCAAAAGGCTATGGCGAAACCAAATTGCTGAACCGCTGTAAGAATGGCGTGGAGTGCAGTGAAGAAGAGCACCAGCTGAACAGGAGAACAGAGTTTATGATACTGACAGACTAAAAAAGGCTCCCCCCAGGGAACTCATTTAATTTTTAGTGCGCAAAGCCGTTACGGCCGCCGCCACTGGCAAAAGTAGCCAGCATGCGGGTTCTCTGACCAGCGCTGAACATGTACATGCAGGCATCGTCTGTATAGTCCATGTAGTTCATAGTCATTTCAACCGGCGATCCGGAGCAGGTGCTCAGGTGCGGGTAAGAGGGGCATCCGAAATTAGCATCATTATGCTGCGGTGTATCGCTTACCAGGTCGCTGCCGCAAAGAGCATCGCCCCAGATATGATACAGGTTCAGGAAATGGCCTACTTCATGCGTAGCGGTTCTGCCAAGATTAAACGGCGATACAGCAGTACCGGTATTGCCAAAATAACGGTAACCTATCACCACACCATCTGTAGATGCGCTGCCACCGGGGAATTGCGCGTAACCCAGCACTTCCTGCCCCCCATAGTTAATATAATTCACCACCCAGATGTTCAATACAGAATCCGGCGTAGTAGGATTAATACCACCTAAAGAACTTTTCTTCATGTTCTCAGTACTGGCAGACCAGCTGGTTTTGGTGGAGGATTTACGTACCACGCTTTTTAATGTAAAGTGAATACCCACATTTGCCTTTACACCGGCAAACAGCGCGGGTACGCTGCCATATTCGCTGTTGGCGGCATTGTAATCTTTTTCCAGCACATCGATCTGTGACTGGATCTGTGCCAGGGAAATATTTTCCGTTGTGGTGCGGTACAGCACATTTACCACTACCGGTATCTGCACGCTGCCATCGGGCAGCAGGCGGCCTAAAGATCTGTCTTTAGCAATACGCTGTGTAAGGTTTTCAATAGACTGCAGGCGTTGGCCACGGGCCGGGTCTTTTGAGATCTGGTCTTTCAGTATGTCCATACTGGCGCAGGCACGCGCAGTTGCTGCCATGGGTGTTGGGTCTTTTTCCGGGTTGTCAGCAGGGCGTTCCTGTTTGGTACAGGCAGCCAGCATAAGGGTTATGCCAAATAGGATACTTAGTTGCTTTTTCATACAGAATTGCGGTTTTGTTGTTTGCTCATACAGCTATCAGGTAAGAAATACCTTGGGGGGAGCCGATAGCAGGAGAGTTAAAACGGGTTCTCCGCGCTAAAGTAACTAAAATACTTTTTCGCATACCAGGGTGAACAACGGGACCTGCCCGTGTAATTATGAGGGGGTATTTGCGTGATGGCGCAGTGAGTTATTATCCGGCTGCTGTGCGGCGCGGTACTCGCCTGGCGTAACCTGTTCCTGTTTCCTGAACTGCCTTATAAAATAAGGGATGTTGTTAAAGCCGCTCTGGTAGGCTATTTCAGCAATGCTTGTGTCAGCCTCCTGCAGCAGCTGTCTGGCTAGGGCAATACGTTCGCGTACAATATAATCTGCAGGTGAAAGTCCCAGGTAGCTTTTAAATGCTTTGAAGAAATTGGTGCGGCTCATACAGGCTACCCGGCTCAATTGCTCTATGCTGATCTTTTCTGTGATATGCTGTTTTATAAAATGCAGTACGTGCGCAAAGTGATTGCTGTTATGGGCATATTCGCTGGCCTGCTCCGTTTGTGAAAGATGCTGCTGCTGCGCTATCAATACCAGCAGCTCTTTCAGGGAGAGCTCCACCCGCAGCTCGTTCATAGGTTTATGCTCCAGGCTTAAATGTACGATCTTGTTTATAGTGGCGGTGATCTCCGGGTTATGCAGAAAAAAACAGCTATCCATGGGTAATGCCCAGTGGTGGCTGTTGTCCATTGTATTATATTCCTCATCCAGCTGATCCAGGTTCTTTTGAATAAAATTTTCTTCCATCATTAAAGCCGTGCATTGTGTAGGGGAGGAGATGCCTGCCTCCGGGTAATCGATCAGCATGGCCCGCTGCGCCGGTATGATCAGCGATTCGCCGGGCAGGTAATCAAAAGGTGCTGAACGGTCCATGCGGATCACTTTTTTACCCCGCATCATAGACATAATGGTAAGATGATTGAACTGTAATGGTACCGCCTGTGCCTGCTGGGTAGTTTCAAAAAGGTTCAGCTCACAATGGGTGTAGCTGTACACGCGGCGTTGCTCTACGGCTGGCTGTATAGTGGGGGTCGGTTGTGCCATACTTCAATTTAGTGCATTTCAGGCATTCATAGCGCACATTTGTACGATTGTGTTACCGGAAATGTATTATAGTGTTATGTAAAGGAGCAGGAATGCAGGAAGTTTGAATGCAAGTATTCCGCGTTTTCTTCACTTTTAAATTATCTGAACTTATGAGTAGCAACAGAGGTGTAGTATACATCAAACCAGGGGTAGTGGAAGTGCAGTCTATTGATTTTCCCAAGCTGGCGCTGGGCAACCGCAAATGCGAGCACGGTGTTATACTGCAGATCGTTTCAACCAACATCTGCGGCAGTGATCAACATATGGTAAGAGGCCGTACCACTGCGCCTGCAGGGCTGGTGCTGGGGCATGAGATCACCGGGCTGGTGCTGGAAGCCGGCCGGGATGTGGAGTTCATAAAAAAAGGCGACCTGGTATCCGTTCCTTTTAATATTGCCTGCGGCCGCTGCCGTAACTGCAAGGCGGGGCAAACCGGTATTTGTTTAAATGTAAATCCTGCCCGCCCCGGCGCTGCAAATGGGTATGTGGTTATGGGCGGCGGGGTAGGTGGCCAGGCAGAATATGTAGTGGGGACTTATGCTGATTTTAACCTACTGAAGTTCCCGGACAAGGATCAGGGCATGGCCAAGATCCGCGACCTTACTTTATTATCTGATATTTTTCCCACCGGCTATCACGGTGCTGTTACCGCAGGCGTAGGCCCGGGCTCCATTGTATATGTAGCAGGCGCAGGGCCTGTGGGGCTGGCTTGCGCAGCCTCCTGCCATTTGTTAGGTGCAGCAGTGGTGATAGTGGGGGATATGATCCCTGAAAGATTGGAGCAGGCCAAAAGTTTTGGCTGTGAAATAGTGGACCTGCGCAGCGATACACCTTTACCGGACCAGATTGCAGCTATCATTGGCACACCGGAAGTAGATGCAGCAGTGGACTGTGTAGGTTTTGAAGCAAGGGGCCACGGCAGCCACTCCCATTCTGAACAACCGGCCACGGTGTTAAATGCCGCTATGCAAATTACCCGTGCCGGCGGCGCCATTGGTATTCCCGGCTTATATGTAACGGAAGATCCGGGCGCTAAGGAAGATGCTGCCAAACATGGAAACCTGAGCCTGCGCCTGGGATTAGGCTGGGCCAAATCATTGACTTTTGCTACGGGCCAGTGCCCGGTAATGAAATATCACCGGCAGCTGATGAATGCTATTTTGTATGATAAGATAAAGATTGCCAAAGCCGTAAATGTAGAAGTAATAACGCTGGATGATGCGCCCCGTGGTTATAGTGATTTTGATAAGGGCGCTGCTAAAAAGTTTGTGCTGGACCCCGGAGGCCTGATCAAAAATTAAGTAATTAACGAACCGTGAACATAACAATAACCTGCCGGGGCTGGTCAAAAAGAATGTAAAATCATAAATATAAAATTTCAAATGTAAAAGTAAAATGCCGTGAACATAAGCCTACCAGGTTTCGAAGTATTTACTTTTACATTTATGGATTTGAAATTTTACATTTTACATTCTTTTTGACTAGTGCCGGTAGTACCCTTATTTATTTTGTAATCTAATATCGTAATCATGAACCTCACCTTAGCACAAGCCGAAGCGGCTGTAAAAGCGGCTAAAGAAAAAGCTGCCGCCTTAAACACTTTAATGAACATTGCGGTAGTAGATGCCGGCGCCAACCTCATTGCATTTGTACATATGGATGGCGCCTGGCTGGGCTCTATTGACATATCCATGCGCAAAGCCCGCACGGCCCGTTTCTTTAACATGAACACCGGCGATATTGGCCAGCTGTCACAACCCGGTGGCCCGCTGTATAATATAGAGCATTCCAATGGCGGGTTGATCACTTTTCCCGGCGGCATTCCTGTTAAGGACAGTAAAGGTACAGTGATAGGCGCTATTGGCGTTTCCGGCAGCACGGTGGAGAATGATCATGCCGTTGCAGAAGCCGGGTTAAAAGCAATAAGCTGATCTGCTTTACTGCCAATATCCCATGACCTGCTACCGTGGCCTGTTCCCCGCTCTCAGTGTAAACTGTGTTGCGCCCGCAGGCAAGCCTGCATTCAGTAAGCCCAGTAAGCGGGTGAGGTGCCGTGTATTTACATTGGTGGAGTTGTAAGAATTACCCATAATAGTATCTGTACGGTTTGCAGTTACTGCAGCTGCGCTGTTTAGCGCCGGTGCGGCCTGTGGAGTGCCGGTCATGCCTTCCATGCTGGAAAGGGAGCGGTCCTGTGCGCTCATAGTGGGGAACGCAGCCGCTATTTCTGCATTGCTGCCCGGCAGCTGGTATTCATCCGATGCGCCGATGATATGCCCGAATTCATGCGCTACCGTGCCATTGGGCACGTTCAGGAACCAGCAGGTTTGTTCTGAACGGCCAGGGCCCAGGCTGGGGGCGCAGCTAAGGGTATTATTAGTCATTACGCGGATGGAAACTGCATCCGGATCAGCTTCAGAAAGGAACAACGGCACAAATACCACATTAAACGCCTGCGTGCCGTTAGTGATATGGAAATGGCCATTCCATACGCTGGTAATAGCATTCATCCACCGCGTATATACACCGGCGTTAGCCCCCAGGAAATAAAAACCGCTGCAGCCGGCAGATCCCGCAGTGGGACAACTTACAGTATCATTCCCGTCCACAAACCGCATACGCACAATTACCCGCAGCTCTGTACCGGAAATGTAGCTGTTGGCAGAAATATTTCCTGTAAACTTTTGCATGGCATAATTACCACCACCCACCGGCTGCTCATAATGCGCTTCTTCGTAGGTGGTACTATGCCGCTGGCTGATGTTGGCATCATCCCGGTGATCTATCAAACGAAGCAGCTCATTCTGCAAGGGATCACCGCTGAACTCTACGGTCACTACTTCGCGCAGCATGGTGAAATAAATATCACGGTCATAATCAGGCGCGCCCTGTAATACAACAATGCTCAGCATATCTGCCAGCAGGCGTGCATCGTGGTTAGATACGGCCAGGGTTAAACGCAGATGCGGCTCCGGGGTATGATTATGGAACTGGAGAATGGTGTACACCGTCCATAAAGTACGGCCACGGAAATACCGGCGTATGGTGCCAAAGAATACCGTATCACGGATCAGCAGGCCGGCTTCATCCGGCGTAACACCGCGTAAGCGGTTCAGAAAGGTAATACCATCTGCCCGTGCGCCGGTTAAAGGTTCCAGCACACGCTCACGTACTAAACGCGTTCTTTCAAGCCTGGCCTGGTTATCTGCGCTGATAATGCCTTCTATCATCCGCATAAATTCATCCTGCGGGGCAGCCGGCGTAGGCGGCGTGGGGGCTTCCTGTTTTTGAATAAAGGGGGTTAACGGTTTACGCTGCACCTTTTCTTCTTCCTCACAATGCGCACATTTACGTTGTATAAAAGAAGGTTCCGGCATGCGCATAACAGTATCGGCCATATTATCTGCTTCCTGTTCCAAAGGATCATCTACCGCGCCTACATTTAGCCGGCATTGGATGGGCAGCAGCAAAGGTTCCGCCATATCAGGCGTAGCTTCCATGGTGGCTGCTGCTGCGGGTACTGCAACCGGTGCAGCCTGTGGAGCGGATAATATGGACGGATTTGCTGACATACTATACTGTTATTATGGACAAGCATTACGGAGCGTAGGACAGGGATCATTCTGACCCGGCGGGCATAAACCTGTGCCGCCTGCTGCAATTTCTAAGATAACATCCCAGGGGTGTGCTATTAGCCTGCGCCTGAAACACTCAAAGGCATCGCCGGTATGCAGGTCAAAGTTCATGCGGGTGGTAATACAGTCTACTGTTAATGCATCCAGCCCGTTGCGGATCTCTGCATGGGGCAAAAAAGCATTGGTGATCAATGTCTGTATATTGGCAGGCAGGGAGGGCAGGTCAGCTGCACGCCACGCATACGCGGGATTGGTGGTGGAGGTGGTATCTTCTGCCGGGAATAATGCCGGTGCACGGAAGTTGGCAGGATCTGCCAGCTGCCTGCCCCTGGTAAAATCGCCGGAAACGCCTGCGCTGTAAGCCTGCCGTCCTTCCTGGAAGCTAAGCGTAATAGCTTCTGTAAGCATTTGCTGCGTTTGTTGCTGCGGGGTAGTGGCCGTTGCGCCGCTTGCAGGGAATAAAGCGTCGTCACCTACTGCGCGCCAGTGAAAAGGCGACCCGGTAGTGGAACCGGCGGGCCCGCGGCTGCTCACAACATCCAGCCCTGCGTTATCGGCATCATGCAGCACTTTGGAAATAAGATCGCCAATAGAAAAAGAGGTGAGGGTACTGCCGCCCATAGAGCGTACTACGGGAATGATCTGTTCTGTTAACATATCCACCGTCATCACGTAGCCTATGTTGTCCCTTTCATTAATATGGCTGGCCATGTAACAGCTGATCATGCGTATCATGTTATCTACAAAGCCGGGGTACATGCCATTCCAGTACCGTTGTATATTTCCGCGCTGTGTACGCACATGCCCTGCGGAGAATGCATCTGTTAAAAAGTGCTGTGCAAAACCTTCCCGCGCCTGCCAGGTCCATCTTCTTACTACCAGCGGGTTAAGGCCTTCTGAAAAAGCATCTATCATGGCCTGCGTATGTATATCCGCATAACGCTCCCGGTTACTGTTACCGGCTGAGCTGCCGGTGGAGAAATGGGTTTCATTACGTGCGGCCAGCCGGTTGTACCGGTCTTCTACTGCATCAACAACGGATTGGGATACGGTAGGCCGGGTGCGGGTAGGGTTCACCTTCCACAATACATAATCTATCTGGTCATGGCCAAAGGTGCCATAACTTTCTGCCAGCATAGCTATTTCCTCAATGCTTTCAAAATAGTCGCCGGCCATGGCAATCATCTCCCCAAAAGTTACCGTTCCATAAGAGGTGATGAGTGCACGGTCACTCACTGCGCTATCACCTATACGCCGGTGCTCATCTGATCCGAACCTGCGGATAGTAGCGCCCTGCTGTTGTATAGTATGGGTAAGCTCATGCGCCAGTAAGTGCTGCCCATCGCTGGTTTCCGGTGAGAATTTGCCGCTGTTGAAATAAATATCATTGCCTACGGTGAATGCCTGTGCGGATAACTCGCCGGATAATTGCGATGCATAATCCCCGGTATGGATCCGCACGGAGGAGAAATCCGTTTCAAAACGGCTTTCCATAAAGCTGCGCGTAGTGGAAGGCATGGTTTGCCCGCCGCCCTGCGTAGCGCTTATCTGGTTACTAACTGACTGGCTAACGGAGGTATTGCCACTGCCGCCTGCTTTCTTCTGAATAAAAGAAGCCAGCGGTTTGCGCTGCGCTTTTTCCTCTGCTTCGCAATGCGCACATTTACGCTGAATGAACGAGGGTTCCGGCATGCGCATTACGCGGCCGGCCATATCATCTGCTTCTTTTTCCAACGGATCATCTGCTGCGCCAACTGTTAGCTGGCGCTGAACGGGCAGCCATTGCAAGGGTTCCATACCTTGTTCCGGTTGTGCGGCTTCACTTACTATTGCAGTAACAGGCGCTGCAGCGGCAGCAGTAGCGGGGTTTGAAGTTGACTGGTGTGTTTGTGCAGACATTGCTTTTTGTTATCCGTTAATACATCATCATACTCTGTGGATTACATCCCTGGTAGCAGAAACCTCTCAGGTACCAGGGTTGCGATTCGCAGCCGCGGTAGCATTCCATCATTCTTTCACCTTCCCGGTCGCTGTTATAACGCCGGCTTTCCCAGAAAGCGCCCCAGCCTTTTTGCCAGATGCCGCCACGGTCGTTCCAGGTATGGTCCCATGCATTGGTTGATGAATCGTAATCATCCGGTGTACCGGCGCACTCCGGGTAGGCATGGTTTTGGTCTACCAGCACCCCGCTGTGATCATAAAAACATTCGTTCATGGGATCTTGCGGTGAGGGACGCCTGTCTTCCAGTATACCGCGGAAACCGCAGTGGAACCAGTAGCTGTCGCCATGGTAAGGTACCCAGCCGGGAGGTACGGGGTCAGGATCATTCAGGTGCACAGGGCAGGGGGCCATGCGCTGGATCATTTTACGGCCTATGCCTTCATTTTGCTGTAAGGTATGCGTAAGCTCATGCGCTAACAGGTGTTTGCCCTGTGTTGATTCCGGCGCATACTGCCCGCTATTGAAATAAATATCGTTGCCTACGGTAAATGCCTGCGCATTCAGCTGCGCTGATAAATGGGCGGCATCATTACCGGTGTGGATGCGTACATCAGAAAAATCGGCGCCAAAACGGCCTTCCATAAAGCTGCGGGTATTGCCGGTCATAGGCTGCCCGCTGCCTTTACTGGATGCTATCTGGCTGCTTACGGCTGCAGGGGCGGTGGATGCGCTGCCGGCTTCTTTCTTTTGTATGAAAGAAGCAGCGGGTTTGCGTTGCGCTTTTTCTTCACCATCACATTGCGCGCATTTGCGTTGAATAAAGTTGGGTTGCTGCATGCGCATTTGATGGTTATGCATAGGGGTATGCGCTGCGGGCGTATGCTGTTTTTGGAAGTTAATGATAGTATGTTCCGGCATGAGGTTACATTGTGTATTTAATGGATGTTATTTTATATCCGTTACTTCGCCGTCGCTTCCGCCTGTGTCCAGGCCAATGGTAGGGCCTTTACGGGTGGCTTCAATAGAAGGTGTACCGCCGTTAAAGTCATCAACTTCCTTCACCCACTGTGGCAGTGTTTGATATTTAAGTCCTGAGCCTAAGTGCCCCCAGTACTTGCCCAGGCCTACATAAATAATATTTTCCCCTTCTGTTGCTGTATTGCCGCCGTGATCCATATTGCCCTGGTTGTGAATATATCCCCAGTCGCCGGGGATCCAGTCGGTATCATCGCCTCCATCGTCATTTATAACCGGGCTTTTGCTGCCGCCCACCATGGTAAGCGCAGTAGCGGCTTCGCAGGCAATAGCATATTGCTCCGGATGCACATTAAGGTCATTGATGGCCTTTGTTTTATCCACACCAGGTTTCACATTAAAATTGTCGCTGCCCAGCACCCAGTAATCAGGGTTCATTTTAAAACTGCCTGCTCCTGCCCCGAAGCTATATTGCTTTTTAGCGGCAAAGCTTATAATACCCATCCTGGCAGCCATTTGTTTGCGCAGGCTGGCATTGGCAGCTGCGCTGGTATTGCCCTTCAGCTTAAAGATCCTGGGGGAATGAAATAAGGAGGTTACCAGCTCATTATGTACAGAGCTTTTGTTTACCGCCGGTGCGGTGTAAAAGTTGGCGGATTTTTTAATGCTGTACCCCATAGTATCCAGCTCCACGCCAGAGCTTACCTCTATCATTCTTTGTATACCCTGGCCGCTGCTTTGCTGCAAAGTATGCGTAAGCTCATGTGCCAGCAAATGCTGCCCGCCGCTTGATTCCGGCGCATACCTGCCGCTGCCGGCTTCTTTTTTTGGTACAAAGGGAGTGATGGGTTTGCGCTGCACTGCATCTTCTTCCTCACAATCCGCACATTTACGCTGAATAAAACCGGGGTTCTGCATGCGCAGCGCATCGCCCTGCGCGGGTGCATGTGCGGCAGGCGTTTGTTGTTGCGGAATGCTGATTGTTGTATGTTCCGGCATGAGGACCTACATTATGTGTTTAAATGTTTATAACAGTTCATAAACCAGCTGCCGCGTGCCCAGCGCTTTTTTCAGCTCATCAAACCTTTTACTGAAGGGCAGGCTGCTTTGCAGGTTGCCACCTCCCTGCATGTTGCGCTGTTTACCTTTTAGGATCACCTTACGGAGACGGGTATCTGTTTTTATTACCTGCAATATTTTATCAAACCCTGCATCATTATCGCCTGCTTTTTCCCCGTTTATAAAGTAGGTAACCTGCTCCGGCTGAGCAGTATGAAACTCCCAGCTTATAATAACAGAATCTGTATGCATAGTTTGAATGATCATTTGCGTAATTATTATTCCAGTCCTGCAGTGGGAGAGGTGCGCTGGTTGTCAATAGACGCGCCTCCGTGCCAGCTTTTCACCTGGTCAAACCACTGCTTTAATGTTTTGTATTCAAGCCCCGGGCCAAAGTGGCCCCAGAACTGGTCTTTACCTACATAAATAATATTTTCACCTTCCAGCCCTACCTGCCCGCCCGCGGGGAATTTAGTGTTGGTGATGTAGCCCCAGTCGCCGGGGATCCAGTCTGTAGTGTCTGCGCTGGTGCCATCTGTAAGCGGGCTTTTGCTGCCGCCTTCCATGGTGAGCGTGGTGGCTGCCAGGCAGGCAATGTTATATTCCGTGGGGTTCACATTCAGGTCTTCTATTGCCTTTTGCCGGTCTACGCCGGGTTTTACGGTCATGTCGTTATTCCAATAAGCGGGGTTCATCCTGAAAGCGGCGCCTGCACCAAAGGTATATTTCTTTTTAGACGCAAAGCTTACAATGCCTAAGCGGGATTTTATCTGCGCCTGTAAGCTGGCGTTGGCGGCCGCGCTGGTGCTGCCTTTTAGCTTAAACGTCCTGGGGGAATGTAATAACCCGGAAAAGATCTCATTATGCACAGAGCTTTTAGTAACTGCCGGTGCGGTGTAGGTATCCCCGGTATGGGTAACAGAAAACCCCATGGTATCCAGGTTTACACCGGGATCCACGGAGATGCTTCTTTGTATGCCCTGGCTGCTGCCCTGCTGCAAGGTATGTGTAAGCTCATGCGCCAGCAAATGCTGCCCGCTGGTTGATTCCGGGGCATACTTGCCGCTGTTAAAGTAAATATCATTCCCTACGGTAAATGCCTGCGCCTGCAGCTCATCAGACAGCTCAGCGGCATAACCGCCGGTATGTACGCGTACTCCGGAGAAATCTGCGCCAAAGCGGCTTTCCATAAAGGTTTTGGTATTATCTCCCAGGGCGCTGCCACCGCCTTTTGTGGCTTGTATGCCGCTGCTTACTTCTGCGCTGGCGCTACCGCCGCTGCCGGCTTCCTTTTTTTGTACAAAGGAGGTAACGGGCTTGCGCTGTACTGCATCCTCTTCCTCACACTCCGCACATTTGCGCTGAATGGTGGCGGCTGGTGCAGGCATGCGCATCACGGTATCTGCCATGGTATCTGCTTCCGTTTCCAGCGGGTCATGTACTGCGCCAATAGTAAGGGGCGCTGCTGCAGGTACTACTGCTGCTTTGCCTTCATTAGGACCGGTTTTGCTGGTGTACATAACTACCTGTTTAAATGGTTTTGCCTTCTTTTTTAAACTCCTTGCGGATGCCCTGTAACAGGTCATCTACCAGTATGTGACTGTCGTTGCGGTTCAATGCCATTAGTGATGCATATTGCACCACGTTCATAATAGAACCACCAGACAGCTCATATTGTTGTGCAATACGTTCCAGCTCATCCGGCCTGGGAGGCTGGCATTGTTTGCTAAACGCATTGCTCCAGAGCCGCAGCCTTTCCCTGGACCGGGGCGCCTGGAAGTGGATGATGGCCTGCAAACGGCGGGTAAAGGCTTCATCTACGTTATTACGCATATTGGACGCCAGTATTACCAGCCCGCGGTAATCTTCCAGCCTTTGTAACAGGTAGGCTATTTCCTGGTTTGCATATTTATCGTGGGAGTCAGAGATGCTGGTCCGTTTACCGAACAGCGCATCTGCTTCATCAAAGAATAAGATCCAGTTCTTGTTCTCTGCTTTCTTAAAAACTTTTTCCAGGTTCTTTTCTGTTTCACCAATGTATTTGGAAACAACCATAGAAAGATCTACCCGGTACACTTCCAGGTTATAGAGCTTGCCCAGCAGGGCGGCGGTTAAGGTTTTGCCGGTGCCGGGAGGGCCATGGAACAGCGCTTTGTAGCCGGGTTTCAGCTTTTTGCTCATGCCCCAGCTTTCATATAAGGTAGCGCCATGCTGTACCCATATGCGCAGCTCATCCAGCTGCTGCGCGGTATAATCATCTACCACCAGGTCCGTCCAGTTCAGGGAGGTGCTTAAGCGCCTGGCCGGGAACTCCATACTGAAGTTGGGTTTGCGGAACTGACCCGTAGTAAAAAAATCAACATACTCTTCTGAAATGCTCACCGGGCTGCTGTAAAAGGGTTCATTGCCCGGTGCAGGATCAATGGTAATGATCTGGTGGCCGGAGAAAATATGCTCCGGCTCAAAGAGCTTGTACAGGCGGAAGCGGTGTGCCAGATCATTGCCGGCCAGCAGGAACAGCGCGGTTTCAATGGTAGGCAAAAAGCCGCTGTGCCGCGTGCCTTTGATACCGCCAAACTCCGTATGCCCCCGGCCGGATGCTTTGTTGATGCTAAAGAAAATATCCAGCAGGTGCGGCTGCACATGCGGGATAAGGGTCAGCATTAACAGCAGCCTTTCATCCCGGCTCAGGTGATAATAGTTCACAAACTCCGCGTATACAGAGCGGTCGTTGCTGAGGTCCGGAGCTGTGGTGTCAGCAGGGTCGGTGTCTGCTGTTTCTTTATTGAAATACTCGCTTAAACGGGCATTCACCACCCCGGCAAACCAGGTGATCTCCGCGGAGAGGCTGGCTGCATTTTGATCTAACCGGTTTACGGTAGTTACCGGTCCTTCCATCACGGTTGCGCCGTTGGCCATAAAAAGAGCGATTAGCTGTTAGTAATTAACTGTTAGCTGTTAGCAATTAGCTTTTAGTGTTTAGCGTTAATAGATGATTTACACCATAAGTATAATGCAATCACTAATAGCTAAAAGCTAACGGCTAACAGCTTATTATTCGTTCACCATTCTACAAAGATCAAATAACCGTTCCAGGGCAGGCTGATGGTGGAGAAGCCCCAGGGAATGCTGTCCAGCAGCACATCCAGGGTTTTTTGCTCCACCTGCAAACGCCAGTTCTTTTCCTGGCGGCTCAGGATACCGTCCCTTTTCAGGAAGGTTTCCCGCAGCCCGTTCACAGAAGTATTTTTAAGCATTTTCCAATGCCCGATAATAGATTCCAGCAACAGGGCAGATTCTGTGATCTCTTTTTCTGTAAGCTCCAGATCCAGCGGCACCGGCTCATTCAGCGGCAGGCCGCAGCAAATTTTTTCCATTACCAGGCTGTATTCCGGCACCTGCTGCTGCCCGGTGCACAAATACTTTAACAGGTGCACTGCCCGGTAACAGGCATCTTTACTTTTCCATTCCTTACCATCCCATAATTCCAGCGTGGTAAAGAAAGGACGAAGGAATGCCGCGAGCAGGATTACCCCGGCATGGCGAACAGTGTATTGTTCTTCTTCAGCATGTGTGTTATAGTCCGTTTGAAAAAGCGATCCGGGTAACAATGCTTCTTTTTTAACTGTAGCGGTGGTGCCCCCTGGTAATTGCAGGCCTTTTTCTATAGCCAGTGTTAGCACCAGCGGTTCCACTACACTGCTTTCCTGTTCAGGTGTAATGATGAACAGGTTAAGCAGGTGCTTAGTAAACACCTGCCATACAACATTTTTATCTGCCGTGGCCTGTAACAGCAGGGGCGCGCTTTCCAGCACCAGGTTTACGATCTTTTCCGGTGAGGTAGCTGCCAGTGCTGGTGTAGCCCGTGCGCTAATGGTTTGCCGCCATTCCTGTAATAAGCCCTGCGCATTTGCCAGCGCCGGGAACAGGGTAATGATCTGCATTTTCAGATCATTGCTGAACTGTAAAACCAGGCGTTGCCACAGGTGCGGGTGTGCGCGCTGCGCCTGCAAAAAATCCAGCAGGGCTGCGGGCTGCTCCTGTAACAGCTGCGCGGTAACTTCCTGCAGGTTCAGCTCCGTTTCATCAACCCACCAGGGTAAGCTGCCTTTTAACAGAAAGTGCTGCCACATTTCCGCATAGGAGAGCTGCCTGGCCTGCTGCCGCTTCACCAGCGATATGCCGGCCAGCTTTTGCTGAAAGGCCTGCTCAAACTTTGCCAGGAATACCTCGCTGAACCGGGTGTTGAAACCCTGCGGGCTAAACTTGCCTAAGTCTATTTCCAGCTTATCAATGCGCAGCCATTCCTTATCATCTACATATTTGGAGCATACCCGGTCCACCACTTCCATGATCTGCTCCTGGTAAGTGAGGGAGAAGTTATAGCGCAGGTTCAGCGCCAGCTCTTCATCCGGGCAGTTAACTTCAAATTGCAGTTTATTGATCAGGTGCGACATGTTATATTTATCAGCTTACCGCTTTTTTAACTCTTACATCATCTGCCAGGCCTTTGCTGCAATCATCTTTACATACACCGCAGGGTTGTAAGGTATTGAGCACATCTACCAAAGGATTTACCTTTTCATAGCTGGGCAGTTCCGTTTGCGCCATTTCCTGCAACCAGTCATAATACACTTTTTCAAAGCGCTGCATTTCATTGATGCCTATCCATACCACGCGTGTATATACATGTGCCGGTGATTCCGTTTGCACTGTTTTTTCCACCAGGTTGCGGAAAGTAGCATCGCGGAAACGTTTGGGCCAGCAGGGGAATACTACCGTAGTGCGGAAGGAGTAAGGATCCTCGTTATTGTCGCAGGGATCTGCGGCACAGTACAGGTCCAGCTGGAAGCTGAAGTAGATGATCAGCTGCGCTATTTCTTTTTCAATATCATCCGCTACATCCGGCGCGCCGGGCTGTTTGGATTTTTGATTGAAGATAAAGCTGCTCTGCGCCAGCACTATGTCCTTATCGCCATGGATAATAAAGCTGTATTTCAGCTTGGCAGGATCTTCTTCACCATTGGATACAATGGTATAGTTCACCCTTTCTGATCCATACTCCTGCAGGTCCTTTACGCGTTTGGCCAGGTTCTCATACCGGCGGAACTTTAAGGGCACGGGCGCAGTACCATCTGCAAACGCTTCCTGGAACAGGAACGACTGATCACCTATGCCGGGGTTTACATTCTTGCGGATGTATTCCAGCACCCAGGGCAGGTTATCAAAACATTTTTCAGCGGGTATGCGGTACAATCTTTTACGGTAAGGCGGCACCTCTGTGTTTTGTCCCAGGCCAATGCCCAGGTCACAGGTGTCCAGGCAAATATCCAGCATGCCGGGTAGTATGGGGTTGCCTGCTTCATCCAGCGCACCATCGAACCGCGGGCGTAACAGCAGGTGCTCTACCAGGTGCATGCCTTCGTCATTATTCAGCGTGTCCATTACATACTGCAGGCGTTTAAAGGCCTTATCACGGTCTTCGCTCTTATCAAATTTTTCGCCGGTGGCAATGGCAAGCGCTATCTCAGGGTCTGTGCCATCCCACAGCTCATACCAGAAGGTGCCTATTTGCCCGGCAGATTTGCGGCTGCGCTGGCGCAGCTCATCATGGAAATGGAAGTTGTGCCGGTCGTCTGCAAATTCCAGCAGCTCGCTGATGAGGGATTCCGTGCAGCAGCCGTCTGCTACCTCAATACTGGTAAGCAGCACGGTTTCTTTATTATCCGGATCCACCAGCTTGATCACATTTACGTTCTGGCCTTTTTTATTCTTTTTCCAAACCTGTGTTTTGGTTTTTTCGTCGGTTTCCATCACCGGCTCTACTACAATGTAATCCGGCGCCAGCGTTCTGCGCATGGCATTGCGGAAGCCCAGCAGGCGGCTTACCCTTCTCTCAGTTCCGGAAACATTGGGTGTATCCCAGATATCGTTTTGTGCGTAGTTATAACCTTTGCCACGATTGGTGCTGATCTGGTAGTACTCGCCATCCTTCAGGATGCGGATCTTATCCTGGATCATGCGCTCCTTTACTTTATAGGGCGTAAGCCAGGCGCTGATATTCTCATACTCACTTAAGTCCTCACTGAAGCGGGCCAGCATATGATCCAGGAAATGATTGCGGCGGTCCTGGAAAATTTTAGGTGTTTCCACCAGGCTTTGGATCACATGGGTAAATTCTTTCAGCACCTGCTCCCAGGGATTAGGTGCGCCGTGATCTACCACCAGGTCTTTAAGGTCCTCTATTTCCGTGAGGGCACGGGTAAAATAAGTATGCTTAATGGTATCGTCAAAAGTGAACAGGTCGCGGAGGTGGTTCAGCTGCACCAGGTAATCTGCCAGGATCTGCTCAAAGAACATCAGGTAACCTTTCAGCTGCAGGGCTTGCGTGCGGCGTTTTTCATCGGCCTCATTGGGCAGCCCTGCGCGGTCGCTTACACCATAACACATGGGCAGGGAGTAGGTTACCGGGTAATAATCTTCCAGCTCCATGTTCTCGCCAAGCGGTATAGGCAGGTCTACGGTATGGCCTTCCAGCTTGTACTTGCGTTCCAGCACTTTCAGGTCATTGAACAGCTTCAACATTCTTTCCGGCCGGCGGTCAGCAGGACAGCCGGTGTAATAGGTGAGCAGCTCCCTTTCCTTACAGAAAATGATCTGCGACATGGCTGGTTGTATACGGGCTACCTTGCGCTGTTCCCGCAGGAAGTTCAACCACTGGTAAAAGAAGTTCTTATCAGGATCTGCATCACCGGTCTGGCTGCCACTGGAAAGGTGCAGGTAGGTAATGGCTTTAATGCCTTTAATGTCGGCTATTTCGTTGATAATGTCCGACAGGCGGATGTCGCGGAAAAAGTCTGTTGCCTCCAGTTCTACATCATCAATAAACCCGTGCTTAAGGGCAGGGCCTTCAAATATTTCATCTATCAGGTAACCTCTTTCCTGCATTTGCGGGATGGTATGAAAGGGTACGGATGGGGTGAAGTATTTGTAAATGATGAAGAACATTTGCGCCAGCACCTGGTCAGGATCGGCATATTCCTCTAATGCTACAGATGCCATGATGCCAAAATCCTCGTACTCCACGCCATTGATGCTCAGGAAATCTTCGCATAAATTGCGGTGGCGGCTCAGGCGGTCCAGCACCAGCTGCCGTACTTCCTCCCGCTGGTCGGCCTGCAGCACATCTTCTTCATACTCCACCATTACATTGTACAGCCCTTCAAACTCAATGATCTTGGAGGGGAGCACATTGTTGTTTGGGGAAAGATATTCCAGCAGCGTATTGAGCGCCGTTGTTTTTTTGTCGATATGTTTTACCTGATCCTGCAGCTGTTCCCGTTCTGCAATAAGCGCGGCCCTTTTGGTGGGGTCAATGTCCGGCATATCTATCTGCGTGGTCAGGTCGGCGATCTTTGTTTCAGCGGCGGTTTTTGCGGTGGCTAATTTTTGCAGCAAGGCATTAATGTCCTGCGTTTTGGTGTTGCGGTAAGCACCTACCTGGTCGGTGGTAAGTGATTCCAGCCCCAGCCTGCCGTAACATATTTTTTCATCCGCATCATCGCAGCTGCAGCCGGCTTCCTCCCGGATCTCTGCATCGTTATAATCTATCCACACCGGTACTTCATAATCTTTGCTGGTTTCTATCCAGGCATTGCGCACGCCTTTAATGTCGATCACCAGCTTACGGTAATCGTTAATGGTAAGCGCATTGTTATGCAGGATCTGCCGGGCGGTGTAAAAGATCTGCTTCCAGGTATCGTTATTCAGCTGCTCCGGTGCCAGCAGGTCTTTAATATCAAAGTCCGTGCGGTAAGAGAGGTCCGTAATGGCGTAGCAAACTGCTTCCAGTATGGAGATGCCGGGGTCTGAATTATTATAATCCGTCCAGATATCGCTGCCCAGTTTTGAAATGTATTGTATGCCTTTGTCGCGTAACGCTGGATAATCTTCTGCGGGCAGCAGCGGATTGGATTTTATTAAATTAACTGGCTCTTGCATGTCAGCTTATTTTATGGGAATAGATCATTTGGGGTTCTTCTTGTCTGTTTTCTTTTTAGTGCCGGTTAGCTTCAGCGGTGCTGCGGGCGCTTTTTCAGGCGCCGGCGCCGGTTTGTCAGTAGCTGGTTTACCTGCGGGAATAGTATCCTTTGCGGCAGGATTTACCGTTGGATTGGCCGGTGCTGTTTTATCTGTTACAGGGGTATCCACTGCTGGTTTGCCGGTAGCTGCTTTTACAGCGGCTGCTTTCTCCGCAGCTAACTTATCGGCTGCAGCTTTATCAGCGGTAGCTTTTTCTGTGGCGGCCTTATCAGCAGTTGCTTTTTCTACAGCTAATTTTTCCGCAGCCAGTTTACCGGCAGCAATTTTCTCAGCTGCCGCTTTCTCCGCAGCTGTTTTTTCAGTCACCGTTGTTTTACCCGGCGCGGTGCTTACCGGTGGTTTGGTATCTGTTGCAGGTTTAGACGGTACCGGGTCTGTGGCTTGCGGCGTGCGCGGAACATTGGCTACGGGGCCGGGTACCGGCGTTCTTGTGGCTACTCTTTGCTCACAGCGCGATGGTTTAACCGGCTCTTCGTAAGGTATAATAATATGTTTGGGTACTGATACCAGTATGGAGCGCGGGGTAGAGGGCTGCGCTACTACCACGCCAATAAAGTTCAGCTGGTCCTGCAGCAGGCGTTCCACATCATCACAGCCGGTTAGCTGGTTCAGCACTTCAGGCATGTCGTTATTTCCCTGGTCGTCATCTCCCTCATCATCTGTTTGCGGAGGGCAACATTCATCCTTACATACAAACAGCAGGAAGTCGGTAATGAAATCTACATACGGCCTTTCTTCAATGAAATTTACAATGGAAGACGCGTAGATCTTTTGCCCGAACTTCACATCTGCATTTTCATCAAAGGCCCAGGGGGTCAGGAACTGCACCAGCTCCTCATTCAGCTTTTTCAGGAAATAACCTTTGTCTGTACCGGATACAAATTTTACACGGAAAAAGGTAAGCACCTGCTCATACAGCGGGTTACGTGCCCTGATCTGTACAAAGGGCGAACTGCGTTTTTTCAGATAAGCTTCAATATCCAGCAGGGTGCGGCGGCTTGTTTTAGGCTGCAGCGGGTTAATGGCATTGCGGTTCTTCAGGTTGGCTATTGCCACCAGCAATACATGCCCCGGTGCTACCTGCGGACCGCAGCAGGTGGTTTCCCCATTACCATCTGAATTTACTTCCGTATGTTCCCTGCAAAGGCAATTAGGATCTGTATGCGGAATACATTTCACTTTGTAAATGCTGGGAAAACGGTCCAGCACCAGGTGCTCATAATCCCAGGCATTAATGGCGCGTGCCTTATGGCGCAGGCGCTCGCTTACGCGGGTATAAAATTCCTTGCCTACCTCTGCATGTTTTCCATCAAAAGACGCAAAGGGCTGTGATACTTTACTTACTTCTGCCACCTTTACAGATAGCTTGCTGATGCTGCCTGCGGGCAGCGCATTGTCAAAATGCGAAAGGGCGTTCCCGTTATCGTCAAATACTACTTCTACGGCCTGCGCCACTACATCCACCAGCATGGGGAAGCGGTCGGCATGTGCGGTTACACTGGCGCAAAACCAGTGCAGGCCGCCGGTAATAATGGTGTTATTATTGGTAGCATCTTCCGGTACATCTATTTTAATAATGCCGGTGGTCTGAAAATCGAAGGTGCCGTCAAACACAATGGCTTCACCTCTCAGCGGGCGCCATTCGTTGTTGCTCAGGTATGCCCAGTGCACCGGCGGCGGATCATTTTCTTCATCCTTAGCCGTGCCTTCTGCAAACTGGAACAGGAGGGACAGCGTTTGCAGGGGTTGTACTTTTTCCAGCCCTATGAATAACATGCCTTCTTCCTGTATATCGCCGGAGTATTGGTTCAGCTGTGTGCCGGTATCAATGCCGCTGGCGCTCAGTAATAATTGCGCCAGGTACCGGTCGCTGGCGCTGCGGGCCAGGGCCCTGGACTTGGCTTTAGTGATGGCTGCACCTGCCGGCTGTGGTTTGCCGTCTGCATTCAGCGTGGGTTTAGTGGCTAAGCCGGCTGAGGTATCGATTGTGCCATTACTATCCGTTTGCTGGTCGTACTGGCTGTAGGGGCTTGTCCAGGTGAATTGCGGTAGTAAAGATCCTTTTGCATCTACCAGCAGATCGGCTGTTTTACGGCCAAAACGGGAAGGCAGCTGCTTAATGGGGATCAATACATCATTGAGCTGGGTGAAAGATTTTATGCCACTATTATTGTTTGCGGCCAGGTCTATTTCCACTGCGCCAAAAGGATATACATGGAAGAACTGGTCGGTACCGGCTTCCAGCGCTGCCAGCTCTGAGTAATAGCTCAGTGAAACTTCTTTGATCTTAAAGAAGGCTGCATAAGCGGCTGATTGCTGGAAGAAATTATCGTTGTTAGGATTAATGAAAAAAGTATTTTCTACCTGCAAAAAACCTTTGGGGGTTTTCCCGTTCTCAAACAGGGCAGGATATACCAGGGGCGCCCGTACCGTGGTAATGGGAGTGGAGGGCTGGCTACCCTGTGGATCACCGCCTACGTTCAGGATATTATACGTAAGCTCATTTTCATCAAACAGCGGTCCGCTGAAGCTTTCGCCGGATAAGTACAGCCACTGTTTGCTCTGCAGCAGGCTTACCTTATATTCCACCATGCTTTCATTTATATCTAAAGCGCCGCTGTTGTTCACGTGCCGGATGTTCAGCGAGAGTTTTTCCAGCGGCTTGTTAAACACTTCGTTACTGCCAACGTAAAAGGTGCTGCCGGTTTTGGGATAAGCCGTGAAGGGGTCAAATGGTTTGCCGGGTGTAAGCAGGCCATCATCATTTTGCAGGGTCAGCACTTTTAGCCCGTCAAAATTTGCATAGGTATCTTTTACAAAGGCGGCGGCTGTAATGCCACCAGCAGCTGCAGCAGGCGCCGCTGCTGCAATGCCAATAACAGGAATGTGGTTTATAGATCCTACGCGTACATTAATAGACAGGCCGGTGTAGGAAAGATCTTTAAAGCGGCCGGCGGTTAAACCTATATCCGGCCCTACCATCAATTGCATTACCGGGTAAGCCGTGTTGTAGGTACGGCCTGCGTGCAGCTTGGCATCAAAAGGTATTACCCCTTTTTCTGCTATGGGCAGGAAAATGTAAATGCGGTCCGGAGCGCTTTCTCCGCTATAGATGCAGGAGCCTAATTCATCCTCGTTATTAAACATATCATCGGAGTACAATTTGGCGAATTGTGCTGCCGTGATTGTTTGATCTATTTTTAACCAGCCGTCTTCGCCGGTAAGCCATATCTCCGCCTGGCCTGCATCAAACAGCTCTTTAATGCCGTTGCTTTGCAGGGTTATCAGCCGGTTACCGCCCTGCAGCAGCAGCTGCGGCGATGCAATGGCAAAACCAATTGCGGTTTCATTGCGGGTGTTTATTTCATCATTAATAATATCCAGCGCTTCGCAGATATTAGCGGCTGCTCCGGGGTGATTGCTGCCTTTACCAAAAGTGCTCCACTTGGGATAGGGGTCTGTGAACGGTGTGCCGTATCCATCCAGCGAGTTGGCTACCGGGCGCGCATAGAGGGTGGCAATGTTCTTGCTTTCTTCGTCTGCTTCCAGCGGCAGCTTTTCAATGAACAGCGTTTTCAGCTCTTTGACCTTGGCCTGGTTCACTACCAGGGCGCCGTCTGTTTTATATACCTGGTCTTTGCCCAAAGCATCCTTACCGGCATCCAGGGGAGTGCCTGGCGCCAGGTCGTAGGCTGCTACATCTTTGGCCAGCTCAAACACTACAAAGGCGCGGTCTGGGATGGCCGGTTTTTCCGTGAGCTGTAATACCTCGCGGTAATAGAAATCCAGCACACGGCCGGTGAGGGTGTTCATCTGGTCCTGCGCTAAACGGAACAGCTGCAGGAATGCAATGAACAGCGCCATGTGCGGCTGGTGGGCCGGGTATTGCTCCATGGCATATTGCAGGTAGCTTTCAGAATTATCTACCAGCTGGCTCATTACACCATAGAAGCTTAGGAAAATGGAATCTGCGAACAGGGCGGCAAAACGGATCTTATCTTCCGGCGTAGCGCCTTCATAGATGCTGATGTCTGCATCCACGGGGTCATTTACCTTCCACACATCATCATTTTCAATGGGGCTAAAGTCCAGCGTAAAAGCATTCTTGGCATCTACCAGCTTAAAACCTTCTTCATAGGCTATCATTTTCTTCACCTGCTCCTGCAGGTTAGATTGAATGGCCAGGTTCAGGTCTACATACAACGGGTTTTGCGGAATAGCCAGTGAATACCAGCGGTCCAGCCTTGCCAGCATGCCCAGTATGGGATCAAACAAATTTGCATAGGTTTGCCCGGTAGGCTTCAGGTCCAGCTTAGCGCGGTTCTCCTCGTAATCCTTTTTGATTTGCGCAAGGTCTATGGTGCCAATGGAGGCGGCAATTACCGCCATATCGCGCCGGAAAAATTCACGCCAGCTCACCTGTGCGGGCGGCGTATCATCTTCTACCTGGCTTCCGGGAATATCGTAGAACCGGATCTGTGCGGCATATCTTTTTGCAAATACCAGCAGGTCTTCAAAACTGCGGCCATCCACCGGTGCATAACCGGGGTCCAGCGCTTTCAGGTACCGGCCCAACTGGCCCGACCCGTCGCGGTTAATAGTGGTATGACAATGACAATTACTCATCGGAACGTCATAATTAATTTATTGATGAATAGCTTAGCCAAACAGTGTTTGGCCCTGCGTTATACAGGTTTTACCGTTTCAATGTTCGTAGCTTCGTTGATGTAGAAGGGGAATACGTAATTGTAACGGGTATTGGTAGTGATAATACTGTATTCAATGTTGATCTCGAGCCGTCCTTCTGCCTGGAAAGCAGTAGAGGTAAGATTCTCCACAATGATCCTGGGCTCATGGTAAATGAGCGCTTCCCGTACTATTTTTTCTATCATGGCAATGGTGGGTACGTTCAGCGGATCAAATACGTGGGGCTGCAGGTTGCAGCCAAAGGTGGGCAGCATTACCCGCTCACCGGTAATGGTGGAAAGGATGATCTGTATGCTGCTGCGTACATCTGCTTCTTCAACCAGCATTTCGGGGCCGTTCCATTCCCTGCGGAAGGTGGGCGGAAAGCTCCAGCCCGTTCCTAAAAAAGATCTGTCTGTATTTTCCATGATGTTGTGGTTAGTAGTTGTTATAAAAAAGATCAGCCGCCTATCACCACTGTGGGAAAACCGGCGGCTATTTGTCCGCCATGCGAGGTCATATCGCCCTGGCGCGCGGCTTGTTGTCCGCCAATCAGCACTGTGCCGGATCCCGCGGTAATGCTATCCGGGGGACCGGCGCATACACACTGCCCGCCGACTACTGCGGCCGGCTGTCCGCCAATGAGCACTGTAGGCACACCGGCCGGCATAATGGGACCGCCTGTATGCGGACTGCCGTTGGGGTTTGCCATGGGGCAGGTGTGGTTGTCGGTTACTCTGGCTGCTGCGGGCATATTATTTAATTACGAATAATCAATTACGAATTATGTACTGCGTTATTCAGAGATTTCGCCTGTAAGCACTTACATCTTGTTTTACCTGGGACATCTCATCCATGATTATTAATTAATAAGCACTTTCGCCCCTCTGATCGTTACGTCTTTTGCGGCATTAATGGTAATGCCGGAAGAGTCCATCTTAATGCTGTTCTGGTTATCATCCTTCAGCTCAATGGCGCTGGCATCACTGTTAAGGATCAGCGATTTTTCGCCACTGGCAGTGGGTACCAGTAAGGTCATACGTTTGTTGGTATCGTCAAATATGAGCTTAATGCCTTCCTTGGTTACAAAGCCATATTGCAGGGAGCCATCCTGCTCCGGCAGCGCTGATTTTTTGCTGTCTTTGCTATGCAGGTAACCTACAATGACAGGCTCGCGGGGATCATCGTTCAGGAAGCCTAACACCACTTCATCCGTTACCTGCGGACGAAAATATACGCCGCGGTTAGCGCCGGCATCCAGCGTGGCTACCCTTGCCCAAATGCCTTCCTGGCTGCTGGTAATGGAAGGGATATGTACTTTTACGCGGTACTGGCCGCCGCCTTCCGTATCATCCAGGCCTAACACAGTACCTATCTGCAAACCATTTACACCGGGTAATAAACCGGCGGCAGGTTTGTCCATCACATCTTCTTTTTTGTAGAACCATTCCTCGCGCCAGCCAAACTGTATATCAGTTTGCCAGTTGCCTTCAAAGTGATGCAGCACACCGGTTACAAACACATTGCCGTTAAAGCGGTCGCCTACACCGGCCAGGGTGACCATGGTGCCGGGTTTTACAGCGGCATTGCCTTCCACCCGCACACGGCCTATGGCTTTGGAAAGATGGCTGCGCATGGCATAGGCATCTGACCAGTCCTGTAATTGCTGTTGGGTAAGATGCCCGGCGTGCGTAAGCTTTACTTCCGCGCCTAATACAGCGCCTATTTCTGAGGAGGCTATATTACCGTTCTCCGTAAAGGTGGCGCTGCCTGCATTGGACGTTTCCGGCTGCTGCGTGGTATAATCCCATGACTGGCCGGTTACGCTTTGCAGCTGGCGGCGTGCATCCATTTCACCTTCAAACTCCCAGAGGTTATCGCCGTAAGTGGCGGTAAGCACTGGTGCGCCAGTGGTGGAAGGCTTTTTTACGATGATCTTTCCATCATCCGTAAGCACCAGCATGCCATTGGCTTCTGCGCGGGTAACTATAAAGTCCCAGTCAGATGCATCAAACTGTACGAGCTGTTTGGGCGGCGGGCTGCTGGTAGTGTCTACAACCGGCGATGGGTCAATGGGCCGGGCCAGTGTAGTTATTACCTCGCTGTCTGTTTTGTTGATGTAATAAGCGTGCTTACGGGCAGCTGCCAGCTTAATGGCTTTGTCTTTTGCTTCTATCAGTAACAAAGAGCCCTGCTGGCTTACCTTGATGGCATGTTTTATAATAATGCCTTCAAATACGGTGTCTGCTTCGCCTTCATAACCCAGCTGCACGCGGATCTCGCTGCCCGGTTTAAACTTATCGTCGTTGCTGAGCGGAAAGTTCCGGTCGCTGGCAGAGCCGTCTGCAAACACCAAACGGGCATAGGCAATTTTGTTAAAAGATTTATTGACGGTGATCTGTGCCAGCTGGATCTCATTGCTTAACACGGTACCGTTAATAAACACTTTTTTGGTAATTACATGCCGCGGGGTTTGCGTGCCGGGCGGTAAACTGTCTAATACGCCCATATGCTTACGATGTTTGAGTTTTACTGGAACCGTTGTTACTGTCTATTGGCGGGAACTTTAGTTTGGTGCCTGCCTCCAGCTTCCGGAAGTTCTTCAGCTTATTGACCTTTGCTACCTGCAAATAATAAAGCTGGTTATTATAGATCCCGTTCGTGAGCACCGGCAGCAGCTCGCCTTCCTTTACGGTTTTGTAATGCGTAAGGTCGGGCGATGATAACATGCCCAGTATATCGCTCAGGGTGGGCACGGTGTGCTCTGTAAAGGAGGCGCTGATCTTGGCGCGGATGGGCAGGCCGGTAAAGTCAAACAGGCTGTAGGTAACGTTAGAGCTGTTTAACGCACAGGTGCAGATAAAAAGGCCATACTGCACCAGCAGGAAAGCCGGTTTGTGCAGGGCGCCTCTCACACCTGTAGTGGCGGCGCGGAAGAGCGCTACCTGCGCAGTGACCGGTATCTTTACACCATTGGTGTTTACGCCGGTACCGTCAATAGTAAATTCCAGGGTAAAGGTGCGGGGTTTGGTGCCTTTATACTTCAGGTTGGCTCCCTGTGCGCCGGGCGGGCAGTTGGCCAGCCAGTCAATATCCTCATGAATGGTGAAATTCTCAGGATTGAACATGGCAATAAAGGGGATACCAATTGGGAAACCCGTATCATTTATTGGAATGATCTTGAGATTAAAGGGCAGTTTTGCCAGGCTTTGATCGTCCATTATCTTTCTTTTTTCTCCCGAAGGATTTCCAGAATTTTTTCAGCCAGTTCGTTCTCGCTGTTACCGGCAGCAGCAGGCGGGCATTCCGGCGGATTGGTGCTTCCCGTGCTGCGGGTGTCCGGCCGCGGATCTACTACCGCTTTAATGATGACTTCATTGATTTGTACGGCCATTTTTTTGAGCTTAAAGGTGAAAGCATAAAGTATAAAGCTTTTAGCTTTTTGGAATACGCTTTCAACTATTAAAAAATGCTATAAAGACTTTCTGTTTTCGTATTACTGCCTGTTGTTAAAGATGCTTAACAACAAACGGCTTTTGCTTTCTGCTTTACGCCTGCTGCATACAGCACTACTATCAGCCAGTAAAAAGCTTAACAGCAAACCGTTTTTGCTTTTGCTTTCCGCATAACACAACCAGTAAAACGCTTAGCAACAAACGGCTTTTGCTTTCTGCTTTTTGCTTTCCGCTTTTAGCCTTTAAAAACCGTATTCTCAACAGGCAGCCGCTCAAAATATTGGTACGCCAGCTCTATTGTTTCCACCAGGATGGCATTCTCCGTAGCCTTCAGATCTGCAGTGCTCCATTTCACCGGGTAAGCCTGTACTACTTTCCATACGGCTACCTGTGAATCGGCTTCGTCCAGTAAGGTTATTACCAGGTCTGCCGGTTTAAAGTCATAGATCACTACAGTGAAGTAGGTTTTGAGCGCATCCTTTAACCAATCCAGCAGCGCAGTGTTGGTAAGCAGTCCGCGCTTCAGGATCAGGTTAGGATACTTGGCCCTTTTGGGCAGCTTGTAGGTAAAGCGGTTCTCACCGCCTTCCCGCAGCTCCTCTGTTTCTACTTCAAAAGAAAGGCCGCTGACCTCCTGGAAGCGCTGTTCCGTATCGCTATCCGCTCCGCTGACGCCCATAAATTCAACGCGGAAATGAAACCCCGTTGGTGGATAATAAGCCGACATTGCTTAGGCGGTTTTTAATGTAATGCCCTCGTGCGCCAGGTCTACTGACTCTATGGCAATATCGTTGCCGGAAGCTTTTAAGCCCGGACCTTCGCATTTCACCGGCCATGCCTGGGCTATGCTCCATATAAATACGGGCGCGCCTTCGTCATTCAGCAGGGTAATTACCAGGTCGCGGCGCTCTACGTTAGGCTGGCCGCTGTTATTAAGCCAGTTGTACAGCTCAATGTTAGCAGTTACCATCCCTTTTTTCAGGGTAATGTTGCCCGCCTTTTTCAAACCTGGCCTTTTCAGCGGCAGGGTAGTGCCGGACATTAAACCGTCGCGGTACTCAATTGCCTGCACTTCCTGTGATAAGCCGCTTACTTCAGAGAAACCTATATTATCTCCACCCCAGGATACGCTGAAATGGAAAACCGTTAATGGATACGCCATTGTATAAAGAATTTAATTTTTAGTAATTGTTGAATAAAGTGCTGTGAACCGTTTTATCAGGAGGCTTGCATGATCTGCACAAACTGCAGGATTATAAATTCACCCGGTCTTGCAACAGCCATCTTAATTTCCACGATCATGCGCCCTTCCAGTATATCCACGGAGTTCATGGTTTTGCCCAGACCTACATTTACCTGGAATGCCTGCTCCGGTTTAGCGCCGGCCAGTGCACCATCCCTCCATTTCAGGAACAGGTAGTTTTCTATCATGGCTTGTACCTTGGTCCAGGTGCTGGCGGTATTAGGTTCAAATACTACCCAGTTGGTGGATTTCTTGATGGATTCTTCGACTACGCTGAAGAAGCGGCGTACGTTAATGTACTTCCAGTCATTGCTGTTACCATCCAGGGTTCTGCCGCCCATTACCACGGTGCCAAAACCGGGCATGCTTAAAATAGCATTCACGGATTTGCCGCTGGTGGTGTTAATGTTCAGGGAGTCCTGCTCACCGCGTGATACGTTCACCAGCGGTTTTATTACATCCACCAAACCTACGTTGGCAGGGGCTTTCCATACGCCGCGGTCGCGGTCTGTTCTGGCGTACACACCAGCAATAGCAGCAGATGGCGGCAGTGCAATGGTGTATTTGCTGTACTCTGCCTGGATAGCATTATACAGGGTAGAGGCGGTTGCTTTCAGGGCAGAGAGCAATCCTTCTTTATTATCCGCACCGGTAGCATCCACACCGTTTATTTTATGATCATTCAGCTGCAGGTTGTCAAAATCAAATGCGTAGGTGTAAGCAGTACGCACCCAGGGATAGTATACTGCTGCATAACGGGTAGTATCACCTACGGGGATGGTGGAAATGGCAACATCTACATCTGCCTGTACAGAAGATGGTGTTTTAGGAACCGTAGTAGCCTTGGTGTCCAGCACTGCAAAACGGTCTTTCAGGGTAGATGCCTGGTCGATCATTTTTGAATTAATGCTCTGGAATTCCCCATCAGAAGCCAGGTACACGGCTTCGGGCACTACCAGTATGGTCGGTACATCTTCCAGGGCTACCAGGTCAAGGCCTGCTTCCAGATCTCCCTTGGTAGGCGCTGTGCCGTAATCGCCTACAGATACAATGTAACATTTACCACCGCCGTTGGCGAAGAACAGTTTTACGGCATGGTAAAGAATGTGCTTGCGCAGGTTAGCTGCATTGGGGGTAACAGTTACCTTGTAACCGGTGGTCACAGTGCCGGTGCGTAGTTCATTCACAGCTATCGTAATATTCGCGCCATCTTCCTTTTCAGGGCCGCCGAAGTAAGTTACATATTCGCCCCAGCTGCTAATGGGGGTAGGTACTTTCAGCAGGTCGCCGGTTCCCAGCGAATCAGCTTTTTGCGTGTAACCAACAAATGCGGGGACTGCAGATTCTACTTCTGCAATGGATGGTGGAAAGGAGGCTATTTCTTCTACATAAACACCAGGGGAACGGTAAGTTGCCATTTTTTTAAAAGTTAAAGTGTTAGAAAAATGTCAGAGTAAATGAATGGGGCGTTAGCGGTATCAATGGCACCGGTAGCAGGGTAGGGCAGGTTAGCCCTTACCACTGCCTCTTTGGCCGGATCGCCAATATATTTTTTAAGCGTAAGGCTTAAGGTATCATGGGTAGCGCTGGAAGCGGAGTAATAGTTTTCCTGCAGGGCCAGCGCGTTGTCCGATACCATCTCAATAGCAGTATCGGTAGTGGTGGTCCGGTGGAAATGGATATTGGTATCATTGCTTACAATGTTTAGCTGGTTCAGGAAAGCCGCTTTGTCTGCAGGGCTCATGCCGGCCATTTCCAGGAACAAAGGGCTGTTAGGCTGCAGGCTCAGGGTATACCGCCAGATGGTGGGGCGGTTCACCAGGCGGATCTTATACTGCGGGCGCTCCGGCGTTAAGGAACGGTCGGCCTCAATAATGCGGTAATTTGCATCCAGTAAAGCGGACAGGGATATTTCTACCACGCCGAACAGCGGGCCGGTACTGATGTTGCCGGGAAAATAGAATTCATCTTCCTGCACATGATTGATCCACAGCTGGCAAATGCCGGAAGGTAAAGGCGTAAGATCGAACATCACATCAGAAGCGCCGCTTTGCGTAATAATATTCTTTTCACCCAGGTTGGCGCCGCTCAGTAAATGTTTAATGATGGCGGTACCCGGTGCTACTGGTGTAGTACTGTGAAAGGTGTAGGCCGCATTGCTGGTTTTAATAGTATCCGGTTCTGCTGCGCCGGTAGCGGCTTTGCTCAGGTGCAAATTATTACGCGTGGCAGCAGCATCCACTACGCTGTTGCTGAAGTAGTAGATATGATCTGCGGCGGTTTGTACCGGCAGCTCATCAAAGTTTAACAGCTCCGGGTTTTTAAGCAATGCCAGGAAAGTGAGCTTGTTGCCCTTTTTAGCGGCAAAGCGCAGCAGGTCGTTGCCGCCGGCTGTTTGCCCAAATATATTGGCCAGTAGGGTAAAGCCGCCGTTAGTTGGGGTGGGTTTAAACAGCAGGTCCATGCTGCTCATAATGCCACGGCTTTCCGGTGTAGGCACAAACGTTATATCCGTAACAGGATCTGCTTTGTATTGCTTACATACTTTATTGGTGTAAAACAATTGTTCTACGGATAAAGTAAACAGTTCGGTGTATTTAACCTGCATGCCATTCATACATAACAAGCGTTAGTTTTCTTTAAAGTTGAGTTCTTTGATGCCGGGTGTTTTATCCTTGCCTTTGGTATCAAATACAGTAAGCATATTCATTTTATACACCAGGCTGGGGAAGTATTTGCCGCCCAGCATAGCCCATAAATTATTTTGCTGTTCAAAGGAAAGATTATAGAGCTTAAAGGTGAGCCGCTCAATCAGCTGCCAGGGCTTGTTCACAGGATCTGTAACGCTTGCGTTCAATGCGGGGTAACGTTGCTGATCAAATACGGGGTTAGCCTGGAAAAAGCTGGCTACGTCTGAAAGATCGCGCAGCGCCGTTTCATAGTGGCCGTTGTGTGCAATGAACAATATCAGCAGGTCCAGCTCCACCGGGGGATTCAGACGCATGAACTGTTTATCGTCCGTAGGCACATAGTAGGGGCGTTTGCCTTCACGGCGTTCTTCTTCCACGCCGGCCATCATAATGGTAACGTGCGTGGTGTCGGTAACATTTAATTCACCGGTAGGCTTTATGAGCGGCTTCAGTTCCACAACGTTGCCGGCGCTGTAGTTTGCAGGGTCCTGCTCACGTTCCACTATATAAGCTTCCAGCTCTTTTTTAATAAATTCCAGTGAGGTGCGAATCATCTATCAATTGGGATTAATAGTCAAGTGATACCAATAAATTAATTGGATAAAAAGAATGGATTTGATCTGTGGTGCACACGATATCACATATGTCCATTTGGGCAGGACATAGCAATAACAACAATAAACATCATATAGCTTTAGCTACACAACTTTGGGGAACCAGTAAAACCTAGCTGATATTTAAAAACCTGACGAGTGATTTGGAGTAAACAATCTATTTTGAAGTAAACAATCTGATTTTTGGAGGTCAACCATTACTGCGCCAATGTCAACAGCACAGTGGCAATATTACGACAATTTTTTAATTCTCCAATTTTTGATGAAAAATTTTTCCGCCACAGAAAGTTGAATGAAAGTTGCACGCTATGAAAGTGAATGCGTACAATATATAGTTTTGTTTTACTACAAAATTTATTTTACTCTGTTAAGCGGCTGCTGTTGCTTATACCCGTGATACCTGCTGCCCTGGCGCTTCCTGTGCCATGCCGCTAAACAAATAAGGCTATTGCATAAGCGCATTGTCGTCATTGTGAGGCGCAGTATAAAGAAGCAATCCCCTGAATGAAAGGCAGGAGATTGCTTCAGCATGCTCCGCACAAAGCCGTGTTATGCTTCGCAATGACGGTGATAAAGTCATACATCACACCACTTCCCTGAACACCACAATACCGTTATGGCCGCCAAAACCAAAGGTATTGCTCATAGCTACTTTTACTTTTTTCTCAATGGCCTGCCCGGTAATAATTTGCATGCCTGCAGGTATAGTCGGGTCTAATGTTGTAGTGTTAATAGTAGGCGGTACTACGCCGTATTTTATACTCAGGATGCAGGCAATAGCTTCTATTGCGCCGGCTGCGCCTAATAAATGCCCGGTCATGGATTTGGTAGCGCTGATGTGTAAGTGGGAAGGGTCACTGCCAAACAGTTTTGTAATAGCAGCTATCTCACTCAGGTCGCCAACAGGGGTGGAGGTGGCGTGCGCATTCAGGTAATCTACCTGTGTTGCATTTAATCCTGCATCCTCCAATGCCAGCTGCATAGCGCGTAAAGCGCCCAAGCCTTCGGGGTGCGTAGCTGTCATGTGATACGCATCTGCCGTCATGGAAGCGCCTACTACCTCTGCATAAATATGTGCGCCTCTTGCTTTGGCATGTTCATATTCTTCCAGCACTAATGCACCGGCGCCTTCACCCATCACAAAACCATCGCGCTCCACATCAAAGGGCCGTGAAGCAGTAGCCGGATCATCGTTGCGGGTAGACATTGCCTTCATAGCACAGAAACCGCCTACCGATGCTTCTGTTATGGGCGCCTCAGCGCCGCCGGTAATGATCATTTTGGCTTTCCCCAAACGGATGTAGTTCAGCGCATCCATAATAGCGGTATTGGAAGTAGAGCAGGCAGAAACCGTTGTGTAGTTAATGCCCATTAAGCCGTATTTAATAGAGATCATACCTGCCGCCATGTTGGCAATGAGCTTAGGTACAAAGTAGGGGCTGAAGCGCGGGTTAAAACCGCCTTGTGTATATTCTTTAACCTGCTCTTCAAAAGTTTGCATACCACCCTGTCCGGAGCCAAAGATAACACCGGTATCAAATGGATCCATGCTGCTGAAGTCCAGGCCGGAATCTTTAATAGCTTCATCTGCAGCAACCATTGCGTATTGTGTAAAGGGATCGCTTTTGCGGATGTCTCCTTTATCCAGCAGATCCTGCGCATTAAAACCTTTTATTTCCCCGGCAAACTGTGTGCGGAAGCGGCTGGGGTCAAACTTGGTGATCGTGGCCGCACCGCTTTTGCCGGCGCTGAGCCGTTCCCAGAACGTAGCTGCATTGTTGCCGATAGGCGTTAAAGCCCCTAATCCGGTAATAACTGCTCTTTTCATCTGAAGTGGTTTGATGGTTTATGATTTTGTACAGGCCATTGCCTGTGTAATTGTAAAGTGTTGTTATATCAGGTCTTTGGCCAGCTGTTTGCTCATGCGCTGAAAAGTGCTGCCGCCCAATACCCGTGAAAATAATAATGATGATAACAGGTTGGAAAGCACCATCAGGGCCCGGTCATATGCTTCGCCTTCAAAATGTAAGCGCTGCTGCGCCCTGCCTTTTTCCAGGCATTGCGTCATCCATTGTAATATGCCGGTGCACATTTCCTGTACCTTGGCCTGCATAGGCGCCGGCAGCGTATCATAATCCGGTGTTAAGGAACCTACCAGGCAAATGGTGCCCAGCTTATAGCGCTGCTGAAATACATCTATGAGCTTTCTTAGCTGCTGGTCCTCCGGCATTTTTTCCCATTTGCGTATGTGCAGGGCAAGGTTTTTCAGCTCCCGTTCAATTACGCTGATCCCCAGGTCGCCCTTGGTAGGGAAGTGGTAATGAACGGCCGCGTTCTTAATGGCCAGGGGGGCCGAAATATCGGCATAGCTAAAGGCATTAAAACCTTTTGTGCGGATCAGATGATCGGCCAGGTCAATGATCTTTTCCTTAGTGGTGTCAGCCATAAAGCAGCATTCAGGCTGCAAATATACTGACTAATTAGTAAGTAAGCAAATGCCGGGGCCTTCAGCCCGGTTTCAGGGCTCCCGCCTATATATAAGAAAATGATAAAATAATGTGTATCTTATCCCGTAAAATTCCACTGTACAACAGGAACGGATCAACGTTAATCAATCAACCCACACATGAACAAAAAATTATTTACCGGCTGCCTGGTAGCCGCTTTAGGCGGACTGTTATTCGGGGCAGATACCGCGGTGATCTCCGGTGCAGAGCAGGCTATTAAAGAAGTATTTCAGCTGGATGGTTTCTGGCACGGGTTCACCAATTCCATTGCTTTAATAGGTACCATTGCTGGCGCTATTGGCTGCGGTATTCCGTTGGATAAATACGGCCGTAAAAAGGTATTGATCCTGGTAGGCATCTTTTATATTGTATCTGCATTAGGCTGCGGCCTGTCGCACTCCTGGCCGGCTTTCCTGATCTATCGTTTTATTGGCGGCTTAGGTATTGGCGCATCTTCCGTAGCGGGGCCCATGTATATTTCAGAAATAGCGCCGCCCAAGCTGCGTGGCAGGCTGGTAGCATTGTTCCAGTTTAACATTGTGCTGGGTATATTGCTCGCTTACTTTTCCAATTACTTTATTAACAAGTGGGTAGCTACCGATGCATGGCGCTGGATGTTAGGCGTGCAGGCCGTTCCGTCTTTATTGTTCCTGGTATTATTATACCTGATACCTGAAAGCCCGCGCTGGCTTATGAAACGCCAGCGTACTGCGGAAGCGCGTGAAGTATTGCTTACATTAGGTAATGCGGATGCTGATGTAATTGTAACTGATATTGCAGAGTCCCTGAAAGCAGAGAACAGCGGGCATACAGAGAAATTATTTACGCGTAAATTCTCCTTCCCGGTCATGTGTGCTATCCTGTTAGCCACGTTCAACCAGTTCTCCGGTATAAATGCCATCATGTATTATGCGCCCCGTATTTTTTCTATGACGGGCCTGGCCCGCGATACCGCCCTGTTACAGGCGGTGCTCATAGGCGTTACCAACATGGTGTTTACTATTATCGCTATGTTTGTGATCGATAAATTTGGCAGAAAAACATTGCTGATAGCCGGCTCCATAGGTATGATCCTGTTCCTGGGATTAACAGCCCGCGCCTTTTACCTGCATGATTTTGGCGGTTACCTGGTGCTTGTTTACCTGGTAGGTTTTATTGCCAGCTTTGCATTTTCACAGGGCGCTGTAATATGGGTATTCCTGGCAGAGATCTTCCCGAACTCCGTGCGTGCCAAAGGGCAGGCGCTGGGCAGCTTTACGCACTGGTTCTGGGCCGCTGTAATGACCTGGTTATTTCCTATTGTGGCAGAGCTGCCTTTTGGCGGTACCCTGGCATTCAGCTTCTTTTGCGTAGCCATGGTGTTACACCTGTTATTTGCCGTAAAAATGCTGCCGGAAACAAGGGGTAAATCACTGGAAGAGCTGGAAAAAATAGTATTGCGGTAAAAAGTATCAATCATTTATTAACGCAATTAGCAGTTACAGGTGTAGCATTCCAAACGTAAAACCCAATTCGTAATTGATAATTCGTAATTAAAATTGACCTGCTGGTAAATACACCCGCAGGTCATTTTTTTTATGCTAATGATTATGTAATCTTTCCCCGTAATTATGTAACAATTATATAAACCCAACGCCGGACCTTTGTATACTATTATGCCGGCTTATACACTACATATTAAAGGAATGGTTTGCCCGCGTTGTATCTCTACCGTACAACAGGAGCTTACTGCAGCAGGCCTGCAGGTATCCCATGTTGAACTGGGCAGCGCAATCATACAATCCGCTACACCACCCGATCTGAATGTTATTGCAGCAACACTGGAACCCTTAGGTTTCAGCCTGCTGGAAAATAAAAACCAGCAGCTGGTTAAGCAGGTAAAAGAAGCGGTTACTTATATATACTCCGGTGAATTTGATTTCCCGCCGCAGTTCCGTTTTTCAAAATGGGTAGCAGAAAAATTATCACGCTCTTATGATATCCTGAGCGCTGTTTTTTCAGCAGCAGAAGATACCACGCTGGAAAAATACATCCTGGCCTACCGGGTTGAGAAGGTAAAGGAGCTCTTAATATACACACCCGCTACGCTGGCTGACATTGCTTTTCGTTTAGGCTTCAGCAGCGAGGCGCATTTATCCCGCCAGTTCAAGGCATTAACCGGCCTTACCCCATCTTATTTCATAAAGATCCGTAAAGAGCGGGCAGGACGTAATACTAATTATCCTTTTCAGAAGGTTTAAAAAGTCTGCGGTCTAATTCCAAGGGCTCATAATTCACAACGTTCACCAGGTCATAATAACGGGGAAAAAGCGGATCCAGCAAATAGTTGAACTCATTTGGCAACACAGCAGAACGTACTTTAAAACCCAGGTATTTCTTGTCTTTAAACAATTGATCCCCGATCCTGCGCAGGGCCAGGGTTTCCGGCAGACGCCAGTCTTCAATTAATTTATCGTCGGAAAGCGTGTAGATGGGGGCATTATCTGCAATCTCAATTTCCATAGTATATAAGCGGGGCGGCAGTTCCGGCTGGTCATAATGCACCAGGTTTTCCAGCAGTGCCAGCGACCGGCTTTCACTGGTATACAGCATAAAGGTTCCGGTTGAGTTCCAGCGGCCGCCGGCCAGGTAAGCACCTTTGCCAGAGAGGTCTTGTGCCCTTTCTGCGGTTTTTACAATGCGGTAAACAGTCATGACAATACAACTTCGATCATGAGAATATGGTTAATGAGAGAGAGATATGTTTGTTTAGGAGAAAATACCTTCTTCAATGCGGGTTAAAATATTGTTGACCAGCTTAATACCCGTAGGGGTACCCAGCAGCTCAAGCGGCTTTTTATCGCCTAAGGCGCGGTTATCTTTAGACAGCCAGCGGTTCAGTTTGTCCTGATCTTCAAACACCTTCATACCGTGGGCTAATGTGCTCGCCATTTCAATGACTTGTGAAGAGACTACTTTATCCATGCGGTCGTCAAGTTTTTTTCGTTCTAGTGTTTTGGTGGACAGATCTACCAGATCCGCCATTTCCCTCATCGGGATATTCATAAACCTGGCAATGTTTGTAAGGCAAACCTTAGGCAAACCCAGGAAGCTAAGCTCTACATAATCCATGTCATTTTTAGGAATAAGAGCTTCATCCGCCTCAAAATTTCCGCCTAGTATATACCATGTAACTCTATCCTGGTCATCCCACATACCACTGGTATCACCTCCCTTATTAGCAATAGAGCTGCTGTTTTTGGCTTTGGGATAAATGTGCAGGCGTGCCTGGCCGGATAAATTTAGCTCAATAGGCGCTACCGGATTAGTTTTACCAGCTTTTGATGGAACATCCCCCTCTTTACCTGTTTTTGAGGCATCACCCATACCACCCCTTGATTTAGAGGTATTCCCTGCTTTAGATGTATCACCCTCCGCCTTCATAAAACGTACATTTTACCCAAATCTACCCCCTTTTTGTCGCTTTTCCAACAACTAATCTTAAAATTTTTCCCCTTTATAGTATAAGAGGCCTGCCCATAGGAGGCAGTAACTTTGCATTAAATAAAAGAAGGTAAGATGACAACCATAACAACAGGCAGGCAGAAAGAAAGCAGCGCAGCGGTTAACGCGGCGCTCAGGAAAGATACCTTTCCGGTATTGGAAATGACCTGTGCGGCCTGCGCCATCAGCGTGGAGTCTATGCTGAAAACAGCCGCCGGTGTGCAGGATGCCGGCGTAAATTTTGCCAACCAAAGCGCCTGGGTATTATATGATCCTAACATAGCTACCCCGGAATCCTTACAAAATACCGTTCGCTCCATTGGCTACGACCTGGTAATTGATATTGCTAACCAGCAGGAAATAAAAGAAACCGCCCAACAGCAATACTATCAAAAGCTGAAAATAAGAACTATATGGTCATCGCTGCTGGCGCTGCCGGTAGTGGTGATCGGTATGGTTTTTATGAACATGCCTTATGCTAACTGGATCATGCTGGTACTGGCTACGCCGGTAGTATTTTACTTTGGCCGTAGTTTCTTTATCAATGCCTGGAAACAGGCCCGCTTCCGCAAAGCTAATATGGATACACTGGTAGCGCTCAGCACTGGTATTGCCTGGGTGTTCAGCGTATTTAATACAGTATACCCTGCTTTCTGGCACCAGCGCGGCTTGCATGCGCATGTATATTTTGAGGCTGCCGCAGTGGTCATTGCATTTATTTCCTTGGGCAAGCTGCTGGAAGAAAAAGCAAAGTCCAACACTTCTTCCGCCATTAAAAAGCTGATGGGCTTGCAACCCCAAACCGTTACCATAGTACATCCAGGCGGCCATATGCAGCAAATGCCTATTGCCCAGGTAAAAGTGCAGGATATACTACTGGTAAAACCCGGCGAAAAGATCCCGGTAGATGGTGTAGTGATCAGTGGCGGATCTTATATAGATGAAAGCATGATCAGCGGAGAGCCGCTGCCCGTAGGCAAAACCGCCGGCGATAACATCTTTGCCGGCACCATTAACCAGCAGGGTAGCTTCCAGTTCCGGGCAGAAAAAGTAGGAGGGGATACCGTATTGGCCCGCATTATAAAAATGGTGCAGGAAGCGCAGGGCAGTAAAGCCCCGGTGCAAAAGCTGGTAGACAAAATAGCCGGTATTTTTGTACCGGTAGTAATAGGCATTGCTATTCTCACTTTTGGTGTATGGATGATAGCCGGTGGCGCACATGCCTTTACGCATGGCTTGCTGGCCGCAGTAACCGTACTGGTAATTGCATGTCCATGCGCATTGGGCCTGGCCACACCTACCGCTATTATGGTAGGGATGGGTAAAGGCGCCAGCCACCATATGCTTATCCGCGATGCAGAGAGCTTGGAGCTGGCCCACCGGGTAAATGCCATTATCCTGGATAAAACCGGCACCATTACAGAAGGCCGGCCCGCGCTCACAGATACCCATTTCATAAACGATACCGCAGCCTGGAAACAGGTATTGCTGGCTATGGAGCTGCAATCAGAACACCCGCTGGCAACCGCCATTGTAAATGGTTTGCAGCAGCAGGGCATACAGCCGGTAGGCATAAATAACATTACCAGCATTACAGGTAAAGGAATAGCCGCCGTGTATGAAGGGATCACCTACCGCATAGGTAACCTCCGTTTCATGGAAGACCATAACATTCAAATGAATGCAGGCCTGGCAGCCAAAGCACAGGCCTGGCAGGCATCTGCTAAAACTGTTATTGCGTTTGCTGCTAACGCGGAAGTGGTAGCTGTATTGGCTATTGCAGATAAAATAAAAGCTACCTCCAAAGAAGCCATTACCGCCCTACAGCAACAGGGTATAGCGGTGTACATGCTCACCGGCGACCAGGAGCAAACTGCCGCCGCCGTAGCTAAGCAGGTAAATGTGCAGCATTATAAAGCCGGGGTAATGCCCGCAGAAAAAGCCGCCTTTGTAAAAGAGCTGCAGCAGCAGGGTAAAATAGTGGCTATGGTGGGCGATGGTATTAACGACAGCCATGCGCTGGCCCAGGCAGATGTAAGCATTGCTATGGGCAAAGGATCAGACATTGCCATGGATATAGCTAAGATCACCCTCATTACCTCCGATCTGAACACGCTGCCCAAAGTATTGCGCCTGTCACGCAAAACAGTACGCACCATCCGGCAAAACCTTTTCTGGGCCTTTATTTACAATATCATAGGTATTCCGCTGGCAGCAGGGATCTTATATCCTTTCAACGGGTTTTTATTAGACCCGATGATTGCCGGTGCGGCCATGGCATTAAGTTCCGTGTCAGTGGTCAGCAATAGCCTGCGGTTAAAATTGTCAACATTATAAAAGCATAATAGTATGGAAACGTTAAAATTCAAGACAAACATTAAATGTGCCGGTTGCATAACAACCGTAACACCTTTCCTGGATACAGTAGCAGGTAAAGATAGCTGGACCGTGGATACACAAAACCCCGACAAAACACTGGTGATCACTACAGATAAGACCATCACCGGGGCCGATGTGATCCAGGCTTTACAGCAGGCCGGCTATAAAGCAGAAAATATATAAGCAGCTAAAAGAATGTAAAATGTAAAATTTTAAATCATAAATGTAAAAGTAAAATGCCCTGAGCACAAGCCTGTAAACGGTATCGCGGTATTCTACTTTTACATTTATCTCGTTCATAAAGTCTTTTAAATGGCCTCTGTGAACCTCCTTCGTCGGTTTGAAATTTTGCATTTATGATTTTACATTCTTTTTATACAGCCGCCTGTAAGTATTAAAAAATAGTATCTTTGTTCTCTTATGAAGCGATTCATTGCTGTTATATTAACCATCCTTTACATGAGCACCGCCATGGGCGCCACTGTGCAGTTACATTACTGCATGGGCAAGCTGGTATCATGGGAGCTGGGTAGCAGCATAAAGGATCATTGCGCGGGCTGTGGTATGAAGCTGCCCGCCAAAAATACCAGCAAAAAGAAATGCTGTCAGGATGAGTACAAGGAAATAAAGCTGAAAAAAGACCATCACAACCCGGCAACAACTGCAGGGGTTATGGTTCCTCTGGCCTTAGAAGCCACCCCTGTAACAATGTATACTTTACAGGTTATGCCGGTAGCTTCCCTGGCAGTTACCTTTCCTGTAGCGCAGGCGCCGCCGGACCCTGGCAATACATCTGTTTTCCTGCTCAACTGTAATTTCCGCATCTGATATACCCCCAACGCCGTTAATCTCTCTTAACGGGATCTTTCCCTTTTTAATTTTTCCTTTTACTTTTTTACTTAATGTTATGGTACATAAGATCATTTCATGGTCGTTACGTAACCGTTTTATAGTGCTTGTGCTGGCAGCTGCATTATTTGCCTGGGGATTTTTTGCCGTCAAAAAAAATCCCATAGATGCCATTCCCGACCTGTCAGAAAACCAGGTGATCGTATTTACGGAATGGATGGGCCGTGGTCCCCAGCTGGTAGAAGACCAGGTTACCTACCCGCTGGTAACCAGCCTGCAGGGCATTTCCAAAGTGAAATATGTGCGCGGCTCCTCCATGTCCGGCATGAGCTTCATCTTCGTGATCTTTGAAGATGATGCAGACATCTATTGGGCACGGGAACGGGTACTCGAAAAGCTAAGTACCATTACCCGTCAGTTACCGGAGGGCGTAGCACCCACGCTGGGCCCGGATGGTACGGGTGTAGGCCACATTCTCTGGTATACGCTGGATGCGCCGGATGTGGTCCTGGGCGGGCAACGCGCTATCCAGGTCTGGTACGTGAAATTTGCCCTGCAAAATGTACCTGGCGTAAGTGAAATAGCTTCCTTTGGCGGCGCCCAGCAGCAATACCAGGTTACAGTAGATCCTAATAAGCTGCTTTATTATAAGCTGGGTGTAACAGATGTGATCAACGCCATACGCACCAATAACAATGAATCCGGCGGCCGCAAATTTGAAATGAGCGGCATTGGTTACATCATCAAAACCAGCGGTTACCTGCAATCCATAGAACAGATCCGCAACATACCGGTAAAGAACCAGAACTCCATTCCCATTCGTGTAGCAGATATTGCCAGCGTACAGATGACCGGCGAAACCCGCCTGGGTATTTTTGACCAGGATGGTAAAGGCGAGCGGGTAGGCGGCATTGTGGTAATGCGGTATGGCGAAAATGCAGATGCCGTCATTGACCGCGTAAAAGCTAAAATGAAGGAAGTGGCTAAAGGCCTGCCCGCAGGAGTGAAGTTTGATATTGTGTACGACCGTGGTACGCTTATTAAAGAATCTGTAAGCTCCATTAAACGCACGCTCATAGAAGAAATGATCGTAGTATCAGCCGTGGTGATCATTTTCCTCTTCCACTGGCGCAGCGCGCTCAGTATCATTATCCAGATCCCCATTACGCTGGCAGCCAGCTTTATTCTGCTGAATGCTTTTGGTATTTCTTCCAACATTATGTCCTTAACCGGTATTGCGCTGGCTATTGGGGTGATAGTAGACAATGGCATCATTATGAGCGAGAATGCCTACAAACACCTGGCAGAGCGGTATGCAGCGTACCTGGATCAAACAAAAAAATAACTATGAGCTTATTCAAAAAAATATTTCGCAAAACACCCAGCTGGATCAGTGAGGAGGAGCGCCTGGCAGTGATAGAACAATCCAGCAAGCAGGTATCACGGGGTGTATTCTTTGCAACCGTGATCATCATCACCTCTTTTTTGCCGGTGTTTATGCTCACCGGGCAGGAGGGCAAGCTGTTTCACCCGCTGGCCTTCACCAAAACATTTATTATGCTGGTGGATGCGGTGCTGGTGATCACTCTGGCGCCCGTGCTCATCTCTTTTTTCATGAAGGGAAAGTTCCGGCCGGATAATGCCAACCCCGTAAACCGCCTGCTGGAAAAGATCTACGAGCCGGTGATCCGTTGGGTGCTGCGCTGGCGTAAGACCACGCTGGCCATTAACATCCTGGCCCTTATTATTTCCATTCCCTTATTAAAAAGTTTGGGTACGGAATTTATGCCGCCGCTGGATGAGCAAAGCATCCTGTTTATGCCGGTAACCTTACCGGATGTAAGCAATGCAGAAGCCAAACGTTTGCTGCAGGTGCAGGACAGGATCATACGCACGGTGCCGGAAGTAGATAAAGTACTGGGAAAGGCCGGCCGCGCCAGCACAGCCACAGACAATGCGCCCATCAGCATGATAGAAACCATCATCATGCTTAAACCTAAATCACAGTGGCGCAAAGGGTTTACTAAAAAAGATATCATCAACGAGCTGGATAACAAGCTGCAGATCCCCGGCGTAGTAAATGGCTGGACGCAGCCCATCATTAACCGCATTAACATGCTGGCCACCGGCGTGCGTACAGATGTAGGCATTAAAGTGTTCGGGCAAAACCTGGATACCATTGCAGCCGTATCAGCAAAGGTAAAACAGGCGCTGGAAGGCACCCCCGGTGTGCAGGACCTGTATGTGGAACCGGTTACCGGCGGTAAATATTTAGCTATTAACGTAAAGCGGGATGCCCTGTCCCGCTATGGCTTAAGTGTGGATGATGTGAACCAAACAGTAGAAGTAGCCCTGGGCGGCGCACCCATTGGTAACACCATTGAAGGCCGCCGCCGTTTCTCCATCAGTGTACGGCTGGCGCAGGATTTCAGGAACAGCGTAGCGCAGATCCAGCGTATTCCATTACGCTCTCCTGCCTTTGGTGAAATTCCATTAAGCGAGGTAGCGGATGTGCAGTTTGAAGACGGTCCGCCCATGATCACTTCTGAAAATGCCATTCTGCGCGGAGCCGTAATGTTCAATGTACGCGGCCGCGACCTGGGCAGCACCGTAAAAGAAGCCATTGATAAGATCAACAGTGAAAAGAAAATATTGCCGGCCGGTTATTTCCTGGAATGGAGCGGGCAGTATGAAAACCTTATCCGCGGTAAGCAAACCCTGATGTGGATAGCGCCGGTAGTGTTGATCATCATTTTCTTCTCACTGTATTTCGCTTTCCACTCCATCCGCGAAGCTTTCCTGAGCCTCATTACCGTGCCTTTTGCGCTGGTAGGCGGCGCTTATATTATTTACGCCTGGGGGGTAAATCTTTCAGTAGCGGTGGCAGTAGGTTTTATAGCCTTGTTTGGCATTGCAGTGGAAACCGGCATTGTAATGGTCATTTACCTGAACGATGCCATGCAGCAGTTAGTAAAACTAAAAGGCAATAACATTACCAAAGAAGACCTGCGGGAGTATGTAGTAGCCGGTGCCGCCAGGCGTTTACGGCCTAAGCTAATGACGGTATGCGTATCGCTGTTTGGGTTAGTACCGGTATTGTGGGCCTCTGGTGTGGGTACGGATGTAATGCAGCCTATTGTGCTGCCTATGATAGGCGGGGTGCTTACCTCCTCCACACACATTTTGCTGGTAACGCCCCTCATTTTTTTAATAACAAAAGAATATGAATTACGCAAATACGGTAAACTGGAAGTATATGCTACGCAACATTAGAACAGCGCTGTTATTCCTGTGCGGGTTGCCGTTATCAGCAGCAGCACAGCAGCCGCCGGTGTTATCGCTGGATACCATTTTGCAGCGCATAGAACGTAATAATGTAAAGCTGGATGTGTATGCGCTCAGGGCAGCCTCTTATGAATACAGCGCCAAAGCCGCTACGGCCTGGATGGCGCCCATGGTAGGCGTGGGTACCTTCATGACGCCTTACCCCGGTGCAAAGACCATGAGCCCTGCAGAAAAAGGCTCGCTGATGTTCCAGCTGGAACAGGATATTCCCAACACGTCCAAGCTGCAGGCAAAAAAACGTTATATCGAATCACAGGGGAATATTGAAAAAGCCAGCCGGGAAGTAACCTTAAACGAGCTGAAGGCAGAAGCCAAACGCCTGTACTACACCTGGATTATAGCCACTGCCCGCATACGGGTACTGGAGCAGAACCAGCAGATCATGGAAACCATGAAAAAGATAGCAGAGGTACGCTACCCCTATAATCAATCACAGCTGGGTAGCATTTATAAAGCAGAAGGCCGTGTGGCAGAGAACCATAACATGATGCATATGCAGGAGGGGCTGATTGATAAGGCACGGGCATGGCTCAACGCTTTAATGAACCGGCCGGGCACAGAGGCTTTTGATATTGATACTACCCTGGCGCCGGCCTTTATACCAGCTGCTACCTACGACACCGCCACACTGGCCGCCTCCCGCAAAGATGTACAGAAAATGGATGCCGGCATCCAGTCCATGCAGCTGAATATTGATGCTATGAAGCTGGGCAAACGCCCTGATTTCAGGTTCCGCTTTGATCATATGCAGCCCCTGGGCACGGGTATGCCAAGGGCTTACAGCGTAATGGGAATGGTAAGCATTCCCATTGCACCCTGGGCTTCCAAAATGTATAAGAATGAAGTAAAGGCCATGGAGCTCAATGTACAATCTATGGAAAAAGAAAAGGCCGGTATGCTGCAGGAAACACAGGGCATGCTGTATGGTATGGAAGCTGAAATTGTATCCATGCAGGAGCACATCCATGCCACGGAAAACAAGATACTGCCCACTTTACAGCGTACGCTGGATGCAGATTTTCAAACTTACCAGGAAAATAAGCTGGAGCTGCCGGTGATCATTGATGCCTGGGAAGCGCTTACCATGGCCCAATCCGACCTGCTGAATGAAAAATTGAAGTACTATGAAATGATAGTAGCATATGAAAAAGAATTATATCGTTAACATATTCCTTGGTATAACACTGCTGTTAGCAGCCTGCAAACAGCATAAGCCACAGCCGGCACATGACCATGCTGCCATGGAGCACGGTTATACCGTAGATAGCAGCCTGGCGCCGCTGCTGCAGCCGGTAAATGAGCAGGTAGTGGCGCAGATCAGCTCCATACAGCCGGAACAGCGGGAGGGAAGCATTACCAAAGAGATCCAGGGTACTGTAACCTACGATACGCGCAGTGAAACCAGCATTGCCAGCCGGGTAGCAGGCCGCATAGAAAAGCTATATATCAAGTATAATTACCAGCCGGTAAAAAAAGGCCAGCTGATTATGGAGGTATATTCCCCGGACCTGGTGGCCGCACAGCGGGAATTGCTGTTTATACAGGATGGGGGCGATAACCCTGCTTTGCTGAATGGCGCCAGGCAACGTTTATTGCTGCTGGGCATGACGGCACAGCAAATAGAACAGGTGATCCGTACCAAACAGCCGCTGTACCGGGTTTCAGTTTATAGTAACGCTAATGGTTATATTATAGATAAGGCAGCGTCCACACCGGTTGTTGCAACCGCATCTGCACCAGCAGGTGGCGATGGCATGGGAGGGATGAATACAACGCCGGCTGCACCTGCCGCCAGTACAACCACTTCACCGGTGTTATTAAGAGAGGGGCAATATGTAAGCGCCGGTCAAAATTTATTTACCCTTTACAAAGCAGATAAGCTGGTAGGCGAGTTTGCCCTGGAACCCGCCACCGCAGCACTGGTACGGAAAGGTCAGTCTTTATCCATACAAGGCAATAATGATCAAACTATTACCGGTACCATTGGCCTGGTGCAACCTGTTTTCCGTAACGGGGAAAATTTTACGCTGGTACGGGTATACCTGCAGGGACAGCCCTTTAGCGCCGGCGCCTTACTGAAAGCCAGTATTCCCCTGGCGGTAAAAAAAGCCTGGTGGCTGCCGGAAGCAGCGGTGTTGCAGCTGGGCCGGCAATCCGTAGTATTTAAAAAGGAAGGAACGGTTTATAAACCCATTTCCATTGTTACGGGTGTTAAAGCCAACGGGCGTATACAGGTGCCCGATAGTATTGCCGGCTGGAACATAGCCCGTAATGCTTATTACCTGGTAGATAGTGAAAGTTTTATTAAAGCAGCTGCTACAAACAAATAACATGAAAAGGAAACACTTTATCAGTTTAATAGCGCTCCTGCTGTTCTTCACAGCCTGCGGTACAAAAAAAACGGCCGATGCCGGTAAGGCACAAGCCTATACCTGCCCTATGCATCCGCAAATTGTGCAGCACGGGCCGGGCGCTTGTCCCATTTGCGGCATGGACCTGGTGCCGGCAAGTGAAATGAATAATAAACAGGAGCTGATGCTGAATGAAAGTCAGATTGCATTAGCCAACATCACTACCCTGGAAATAGGCAACAGCAACCTGGATAATTACAAGCGTTTGAATGGCAAGCTGGCCATAGACCCGCAGCGCACAGTATACATCAGCAGCCGGGTAGGGGGCCGTATAGAACAGCTGTATGTAAAGGAAACCGGCGTACCGGTACATAAAGGCCAGCCCCTGTACAAAATATATTCTGAACAATTGGCCGGTCTGCAGCAGGAATACCTGATTGCCGCCGCACAAACCGCGGCTTTCCCGGACAATGCCCGCTTTAAACAGATTGAAGCAGCCGCCCGCCAAAAGCTGCTGTTATACGATGTAACTGCACATACCCTTGACCAGCTGAAACAGCAAAAGAAAACAGATCCCTACATTACCTACACCGCTGCCGTAAATGGGGTAGTGGCAGCCTTACCGGTAAGCGAAGGCCAGTATGTAGCAGAAGGCAACACTGTTATGCAGCTGGAAAATTACGATGCCCTGTGGGTAGAAGCAGATGTATACCCCGCGGAGCTGAGCCAGGTGAGCATAGGTAAAAAGGTAAAAGTAGCGGTTAGCGGTTGGGAAAACCAGCCCCTGGATATGCAGGTGGATTTTATTACACCTGCCCTGCAAACCGGCACACAGCTGGCGCAGGTAAGGGGTACCATTCCCAATACAGGGCATCAATGGCAGCCCGGTATGCAGGCCAATATTTACCTGCCTGCTGCCAGCAGCAGCAATGTGCTGACCTTACCGGTAAATGCCGTGATCCGCGACCAGAAAGGTACGCACGTATGGCTTAAAAAGGGAGGCAACCGTTTTGTACCCCGTATAATAAAAACCGGAACAGAGAACGCTGACCAGGTAGAGATCACAGAAGGCTTGCAGGCTGGCGATGCAGTAGTAGTAACCGGCGCTTACCTGCTGTACAGTGAGTATGTGCTGAAAAAAGGCGCAGATCCATTATCGCATAATACACACAAACACTAATTTTTTTAACAGATAAACCATTTGATGTATGCTTAAACAAACTTTGAAAGTACTGGCTCTTAGCTTACTGGCCGCCTGCGGCAACAATGCGGAAAACAAAACAGCGGATAATGCGGAAGATCAATCTACCGTAACAGTAGCAGCCGCGCCCGTAAAATTAAAAGATGAAAAAGTGAATAACGTGTACCAGCATTACGTGCACCTCACCACCGCCTTAGTGAACAGCGACAGCACCGAAGCTAAGAACGCCGGCGCGGCCATTGAAGCAGGCGCTAAAGAATTGCCCGGTGCAGATAGTATCCTTGCCAATGCGAAAAGGATAGCGCAGTCATCTTCCCTGGAAGAGCAGCGGCAGCAATACATCAGCTTAAGTACTGCCGTAATTGCACTGGTACGGTCAACCGGTGTAAGCAGCGGGGAATTGTATGTGGATTATTGTCCCATGGCTAACAATGAAAAAGGCGCCAGCTGGTTATCATCCAGCAAAGACATTAAAAATCCCTATTTCGGTGATGAAATGCTTACGTGTGGAGAGGTGAAGGAAACGATTAAATAATGTGCAGATGATAAATGTGCAGATGTGCGGATGAAGTATGCAGCGAAGATCGGGGCAATCCATTTGCACATCTGCATATCTGCACATCTACACATCTTTTGTGATCTCTTTCGAGATCTCAGCCCTGGTCTTCGGCAGGCTCTCCGGGTATTTTTCCTGCACAAAAGCAATCATACGCTCTCTTAAAAAACAGCGCAGGTCAAACGCCTGCCCGGAGTTCACAGCACTGATCAGCAAACGTACTTCCATGGTACGGTCCGTAGCATTGGTTATCTGCATTACCTTTACCCGCTTATCCCATAGGGGATGATCTTCCACCAGCCGGAAAAATTCTTCCCGCAAAGCATCCACCGGTGCAGAATAATCGAGGTATAGGAACACGGTGCCCAATATGGCCGATCCTGTGCGGGTCCAGTTCTGAAAAGGTTTTTCAATAAAATAGTTAATAGGTAATATCAGCTTACGCTGATCCCAGATCCCCAGCACTACATAGGTGAGCGTAATTTCTTCTACACGCCCCCATTCATTTTCCACGATCAGTACATCATCAATACGGATAGGCTGGGTAAAAGCGATCTGCAATCCCGCCAGGAAATTACCCAGCGACCGCTGCGCGGCAAAACCTACAATAATACCACCCACACCAACACCGGTTAGCAGGCCGGTACCAATTTTACGCAGGCTGTCAAAGCTCAGTAATACTGCGCACAACACTAATATTATAATAATGGTCACGGCTATTTTTCGTAAGAACTGCAGCTGTGTACGGATCTTGCGTTCCCGCAGGTTATTGGCCTTGCGCAGGTCATAGGCATGTACAATGTAATCCTCAAAAACTTTAACAATTCCTATCAGCACATACCCAAACGTGATAATCAAAAGCACCTCTACCGTGGAGCTCAATAGCTTTAGCTGTTTGGGCTGAAGGTCCATAAGCGGCATCATCATGTCTAAAACCAGTACCGGTAAAAAGAAGTTAACGGGCCGGCCTAAACGTTTTACAATAGAACGCATCATGGAATAATCTTCCACAGGCGTTTTGGTGGTCTTGTGTATGAACAGCGCCAGTAACCACTTAATAATATAACCGGTAATAAGTGCACAGGCCGCTAGTATAATGTTACCAATAAAAGGCGGTAAATGGCTGAGTTGACGTTGTATTAATTCAAGCATGCGTGTAAAGGTACAAACGATCTCCTTTTTTCAAAACAATTGAATGGTATAGTGTTTGTGCCGCATTCATAAAATGTAGCACTATGGGAAATGTACGCATGCGCCACCCCAACCGTAATACGGCAAAAGGTGAGCAGGAGGAACAAACAGCACAGCAGAAATCGCAGAACACCTATAAGCCAGGCGTAGTAATTCAGGCAGAACCATTACCGGCCACCCTGGATAGAAATGGCTTTAAAGACCTGGCCCAATACAGGGCAGATCCCTGCATTACCTTATACATACCTACCCACCGTTCCGGTATGGAAGTAAATGAACGGCAGGATGCTATTTTGTTTAAACAATTACTGCAGCAGGTACAGCAGCAGCTGGTACAAAAAGGTTTATCGGCTGATAAAATAGGATCTTTATTAAAGCCAGGTTTTGATCTGTACCACGATGAAATTTTTTGGCGGAGCCAGCAACGCGGCTTAGGCGTATTCATTGCAGATAACTATTTTAAGTATATCCAGTTGCCTTTTGAAGTAGGGCAGCAATGTTATATCAATCACTCTTTTCATACCAGTGCATTATTACCACTGTTAAACAGCAAAGAACAGTTTTATTTGCTGGTGCTGAGCAAGCACAAAGCCACCTTGTATGAGGCAGACACTTTTGGCATGCATAAGGTAGAGGTAGAAGGTATGCCGGATGGTATGTCTGATGTGATACACTTTGAGGAAAAAGATGATCAGCAGCTGTTCCGCACCGGTGGCTCCGGGGCAGGACATGGCGCAAACTATCATGGCATGGGCTCCGGTACGCCGGATGATAAGGCCAACATTTCCATGTACCTGGATGAGGTGGAGGAAACCATCTGGAAAGAAGTATTATCTACCAAACATATACCCCTGATGCTGGCAGCAGTGGATTACATTATTCCCATCTTTAAAAAGCGTACAAAATATAAACATATTGTTGAAGAAACGCTCACTGGCAACTATGAGCATGAAAGCATACCGGTGTTGTATGAAAAGGCCCGGGAAAAAATGCAGCCTCATTTTAAACAGCATCAGCAGCAGGTCTTAGAGCGTTATGCCAATAACAGCACCAACGGCAATACCTCCTCTATTCCGGCAGATGTGATCCCCGCCTGTTATTATTCCCAGGCAGATGTGCTGTTTGTAGAAAAAGGTGCGCAATTATGGGGAACATTTAATGAGCAGGATAACCAGTTAACCCTGCATAATACCGAACAGCAGGGCGATGAATGCCTGGTAAATGCCGCTGCCGCCAAAGCGGTGGAAACCGGCGCGGAAGTATTTATTCTAAATAAGGAAGAAATGCCGGCCAATAGTGCCCTGGCAGCTATAATGCGCTATTAGTACATGCATATAGATTAGGGATGGCCGGTGTTACTGAGTGAACACCGGCTTTTTTTTTATAATTAATTATTAGCTATTTTCGCAGCAGTATGAACCTTTGGAAAAATATCATTAAAAGCCCTACCTGATCCCGCCCGGTTCTGTAACTCCCTTTTTCTTATTACCCAATTATATAAACCGCTCCGCCAGGGAGTAGCGGTCACGTATCTATACTTATAAATATCCACTAACAACAGATCTGACAAACTAAATGAAAACAATTATAGAACCGTTCCGGATCAAATCCGTAGAACCTATTTATTTCACTACCCGTGAAGAACGCATCCGTATCTTAAAAGAAGCGCATTACAATCCCTTCCTCATCCATGCCCGCGATGTGATCATTGACCTCCTTACGGACAGTGGCACCAGCGCCATGAGCAGCGAGCAATGGGCCGGCATAATGCGGGGCGATGAAAGTTATGCAGGCAGCGAAAGTTTTTTCCGCTTTGAAAGCTCTGTACATAATATTACCGGTATGCCCTACATTATACCTACCCACCAGGGCCGGGCTGCAGAAAAAATACTGTTCAGCATTACCGGCGGTAAGGGTAAATATTTTGTGAGCAATACTTTGTTTGATACTACCCGGGCTAATATTGAGTTTTCCGGCGCCACCGGGGTAGACCTTTTATGCGATGAAGGTAAGCAGCCCGCACTGGTAGCGCCTTTTAAGGGTAATATGAACGTAGCCGCCCTGGAACAGTTTATACAGGAAAAAGGCGCAGAAAATATTCCCCTGGTAATAATTACCGTAACCAATAACTCCGGCGGCGGCCAGCCGGTAAGCATGGAAAATGTGAAAGCCGTAAAAGCCGTCTGCAAAAAATATGGGATCCGCCTGTTCATTGATGCCTGCCGTTTTGCGGAGAATTGTTACTTCATAAAAAAACGGGAGCCGGGTTATGCGGATCAGTCCATACTGGCCATTGCGCAGGAGCTGTTCTCCTACGCAGATGGCTGTACGATGAGCGCCAAGAAAGATGCCTTTGCCAATATTGGCGGCTTCCTGGCTATGCACGATGAGCAGCTGGCTATGGAGTGCCGCAACCTGCTGATCATTACAGAAGGTTTTCCCACCTATGGCGGGCTGGCCGGCCGCGACCTGGAAGCCATTGCCATTGGGCTGGAAGAGGTGCTGAAAGAAGATTACCTGCAATACCGCATCCGCAGTATTGAATACATAGGGGAGAAGCTGGATGCAGCGGGTGTGCCATATATTAAACCAACCGGGGGCCATGCAGTGTACCTGGATGCAAAGGCCTTCCTGCCACACATACCGGTACATGAATACCCGGGCCAGGCTTTATGCGGCGCCTTATATACAGAAGGAGGGGTGCGGGGTGTGGAAATAGGCTCCGTAATGTTTGGTAAATATGCGGAGGATGGTTCCCTGCTGCCCGCTGCTATGGAATTAGTGCGGCTGGCTATTCCGCGCCGGGTATACACCCAGAGCCATATTGATTATGTGGCAGAAGTGATCCTGGAAGTATTTAAACAGCGGAATAGCATAAAAGGTTATAGGATCACCTATGAAACGCCGCTGCTGCGGCACTTTATAGCGCATTTTGAACAATTGTAGTTTGTATAAAAGGCGGTCCGCATGGGCCGCCTTCTTTATATAAGACCTTTCTTCCCCAATACACACCAACCCCTTTTCCAGGTACCATAAATAAAAGGACCGCTTTTTGATGGCAGAAGGATATATCCGCTAAAACCGCCTTGAAAAAACTGCCATTTACGTATTTAAAAATAACTACAGGATAAGTTAGATTTCCCCGATTTCTCATTTTTACGGAAAAGGACAACTTAGTTAACGTTTTAACATATTTTAAATCAAATGATTACAAATAGTTTTAAATAAAATTCAATTAAACATTTGTTTAACTTAAACAAACGTTTAACTTTGCATCTGTTTAAATGAATGTTTAAATAGTGAAATAATGGAGGAAGCGATAATGGACTATAATCAAAAACAGTTGCAAATACTGGATACTGCAGAGCGTTTATTTGCCATGCATGGTTTCCATGGTGCTTCTGTAAGAGATATTGCGCAGGAGGCTGATGTGAACATCGCGATGATTTCTTATTACTTCGGATCAAAAGAACGGCTGATAGAAGCAATTTTCCTGAAAAGGGTAATGGATGTAAAGAACGGTTTGGATGAGCTGGTAAAGAACAAAGACCTGGCTCCGCTGGAAAAGATCAACAAGCTGATAGAGCTGTTTGTTGCTAAAATATCCGACCGCCCCTATTTCTGCCGTATTATGGTACGCGCACAGGCCACCCAGGAAGGCGTACCCACAGAGCTGATCCATGAGGTAAAGAAGCAGATGTACGACCTGGTGAAAAAGCTCATCACGGAAGGCCAGAAGAAAGGCGCGTTTTTAGGGGATATTGATACTATGATGATGGTGAACACCTTAGTAGGCACCAGTAACCATGTGATTATTTCCCAGAACTTCCTGAAAAAAGTATGGAACCAGGAAGCAATATCGGAAGATAAATTCCGTCAACAGTTAAAAGAAAGAGTAAGCAACCATTTGAAAAAATTATTTAAAGTAGTATTAACAGATGAACGCTAAGAGCAAATACAGATCGTTATGGATGTTGGTGCTGCCGCTGTTACTGGCCTTTAGTTTACCCGGCCGGGCGCAGGATGGCAAAGTGCTGACGCTAAAAGATGCCATTGATCTGAGTATTAAAAACAGCAAGCAGTTACGATTAAATCAAACCAAAATTACCTCTGCGCTAAATGCCGTAAAGGATGCCAAGGCAAGGCAGCTGCCGGATGCAAATATCTCCGGTTCTTACCTCAGGGTGAACAAGCCGAATATTGACCTGAAATCAAGCGGCGACAGTAGCGGCGGCGGTAGCAGCTTTGCAGATGTAAACCAGGTGGCTTATGGAATGGCTACCCTTTCCGTACCCCTGTTTTCCGGCTTTAAGATCCAGGCAGCAAAAGAATCTGCCCGTTACCTGGCAGAAGCCGCCAAGCTGGATGCAGACCTGGACCGTGAAGATGTAATTCAGAACACGGTAGCCGCCTACAGCAACTTATATAAGGCAACAGTAGCTGTAAACCTGGTAAGGGAAAACCTGAAACAGCAGGAGCAGCGCACCACCGACTTTTCCAACATGGAAAAGAATGGCATCATGGCCCGCAATGACCTGTTAAAGGCTCAGCTGCAGCAGTCTAACATAGAAGTAGCCTTAACACAGGCAGAAAGTGATCTGAAAATAGCCCGCATCAATATGAATATTATGCTGGGCTTACCGGAAAATACTAACATGGACCTGGATACAACCTTTTTGGCACAGGCAGGTGGCGAGGAAAAAGCAGTAACAGATTGGGAACAAGTCGCACAGCAAAAACGTAAGGACGCCGCCTCCCTGCAGGCCCATGAAAAAGCCGCCTATGCAGGCATTAAATCAGCTAAGGGAGATTATTACCCCTCCCTGGCGCTCACCGGTGGTTATGTAGCCGCCTACATCCCCAACGTTGTAACTGTAACCAATGCAGTGAACGTAGGAGTAGGGCTAAAGTACAACCTGGCCTCCTTATGGAAAACAGGTTCTAAGGTAGATGACGCTAAGAACGAGCTGAGTGCAGTAAAGATCAACGAAGAAATGCTGAACGATCAGATCCATATTCAGGTGAACCAGGCATACGAGAACTATATAGTAAGTCTGAAGAAGATCGGCATGTACGAAAAAGCAATTGAACAGGCAGACGAAAACTACCGCATCACTAAGAACAAACACACCAACGCACTGGCAACTACTACAGATCTGCTGGAAGCAGATGTTGCAGAGCTGCAGGCAAAGCTGAACTACACCTCTGCCCGCGCAGATGCTGTAGTGTCCTACAACAAGCTGTTACAATCAGCCGGTTTACTGGGAGAGAATAAATGAGCGCAAAACAAAAAGTAATTAAAACACAACCATCAATTTCAATTTAAGGTCTTTATGGAAACACAAGTAAATGAAGTAAGATCTACCAGCAATAAAACAGGAAACGCTGCCCCGCAGGAGCAACCTCCTAAAAGGAATATGCGTTTCATCATTATTCTTGCAGTACTGGTGATCGGCGGTGCCATATTTGGTATCAGTAAGTATGTTCATGCATTACATCATGAAGAAACAGACAATGCGCAGATCGATGCAAATGTGAGCCCGGTAATACCCCGTGTAAGCGGTTATGTAACCTCCATACGGGTAAAGGATAACCAGGATGTAAAGAAAGGTGATACCCTGATAGTGCTGGATGATCGTGATCTGCAGATCAAGCTGCAGCAGGCAGAAGCATCCCTGGTAGCTGCACAGGCTAATGTAGGTGTGGCACAGGCCAATACAGAAGCTTCACAGGTAAGCGTTACAACTTCCCGCGCAAATGTAGCAACGGTAAATGCGCAGATAGAAGCTGCCAAAGTAGAAGTATGGCGCGCTTCCCAGGATTATGACCGTTACGCAAACCTGATCAAGGACCACTCTATTACCCAACAGCAATATGAGCAGGCCCTGGCTGCCAAACAAACGGCAGAAAGGCAATTGCAGGTGCTGCAGGAACAGAAGGCATATGCCGCACAGCAAACCAACGGTGTAGCCTCCCAGAGTAATGCTACCGCCCGCCAGATAGCCGCTGTACAGGCAGTGATTAAAGAAAAGGAAGCAGATGTGAACAACGCAAAGCTGAACCTTTCTTACACCGTGATCACTGCACCGGAAGCCGGCCGTGTATCTAAAGTATACGTACAGCCTGGGCAGTATTTACAGGCCGGACAGTCACTGTTCAGCATTGTAACAGACAACTCCGTATGGGTTGTAGCCAACTTTAAGGAAACACAGCTGGATAAAATGAAGGTAGGTCAAAAGGTAAGCGTGCATGTGGATGCTTTCCCGGAAAAAAGCCTGGATGCACATGTATCCTCTTTCTCACCGGCCACCGGCGCCCGTTTTGCGCTGCTGCCCCCGGATAATGCTACCGGTAACTTCGTGAAAGTGGTACAACGCCTGCCCGTGAAGATCGAGTTTGATAACCCGAACGATCCGGTTGTAAAACAGCTGCGCGCGGGTCTGAACGTTGATGTGGACGTACACCTTGACTAATAATCATTAGATAATTTTATGACACAACAGGCATCATTGGTAGAATACGGCGCCCGCCGGGTGATCATCACCATCACAGCTATATTCTGCGCGCTGCTGGAAATAGTGGACACCACTATTGTGAACGTAGCCCTGAATGATATGCGTGGTAATCTGGGCGCAACCATGAGTGAAATAGGATGGGTGGTAACAGCGTATGCCATTGGTAACGTAATTATCATACCCATGACCAGCTGGCTGGCGCAACAATTTGGCCGCCGGAACTATTTTGCCGTATCCATCGTCATGTTTACGGTTGCCTCCTTTTTGTGCGGTAACGCATCCACCCTGTGGGAGCTGGTATTGTTCCGCTTTATACAGGGGGTAGGCGGTGGCGCCCTGCTGGTAACATCACAAACCATTATCACAGAAAGTTACCCGCCTGAAAAACGTGGTATGGCACAGGCCATCTACGGTTTAGGGGTGATCATAGGCCCAACCCTGGGCCCTCCCTTAGGCGGTTATATTATCGATACTTCTGCATGGCCTAATATCTTTTACATCAATATACCCATAGGAATTATAGCCACCTTGTTAACACTGCAGTTTGTGCGTAGTCCCAAATATGCAGAGAAGAAAGCAGCGAATGAAATTGATTGGTGGGGTATTGCTTTCCTGGCAGCCGCAGTAGGAGCGTTGCAATATGTGCTGGAGCGCGGACAGGAAGACGACTGGTTTAATGATTCAGCCATCACCATCTTAACAGTGGTGTCGGTGTTAGGATTTTTCTTTTTCGTTTGGCGGGAATTGGTGTACAAGAATCCAATAGTAGAGCTGCGTGTACTAAAGAATGGGAATTTACGGATCGGAACAATTTTATCGTTTATCATGGGATTTGGCTTATACGGGTCCACCTTCGTTTTACCCCTGTATACACAAGGGTTAATGGGGTGGACCGCCACGCAGTCCGGTTTGCTGATGCTGCCCGCTGCGCTCATGACGGCCTTTATGATGCCGCTGATAGGTAAAATGCTGGAAAAAGGGGTGCCGCAGCCCTACCTGATTGCCGTAGGCATGATCTCGTTTTTCGTTTACAGCTTCTGGGGTTATAAGATTATTTCCCCGGATACCGGTAAGCCTGACTTTTTCTGGATGCTGATCGTACGTGGGGTAGGTTTAGGCCTGCTGTTCATACCTATCACGGCCATGTCGCTCTCCTCGCTGAAAGGGGTGCAGATAGGCCAGGGCGCAGCGTTCACGGGGATGATGCGGCAGCTGGGCGGTTCATTCGGGATTGCATTGATCACTACTTTCGTATCCCGCCGCAATGAGCTGCACCGTATGGACCTGGTAAGTAAGCTGGATACCAATAACCCGGCTGTAATGGACCGGGTGCACAGTATGCAGGCCAATTTTATGCACAAGGGTATGGATGCATCAACCGCGCTGAAAAGCGCCTACCAGTCGCTGGAATACACTGTTATTAAGCAGCAAACCGTGTTGTCTTATATGGATGTGTTCCTGTACCTGGGTATATTGTTCCTGATCTTTGTGCCCATTGTGCTGCTGGTGAAGAGTAATAAAAAAGCAGGAAAATTAGACGCATCAGCCATGCACTAATTAACTCATTATAAAGTTATGTTACTAACAGTGTAACAGTTGTAGGTTTAGGTAAAAGCCGGAATATTCTTGTTCCGGTTTTCTTTTTTTTACTTTTACCCCGCCAGGAATAACAGTGAACCAAATTGTACAACAGAGAGATATGCAATCATCATTTCTAAAAGTCGTTTATACAGGCCTGTTATGCCTGTTAGACGCCGCCATGCAAATACATGCCGCTGCCCTGCCGGACAAAACCGCTATTGACGGCCTGGTGAAACGGGTATTAAAAGAGCAGGCCGCGCATTTTGAAACCGCTTTCATCCCGCAGGAGAACGGGAAGGATGTATTTGAGCTGGAAAGCAGTCATGGTAAAATACTGCTCAAAGGCAGCAATGGCCTTAGCATAGCCAGCGCGCTCAATTACTATTTACATCACTACGCGCATTGCGATATAAGCTGGAACGGCACCAACCTGCAGCTGCCGTTACCCTTGCCGGCGGTGGATACCATCGTACATAAAACCACGCCGTATAAATACCGCTATTACCTGAACTACTGCACTTTTAACTATACCATCAGCTGGTGGAAATGGGAGCGCTGGCAATGGGAAATAGACTGGATGGCGCTGAGCGGTATTAACATGCCCCTGGCGCTTACCGGGCAAAACTCCATCTGGGACCGCGTGTATAAAAGCCTGGGTTTTACAGACAAGGACCTGAGCAACTTTTACAGCGGCCCTACCTATTTTAACTGGTTCTGGATGGGTAACCTGGATGGCTGGGGAGGACCGCTGCCACAGAGTTTTATGAAAGGCCATGAAGCGCTGCAGAAGCAGATCCTGGAAAGGGAACGGTCCCTGGGCATGACACCTGTGCTGCCGGCTTTTACCGGCCACGTGCCACCGGCATTTAAAGATAAGTTTCCCAATGCCAAAGTAAAACGCACTAACTGGGATGCCGGTTTTGATGATGTATACATCCTGGACCCCGGCGATCCGATGTTTGCGGAAATAGGCCGCCGGTTTATGGAAGAGGAGATCCGCACTTTTGGTACAGATCACCTGTACTCTTCTGATACCTTTAATGAAAACCTGCCGCCTACCAATGATTCTGTGTTCCTGCACCAGATCAGTAAAAAAATATACCAGTCTATGGCTGCGGTGGATACGGCTGCTATATGGGTAATGCAGGGCTGGATGTTCCACTACCAGAAAGACTTCTGGCATCCTGCGCAGATCCGGGCTTTAATGACCGCTGCACCGGATGATAAAATGGTGGTGCTGGACCTGTTCAGTGAGAACTATCCTGTTTGGAACCGCACGGAAGCCTATTACGGCAAACAATGGATCTGGTGTATGCTGCAGAACTTTGGCGGCAACATCAGCATGTATGGCCGTATGGATAATGTAGCCAATGATCCGGCTAATGCGCTGCACGATCCATCCGCCAAGAACCTGGTAGGCATTGGCGTAACGCCGGAAGGCATAGAACAGAACCCGGTAATGTACGCGCTGATGCTGGAAAACGTGTGGCGCGATCAGCCCATTGACCTTAACACCTGGCTAAAAGCGTATACCCTTCGCCGTTATGGCAGGCAAAATGATGCAGCAGAAAAGGCCTGGGATATTTTGCATAAAACCGTTTACAGCGGCGGCCTTACAGAAGGGGGGCCGGAAAGTATCTTAACCGGCCGGCCTGGTTTTAAAACAGAAACCACCCGCACTAAAACTATGCTGGCTTACGACCCTGGCGCGTTAATACCTGCCTGGGATCATATGATAGAAGCTGCAGCAGCCCTTAAAAACAGCGATGGTTTCCAGTATGATGTGGTGGATGTAACCCGCCAGGTGCTGGCCAACTATGCGGATTCCCTGCAGCAGCAATTTGCCAGGGCTTATCAGCATAACGATGCGGTGGCCTTTAAAAAATACAGCGGACAGTTCATTGTACTGCTTACTGATATGGACCGCTTACTGGCCACCCGTAAGGATTTCCTGTTAGGCCGGTGGCTGGAAGATGCTAAGGGCTGGGGCGCCACGCCTGCGGAAAAAGCGCTGTTTGAAAAGAATGCCCGCGACCTGGTAACCCTTTGGGGCGATAAGAACAGCGAGCTGCATGAATACTCCAGCCGCCAATGGTCAGGGTTGATCAATAACTTTTATAAAGCCCGCTGGGCGCAGTTCTTCACGTATGTAAATGCCTGTATGCAACAGCACAAACCTGTTGATGAAAAGTATTTTGATGAAAAAATGAAGGATTGGGAATGGCAATGGGTAAATGCGCATGAGCTATATACTGCAACACCCAAAGGCAACGCAGTAGCCACTGCAAAAGAGCTGTACACGAAATATAACGCGGTGATAAAAGCCACCTACAATTAATTATTAATTACAAGGTCTGGGCGGTCTATCCGCCCAGACCACCCAGCATGCTGAATAAAATAACGCCCAGAACAATAAGGGTAATTACAATATATAGGTAGTCTTTTTCAACCGTGAACGCAAATACGGAGAACAGGATGCGGGCAATAGGAGTGGCAATCAGCAGCACTACGCCCAGCTGAATAATTTCACGCCCATGACCCAGGAATACGCCGCGCATAATAGCGGGCAGGTTATCCCAGCGGTTGTTAGGCCCTGCAAAATCACGGTATTCCGGTATTTCATGCCCATGCCGCATAATGTAAATGATACCGCCTGCCAGTACTACTATGCTGGACAGTATTACGCCATAGCGCAGCAGCGTGCCCAGTAAAACTTCCACATCTTTATCTTCCCAGTATTTTCGGGATAACAATCGCTTCATGCGTTATAATTTTCCGGTAACACCGTTATAGATCATTTGTAATGCCAGCAGCGCTATCACCACGCCAAACACAACACGCAGCATTTTGGTATTTGCCTTTGCTAATATCTTAGTGCCGCCCAATGCCCCTGCCAGCACACCCAGCACCACCGGCAGGCATAACCCGGGATCAATGTAACCCCGCTTCAAATACACAACTGCGCTGGCAGCAGCCGTTACGCCTATCATGAAGTTGCTGGTAGTGGTAGACACTTTAAACGGCACCTTCATCATATTATCCATAGCCAGCACTTTTAACGCGCCGGAGCCAATGCCCAGCAAGCCGGATAATACGCCGGCCAGCGTCATCATCAGGTAACCGCCGGGCACATGCCGTACTTTATAATTCACTATACCTTCAGGGGTAGGGTACTGGCCATTGAGGCGCAGCTGCTGCGCCAGCTGGCTTTTATCAGCTGTTTCCAGGTGATTGCCTTTAGGCCGGATGGATAAGAAAGCGGAGATAATGAGCACCAGTCCAAAAATAACCGCCACTACGTTGGTGGGCATATACACCGCCAGCAAGGCCCCGGCCACTGCGCCGGTAGTAGTGGCAATTTCCAGGAACATACCCAGGCGTATATTGGTAATACCTTCTTTTACATAGGCGGATGCTGAACCGGAGGAGGTAGCAATGGCCGCAATAAGGGCGGTGCCAATTGCATAACGGATGTCGGTATGGAATACAAGCGTCAGCAAAGGAATAATTACTACGCCGCCACCCAGGCCGGTAAGAGACCCCAGCAAGCCCGCCAGGAAAGCCCCACCCAGGAGTATTAGCGTAAAAGTTAAAATGGTCATGGTTGGTCCATCAGTTGTTGGTGGGCACAAAGGTCAGTAAATGTGGCCAGAATGCAAAGCTGTCTTGTATTCCGATGGACTAAGAGTAATGTGTGGATGTGCACATCTGCACATTAAATCACTTTCTTTGTGAAGAGCTTCTCACTATCAAAACCGGTTCCAGCACTACCTTTTCTGCCGGCCGGTCTTCGGCAGGTTCTTTATTAAGCACTGTTTTCAGGAATAAGCGGGCTGCTTCTTCACCCATTTTTACGGTTTGCTGGTCTACAGTGGAAAGACCGGGATGCACCAGCTCACCAAAAGCTTCATTGGCAAAGCCTATTACGCCGGTTTGCTGCGGTATCTGTATATTATAGGCCTGCAGCTGTTGTATTACGCCCATAGCAGTATAATCTTCCAGCGCAAATACGGCGTCAAAGGGAATGCCCTTCTCCCGCAGCTGCCGTATGCAGGAGCGGCCGTATTCAATGGAGAACTGTCCTTGCAATATCAGCTCTTCCTGCAGGGGTATGCCGTAACGTTCCAGGGCATCTTTATAACCGCGCAGCCGTTCCTTAAAAATGGGCATGTTCTGCGCGGCGGTAATATGCACAATACGCCGGTAGCCTTGCTGTATCAGGTGCTCAGTAGCCATAAAGCCGCCCTGGTGGTCATCAATGGTTACGGTAGGAGTGTTCAGCGCATCCAGGGTACGGTCAAAGAAAATAAGGGGAATGTTGCGCTTTTTAATTTCCTCGTAATGCCCATACTGCTCCGTTTCCAGCGTTACGGAAGAAATGATCCCATCCACCCGCGACTGTAAGAACGTTTCAATTCCCTTCACTTCCTGCCGTTGCATTTCATTGCTCTGGTACAGGAGTATGCTGTAGCCATTCTCATTCATTACCTTTTCAATACCATGTACCACAGAGCTGAAAAAGCTTACATGCAGGCTGGGTACAATCACCCCTATAACATGCGTGCTGCCGGAGCGCAGGGAGCTGGCCAGCTTGTTCTGCCGGTAGTTGAGCCGCTCAGCTGTTTGGTGTACGGCCACCCGGGTAGCCTCGCTAATGGCCGGGTTGTTGCGCAGGGCCCGTGCTACGGTAGAAAAGGTGATATTCAGCTCCCGGGCTATATCGTGAATAGTAGTTTTTTTCATTTTGCACCACAATTTTAAGAATAGGCTTTTGTTTTTTCAAGGTTTATTTTATTTTTATGCCAACGTTGGCATAAATTGTCAAAACGTTCCACTTTCACCATTTTTAAAACTGATACCTTACTCTATGGCAAACATTGTCACAGGCAGCAAAGAATTTTTCAAAGGTATAGGCGCCATCAAGTATGAGGGGCCTGCTACCGACAACCCGCTGGCATACCGCTGGTACGATGAGAATAAAGTAGTAGCCGGTAAAACCATGAAAGAGCACCTGCGTTTTGCAGTGGCCTACTGGCATTCCTTCTGCGGCAACGGCGCCGATCCTTTTGGCGGCCCTACCCATATTTTCCCCTGGGATGAAAAAGGGGATGCAGTAGAAAGAGCTAAAGACAAGATGGACGCTGCTTTTGAGTTCATTACCAAGCTGGGTATGCCCTATTACTGCTTTCATGATGTGGATGTAGTAGATTATGGGAACGATGTAGCTGAGAATGATAAAAGGCTGCAAGCCCTGGTAGATTATGCTAAGACCAAACAGTCTGATAGCGGGGTAAAGCTGCTATGGGGTACCGCCAACCTGTTCTCACACCGCCGTTATATGAATGGCGCTGCCACCAACCCTGATTTTCATGTGCTCAGCCATGCGGCGGCGCAGGTAAAAGCAGCGCTGGATGCTACCATTGCGCTGGGGGGCGAAAACTATGTGTTCTGGGGCGGCCGTGAAGGTTATATGAGCCTGCTGAACACCAATGTAAAGCGGGAGCAGGAACACCTGGCCCGTTTCTTACATACCGCTAAGGACTACGCCCGCAAGCAGGGTTTTAAAGGCACCTTCTTTATAGAGCCTAAGCCCTGTGAGCCTACCAAACATCAATATGATTACGATGCGGCAACTGTGATCAGCTTTTTACGCCAGTACGACCTGCTGAACGACTTTAAGCTGAACCTGGAAGTGAACCACGCCACCCTGGCCGGCCATACCTTCCAGCATGAGCTGCAGATAGCAGCAGATGCAGGTTTGCTGGGTTCTATTGATGCCAACAGAGGCGATCAGCAGAACGGCTGGGATACAGACCAATTCCCCAACAATATCAACGAGGTAGCGGAATATATGCTCATTATCCTGGAAGCCGGTGGCTTCAAAGGCGGTGGTATTAATTTCGATGCCAAGATCCGCCGTAACTCTACTGATCCGGCAGACCTGTTCCATGCACATATTGGTGGCATTGATACCTTTGCCCGTGCGCTGGTAGTGGCAGATAATGTGCTGCAAAAATCAGAGTACCGCAAGATCCGCCAGGACCGTTATGCCTCTTTTGACAGCGGTAAAGGAAAGGATTTTGAAGCCGGGAAGCTGTCGCTGGAAGACCTGCGCGCCTATGCTATTGAAAAAGGTGAGCCAGCATCCATCAGCGGCAGGCAGGAATACCTGGAAAATCTCATTAACAGATACATTTAACACGACACAACTATCAATTTTCCTGGTCCGGTAAGCATTTTCTTACCGGACCAATTTTTTTTGCTTTCTTTGTAGGGACAACCGGCGCCGTTCATTCCTCATAGTACCATACCCTATACACGAATAGAACCACCGCAGCCGGCACAAAGGCCTGAATATCAGTTTGGATCTCGCGGTAAGAAGTAATCAACCACCGGAATCAACCATCGTTGTTACTGAAAATTTTTTTGCTAAATAATAAGGTTGTATATTAAAAAAAATTGAATATTTTTCTTTCAAAGTAGACCATTTAGCTGTTAAAAGGTGTCCTTACTGCACATTTTTCTAATCAGGGGCATTGGCCGTTCTCACCTTAAAATAGGTAGGGCCCTGAGCTTCGTATATATTTCCTGTAATAGTTGTCATATCCCAAATATGCAAAAGTATGACCGCCGATCCCTGCTTATGTCTTATAAATTCTTGTTTTCATTATTCTTTGCATTAGCAGTACTGTCGCCAGGTTTAAAAGCACAATATAAACCGGTGGGTAAGCGCATTTCCTTTGTTGGGAAAAATGTGCGCCTGGCCGACTTTTTCAACGTGGTATGGGACCAAACCCATATGCAGGCTTTCTATAATGATGAACAGCTGAGCAGTGAAGAAAGGATCACGGTAGAATTCAGACGGGAGCCCCTGGACAATGTGCTGGCCTTTCTGCTGCGCAAAAAACAGCTTACCTGGTACTACCGGGAAGAAACTTTTGTGATACTGCCCAAAAAGCCCGGAGAACCGGACCTGGGCCAGATGCCGGATGAAGCTACCATGAGCATTCCCGGTGTAGTAACAGATAAAGGTGGTGTTCCCCTGCAGAACGCTACTGTTGTTGTAAAAGGCGGCCGCAGAGGCGCCTCCACCTCAGAGGCCGGAAAATTCCTGCTTTCCGGCATCCGTAAAAAAACATTCCTGAGCATCAGCTGTATAGGATATTCTCCCAAAGACGTACAGGTATTTGATGATGATACTTTAAAAGTACAGTTAACGCCTGCTGTTACCGGCCTGGATGAAGTACTGGTAATTGCCTATGGTACCAGCACCCGCCGTAACCTTACCGGCGCAGTAAGCGAGGTTACTTCAAAAGATATTGCCCAGCAGCCGGTGTCCGATCCCTTGCTGGCTATGCAGGGCCGCATACCGGGCCTCAATATTACCCAAACATCCGGCCTGCCGGGAGCAGAAGTAAAGGTGGAGCTGCGCGGCCGTAACAGTATTGCCGCCGGTAATAACCCCTTGTATATTGTAGATGGCATACCTTTTCCGGGTACGGCGCTCACGTTTAATAATATAGCCGTAGATGACCGTTCCATTAGCGCATTAGGCGCCTCCAACCCGCTCAATATGATCAACATAGCGGATATTGCCAGCATTGATGTGCTGAAGGATGCAGATGCCACCGCTATTTATGGATCACGTGGCGCTAATGGTGTAATACTCATCACTACCAAAACAGCTAAGCAGGGCCGCATGAAAATGGATGCCAACATTTACAGCGGTGTTGGCACTATGGGGCATAGCACCAACTATTTGAATACGCAGCAATACCTGCAAATGCGCCATGAGGCATTTAAGAATGATAAAACTGCCCCCCAACCATCTGATTATGATATAACATTATGGGATACCACTCGTTATACCGACTGGCAAAAAGAGTTGTTGGGTAAAACAGCAAAAATCACGGATGGGCAAATTGCCTTTTCCGGTGGCGACTCTACCATACAGGCCCGTATAAGCGGCGGTTACCGCAGGGAAAGTACTATTTACCCCGGCAATTTTAATTATCAGAAAGCATCCGGCCGTATTAACCTGAACATGCTTTCACACGATAAACGTTTGAAGCTGACCATAGGCGCCAGCTATGTGGCGGATAAGAACTATTTACCAGCCAGGGAAATGGCGGAATTTATAGCAACACCGCCAACAGCGCCGGCTATCTATAAAGATGGGCAGCTGAATTGGGAGGATGGCACTTTTGATAATCCCATGGCTTCCTTTTTAAAGACGTACAATGCGAAGACCAGTAACCTCATGACCAATGCAGTACTAAGCTATAACATACTGCCTGGTTTACAGATAAAGGCAAACGTAGGGTATAACCTGATGGAAATGCATGAGGTACAACCCAATCCAATAACCGCTTTCAACCCGGCGTATAATCAGCTGGGGTTTTCCTACTTCGGTAATGGCAGCAGTAAAAGCCTGAGCGTAGAGCCACAGCTCATTTATAAAAGATCCGTAGCTAAAGGCGAGCTTGAAGTATTGGTTGGTACAACCTACCAACAGGAAATAAGGAGCCAGGATGGGTTCTATGCTTTTGGATATGCCAATGATGATCTGTTGGAAAGTATGACAGCAGCCTCCAGTATTCAAAAATTGGGAGAATCATATTATAAGTATCATTATAACGCATTGTTTGGGCGTATCAATTATAACTGGGAGGGCAAATACATCATTAACCTTACCGGCAGGAGAGATGGTTCCAGCCGCTTTGGCCCGGGCAGGCAGCTGGCCAATTTTGGATCTGTAGGCGCCGCATGGATCTTTTCCAGGGAACACTGGGTGGAGAATACACTGCCTTTCCTGAGCTTTGGTAAGCTGCGCGCCAGCTACGGCCGTACCGGTAACGACCAGATAGCAGATTACGGTTATTATGCCAGCTATTCTACCTCTCCGCCTTATTCCGGCCTGGGAGGTTTATCGCCTACCCGTTTATACAATCCCAATTATGGATGGGAATTGAGCAACAAGGCAGAAGCAGGGCTGGAGCTGGGTTTCCGGCAAGACCAGGTGCTCTTCAGGGCCAGCTATTATCATAACCGTTCATCTAACCAGCTGGTAAGATATCCCTTATCCGGTTTAAGTGGTTTTGATTTTATTATTGATAATTACCCGGCTGTTGTACAAAATACAGGATGGGAGTTTGAGCTGAATACCGTGAATATAAAACATAGACATTTCAGCTGGAATACCAGTTTTAATATCAGTATCCCCAATAATAAGCTGCTTGCATTCCCTAATCTTGAGAACACGCCCTATAATAATTATTTCACGGTAGGGCAGCCACTAAACATCACCAAAGGATTTCATTATACAGGCGTGAATGATAAAACAGGTTTCTATGAATTTGAAGATGTGGATGGAGACGGCAAAATAATAGCGCTTACAAAGGATTACAATTTTACAAAGAGAACCGGCAGCATTTTTTATGGTGGTTTGCAAAACAGCCTGCATTATAAAGGCTGGCAGCTGGATGTGCTGTTCCAGTTTGTAAAACAGAACCGGTATAATTTTCTGTATACACACCTGATGCCGGGCATGATAGACAACCAGCCAGTAGAAGTATTGGGGCGTTGGCAGGTAGCCGGTAATCACAATGGCATGCAGCAGTTTTCTCAAATGCTGGATAATGCATATACCGCTTATTTGAATATGCAAAGAAGTGATGCTATCATTACAGATGCTTCCTATGCCCGGCTAAAAAACCTGAGCCTCAGCTATCACTTACCGGAAAAATGGATGCGTAGCGCACATTTACAAAGCACCCGGATCTATTTACAGGGGCAAAACCTGTTTACCATTACCAATTATAAAGGAAGAGATCCGGAAGTTGCAGGAGATCATGAAATATATCCGCCATTAAGGATCTGGACATTAGGATTACAATTAGTACTTTAATAGCATTCAATAATGCAGCTAAAAAAACAGCACATAATACTCTGGCCGCTTTTTGCAGGAAACCCCTGGAAAAATAGCGCTGTTGCAGGTATTATGATGTTAGTATTTGTTGTTGTTATAAGCGGCTGCAAAAAACTGATAGAAGTACCGGTACCGCCTACAGAAACAACACCCACTACTGTTTTTACCAGCGATGCAAATGCAACATCTGCAGTAATTGGCATTTATGGAGATATGATCAGCAGTAAAGGTTTTGCCAGTGGTAATTCCAGGAGCATTACTTTTTTAGGTGCACTGTCTGCCGACGAGCTGCAAAATTATTCCAGCTTAACAGCGCCCCGGGAATTTTATGAAAATAGCCTGAACAGTAATAATTCGGTAGTGGAGAACCAGTTATGGGATGAAGGTTATCACTACATTTATGCCGCCAATTTATTGCTGGAAGGGCTGGAAAAATCCCAGGGAGTAAGCCCGGGAACAAAGGCGCGGCTGAGAGGGGAGGCCTTGTTTATACGGGCTTTTTGTCATTTTTACCTGGTTAACCTATTTGGAGATATCCCTTACCTGGAAGTAACAGATTATACCAAGAACATAGTTAGTTACCGGCAATTGAGAACAACGGTTTATGATCATATTACTGCAGACCTGGTGGAGGCGCAATCATTGTTACCTGACAATGCAGAAAGGGTACGCCCGAATAAATGGGCTGCCACTGCTTTCCTGGCCAGGGTTTATTTATATGCCGGTAAATGGGAGGCGGCGGCAACGCAGGCTGGAAAAGTGATCAATACTACAACTACTTATCAGTTAGAGAAGTCGCTGAATAAGGTATTTCTTATAAAAAGTAATGAGGCCATCTGGCAATTATTATCCAACAGCGCGGGCGTAAATACCTGGGAGGGTAAGAATTTTATACTTACAAGGGCGCCTGCCACCGGGGAAACCAATTCTTCGGTTTTAAGCAGCTCTTTATTAAACGTGTTTGAAAATGACGACCAGCGCCGGAGCAGCTGGGTAGATAGTATTACAGTGGGCGCTGCCGGAAAGTATTATTTCCCATATAAATATAAGGTCAAGAGCGACACAGCCATTAATGAAGCATCTATGGTGCTCCGCCTGGCAGAACAATACCTGGTACGGGCAGAAGCCCGTGTACACCTGGGTGATCTTGATGGTGCAAAAGAAGACGTTGACCTCATCCGCCGGCGTGCCGGCCTGCCGGGCACTACTGCTAACAGTGAACCGGCCTTATTAAACGCCATTGCCCATGAGCGGCAGGTAGAATTATTTACAGAATGGGGACACCGCTGGCTGGATCTGAAACGCACCGGCCAGGCCAATACAGTACTGAACAATGAAAAGGCGCCGGGCTGGCAGCCTATGGACACACTTTATCCCATCCCGCAGAACGAGCTTATGCTAAACAAAAATTTAACTCAAAATCAGGGGTACAATTAGGAAAAAATCGAAGAATACTTGTAGATTAGCCATTATATTATAAAATTATTACTGGTATGTCCAGTCCCGGGGGGAAGCGGGGAAAAATATAAAGACACAAAATACAGATTGTTAGGTGAAAAAATTAATCGTTGGGGAGACACAGCCTTGCCACTTCTTTTGCTTATATGCCACTAAGCATTTCACATCTCATTTAATATATCAAAGAAACAGGAACATCCGAAAACCTGCGAAAATTTGGGAACAACACAAAAACTTTTTCAACCAAAGTCCTTCAGCATGAAAAAGAAAGTAATTTTAACCGCCTGCACATTGGCGCTGGTAGCTATTGGTGCATTTGTTACAAAAGCCAATGCCCGTAGAATTAGTGTGCGTTACACGGATACGGCGACAGGGCCACAATGCCTTTATCCAAGATCTTTGCCTGCAGACTGTAGTACAGAAAATACAGGAACTATCTGTTCTTCTGTCTCAGGCTCCCTTACTACTACCTTCTACCAGGGTACCTCCTGCGTTACGCCGTTCTACCGGTTGTAACTGATCAGCATGGGCAAATAGGTAACCAGCTATGACGATAGTGGGGTTAATAAACTAAGGTATTATGTTCAAACGTCTGTTTCGCTTACTCCGGCGTCGCCGGGGAAGGATAGGAATTGCTATTGCCTGTTTTCTGCTAAGCATTGCAGCTATATGGGTGTTGTACGTCGCATCAGATAAAATTAACCACCGGCCTAATGGTTTCATCCGGCTCATTCCGCCGCACCGTGCCGTTCCGGAAAAAATACTGGATGTTAAGTATAACTCCTTCTACATTGCAGGAGCTACGCCTACCCGTATTTTCCTGGGCAATGCCACAGCTGCCACTTTTATCCTGACCACTAATTATACGTTGTCAGATACAGGGCATATGTGGTTAACATTGCCGCCGGAAACAAGGCTGGCCGGACCGGTTACCATCGAGATCGACTCACCGCACCTCTATATGATGGCTGGCCTGCAGGGCACTTTATTGCACACGCTGCTGCCAGACACTCTCCTCAGCCGCCTGCCCGAAGGGCGCCGCCAGTTCTTTAATGCCCGGCCATTATCCCCCGCCTCTTTTATAATGCGAACCTATGACAGCGCCTGGCAACAGAACATACTGGTAAAACGTACCTCGGAAACGGCCTACCTGCGGCCATCTCCGCCGTTGCTGGAGAAGCAGATAGACGGTGTGTTCTGCACAGACGGTGTACTGAGCTACGAGCCTAATACGGCAAAACTCATGTACATGTACTACTACCGTAACCAGTTTTTGTGTATGGACACTAACCTGAACGTACTATACAAAGGCCGGACTATTGACACTACCGCCCATGCTCACATCAAGGTATCCTCCATGGTAGACGTTGGCAAAAGCACCGTTTCCTCGCCCTCCGGCGTGGTAAACCGCTTAAGCTGTATGGACACCCAGTGGCTGTATGTAAATTCAAAACTGATGGCCAACAATGAACGGAAAGAGGAATTTGATAAGGTGTCTGTAATCGACGTGTATTCATTGAAAGACGGCACTTATCATTTCAGTTTTTACCTGCCCAACCTGGGAGAAAAGAAAATACGCAGCTTCCGGGTGTTCAATAAAACATTGGTCGCATTATATGACCACTACGTGTATACGTTCAGGCTAAATTTTTAGGTCCCGGCTTGAACAGAGCGGATCTAAGCTGAAGTAGCGTAGATAAGAAGCCGGATTTTTATCCGGCTTTTTTATTCCTGTAATCAAACCGCAGTCACTGCAGCATTAACGAATTTTCCATGCAGAATTACGTATCTTCTTTTGCATTAACTAATGGTTAATAATACGTAAGAGAATTAAGATCAATTAAGATATGTGGATTGTTGAACTGGCGCATAAGGATACTTTATGAGGGTAGTTATTTGAACACCGGAGCTGTAATAAGGTTACAGGTATTAATAGCAATGCCTCCCTTTATCTAACGTATTGTGATAGTAACTGTTGTGTTGTTTGCAGGCCGTATGTAAATTAATATTCCCCCAAATATTATTTCTATTAAATTCTTGCGCAGATCAAAAAAAAGTATAAACTTTGTGTGGTAATAATAATTACAACCTAAAATGAAAACGGACGATCATTCGATCAACTTCTTTAAAGTTTTTGTTGCCTCTCACTTCAATACCTCACCGCCCCCGGCTATCGTTTAATAAACAGCAAAGGCCCCTGTACCGTATATCAGGCATCGTGTGCTTGCACGTACCAGTACCTGTACCTTTTACTGCCTGAACTACCGCTTTGCGGCGGTTGGTGGCTAACATCACAATTATCATAAATCCCTAATCAAAATGCAAAACGCAGAAATCATCAGATGGGTGATGCTCATCGGCATACCCTTACTATGCCTTGTTTTTTACCGCCTTATTTTGCGGGTATTCTTTGGCGTAGTAATAGTACCGGAAGACCGTATAGGCCTGGTTACTAAAAAGTTTGTACTGTTCGGTAAGCAGGAGCTGCCGGAAGGCCGCATTATTGCGCTGAATGGCGAAGCCGGTTTCCAGGCGCAAACACTGGCCCCCGGTGTATATTTCTGGAAATGGATCTGGCAGTATTCCGTTACTTTTCAGGCCTTTACTATTATACCCACCGGCAAAATTGGCCTGGTGCTGGCAAAAGACGGCGGGGAGCTGGAAACCGGCTCCATACTGGCCCGCAAGGTACCCTGCGATGCTTTCCAGGATGCGCGCGCTTTCCTGGAGAACGGCGGCCGCAAAGGCCGGCAAACAGCCATCATCACACCCGGCTCTTACCGCATCAACACCTTTTTGTTTGAGCTGGAAATGACCGATATGGTAAGCATACCTGAAAATGCCGTGGGCATCGTAACCACGCTGGAAGGTAAGGCCATTGAAGACGGGCAGATAGCAGGTAAGCCCATGGCAGGGCATAACAAGTTCCAGGATGTGGATACCTTCCTGGAAAACGGCGGCTACAAAGGCCTGCAGGAGCAGGTAATGCTGGCTGGTTCCTACTTCCTGAACCCCTGGTTTGCCAAAGTGGAAATGGTGCGCATGACGGAAATTTCCATCGGGCATGTAGGCGTGGTGATCTCCTTTGTGGGCCAGGATGGCGAAGACCTGAGCGGAGTGGAGTTCAAACATGGTAACATTGTGGCCAGGGGCCATAAAGGCGTATGGGCGGAGCCGTTAGGCCCCGGTAAGTATCCCATTAACCCGTACATCATGAAAATTGAAATGGTGCCAACTACCAACCTGGTGCTGAACTGGGCCTCTGCACGCAGTGAAGCGCATCAGCTGGACAAAAATCTTTCTACCATTACCGTGCGTAGTAAAGACGGTTTTACTTTTAACCTGGACGTAGCACAGATCATTCACATACCCACTACAGAAGCGCCTAAGGTAATTGCGCGTTTCGGTAACATGAGCAACCTGGTAACACAGGTGCAGGAGCCTACTATTGGTAACTATTTCCGTAACTCCGCCCAGGATGCAGATGCCATCGACTTCCTGAAAAGCCGTAAGGAACGGCAGGAGAGCGCCAGAAGCCATATTGGCCGCGTATTGGAGCAATATAATGTGCATGGGGTGGATACCCTGATAGGCGACATTGTGCCGCCGGATAGCCTGATGAAAACCTTAACAGACCGTAAGCTGGCCGAAGAGCAGAAGGTAACTTACGAAACACAGATGAAGGCGCAGGAAACCCGCCAGACCCTGGAAAAAGAAACTGCCATTGCAGAAATGCAGAAAGAAATTGTGAAGGCCGACCAGGGTGTGCTGATCGCGGAAAGAATAGCCGATGCTTCTGTAAAGAAAGCCACCGGTGACGCCAACAGCGTGCGTTTGCAGGCCAATGCAGAAGCCGACCGTTTAAAGCTGCTGGCCGGTGGTGAAGCGGAAAAGGTAAGGCTGCTGGCTAAGGCAGAAGCAGAACGCACAGAATGGATAGCCGTGGCCGATGCAGAAAGAATATCCCGCACCGGTAATGCAGAGGCGGAAAAGATCCTGGCCATTGGTAAGTCCAGCGCAGAAGCATACCGCCTGGCTGTAGAGGCCATGGGGGGCGATAACTTTACGCAGCTGAAAGTAATGGAATCCATTGGCGAGCAGCACGTGCGCATTATGCCGGATGTGCTGATCAATGGCAGTGATAACGGCGGCGGCCCTATCAGCGGGCTGCTTGGGCTGCAGCTACTTGAGCAGCTGCGGAAAAAAGCGAATGAATAATTATTGCCGGAATGAACTGTTATTATGCCCGAATTGGCAATTCGGTGCCAACGGGGTTGTCTACTTTTAGGCCAAAGCGACCCTGCTTTGCAGGTGTTTAATTGTTATTACAGATTAGAACTGAAAATGTACGGGAGGTAATCTTTATTACCTCCATTTTTTTTACTGTTCCATATTCCGTACTACTTTCTGAAAATCCCTTGGCAATATGTCAAATGCTTTTTTAAAAGAACGGGTAAAGTTGGCAGTGTTCTGAAAACCGGTCATGTAGGATATTTCCTTGATAGGGTGCTGCTGCCTGCCCAGCAGCTGTTTGGCATACTCCATGCGCTGCGCCTGGTAATACTGGTAACAGCTCATCCCAAACATGGATTTAAACACGCTCTTGAATTTTGTAACGCTCATGTTGCACATGCGTGCCAGCTCTTCCACCGTAAGGGGAGGTGCGCCAAAGTCGCTCACGTAAAGGTCTTTCACCCTGATCACATCCTGCAGGTTGGTATCATAATAAGCTTCCTGCTGTTCTTCCATCGTAAAAAAGTGCAGGTACCATTGGTGTAGCAGGTTATAGGCGGCGCTGATCAGCGCGGGGCGGTGAATGAAAGTAGTGTTGGGCCCTTCGCTGAGCTGCTCAAAGGTTTGATCCATACGGTGCTGTACGCTTAATGGCAGCGGTATAATGCTGCTAAAGGGCTGCTGCTGAATAAAATCCTGGATCAGCCCCTGCCGGGGGGTATCAGCGGCCAGGCGTAGCTCCTCCATGGCAAAGCTGTGCGTCATCATCATTACATATACCCGTTGCCGTTGGCCTGCCGGGAAAAGAAAGCTGCTGCTTAGCTGTGTGCTGTATACAAAAAGGCAATCGCTGTGAATGGAAAGGTCTTGCCCCGTATGGTTGGTATCTGTAAAATAAGGCTGCTGAAAGCCGTAGCGGCAGCCGCTCATATAATAATGCTCCTTTTTTTGCAGCGGGCATACCAGTAATGCCTGCTGCTGCCAGGTAACATCACATAACAGGCAGGAGAGGCCGTTAAACAGCTCCCGGTATTCAATAAAACCGTTACCCAGTGCCCGCGGCAGGTAAATACGGTTATGCTCCGCCTTCACTGTGCTTTTGCCATAAGGTTCAAAAGCCGCTGCCAGCTGTGCCAGCAGGCGTTTTACAGGTCCGGGCGAAAAAGATATGGTGAACAGTTTATCCTTCATGCACCGTCATTACAACAATTAACAAAATACAAAGTTGGCATCACCGGCTAAACGGCCGGCATGTTAAAAACAATTATAAAGAGGGTGAATGGTTATGGCGGGAAAAGGTTGTTATGCCCGTAAATAGTTGGATTACAATTACAAATTACAACCCTCTTAACAAAAAATCATGCCAAAGTCTGAACAGCCTGCCAAACGTTTTGCACTGTTATTATGACCTTTTAGATAATAATTACCGGGGCTCCTTCTTTTCCTTTGTGGTGAGTTTCAAAAAAGTTGATAACACCCAAGAAGTTTTGCCCGTTGCCTGGTTTAATATTGAATAGCCTAACCAGCCGCAGCGGGCTTTTTATTTTTTTCGCTATCTTCGCCGCTTTACATTTTAATTTATGCCCCCAACAGATAGCAGCAACACCATGTTTCAACTGGCGGCAGATTTTATACAGCAAACCAACCGCCATATCTTTTTAACCGGTAAAGCCGGCACAGGTAAAACCACTTTCCTGAAACATATCAGGGAGTACACTGCCAAAAATACGGTAGTGATAGCCCCTACAGGTGTAGCCGCTATTAATGCCGGCGGCGTTACCATGCACTCATTTTTCCAGCTGCCCTTTGGTCCGTTCATACCCGGCACCAAAAGAGGTTTTGGGCAGGATGATGATGTAAGCATGGACCGGCATGCGTTATTCCGCAGCATCCGTTTTAACCATGATAAGAAAGAGATCCTGCGCGACCTGGAGCTGCTGATCATTGACGAGGTGAGCATGGTGCGGGCCGACTCACTGGACGCTATAGACGCTATTTTGCGCCATTTCCGTAACCAGCCCTTGTTGCCTTTTGGCGGGGTGCAGGTGCTGTTCATTGGCGATCTGTTCCAGCTGCCGCCCGTAGTGCCGGATTCTGAATGGCAGATCTTAAAAGAACATTATGCCGGTGTATTCTTCTTTCATGCCAAAGTGCTGGAAGAAGCGCCGCCCTTATATGTGGAGCTGAAAAAGATCTACCGGCAGAATGAAGCCGCTTTTATTGACCTGCTGAACGGTATCCGTAATAATAATGCCACCGCGGCACAGCTGGAATTGCTGAACCAGCGCTACCAGCCATCCTTTACCGGCCAGGAGCAGCAGTATATTGTATTAACCACGCATAACCGCCGGGCCGATGAAATTAATGCCAGCCGCCTGGCGGCCGTGCCTGGGCCTGTTCACCGTTTTGAGGGCACTGTAGAAGGCGATTTCAGTGATAAAGCCCTGCCCACAGAGCTGGTGCTGCAGCTGAAACCCGGGGCGCAGGTAATGTTCATTAAGAACGACCTGGCAGAAGTAAAACGTTATTACAACGGTAAAATAGCCACGGTAAGATCTATTGATAAAGACCGCATTATTGTTACGCTGGCCGGCAGCGGGGAAGACCTGCAGCTGGAAAAGGAAACCTGGCGCAACATCCGCTACACGCATAATAAAACCGATAACCGTATAGAAGAAGAGGAGCTGGGCAGCTTTACCCAGTATCCTATCCGCCTGGCCTGGGCCATTACCATTCATAAAAGCCAGGGCCTCACGTTTGAAAAGGCCATTATTGATGCCGGCAGCGCCTTTGCGCCCGGGCAGGTATATGTGGCCCTAAGCCGCTGTACCTCGCTGGAAGGGCTGGTGCTGCATTCCCGCATTCATGCCGCCGCTATCCGGAATGACGAGCAGGTGATTGCTTTTGCCGCTAAGGAAAATGCGGCCAATGAGCTGGAAGTGCTGCTGGATATGGAACGGCGCGTATTCTGGTCAAACAGTCTGAAGCAGGTATTTAACTGGCAGAAATTGCTGCTGGCTTTACAGGCGCATGCCGCCTGGCTGCCAGGTAAAAAACTGCCGGATATGGAAGCCGCGCTGTTATTAAACAGCACTTTACAGCAAAAGGCTGTACGCCAGCAGGAGGTAGCCCAGAAGTTCCGGCAGCAGTTAGGGAGCCTGCTGGATGTGGTAGTGCAAACGGCCGATCCATCGTCTATACAGGAGCGCATGAATAAAGCCATTGGTTATTTTACGCAGGCGGTGTATGATGAGCTGATCAAACCCTTGCAGGAGCATAAGGCAACGGTAAAAGGCGCCAAACAGCGTAAGTACCAGGACCAGCTGGAAACCCTGGAAGCCGCGCTGTGGTTAAAGCTGCAGCAGGTATGGAAGGCCAGTTATTGTGATACTACCTTTAATGCCGGCTTAACAGATCATAGCCAGCTACGCAACCAAACCACTGCCGCGAAGCCGGGAAAACAGAAGGCAGAAGTGGGCAGCAGCCGCCGTGGCAGCCTGGAGCTGTACCTGGGTGGTAAAAGCATAGCAGAAATTGCGGACATAAGGCAGCTTACCATTGGTACGGTAGAGGGGCACCTGGCCCAATGCGTAGGGGCCGGTGAGCTGGCGCTGGAAAGTTTTGTATCCAAGGAAAAAATAGATAAGATCATGCCGCTCCTTGCCTCTATGGGAGCCGCTGCAGCCGGCGCTATCCGCCAGCGTTTAGGCGATGAGGTAAGTTATGCGGAGATCAGGGCTGTGCAGGGATATAGCAGGCTGTCTTCAGCCAAAAGCTGAGGTGAATTACAAATTGCTCATTACCCCAAATCCACCAACAATCGTTATATTTGCTCCTCGCAATACGTAATTCGTAATTGACAATTCGTAATTACTCATTGTTCCTGCCTGCAACCGTTGCCACATTTCAATTACTATGGCACGACAAAAGAAACTTAAGCTCAGCGTTTTAGACCAATCTCCCATCCGTAAAGGCAGCAATGCCGTGGAAGCACTACAGGAAAGCGTTCAACTGGTGCAATTAGCAGACCGTTTAGGGTTTACCCGTTACTGGGTATCAGAACATCACAATACCGCTACATTAGCCGGCTCTGCCCCGGAAATATTGATTGCCCGCCTGGCAGCAGCCTCTGAGCGCATCCGGGTAGGTTCCGGCGGCGTAATGCTGCCCAATCACAGCACCTTAAAAGTAGCGGAGAACTTCCGTTTGCTGGAAGCCCTGTACCCGGAGCGTATTGACCTGGGCATAGGCCGGGCTCCGGGTGGCGACCGTATTACGGCGCATTTGCTCAACCCATCCAACAGTTTTAATCCCCGGGAATTTGTGCAGCAGGTGGCCGATCTGCAGGCTTACCTGAGTGAGAATGCCAATACCGGCTCTATACACGAAAAGGTAAAAGCCATTCCGCATATAGATACCATGCCCGGTCTCTGGATGCTTACATCCAGTGGGGAAAGCGGCTTGCTGGCCGCTCATTATGGCATAGCCCTTTCCTTTGCCCATTTCATTTACCCCGTAGGCGGCCCGCAGGCGCTGCAAAATTACCGGGAGCAGTTCCGCCCCTCGCCCTGGCTGCAGGAGCCACAGGCCAGCGTGGGCATTTTTGTTTTTTGTGCAGATACAGCCGAAAAGGCACAGCAGCTGCAGTCTGTAATGGACCATCGCCTGCTAAACCTGGAAAAAGGCCGGGTAGATGTAGTACCTTCTTACGACGAGATAAAGGACTACGAATATTCCCCGGCAGAGTGGGAGCGGGTGCTGCATAACCGCGGCCGTATGATCACTGGTACCCCGCCGCAGGTAAAGGAACAGCTGCTGCAGCTGGCCGATGATTATGAGGTAGATGAAATTGTAATTGCCACCATCACAGATCATTTTGAAGACCGCCTCCGGTCCTATGAGCTACTGGCGGAACTCTTTTTATAATCACGCTGAATGCAAAACGCTGAATGCTTAACGCCGAACGCTAACGCAGCCGGGGGGATGTCCGTGCGCAAACCTACATAATCAGCATTCAGCGTTAAGCATTCGGCTTTCAGCGTAATCAACACTAGGTATGTATAGGATAGTTCCTTCTCCACCTTTCTTTATTTTTAGTCATCCTGGCAAATGCACTAAGCATTAAGCTTTTAGCGTTAAGCGCTAAAAAGGACTGATATAAAATACAATTCCACATTTATGCAAGCTATTTTAGGCGTTTTTTTTCATTTCATCGGAGGTTTTGCTTCCGGTAGTTTCTATATCCCATACAAGAAAGTAAAGAACTGGGCCTGGGAAAGTTATTGGATCGTAGGTGGTTTCTTTTCCTGGCTTATAGTACCCTTCCTGGCTGCCTGGATCACCGTGCCGGATTTCCTGGCTATTATCCGCAACACCAGCAGCACCACACTTTTCTGGACCTATTTCATGGGCGTGCTCTGGGGCATTGGCGGGTTAACGTTTGGCCTGGCCATGCGCTACCTGGGTTTGTCATTGGGGATGTCCGTAGCGCTGGGTTATACCTCTGCATTTGGTTCATTGATACCGCCTATTTACCGCGATCTGTTCGGGCATGAGGCAGGCGCTGTAACCTTTTCCTCCATGCTGCACAGCAACAGCGGTTTGCTGGTGCTGGCCGGGGTAGTAGTATGTTTATTAGGCATTGCTATTTGCGGTAAGGCGGGGGTAATGAAAGAAAGGGAATTACCGGAAGACAAGAAGAAAGAGAGCATACAGGAGTTTAACCTGCGTAAGGGGCTGCTGGTAGCCACCGTATCAGGCATCTTAAGCGCCTGTTTTAACTTTGGTATTGAAGCCGGTAAACCCATGGCGGAGATAGCCGTACAGCAGGGCAGCAACCCGCTGTTTCAGAATAACGTGATCTTTGTAGTGCTGCTCTGGGGCGGGCTTACTACCAACTTATGCTGGTGCATGCTGTTAAACGCGCGTAATAAGACCTTTGGTAATTACACGGATAAATCCACCCCGCTGGCCAGCAATTATTTGTTTGCCGCTATTGCCGGCACCACCTGGTTCCTGCAATTCTTCTTTTACGGGATGGGCGAAAGTAAGCTGGGTAACGGCGCCAGCTCCTGGATCCTGCACATGGCGTTTATCATCATGGTATCCAGCCTGTGGGGCATTACGTTAAGAGAGTGGAAAGGGGTAAGCTCAAAAACATACGGCACCATCATAGCGGGGATCATTACTATTATGATATCTGTGTTGTTAGTGGGATATGGTAATTCGCTGGAGTAAGCATAAAGCGTAAAGCACAAAGCACAAAGCAAAACAGAGAAAGCAAAACACAGAGAGCTTTATGCTTTCGGCTTTATGCTTTCAGCTAAAACAAAAATAAAGTACACACAATATGTCAGTTTCTGCATCTACTAATTTCAAACATGTAAGTTATTTATGGGACGAAGCCAAAGCCGCATCCCTGGCTGGTGATGAAGTGGCTTTGTTAATTTACCGTTCTAACCTGCTGGGCGCCGATCTGCGGCTTACCAACTACGGTGGCGGTAATACGTCCTGCAAGGTAATGTCTACCGACCCTTTAACCGGTAAACAAACAGAAGTAATGTGGGTGAAAGGTTCCGGCGGCGACCTGGGTACACTGAAAAAAAGCGGGCTGGCAGCATTGTATGTAGAGCGCCTGCGCGCACTGGAAAATATTTACCGTGGCATTGAGTTTGAAGATGAAATGGTGGAGCTTTTTAACCACTGCATTTTTGACCTCAGCTCCAAAGCCCCCTCTATCGATACGCCTTTACATGGATTCCTGCCCTTTAAACATATTGATCACCTGCACCCGGATGCTGCCATTGCTATAGCAGCTGCAAAAGACGGTAAAAAGATCACGCAGGAGCTGTTTAACGGCACCATTGGCTGGGTGGAATGGCAGCGTCCCGGTTTTGACCTGGGCCTGAAATTACGCCAGTGCCTCAACGAAAACCCGGGTATCCGCGGCATTATGCTGGGCTCACACGGCCTGTTCACCTGGGGCGATACTGCTTATGAAAGCTACATCAACACCCTGGAAGTAATAGAGCGCTGTGCCGCTTACCTGGAAGAAAATCATGGTAAAAAAGGACCGGTATTTGGTGGCGCGCGCTCACAGCCTGCACCCAAAGAAACCCGTCTGCAGCAGGCCGCCGCACTGGCGCCGGTGCTGCGTGGCTTATGCTCCGGTTATACCCGCATGGTGGGTCATTTTACAGATGATGAGCGTGTACTGCAGTTCATCAACTCCAACGACCTGGATCGCCTGGCGCCTATGGGTACCAGCTGCCCCGACCACTTTTTACGTACCAAAATAAGCCCGCTGGTGCTGAACCTGCAGCCTACGGAAGACCTGTCTGATGTAGCAAAGCTGAAAGAAAAGCTGGCCCCGCAGTTTGACGCTTATCGCAAAATGTATGCAGACTATTACAACACCTGCAAACATCCTAACTCACCCGCTATACGCGATGCCAACCCCGTAGTGATCCTGTATCCCGGCATAGGCATGTTCACCTTCTCAAAAGATAAACAACCCGCCCGCGTAGCCGCTGAATTTTATATTAATGCAATTAATGTAATGAAAGGCGCAGAAGCGGTATCGGAATATACATCCCTGCCCCGACAAGAGGCATTCAATATTGAATACTGGTTGCTGGGAGATGCCAGGCGTG
>NZ_JAGXJN010000110.1 GCF_019091455.1 Chitinophaga sp. GbtcB8
TAATTGGCAAAGGCATGCATCGTAATATCAATCGACTGCTGTTCTTCATCCATGACCGCTTCCTCATGCTCCTGGACATCCTCCTTCATATCCTCAAGAGTTTCAATTAGTAGGAGATAGCCCCTTTTATAGTGATGATCGTGGTTCCATAGCTCATCGTAATGCCAACAAAGACCCTTTGCTGATTGGTCACATAGTTCTTCTCTTGTCAATTTTTTTGGCAGTGAAGGATTACTAGGAGCAGAAGGAGGTTTAGATGCCATAGGCCTAGTAGGGGTTCTCATCCTCCAAGCATCTTGATTGAGGCATTCTAGTTATCTTCGGGCGAATAGAATCA
>NZ_JAGXJN010000111.1 GCF_019091455.1 Chitinophaga sp. GbtcB8
CGTCGAAGTGGGGCCTTGCAAGTGGATGTGGGTCATTTGTCCGAACCACTTTAAAAACGGCGTAATCTCTGGCTTGCATTTCATTGTTGCTATTCACATTACTGCAAACTTCCTTACTTGCTTTATTTACTCATTACCTTAGCTGCTCTACTATACGAATATGCTTTCAAGTTCAATTTTTACCGTACGAAAGATTTATCAAAACCGATGTTTTAATCCGCTGCACTAATCCACCCCCCCCCCTCTTAGTGCCGCTCCGGTCCTAACAAAAGGAACTTTAGAAAAATTTGAGATTGATAGCAAGTCCTTGAGCATGATCATTGCTAATAA
>NZ_JAGXJN010000112.1 GCF_019091455.1 Chitinophaga sp. GbtcB8
CGGCGCGATTCCCAGAGGACCTTGCGGCCCAGCGCCCTTTCAAAGTTTTTGATGGTGGGCATGGCTACTGCATATACCATTTGCTGGTGGAACTGCGGATCGCCTTCGCTGGGATCCAGGCCGTCCTGCGCCAGTATGTAATCATCATCCAGGTCTACGGCCCGGTAGAACTTACCTACGGTGGGGTCAGAGACTATCACTTCCACGTAATCGCACACAGGACCGAGTTCCAGGGTTTCCCATGCCACTTAGTATACGATATTTTTAGTGGCTGCGGTATCTAATTTTAATGATAAGCTGGAATCAAAAGCATGACCGCTTAGTTT
>NZ_JAGXJN010000113.1 GCF_019091455.1 Chitinophaga sp. GbtcB8
TCCTACACTATATTTTGTTTGCAGGTAATGTGCCAGCCGGTTAGCATGTTCATCCAGCTGCCGGTAAGTGAGCATACACTCACCGGATACAATGGCAACCTGGTCCGGAGTACGGGCAACCTGCGCCTCAAAAACATCTACTAATGTCTTTTCTGTTGCATACGCGATTTCTGTATCATTGAAGCCTTGCAGCAGTAGTTGCTTTTCTACTACTCCAAGTATTTCCAGTTTTTCAATTGCTGATGCTGGATTGCTTACTACTGCCTGCAATAATTGTTCGTAGTGCGATAGCATCCGGCTAACCGTTCCGGCTTCAAACAGGTC
>NZ_JAGXJN010000114.1 GCF_019091455.1 Chitinophaga sp. GbtcB8
AATTTTAGTTCCTACGCTACTTTCAGCATTGTAGATTCTGTGGCGGCAGCCAGCAATGGTACAGAGGCAGAACGTGCGCTCACAGACTACGATAAACAATTGTTAGCAGCTGTAAAATCGGCCATGCAGGCAAGAGGATATACCCTGGTGGATATAGGTGCAAAACCGCAGCAGGCCGTGAACCTGACCCGTATTGATGACACCTCCAACAGCAGCAAGTACGATGCCGGCTAGTGAACTGGCAGGGGCGGTTTTTACGATCAGTTCTATTGGGGCCTTCACGGTTATGGTTATTTCTTCCCCTCTTATTACACCGTGTACTA
>NZ_JAGXJN010000115.1 GCF_019091455.1 Chitinophaga sp. GbtcB8
TCGTCCGGCTGCAGTGTACGGGGCAGGGCTGTTACAGGATAATCCGCAAGCTCCTCCCGGAATTGTGACAGCGCTGCCTCATCCAGCAACACACGCAGATCACTGTCTGATAAAATATAACGGATACGTTCCTGCGGGTAAGCAGGATCTACCGGCACATACGCCGCACCTGCCTTCATGATCCCCAGTATACTGATCACCTGCCACTCGCTGCGTTCCTGGAAAATACCTACCAGCACTCCATTTCCTACACTATATTTTGTTTGCAGGTAATGTGCCAGCCGGTTAGCATGTTCATCCAGCTGCCGGTAAGTGAGCATAC
>NZ_JAGXJN010000116.1 GCF_019091455.1 Chitinophaga sp. GbtcB8
ACCAGGTTACAGCTGCGGGCCAGGGCCTCGCCTATTACAGCCTCTGTAACATCCAGGGGAAGCAGGGCCTTGGTAAGCTCCCAGCCGGGGTTGCCGAACAGCAGGCCTGCATTATCATAGCTTTCCTGGGACTGCAGGGGCGCAAAGGATGCAATGGCCTGGATAACGTCCTTGATCTTCATTAAGGGCAAAATAAGGAATTGTACGGATATGCAGATATGCAAATGTGCGGATGGGAATGGGCCTGACATGGACCTCACCAGGGATGGACAAGGGAAAAACATGGGAAGGACATGGGAAAAAGGAGTTCAGAAGT
>NZ_JAGXJN010000117.1 GCF_019091455.1 Chitinophaga sp. GbtcB8
ATTCTAATTACTTACACTATCTCGAAAGTACAAAATCCATCATTTAATTCTCCATCTTAAATATGGCAACAAAAACAGCAATAAAAAAAATTTAATTCTGAAGATATGCTTTACATTGAAACACAAAAAGCTACTCACATGAAGAAGTTGAAGAACCTCCTTCCATATTGGGTTGACAAAACCCGAATATGATATAGTAATCATATAATGACAGTGCCACAAGTGCTAGCATACTAATGGATTATATATAAGAATCATAAACATAACCTTCTAAAAGATCGCTCAAACTAAGCACACTGCATTTTGTAAGTCCA
>NZ_JAGXJN010000118.1 GCF_019091455.1 Chitinophaga sp. GbtcB8
ATCATGTCCTTCTTGAAGTTTCTTAATATCGTGACATGATTTTGTAATATGGCTTGTATAATGATTAAAAATTTTTAGCCATTGATTTCTCCCTTGTTTTCAATAATGATAAAGGGGGAGTTAGTTTACTAGCCTGCATATTTCAAAGGAAGGAAAATTTGCTAGCTCGATCATTTCATTGAAAGACCTTGCTATCATGAACGCTACCAATGAATTGCAAATATTGCAATATAAAGAGAAGCAAAGAATTGCTATCTCGAAAGAAGCAAAAATTGCAAAACTTAGATAACTTGCAATATAATTGCTCTTGG
>NZ_JAGXJN010000119.1 GCF_019091455.1 Chitinophaga sp. GbtcB8
TCCTTCTCCTATGCATCCAGGATCCGTTGAAATTCAGTGGGGTTGGCGTGGAAATTAATTTTGGTGGTATCTATCATCAGGGTCCGTACCGGGGGCTGTTTCAGGTACTGGGTGTACATGTTGTGTACTTTCTGCTGGTAATTGTCTTCTATCTGCTGCTCGTAGGAGCGGTTGCGTTTTTTAATATTTGCCTGCAATTGGGGAACAGGGGCAATGAGGAAAATGAGCAGGTCCGGCTGCACCAGCTGGGGGTTAATAATAACAAAAAGTTTCTGGTACAGGTTATATTCTTCTTCCAGCAGGTTGAT